>NZ_JAHCMB010000138.1 GCF_019904155.1 Paenibacillus sinensis
ACCGTGCCGTCGCTCTTCAGCGCCAGATTCTGCCCCGACCCTGCCGCGATCGCCACGATACCGCTCAGACCGCTGACCGTTACCGGCACATTCCCATAGCCTGAGCCCCAGACCCATACACTGCCGTCGCCTTTCAGTGCCAAGCTGTGGCTTGTCCCTGCCGCGACCGCTATCACGCCGCTCGTCAGACCACTCACCGCTA
>NZ_JAHCMB010000213.1 GCF_019904155.1 Paenibacillus sinensis
TTAAAATACACCGTCGGTCTGACTCATTTTCACGCAAAGAAGCAAGCGTTCATCGTCCAAGAGATTTTCGCAAGAATGATCCTGTACAATTTCGCTGAAATGATGACCTCGCACGTCGTCATTTCCCGAATGAATAAACGGCACACCTACCAAGTCAACTTCACGGTTGCCGTTCATGTGTGCAGACATTTTTTGCGCTCAAGAGACGATG
>NZ_JAHCMB010000189.1 GCF_019904155.1 Paenibacillus sinensis
GCGTTGTGACTCCAACGACCGCATTCCCGTCCGTGAGGGCCGTCAAAGGCCCTGGCTGGCTGCAAGAGTTAGGATCGACTATGCGCGGTAAAGCACGACCAGGACGCGCCAAATTGCAGCAAGGTGATCGACTGACCGACCGATATACGGCAGACGATTTCCCGCAGTCCTCCCTTGTATAAGGGGGGCTGCGGCTCTCTCCTTCGCTCGCTCA
>NZ_JAHCMB010000004.1 GCF_019904155.1 Paenibacillus sinensis
TGGATCGACTTCACTCCTGCCTCGAAGCCCTGTGTTTATCCCCTGGGAACCATTTGGCCTCAAGCCTTAATACCGGCTCTTCGGCAAAAATGTTCTTGTGATAAACACCGCCTCAAAGAAGCAGTGAAGTCGATCCAAGCCATAGCTTCGGTGGTGTGTTTAGCCCCGTTACATTTTCGGCGCAGAGTCACTCGACCAGTGAGCTATTACGCAC
>NZ_JAHCMB010000067.1 GCF_019904155.1 Paenibacillus sinensis
ATTTAAAGAGTGCGTAATAGCTCACTGGTCGAGTGACTCTGCGCCGAAAATGTAACGGGGCTAAACACACCACCGAAGCCATGGCTTGGATCGACTTCACTGCTTCTTTGAGGCGGTGTTTATCACAAGAACATTTTTGCCGATGAGCCGGTATTAAGGCTTGAGGCCAAATGGTTCCCAGGGGATAAACACAGGGCTTCGAGGCAGGAGTGAAGTCGATCCA
>NZ_JAHCMB010000074.1 GCF_019904155.1 Paenibacillus sinensis
AAGCAGAACCTACCGGAGTTCGTAGTTTCAGGGACGAATAGGGGTAGATAGCTTATGATGTGAATAGTTAATCACCTATTGGGAGCCGGGTTCTTACTAGACTTGATTGTACTCTCACTAAAGGCGAAAAATGAGAGGGGAGGATAGGGCGTGAAGTTAGGCGGTTCAAGGGTTTCAGAGGATTTTCCTGTTCAAAAAAAGTACCGCAAAATGGTGGTTACAGG
>NZ_JAHCMB010000158.1 GCF_019904155.1 Paenibacillus sinensis
TAGCCCTTACTCGGTGTCTCGGGGTCCCCGAAAAGTACTCGGTGTACTCTTCGAAGCCTCCGCTTCACTTTTTGGGGTATGCTTATCGGGGCCCCCGCAAAGTATTCGGAATCGGCTTCGTCAGCGTCTTCTTCACTTTGTGGGGTAGTCTTGGATAAGCCCTCGACCGATTAGTACTGGTCAGCTCCATGCATTGCTGCACTTCCACCCCCAGCCTATCAACCTCGTC
>NZ_JAHCMB010000104.1 GCF_019904155.1 Paenibacillus sinensis
TAGTTTTGCCCTGGAGGGGAGAACGGTCCACCATCGTGGCCAGAGCCCTTCCTTCGTTCCACTGCCTTCGCGGCTGAACAATAGCATCCACGTAAAGCCGGTTGCATAAGTCATAGGCTGCGTTCAAGTGCAGAAGGTTGTAGCCTTTGGTGCCGGGTTGATTTTGAAAATACGTGTTGGTGTCCGCAGGGTTCGCAGCAATCTGCAAATCCGAGCCGTCAATGGCCAGTAATC
>NZ_JAHCMB010000140.1 GCF_019904155.1 Paenibacillus sinensis
ACGGCTTGAGGATGCGGCTGATTTATTTGAGTATTTTTCGAAGGATGAAGTAACAGAATTTTATGATGTAGATAGCTTTACAGATATTAAACAAGCGGAAAAATTAATAATGAACTGGAAAGACAAGTTCAATAATTCACTTGCGATCAGATGGGGAATAACACTTAGAACTGAAGATCGGGTCATTGGAACATGCGGATTTCATAGATGGGAGAAAAAGCATTTCAAGGCTGAGATC
>NZ_JAHCMB010000094.1 GCF_019904155.1 Paenibacillus sinensis
ATGCAATACACCGGCCTTAAAGACCTGAACGGACGGGAGATATACGAGGGGGATATAATCGAATCTGAAGAGATAGGTTATACGGAGTCTGGACACTTCAGCGGCATGAAAAAAGTAATAGGAAGTGTTGTGTTTACAAGTGGAAGATTTGCAATTCATAGAACTAGCGGTGCTTTGCCCGATTTATTGATGGGATTGAGTTATCACAAAGTTATTGGCAACATCTACGAAAACCCGGA
>NZ_JAHCMB010000023.1 GCF_019904155.1 Paenibacillus sinensis
CAGACAATACAGAAGCACAATTTTATACGATTTCCGATTTGATAGATCTGCTGCCACTTGGAAGAAATACTATCTATCGTCTTGTTAATAAAGATGATTTTCCTAAGGTTCGTATCGGTAAGAAATTCATAATTCCGGCCCATAAACTCAACGAATGGCTTGAGATTAATATTGGATCGGAGATTAGTTTAAATGAGGTGGAAAAATTTTACGAGAAATGATCTACGATAAATTGTTTGATTA
>NZ_JAHCMB010000224.1 GCF_019904155.1 Paenibacillus sinensis
CCGGCAGCACGATCCAAACCCATCTGTCAACACCAAAATCAGAGCCGCAAAACGCAGGGGTGGGCGTGGGGAGCATGCTTTTAATCTTTAAGGCGCGCAGAAGCGCGGCAACCTTTCTTAGCGGCTGGGGATAAAAAGTAGGGCGTTCGGGGGTTATCCACAACCCACCTTGACACCAAGGGCGCAGCGGCACCGGCCGCGAGCATACGCAAAAACGTGGCTATTGAGAATTCGTAACATAGT
>NZ_JAHCMB010000047.1 GCF_019904155.1 Paenibacillus sinensis
TTAATTCGACTTCGAGGCTGCCGAACCTGGATTAGTTCCATATCCTTACCTGTCGTGCACAAAAGCTATAATAACTTAAGGAGTATATAGACGTATAGGTTGTTAGACATCTTCCTTCTCACTACTATTGTGTTGACTGTATCGAAGAATGCAAAAATACCGTATTTATTAAATATAAGTTGGGGGTCCATAAATATGGAGCATACTCAATCCTTTAGACTCAACAGACCACTAGACGATGAA
>NZ_JAHCMB010000205.1 GCF_019904155.1 Paenibacillus sinensis
AACCTTTAGGAGCAAGTATTTTGAAAATGATATAAGCCACCCACTCCGCAGCACCTTCAGTAAAATCCCCTCCATTCCATATGATTTCATTTCGATCTGTGGATGGAAACCAATGCAACCAGAGAGTAGGTTGGAAACTTGGAGGTTCATTGTAATCGATAATTGATGAATCCATTGATTGACCGTCATTTTCAAAATCCATCGGATTAAAGTAAAACTCACCTTCTATTCCAAAATCCGAATT
>NZ_JAHCMB010000082.1 GCF_019904155.1 Paenibacillus sinensis
ACACTTGGGGACCTTAGCTGATGGTCTGGGCTGTTTCCCTTTTGACAATGGATCTTAGCACTCACTGTCTGACTCCCGGCAAGAAGTTCATGGCATTCGGAGTTTGACTGAGCTTGGTAACCCTTGCGGGCCCCGCACCCAATCAGTGCTCTACCTCCATCACTCCATTCACCGAGGCTAGCCCTAAAGCTATTTCGGGGAGAACCAGCTATCTCCGAGTTCGATTGGAATTTCTCCGCTACCCCC
>NZ_JAHCMB010000132.1 GCF_019904155.1 Paenibacillus sinensis
TTAGGAACAGAATTAGTACGACAACCTCATTTACATTTTGATTTGTTCTATAAAGAGGATAGCCCGGATGTAAAGGTTTCCTTTAAAAAACTAGAAGATATGACTGCGGATGAAATGAAATGGTTTCGAAACGACGATCTTGAGCAAATTATTCCTCAGATTCCCAGTCACATTCGGTTAAGGAATACCTTGGTTATCGAAAGAATCATCTTTGAAATCATAAAAGAATTTCAAATGACGTTACCC
>NZ_JAHCMB010000002.1 GCF_019904155.1 Paenibacillus sinensis
TGGTTTTCTACTGCCAAAAACGAAAAAAGGGCAGAGAGGAAGGGACGATATGAGGGTTTTCTTGGCATACCTGCATTTGATGGTGAGCCTGGGAGCGTCAGTGTATGTGCTGTTTTCGGCGCTAAACACAGGACTTTTCCGCCAGGCGTTTTTGCAGGTGGGTATCATATGGGCGTTTTGGCTGCTGGCGATTCCGATTCATAAGATGGCGGCGGATATGGACAGATAACGTATACGCAACATCCGGA
>NZ_JAHCMB010000111.1 GCF_019904155.1 Paenibacillus sinensis
TAAATTACTTGAATCCTCGAGACAAACAATTTTCTGGTCATAGCCATATGAAACAAGTGAAGAGGGACTCTGCCAACTTGCCGATTCTGCGATTCGACGAACTTATAAGTGAGGCTCTTTATTTCAAACAAATCCCGGACGAAGAGATGTCAATAATTTTAAATTTATTAAATCAAGAAGGTGTCATTGAATATTCGAAAGTTTACATTGAAGGTACTAAAATTCACGTTGTATCTGGGCCACTAACAGGC
>NZ_JAHCMB010000146.1 GCF_019904155.1 Paenibacillus sinensis
CCCGAACACGACCGTTAAGCCCTCCAGCGCCGATGGTACTTGGACCGAAGGGTCCTGGGAGAGTAGGACGCTGCCAAGCGCGCCTTATTTATAAGGTAGTATATGCAACAATAAGGGCCTTTAGCTCAGCTGGTTAGAGCGCACCCCTGATAAGGGTGAGGTCGGTGGTTCGAGTCCACTAAGGCCCACCACTTAAACTTCATAAAGTAAGTCTCCGAGGTCCTCGAAATGCAACGGGAAACAACCTCGAAG
>NZ_JAHCMB010000142.1 GCF_019904155.1 Paenibacillus sinensis
AAGCCCCGGTTGTTTTTCAGTTGTCCAAATACACTCTCGGGCTCCGTCATTCGACGTACGGCCAAGGCGTAACCTTCCTCACTTCGCAGAATTTCCCGAGCCTGTTTCTGATACCGCAGTCGTTCCAAACTGACGACCATTTCCCGATTTCCTGCCGCTTTTGTACAACGTTCCTTCAGCGGGCAGCCATCGCAGTTTTGGCTTCGGTAATGACGTTTGCGGATTTCATAACCGCTCTCTAAGCCTTCCTTGC
>NZ_JAHCMB010000107.1 GCF_019904155.1 Paenibacillus sinensis
AGGGATTCTATATTTTCAAACTAATTTGGGACTTATTGGAAACTCCTCTGTTTTAGAGACAATAGAGTCTCTGGGAAGTAATATGAATGTACTACTTTACGGGCCCCCGGGAACCGGGAAGACTTACGTGATGCAACGTATATGGGAAGATATTCGAAATCCAGTAAGTGATGTTGTGGAGGTTGACGTTTTAAATGTAGGTAATCCATTTATATTAACCAAAGATCCACTTGGTGATTTTAAAGGGAAAATA
>NZ_JAHCMB010000092.1 GCF_019904155.1 Paenibacillus sinensis
TGGCGGAACCGACGGGATTCGAACCCGCGATCTCCTGCGTGACAGGCAGGCATGTTAGGCCTCTACACCACGGTTCCACGTTTAAGTACTGCTGGGGTCCCCGGAAAGTAATCGGAATACGCTACAAAGCATATCTTCACTTTTTGGGGATAATTGCGGGGGCAGGATTTGAACCTGCGGCCTTCGGGTTATGAGCCCGACGAGCTACCGGGCTGCTCCACCCCGCGTCAGTAAAAGTATAAAGTTGTTATAAGC
>NZ_JAHCMB010000165.1 GCF_019904155.1 Paenibacillus sinensis
GCAGGGACAAGCCACAGCTTGGCACTGAAAGGTGACGGCAGTGTATGGGTCTGGGGCTCAGGCTATGGGAATGTACCGGTAGCGGTTAGCGGTCTGAGTGGTATCGTGGCGATCGCGGCAGGGTCGGGGCAGAATCTGGCACTGAAGAGCGACGGCACGGTATGGGCATGGAGCAGCACTGCAACATCAACTCAGGTATCGGGATTGAGCAACATCACTTCGATCGCAATGGGCAGCGGGCATAATCTGGCGCTGA
>NZ_JAHCMB010000085.1 GCF_019904155.1 Paenibacillus sinensis
ACAATCGTTCCTGGGGGTCCATTCGTTCCGCTTCGCGGGGGGAAATATTGAAGAATAGCGGATCGAATTGATCGACCCCTTCCAGGAATCCGCCCCACTTGGAATACGCCTTGCCGAATTTGGTTTTATCTTCGTCAAAGTACAGGCCGGAGTCCCATCGCTCTTTGGGGATTTCAATGATGCTATCCCGTCCCTCCCGCAAATTGCTCCAGAATTCCTGCAGATTTCTCGCTCCGGGATACCTCCCCGAAACCCCAA
>NZ_JAHCMB010000209.1 GCF_019904155.1 Paenibacillus sinensis
AATGGATCTGGAAGAAGACATTCCAGAACATCACCTCGTTCGTGTCGTGAACGCAGCCGTGAATCGGCTCGACGACGCCATCTTTGACGCTGCCTATCCCGGCGGTGGCCGCGACAGCTACCACCCTAAAATGCTTACCAAAGTCATTATCTATGCCTACGCCCAGCGAATCTATTCGTCTCGTCAAATCGCCAAAGCCGTGCGGGAGAACATTCCCTTCATGTGGCTGGCCGGACGGCAGCGACCAGACTTCCGCACC
>NZ_JAHCMB010000089.1 GCF_019904155.1 Paenibacillus sinensis
CCGGCAATTCGACAGTATAAGTGGAATTGGCTTCACCTGTTAAATTAAGGTTTTTCCAATTATTCCCGCCATTATCGGTTCGATGTAATCCAATTTCCCCTTCTCGCGGGCTATTTACAGTTATCCATCCTTTATCGGATGAAGTGAAAAGCATGCCGGAAATTGATTCGCTAGGTAAGTCACCAGATAATGAATCGCTAATTTTTTCCCAAGTCAATCCGCCATCCTTTGTTTTGTAAAGAGTAGTTTCCGCATTAAACA
>NZ_JAHCMB010000084.1 GCF_019904155.1 Paenibacillus sinensis
CCGCTATCACGCCGCTCGTCAGACCACTCACCGCTACCGGCGTACTCCGCTGTGTGGTGCTGTTATCTCCGAGTTGTCCATACATATTAGCTCCCCAGGCCCACACACTGCCGTCATTCTCCAATGCCAGCGTATGCTGGTTGCTGCCGCTTACCGATATTATTCCGCTTAAGCCCGGCACCACCGCTCTGGTGGTCCGGATCACGGAGGTCGAGCTTCCGTCTCCAAGCTGACCGGTGCTGTTGCTTCCCCAGGCCTGTAC
>NZ_JAHCMB010000071.1 GCF_019904155.1 Paenibacillus sinensis
ACAACAATAGTACGATTTTCCTCAACTTTTTTTAGAATTACATGGAGTATGTCACCAAGCTCTTTATGTACTGCTCTTCGAATAAATTCATTATATACAAAATAATGCCCATTTTTTGACGGCAACAGCGTATGCTCAAACTCATGCCCGTCAGCGATGATTTGAACAGGTACTTTACCATTAGTACTGAAGATTTCTTTTACCGAATATGGGAAATAAACGACTTTCCATTTCATTTTACCTTCCAGCATCTTAATCTCACT
>NZ_JAHCMB010000068.1 GCF_019904155.1 Paenibacillus sinensis
CCTGTGTCTTATGACCTCGGTGAAGGGCTTTACGACAATTTGACACTTTCAAATGTGAAAATTGAAAAAGTAATTAAACCCCTTAAAGGTAAAAAATTAGATGTGGGCGATGAGATTTGGATTGTCGAAAGCGAGTGGACAGATAAAGAAACTGGTGTTATCCACCATACAGAAAACTATTCTAAAATGACTGACAACAAAAAATATAGGCTTTATTTAGGCTATAATTCTGAGGTCGATAATTATTATCCAGTAGGTTTGCTGTA
>NZ_JAHCMB010000195.1 GCF_019904155.1 Paenibacillus sinensis
AAATTTCACTTGATCTTGAAACGTTACAGCAGCAAGTTCTCCCTTGGAATCAATAAAATTTAAAATCAAGTAATGATTTTTTTTGCCGTCTTTCTTTTTCGTACCAATGCCGGACATTCCACCCACGATAGTGCCTAATCCAGGTACAATTATGGTTCCAATTAAGGCACGACCAACAACGCTCTTACTTTTCTCAATCAATTCTTGTTCAGTGATTGCTACAGCAGCTCGCATACGTTCCAGCGGAATCTCAAATTTTTGAGTCCCTG
>NZ_JAHCMB010000212.1 GCF_019904155.1 Paenibacillus sinensis
CTTTTAGGACAGCCTCGTTAAGCCAGATAGGATAATCCCGTTTCATAAATAAATGTGTCTCGTTTTAGTGTAATGACATGATCAACAACCGCCTTTTCATATGTTTCTTGATCTTTAATTACTCTGTCACCAAGATCAATTTCCCCAACACCATTGGTGCATACAGTCTCACTCGACATTTTCAAATCATTAGATAAATCGTTTATATCAAATTTTTGCCTAATTTTAGTGGTATCAATAAAAGTAAATAACTCTTTCTCATCATCAGTTA
>NZ_JAHCMB010000196.1 GCF_019904155.1 Paenibacillus sinensis
AACCGGAAACGGATTCGCCGCCACATGCGGAATCTAAACCTCGTTTGTCCTCACCGAAAACCCAATCCTTACCGGCAAATGGCCAATGCGACTCAAGAACATCGAGTCGTCCCCAATAAGCTCCAACGCGATTTCAAGAAGGGAATTCCGGGTCTTGTGCTGCTCACCGACATCACTTACCTTCCGTATGGCCGGTCGGAGATGGCGTACCTATCCACCATTCTGGATGGTTCCACCGGAGAGTTACTCGCGTACAACCTCTCCAAGAGCCTTTC
>NZ_JAHCMB010000062.1 GCF_019904155.1 Paenibacillus sinensis
GTACTCAACCTCCTTGGCGAGGGCCTCAACGCTGAGATCTGGGAGGTAGGAAAGGGTCTCGAACTTCTTCTTGCCCTCCGGGGGCCACACCTGCATGCAGCGGACCCTGCCGCCGTTGCTGGGGAGAGTCGACAAGTCGGAGGCCTTGCGGGTGACCGGGAAGGCGGCGGAGGACCGGAGCCCGTTGAAGGGTGCCACCATGTTGGTCTGGGCCGGGCTGGCGCGGGCCACAGAGGCGGTGGAGACCATCATTGAGGAAGCCATGGCGATCCCCC
>NZ_JAHCMB010000016.1 GCF_019904155.1 Paenibacillus sinensis
CTCAATCTTATCCTCTTTAAGCAAGGTTCTGATTTGGGGAATGTACTCTTTGGCATCCGGATTAATACGATTCATATTACCGCCTGACCACAATGAGTCTTCGTTAACCTGTATTCTCTCGATGCTTGTACCACCGAAGACCATCGCTCCTATGAAACCGTTTCCAATCGGGAACGCTTCATTCCAATTCTTCGCTTCATTTGTGAACCGTATTGTATTCATTTCTCCTATCTCCTATTCTCTTTGCTGAATCTGAATATAGAATAGCAAATAAAA
>NZ_JAHCMB010000145.1 GCF_019904155.1 Paenibacillus sinensis
TTTTCGTTTCGGTATCCAGTTTTCAAGGATCAATCTCTGAATTCTTCGGTCGATCACGGAATGTGCCGATGAAGAATTCGGAGGGTCGTCCAGACCAAGGCCTTTCCGACTTTGAGAGCTTGAACTCTCAAAACTGACCAACGAGTGAGCTAAAAGCTTTGCGGAGCAAAGCTGCTTCGGAAGCATACGCTTGGCCGAATTTTTTGAATGTTTCCGCTACGGGAAACGATTCTCCATAGAAAGGAGGTGATCCAGCCGCACCTTCCGATACGGCTAC
>NZ_JAHCMB010000093.1 GCF_019904155.1 Paenibacillus sinensis
TTTTAGGACAAGAAGCACAAAAGTTTTGGGTTCCTAATAATGAAGATAATAACTATTTTAAGTATTTATTCAATATGGCTACTGGATACCATTATGAAGAAAATACACCTGGAACTATGGGATGGGCGAGAGGAGTACTTCAAAATTGGCTTAAACTAAGTTCGGATTTTCAAACATTGACTGATCCATCAGCTGTTTTCATTGGGCCACTAGGTGGTCTAGGTAAGGCTGGGAAAGCAGCCAGTTTAATAAAAGCAGAAGAATCTCTTGTTAAAGC
>NZ_JAHCMB010000215.1 GCF_019904155.1 Paenibacillus sinensis
ACCACGCCGCCCGACTCATCCAGCACTTGCACCTGGTACCCGGTAAAGGTTGTCGCTTCCGCGTCCACCTGGCTCCAGCCAATGGTCGGCTTCGTAATATTCACCGCCGCCGGGCTTGCCTGTGTTCCCGCTGGTGCCGTCACCGTAACTTGCGGCGCTGTGTTTGCTTTCACGGCTACCGGGATGTTTCGCTGCACAGTCGTTCCGTCTCCCAACTGACCGCTGCCGTTGTAACCCCATGCCCATACACTGCCGTCACTCTTCAGCGCCAGGCTGTGG
>NZ_JAHCMB010000008.1 GCF_019904155.1 Paenibacillus sinensis
AGCGGTATCGTGGCGATCGCGGCAGGGTCGGGGCAGAATCTGGCGCTGAAGAGCGACGGCACGGTATGGGCATGGAGCAGCACTGCAACATCAACTCAGGTAGCAGGATTGAGCAACATCACTTCGATCGCAATGGGCAGCGGACATAATCTGGCGTTGAAGAGCGACGGCACGGTCTGGTCGTGGGGAACGAACACCAACGGTCAGCTGGGAAATGGCACCACAGTGGATACAACGGCGCCGAAAGTAATTGCCGACCTGAGCGGAGTAATATCTATCG
>NZ_JAHCMB010000184.1 GCF_019904155.1 Paenibacillus sinensis
TTCACTTGTATTTCTGAAGGGTTGCCCATTCTCAAACTGTCATATTGCGGTTCAATGATTGTAAGTTCTGTGATTTTAGACTCATCTAAGACTAGTTCCTCAGTCAACTTACTCATCCTTTCCGATTCAACTTATTGGGTGGCCCGAATGAAAGTCAGTTTCGCACGGTCCACTCTTTACACCACTATATAATTATATCGAAATTTGGTAGTACGGGATTTAACCGTACACTCGCATATGGCTTCAATTACTTTTTGCCTCCGGATTCTCGGCTACGCCGAATTCA
>NZ_JAHCMB010000129.1 GCF_019904155.1 Paenibacillus sinensis
CCTCTCAAATTTCCTGCGCCCACGACAGATAGGGACCGAACTGTCTCACGACGTTCTGAACCCAGCTCGCGTACCGCTTTAATGGGCGAACAGCCCAACCCTTGGGACCTACTTCAGCCCCAGGATGCGATGAGCCGACATCGAGGTGCCAAACCTCCCCGTCGATGTGGACTCTTGGGGGAGATAAGCCTGTTATCCCCAGGGTAGCTTTTATCCGTTGAGCGATGGCCCTTCCATGCGGTACCACCGGATCACTAAGCCCGACTTTCGTCCCTGCTCGACTTGT
>NZ_JAHCMB010000064.1 GCF_019904155.1 Paenibacillus sinensis
AATTAATCCGCTATAATCGGGATTATGGTCGCTTTTCAAGAAATCTAACACCATTTCGATCGTTTCATTTTTATGCGATTCATTAATTCTCTCGTCAATTAAGGAATCAGAAATGAATTTTTTGTCCTTCTGAAAATATATGCTGCAGATTGGCCTTGGAATTGCTCCTTCGGGACCTGCTCCTGTTATGTACTCTGCAATCACAATAATATCCTTCAATCCATCCTTGTTCACATCATGAAACGATACCGCTCGGATATACGATACACTTCCTCGGCTATTTCCATAA
>NZ_JAHCMB010000154.1 GCF_019904155.1 Paenibacillus sinensis
GCGCTAATTTCGCCCACGTCTGTTCCCTGAGATCTCTATCATAGATTTTTGAAATTAAGAAATTACTAAAATGCAAATGGTGGGTTGTAACCAGTCTGTTATGGAATATATTCAGTGATCTTACTGTTTCAGAATACATCTTTAAAAATACTACTCCCACAAAGTTTGTTAGAATACCCGTTGTACCGCCAGTTAAAGCAATAATCAGATTATTGTCACGTTCAGAGCTATTCACAATAAGAGTAATGGTTACAATAACAATAATCATACCAGCTAGTAAACTTACTAAAC
>NZ_JAHCMB010000167.1 GCF_019904155.1 Paenibacillus sinensis
AGGAAGGTTACGCCTTGGCCGTACGTCGAATGACGGAGCCCGAGAGTGTATTTGGACAACTGAAAAACAACCGGGGCTTTCGGCGATTTCTGCTTCGCGGTATGGAGAAAGTGACGCTTGAGGTAGGGTGGCTTTCCCTTGCCCATAATGTACTAAAACAAGCCGCAGTGGACCAAAAATGCAAAACAGCGATTCTCCAATAACCGGAGAATCGCTGTTTTGCTAACTTTTTGCGTTTTCTAGAATGAAGAAGAACTGTCTCTGACTTTGAAAATCTACTTATGGGACAGCTCC
>NZ_JAHCMB010000036.1 GCF_019904155.1 Paenibacillus sinensis
AGCAAAGCACCTTGGAAGCAGGAAAGAAATTTTCCGATATCGCTTAAAACAATATAACTCTTCTTATTCATACGATTGATTGTACTAACACAGGAGATTACATTATATGGATTCCAATTCAAAAGCACTAAGTAGTCTGACAAGAAATCGGTTGTTGGCAATGAAGCGATGCTCTCGTAATCGAATAATTTTATTTTTTCTTCGATGCGTTTGTTTTTTTTGTTGTATAGGTAGTAAACATTTTGGGCTTCAATGGGGAGTAGCCAATAAGGGAGCTTGTCAAAATCTACGGTTTG
>NZ_JAHCMB010000171.1 GCF_019904155.1 Paenibacillus sinensis
AATAGACCTTATATTTAACGCCTGTCGTCTTGTCCCAGGTTACGGTTAGGCTGTTGTAATCCGATGCTGCCAGGGTCAGCACTGGCTTAACAGGAGGCTTGGGGGGTTCCCGCCCAAAAACTTTGAGCTCAGAAATCTGGAATGCCGCGCTCTGCACGTTGTAGTAAACAAAGCTCTTGACGTTATTTATGGCAAGCACTCTACCATTCCAGTCATAGGCATAAGAGGCGGCTGCCAATACATTTCCGGCCTCATCGTAAAACCTAACAGGGGAGAAATTTCTCGGCACTGTGAACG
>NZ_JAHCMB010000115.1 GCF_019904155.1 Paenibacillus sinensis
TTTTTTTTCTTGCATGCCTAGCAGGTC
This sequence comes from Paenibacillus sinensis, assembly GCF_019904155.1. GTDB lineage: Bacteria > Bacillota > Bacilli > Paenibacillales > Paenibacillaceae > Paenibacillus_AQ > Paenibacillus_AQ sinensis. The sequence continues at coordinate 28 of NZ_JAHCMB010000115.1, forward strand.
TCCCCAGATAAGAACGTCATCTTTCCGCCCGCGACCACTGGAGTTTACCGCACCAGCCCTTAGCGGCTTTGGATTTCGTCATGTAGTGGTGACTCATCCGACTGGCACAGCCTCGAATCCAGTTCGTGTACCTTGGCCCGTGCTTTTGCCTCCGGCTTCCTTCAGATTCCACCTCACGATGGACACCCTTGCCCTTGGCTAACGGTAGGCGCTCGCCAGCCCCCGTTCGGGACTTTCACCCTAAAGATAACGCCCATGCTGGGCGTACAC
>NZ_JAHCMB010000236.1 GCF_019904155.1 Paenibacillus sinensis
CCAAGCACACATGTCGATCCTGCTCTAAACATGAGGGGTGCCCCAAGCAGCCATTTCATGGCTTTTGGGACACCCCCTTCTTTGTTTCAATCGTCTAGTAACATTCAAATTATCTTATCGAATTTGTCTCATATTTGGTATGTTTCCACCATGGAACAGTTTATTTATTGCGTTAATAATTAGTGCCTTGACCAAATCAAATTTCAGGAAACACGGTCACAGATTACTTTTATCCGTGGGATTCAAGAGAGGCTAAACCGAGTCAGAAATCGATTGACTACAATTTATTACCGACAATGTA
>NZ_JAHCMB010000072.1 GCF_019904155.1 Paenibacillus sinensis
CCGAACAAGATACGTATACAAAAACGAGATCCGCGAGCTGCTAAAAGTATACGAAACGGATGCAGCCAGGCGCGCAGCTGCCGCCGATTCGTATACAACTCATTACGACCCCCATTCGTTGTAATTCATTTGCTGACGGCAACGTTCTTCATCCACACACCCCATTGCAAAATCCCCATCTTCTAAGTCATAACTTTGGAGCTCCACATTATCCAAACCGCAATATTCACAACGGCCAATTACAGGAGCTATCTTTTGCTTGTCAGAACCATTCATTTCAAATTTCATACGAACACTCCTCCA
>NZ_JAHCMB010000105.1 GCF_019904155.1 Paenibacillus sinensis
AATTTCGCCCATGTGGAACGCAAAGGGTGGCACTATGTGATTAGGGTAAGGGATTTGAATTCGAAGGGGATTCTTTCAGGCTTGTACTTGCCTTCTAGCGGAGCATTTGATACGAATGTGCATCTGACACTCACCAAAAAGCAAACCAAAGCGATTAAGGCTCAATCCGAGAAGTATAAGTTTGTCCCGTCCACCTCTACCTTTGATTTTCTGGATTTGCAGGAAAACCTGTTTTACCCGATGTCCTTCCGAGTGGTTCGTTTTATTTTGCCAAGTGGAGATTATGAGACCGTCATCACGAATCTG
>NZ_JAHCMB010000007.1 GCF_019904155.1 Paenibacillus sinensis
AATGTTTATGCGTATTCAGTCGACGATAACGAAAACGGGTCTGAGACTGTAAGTGAAACTATTAAAATTGATAAAAATCCGCCAACAAGACCTACAATTAACTTTCACCCTATTGATTGGACTAATGATAATGCATATTTTACTGTGCTAGATGGTAGCGATACCGTAAGTGGAATAATGAAAAGCCAGTACCGAATAGGGGATGGACCGTGGGTCAACTATAACTCAAATTCTGAAGTTACGGTAACTGATGAAGGAGAGATTTCTATTTATGCTCGTACTTTTGATAATGCGGGCAATATTAGT
>NZ_JAHCMB010000073.1 GCF_019904155.1 Paenibacillus sinensis
AAGCGATATCGGAAAATTTCTTTCCTGCTTCCAAGGTGCTTTGCTGGATAATTCTATTTTATCCAATGTACTCATTTTTGATCAGCTTAACAGTATGAATGACTATTTTATGCGAACGGATGCTTTTCTCCCTAGAAACATTGTTAACCTTATTGAGTTGGAGAAAAAGGAACAGTCCGAAGAGATTTTAAAAAGCATACATACTTCTCGTCTGACTCCCCAGCAAAGAAAGGGGAATCAGGTTATACTCAGCATTTGTATTCCCAGCTTCAACCGGGGAAACAGAGCCTACGACAACGTGCTGCATTTA
>NZ_JAHCMB010000118.1 GCF_019904155.1 Paenibacillus sinensis
AAGCTCACATATTTCTGACCAGCAATAATCAAATGATCCAATACATCAATGCCAATAATCTGTCCTGCTTCAATTAGACGATGAGTAATGATTAGATCCTCATTAGAGGGTGTAGGATCACCACTGGGATGGGAATGTGAACAAATTATTGAAGCACAGGAACGTTTGATGGCCACCTTAAACACTTCACGAGGATGAACAATAGAAGCGTTGAGTGAACCAATAGAGATCGTCTCCTTGTGTATTACTCGATTCTTGGTATTGAGGAACAGACATATAAAATGCTCTTTAGTGTTATAGCGATGCTCCGGCT
>NZ_JAHCMB010000012.1 GCF_019904155.1 Paenibacillus sinensis
TGACCGTCACCGTTGTAACCCCATGCCCATACACTGCCGTCACTCTTCAGCGCCAGGCTATGGCTGTTGCCCCCGGCGATTGCCGTCACTTCGCTCGTCAGCCCACTGACTGCCACCGGCGTAGTCCGGACAGTGAGACTACCATCTCCCAGTTCACCGCTGCCGCCGTACCCCCACGCCCATACGCTGCCGTCACTCTTCAGCGCCAGGCTGTGTCTGCTGCCCGCTGCAATTGCAGTGACCCCGCTTAAGGTCGAAATAGCCGCCGGTACCGTTGTGTTTGTCGTAGTACCATTCCCCAGCTGACCGCTGC
>NZ_JAHCMB010000058.1 GCF_019904155.1 Paenibacillus sinensis
CGAAGCCCCTTGAAACAACAAGGAGGTTACGTCAATGGAGCCGTACGCCATTTCGCTAAAAAACAAGCTGACATCCCTCATTCGAGAAATGTCAGCCGCACCTGCACCCTACATCAAAAACCCGGAAACCGATTTTACCCGGAAGAGAAAGCTTTCCTTTGAAAAAGTCATGCATCTCCTCATCTCAATGGGAGGAAACAGTTTGTACAAGGAACTCCTGGAATCGCAGGGCTATGACGTCAATACCGCGACCACCTCTGCTTTTGTCCAGCAACGGTATAAAATCCTGCCGTCTGCAGTGGAATTCCTGTTCCACC
>NZ_JAHCMB010000027.1 GCF_019904155.1 Paenibacillus sinensis
AGTACCTGGAAACTTGCTTGTTGAAGGAAGCAAATTTGAACTTTATGAATTAGGAAAAGTTGCAGATGGAGAAATAATTGAATCATAAGGGGAATATTACATGCCACATGCGAGTCTAACTACTCCATGTGTTTTTTTGTTACATCCTGAAGACGGCATAACGAAGATGCTCTATTATCTGAGCGATGCGCTCAGAAGTGTCATCGGCCTGTCGGCCGGTACATTGAGAACCCGCTGAGCTTGAATTGATGGAAATTCAGGTAGATGTATAGTCCTTAATACTAATGGGTGGAGACGGGTAAAACGTACATTACAAAGCAAA
>NZ_JAHCMB010000053.1 GCF_019904155.1 Paenibacillus sinensis
GGTCAGCTGGGAAATGGCACCACAGTGGATACAACGGCGCCGAAAGTAATTGCCGACCTGAGCGGAGTAATATCTATCGCCGCAGGAACGAGTCACAGCCTGGCGCTGAAGAGCGATGGCAGCGTATGGGCATGGGGGTATAACGGCGGCGGGCAGCTGGGTGATGACAGTACCACCCAGCGGAGTATGCCAGTACAAGTGACTGGACTGACAGAAGTCAAAGATATTGCTGGAGGCGGCAGCCATAGTCTAGCGCTGAAGAGTGACGGCAGTGTATGGGCGTGGGGTTACAACGGCGGCGGTCAACTGGGAGACGGAACGACTGTGCA
>NZ_JAHCMB010000143.1 GCF_019904155.1 Paenibacillus sinensis
CTAGGAGTCGATCTCGCATTATATTTGTTTAATACTTTTGTCGCCTCGATAATTAATGCTTCATTCTTTCCTATTTCCATATCATCCAGAATCCCGGCAAGCGCATCTTCATATAGATTTGTCCAACTAAGCGGAACGTTGTGATAATAAATTAACGTATCTCCTAAATCGAAGCCAATTGCTTCCATGTATAGCCACCCCCAGCCTACTGTGTTGAATGCGATGTTACTAGCAGTTTGAACTCTAGCTCAACTCACATTTATTTTCCCTTATAATCAAATTCTAGTTGATAGTGGTTCAATACATAATAGTACTCCATCAACTTTATTGTTC
>NZ_JAHCMB010000120.1 GCF_019904155.1 Paenibacillus sinensis
ATAAACAAGTCAAGAATGTATTCGAAAACTTACCGGGTTACACATATGAGCATATTTTTATTGATAATGCTTCAAAGGATCGCACGGTCGCCATCCTTAAAAATATTGCCCATACAGACTTCAATGTTAAAATTATCGTGAATTCCAGGAATTTTGGCCATATTCGTTCTCCCTACCATGCATTATTGCAAGCAGAAGGTGATGCTGTAATATTGATGGTAGCCGATTTGCAAGATCCTCCAGGAATGATAAAGGATTTTATCGAAAAGTGGGAAGAAGGATATAAAGTAGTATTAGGGGTCAAAACTCAAAGCCATGAGAGTCCAGCTATGTTTG
>NZ_JAHCMB010000101.1 GCF_019904155.1 Paenibacillus sinensis
AGCATCATATTTGCAGGAACAATATTACTGATTTCATGAAGCAGTCCAGCCTGCTCAGCTTCCTCTGGTTCAACTCCGAATCGATTAGAAGTTCTTTTGGCTTCCTCAGCAACCTTCAATACATGCTTTAGTGTTTCTTCATCTTGATGGTAGTGAAAAACCGCAGTAATATCTTCCTTTAGATTTCCAGTGATTTCAACCTGAACATATTGCTTCAAGCTCGTTCATAGCAATCCGCTTTGCGTGTATTTAGATGAGACAGTAGCATTTATGGAGTACACCAAATTCATAGTAAATTTAGCTGTTAGGTTTTGTAAAAATGATGAATGTTATAAGATCCTCTTCA
>NZ_JAHCMB010000040.1 GCF_019904155.1 Paenibacillus sinensis
AGCAAACGACATTTGGGGAGGCCATGAGCATTGATCAATACAAGGTGTACCATTTGTTGGCCTTGATCTATTTTATGCCGATCTGGATTGTACAGGGATTGATAATAGGCACATTCCTGGGACTGAAATATCTGCTCACCCGTCCGATCTCCAAGCCTAGAGTGGGAGGGTCAAGGAAATGACATACCTAAACGAATTGTCGCGGCTGCTGCATGGTCACTGGTGGTATGCTGCGCTTGCGGCTATCCTGGGCGTTGGCTTCTTGGCCGTCTTGGGCCGTGCTATTTACGAAGTCGAATCCAAGGTATGGCCTCCGGATCGGGAGCGGCCATATGTACCGACCCGAGAG
>NZ_JAHCMB010000018.1 GCF_019904155.1 Paenibacillus sinensis
AATAGGATTGACCCGACCCGGTACTTGTGCTTTGGAAGAATAACCGGAGGTGGAAGAATGAAGCTTACATATACGCTTAACAATATTGGGTGGGCAGATGTTTATCTTGAAATTGGACACAAAGAGATCTATATGGAGCCTTCGTATTTATCAGAACCATTAATTGATCTCACACGGGCAATTGAGCTTCTCATTCCCTGTCTTAATGAACCGGATGAACCCAGAGACACTGTTACTTTTGATTGGGATTCTGAACCGGCAATGCATAGCTGGAAAATAACTAAAATATCAAATGAGAAGATACGAATTGAAATAGTCTTGTATGTCGATGGAATTAAGACGTTGCCGGGAGAA
>NZ_JAHCMB010000109.1 GCF_019904155.1 Paenibacillus sinensis
AATCGGACAACATCATCGCAACCGATATTTTGACCTTTGCGCGCAAGATGGCGGCGATCCAGATTTTTGTGACGCCATCCATTGGCCGTCTGGATAGCCGGGTCCGTGAAATGTGCGAGGTCTTGCTCCAGATCCGGCCGGCCGGAAACAAAGGGATGCACATAGATTACTTTGACTACCAGGCCGAGGGATACGGCAGATATGGCAAACTGATCCATAGCCGCTTTTTGCCGGCGGGCAAGGTAAAGCAGATCCACAAGCTCAACCTGTTTGACTCTCATTGTTTTGTCTCTATGTTCCCGCTGCCGCGCACCGAACGGGCAGCACAAAAATTTATGGCCGAGCTGGAGCGTGTCC
>NZ_JAHCMB010000151.1 GCF_019904155.1 Paenibacillus sinensis
CCAAGGGTTCGATGTAGAAATTCTAGGAATGAAGCGTGTCGAACAGAGTGCGGACCGTTGGAAAAAAGCTTATGAACGGGGCGGAATCATTGGTCTGGCGGATTCCCGTAAAGAATCCTCAGGACGTTCGCTTAGTCGAGAAAGGACACCAGAAGAGATCATCGCGAAGCAGGATGCACGAATTAAACTTCTGGAATCTCAACTTGAACTGTTAAAAAAAGCCGACACGAAAGAAAGGTGGCTGGTAGCCAAGGGAAGAAACCTAAGCAAGAATAAGCTGTTTGAACTTATTCATGACGCCGTAGAGCAAGGATTCAAGCGAATGACGCATTATCTATGCGAGCTGCTTAACGTCTC
>NZ_JAHCMB010000228.1 GCF_019904155.1 Paenibacillus sinensis
CAGATTATCATTACTGGCGGGCCGTGGACGCCGCGGAGCGCGCAGCCAAGGCATGCGGGCGGCTGCTGATCCCGACCGCTTGCCTGCATTGGCAGCGTAAGACGCGGCTGGAGGATCGGCGGGTGCAGATTGCTAAGACGGCCTTTTATTGCCTGGAAGCGGCAGAGCTGACCGGATTGGAGTATGACAAATATTTGCGCGTAGCGAGAGAGGATGAGGGTGTATGTTTGGATACATGCGAGCAAGCAATGATGTAAAGGCCCTGGAAGCATCTAAGGACTTGCTATCAGCACTGGAGACGTTCAAAAGCCGTCTTAACGCTGCTTTTGCGGCGCGATCCATTGACAAGGGATACTATCAGGATGTGCGCA
>NZ_JAHCMB010000237.1 GCF_019904155.1 Paenibacillus sinensis
TCCTTCCCTCATGTACTTGTCTACGTCGACACATACCGTAACAATCATCGCAATCAATACGATGATAACGATAAAAAAAATTAGGGACAAACCCAAACCTCCGAAAAAACTCGCCGTGCCCATCGCATCAAAATACCACCATATTAACTCTTTCATGCCTATCGCCTCCTATACATATGTACCAAATCCGGGATTTTGTGAACATATCCAGCCGTCCGATCCTCAAATTCGGCCAAATTCGGCCACGACAGCCGATTAAGCGGCCGTGGAACAATGGTATTTTTACCCTCTAGCTCAGAAATCACATTCTCCCGTTTTCTCCGGATTACTCCGGTTTTCGGGCTTAGTCTATTCGTCAAATTTTCATTTCCAA
>NZ_JAHCMB010000170.1 GCF_019904155.1 Paenibacillus sinensis
TGGTTGCTAACGCTAGATGATGGTGGGGTATTTGACAGTAACGATGGCAGTGTGAGTCCTATAGTATCTAAAGGTGTAACTTTACTTCCAATTGCTCCTATTGTCGATAGATTAGGCGGGAAAGTGGAATGGAGCGGGAGTGAACATAAAATCACGATAAAGCTTGACTCTCAAACGTTAGAACTTTGGATTGATCAGAAGAAGGCTTTGGTAAAAGGCGAAGAGAGGATACTTACTGTTGCTCCAACGGTCGTAAAAGGAAGGACGATGATACCAGTTCGTTTTGTAACAGAGAACCTCGGTGCTATAGTGCGTTGGGATCAGGCATCAAAAATCGTGATGATCTATTACGGAGGAGCTAAAGAACAAGAGACAGATCTATTC
>NZ_JAHCMB010000127.1 GCF_019904155.1 Paenibacillus sinensis
GGCGTCGTCGAGCCGATTCACGGCTGCGTTCACGACACGAACGAGGTGATGTTCTGGAATGTCTTCTTCCAGATCCATTGGCAAGCAAAGTTGGTCCATGGTATATTGAATGTACAAAGAGATCGCTCCTTTTGAAATGGTTGGGTGGTACCTCCATTTTACCAAAAGAGCGATTTCTTTTTTTGCGTTTTTAAGAAACGGTTCCCGCTTAAAGCAGCGGAGAGGACGGAACGATTGTGGAAAAGCGGCAGCGGTCGCCTTTGTGCCCGGATTTTCACCGTTAAGGAGAATGAAAAAAATCTGGGCACAACAGTGATTGGAACAACGGTCCGTTCGTGGAGCGTCCACACCAAGCACACATGTCGATCCTGCTCTAAACATGAGGGGTGCCCC
>NZ_JAHCMB010000163.1 GCF_019904155.1 Paenibacillus sinensis
AAACTATGCCTGGATACAGGTCGGCTGCATTTGCAAGATAAGATCGATCCATTTTTTGACTCTCGGCAAGTCGTTAGGAAATATGTGAAGTATGCTGAAGTCATACACTTATGGAATCTGCAATACACCGATAAGATTGAAAAATATCATTATCCAGTTTTGCCAGAACAGAGACCGGAGAAGGGTTGGGCTCCAATTGAAGAATACCTAAATATCATTAGAAAAGAGAATAGAGACGTTAAGATTCAGTTTGAGCATAGATCTGACTTTCTGACAGATGATGATTTGGAAAGATGTTATATGTGGGTGGATGAAATAATAAACGCTTAAGAGGCTCTCTTTGCTTCTCATTGGCTTCTAAATTCAGATTTATCCAAAGGGCTGCGATCATGGGC
>NZ_JAHCMB010000096.1 GCF_019904155.1 Paenibacillus sinensis
GCGTTTTACAATGTCATAAACAGCATTTTGTTCGTCTAGTGTACGTGTTCGAAGTTCAAACATAAGCTTGTTTAATGTTTCCGGACTTGGACTAAATTCGTGATTAATCTCTGAACCAAAAAAATCTACTACACTAACTTCAAGTGCCTGAGCAATCTTATCCAGCATATCAATAGTGGGGCTTCTTATCCCACGTTCAATCTGTCCAACGTATGAAGTGTTTACTCCTGCTATTAAAGCAAGCTTTTCTTGGCTAATTCCCCGTTCTTGCCGTAAGTTTCTAATTTGAGAACCAACAACCTCAGCAATTTTACTCAACTTGACTCACCTCTATGCTCAAGATAGAGGTTAGCTCAAAACTCAACAAACGGTTATAGTTACTAATAAAATAAGTTAC
>NZ_JAHCMB010000024.1 GCF_019904155.1 Paenibacillus sinensis
TCCTTTGCTGAATGCATGTTAGAGATTGCGCAAATAGTTGTGCCTTAGCAGGGTTTCACCGCTGGCAAATCCCCGCATATGGGACTGCATTCTGGAGCAAGCCTCGATTAAATCTGATTAAGAAACATCATGGCCACCATAATCCCAGTCCGATTCCATTAGTACATAGCGTAATGAACCCCTTGCAGTAGGTCTATGTACGTGCCAAATCACTGCATTTTGTACTGACGGGAGGTCAACCTCGCGGTTCAAAAACTGGATATGAAATGCTGGAGCAACTGGACTTAAAGAAGAAGTAAATGCTAGGTAACGGGTCTACAATACCTACCGGACGTGCGTTGCCTTTTGAAGAACTAACTGTCACTTCGGTGATCAATACAGGAAAACCGCCGATGCTCCA
>NZ_JAHCMB010000181.1 GCF_019904155.1 Paenibacillus sinensis
AATTGACATCTAACAGACTGGATAATGAAGCTCCGCACAAGTAGGCTTCAATATATAACAAAAACAAGTTAATCATGGGGTGATATCTGACCATAATCAATCTGTCTATCATAATGCTATTCCGTTAATTTCTACATTTATTGCATGAATGATCGGTTCATTTGGCACTACAGCTCAGAAATATATAGTTCTGATGCTTCGCCATCTTCCTGATCGGATTGAAAACTAAATTTGTACCCATTAATAATATACTCCAATGCATAAGTCGTAATTTCTTCTGAGGATGTCCATGTTTTTTTCATTTCTTTTTCTCCCAGTATCCTCTTTATCTCCACGAAGTTCATGCCTGGCATTGCATCGCCTACACTTATTTTACTGCTGTTCGTATCTGAATTTACCAA
>NZ_JAHCMB010000045.1 GCF_019904155.1 Paenibacillus sinensis
GGAAGAGCGCGAAGCGGAACGCGAACAAATCGTCCAGTCTGAGCGGCAGCGTGTGCAAGAGGCGGCGGATCTCCGAACCTCCCTGGCAAAGCTCGAACCTAAGCTGCAAGCTGCTGAAGACGTGCGGGATCTCACACTAAGAGCGCTGGACGATTCTAAGGAGAATGAAAAAGCCGAACGCAAGCGGACCGAAGCGGAAGAGCAGCGCCGGCGCGAGCTAGAAGGACAATTAGAGGCTGAACGCAAGCTAACGCGCGAAGCTGAGCAGAAGGCGGCTGAATTGGCTGGAGAGCTTAAGGCGATGCGCGAGGCGGTAACGGCTTCTAGACCGGACAAGGTACAAAAAAAGGGAGGAGGCCAAAATGACGGAAATTAAACACGCAGTCCCGGCAAGGCGAGTGCGCAGAGC
>NZ_JAHCMB010000059.1 GCF_019904155.1 Paenibacillus sinensis
CAAGAACTGCTTGTATTCCTCCCCCCAAACCATAACTGAATCTAGTATCGGCTTTAGTTTTTTTCCGATATCGCTCAACGAATATTCGACTTTAGGTGGTATTTGAGAATATACGTTACGAACAACAACGCCATAATCCTCTAAAATGCGAAGCTGCTTGGTTAAGGTTGCATGAGTAATGTCTGGAAACAACCGTTGAATTTCATTAAATCGCATCGTTTTTTCACTTAAAAACAGAATGATCAGCATGGACCATTTTCCCGACAATATCTTTTGAGCGTTTGTGAATCCACATTCTTCCAATACCTCGTTTGTGTAGTAGTTCATAATAGATATCCTTTCCGGTATCCAATTGCATACTAACGCTACTCCAAGAGCGTAGAAACCCTCTAAAGATACTTCTATAATACTAATTGCG
>NZ_JAHCMB010000025.1 GCF_019904155.1 Paenibacillus sinensis
GCTACGTCAGCCAGTCTGAAATGTGGGTCGCCGCGCAGAGGCTTCGCGACGAAGAGAGCCAAGGCCGACAAACGGTTATTTTGCATTTGGGTGACCATGACCCGAGCGGAAAGGATATGAGCCGCGATGTTGTGGATCGCCTGGAAGCCTTCGGGACGGCTCCGACGTTCCGCCGCCTGGCACTCAATATGGATCAAATTGAGCAGTACAGCCCGCCGCCGAATCCAACTAAATTAACGGATAGTCGGGCGACGGGATATATAGAGACATACGGCATGGAGTGCTGGGAGCTTGATGCCCTCCGGCCGGATGTGATCGGCGCTTTGATACGCGAAAACGTTGAACGGTATTGCGACCTGGACAAGTTCGTCGCAGCTGAAGAGCGGGAGGAACAGGCAAGACAACTGCTCTACCGCGTCTCCGACAA
>NZ_JAHCMB010000152.1 GCF_019904155.1 Paenibacillus sinensis
TAACGTCAGCAGCAGCAACGGCAGATTGAAGGGTATCAGAATATTTATTCTTCAGCTCATAAACCAGCGGAGGTGTGATTTCATCTGCAAAAACTGATGCCCTTTTTAACGTTTTAAGTTCTGTGAAGTCCTTAAAAATTTGTCCACGAACCATGACGCTTGGAGTAATAATCAAAACTTTCAAGCTGTTCGTGATATATGGTGTCATCATTAAAACGGCGGTCTTCCCCGACCCAGTGGGCATCACAACTATACCTGCGATTTTCTTCTGTAATGTATTAAATGAAGCAATAGCATGAATTGCACCTAATTGAGCATTCCTCAGTCCAAGTGTTCCTTCAGTAGAAATAGGATAACGTAAATCATTATAGGTGTCTGAGAAATGGCTCATTCTACTATTCTCCCTTACTATTACTAGATAACTCGCATA
>NZ_JAHCMB010000081.1 GCF_019904155.1 Paenibacillus sinensis
TGCTGATTTATAGTTCTTCCACGTCGTATCGCGGTAACGTATAAACTCTTAAACAATGAATCCATGGATAGATTGTATGAATCTTTTCCCAGCATAAGAGCAGATACTATTTCATCCTTTTCAGCTTCACCGACTTCATTCAAAAAATCACAAATTCCCCCCTCAATTTCGGTTAAATTTTTTCTCTGGCGAAAAGGCTTAAGATGAAAATACAGCTCCTTTGACAGGTAAGTCACTCTATTTTTGTAGATTTTACTGTAAAATACACTCCGGGATTCAATTAAACTCATTAAAGATTGCCAGTCTCCTCCTACTCCTACCACACTTGGTAATTTGGGATCTTCATTTAATAAAAGCAGCCCATATCGTTGAAACTCAAAAGATAAGAAATCTGTTCTCGAACTATTGTGCATAAATACACTCCCACTATAATCTCCCA
>NZ_JAHCMB010000014.1 GCF_019904155.1 Paenibacillus sinensis
CAAGGTAGCCGTATCGGAAGGTGCGGCTGGATCACCTCCTTTCTATGGAGAATCGTTTCCCGTAGCGGAAACATTCAAATCGGAAGCTATGCTTCCATATCTTAACGCGGCTCATTTGTTCAGTTTTGATGGAATTTGCGGGGCCATAGCTCAGCTGGGAGAGCGCCTGCCTTGCAAGCAGGAGGTCAGGAGTTCGATCCTCCTTGGCTCCACCAACAAACTTCATCAACAGCAAGAACCTTGATCCTTGAAAACTGGATACCGAAACGAAAATTGCGTTTTAGAACATCTTTTAGCTGAAACTTGTGTCTAGCAAGTTGAAGTAAGTGATGCTTAAAGCGAAGGGGTTTGGATGTTGAGCGGATTTGGATGGAAGCGCATTCGAAGCAGCGTAAGCGGCGGAGAAGAGGTTCCACCAAGCGGAGCAGAAACAGCCAAACGC
>NZ_JAHCMB010000017.1 GCF_019904155.1 Paenibacillus sinensis
TAGCGGTGAGTGGTCTGACGAGCGGCGTGATAGCGGTCGCGGCAGGGACAAGCCACAGCTTGGCACTGAAAGGCGACGGGAGCGTATGGGCGTGGGGCTCAGGCTATGGGAATGTGCCGGTAACGGTCAGCGGTCTGAGCGGTATCGTGGCGATTGCGGCAGGGTCGGGGCAGAATCTGGCGCTGAAGAGCGACGGTACGGTATGGGCATGGAGCAACGGTGTAACATCAACTCAGGTAGCGGGATTGAGCAACATCACTTCGATTGCAATGGGCAGCGGGCATAAACTGGCGCTGAAGAGCGATGGCACGGTCTGGTCGTGGGGAACGAACAGCAGCGGTCAGCTGGGAAATGGCACCACAGTGGATGCAACAGTACCGGCGGCTATTTCGACCTTAAGCGGGGTCACTGCGATCGCAGCGGGCAGCAGCCACAGCCTGGCGCTGAAGAGTG
>NZ_JAHCMB010000238.1 GCF_019904155.1 Paenibacillus sinensis
GCATGCCCCCGCCGGATGTACAGTTGCTCTTCGATGTTCTCCTTGTGCCGGTCCACCTGCTGCGGCAGCTGGCCGGGCCTCCAATCCTCCTGGATGGCCCGCCGGAGGAAGCCCGCAGGGTTCCGGACGGGCCGGGGAGACTGCCGCATCAAGAGCAGCAGCTCCAGCACCCGCCCAAAGTCCAGATCGCCCAGGAGCGCCTGGATTTCCTCCGTCGGCTCCGTCAGTGTGGCGATCCGGTAAGCCTGGTCAATTGCAGCCAGCTTATTCACTGACTTGCTCCACAAGCACAGCGCCGCCAGGCAACCCCCCATCATTCACAAAGCGCCCAATGGCATTCTCAGGCCCGTACTGGTCCAGATAAATGATTACAGTTGCTCCCCATGATGGGTTTTCTTTCACCTCAATAATTCTCACTTTCCCGTGGCCTTCCGTGTCGATCACCATTCCAACAG
>NZ_JAHCMB010000103.1 GCF_019904155.1 Paenibacillus sinensis
AGTTATGGTTTGGGGGGAGGAATACAAGCAGTTCTTGAAGAAGGATGAAGCATAATGTTGGCTCTTCATTTCTTGTTGACGATAAGCAAGCAACTATAGGAGATTTTTATGAAATTGAATGAATTTTGGGTTTTGTATGATGCTGACAAGCGTATTCAGGGGTTCATTACGCATACTTTGAATGCGAATGCGCTGCAATTCAAGATGTTGATCGGTGGTATCGGTGATCTTGAAATTGAAGAGATCACATTAGATTTGCTTAAAGGCTACTTGTCCAAGCAATCGGATCGGCTAAAATCAAATTGATCGGCTTCACACCCTAAGATCTGTACGCAACGGCTTCGCAACCTGTACATCCATTTCCATACTCTCGAAAGACAGCTATTTCCTCGCTAGTTGCTCCTTAATAGTCAGTACTCCATTTGATCCAAGTTTCAAATCATTATAGAAATAGAGGAGGTTGGGAAAGGAATTTGATTG
>NZ_JAHCMB010000133.1 GCF_019904155.1 Paenibacillus sinensis
ATCAGGGGGTTGGAATGAATAAACCGATTGTTTTTATGTTTTCTGGACAAGGTTCTCAGTACTATCAAATGGGAAAGGAGTTGTTTGATAATGACCCTATCTTTCAAAAATGGATGATCAAGATGGATGATATCGTGCAACGGAATATCGGTAGATCCGTCATTAATGAAATCTATCATGATCATGGGCGAAAAGAGAATAAATTTGATCGCACGTTATTCACTCATCCGGCCATTTTTATATTGGAATACGCATTGTCTCAAGTTCTAATAGAAGGCGGAATAAAGCCGGACTATGTTTTGGGTACAAGCTTGGGCGAATTTACGGCTCTTGCTGTTTCCGAGAGCATGGAAGTGGAAGACGTAATAGAGTGTCTGATCAAGCAAGCAGAAATGATTGAATCTAACTGTAAACAAAGTGGAATGTTAGCTATTCTGGATCACATCAGTCTTTATGATGAAAACCCATTGTTGTTTCAAAAT
>NZ_JAHCMB010000166.1 GCF_019904155.1 Paenibacillus sinensis
ATGAACTGGTCCCCTTGTCAAGGACACTTGAAAAAAGAGAGTTAAGCGACCGACAGAAGATGATTCCTGTATTGCACAGGGGTCATCTTTTTTCGTCCCCATTGATATCTGTGATGGTTGTAGTAGTGTATGTAGCGGTCGATTTCAAACTGAAGTTCTTCCAAAGTGGAGCAGTTACGACTAACGACGTGATCTTTCATGTGGCCGAAGAAAGACTCTTGCGGGGCGTTGTCCCAACAGTTTCCACGCCTGGACATAGACTGGCCAAGTTTCTTCTTCTTCAGCAGTTCCTGATACTGGGGGCTCGTGTAGTGACAGCCTTGATCGGAATGGATAAAGGCATCCTTATGTAACTTCAAGCGTCGTTGCTTCATGAGATTCTCAATCGTATCCGTTGCTAAGGGCATGGAAAGGCTCTTGGAGAGGTTGTACGCGAGTAACTCTCCGGTGGAACCATCCAGAATGGTGGATAGGTACGCCATCTCCG
>NZ_JAHCMB010000090.1 GCF_019904155.1 Paenibacillus sinensis
ATCTTCCTTTGCTGGAAATGAACTTTCCCTGGCTGAGCTTCAAATATTTATTCGGATGAATGGAGACATTCACTCCTCCCGCAATCGCCAGCTCACATCCATCCCGCTGGAGGCTTTGACAAGCCAGATGAATTGCCGTTAACGAGGAGGAGCACATCGTTTCCACAGCCATGCTGGGTCCATGGAAATTGAAGAAATAGGACACCCGGTTGGCGATTGAGGCCAAGCTTCCTCCCGACGTTACCGGTCTTCCCCGCTGCTGTTCCTGGGCTCCGTACAGTTGATACTCTTCATACATCACCCCTACATATACTCCGACGTTTCCTTCCAGACCGAGCCCACGGTACGAACCCAGGGTTTCACGAGTATAGCCCGCATCCTCCATGGCTGCATACGCGCATTCCAGAAACAATCGTTCCTGGGGGTCCATTCGTTCCGCTTCGCGGGGGGAAATATTGAAGAATAGCGGATCGAATTGATCGACCCC
>NZ_JAHCMB010000218.1 GCF_019904155.1 Paenibacillus sinensis
TATAATAAGCGCATTTATTAATCTGAAATTTTTGTTTGTCTATGGGCATCATATTCAATCATTGGAAGGGATAGAAGCTCTTATTAAAGGTGAATTTATTAGAATTCAGACCCACCGCAATCGGCGTAGAGATCTCTCACTGCTTCCGAATGCAGGTGTGAATAATATAGATCTCTTTGTAGAACGAACAGAAGATTTAACTGCTATTGCTGGATTTAAGGATATTAAAATCTTGGATATTTATCATTCGCCAACGGAGCCAGATTTTGAGGAATGGAAAGATGTCCGATTTGAAAACGTATCATTTAAACGCTGCAAATTCAAAGAATTTGGAAATACAATTGCAAATTCAGGCTTACGTGATATCAGTGTACTAGGTTGCCGCAGTCTGGAACGTTTCACAGGAGATAACAGTAGCATTAAACGCCTGGTTATAGATGGCAGCAAAAAGCTGGATTTACGTACGTTAAAGACTTTCACGGGAATTGAAGTTTTAATTGCGAAC
>NZ_JAHCMB010000056.1 GCF_019904155.1 Paenibacillus sinensis
CCGTCGCGAGCTGAAGGTGATTATTGTATGCGATTCTGCGCCGGCGCCTGGTTGATTCGTATACGAGCCCGGCGCGGATCGGCGTTGGCCGGTCGCGCAGCTGCTTGGATAATGTATACAAATTGAGAAATTGAGAAGGGAGAGCAGAAACATGAAAATCGCCTACAAGGAAGTGAAATTTCGGTCGGCCAGTCGCGTCTTGATTGAGCAGGTGAACGCTATTATCCGCGAATACGAAGAAATGGGGTACTCGCTGACGCTGCGCCAGGTCTACTACCAGTTGGTTTCCCGCGATGTAATCCCGAACAACGAACGGAGCTACAAAAACCTGGGCAATCTCATTTCAGAAGCACGACTCGCCGGCCTGATCGACTGGACAGCGATAGAAGATCGGACTAGGACGCTTCGGCGCAATTCGCATTGGTCATCCCCGGCAAGTATCATCCGTTCGGCAGCAAGTTCCTTCGCCTTTAATAAATGGGATGACCAGGATTACTACGTTGAGGTATGGGTCGAAAAAGATGCC
>NZ_JAHCMB010000054.1 GCF_019904155.1 Paenibacillus sinensis
TCCGTGTTGATCCATTCTAAGGTATCGGCCTCTATTATTGGATCTAAAGGGGCTGTTTTATCAATTTTTATCATGGCCGTAGATTCATTACTTATATTTCCTGCCTGATCTACAGCCCTCGCATAGATTGGTATCTGTCCTTCTGTTGAAACTACTACGGGTTCATTATATCTCTCCCATTGCCCAGCCTCTCCGATTCTATATTCAAGATATTTTACTCCACTAGGTATATCTTCGGGCTTCTCAATGCTGAACGTAACATTGCTCGAGGTCCAGTCTTCATGATCTAATTTGATTTCTGGTGTGTTGGGTATGGTCTTGTCGATTTTAATCTGGATTATCGCTTCATGGCTTATATTTCCAGCTCTATCAATCGAACGTGCGTACACCTTCGTAATTCCTTCTTCTGTAACTGTAATGGGAGTCGCAGGATACTCCTTCCATTCGTCATCTTCAGCAAGCTTATATTCCGTTTTACTCACACCACTCAAGGTGTCAATTCCATCGGTAATGGAGAAATTCACATCC
>NZ_JAHCMB010000079.1 GCF_019904155.1 Paenibacillus sinensis
AGACCTTGGCACCGGAAGTTTCTAGGGTTTAGTTTCCTGAGCCAGAAACAGGCAACCATTCGATTAGCACCGAAAACAATCTCACGGTTCAAGGAAAGAATTCGTGAACTGACGAATCGAACCTGGTCCATTTCCGTGGAAGAACGAATTCGCCGGCTAAACCAGTATTTAATGGGTTGGCTCGGCTATTTCCATCTGGCATCGGCGAAGAAACACCTCCAAACACTAGACCAGTGGATTCGGAGAAGACTGCGAATGTGTCTGTGGAAACAATGGAAGCGAGTGCGCACACGAATCCGCGAACTCCGGGCACTTGGGGTTCCAGAGTGGGCTTGTTTTAGGATGGCCAACTCGCGGCGAGGCGCATGGGAAATGTCCCGGAACACGAATAATGCCCTTCCGACTTCCTACTGGGAAGCGAAAGGTCTGAAAAGTTTGCTTTCACGTTATCTGGAACTTTGCTAACCTTTTGGAACCGCCGTATGCGGACCCGCATGTACGGTGGTGTGAGAGGACGGGGGCTTGCCGCCCCCTCCTACTCGATT
>NZ_JAHCMB010000030.1 GCF_019904155.1 Paenibacillus sinensis
CCACGCTTGCCAGCAACAGCTGGACCGTAGGTACCGCCCTTCCGGCAGGACAAAAGCTGCAGGTACGGGTCAAAGTAACAGATGGAGCGCTCTGGTCGGAATGGTCGGACGCTCAATGGATGAGCATTACGAGCGTTATGCCGAATACCGTATTGGCAGGCGGCTGGGGAACAAGCGTGATGGTGGGTGGCGACGGACAGGTACAGGCCTGGGGAAGCAACAGCACCGGTCAGCTTGGAGACGGAAGCTCGACCTCCGTGATCCGGACCACCAGGGCGGTGGTGCCGGGCTTAAGTGGAATAGTATCGGTAAGCGGCAGCAACCAGCATACGCTGGCATTGAAGAATGACGGTAGCGTATGGGCCTGGGGAGCTAATATGTATGGACAACTTGGAGATAACAGCACCACACAGCGGAGCACACCGGTAGCGGTGAGCGGCCTGACGAGCGGCGTGATAGCGGTCGCAGCAGGGACAAGCCACAGCTTGGCACTGAAAGGTGACGGCAGTGTATGGGTCTGGGGCTCAGGCTATGGGAATGTACCGG
>NZ_JAHCMB010000235.1 GCF_019904155.1 Paenibacillus sinensis
CCAGAATATTACGATTTCGTATATGATGCTGGGTGCCTTCATCACATATGGCCTCACAGAAGAATTGAATACCTTAGATTAATTTACAGTACTTTAAAAACTGGCGGATATTTTGGACTAACCTGTTTTGCGCCTGGATACACCGAAATTGGAGGAGCACTTGAACTAAGTGATTATGAAATATATCGAGAAAGAAGTATGAAGGGTGGACAAGCTTACAGTAAAGAGAAATTATTCAAGCTGCTTGAAGATAATTTTGACAATGTTGAGTTTCGGGGTATGAAAGCGTGCGGCGAAGATAGTGGGGCGTTTGGAGTACCCTTTATGTGGGCCAGTCTTTGGAGAAAGAAATAAAAATGAGTCATAGGCTTCGTGAATGCGGACTGGGAGGTGCTTTAGATTGGATAATTGGTATCACGGCAGCCCTGCTAGATTAGCCGAGTTGAGAGTAGGAAGTACCATAACAAAACAGTATAATTTGGCTTGTATTTTTTCTCATAAACCATCAATCGTATCTATAGATGACGAAGGAATAATCAAACATAATGGCCGGGAAAACG
>NZ_JAHCMB010000099.1 GCF_019904155.1 Paenibacillus sinensis
ATTAGTTAACGTCACATTTTGAATAACTTCTTGAAGTTCGAAATCTTGTTTCTGCAAAGCTTTTGAGGTTGCTTCCAAGTAAGCATGTCCATATTTCAAGTCAGGCTCAAGATGGCAGCCCTCCCCCCATTCGTTCCAAGCATTAATGAAAATGTATTGATGGTGCTCAGAATTAAAGGCTTCAGTGAACTCCACAAGATATCTTAACCAATAGCGATAGAGCATAGGCGATGAGTTAATAATGGAGTGGGGATTATTCTGCCTGCGAGCGGTATTATCCCATGAAGGAATGATACCACGATACCACACGTAATCCTTCGACTTCGTCTGTATTCCTTGTGCAGCAACTTTTGGGTAGTCTACAATTCCGCCAGCGAAGTTTGGATTAGTTATATGCGGCATATCAGTTGGTCTATTTTCTGGGGTTATAAATTTGTGAGGCGGGAATTCAATCGCCGAGTCAAAGCCCCAAATTCCAGGATCATCGATACCATAAAATTGAACGGCTGCCAAATGTAAATCCTCAAAGCCAGCCTTCTTTGCCTCTTCTCTCCAAATACGAGCAGTACTCTTCATATCCGGGAATAAATCTGTTCGGTACACGATAAA
>NZ_JAHCMB010000095.1 GCF_019904155.1 Paenibacillus sinensis
ATCTATCAAATCGGAAATCGTATAAAATTGTGCTTCTGTATTGTCTGCCAATCTTTTAACCTCCCACATAGATAATATGGAAATCAACAAGTTGATTAAGCGATTTTGTAGACACTAGTTGTCTAAGAGTAGACGACTTTGTCTACGCAGAAGCCTTTTTAAGGCCAATGACAGTAAGGGTTTAGCCAATATGTTGTCAATGTAGACACTAACTACTACTCTCTTCATGAATTAGTATTTTTTAGCCTAATCCCTTGAAATCCCCTTAGGGCATTTGAACCAAACATACGGAATTTACCCTTAACAACGCCTAATCTCATAACCTCTCTAAACAACTCTTCTTGGCTGCAGCTTTTAAGACAATTATCTTTACAATATTGCATATACGCTGGATATAAATGCTTTCTAAGTACCTTGAGACCCTTATTATTCGGGTCTATTTCGCACAGATCCCCCAAAAATTGAGCAATACTCTCCGAGTTCTCACTCAACTGTTTTCTAAACTGAACCGCATCTTCACCCTCGGTGAATATGAAATCGCTCCTCACAAGATCACGAAGTTCTTCCAATGCCCAGCTAACAATAAAGTCCTTTTCAGATAGCAGCTTTTCCAACAAATCTTTATCTTGATCTTTCTCAGCGACACTTTGATTAAATATAATAAAAATCATTCTTTCCTCATGAGCTGTA
>NZ_JAHCMB010000005.1 GCF_019904155.1 Paenibacillus sinensis
TCGTATGAAGAGCAAAGACAGCCGAATATCTCGCAAGAGAGCTGCCAGCAAAGAGAAGCGGTGAAGCCGCCCGGGTATGCTGGAGCGCCGAGTTCTTCGTCGGCACAAGTCGCCCCTTCCTCTCGCAAAGCAGAGAACAACTTGCTGGAACGAATGCTCGAAGGAGATAACCTTCGGCTCGCGTACAAGCGAGTGGTGCAAAACGGAGGAGCACCCGGTGTGGACAGTGTAACAGTAGCGAATCTACAAGCTTACCTGAATACGCACTGGGTAGCGGTGAAAACCAAACTCCTGGCGGGAACATACAGACCTGCGCCAGTCAAACGGGTGGAAATCCCCAAACCCGGAGGCGGTGTGCGGCTGCTAGGCATCCCGACCGTGATGGACCGTTTTCTCCAGCAAGCCCTTCTACAAGTGATGAACCCGATCTTTGACGCCCATTTTTCTTGGTATAGCTACGGCTTTCGGCCGGGAAAGAGTGCGCATGACGCCGTCAAACAAGCCCAAAGATACATCCGAAGTGGCCTGAGATGGGTCGTGGATCTCGATCTGGAAAAGTTCTTTGACCAGGTCAATCACGACATGCTGATGGCAAGAGTGGCGCGGAAAGTGGCGGACAAAAGAGTGCTGACCCTGATTCGTGCTTTTCTGAACGCCGGAGTCATGGTGGACGGAAAGCTGGAGCGCAGCCGGGAAGGAACGCCACAAGGCGGTCCGCTCAGTCCGCTTTTGGCAAACATTCTACTGGATGATCTGGATAAGGAATTGACCGGACGTGGCCTACGTTTCGTACGCTACGCGGACGACTGTAATATCTTTGTGGCGAGTAAACGAGCGGGCGAACGAGTCATGGAG
>NZ_JAHCMB010000102.1 GCF_019904155.1 Paenibacillus sinensis
GCCCCCGACCCTCTACTTTTAAAAAAAGAGAGAGCAGAGCCTTTTGGCTTGTCCTGGTTGTGTCTGCCTTGTATGTAAGCCCAGAAAATCAAAAAGGCCCTCCCGATCCCACAAAGGGATACAGGAGGGCCGTAACATGTCTGTTTTATCATTGATTCCGGCTGAAAAATCCAGTACAATGAAGGCATAGAGCCATGTTTTAGCGCGCCTGTTTCGCCGATGTCGTAGATCGGTGCAACAGCTTAGGGTTTGGTAGACCCTAGCCGTGTGAAACGTGGCCTTTTATATTTCCGATGTGAAAATATTACCACGATTCACTAGATTATGACTAGGGCTTTTTGCGTTATTGTCCAAAAAATGTCGATCTTAGGTTCTATATAGAGCCTACGTTCTCGTTTTTTTGCATGTTTATACCTTTGTTTTCCTTTTTCTTGTAAATCTCTTGCTTTATTATTTTAAAAAGACGGTAACAACCGATCACCACCATATAGGCATATCCCGCGATTGGCAACAGCAGCAACAGTACATAGGACATTATGAGATTGCCCGCTTGAGTCCCCAGGTCGTGCACGATCCTGGAGACTACTGCATGTATGTCTGGATCTGCAAGTATCCGCTGCTTGATCTGATTAGCTGCCCCTGATGATGCGCCAGGAAACGCCCACCCCCAAAATACCGCCTCGATTGCAGTCAAGATCACAGTTACAGTAAGGCTCTTATGGCTCTTAATCCACTTAAACATCACGCCCTCCCTTGTGCAGCATGCCGCTGCGCTGCTGCTCCATACGCTCCACAAACCCGACAGACCGGTTATAAGATCGCTCGTGATGCAGCGCAAAGTCCCGCAGGGTTTGCTCAATGCTGGCCGTGTCC
>NZ_JAHCMB010000055.1 GCF_019904155.1 Paenibacillus sinensis
CATCCTTTAAGGAAAAGGTGAGACCCGCTTGTGAACTTTCCCTATGCTCATGATCTAAGTATTCGTAGTCACTCATCAGAAAACTGACTACCCCGCTTCGATTATAAGTGACTTTGTAGCCAGTGTAGAAGAAATAACGGTTTTTCTTAATAGGGAGACCGTTGGTTTTGATTTTCCTCTCAGCTGAAGCCAGAAAGCTCTCCGCTTGTTCCTTAAGTGCAGCATTGATAGCAGCTTGTGCATCGACATTCGTGAGGTTAGACACCTGCGGGTACACCATATTTACAGTAACAGAGTCATTTGCGATTTCTGAAGTCAATTGTGCAGCACTGATCGTTATATTATTAATTCCAACATTTGAAATATTAATAATGGAACTGGATTTGTCCCAGACGAGACGGTAGTTGAAAATTTCTGTCAAAGCCTTGATAGCCACATACGAAACACCGTTCAAGACTTTAGCATCATAGAGTTCTCCCAAATTACTGCCGTTTAACTTGACTAGAACACTGTCGTTACGAAAAATGTAGCTTGCGGTGGTTTTACTCAAGGTTACTACAACGGCATTATGGGCGGGATTGTATTTAACAGTGGCACCAAAAGCTTCCGCCACCTTCTTAAGCGGCAGAAATATTTTATCCGTACTATTATATATTATTCCTGGTATTGCTATGGGGCGACCTTCAATGTTTACATGGATCTCTGAGGATTTCACTGCTGTATCTGCTGCTGCATGGATGGCCGTGGAATGGAAGGGGAATACGCCTATGGACCCCGTTGCAGTGAGACCAATAGACAGGACTACTGTGGACATTCTATTGACGCTTGTTCTTTTTTTCACATCAGTGTTCATTATTTTCACTCCTTATGCTGCGGTTATTCCCCGTCAAAG
>NZ_JAHCMB010000015.1 GCF_019904155.1 Paenibacillus sinensis
TTCAGGAATGCTTCAAACGTCTTATCGTTCAAAATGAGTGGAGAATCCGCCTTTTCGTTACCGGGATTAAGTTCATCCCACTCTTTAAACAGCCTGTCCACTTTTCTGAAGTGAGCCTTTATCCTGGAAGCAAGCTCCTGAATACTGAAAGGTTTGGTCATGTAATCATCTGCTCCTATTTCGAGCCCGACGATTTTATCAATGTCCTTATCACGCGCACTTAAAAACAGAATTGGAACATTATAAGAATTTCGGATACTTCTGCAGACATCAAGTCCATCCATATCAGGCATCACTATATCAAGAACGATGAAATCGATGTGATTTTCTTCCAATACAGATAGGGCCTCTTTCCCCGAATATGCTGAAAGTATGGCAAATTGCTCGTACCTTAAACTCTTTGTGATGAGTTTGACGATTACTTCATCGTCGTCTACAACTAATATCGTTTTCAGCATATTTTTACCTCCCTGCCGCTTTTAAGGGACTAGATTTATAACACAAGAGCCGCATGGACTTCTCGCATTGAAAAAAAAGTCGCGCTCAAAGCGCCTCTCCAGTCTCGGATAAGCTGGAATAAGAGCTTGAGCAACGACCCGGGTAATGCTGGATTTAACAAGCTGGCATGCTCTTCCATAGCGGTCGAGCGCTCTGCGCATATTCCAGCTTGAAAAGGGCAGTGTGAAAAAGAGCAGTGTGAAAAGGTGCAAGAAAACCAACACAAGGTTTGGTTTTCAGCCTTTTCCGATAAAGTCCATCCGGGCTACGCACTCCACATGTGTGGGTTGCGTAAAATAGACAATCATTAGATGTGGCAGTATTCGCTGAGGCTAACATTACTTGTCAATCATTTGTTGTAGGTTGGTGTAATCTAGAGAAAATTTGTTCGACAAGGACACCAACTTTCTCTACATC
>NZ_JAHCMB010000100.1 GCF_019904155.1 Paenibacillus sinensis
AAAGGTATTTACCGCCGTGCTTCAGTTTCTGGCTGACGAAAAATACGTTTCTCTGGAGCATTACTTTGTGGACGGAACCAAAATCGAGGCGAACGCTAATCGCTACACTTTTGTATGGGGCAAAGCTGTCAGCAAACACAAGGCCAAACTGCAAGAGAACGTACATGCTCTGTTCGCTGACATCGAAGCGGCAGAGAACCAAGAAGAACGCGAATACCAGGGAAGAGACCTTGCTGAACTCGGCGAGTCTTCCGAGGTGAGCAGCGAGAAACTAGAACAAGTAGCGCTGAAACTTGAAGCCCAGCTATTGGAGAAACCCAAAGACAAGCCTCTGAAAAAAGCCGTTCGGAAGCTTCGCAAGGATTTGCTGCCAAGGCTGCTGAAGTACGAACAGTACCAAACACTACTTGGCGACCGGAATAGCTTCAGCAAGACAGATCCGGATGCAACTTTCATGCGGATGAAGGAAGACCACATGCGGAATGGTCAACTCAAACCCGGCTACAATGTACAGATTGGGACCGAAAATCAGTTTATTTTGGCCTACAGTCTCCATCAAAGACCGACAGACACTCGCTGCTTACAGCCGCATATGGAAAAGGCAAGGCAGATGCTTGGGAAATTCCCACCGACGGTCATTGCAGATGCAGGCTACGGCAGTGAAGAAAACTACGCCTACCTGGAAAAGGAAGAGATTCAAGCTGTGGTGAAATACGGCAGCTACCATAAAGAGAAAAGTAAAGCCTGGAAAGAGAATGTCGGAAAGATGGAGAACTGGACGTACGACGAAGCCGAGGATAGGTGGACGTGCCCCGCCGGACAAACGCTGCATTTCTGCAGAGAAAGCAAGGAAGGCTTAGAGAGCGGTTATGAAATCCGCAAACGTCATTACCGAAGCCAAAACTGCGATGGCTGCCCGCTGAA
>NZ_JAHCMB010000134.1 GCF_019904155.1 Paenibacillus sinensis
TTTAATGATTTTAAACAAAGTATCTGTCATGCCCTCAGCAAAGAGCAGACCGCAGATCAGCAGCAGGGCCGGAGAGATCAGCAGCATGTGTTCCGTGGCTAGTCTCAAAATAAGGCCTACTCCAAAGTATTCATCCATCGCTTAAACCTCACTTTCTCGCTCCTGCTGCCGGAGCCTTTTTAGATTTGTTGACTACCCAATACAGTACAAAGATGATGATCGGCACAAGACCGACCGCTACAGCGAATAGCACCCATCCATCCAGCAGCGACAAAAAACTTGTGGCCGTTGCCAATGCTCCCGGCACAGACAGCGGCATATCTACGGACGACATATCCGGAGATATGCTTAACTTGACAGTACGAGGATCGGACTGTGTTGCCCCGACATTGTTAACGGCTTCGACGACATAGGTGTACAGCCTACCTGTGCTTAAATCGGTGTCTGCGTATTGTGTTTGGTCGGCTGTTAATGTCGTTAGCTGCTCACCATCACGATACAAGACATAGCTTGTTGCTCCGGTAGATTCCCAACTTATAACGGCCCGGGAATCCGTTGTAAAAACCTTAATCGTAGGCTTGGACGGCGGCTCCACTACATCTGGTGGCTTTACTAGGGTAACAAAGGTCACCGGGTCACTGGTGATTGATCGGCCAAATAGATCCACGTAAGTCATGACGTAGGTATATGAGGTTTCGGGAGTCAGTCCATGGACGGTTGTTGCTCCACCGCCGAGATTATTACGTACCAACACTCCATCCTGTCGGTAGATGTTGTAAGTCGTCCCTCCAGACGGAGTATCCCAAGTCACGTAGGCAGTGTCCCACTTAGGCGTAACAGCGAAATTAATCTTTACCGGATCTGGCCAACTCTTGGTTTTAAAAGTGTAGGTGTCCGAATCCGTGGAGAGTAGATTACTGTCGGTGACCGTCACTTTTATGTTGTAACTCTGCCCTTGGGTTAAGTTTTTGAATACATAGGATTCGGTTGTTACCTCGTCCTTTTCCACC
>NZ_JAHCMB010000157.1 GCF_019904155.1 Paenibacillus sinensis
AAGCTAAGAAAGTCCAAGAAGATAATAAAATCAAATAGTGGTGGGAAAAGGGCGTATAATAATATGTCTTTATTTGCGCGGAATTATTTCGTGGAAATATAATTCTATGCATATGACGGTACGAAAACGATTGTTTATGAAACGATTCCAAAACAGCCTGAAACTTTCTCAGTTTCGCTTAAAAATCGGTACGATACCCGTTCCAAAATCATATTAACGAAAAGGTATGTTTATGGTACGATAGACAAAACGATACATATGAGGGGGATGATATTAATGAAAATCGCATATGCGCGGGTATCGACCGCAGACCAATCGCTTGATCTTCAATTAGATGCATTGAAGGCATACGGCTTCGATAAGATTTACACTGAGAAGGCAAGCGGCGGCAAGGACAATCGCCCGGAACTTGCTAAAGCGTTGGACAATCTTCGTGAAGGCGATACTTTCATCGTCTATAAGCTCGATCGATTGGCGAGATCGACGCAAAAGTTATTCGACGTTCTATTCCAGTTGAATAAGAACGGAGTCGAGTTCGTAAGCCTATCCGATAAAATCGACACATCTACTGCCACAGGGAAGGCGCTTTTCGGCATGATGGCGGTATTCGCGGAGTTTGAACGTGACATTATCCGGGAACGTACTGTAGCGGGACTTGAAGCAGCTAGAGCGCGTGGACGCAAGGGCGGTCGTCCGATGACTGACAAGAAGAAGTTAGACAAAGCAATCAAGCTACACGAGAGCAGAGAGTTTACGGTAACACAAATAGAAGAAATGACAGGTGTAAGCAAGGGGTCACTTTACCGTGAACTAAATCGGAGGAAACAAGAAACAACAAAGAAGCAGCCTCAGAGCCATTGAGGGGGGTTATAAGGAATGATTCGATGAGCCATCTAGATTAGGTGGCTCTATTATTGCGTCTTGCATGTGCCTATATATGGTTTAATGAACCTACCCAGTGCCGAGTAAGTCGTTGTTAGTTCTAAAAACGGAGTTTTCCCTAATTTCCCCT
>NZ_JAHCMB010000060.1 GCF_019904155.1 Paenibacillus sinensis
ATAAAAAGAGACAGGTTAAAATGTTAGGGACAACAGTTCGACTCCCCTCGGCTCCATATGGAGTAAAGTAGAAGACACCTTGACTGGTGTCTTTTTTCGTTTTAGTTATTTTCCTTCAAGGCCTAGTGCCCTTGAAAGATGGTATAATAATAACGAATGGAGCTGATGCCGATGGATTTGCTGGACCCGCGTGTTGATTTTGTATTCAAACGGATATTTGGCAGCGAGAACAACAAGGATGTGCTGTTGGCTTTTCTTAACCGCATTTTCACCGAAGCTGGCGAGCCGCCGCTGACCGAGATTATTCTGATGAATCCCTACACGGATAAAGATGATCCACTCGACAAACAATCCATCTTTGATGTTTACGCTAAGACCTCGGAAGGGAAACTGATTGATATAGAGATGCAACTGTTTAATAAGTACGACATCGAGAAACGAACGCTATTCTATTGGAGCAAACGATATGCGAGTCAACTGAGTGAGGGAGACAAGTATCCAGAGCTAAAGAAATGCGTAACGATTAACATTTTGAACTATGCGTTCTTGAAGAATAAACAATATCATAATGTATTTCATTTGCGGGAAGACCGAACAGGGATATCCTTGATTGACGACATTGAGGTGCACTTCCTGGAGTTACCGAAGCTGGATGAACGTAGTGTTTCGTCTGAAGGCGGATTGATCAATTGGTTGTTGTTTCTGAAAGGTGCCGATACATCACACTGGGAGGTGCTGAAGATGAATGAGCCGGGTTTGGAAAAGGCGATGGATACTCTTCAATATCTAAGTCAGGATTCGGATGCCAGACGGCTGTACGAGGCCAGGCAGAAGTATCTGCATGATGAAGCCTCTATGCTGGAAAGTGCAGAGTTGGCTGGAATCAAAAGAGTAGCTAAAAATATGCTTGAAATGAATTTGGATATAGCGACTATCGCAAAGGCCACTGGATTATCGGAACAAGAGATTAATGCTTTGAGGAAGTAAGAAAAATAGGAGTATCCTATGGTGAAAAAGCGCTCTTTTGTGATTAATGTTTCGCG
>NZ_JAHCMB010000041.1 GCF_019904155.1 Paenibacillus sinensis
TTTCAATTCCGCTTGGCCGTTTAGCTGAAATTTTTGGTAAGGGTAAATTTTATGTTCTTGGACTAATTGTATTTGGAATAGGCTCGGCACTTTGCGCTTTTGCAACTTCGGGAGAAAGTCTCATCTTGTTCCGTTTTATTCAAAGTATCGGGGCAGCCATTTTGTTTCCGACAAGTATGATTATAGGTGTCTCGGCTGTTTCTATGGAGAAACGAGCCATTGCATTAGGGATGTTAGGAGTGACTCAAGGATTCTCAGCTGCGATTGGTCCAACAATTGGTGGGGTTATCACTCAATTTCTGAATTGGACTTGGGTTTTCTGGGTCAACGTACCTTTATGTGTGATTGGTGTATTCTTATGCTTCCGATGGCTTAATTTGCGTGTTGAACAGAAAATAAAAGTTAAGATTGATTTTCTTGGAGTATTGTTTTCCTGTATTTGCATTTTTTTATTGACGCTTGTCTTAGTAAAGGGCGAGTCATGGGGCTGGAACTCTTTTGAAGCATGGTTGTGTTATGTTGTTAGTTTCATCTCTCTAGCAATATTTCTGATCGTGGAGAAGAAAGTACAGAATCCAATGATAAAGCTGCAATTGTTTAAAAACCGTATTTTTACGAGCGCAGCCCTAACCACGGTCTTGTCCAATATTTTTTTAATAGGTGTAACTGTATTACTACCGACTTTTCTCACACGAATGCAAGGGAAGACAGAATTGACGGCGGCACTGATGGTAACGCCTATCTCGGGTATGATATTTATTTTTGCCCCGCTCTCTTCAATAATTACGCGTAAACTAGGAGTTTGCTTTATGGTCATTACTGGCTTTATTGTAATGGCTGCATCGTATATCTTTTTAAGACAGTTGAGTCTTGATTCAACAATGATCAATGTGCTCATGATCAGTGCAATGCTGGGAGTGGGCTATGGGCTAATTACCGGTCCTATGACTGAAATGGGCGCATCCTCTTTTGAGGGAGAAATACTTACTGCCTCTCAAAGTGTGTTGTCGATGTTGCGGCAACTGGGAATTGTTTTGGCGATTGCGATCTTTGTTTCTGGTCTTTCTC
>NZ_JAHCMB010000204.1 GCF_019904155.1 Paenibacillus sinensis
GCCCTGGCTATATCGTTAATCGCCTTGTTTCTGTCTCTGGGCAAGCTGCTGATGGCATTTATAAAAGGCATTTTTGCTACGCTGGCCGGGTTTACATACACGCCGTCTACTCCAAGTAATGGACAGTGGACGCCGATCTTTCATAACGTCATCGACAGCTTGGGTCCTTATCAATTGGACAAGATCGCATATATCCTGCTCTTTTGCATCTGGATCTCAACGGCTTATGCCGCGATCCGGATTATCGGGAGCATTCGGAACGGAGGGGATTAGATGGATTTTTCCGGGGTGAAGATACCCTTTAGCGTCAATGATTCGCTCATTGTCGCTTTCGACTTTCTTACCATATACAGAGATTGGGTGCTGCTATCAATCGGTATCATCTTGGGTTTGATTATTTGCTGGATGTTGTTCCATCTGATGGATAAGAGCAAGAAGTCGGCGTCTACATCTGCCGGTAGGAGTAAAGCGGGGAATCAAAGATCGTCTCGATCCTCCGGCTCCGGCGTTCGGGGTAGTAAATACGACGCGCAGGGATACCACAAGCGAACAAGAGGACGGGGCGCTTTTACGGATGAAGAAAGACTGAAGCTAGACAGAGAAATGTATGATTACCTGACCAAAACGGGGCGGATCAAAGAGCGTAATGACTGGGTACGAAACACCAAAAAGGCTTATCTCATGAAGTCGTAGCATGTACGATTACTTCCTGCCGCAAGCCCTGCGGAATGCCATTGATTCGATCTTTTCCCCGCCGCTTACGTTTATCCAGCTTGCCCGCAGCTATCTAAATCATGCTAGTTTGGTTGCCGGTCACGGCATTAACATAAATAACTATCTTGGGCTGTTTAACTATCTTCCGGGGCCTATGCGGTCGGTGCTTGACTCACTGTTTGCCTCGATTGTGGTGCTGTCGATCCTGCTCCTGGTCAAGGTGATCATGAGAATGTACTACGCCTTTAAAGACGGCGCGAAGTGGTGGTGATGTATACGACATCCAGGGAACTGCAGCTCTGGCCAACGCCGATCGCTCCGGAGATTGCATACGAAAAAAATGGCCATTTTTTGAGTGTATACGAAAAAAGCT
>NZ_JAHCMB010000150.1 GCF_019904155.1 Paenibacillus sinensis
ATAAGGGAGTAGGGACAGATGAAGGTCGAGGTAAGTTTAGAAAGTGGGAACAAAGATTGGCTAGTGGAAATGAACAAATAACCTTATTAAAAGTGAGTAACAATAAAGAGATCTATTATCCTCCTGGTAGTGCTAGTTATTACATGGATGATCTAGCCGAGTATGAAACATTTAATCAAGCGTTCCCTAATGCGGCCTTTATTGAAGCTGATGGAAGGAGTACTACCAGTGGGATCGTTAATGCAGATGATTTATTGAAACTGTATAACATTAAGTTGCTCAGTTGGGATATCGCGAAACCAATTACTAATTCTTTTGAAAAAAAGTAGTATCCGCTTTGAGCATCTACTCTTGAACCACAGGCGAACATTGAGAGGGACGATTGCAGTGGATGCCTATAATGAGATATTTGAACGTGCTGAAAAAAGCTATGTAGAAAGAGACTTCCAGACTGCCCTTGAATGTTTTGAAAAAGCACTCGAAATGAGTTGTTCTGTTGATTGCATCAACTATATCGCATGCTGTTATTTGAACTTGGGTGATCTGGGTAAGGCAGAACAACTATTGCAGAAGTTAGTCTCTGGGAATCCATTTTGGGAAAGACCCCACTTTAATTTAGGGAGAGTGAACTTGAAGCTTGGGAGAATGGAGGAGGCGCTGCAATATTTTCAAACTGCCATAGAAATTGATCCTGACAGTGAGGATGCGTATTACTATTTAGGTGTCTATTATTTTCAGACGGAAGACTACTTGAAAGCCACGAAGTATTACAAGAAATCATTATCCACAGACAACAAGCAAGCGGAGACCCATTTGAATTTAGGATTGTGTTATTTTAGATTGCAGGAATACGATAAGGCTTTGAAGGAGACTAAGCTGGCCTATTTATTAGATGCCGATAACACAGATGCGATCAACAATATAGGAGTTATTTATAATGCAAAGGGGGAATACAAGAAGGCGCTGAAATACTATCTTGAGGCACATGGATTTTTGAAAAATGATACTGAGATTATGAATGATATTGCTCATTCTTACTTCAAACTTAAAGACTATGAACAAGCTATTGAGTGGGCAGAAAAAATCCTGGAAATAGAGCCGGCTCATTGTTACGCG
>NZ_JAHCMB010000088.1 GCF_019904155.1 Paenibacillus sinensis
AGGGAACAGACGTGGGCGAAATTAGCGCTTTCCTTAACCGAAATAAATATCGATAAAGGTAGTGAAAAAGAGAGAATCAAAGAAGGTTAAGCTGATCAAATAAGTTTGATTCAATTTTTTTAACTAGATCCGCCCTAGCAGCCGTCGAAGTGTAAGGAATGTATTAAGGCCGATTGGAAGGATCAGCACAGTTTTTGGCAAGTGCCAGCAGGGAAAATCCTCCTGAATGTGGTATTGTTAAATTCAGGGGGTGTTGAAGATAGATTCTCAAGTACTTATGAAGAAGGCACTCGGAATAATTAAGTCCAAAAGCGTTCGTAAGAGCTGCAAGTACTGTCATTATTACAATGGTAATCGCATTTGCTCAAAGCACTTCATAAAAGTCAGACTGGATGACTCCTGCAATCAATTCAACACAGAAAAATTCCAAACACGTATTATTCGTGGTGGAGGAGTGTCACCTAAGTAAACACAAGTGGTTGAATAGAGCCAAGGAAACCTCCTTAAAAAAAGGAAAAATATCCCTGGATGTCGAAGTGTGATGTCAAAAGGAGGCGAAGATTTTCTTGGAGTGGCAGGGGATGTACAACAAGCGTGTGAGTGTGTAGTAGCCTTCCCCAAACCAGGAACCAACTCAACTTAACGGAGTCGACAAAATCTTTATAAAGTAAAAATAATTAATACGTAGGTATTTTTTGGCCCACATATGTATATTTATTTTATTGGGGAGAGGAAAGCCCAAGAGAAGCCCTAATCCTCTCCTGGGCTAGTGGTAATAAGTATGGTTAAAACACCATACTACCGACGAACAAAGCGAATGTGCAGGATGGTGATACCCATTACATTGACGTAAAGTTCGACTTCCACTGTCACCTCTTCCTTTCAATATGAATTTAGGCGCCCAATATAATTTATGCAAACCTCATATGATAAAGAACGTAGGGAGCAAGCCGCGACGATTGCCGAATGGGGCGAGCCGCCACCAGATGGCTTAATTACAAATGTAGATCAATCGAAAGTCCGGAGCTCGAATCCGGGCTTTTGCTTTTTGTCAGCGAGCTTTTAGCGGATCGGCAGAAGTAAGTGCAGAGGGTTAGTCATGCTTCAATTTCTTCATTGACCAATTCTAAATATTCTCCGATA
>NZ_JAHCMB010000206.1 GCF_019904155.1 Paenibacillus sinensis
GAGGGATGTACGGCTGTTAAAATTGCGGTGGGCCTCGTCCCACACACACACGCTGCCGTGAGCTGCCGCAACTCTAAACCAATCCTCCGCGACGGCCAAGCGCTCTGCTCCGTCCAGATCGTAATTCGCGAACAACTCAATCGACCCGCCAAGCTGTTCAACCTTGATCTTATACAGCCAGGCCATCATGCTGGCCATGGTCGTTTTTCCCGCCCCAAGGTTACCCGTAATGACGATGGTATGCGGCATGCGCTACCCCCTGCCTTTCATTGGTCGCCCGTCAGCAAATATGATCGGCTTAGGCGGCTTGGGGATCAGTTCTTCGATTGTGCGTAAGAACGTTTCCGTGCGGCTTACGGCCCGCTTGTGCTTGCCGGTTATGTCTTTGATGATCCAGGAGTACGGATTGACCTTGCCATGCAACCGCTCGTTAGCGCCTAGATGCTCCAGGAGCAGGATCGCCCGGATTTGCTCCTCCGACAATGGAGCAGCATAGTCGGTCATAAACTCCAGGACCTGCTTGACGTCCGATACGCTGGCGACGGACGGGAACAGGTCGTCATTGATTACTTTTTGGATGGTGTCGGCGTTGTTGTAGGCTGCTGCGTTAGATCCCATGCCTACACCGCCTTAAGGATGATCAAGAACACCATGACAGCCAGACCAATCAGGATGTACCGTCCGATAGGCTTGCGGACCGGTTCCGGCGGATCTCCCTGGTAATGAGTGATCTGCCGCAATACCGTGCTGCGCTCGAGCGCTGCGATCCGCTGATAGTCCGATACAGCATCCAGGGGAGCGCCTACCACAAATATGCGGCCCTTACGTCCGGTATAGGTCTTATACTGGCCGACCGGGATTGTATAGGAGGTTATGGCGTTCTCGGCGTACAGCCGTTCATCGTTAACGTCGATCACGGTCGCAACGTCGGCCGTTCCGTCCTCGTCCTTGTAAATCATTAGCGTATCTTGCGGCTCATACGGTTCTTGCTTTGCTAGTCCTAGCATCGGTTTTGCCACCTTTCCGCAGGATTTTGTTGTACAGCCATGCCGCCGGAACAAACACCAGGGCGACCCCGGTCGCCAATCCGGACCCAATGGCTACAAAGTAGCCGAATACTCCCTCCATCTGACAAACTCCCTTTCGTATACATTTTCGAAGCCTGGCAGCTCCTGCAG
>NZ_JAHCMB010000137.1 GCF_019904155.1 Paenibacillus sinensis
TTTTCGAATCGGATCATGATTATGTGGCCGCGCTGAATGCCTGGAGAGCCTGGCACCGGCGATTGGATGGGTGGAGGTAGCGGTGATGCAGGATCAAACAGCGCTGATCCGTCGCGCTCTGGACGTTGCTGGATACAACCAGGAGCCAGCTACTCCGGAAGCGCTGCGCGGCTGCTTTGCCGACTACATTGACGCCGGGGTATGGATCAACCTAGAATTAGGAGATGAAGACGAGCTAACCATAGCGGATATGGCTAGGGGTCTAATCCGATATTGTAGGTGATGAAAATGCTTAAAAGCCAAGATATAAGCCAGATTTTAGGGATAAAAGAGGTTACAGTACGGAAGTATGTCGGGGAGTTGGAAAAGGCAGGATATAGCGTTTTTAAAAGCGAAGGTGGACACCGGCAGTATACGGAACAAGACGCTACGGTGCTAAGGCATATGAAAACGCTATGCGATTCTCCGGGAATGACGGTACAATTGGCTGCAAAGGTAGTCGCATCAAAGTATTCAGAAGCGCACGAAATTGTAGCGCCAGCTGTGATATCTCCAGATTCAGGCGAATTGGTGCAGTATGAAAAGCGATATAGTGAAATGTTGGAGATTGTCCGGACCCTGGCCGAACAGAATCAGCAGCAAGCGGCACAGATGGACAAGCTGCATGAGCGAATGGAGGACCAAAACGCCAATATAACGGCCGTACTGCGGGAGATACAGCAAGCCCGTAGGGAGATTGCCGCAGCTAAGGCTCGGAAATGGTGGAAATTTTGGATCAAAGAGGCTACGGACGGCCCCGATCCGGAAGCTGCCTGGAAACGGAAGCAAGACCCCGAGGATTATATAAAGTGACCGGGGGCGTGGGGAATATTAGAGATAATATCTCTATACTACGCTGCACGGTGCTATAGAGAGCGGCCTTTCTTCGGCGGCTCTTTTTGCTGTATGCTGGAAAGAAAAAAACAAAAGGAGGATAAATGTGTGAAATGGGGAGTTAGGTTTGGGTGGCAAAAGGAAGGACCCGGAAGAAGTGGTAAAAACGATATGCGTTAATTTAAAGCAAAAAATTTTAACTGAAATTGAAAAGCAAGGTAATCCTAAACACGTAATAGAGGCTGTATTGAACGAGAAGTTCGGTAAAAAAATAACAGAAGAGTAATGGACAAGATTCCCTTTTTTTTT
>NZ_JAHCMB010000039.1 GCF_019904155.1 Paenibacillus sinensis
TCCAGCGCCTCCCGCTCTTTTTGCAACTCGGCCTGAGCCGTCTGACGAGCCAGCGCCCACAACTCATCACCCAGCGCCGTCAGGCGGCCGCTGATGGCTTCCGGCGCTGACTCCGGGGCCGTGGACGCCGCCGGCTTGTTGACCTCGCGCCAATCGCGCATGGCGTCCGTTATCGTCGTGTAGCTGCCGCGCCCTAGCGCCTTATGTACATCCGCAACACGCGGTTGCCGCCCCTCCCTCGCGATGGCGTCCGCCGCCGCAAAAATCTCCTCTTTCGTCAATGCTGCCATGTTCCATTCCTCCTTTTGATATTTCCATTATACACCATTACACAAAATATTACAATTACATTTTACATTACATTACTACATTACAAATTACATTACTACATTACGTTACATCGATAAAAAAAGAGCCCCGGAGGGCTCGGCGGCCGTCAGGCCATTTACCGAAAAATCAGCAGAAATCCGTCATTTTCCGTCCTTCCGCAGCTGCTTGTACACCTCAAAGGCCGATACAGGGATTTGCAGCTGTCCCCAGTAACAATTTGCCAGAAATCCGATCACCGCGCCGTCCGTCCGCAACCCAAGCTCGTCCTTAAGCTGCTGAAAGATCACTTTCGCATCCTGGCCAACGTCCAGCATGTTCGCGTCCTGGTAGGCCTTAGCCTTCATCTTTTCAGATTCGGCCTTCTCCCTGTACTCAATCAGCCGCCGAACGGCCTCATGCGGCGTACTAGCGTACAATTTATCCTTCAGAGCGTTCAAATCATCCTTTAAAACGTGAGGTACGCGGATTGTCGTTTCCGCCGCATCCTTCGGCATTCCATATCCCATGTATACATTCTCCTTCCGGATCTCGCCAGCTGCAGCTCGTTTATGTATGCGATTCTTTGCCGGCGCTTGGCTAATTCGTATACGAGCCCGGCGCGGATCGGCGTCGGCCGGTCGCGCAGTTCCCTGGATGTCGTATACGTTATAGTGATGCCTGTCTGTTTGCTTCCTCCGATGCCTTCAAAAACTCCTGATGATCGGCAAGGCTAATTTTCCGTTCCTTCATCGCCCGATACATGGCCGTGAGGTAGGCGATAGCCTGGCTCTCGGTTTTGATGCCCAAATCCTTCTGGATGGCGTTCAAATCGGCCTTGACCGACGAAGTGGCCTTAATGTTCTTCCTGGTGTCCATATTTCGTCCAAGGGGCCTCCTTTCGGTTGTTCATCACG
>NZ_JAHCMB010000164.1 GCF_019904155.1 Paenibacillus sinensis
ACCATCAACTATATTGTTGATAATAGTCTGGCTGGGCCAACCGATTTTCATATTCATTTCTTGATACTTATGATCTATGTAATATCCGGCTTGCAGTCGGGCAATCAAATAGAAAATCAAGTGAACAATTATGATCACCGCTATAACTAGGGAAAACAGAAACATCGTTATCGTTAATCTACTTTTCATAAATCCCCCTGTCACTACATAACCTCATTCAGCAATTCCGTATCTTTGTTCGTTACCCATCCAATGACTTACTTCTCGCCAACTTACACAAAGTGTGCTGTCATAGATCATCGAGTCATAACCCCATCTGCGGGCTCACTCTCAAAACAATCCGATATTCGTATAACAAGATTTCAATCCCATCGGGCATGACCCGCTGTCTCACGAATTCAAACCCATTTGCCTCGTAAAATCTTCTTAAATACGCCCGGTCGCCATAGAACTCAATTCTGATAAACTTCTTGTTTCTTTCTTTAGCCAGGGCCTTAATCTGATCCATGACCCTTGCTGATGCTCCAGTACCTCGATATCCCTCCGAAATACCGAATTTCTTCAGAAAAAAAGTGTCATCTCCATCGATCTCCGGCCACCAGAACCGGTTTTCATCCTTAAGCATGAACGCACCGATCGGATCACTGCCGTTCCTGCAGATATACAATTCAGCTCCAGGGTTAGCCTCAAGAAAGGCTTCACGCTGTAACCCTTCCAAACTCCACATATCGTTGCCATTGGAAACAAGCCAGTTCGCAATGCTTCTTAGAATATCTAAAAAACTATCCAATTCCATATCATGAATTCGATCAATTTTCACTTCCATTTTTAGCTTCCTTTCAACTTGATTTTCTGTCTTTTCGAAAAAGATAGGTACGTATATTACGATTTCGGGAGTTGTTGAACTCAGTCTCCAATTTCATTCCGATGAGCTCGGCTACTCTTCTAGAAGAGACATGATCAACGGGCATATTAATGCAGATCGAATCCAGTTGAAGCCCATCAAATGCATAATGCATGCAGGCCCGTGCCGCTTCCGTTCCATACCCCTGCTTCCAATAGTGTTGGTCTATGATGTAGCCCAAATCATTTTCAAGCTTGCTATTGATTTCGGACTTCATGATTCCGCAGTCGCCAATGATCACATCACGTTCCTTTAGAACGATTAACCAGCGTCCAAACCCATTTTCCTGATAGCTTCGCATATTTCTCTCAATCCAATGGGTTACCTGCTCTTTATCAAACGGCTTCGGCCAAAAGCTCATGGTTACGGGATCAGACAATATGCCATAGATTACATCGAAATCCCCTGTGGTATACTGCCTGATGATCAACCGCTCAGTTTCCAGTACCTTCATGATTGTTCTCCTTCTAGCCTCTCAAACCGCACTTAACTTCTCAACAGCCTGTTCCTCATCATTTACGAAGAAGATATCCTTGCCATTGTTACTCTCATATATAAAATCCTTCAGGCTCTTGCTTGAATAGCCCGAGAAATCCCCGTAAATCGCCAGCTTGGTTTCATAATTAATGAACTTCTGAAGGATCTCCCCGGCAAGCCGTGTCTTTAGATCAAAAAAGTCTTCACTGATTGCCGACTTGTTCATCACAATTCGACTAGTTCCTGCTTCATATCTTACCGTTGCCATCAGATCCAAGGCAGATTGGACATCCGTAATCAGTAATTCGTCGCTGCTGACTGCTGCTATATCTATTCCGTTTCTATTAATTGTAGTTATATTCATGTTGGCCTCCATTTGGGTAGATTTAGGATTTCCGCATTGTGAAGGGAGTGGCTTAATTCCTCAGTTCATTCCCAACAGCCCACCCCCAACACTTCCAATTGCCCCCATTGCCGATGGTCCTCTACCTGGCTTAATGCTCTTCATCGTTGGTCTCCTTCTTGAATTTATATCATACTTATTCGGATCATACGGATCTAA
>NZ_JAHCMB010000044.1 GCF_019904155.1 Paenibacillus sinensis
TTTTTTTTTATAATTACATACGCGCACAGGTTCTGTATAGAACTTGTGTTCCCGATGTTGTCCGAAGGATTGAGCAATAAAATTAAAGGATTTTTGATTAACCGTGTTACGTTTTAATACTATAAAACACTGCACGGTGACAAAATGAGGATGATTTTGCTATCCTTAGGGTAACAAAGCAGAAAATGAAAAAGCCCCGCTCGGTGCTGTAACACCTTGCAGGGCCATGGGTCAGAGCGTAGCACCGCTCATCCCCTCACACATGGTACACTTTTTGCGGCAACCGTTGCAATAGGTCTGACGGACGTTGCTAAATTCTGTCTATGTGTGATTAAATTCACATTTACGTATGTGAAGCAGGGATTTAGGGTGCAGCTTATGGCTGCGCCTTTTTTCTTTGCCAGGAGGTTGAAATGTCAACGGTAAGCGAAATGACGTACTACACAACCGAAGCGGAGCGCATGAACACGATCACCGCGATCCAGATCCCGATGCGTAATGGAGACACGATTTATTTTTTAAATCAGATTACGCTCGGTGAAGCGCTCGTTGCCGTATCCATTTTCCTACTGCTGGCGTTTCACGTACTTAAGTGGCTGCTCAATATGGCGTGGAGGAGATGATCGGATGATAACCCTGTCAAGCTATAGCCCCCAGGCAACGGCGGGCGTTATTGGTCTGGCGATTACGGTACCCGTCGTATTAGGCATGCTAGTACGCTTCCTGGTTAAGGTGGTGGAAGCATCGAAACCTTAATTGGATCGGCGCTGATCTGGCTCCTGGGGAATCCCGACTTGCTAATTTTGCTTTGTAGCTTTACGTTCGCTCTCGGCGTGCTCCAT
The DNA here is from genome assembly GCF_019904155.1 of Paenibacillus sinensis. GTDB lineage: Bacteria > Bacillota > Bacilli > Paenibacillales > Paenibacillaceae > Paenibacillus_AQ > Paenibacillus_AQ sinensis. The sequence continues at coordinate 843 of NZ_JAHCMB010000044.1, forward strand.
ACGATATTTTCGGTCTGGATCTACATCGAGGATAAAAAGGCGAAGGAAGGGTGGCGGGAAATCTGAACGTCAGCGACGTTTTCGACTGGGCGTTCTTCTGGCAAATGTTCCGTAACTTTATGGCTACCGTATCGCCATTTGTTATGATACCGACCGTAATCATGGCCGTTGGCTTGCTGATCGGTGTAATCATTTACGCTGTAAGGGCAGCTAGAGCATCATGATGGGCGCCGCAAGCAGTCCAACAAGTAATTTCCCGACGACCTTTTTTACCGATGAACGGCTGGCCGAAATGTGGGCCTACGTCAGATATTTTTTGGCCTACGTCCAAAAGCCGGTTATGATCATTGTCGCTCTGATCACGGCGGGCATGCTGGCCGTATTGATCGTGGGCATACCGGCCATGGCAAAGGACAAGCAGCAGGATGACGACGATGACGAGTTTGATTACTACTAAGTGAGCAAGGGGCAACCCACTCTATAAAAACAAATATTAGGAGGTATATATCCATGCCAACAGCAGCAGTTTCGGTTGACTTTACGGGAGTAACGCTCCCCTTTACGGTAGCGGACGGCCTCACGACCGCGACGGGGTTTATGAATATTTTTGGACCATGGACGCTTCTTGGCGTCGGTATACCGCTCGCTTTGATCATTATCGGGATCATCTTTTGGGTCGTAGGTAAAGGCAAACGTGCGGCAGGCACTAAGTAAACCCCGGCCCTAACACGCAATAGCCCTGACACTACGTCAGGGCTATTTTTAAAGGGAGGGGTGTATGAAACGATCTCCGCAAGCGATCATTATGCTCGTACTGATCTGGCTGCTACTGCCGCTGTCAGAGGTTCAGGCGTCCGGAATTATCACGGTCAACCTGGACAATTACTACTATGCCCATACCAATCAGCCAGGCCGAACCTACTTTAAGGACAAGTACGGCAGCACCGTAATTTACGGTGACACATCAGAGCATAACGCGCAAATCTATCAGTTATCTGTCAGTACGCAGGGATTAGGATCTGGAGACAAAGTTTATGTCATCACTCCGGATGGGGCAGAGCATTTGTATACTGGCGAGTTTTTTATGTATCTCGATCAGGTGGAGCATTTTAGCCTTGTCCTGGACAAGGCATCAAGTGGAGAAACCTATGCCAAGATGAGTCAGACCTATGTTCATGACGACAGTAACGGCGGGGCGTATCTGTATTACAACTATACGGGCACAACGCCTACCCAGTACGGCAGCCTACCGGCGGCCACGCCGACATCAACGGTTACGGCCTCAGCGACACCGACGCCCACACCGACACCAAGCCCGTCAGCCTCACCGACGCCTACGCCGATCTACGATGT
>NZ_JAHCMB010000179.1 GCF_019904155.1 Paenibacillus sinensis
AATTCCGGGATCTCAGATCACTGGTCATGTTCACATCTTCCTCTCTATGAGTTATGAAGATAGTGTATAATGATGAAATCATTTTAAATAGAAGCCAGGTTATCATATGATTAATAATGCCTATGTTCAGCAGAACCGAAATGGGAGAGGTTGTCATGATATCGAAAAGCAAGGAGCTTGGGTTATTTTTAAAAAAGAAAAGATCCACACTGAGACCCGAACAATTCGGACTCAAATGCGATAAAAAAAGAAGAGTGGAAGGGCTGAAGAGAGAAGAAGTTGCGGACTTGGCCGGAGTCAGCATTGACTGGTATGTGCGCATTGAACAGGGACAGAATGTGAACCCATCCATAGACGTGCTGCTCTCTTTGAGTCGGGTTTTTCAATTGAATAACGAAGAAAGAAGATATTTATTTAATTTGTCTGACAAAAAATTGCCTGTGGAAGACGCAGCTTCCGTTGCGATTTCGGACACCTTGCAGAAATTCCTGGATAGTCAAAATCCTAATATCGCTTATGTGACGGATAACAAATTATCGGTCATTGGATGGAATGAAACTGCGCTAAAGGTATATGGCAATTATCAAAAAATGAATGCGAAAGAAAGAAATTCCGTTTGGAGAGCGTTCAATGATCCTTATCTCAAGGAGCTGCTGCATGATTGGGAAGGACACTCCAAATTACGTGTTGAACAATTGAGAGCCAATTACAACTATTATGAGAACGATCATGAAATAAATGAGATCATAAATGAATTAAATGAAAATAATCCTTTATTTAATAAATGGTGGAATAACCAAGGCATTATGGGAACGCCAGAGGGTCAAAAACTGTTGCATCACCCTGTAGCGGGAAACTTATACCTCAGTTATATTTCATTTCGATCAGCAGAAATTGAGGGAGCCAATATCACCATTCAAATGCCCATAGATGAGGGTACAAGGCATAAATTAAAGCAGCTTTAATAGAAACTTGCTTGGCTTCATGTCCGGTGGGTTGGATGAATCGGTTGCCGGCCCGGTACTGGCCGTTATTGGCAGACCCTGATTCTGGGATATATTTCTTCACTAAAAAACGCCTTTAATGGAGAAAGTATCTCTCATAGAGCTTGAAAGGGATCAGAAAGGAATCGGGGTCAAATGAAAAAATCATTTTGGATGATCATGTTAACCACCATTTTTCTTTTGCTGCGCGATCAGGGTACAGCATGGGGAAACGATGTGATTCCCGCAAGCCGTGAGCTATATGAGAAGAATGGATCCGTGCTGTGGGAAGTACATACCGATCAAAAGGTTATTGCGTTAACCTTTGATGATGGCCCGGACCCGGTGGAGACGGAACAAATTCTCAATCTATTGAAGCAGTATCATGCCAAAAGCACTTTTTTCGCCATTGGAGAGCGTCTTCATGCCTATCCTGAGGTTGCCCGAAAAGTGGTGGAGGAAGGGCATGAGCTGGCCAATCATACGTATCATCATGTGTATTTCAAACGGCCGGTTAACGGGAACCTTGTGGTAAAGGAACTGGAGCGGACAGAAGAAGAGATCCTGAATATTACAGGCAAGCGGAGCGGATTGTTTCGGCCTCCGGGAGGCTTTTATGATGATGATTTGGTAAAAATCTCGACCGGGCAGGGGGAAAAGCTTGTCCTGTGGTCCTGGCATCAAGACACAAGAGATTGGAGCCGTCCCGGCGTATACAAGATTGCGAATAAGGTCATACGAAACGCCAGGAACGGAGATATTGTATTATTTCATGATCATGTATATGGCCAATCCCAGACCGTTCAGGCCTTGAAAATTATTTTGCCCAAGCTGCAGCAAGAGGGATTTCGCTTTGTGACGGTCTCCGAGCTCATGAAATCCTCCAAACACAGAAATGAAATCAAAGGGGAATCTTCCGAAACCCCGTTTGATAATATTATTTTCCCGAAGCTAACGCCAGGGTCATAACGCCCCAAGGAGTTGTCACCACTGAGGCTCATCCGGATTATTTTTGCGAAGTGAAATTTCTGCCGAAGACGGCCTGACTCATTGAATCATGAGTCAGGCCGTCTTTGGCATGCCAGGTGCCCGGCGAAGCTTATTATCCTTGCATTCAATTCATCAACAACTCTGGCGTAGTCAAGATTTGGGTTATCTCATCCGCACATTGCCGGACGGCCGGGATATGGAAATGATCCTTTTCTGTTGTGACACGGGTAGAAGGGCCGGATAATGAAACAGCCGCAAACGCTCTGCCATTTCTAAATATAGGTGCCGCAATGCACCGCACCCCGACTTCCGACTCCTCATTGTCCAGCGAGTACCCGTTCTCCCTGATTTGATGCAGCTGTTCTATGAAAGTGGCGGGATCAACGATCGTATTGTCTGTCTTCTTCTCGAACTTAATTGCATTCACCAAGCGCTGCAACGTTTCTTCTTCTTGGAAAGCAAGTATGCATTTCCCGCCTGCGGTGTAGTGAACTGAATTTACATATCCCACTTCCTGATGGGTCCGTGTCGAATAAAGTCCGCTTACGACTTGCGAAATCACTACTTCCGTTCCTCTCAAGACGGAGACATCGATCGATTCGTTCGTTAGCTTGCTTAGCTTCATCATGGGCGGAACAGAGAGCCAATTCAAATCGAATGACTGACGAACACTCTGCGACATCAGCGAATGCACGAATTTATCCGAAATTTGATAACGGTTATTATCATTGCGATCGATAAAGTGATTTAGTTCCAATGTGCTGACCAATCGATATGTAGTGCTCTTGTTGAATTCAAGAGCAACCATTATCTCCTGTACAGTGAGATTTGGCCGGTTGATTAATAGCATCAACAAATCAAGTCCTTTTTTTAACGTTCCTACTTCAGAACTGATGGAGTCCAC
>NZ_JAHCMB010000223.1 GCF_019904155.1 Paenibacillus sinensis
AAACCTCGATATTCGTTGCTCTGTGATGTTCAGCTAGCCGATAATATAGGAGGACGTTGCACCATGCTTATTCGCTTAGAATCATGAATTTGCAGGTTTGAAAAAAAGGGTTTTTATCCAGCGCGTGGAATGATTCATTTTGTGGGAATGAAGTAGGACTTTCTAAATGAAAGGACGATGGCGGTTGAACACAATAGCAGCAATAAGCAGACTGGAGAAGGAAGGTAAACAAATGAAGATCGCCTTATCCGGCATACCCCAATACTCTTTTAAGCTTCCGGATGATGCGGAGGCGAAATTCAATCTGTTTTATACAGTGAATGTAAAGAGTAAAATATCAATCGAATTGCTCCCCAAAACCGCAGATTTTGTCGTATCCCCAGACCTAGAAGCTCTTGCAACAGAGTTGTATTTTAAGCGTATTACGGCAGAGTTTAGGGTGGAAAGCTCGAAAATAATAACGAGAATTTGTGTCAGGGACTCCAAATGACAATACTTGATTATACACCGGTATGGCCGGAAACCGCTGTATTCTGGGGTGCAGGGGCTACTGCTGCTATAGGGATGCGGACCACGCAGAAACTTAGTGAATCTTTTTACGTGCTTGCACAAAAAGATGCTGCTTTAACCGACAGGGTGAAGAAATCTATCGGATATGATAAACCAGTATGGTTAGAAGCCGTTGTCGATCTGTTAATTATACTGGGTGATCCGGATACAAGTACAGAGGCAATAGAGTCCGTCCGTCGGCAATTTCCGCTATTGAATGAGGATCAGCAGCGGACCCGTCTGGAGGAATTAAAGAGTACATACGACTGGAATACACTGTATCGAATTATTCAGATCTGTCCGGGCAATACGAAAGAAGAGTTTCAACTGCAGGATCTGTTCAATATTCTTGACATGCATATTGCGAATCGGCAGGGGTTCTATGTTCCAGACGGATTGGCTGCTTCGTTTATTCCGTTCAACCGAATGATTGGTGCCCGCAATACCCTGAAAATGCTGACGATTCTCATGCATACCTTGGACTTCCAATTTGCTATTGCCGAAAAAAGAGAACTGATTAAGCAGTACGAGTCGTTTGCCGAAGTTCTTTATCAGTTAATGATAGAAGAAGGATTTGAATTCAGCAAGAACGAACAGTGCAAGCTGCAAGAGCGGTCCTTTTATTTATTCAGCCATTCGATAATATCGATGAACTGGGATCCCATTCTACTGTGGTTGTTATTCAATGTACACAATAAACATAACAATGGAGTGTCACCTCCGGTTATCGGGGAACCACCTATGCCGCTTAAGTTATTCCATGATATGGGGCATTTTATGGGCGTTCGCAAAATTGACGGCAACACCCCGCAGGTTTGGTATCCGTTCAATGAAACTGTTGTGCAGAGAATGAACGATCCGGACCACATTACATCCAGGAGAGTACGTGTTGGAAAATATTATTTTCCTCATGGCTGCTCCGGTTGGCGGGAGTGTCCCAACTGTGGGAAATTGACGATGTATATGGGCGGTGAATGGGGTCTGGATACGGTAACCCTCTTCCCTCCATTGCCGCTGCCTTCGCTGAGCTTCGGGTACGAAATAAAATCGCTTCAAGAGAAAAACGCGCAGGATAATGGAAGAAGTGATGCAATTCAGTGCACCTTCTGCGGCACCATAACCGAGGCTCAGCATGTTCCGCTTGTGATGCAAAGCAATTTCAAAGGCGAGCATCCCTCTTTCGTTGAAGAAATTCAGCGGGATATGAGAGTTTCTCTGGAAAGAACACAGCATGTGGTTTTAATGGGGTATTCATTGCCGAGCGATGATGTTATTTATCGAAGCCTGCTCTCAGCCAGAAAGAATAGGGGAAAAGAAATATTCTGCTCTGTAGTTGGAAAGAGTGCTATCCCAACCAATGGATGGATTGGTAAAGATCAAATAGATAGTTTCTTAGAGAAATTAAGAAAAGAAGCGCCGCAGGACTCATTTATACGCACAATCACTTCCGTTCTCGAAATATTTGGAAAGGAAAATGCGCGGTTTTGCGGGGATGGAATTCCAGGTGTGTTTTTGGAAAAAGCAGGTGGATCAGCATCGATGGATAAAGTAAAGGAGCTCCTATATCCAAGCCCGACATTTCCAAATTACCGGGTATTAAGAATTTAATGTAGCAGCGCAAAAGACACTACAGAATTCGTTTCTATACTCAGCATGGAAGGAAGGTCGACTTACTGCTTGGGGGGATATGGAAATTCTAGGATACTCAAGTGCAACATTATATAGCCGGGTTTGCGAGTTTGAGAATTTGAACAGATTTAGAGTGGAGCATAATCGCAATAAAGAGGATAGGGAACGTCCAAAATGATTTTGAGAATGGGGGGAGGTTCTGATTAGAGCCTACGCCTTTGAAACTATGGCTATCATTCCTCAGTCTCTCCCACGATTTTCAGCCTTACCACGCGCGAAATACTCTCAACCTCATAAATCGGCACCCACACAGCACCGTCAATCGTGTTGATCTTCACTCGACCTGGAATTGTTGAAACTTCCGCTACTCCTTTGATTTTGTCCCCGCCAATAAGCCAAATCACAACCATTTCATTCCGCACTGCTGCAACCTTCAAGCTTTGCTTTAATTTCTTATCCATGCCAGCCCCCTGAGCTTTTTAGTATAATCAAGTTAAAACTGCTGGAGGAAGAGAGCTATGCATCGTAAATATATGGTGCTTACGAGCGACGCTGATTTTCTCACTGCTTCATTGACTGGAACTCGCGTCTCCGTTTGGTTCCGTCTTGATCCAGACCCGATAGGCCACCTTATGGACTATGGCGGCCGAGTAGAGGCGTATAGTCCAGTTAGCATTAAGATTGCCGGATCAAGATACTTTCGGGAAAGGTTTGAGTTCCGGGCCCTAATTGCAATGAAGTGAGCCTCTGCCCAGTGCGGGGGCTTTTTTACTTATTCAAGCAGCCTTTGGATTAGTAATAACATCCTATT
>NZ_JAHCMB010000022.1 GCF_019904155.1 Paenibacillus sinensis
CAGGACTCATTCCCATGCCGTTTTGGTTCCAATTTCTATTGTCGTTCTTGTCTTTGAGCTAAACTTAATGACATTGCCCTCCGGGTGTCTTTAGCTGTCTTTAGGAATCTTCGGGTATTTTCGCTTACTTACAACTGCTTGAACTCAATCCAGTCGATCACAAGGCCCGGCTTCACGAAGTCCAGCTTCAGCTCATAGAGCCCCGCTTCGAGCTCCGCCTTCACCAGCTTCTGGCGGACCCAGCGGCCGTCCGTTCCGTTCGTCTGGATCGTCGTCATCAACTGGCCGTTCAGCGTCACATTGCAGGCACTCTGCGCCAGATTCGATTCCGGTGACATGAGCTGGACGAAGGTCCGGTATACGCCGGACTGCTCAACCTTCACCATAACCGATCCCGCCGGGTCCGGCTTGATTTGGCTTCCGTCCGTCAGAGATTGTGCCTGCGCAGCCGCAAGCGACGGATTGGCCTTAAACGCCTCGACCGTCTCCTCAATAACCTGCTCGTGCGAGAATACCGGCGCATGCATCAGGAACCGGCAGATGTTCATGGCGCTGCGCTGCAGCTCGCCCCGGGTCAAGGTTCCGTTCTCCAGGGACTCCAGTGTGTTATCTTCCATGGCATTAATCTCAGCGCCATAGTTGCTGACGACCATATACAGATCGTTCTGCGCACGGACCATGAAGTTGGTGAACCGCGCGTCCGCCGTGCCGCCGGATTCCGCATCGTTCATCTTGGCCCACCAGTCCGTCATCACTATGCCCTGGAAGCCCCATTCCCCGCGAAGAATCGTCGTGTTGAGATCATAGTTCGACGCCGCCCAGTGTCCGTTCACCGGATTGTAGGAGGTCATGATCGAATTGGCTCCGGCCTGCTTCACGGCGATTTCGAAGCCCTTGAGATAAATCTCCCGCACGGCGCGCTCGGATACGACGGCATCCACCTGGCTGCGGTATTTCTCCTGATTGTTGCAGGCAAAATGCTTCAATGTCGCGTTCGAGCCGCCCTTCATAATACCGCGGGTACAGACGGCCGCGAACACGCCGGTAACCAGCGGGTCCTCGGAGAAATACTCGAAGTTCCGTCCGTTCAGCGGACTGCGGCGGATATTCAGCCCCGGTCCAAGCAGAGTGTCAATCTCATTCCGCAGCAGCTCCCGGCCTTCCAAGACGTACAGCTCCTCGACCAGCTCCGGGTTCCATGTTGCGGCCAGCAGCGTACCGATCGCCACCTGGGTCGCCTTCTCCCCGCTGTCCATCCGGATGCCGGACGGGCCGTCCGCCGTACATCCCACCGGGATGCCGAAGTCGAACAGCGAATCGCTCACTCCGCCAAAGGCCGATGCCGTACCCGATGTCACCAGCGGGCTGCTCATGCCCTCGCCGCGGACAATCGCGGCCAGATCCTGGTCGCTGAGCTGGGCGATGAAGTCCTCCATGCTAATCTTGCCCTCATGCACATCTTTGAGCTTATACCCTTTGTCTCCGGTCTGCTCCAGCGTCACCGGCAGCTTGCTCTGAATTCGCTCAGCTAATGAAGTTTTCTGCTTCGGCGCTTCCGTGAAGATCAGCTCGTACGTGCCGTCCTCCCGCCGCGCTCCCGGTTTCATCCGGGTGAAGCTCTCGGTCGGAGCCAGCGCCTCTTCCAGCTGCTCGACTACGATGGTATCCGCGACCGTATATCCACTTTGACCTTCTACGCCGAGGCTGACAAGGCTGCGGACATTGCCGCCTGCGAACAGCTTGTACGTTCCGGCCTCCAGCACATAGGCGGAAGGGAAGCCCGTAACGCCTTCGTCATCGTAGGATGCCATAATGTGAACAGGGAAGCTGATGGTCAAAGTCTGCGACTCGCCCGGCTGAAGCACCCGCGTCTTGCCGAATGCCGCCAGTGCCCTGGCAGGCTTGCCCAGCTTGCCCTGAGGTGCTTCGTAATACACCTGAACGGACTCTTTGCCCGCAAATTCGCTCCCCGTGTTGGTAACGATTACAGCAAGTTCAATGATCTCTTGTCCGTCACGATTCACCAGCCCTGCCTCTTCCATCTTTAGATCAAAGGTTGTGTACGACAGACCATAGCCAAACGGATACTGCACCTTGTTCGGGCAAAAGGTTTCGAAATACCGGTAGCCCACATAAATATCTTCCTGATAAACGTTCTTGAATTCGTTCCCGTAATTATGGGTCGACGGATAATCGTCCAGCGAATAGGCGACCGTATCGGTCAGCTTGCCGCTCGGGTTAACATCTCCGGCCAGCACGTCGGCAATCGCATTGCCGCCTTCCATGCCGCCATGCCAGGCATAGATCACACTTGCAATCGGATGAACATAACCTGTGTCATTCAGCCAGCTCATATCGATAATGTTCGACACATTCAGCACAACAATCGTCCGCTCAAAATGGGCCGTCACCTTCTTCAGCATGTCCTTCTCATCATCGGTCAGCCGATAGCTGCCCGGCTCATTGGCATTGTCCTGATCCTCGCCCGCCGTACGGCCGATCACTACGATAGCTTTATCTGACTTCCCCCTGGCTTCAGACACCAGCTCGCTTGTCAAAGGCATTTCCTTCTGATGCCAAGGCTCTGCGGCCCAGCCGCCTCCCCCGTTATCGAACGGGTTGGCCTCGATCCATTTCTCATACACAGCCGCCAATTCTTCATTAACCGTGATATTTTTCTTGGCGCGCAGACCGTCCAGCAGATTGGTTGTATACGCCACATTGACGCTGCCGCCCGATCCGGTGCCGCTCCGGTAATAGTTCACCTGTGTTCTTCCAAAAATCGAAACGCTTTCGTTCTTCCGGATCGGAAGAGCGCCAGCTTCATTCTTCAGCAGTACGGCTCCTTCTGCGGCCACAGTCCGGCTGAACTCTGCAAACCCTTCCAAAGGTACTCCCAATTTCCTTATATTCAAGGCTTTCTCCCCTTAACCTGTAGTTGTTCAACATCTTACTACAAAGCTTTTCGCATTCATAGGGAAGGAATCAGTTGAAAAATCTTAGATAAAACCGAATTCACATCCCTATAAGGAGTGTATCGGCATATGGTTTACATTTTCAGGTAAAAATAAACGAACGGCTCGAGCATCGGGCGGAGGTGTCGGCAGACCGCGGCCATTGAACGTCTGACAGCCTAACAGCACCCAATCCTCTCAATCGAGTAGGAGGGGGCGGCAAGCCCCCGTCCTCTCACACCACCGTACATGCGGGTCCGCATACGGCGGTTCCAAAA
>NZ_JAHCMB010000160.1 GCF_019904155.1 Paenibacillus sinensis
AAAATCAGACAGCCTAAGAACAGGACAATAAGCTTTCCTATCATACATTTTCAACTCCTGTGGCGAGGCTTATCTCGCTAATATAATAGCAGCGCTTAAACTATCTGGAGAGCAACTCGTTGCCTTTCTCACACACCTTATAAATTTCATCATATTTTTGATCAATCAGTGGCGTTAGTTTCGCTGTTTTCTTGTTGTGAATACTTCGATAACTGAGATAGGGGATTATCCAGCCAATAAATCCGGGAATGGCCAGAATAATGGAAAGAGTCAGCATGTCATCCAGATAAGCAAACACAGAGCCGGCCATAAACGCTGTCCCAATCAGACCGATTACATAAGCGATGGCGGAAGCACCAATCACCTTGGAGCGTTCCAAGGTTTCAATTTCCGAAACACATGCCCCAAACTGGCGCTCCAGACGAGTTAGTTCAGCTTTATTGCGAATTTTCCGGTCTCGCTTAAACTTCAAGGTGACAGAACCAATGGGATGGGATGGAGTGGAGGTTCCTTCCAGCATCCAGCCGAAATGAGGATATCCGTCGGTATATACCGACTCCATACTAGATTTTACTGTAATGTCTTTGTACTCATAACCTACAAATTGATGCTCGTTTTTAATAATCTCGCTCATTTTCATTCTCCTTTACTTTCAGGAATGGGCAGCTTAACATTCTGCAGCTTGAAAGCAGTGCTTTCAAAGCTTCCCTTGGTAGACGGCTCCTGGTCGGTAATTTTGCCGGCCGACTGCCACTCCAGACAAACCCCTGTTTCAGTGTCGATGGCAAAAGTATACGTTTGGGAGAACAGGGGCATCTTCATTGTCATTTCATAGACATGCGTTTTACGTCCAAGAATATCCTTCTCGCCGATAAATTTAGCCTGGCCGCTCTCCGCTGCTGCCGATCTATTGGCATATTCCATAAAATCATTTGTTGCTTCATTTACAAACTTTTTTGTATAGTGATTCGTATCCGACTCAATAAAATTCCCGTCTTGATCCGCTTTGAACTGCAAGTAGCCTTCACCGTCAGGAACGAACAGCATCTGTTCCGAACCTGACCTAAAGTAAATCGTTCCCTCCGAATCTTGTCCGCGAGAGACTTCCACCAATCTGCCGTCATCCGTTTCCGCCTCATACGTAATCAGGTATTCATCTGGAAGCTGGACGCTTTGGGACCAATTCTTCGCCAAATTAGCCACACTACCATTTGTTTGAATAGGATCACTACAAGCGGCGAGGGTGAATACAGCGATAAGCGCAGTGATTAGCATCGAGCAAATCCTAAGTTTTGTTTTGTTGATCATGCTTTGTCTCCCGTTTCTGTTTAAATTTTATGAATTCCGAATGAGCGATTCATAAGATGGACTTATCTTACCGTCAACTTGTTTACAAGTTGCTTCCGAGTTGTTTGAGAAATATTAATGCTAAGGAGGCGGCAAAAAAACAGCCTGAATTCGCAAATTGGAATTCAGGCTGTCTAGGGGTAAGTTTTTATATTCATGGTTCCACTTTCAACTTCACTGTGAATGTTGATCCTTCTCCAAGTTCACTTTTTGCCGAAATAACACCGCCTACCAGTTCTATGACTCGCAGCGACAGCGCAAGACCAAGCCCGTTACCTTCTCCGGAGTGGGATGTATCTCCTTGATAAAACTTATCGAAGATATGCTTTAATGTCATTTCATCCATACCACATCCGGTGTCGGAGACACTGACCGTAATCGTATCCTCATCGGAAGTCTGGGTTAAGGTAATGGTTCCTCCAGGGGGTGTGAATTTCACCGCGTTCGAAAGGAGATTATGCCAGACGATTTCCAGCATACTTTGCTCGGCATGAATAACGGCGCGGTCCTCGATATCGACTACAAGCTCGATATTTTTTTCTTCCCATGCGTTTTCAAAGTAAATAATGCATTCCGCCAATTGTCTGCATACATCATAGGGCTTAGCGGCGTGACCGATTTCCTGATTTTCTAACTTATTGAGCTTCAGAATGTTCATCACCAGTGTCGTTAATTTCTTTGAAGCCGTGATGATCGTTTCCGAATAATCCTTGCGGAGCTCCGGAGATAGTTCATCCTTTTGCAGAGCCATCGCATAGCTTTGAATTACGGACAGCGGAGTCTTGATCTCATGGGACACATTCGAAATAAAATCATTCTTCAGCGTTTCAATGCTGCCCAGTTCCTCAACCATCTTGTTAAAATCCTCAAACATTGCATCAATATAATCCCTTTTGTCCGTACGGTGGACGGGCTCCAAGTAGACCGAAAAATCGCCTTCGGCCACTTGCTTGGCAGCTATACTGAGCTTGTGCAGCGGCTTACCAAAGTGTTTATTTTTCTGATAAGAAGTAAGAAGGCAGAAGATAAGGCTCACAATGATCCAGTACCCCATCATCCCCATAAGATATGGAGTGGGAACACTTTTGCCTACAGGATTATAAGCATCATAGATCATCGCCTGGCCGGCAGTCAGAGTGGATAGAACAAAATAGGTGATCAAAAACCCTTTCCAGGATATGCTCTTTGTATTGAACCGGCGATCCTGCTTTGATTTTTTTCTCATTGCTGCAGCACTGCCTTATAGCCAAGTCCATGAACCGTTACAATCTTAAAATCCTCACACTCCGAGAATTTGTCCCGAAGCTTGGCGATATACACATCGACGGCACGCAGGCTGGTTTCACTGTCGATTCCCCAGAATTCATCCATTAGTTGAGCGCGGGAAAAGGTATGTTTGGGATAGGAGAGCATTTTGTAGAGAATGTTGAATTCCCGGACTGTAACCTGAATTTCATTGCCACCAACTGTCGCAGTTCTTTCATCTGCATCCATCACAAGATCTCCAACTGTTAGCTTGCGTTCATGGGCAATGTTTGCCCGTCGGAGCAGAGCGCCTACTCGCAGAACCAGTTCGTCCATGTTAATCGGTTTTACCATATAATCGTCAATTCCGGCACGGAAGCCTTTTTGTTTGGAGGAAATGTCGTCTCTGGCCGTTACAAACAGAATGGGGATCGTTTTGTTGATCTCACGCACCGTTTCAGCAAACTCGAACCCGTCAATTTCCGGCATCATAACGTCTGAAATGATTAAGTTATACAAATGATTGTACATTAAATCATAAGCTTCACGAGGGTTTAGGCATCCTTTAGTGCTGTACCCGTTATTGGATAAATAGGTACATATGATCTGATTCAGCTTTATATCATCTTCAACCACAAGAATATCGAGCATAATGACTTCCTTTCAAAGGCGAAATT
>NZ_JAHCMB010000057.1 GCF_019904155.1 Paenibacillus sinensis
ACAGGACTCATTCCCATGCCGTTTTGGTTCCAATTTCTATTGTCGTTCTTGTCTTTGAGCTAAACTTAATGACATTGGGCCAATGCCGGCTCTTTTTCTGCTTGATCCGGCTCACGTACCATGATTTTCTGTTCACGAGGATTGCTGCAATTTAGTATGAACTGAAACTATTACTGGCAGGAGGATGAAATGCATGAGCGTATCCAATCAGGAGTATATCGTTATCTCAGGTGCGAGGGAGAATAATCTCAAGAACGTATCCTTGCGTATTCCCAAGCGGAAGATTACGATCTTCACCGGGGTATCCGGGTCCGGCAAATCCTCGATCGTCTTCGATACGATTGCTGCTGAGTCCACACGATTGCTGAATGAGAACTTCAGTATGTTCGTGCGTAATTTCCTGCCCCGCGTTCCGCAGCCGGATACGGATGCGATCGAGAATCTGAGCATGGCCGTTATTGTGGATCAGAAGCGGCTGGGCGGCGGCTCCCATTCCACGATGGGCACCATTACCGATATCTCCCCGCTTATCCGGCTCCTTTTCTCCAGGGTAGGTCAGCCCTATGTTGGACAAGCCCACATGTTCTCGTTCAACGATCCGCAGGGCATGTGTCCCGAGTGCAACGGGATCGGCCGCAGACTGGGTGTAGACATGAGCAATGCGGTGGACATGTCCAAGTCGTTGAATGAAGGAGCGATCAGGTTCCCGGACTATGCGGTGGGTAGCTTTGATTGGACGATGGTCGTGCAGTCCAGGCCCTTTGATCCCGACAAAAAGCTGAGTGACTATTCAGCTGAGGAGCTGGAGCAGCTGCTGTACGGCAAGGCGAGGAAGGTTGAGGTGCAGTTCGGCGGCAAAGCTGTGAATATTACAGTAGAGGGCGTCATCGAGAAGTTCACTAACAAATACATCAAGCGTGACGTGAAGACGAAGTCCGAGCGCACGCAGCGAGCCGTTGCGCCGTTCATCACCGAGGGTCCCTGTTCCAGCTGCCACGGCGCAAGACTTAATCAGGCTGCGCTCGGCTGCAGGATCAATGGACACAACATAGCGGTAATGTCCTCAATGGAGGTTGGACAGCTCATCGGCATTATTCGTGAGATTGATGATGCGATTGCCGCGCCAATCGTCAAGTCGCTGACAGAGCGCCTGCAGCATTTGGTGGATATCGGACTCGACTACCTGACGCTGGACCGTGAGACGGATACTTTGTCCGGCGGCGAATCGCAGCGCGTCAAGATGGTGAAGCATTTGAGCGGCAGTCTGGTGGATGTCACTTACATCTTCGATGAGCCCAGTGTGGGCCTGCATCCCCGAGATGTACACCGGCTGAACGAGCTGCTTCAGAAGCTCCGCGACAAGGGCAACACCGTGATCGTCGTCGAGCATGATCCCGATGTGATCAAGGTGGCGGATCATATTGTTGACGTCGGGCCTCACGCCGGAAGCCGAGGCGGTGCAATCGTGTATGAAGGCAGCTTCCAAGGGCTGCTGAATGCAGATACATTGACGGGAACCCATATGAAGCGTCCGCTCCAGCTGAAGCATGATTGCAGACAGCCCTCCGGCAAGCTATCTATTAAGGATGCTTCATTACACAACCTGAAGAACGTGAATGCTGATATTCCGACCGGAGTGCTGACAGTAGTTACAGGCGTCGCAGGCTCGGGCAAAAGTACGCTGATTAACGAAGTGTTCCTCAGCCAGTATCCGGATGCGATCGTCATCGATCAATCGGCGATAGGCTTGTCAACGCGATCGAATCCCGCGACCTACACGGGAATTATGGATGATGTGCGCAAGGCGTTCGCATCTGTGAACAAGGTGAGCCCAGGCTTGTTCAGCTTCAACTCAAAAGGTGCCTGCGAGAACTGTCAGGGGCTGGGGGTTGTGTATACAGACCTTGCATTCCTTGAAAGTGTGAAGCTGCCGTGTGAAGTATGCGGAGGCAGGCGATTCAAGGAAGAGGTGCTTGCGTACAAGCTGAACGGCAGAGCAATTGCAGAAGTGCTGGAGATGACGGTGGAGCAGGCACTGGATTTTTTTCAGTTAAAAGAGGTTGTACGCAAGCTTCAGGCGATGAGCGACGTGGGGCTGAACTATATTACGCTCGGGCAACCGCTCAGCACGCTCTCCGGAGGAGAATGCCAACGCATCAAACTGGCAAGCGAGCTGCATAAGAAGGGGAGCATCTATGTAATGGACGAGCCAACGACCGGTCTGCATATGTCAGATATCGGTCACCTTCTGGAGATTATGAACCGCCTTGTGGATGCCGGCAATACGGTGATCGTCATCGAGCATAACCTTGATGTGATCAGCCAAGCGGATTGGATCATCGATATGGGACCGGACGGAGGCAGCAAAGGCGGGCAGGTGGTGTTCGAGGGAACACCTTCGCAGATCATCCACGTTGAACAGTCGATCACGGGAAAATATTTGATGTAATCACCATTTTAGCCAAGGTCACTCAAATTGAGTGGCCTTTCTTGTCAGGCTAAGGTTTAAGTACGGCAGTCCCGGAAGACTTGCGCATGTGCGTTGATCGATATGCCGCATACTAGCGAAGGCTAATGGAGAAGCGATCCGAGCGTTTCCCATCGGGCTGAGCATCGCGTATAATTAAACCTAAATGATTATGTACGTTGCTCACATTTCGTCTATTTTAATTTGAGGTGAGGCTTGTGGTGTCTATTCATGAGGTGGCGAAGCACGCGGGAGTTTCGGTGGCTACGGTATCTAAAGTGATAAATAATTATTCGGATGTCAGCAGTAAGACGAGAATTAAGGTGAATAAGGCTATCGAGCTGCTGAACTACCAACCGAATGTCGTTGCCCGCAGCCTTGTGAAAAAGCGTTCCTGGACGGTCGGGATGTTCCTGCTGGACTACTTCTCGAATCCCTTTATTGCCGAGCTTGTTGATGGATTAAGAAAATCACTTGAAGACAGCGGCTATGATCTGCTCTTCCTGTCACCGAATCTTAGCAACCCTGACTATACCTTCACCAAGCACTGCCTCAGCCGCAATGTGGATGGAGTTGTCATGTTTGGTGTCGACCGAAATAATCAAAATCTATTGGATTTGCTTCAGGCTGAAATGCCGACCATGATGATTGATACCGATCTGCTTGGACCTAGAACTGGTTATGTAACAGCTGACAATTCCCAGGGAGCCAACCTGGCAGTTCAGCATTTGGTGAAGCTTGGACATAAGCGTATCGCCTTTATTTCCGGAGATTTGGGATGTCTGGTTGGTCAAACGAGATTTACTGGATATCAACAGGGTCTGCGCTCGAGCAATCTTCCATACTACGCCAAATATGTGGAAGTTGAGGACTACAGCATTGAAGGCGGATATAACGCGATGAAGCGCCTGCTGCAGCTTCCGGAAGCACCGTCTGGTGTAATCTGTTCCTCCGACTATATGGCAACCGGTGCGATTGAAGCAATCCGCGAGTCCGGAATGCAGGTTCCTGAGCACATTTCCGTCGTTGGGTTCGATAACACGTTCTATGCGGAGCTGTCGAAGCCTAAGCTTACGACGGTCAATCAGAACATTGCCTCAATGGGGATGAGAGCAGGAGAGCATCTAATCCGAATGATCGAGAATCCCGATTATTCACCGCCAACAGAGATCGTGCCTGTAGATCTGGTTGTACGAGACTCAACAGGAGTATACATGGAGCAGCAATGACAAACGGAGAACCATTGCATTCATTTTTCAACTTGGATAGCATGACTGCCAATATCCAAATATTATAGGGAACTGCCAAGTAAAATGTCTGAAAACAGGATATTGTTTTGATAGAACGATACCCTGTTTATAATAGCTGTATTGACAAATCATCTTCAAGCAGCCATAATATGAATGAATTTTAGTTTGTTCATTCATATTATGATTTGGCTGTTAATTTGGAGGTCTATCCGTGCAAGATAAAAAGGAAATAATTTACGATTGTGCAAAGGAGTTATTCAGCGCAAAGGGATTTAAGGAAACCAATATTTCAGAAATCACAAAAAAAGCCGGAATGGCAGTAGGAACTTTTTATAACTATTATTCTTCTAAAGAAAAACTCTTTATGGATATTTTTCTGGAAGAAAACGCAAAGATGAAACAAGCCTGTTTTCAGTCACTTGACCTAGAGCAACCCCCTATGGAAGTTGTTGGTCAG
>NZ_JAHCMB010000033.1 GCF_019904155.1 Paenibacillus sinensis
AATTTACAATATCGTCTATTAAACATTCCTTTGTTAAATCCATTTTCTCCACCGGCAATCCCCTCTTTTTTCCTTTCATTTTATTTATCGGAAAAATGCCGGTAATTCTTAACGATTATTAATTATGTACTGCAAATAAGATCTCATCTATATCAATCCAATCCCAATCATCCTCGCCCCAGCGAAGTTTGATCCGCCGAAGGGAGCGATTGACGTCAAAAACATAGCCTTTGGCGATCCGATCCGGAGGGAACGGGTCCCACAGACGCAGCGTGACCGGAACCCCATCATTCAAACTGTAAAAAAGCGCCCGGTCAATTTCCTCCAACTCCTGTTGATCAAGCACCGGTATCTCGCGGCGCTGACCTTCCCGTGCATCCCGCTCCATCCTTACACGATGCTCCGGTAAGATAAACTTACTCTCCCACAATCCGCCTTCGAGTTTTTTCATGTTGTTCTCTCCTTCTATTTTCGGCGCATCCAGGTCGGCCGGAGTTCTTGTCGCTCCCACCCTTCAATAATCACGATTGTTTCCGTGGGCGCACCAGGTCGCCAATCAATATAACGCTCATCAACCAGCTCCTGCAGGGCAGCTCTAATCTGCTCCGGCCGGCGGCTTGATTTTCGAATGAGCTGCCACATCGGTGGAGACACCCCGAAATGCTGACGATGGAAATACATGATCCGCAGGAGCTTCCGGGCATTATCCGACAGCATGCCGTGGCCCCACCGGCTTCCAGGCGAGGATATTTGAAGCCAGGAATACACGCGGAGCGCCTGTGGACAGGCAGGTCGCGCGGATACGGCCGTCACGGATACCTTTGACTTCAATTTTCCGTTGAGTAATCTTCCCAGCTTTATCGATATACACAATTTCCAGAGTTTGGCCTACTCGCATGTGCATAATACCGCCTCCAAAATAGGAACATTTGTTTGTATTATAGACCGGACGCCGATGTTTGAACAGAGGAAAAAAAGAGCAAAGAGGTTATCCCTCCTGCTCTTTTTTGCGTCTGACTACATCTGATATTTCTACATCGTATGCCTCGCAGATACGATCCAGCACTTCTAAAGACACATACCCGTCATTCCACAGCTTTGCTGCCGTGGTAGGGGATATGCCGACCTTTGCAATAAAATCCATCTTTTTTATACTGCGCTTTACAAGCAGGATTCGCAGCGGTTCATATGTAATCATATTTCCACCTCCACATATAAAACTATACATGTTACTAAATATATTTTCAATAAAACGAATTTTTTTCCGCAAAACTGTTGACCAGACTTCCGCGAAGGTGTAATATATTAACCAAGAAGACGAAACAATTTTCATGATAGCGGAGGCGTTAGTAATGAAAAACATTATGGTCAGAGCTTGGGAGATTGCAAGAACGGCGGTAGTTCGATTCGGCGGAAAGGTTCAGGAGTACATGGCAATGGCGCTCCGTCAAGCTTGGGCTGAAGCCCGCAAACCTGTAGAGATGGGCCTGTCTCTGGTTCGCGGTATCCGTCGCACCGATGACGCCGAAGTCGTGACGGAAGCTCACGGGAGCTGGTCCAAGGGATGGCTGGCCCGTGTGACGCTGGCTACGCCAGGAGCCAAATTCGATCTGGACCGTAAGTTCATCCGCGCTTCCTACGACGGACGCAATCGCAGCGGAAACGGCTACCTGACCTATACCGGTCTTGCCGATGGTATCTACGAGGCAGACAGCGTAATCCGCAGCTACAGCGCACATCGCATTTACTTCCGGATCATCGCTGGTGTGGTGGCAGAAATCTTCGAAGGTAAGGAAGATGCCAAGATCGCATTGAACGGAATGCTGGTAGCTGCATAAACTTGCCGGCGGGCATACGCGAGGGAGGATTGAATATGCTGAACGAAATGACTGTCTCAGATAGTGAAAAAAAGATGATTGAAGCTATGCGGGCTTGTGGGGTAACGCCGCACAACCTGGTCCAAATGGCTCGATCTCATGCGATCAAAATCAAGAGCTGGGACATCCATCACTATGACAAGATCGTCGAACAGTTGGAAAAATAACAGCCGGATGGCTTTAACCATGGAGGGGAAAATGGAGTTCACACTGGGAATTCAATGCCCGGACAACGGAGTGCCTGTATACGGCACTTTCGACGAAAAAAACGGAAAGTGCTCTTTTGAACTAGAGGATGAAGAGTATGCCGCACAATTCTGCGACGCGGATACCATAGCGGAAGCCCAGCGCTGGTGCGATGCCATCAATAGCATGACCTTCTCCGATGTAGACGAGGCCAACCATCATTTGAAACTACTTGGCTCCAGCGAGATTTTCTAAAGCGACTGACGAGGGCCGCTAGAGAGCACTAGCCGATACGCTTAAGGGCATCGGGAAGATCCGCTACATAATAGCCGCAGGGCTTTAAGCTTGGAGGAAACATGGAAAAGGACTTTGAAGGGCTTAAAGAAGTAAAGGCAAAGGCTTCCAACGAGCTAACGAAGGCACTGAGAGAAATTGATGCCGGAAAGAACCCTGTCGAGGCTCTGAAAGAAATGGTTGATAAAAAACGCTTCTCAGCTCGGGAAGCGTCTTATAAAGAGGGAATGCGAGACGAGAATTATTAACCGCCTGACGATGGCCGGATGGATACTGGCCGAAACGGCAGCGCTGGGAAGCAGGGCCGTCGCGGAAATCCGCAAATACACGATGGGGCGAACCGCCCCGAAAAGGAGAATGCTAAGTGGAAAGAGGAACGCTCGTTCAATTGCTCGTCAACTCCAGAAATATTATCGTCGCTGCCGGTGAAGTCGATTTCGCGGATTTGAAGAAGAAAGACAAGCAGGCCATCTATGCTGCTTTTGAGGAAGAGACTAAATTCGAATTCGACGGGGATGGTGATGGATCGTATGCAATTGTCAACCTCGCGGAACTTCTGAGCGATGACAGCTTGGATGGCATCCAGATCATCTTCGAGTCCGATGCCGAATACGACTATGAGATCGCTAAGAAGCTGTCTGATCTGCGGATCGACGATGTGGACAGTGACGACACCGTAACTGCGCTGCAAAATCTGATCGACATGCTGAGTATCTCGCCGCGCTTCGTGAACTTGACGCCGCATGCCCTGAACCTTTACGATGCCGAGCGAACGTTGGTCGTCCTGACTGTTCCGGCCGAGGACCAGATGGTCAGGGTCAGCCAGCAATATGTGCAGGTCCCGGCGGTTGGGGGTCATCCGGTCGTTCGTAGCACCTACGGAGCTGTCGTTGGACTGCCGGAGCCGCAGTACAATACGTACTATATCGTCTCCTTACTCGTCGCTCAGGCCCTTGCCGATTCCGGTATTCATCGCACTGACATTCTGGTCCCCGACACCGGCGCGGGCGCGGTGCGCAATGAGAGCGGCGGAATCATCGGCACCACACGCTTTATGATCGTTTAAAGCCGCCCGAACAAAGTTCGAGCGGCCGGGCGGGATAACTTCTCAGGGCTCTCCCGCCCTCCATTATATCAAACCAAATGGAGGAATGAAAAAATGAGAAACAAGGTTAACGTTTACGAAAATGAATGGCGTCAGGGTCCGGTAATCGCCCGCGTTGAATATAACGAGCGGCTCGACCACTGGAACGGCAGCAACTGGTCTGATGGTGGTGTCGGCACTCACTTGGGAGTTACGCAGCTGCGTGACGGTCGGTTTGTTCTGATCCATGGTACGCAATGGCAAGGTCAGCGGGATTGGGCTAAGGTAGTCTCCGATAGTGAGGCGTTACAGGCGATCATTAAGTCCGGAAATATCGATATTCTGGACGAAGCGAAGTTTAGCAAACTGAAGGACCTGGCCGACAAGGCGCTGATTGCAGAGATGGTACAATGACAAAACCTGATTTGATGCTTGCTGATCTAGCAATCGATTTTGAAAAGTGGTTGACAAGCGAAAATATCACGAAGCAAGGGGTACGTAATCTTTTATCTCAATTTGATGAAATCGCTCAGTTTTGTGGGGACCGCGGAATCGCAGTCCCTGACTTTTCGATAAATGTCGCCAGAGAGTATTTGGCATGGTTGTCCGAACGGCCGAATTATCATACTGGAAAGCCCCTTGCTCCAGCTACCCGCTCTAAGCATTTCACCTGCTTAAAACGAATTGAGCAATACCTGAAGGAGAAGAAACTAATCGTCGGCTCTATGACCGAAGGAATCCGCCGTCCTATTCCCCGAAAAAAGGCAATCCAAGGATTCTCCGTTCAGCAACTACAGGCGATAATTAATGCTATACGAGATACCAGGGCATCCCCACGCTATAAAGATCGTATGTCCCTACTGGTTTTCCTGCTTGCCAGTACAGGTGTTCGAATCAGCGAGGCCTTAAATTTGCGACTAGATTCGTTTGACCATGACCGACGCATCATACTGGTATTGGGCAAGGGAGACAAAGAACGGGAAGTTCCCTTTTCTAAGGATCTGTCTGACTTTGTCCAAAATTATGCGGATAAGTACAATATCGAGAGAGGGGACTTGTTGTTCGCATCGCGATACGGCAAACCACTCGCTCCTGCATCAGTGCGCGACGCGCTTCGCCGTACAAAAAAATCATTGGGGACAGCATTTGAAATTGACCGAATGCGGGTGAGTCCTCATACTTTTCGTCATACATTCGCCCGGATGTGGGTGACTAAAGGTGGAAATACCATTGCTTTATCGAGAATTCTTGGGCATACAACAACGCAAATGACATCTGAATATGTCCGGCTTTGGGGTGTTGACTTAAGCCAATCTTACGATCTCTGTGATCCATGCGGAGATTTAAAGGTCCCCAAATTTGATTGAATGAATATATTTTTTGATGCTTTCGGACTGCTCACTCGGCGCTTCGATTGGTGCGGTGATGCTATAAAACACATGGAACTATCTTTTTAACATAAATCTTGTAAGGAATCCTCTGATCTAGATTCCCTGACATCATTTTGACGTTCTAAACCCCTACCACATTTCCTCGACTATGCTAACAGCGTTCGTAATTACACGCATTTTTTATGCGCATTTTTTATTGACACGCATTATTTATGCGCGTATAATAAAGGTATAGAGAGGAGGTCAAAGGATGGGGAAACAGCGAACGGTGCGCGAAGTGCTTCAATCATTGAAGAAAGCAGGGTTTATCGAATCGCCAAACCACGGTAAGGGAACAAGCCATCGAAGATACATAAACCCGAAAGACCCAAGTAAATACGCCGACGTAGCCGTCCATAGCATGGGCGACACGCTGGCAAAGGGTACACTAAAGAGCATCGAACGGACGTCCGGGGTTACATTCTAACCCCGGCTGTTTCGCCACCTGTGACCATCTACATGTAAAGGAGCGTGAGAACTTGAAAACCCATTATGTTTATCCCGTCGTCGTGGAACGTACCGAAACAAACTTGAGCATGTACTTCCCTGACTTCCCCGGAACAGCTGTCACCGCCGCCGAGCTTGCAGAAGGATTGTCACGCGCGAAAGAACTGCTTGCATTCCGGGCGCAGGAATTGGAAGAGGCCGGGCAGCCGCTTCCTCAACCGTCAGAACCGGACCAGATCGAGCTAGAGGATGCCAGCGACCGGATTGTCTTCGTTGAAATCTATATGCCACCCTATCGGGACGCTGCGGCCAACAAAGCCGTGACCAAGAACTGCACCTTGCCGAAGTGGCTGCGCGATGCTGCTGACGAAGCCGGACTGAACTTTAGCCAAGTATTGCAGACTGGTCTGAAGGATGCCTTGGGCTTGGAGCGTCGGAAATAACCCGACTGAAGACGGCTGAATGGGAACTGGCCACGACACTGAACTCATATTTAAGTCGGTGTCGCGGGAACCACTTCGGTACGGCATGGCTGGGTTGATTTTCATCTGGATTTCCTTGAAAACAAAAAAAATTGCCCACCAGCTTCGGCTGGTGGGATTTTTTTGTTTATTTTCTTGCTTCTAATTCAGCTAGTACAAGATATATAATACCTACAATTAAAGCGATTATTTCAAAAATATATGAATAAGGAGTAGTTGTAATATCATAATAAATCTTGTAGGTTTCATTAGTAACACCACTATTAAGGCTAGCTGCTAAAAAAACAGCTTCCATCGAGTGTACAACATTACGAACTACAAAAAGGAAAGTAGCTATCGAGAAAAAAAACATACTTGCCCCTCGCTTATTCATAAGACCTCCTAAACAAAAATATT
>NZ_JAHCMB010000123.1 GCF_019904155.1 Paenibacillus sinensis
ATTAGTGTTTCTGTAGTCCGGTCCCAAAGACGTTTTCAACATACTTGAATCAGAAATTAGTTCTCTGATTATTGAGCCACTGTTTTACTCACTTCTTGATAAAAAATGACTACGCCAAATCACGGCATAGTCATTTTACTTACTCTCATCAATTTTTTCCTCCACAAGCTCCACTAACTCCGATGCCTTCATATTCAAAGCTTTAGCAAGAGCAAGCAAAGAATTTAAAGTTGGCTGGTGCACGCCACGTTCCAGCATGGATATGTAAGTACGGTCAAGGTTACTTTGGAAGGCCAGTTTTTCCTGGCTCATCTTTTGCTTCTTCCGGATTGTTCTAAGCACTTCTCCAAATACTTCTTCCGATTTCAAGGATATACCTCTTTTTAGTTTCATTATCTAGTTGTCTCACTAACCAAATCCACGTAGTATACTCTACAAAAGAGCCTATTAGAACAGCTGTATCATGGCAGTTTACATCCCGATGAGCAAGCCACCTCAAATGACCCGCAATACAAGCAGCTAATCCAAAAAACATCTGAAGCTATAAAGGTTTGGAAAAAGCGACTTACTGCAGAAGAGTTCCGCGAGCTTGAAAAGTTGCTGGACTTATATGGTCAAACTCATGACATGGAACTCGCCTCAATCTTCACCTACGGCTTTCGCCTGGGGGCGAGCATTATGGTCGAGGTCTTAACTGGACAAGAGGAATTGGCGCACAAGTTAAGTACTTTTCCCGATAAAACTCAGTGAACGAAGGAGCGAATCCAGTGCGCCTTAAGCTCCATAATTATTAATAGCTTTTTTAGAACCAAAACAAAAAACCTTGATTTCTCAAGGTTTTTCACTGGTACCTCCGAGGTCAGAGGTGGAACCCGCACGATGGTCACCCATCACAGGATTTTAATCCCTGCGCGTCTACCCTTCCATCACTTCAGGACTATGAATCCACAACTCCTCCCCCCTGTGCTACTTCCTCCGCCCCTCAATAACCGGATGCACCTTCCCCGCCAGCGGCTCCGCAAACTTAACCCCTTCAAAAGCCCGCCGCTCATCCTGCTGCCGCTTCAACCGCTCCGAAGAAGGCAAGCTCTTCAGCTTCTGCACCTTTGAACCCGATACAGCCGTTAGCTCTGCCGTCAGCTCAAGCTCTGTCCGGGTAATCGACAGTTTGGAGCCTGCTGTTACGTCGAGGCGCAGCACCTCAAAAGGTGCGATATCGATAACCGCCGAAAGGCCGATTCCGTTAAATGTATAGGTATAGGTCAGCGCTTCCTGACCGGGCTCATAGACAAAACCGATGCTGCCATCTCCAACCTTGACCAGTGTCTGCAAACCGTCGATCTCACGGGGAAGCCGGGGCGCCAGCGTCAGGATGCGGTTGATCATGTCCGGCCGGATTCCGAGAAAATATTGATACCATACCCGCAGCTGTTCGGCATTGGACCAGGCTTGAAGGTACGCGCCCGTCAGCTTGGCCCAGCTCTGTCCTTCGCGCGGGTAAGCGTCCATATTCTCGCACAGGCCGCCGACCACGCCCAGGTTCAGTGCCTGATTGTTCATATTCTTGAACAGTTCGTATGCTGTTTCTTCCTGCCCGGCTTCGATCATCCGCTGCATCGCGATGCCGTTCAACCAGAGCCAGACCGCGCCGTTGTGGTAAGCCTCATCCTTGTGGTACTCCTCGGTCAAATGGTACGGGTGGAAGAAAGGATGATGCCGGTCCAGGGAAGCCGTCCCCCACGGATAGACCAGCTCCTCCCAGGCCGTCCGGACGGAACGGTCGATGAAATCGCGGTCCCCGATCATATCGAGCGCGAACAGCTGGTTGGGACGAATCGAGAATTCCGGCTGATCGTCCTTGTCCAGGCGGTCGGCCAGATAGTCATGCTCCACATCCCGATAGTCCTGCTCAAAATGCTGCTTCAGCCTGTCGGCAATGCCGCTCCACCGGGCCGCGGACTCCGAATCGTTCATGTACTCAGCAAAGTAAACTCCCGCCAGCAATTGGTGATACCACAGCGCCTGAATGTCATTTGCCCGGGTATCGCGGGGCGAGAAGGATTTCAGTTCGGCATCACGGGCGTCCATCCAGGTCTCGTTGTCGTCATGCAGCAGATAGCCCTTATCGTCCGTCCAGTTGCGAATCGAACCCTCAATGCTGTTCATCACCGCAGGATACAGCTCGGGAATAACTGCTGTGTCGCCCGAATATTTGACGTAATCCTGAAGCTGGATAATAAAGCGCGGAGTCCCGTCAGTCGTATGGTAATCAATATTTTCCGGCGCGAGAATATTCGGAACTCTGCCGAAGTAGCGGGAGGTCTCGTCGGTATTCTGGTATTTGGCAAAAGACAGCAAAATATTGCGGGCCGTCTCGAACTGCCCCGTTACCAGCACCGCTCCCGGAAGGGAGATGAACTGGTCTCGCCCCCAATATTCATTAAACCAGGGAAGCCCCGCATAGATTCCATCACCCTGCTGCCGGGTCACCAATTGATCCATTGTAATATGCAGCCAGTTCAGGGCCAGGGCAAACGAATCTCCGCCGCCTTCCAGATAGGCATTTTCGCTCAAAAAGCTCTCCATGCGCCGCACCCGTTCTTTTTTCAAAACATCACCGGTTCTCCGTATATCCAGAATCAGCCCTGCCGCTTCCTCTGCGGTCTTGGCCGCCGCGATATAGAAGCCTCCCGCCGCTCCGCCGGAGCTCACGATCTCCTCCTGGACATCCACCGGCAGACCGCTTGCCGAACCGACAGCAATGACCCAATCCCCTACCGCCGCCGTGAAAAAAGCAAGCCCGTCTTCTTCCTTCAGCAATCGAACCTTATCGCCTTTAAGCCGAAGCCCGATGCTATCCCGTGCGCCCGCAAGGCTGATCTCCAGAACATTGACATAATCGAACATCCACAGTTCCTCTGTCAACGAGCCATGTCTGCGCTCCAGCTTGTAGGGATATACCCATACCTCGGCCTGCCGATTGTCCAGCTTCTGCCCGTCCGCCCACAGCTCATAGCCGCCGAAGATTTTGCGCTTGTACAGATTGAGGCCCTCGAACTCCGCATGCTCCACATGATCATTCACATGAGATTGGGTATAGTAATAGGCCGCTTCCTTGTTGGTAAATGAAACGCCGCGATTGGCCTCGGCCGGTACAAACCGCTTCATTTCATCCAGGATGTGCCGGTTCAGTTGTTTATGTTCCGTATTCATCATTTCCCTCCGTCGATTTTCGGATTTTGGCTAAGTCATCGCATCAGATCAGGCAGTCTGATTAGAGCAAACGTTTGCACAAAAGAGAAAAAGATGCCCTGCCCCTTTTCCCGATGAGGAGACCGGCATGATGCCGCTTCCCATAGCCATATCCCATTGTAGCAAAAGAATCGCAAACATGCAGTTACGAGAGGAGCATTCCGCAAAAAATAAAACGTCTCTTCCGATGATCCGGGAGACGTTTGAAGTCTGGCTGATCAGGAATCGGCGCGAGAGTGCTCCGGATTCCATATAGGGGCCATCGTCCCCCAACAATGGTCTCTCAATTCAAAGAGCCGCAGCTCACGCCCTACTCCGAACTGAATCCGTTAAAATGCCGGAGCATCCGAATGAAATCCTGAAGCTCGGCATCGCTCCAGCTGGAGATTCGATCGTAAAAAGCTGATTCTTTTTCCTTGAGCGCCCCGATCATTCGCTGCTGCCCGGACTCGGTAAGCGAAAGAACGACTCCCCTGCCATCGTCGGGAGACGCATCTTTTCTCACATAGCCCAAAGCCTCCAGCTGCTTGACGAGACGGCTGACCGCACTCCGGTCCATCGCGGTTGACTCCGCCAACACTGCGGCACTCGTCGGCCCATAGGAGTACAACCACCTTACTATATGGAAGGCGGCAGCTTGTAAGGTAGAATCGAACCGCGCTGCAGCTCTGACATTGAGCGCATGCGAAGCGCTTAAGAGCGCGTTCAGCTGCTCGCCCAGACTGATCTCCAGCTGTCCTCTCGGATCGTTGATCTCCGGCTGCTCTCCCGGATCGCTCTTGCTGTGATTATATTTCATTGCATATTCAACCTTTCTCTTGATATCAATATCGCCCGCAAATTAGTTGACATATATCCACCACATCGATATAGTGGACATATATCAATTACATTTATAGTATCACATTATTGTATCACATAAAGGAGAATGAAATTGCCTATTACATCTACCGTTGTTATAACAGGAGCCACCAGCGGATTGGGTCAGCTTACCGCCATTGAACTCGCCAAACGCGGCTATAACCTCGTTCTGACCGCAAGAAGCAAAGAGCGCGCGGACGAAACCAGAAAGAAGATAGTAGAGAGCGGCGCCCAGGCGAACATCGAGTTCTTTTTCGGGGATCTATCCTTAATGAAGGATGTTAAACGGGTCGGCGCCGAAATCGCTGCCGCCTATCCCAGAATCGACGTGCTCGTCAATAATGCCGGAATCCATGCATTTGAGTCCCGCGCCACCTCCGAAGAATTTCCCGAGATGATCGCGGTCAATTATTTGGCCCCATGGCTGTTGACCCAAGCGCTGAAGCCATCTTTACAGAACGCGGGCCAAGCCAGAGTGGTCAATGTCGCTTCCGAAGCGTCCCGCAACCATGGCACGCTGAAGCTTCCAGCGGATTTAACCGACACCGCGCCCTTCACTGCCCGCGGCTCATCCGCCATCTATGGCAAAACCAAGCTGCTTAATATCATGTTCACCGCTGAGCTCGCGCGGCAATGGACGGGAACCGGAATCAGCGTGAATGCGCTGAACCCCGGATTCAATGTGACCGGGCTTGGACGTGAGCTTAAATTCGCTTCCGTTCTGGAACGAATTCTCAAATTCCTTCATATCGGTGATCCGCGCAGAGGAACGGAGATTATCACCCGCTTAGCCGTGGAGCCGAAATATCAGCAGGAGACGGGAGGGTATTTCAATGTCGGAACCGGCAAGCCCCTCACCCCTGTCTCTCCCGGCGGAGATCCCTCGATGCAGAAGAAGCTGTGGGAAGCGACGCAAGACTTGCTTGGAAAAAAGGATTTCTTGATTAATACGCATGCGTGGAAAGGACTAATCCATAATGAGTATAGAGTCGAATCTAAATACCGTCAAAAAAAGGGCCCCTGCCCAATGGCTGACAACCGGCTACATGCTGGTTAATGGAGTGTTCATCCCCCTGACGGCCTATCTCATGCAGCGCTTTACGACCCGCGAGCTGTTTCTGTCGGCCATGCTCGCCTTTCTTGCGGGGTCCATTTTGTCGAGCGTCACTCCGGGCTTTGAACTACTGCTCATCGGACGCCTCGTCCAGGCAGCGGGTGCGGGGATTGTCATGCCGCTGCTCATGAACGTTGTGCTTCGCCATTTTTCCCGAGGAGAAACGTGGTGGAGCTATGGGAATTATCGGGGTTGCCATCATTTTCGCTCCGGCCGCCGGTCCTACCTATGCCGGGTATATGCTGGATCATTATACGTGGCGCTCGCTGTTCACTGTCATTATTCCATTTGCCGCACTTATCCCGGTGGAATCAAAATGGAAACATTGATAAAGCCTCAGCCCATGTCACCGGTTTGATATTCTTGATTTGTTTAGCTTTGACCAAAATAAAAACTCCTTTCCCAAGCTTGTGGTTAACAAGACCGAAAAAGGAGTATTTATCGTCTGGGTTCTCTGTGTTGATCGGTAAGGCGGTCACCTGGACCTCTATCAAGATAATAACAGTTCCCTTTCCGGCTCATGCAACCTCTTTCGCTTATCCCTTTAATGCCCCGATCATAACACCTTTCACAAAGTATCTCTGGACAAAGGGATATACACATAAAATAGGCAAGGTAGCAATCATAATGGTTGCATATTTGATCGTTTCGCCGATTTGCTGCTGCTCGCCTGCATTTGCCGAAGTTGACATTGAATCTGTAGAGCCGAGTACGAGTATTTCTCGAAGAATAAGCTGCAGTGGGAATAATTCACGATCTTTCAGGAATATAGATGCATAAAACCAACCGTTCCATTTATCTACGGCATAATATAGACCCATTACCGCCAGGACAGGCATAGACAGAGGAATAATAATTTTAAAGAGAATGGTGAATTGATTGGCTCCGTCAATTTTGGCCGATTCCTCCAGGCTATCTGGAATGGATTGAAAGGATGTCCGCATGATAATCAGATTGAAAGTAGAAATAGTGAAGGGCAAGATAGTAGCCCACAATGAATTCGTCAAACCAACGCCCTTAACTACCAGATACAATGGAATTAGCCCGCCACTGAAAAACATCGTAAACGTAATCATAATCATAAAATATTTATTCCAGAATACTTGCTTGCGAGATAATACGTAAGCTCCAAGAGCAGTAATGGTCA
>NZ_JAHCMB010000230.1 GCF_019904155.1 Paenibacillus sinensis
AACACAAAAACACCTCACAAACCATCAAGTGTTGTGAGGTGTCTACCGATGCTTTTGAATATTTCCATAATATCACAAAAGATGATACTTTGGGAAGAGGAATTTCTCTCAAATGGGATAGATAACTTATCTCCGTTGCTCATAATCCGCCAACTCCGGTAAACACGAATCTGGATAATCCTAAGCTTTCATAGTTTGATGTGCATTTATCCCTCCTGATTTCAAGTCAAGTCCATCTGGTATACTTCTCCCTAAAAAGTGACTCAAAAGTTCCATCTTCATAATGAAATACTTCATAAGCCAAAGCCACACTTTTTGGAACCCTTTTTACCATAACAAATCGCGTGTATCAAAAAGCATGCTTTTTGAGAGACAAGAGAAAGAAAGAAGCAGTACAAAATAAGAACGACCTGAACATAATCCTTGCATATGAAGTCACTGTTAATCTGGCAGTTCCATTTGCACCGGAAACTGCTCCATATCCTTCTGCATAAATCCGATCCGCTTGGCGACAAACGCCTTGCTAGTTGCCCCCTTCTGACAAAGCTGACCGTAGGGGCTGTCTGTCTTGTACCGTTCAACTAAAAACGATTTTGCCCACTGACCGAACTGATCTTCCGACCAGTTTTCCTTTTTTGCTATCTCAGCAACTTGGAACAATGACCCGACATGAACCTTCTTCAGACTCTTCCGTTCCTTCACATCCCAATTGCGAAAGGCTCCATGAAGATAGTCAATCCGTTGCTCAACTTCGTTCAGTACCTTTCCAGGAACTTCATTCAGGCTTGAAATGAAGCGCCCAAGCGCTGCACCACCAAAGTCAATATCCTGCTGCATAACAACGGCCACGAATTGCCAGATCAGTTGTTCATCCACATATCGCACCCTGTCAGCCTCAGTAAATGCCAGCTTCTCGAAAAAGACATGCTGGGCTGTGGCCTGTACAGCATCCCTCACATCAGCAGCTACCTTTACACGCGTCTTCTCAGTGGATGTGAGCGGCACGGATTGGTTCACCCGGTAAAACAGTTCTTCGACTTGTTCAAACGTGCAATCCCGGAATTCAGTGACGGTGAAATTATAAGTCAGGAACTCAAACTGTGTATCACTGGATAGCTCCGAGCATTTCTTACCAGCCAGTTTCTCACCGTTGAAATCTGCTGTACCGTTACTGAGCTTGTAAAGACCATCCTGAAAGAAGAATGTGGATTCCCAACGTTGCCGGCCATCAATGACCCAAACGTTATCATCACCATTGTCCCAAACCAAAATGTTCGGGATATACCAGTCCTGAATCATGGATTCGACCAGAAAGGAACGCCGATCATTTTTCCATACGGAATTGCGCTGAAACGGAAGATCAAACCGAATCCGTTCCCGCATGTTCAAAAGGCTTTTTGTTGTCCGCTGGATACTTGCTCTTTTCATTTTCATTAGATTTTCCTCCAGTTCAAAATAAAAACGAACCGGTAGCTGTTGCCCCCGGCTCGTCCATGTAGATTAAATTTCAAACGCCTGATACACGGCCTCATCTTCAAAGCTGGATGCCTTCACCACTTTATCCGAGAAGCGGTTCACCGTAGTAGCCTTTTCATTACCAAGCAGTATTGAAAGCACCCGAACCTCCCGTTTGGTCTTAAACTCTTGCCATTGCGTCAAAAAATCCTCGTACAATGTTGCCTCACCATCTGTAACAAATACAATGTCTGCTTTATTGAACCGGCTTTTCTGAATAACTTTCGATGCCTGATTCAGCGGGTATTCAAAGTTTGTTCCTCCCCCACGAAACATTTCGGCCAGATTGATCATGTCCTGAACCGTAATCTTTCCACGTTCATAGATCAGAGGTGTACTGGCAGTTCCTGAAAAGGGAATTAGGGCAAAATCACGCCGTTGCTTACGGGCGATGCTCATTAAGGCAAGTGCGAATCCCTTAGATCGTGTATCTTGGCTACTCATGCTCCCTGATTGATCCAAGCACAGGACAATCGGCCCTTTGCCTAGCTGCTCCTGCCCCTTCAAATCATACTGAAGCATTTGTCCCTCTGCATACCGGCGAAGAGTGTCCAACCTGGTTGCAGGGTGGCTGAGAAGCATTAGCTCTGAAGGCAGCAGATGCTCCGGCGCATTCCCCATCGTCACACCACTGCGATTCGTGGCCTGCTGCGCTTTGGAACGTTGCTTTTTCTGAGCAATCATTTTGAGTCTTCCTGCCCACTCCGCGATTTGCTTCATCTTTTGATTGTTGGCTAAATGCTCTCCAAAACGAATCTGTTCCCGCAGTGGTACTTTTCTAAGCTCCGCATCCCCACTTCCAGCTTGCAGCCCACCGAAGATAGAAACAAGGTTCCCCTTGTCCTCTCTCGCCTGTTTTCCGGCTTGCTGGAGTGCCTGAGATAATTTCCCACCATTCGATTCCAAAGCCTGACTTAGCGCCGCTACAGCCTGCTTCATGGCCTCCTGGTTTCCAGCAGTTCCTTCAGCAATCTGCTTCCGCCATTCCTCGTCCTTTCTCGTTTGCTCTTCTATCCAATTCGTGATAGTTTCACTATACCGGGCTGTTCCTAATGCCGATGCAATGTCGTCCAGCCGTGTAAACTCCCGGAAGTCATGATACGCCTCTTCGTTCATAATGCGTTCCATTAAGACTTGGTTCATTTGAAGCTCAGACGATACCTCCGGCAGAAGCTTCGGACTCATTTTAAACAGTCCTGCCCACACATCACCAAGCAAAGGGCCAAGCGTAGGGAAAGAAGACTCTCCCTTACGCTCTACCTCTTGCAGCTTGGCCGACATATCCATGATCTGTTCAAAACGACGACGATCGAACGAATCCGTATTTAATACTGACTCATTCATCATCTACACTCCCAGCGCTAAAGCTGCGACTTCCTCCAACGACTTCTTCACAAGCTCCTTCAAGTCGCTGATTTCGCTTCGCTGCGGGTAGCTTTGAGCCAACTTCTCAATATCCGCAGACAGCATTTTCAGCTTCTTAGTCGCCTCAAGCGCCTGATCCGGTGTGCTGTTCTTCTGTACTTCTTCCAGCACTTCCTTTACTTGTTGGACAGTTTCCTCCATTTGGCGCTTCAGCGCATCTTGCGCATGCTTTTTGACAATAGCCGCGACCTTCGTTCGTTGCTCAGGCCGTTCCCATAGGCTACTTTTCAAAAGCAGCACGTCTTCTCTCTCCGCATGATCGCGTCCGGCCAATACTGCCTTCGCCCGGATAATGGACAAGGACTGCTTGAATCTGCGGTCAGACGGATGAATTCCCTCGTCCTTCAGTTCCTTACGGATACGGCCTAACGTTTCATATACATCATCTGGAATCGTCACCGTATCACTGAAGAACTGAAGCTCAAACAATTCCTCCAGTGTCATTTGAGCTGGTAATGGAGCTGTCCCCTTGAGCATCTGAAGGAAAGAAGTTTCTTCACCGATGTAACCCACTTCAAAGCGGATTAAGAAACGGTCAAACAAGGCTTCAAGCCCTTCGCCTTCCTCCGGATACTCATTCGAACTACCGATCAAGGACATGAGCGGGACCTGGGCTGGTGCGCCATCGTTATAGAACAAGCGTTCATTCACCAGCGTCAGAAGAGCGTTCAGAATTGCACTGTTGGACTTAAAGATTTCATCCAGATAAGAAATGTGCGCTTCCGGCAGCTTACCAGCGATATTCCGCTTGTAGACACCCTGTTCCAGTTCCTTCAAGGACAGTGGCCCGAACAGTTCCTCCGGCGTAGTGAAGCGTGTCAGCAGCCATTGGAAGTATCCAGCTCCGGTAATCCGGCTGGTTAAATCACTGACCAATGCGCTCTTCGCCGTGCCCGGAGGCCCGATCAGCAGGGCATGTTGACGGGCAATCATGGCGACCAGCAATGCCTCGACTACTTCCTGGCGCTCCACAAACTGCTGGGACAATGCATTTTGAATATCTTGAATTTTCATATTAAGCCTCCACGATTCTTTTTTTTGAAAACAAAAAGAGCCGAAAATTCCCGCGTGGGATTTCTCAGCTCTTGATTTTAATAAAACAATGGTCTGTGAGTTACGGATTATGAACGAGGATTAAAAGCACCTTCCCGCTCCAACGCATCCAACAGCCGGGATTCATTTTCCGCAGCTTGAACCGGGTCAGCTTCCTTGACCCCAAGTTCTGCCTTAACTTTCTGGAAGTAGCTTTCAGGGATTTGGGAATAATCAATGGTCATTACCGCTTTAAGTTCTTCCGGAATTTGTTCGGTGATGCTCTCTACAACTGCGGTAGAATGCAAAGGATAATGCTCCTCCCCGTCGATCACCTCATACGGAAAGTTTGTCGTCCGGACATCGTTAATCAACATGTCTTTAGTTCCTTTCATCGTTTAGTCACCGCCCCTGTAGTTGATGTAGTCATTATACATCAAAATGGCGGAGTGCTACATATGACGGCCACTTTCAGGGCGAATCACTGTAATAACTGAAAACAAAAGTCCATTTTTACGCTTCTTGATTGCTAAACCAATAGCGATTTTACCACTTTCTACTGGTCCAACAATCGTCAGCACCGGGTCTTCGTTTGAATAGGAGTTCTCTCCGAATGGATAACGCAAAGGTGCATGCATTTCGCTTGGAGCGAAATGATACAGTACCGCTTCCACTTCCTTCTTCGTAATCTGTCTCTCCAACATACGATCACCAGCATGTTGGCTATAGCGAACCTTGTCCATATCAATGTGTTCGCGCAAAACTTGTGAGATCAGCGCCCAATGTTCAACAAAAGCCTTCCCATCCATAACTTTTAGTCCTCCATATTGCGTAAGGCCGTTGTGACTTTTTCCCGGATCATCGACACGCAATGCTCCATGTCCTTCAGATCACCGGTGATGATGCTTTCATATTGCTTGAAGTCAGCCACAACGCGCTTCGCATCGTACAGAATTGCTTTCAGCTCGTTCTTCTTCATTCCGTCAGCAATGCCACCCTCACAAGCACGAAGCGTATCTTGCAAGTGCTGGTGCAGCTTGCGAGTAATCATATTTTTCATGTCCTTGGTGTCAATCAGTGGAATCTTCTCTGCTTCGCCTTTTTCCAGCGAAGTGACAAACTGAACCAAAGACTGGAGCTGAGAATCAAATTGTTTCGGCACAAAATAAATGCCACCACTCGGTCTGACCGGCGTTGGTGACATGCTTTTCAGAATATTGGAAACCAGTGTCCGCAAGGTAGTAGCGCCATAATTTTGCCGATAAATCTCAAAGCGTTGCGCTGCACTACTAACCAACTGCTGCGCTGTGGCTGTTACAAAGCCTGTATCAACTTTTCCCGTTTTGCGATCCAGCACTACGGAACCCGCATCGCTATGGTAATCGAGCCGTCTGCCTTTGGTGTCCTTCGTTTCGCACACCAGATTCCGTTGCACGAATTCATTGGTGGAAGCTACCTCGCGGTACATGTAGTTTTCATAAACACCTGGAGCGACTTCTTGTTTGTACTTATCACTGGTTGCTCTGCGGAATGCGTCAGGAAGCCGAATTTCATGGGGCATCCATCCTTCTCCCAGTCCGGAGAGAACCAACTTGTCCTTCAACTCATTCGGAGTAATCAACATTTCCGAAAGAGAATGCCATGTCAGGTGTCCAATTACATTTTCATTGTCAGCCTTGACCGCAGCAACATCCTTTAAAATCGAATTCATTCTCCCTTACCTCCTCTGATTTTCAGCAAGTAGCCTACTCGCTGGCAGTATTCCATGCGTGTCATTCCACCCAGCATATAGGCCGCAAACACCCGTTCAATGCTGTGAGGAACCGAACAACTGGAGATCATCCAACTTCTCAAAGACATGCCTCATCACACCTTTTGAATGGAATAAAAAAATCCGAACAAGTCAGCTTGCACTTGTTCGGATTCGATTCTCTACATGGATTACAGTCGTGGCGAATGCCAGACAGCATCTTTATGATCCATACGCCGGTTCAACATCTCCATGTCTTGCACGAGTCGCTTCCGGCCTTCCTCGCGATGTTCGAGATCATCCAAAAGGTTATGCGCATACTCCATGATCTGCTGGACACTTTCCCAGAATGGCTTACCCTTAAGAGTCAGGATATTTACTCTCCCCTCGTCTGTATCTGTTCCATCTACACCAACTACCGCATAGGACGGAATGTAGAAAAACTTCTTATTCATGCTGTAAAACACGCCTCCCTCCAATTCAATCTCCTTTTCCTCGCTCCCAAAAAAATCGGGAATGACGATTTGAATCACGTTGGATATCGAAGAAAGAAAACTTTCTGCCTTTCTCCGACGCTCTCGTTCCTCCGCTGCAAAACTTAAGGCTTTACGTTCCGTTTCCGACTGGGCATTAACGGACTTCTCTGCTTTTTTCCAAATAAACATGTTTCATCAACCTCTCCATTTTTAGTAGAACGCAAAAAAGCCGATCTTCGCATGAGAAATCCATGCAAGGATCGGCTTTTAAATACGCTTATTGATTTTGAATAGACGACAGTAACAAATCTTTTCCAGAGTCCTTCCGGCACTCTCACCCTTACCTCTGGCAAATGAGAGTTTGGGGTATGAAAGCTTTTGGCCTGCTTTAACCTCACTCTTCCTTCTCATGTCTTCAGCATGGGAATTCAGCAGGATCGAGGAAAACATTAATTCCTTTCGGAACACTACCCGGCCAATAACATACTGTGAAGAATCAGCATTAAGGGAACGGGCCTTGCCTTTTTCTCCTGCAAATGGGAGTGTAAGGTGAAATAAATATATATTTATTATATCGCCG
>NZ_JAHCMB010000097.1 GCF_019904155.1 Paenibacillus sinensis
AAAAAAGAGCGAGCCATCTGTACGATGACCTGCTCTTTTTCTTCATTTTTGGGCCTGTGCCTTATCTTAATGACATTGCTTTATCGGGGCCCTTTTTTTTCGCAAATCCGCCTATGTAAAAAGACGAAGATCGGACTTCTGCAATCTGCCTATCGTGCTATTTTGCGGAATTAATATACGCAATTTTACCATTTAGCAGGAATTTGACAGGAAAGCACGAATACTAGTTCAACGAATGGATTGGTGGAGAGGAAAGGCGGGCGCGTCAGACATAGTGGGGCTCTATATTCGGGGGAGGTTTACAAATGGATAAGAAGAAAGTGCTAATCGTCGATGACCAGAACGGGATAAGAATCCTGCTCATGGAGGTGTTCAACAGCGAAGGTTATACAACCTTTCAGGCGGCTAACGGCAAAGCGGCTTTGGATATCGTCAACAGCGATCGCCCCGACCTGGTTCTTCTCGACATGAAAATCCCGGGAATGGACGGACTGGAAATTCTGAAGCATATCAAGGAGATCGATCCGGCGATCAAGGTCATCATGATGACGGCGTACGGCGAACTGGATATGATCAAGGAGGCGACCAAGCTGGGGGCGCTCATGCATTTCACCAAGCCGTTCGACATCGATGAAATGCGGGTAGCCGTTAATCTCCATCTGCGGACAGGGTCCATCGATCAATGCAGCTAGAGTCTGGGATTCCGCTCCGAATGAGCCGGAGTCCTTTTTTGTGCTGTCTTCAGTGAGGAATATAGAACGTTCGGATGCCGAGAAAAGGGTACTGAGTCGCGTTTTTTTCTGAGCAGGAGGAAGCAGATATAGGGTGGATAAGTCCCGTTATATTGGGTAATAAAGGAAGGGCGAGATGCGTCCGGAAATAGGGGTGGATAAAATTCGTCCCGCCGGGACATTTTTTTGCTTAACCTATTTAGGTTTTGAGACAGGTTGTGCTATAATATGCCTGTATGTGATGTCGGCTTACAAATAAGCGAGAAACCATCTTTAGGAGGATGAATTTATGCCATTGGTATCGATGACAGAAATGTTGAAGAAAGCCCTGGAAGGCAAATATGCTGTAGGTCAATTCAACATCAACAACCTGGAATGGACACAAGCGATTCTGAGCGCGGCTGAAGCGGAGAAATCTCCTGTTATTCTTGGCGTATCCGAAGGCGCAGCACGTCATATGAGCGGTTTCTACACAATTGTTAAAATGGTTGAAGGCCTGATCCACGATCTGAAAATTACCGTTCCGGTAGCAATCCACCTCGACCATGGTTCGAGCTTCGACAAATGTAAGGAAGCTATCGACGCTGGCTTCACTTCCGTTATGATCGACGGATCCCACCATCCGATCGAAGAGAACGTTGAAATGACCCAGAAGGTTGTTGAATACGCTCATTCCAAAGGCGTATCCGTAGAAGCCGAAGTTGGTACTGTCGGCGGACAGGAAGATGACGTTGTAGGCGGCATCTTGTATGCCAAACTGGAAGACTGCGTAGCGATCGCCAAGACTGGCATCGATACTCTGGCTCCTGCTCTGGGCTCCGTACACGGCCCTTACAAAGGCGAACCGAACCTCGGGTTCAAGGAAATGGAAGAAATCCGCGACGCTGTTAAGCTTCCGCTCGTTCTGCATGGCGGCACTGGCATTCCGGAGCATGACATCAAGAAGTCCATCTCCCTGGGAACTTCCAAGATCAACGTGAACACTGAGAACCAAATTGAATTTGCGAAGGTTGTCCGTGAAGTGCTTGCGGCTAAACCGGATGCATACGATCCTCGTACCTTCATCCAACCGGGCCGTGAAGCCATCAAGGAAACGGTTATCGGCAAAATCCGCGAATTCGGCTCCAGCAACAAAGCGTAAGAACAGCAGACATTGGGCAATTCCGCCCGTTTCGGTTATAATGAACTGAATAGCTTTATAATGGAGAGCACACCGCATAGTCGGTGTCTTTCCATTTTAAATATGAAGATTTATTGGCTTTGTGCTGCAATACATCGGAACACCGTTTATCGCACAGGTGTACCGTTTCTTCCATGCGATCTTTACTTTGTTAATTGCTGTGGCGCGTTGTGGGAGAGTGCAAGGTATGTCTGCCATGTACGCCTGACAGTCATGCAGCAAGCCGCGGTTCGTATTGCCGGGCAGCGGCAGTACATCTAGGGGGAACCAATTAATCGATGGAAAAGTTAATGATTGGCGGCGGAAGACCGCTGAAGGGCATGGTTACAGTCAGCGGTGCGAAGAACAGTGCAATCGCGCTTATTCCGGCGGCTATTTTGGCCGAATCGGAAGTTACTCTTGATAATTTGCCCTCCCTTAGCGATGTGGCTGTGTATTCCGAAATTTTGCAGGATCTTGGAGCGGAAGTGGCATGGTCGGGAAGCCAGATGGTGATCGATCCCTCCCGCATTGTCTCCATCCCTATGCCGAACGGGCCTGTGAAGAAGCTGCGAGCCTCTTATTACATGATGGGAGCGCTTCTTGGTCGGTTTAAAGAGGCAACCATCGGATTGCCAGGCGGCTGTAATTTTGAACCGAGACCGATCGATCAGCATATCAAGGGCTTTGAGGCGCTCGGAGCGACGGTGTCGAACGAGCACGGTGCCATTCATCTGTATGCCAAAGAACTGAAAGGCGCCAAAATCTATCTGGACGTGTCCAGTGTCGGCGCAACGATTAACATTATGCTGGCGGCTTCGCGTGCCAAAGGCTCTACAATTATCGAAAATGCGGCTAAAGAGCCTGAGATTATAGATGTTGCCACACTGCTTAACTCCATGGGCGCCATTATCAAGGGTGCCGGAACCGAAACAATCCGGATCGAAGGCGTATCGGAAATGCACGGCTGCCGTCACTCCATTATTCCGGACCGAATTCAGGCGGGGACGTACATGATCGCTGCCGCAGCTACCCGGGGAGATGTGGTCATCGACAACGTCATTCCGAAGCATCTGGAGGCGCTGACAGCCAAACTGTTGGAAATGGGCGTGGAAGTGGAGGAACTGGACGAAAGCATCCGGGTCATCGGTCGGGCCGTCTACGAGCCGGCTGATGTTAAAGCGCTCGTCTATCCGGGGTTTGCCACCGATCTGCAATCACCGATGACGACCATGCTGACCCAGGCGCAAGGCGTGAGCGTGCTGAGCGATTTTGTCTACAGCAACCGCTTCAAGCATGTGCCGGAGCTGCTTCGCATGGGCGCGAAGATTCGCGTTGAAGGAAGATCGGCCATTATCGAGGGCAGCAGGCTGAATGCGGCCAAGGTTAAGGCGGCCGATCTGAGAGCCGGCGCGGCTCTCGTGATTGCCGGACTTACCGTGGAAGACGGAATTACGGAAGTCACCGGGGTCGAATTCATCGACCGCGGGTATGATAATCTGGTGCCCAACCTCCGTATACTGGGTGCCGAGGTATGGCGGGAGGAAGAATAGCCTCTAGGCCTCGTACATCCAAATGGAGCGCAGGGAGCGGTTGTGCCAAACGGCATTTTCCGCTCCGCTGCCTCTCTATTTTCCCCGTTTCCCAAAAAAGATTTAACCTCTGCTGCATATCTTTCCCCATTTTGGGTAATGCTATCCTAATGAGGATTTTTTCCATACTTGAGCATTATGTTAGAATGATACAAAATGCTGATACTTGAAAGAGCCAAGCGAAATCACTTTCTGCACTATCATTACAGGTTTACCGATTATGCAACCGATCCCTCGCTTCTACATGCAGGTGTGCGTGCTTCAGCACATGAAGCCTGACGGCTATCTCGGCCGCCTTTCCGTTCACCTACCCTCTGCAAATTGTCACCTATTTTTCTGACATGCCAGACTTTTTTGCGATCTTTTATTTAAGTGTCTCTTTTTGCGAATTTATTAATTGAATAGGTGGTTATTACATGGATCTTCAAATTTCCGACTTGGAAGAAATGAAGCTGACCGAGCTGTACAAGCTGGCCAAGAAATACCAGATCCCATATTACGGGCAAATGAAGAAAAGAGAGCTGATCTTTGCGATTCTGCGGGCGCAGGCCGAGCAAAGCGGTTTGATGTTTATGGAAGGCGTGCTCGAAATTTTGCCGGAGGGCTATGGATTCCTTAGACCGATCAATTATCTGCCAAGTGCGGAGGATATTTATATTTCGGCTTCACAGATTCGCAAATTCGATCTCCGGACAGGGGACCTCGTATCCGGCAAATGTCGGACGCCCAAAGAGAATGAGCGCTACTTCGG
Organism: Paenibacillus sinensis; assembly: GCF_019904155.1. Classification (GTDB taxonomy): domain Bacteria; phylum Bacillota; class Bacilli; order Paenibacillales; family Paenibacillaceae; genus Paenibacillus_AQ; species Paenibacillus_AQ sinensis. The sequence continues at coordinate 4,234 of NZ_JAHCMB010000097.1, forward strand.
GCTGCTTCAGGTTAATGCCGTTAACGGGGAGAACCCTGCAACCGCGGCTGAACGTCTGCATTTCCCGGCGCTGACACCGCTTTATCCGCAGGATAAGCTTTCGCTGGAGGCCTCGCCTACCCACTTGTCCACCCGAATCATGGATCTGCTCGCGCCGGTTGGCCTTGGTCAACGCGGGTTGATCGTAGCTCCGCCCAAAGCGGGCAAGACGCTTCTGCTGAAGGAGATTGCCAATAGCATATCCAACAACAATCCCGAGATTGAGCTGTTCGTACTGTTGATTGATGAAAGACCGGAAGAGGTTACCGATATGCAGCGCTCCGTGAAGGGCGAAGTGGTGGCTTCCACATTCGACGAGCTTCCCGAGAATCACATCAAGGTGGCGGAGCTCGTGCTTCAGCGTGCGCTGCGTCTTGTGGAGCATAAGAAGGACGTTGTGATCCTGCTCGACAGCATCACCCGGTTGGCGCGGGCGTATAATCTGGTCGTTCCTCCGTCGGGCAGAACGCTTAGCGGTGGTATCGATCCGGCTGCGTTCCATCGTCCGAAGCGCTTCTTCGGTTCCGCCCGGAACGTCGAGGAAGGCGGCAGTCTGACCATTCTGGCGACGGCGCTTATTGATACAGGCTCGAGAATGGACGATATTATTTATGAAGAATTCAAAGGCACGGGGAATATGGAGCTGCATCTGGACCGCAAGCTGGCGGAGCGCCGGATTTTCCCGGCCATCGATATCCGCCGTTCCGGTACGCGGCGCGAGGAAGTGCTGCTGACCAAGGAAGAACTGGACACCATCTGGTCGATTCGCAAGAGCATGAACGATTCATTCGATTTTGTGGAGAATTTCATCAAGAAGCTCAGAGACAGCAAGACCAATGCCGAGTTCCTGGCTTCTTTCGACGTGGCTGGCAGCAAGGAATCCGGCAGCGCGAGCTCTACGGCCAGCGCGGGAGGAACCTCGAACAGCGGAGCCTCCGCGCGGCGTCCGGTTCGCCCGAAGGCGGCTTCCGTCACAACGACGACCTGAGGACAACCGAGAGTTATTATTCATCATAGTTAAGAGGAGATTACCATGCATTTAGTGTATGCCGACGGGCAAGGAAACGTATATGATCATCCGGAGCTGTATGGACTGGCCCGAAGCGGAGATATGCTTGTCGAACTGCTGGAGGAAGAGCTGATCCCGCTGCCGGAAGGGGCGACGCTGTCTCTTCTGCCCTGTACGCGAGCCGTTGGAATGAATCCGGAGACCGGTGAAATGCTGCCGCTTCCGGAAGACTGCCATGCGGTCGGCGCCCTGCTCCCCCAAGGGTTTACACGCCTGTGCCTGCCGGGTTATGTCAAGACAGACAAGACCTACAAGCTTCCGCTCTTCGGCTATTCGGCGGTTGTGTGGAAGGACGGGGGGTTCTATGTGGCCGCCGATGCGACCGACGATCCCTATAAATGGAACCCCATGAATTGCGACCGTGACGCCGTCCGCAGCGGCGTAGAGAGTCTAACTGCCAAGTATCCGGAGAATCGGCTGTATGGTCATCTCACGAACTGCGCCCTGGGATATGAGTGCCTTACCTCGTCCAATACGTTCCTGAACCGCTGGGAAGGAGGCGTTCCGGTATCGTATTCCTGCAATGCGGGCTGTTTCGGGTGCATTTCGGAGCAGCCGGACGATAGCGGATTCGTCTCTCCGCAGACGCGGATGAATTTCCGTCCCCGGGTTGATGAGATTGTTCAGGTTATGCTGGAGCATTTGAAGACACCGGAATCAATCATCAGCTTTGGCCAAGGCTGCGAGGGAGAGCCCTCGACTCAGGCCAAGCTTATTATCGACGCCATCCGCGAGGTGCGCTCGGTAACCGACATGGGTTACATCAACATCAATACGAATGCGGGACTCAGCGATCATATGCGCGGGATTGTGGACGCCGGCCTTGATTTGATGCGGGTGAGCACAATCAGTGCGCTGGACGATCACTATAACGCTTATTACAAGCCTCGGGCCTACACGCTTGCCAATGTGGAGAAATCGCTCAAATACGCTACAGCCCAGGGTGTCTATACATCCATCAACTATCTCATCTTCCCCGGCGTAACCGACCGCGAAGAAGAGATTGAGGCCATGATTGAGTTCGTAAAGCGAACCGGCCTGAAGCTGATCCAGATGCGGAATCTCAACATTGATCCGGAGAGCTATCTGGAGCTGATTCCGCCGGCCCAGGGCGAAATTCTCGGCATGAAGACGATGCTGGAGATTTTCCGGGAGGAGCTGCCGGATGTTGTCATCGGCTCTTATACCCATGTGCCGCCTGCCGGCGAAGCCAGACCGAAGCGGGCAGTCATTAACCAGCAGAGCTGATTTGTCAAGGAAAAGTATTGCCTCGGCCCAAGGTTCGTGATAAACTACACTCATATGTCTTATATCAACTCTGGGTCCGCATGAGGCTCAGGGCAAAAGAGGTGAAATCAAAATGCAAAACGCTATTCAACCGAAATACAACGTCGTAACTGTTACTTGCGCCTGCGGCAACACTTTCGAATCCGGCTCTGTGAAACAGGACCTGCGCGTCGAAATCTGCTCCGCTTGCCATCCGTTCTTCACAGGCAAACAGAAATTCCTGGATGCCGGCGGTCGCGTCGACAGATTCAAGAAGAAATACGGTATCTAATCCGGGCTCTCCGCCCGGTCATAAACCCTCCGGACTTTGGTCTGGAGGGTTTTATTGTCATGAAATGGGGCATATCGTTGGCCGATTATGGGGCCCCTGCTTATATCTTCTTGTCCGGTTGACTTTTTGAGTCGGCGTAGGATATACTTATCTTCGCCGTGCTAGACGGGGAGGTAGCGGTGCCCTGTAACTCGCAATCCGCTATAGCGAGGTTGAATTCCTGTTAGAGGTGCCGTCGATGTGAGGCTTGGTCCCTGTGCACTGTGTTGACGGCTGGGTCCTCCGCAATGAGCGCTTGTGAACCTGGTCAGGTCCGGAAGGAAGCAGCCATAAGCAAGTTTGCTTTTGTGCCGGAGGGTAGCCTAGCCCGAGCAGCCGCACAGGGGTGCCGCTTGGATCGCGGTCATCAATAACAGGTGCGCGGTTTAACCTATACAATAATAAGCATCTATCGCATGTGCGACAGATGCTTTTTGTTTTTGGTCATGGTGCGGAGAATATAGTATAATTCAGGTAGCGATTAACGCCCAAGAAGCGGCGCTGAAAGAGGGTAATGCAGAATTGGAACACATTGCGTTGTACCGTGCCTGGCGGCCTCAGTCTTTTCAGGACATGGTGGGACAGCAGCACATTATCCAGACGCTTCAAAATGCGATCCGCGAGCAGCGGGTTTCTCATGCCTATTTGTTCAGCGGCCCGCGAGGCACCGGCAAGACTACGGCGGCCAAGGTGCTCGCCAAAGCGGTGAACTGCGAGCGGGGTCCGGGTCCGGAGCCCTGCAATGAGTGCCCTTCGTGCTTGCGCATTGCTTCGGGCGCTGTGATGGATGTGCAGGAGATTGATGCGGCGTCCAACCGGGGTGTGGAAGAAATTCGCGACCTTCGGGATAAAGTGAAATACGCGCCGACCGAAGTGCGGCGTAAAGTGTATATTATCGATGAAGTGCATATGCTGACTACGGAGGCTTTCAATGCTCTGCTCAAGACACTTGAGGAGCCGCCGGCGCATGTCATGTTCATATTGGCGACAACGGAGCCCCATAAGCTTCCGGCAACCATTATTTCGCGCTGCCAGCGCTTTGATTTCCGCAGGGTTTCGCTTGGCGAACAGACGGGCCGCTTGAGAGTCATCTGTGATCAAGAAGGGATCTCCGCGGAAGACGAGGCTCTACAGTATATCGCCCGCCTGTCGGACGGGGGGATGCGCGACGCTCTGAGCGTTCTTGATCAGATTTCCTCCTACACGGATGGGCAGGTGACGTACCAGCAGGTACTTGGCATGACCGGGGGCATTCCGGCAGAGCAATTCGCCAAGCTGGCAAGAGCTATTCTGGCTGGCGATATGGGCCAGCTTCTTGAGCAGGTCGAGCAGCTGATGCATGAGGGCAAGAGCGCCGACAAATGTCTGGAGAACCTTCTGTATTACTTCCGGGATCTTCTGATGATTAAAATGGTGCCGAACTCCTCTGGTCTGACGGACAGAGTGCTGAACCCTGCGGATTTCCTTGATGTGGCATCGGCCTTCTCCCAGGCCCGGCTGTTCGACATTGTCGATACGCTGAACCGTTATCTGAGCGAGATGAAGTATGCGACACATCCGCAGACGCTGTTCGAGGTGGCGCTCATGAAGCTATGCAGCCCTTCCGAAGGTGAGGCTGTGTCCTCCGGTCCCGGAAGCGCTGCCGCAGCGGCTTCAGCTCCGTCCCGTCCTTCCGGGACGGACAGAAGCGAGCTGGAGGCGTTGAAGCGGCAAATTGCCGCCCTGGAGAAGAAGCTGGAGCAGGCGCTCCAAGCCGGAGGAGTTGCCGGTGCTCGTGAGACGACCCCCAAGCCTGCCAACAATCGGCCGGCCTCTGCGCCGCGCATCTCCTCCGTGTCGAAGCTGCCTCCGCAGATGGATAAATTCATGGCGGGGAAGGACAGCGGCGACTTCGCCCAGGCATTTAAGATGTGGGGGCAGGTGCTTCAGGGTGTCAAAGAAGAGAAGGTTACGGTGCATGCTTGGTTCGTAGATGGAGAACCCGTCTCCGTCACTGAGGATGCCGTCCTCGTCGCCTTTAAGAATACGATACACCGGGAGACTACGGAGAAAGCGGCCAATAAGCAGGTGATTGAGCGTGTGCTGGAACAGCGCCTGGGCAAGCCTTATCGGCTGGTCACCGTCATGCTTCGGGATTGGAATGAGGCCCAGACCAAGTCGGTTCAGCCTCCGGATAAGGAAGAGCTGCGACTGGAACATGAGCATGAGAACGGAGAGGCTTCCGAGGAGCCTTGGATTGATGAAGCCATTCAGCTGTTCGGCGAGGACCTCGTTGTCATAAAAGATTAAGGCCCAATATCGGCGGCTAATGGCTGCCCAAAGGAGAGATATGTATGAATAATATGAATCAAATGATGAAACAAGTGAAGAAAATGCAGGAGCAAATGCTGAAAGCCCAGGAAGAGCTCGGCAGCAAGACGATAGAAGGAACCTCCGGCGGCGGAGTCGTAACCGTTCAGGTTAATGGACATAAGAAATTGCTGTCGATTGCAATCAAGCCAGAAGCCGTTGATCCGGAGGATGTGGAAATGCTGCAGGATTTGGTTCTTACGGCGGTCAACGACGCTCTGACCAAAGCCGAAGAACTGGCCAACGCCGATATGGGCAAATTCACCGGGGGCATGAAGATTCCGGGCCTCTTCTAAGGTCTGTGTCAAGCTCATCATAAAGGAGATAACCAATTGTATTACCCCGAACCGCTTGCCAAGCTGATCGACGCTTTTACCCGTCTGCCGGGTATCGGTCCGAAGACGGCCGCCCGGCTGGCTTTCCATGTGCTGAACATGAAGGAAGACGAGACGATAGATTTCGCCAAAGCGCTCGTCAGCGTTAAGCGCAATCTTCATTACTGCTCGGTCTGCTGCAATATTACGGATACCGATCCCTGCCGGATTTGTCAGGATAAGACGCGCGACGCTTCGGTGATTTGCGTGGTCCAGGATTCCAAGGATCTTGTTGCCATGGAGCGAACCAAGGAATTCAACGGCTATTATCATGTGCTGCAAGGTGCCATTTCGCCTATGGAAGGCGTAGGTCCCGATGATATCCGGCTGAAGGAATTGCTGAACCGGCTCAGCGACGAGAGGGTTCAGGAGCTTATTTTGGCGACGAACCCCAACATCGAGGGGGAGGCCACGGCGATGTACATCTCCAGACTCGTGCGTCCTTTTGAACTAAAAGTAACTCGTATCGCCCATGGTCTGCCTGTCGGTGGTGACTTGGAGTATGCGGACGAAGTGACGCTGTCCAAAGCGCTGGAGGGCAGGCGCGAGCTTTTTTAAAAATAGAAGAATGTATAAGTGCGTGAGAAGGGGAGCCCGGGTAGGGCTTCTCTTTTTTTGTGTTAGAGCGATTATATGAGACTACAGCCCTTTTTTCCCGAGAACACGGAGTTTCCTGCGGCTTCTGGTTCTAAGTTCGTACTTGTCCTGATATGAATGAGAGTGTAGGAGAGACGGTTGTTTCTGCTGCAATCACCGAACGAAGGGGGAAACGGGATGGGCTGGTGGAGCGCGCTGCGCCGTCAAGTCGGCGGGCAAGAAAAGGCCAGGGACGAAGGCTGGGACGTTTTTGCTGAAGTGAGGAAGGCGCATATGGAGTGGGAGAGAGCCCATCTGATGTTCGATGAAGCTATGGGGCAGGATCAGATTGACTATGCGATATATATATTGGAAGCGGCGGAGCGCAAATATCAGATTCACCTCAAGCACGCCAAGATGATCGGGTTGAAACGAAACCAACTGCAGGATTAATAATGGAATAGGAGGGTGACGGCGCTTGAGAACGGCGGCTTTGGCAGTACTAGTGATCTCGGCGGTTCTACTGATTGCGATTGTGTTGAAAAAAAGACTGGGCTGGAGGTGGCTGGGCCTGTTTGGCTCCCACCTGGTTCTGGCGGCAATTGGCTTATATGTGGTTGATTTTACCCGTCTGGCGGGGGATTTGTACATCCCGCTGAATCCTGCCACGATTGGAACGGTGTCCATTTTGGGATTGCCCGGGGTTGCAGTACTGCTGGGATTGAAAGTTACCTTATTTGGGTAGTTGACGCTGAACATGAAGATGTGATACATTAATATTCGGCTCTTCGGGGAAGATAAAAGTCGACACCGGCCGACAAGCACGATGAAATCAGAGTTCGAAAAAAAGTGCTTGACGATAATAAAGAGTCTGTGATATATTATAAAGGTCGCTGCGTGAGACACAATGGAGCGGCGGATGAGACTTTGATCTTTGAAAACTGAACAACGAGTGAGTATTAAAGAGAAGAAATTCTCGTCAGATTCAAAATGAGCAATCAGCTTT
>NZ_JAHCMB010000076.1 GCF_019904155.1 Paenibacillus sinensis
AACCTATCTCTTCAGATTCGATTATATCCCCCTCGTATATCTCCCGTCCGTTCAGGTCTTTAAGGCCGGTGTATTGCATTATCTCAAACTTAGGCTGAAGCGGCTGCCCTGTCATCTTTGCGGCATAACCGCCGTATGACACATCTCCTTGATGGTCTGAATCCGGGTCGTGAATATCCACTCCATACAGATAAGTCAGATCATTGCTAATTTTGTGCCATTCAAGTTTATGAATCGGGAACATGGCTTTCGCCTTCCGATCCCATGCCCGAAATTTAATATCCCGCATCCTCTTCACTCCCCTCTGTATTCCTTTGGATTAATCCCTGCCGGTACCCGCCAGCCGTTGCCGGCGATGCGGTCAATCAGCCGCTTGGCCGTTTCAAACGACCATGTTCCGACGTGCTCGAATCCGCGCTGCTCCAGGAAGCGGATCTGCTTCGGCGTCGTCAGTCCCTCTGTCCGTCGTTTATCCAGACGATCCAGCAGCAGCGACGCCTTGCCAGCATTGTCTATCTGATCCGGCAGGATGCCGAGCTTCTCAAGCTTAGCGACCTGTGCCTCGCTTGGCGGCGCCTGCTCCCAGCCAAACGCTGGCACATAACCGGACAGGTCCTCTGCCTGAATCGACATTTCGAATTGCAGCGGATCAACCAGCGCGCGCTTCCGGCGCTTCATCTCCTCGAGCTGCTTCGCGAGCGCTTCTTCCCGGGCTGCGACCACATCTTCCGTTGCCTGCTTCTCAGCAGCTTCCAGATCCAGCGGCATACCGGCTTCCTCGATTTGCTTGGTCATGGCCTGCGCGATCTCCTCATTCTCGGCGATGAGGTGCGCCGGGTGACAAAGCTCATGACGCTCCGTGTGCCACAGAAAATCCAGCAATAGCAGATCTTCCTTGCCTGGATGCAGCCGGGTTCCGCGCCCGACCATCTGGCTGTAGAGAGAACGGACCTTCGTCGGACGCAGCACGACGATGCAATCGACGCTGGGGCAATCCCAGCCCTCTGTCAGCAGCATCGAATTGCACAGGACGTTGTACCGCCCGGCGTCGTAGTCAGCCAGCACTTCCGCTCGGTCCTGTGATTCCCCATTGACCTCTGCCGCCCGGAAGCCGACGGAGTTTAGTATAGAAGTAAATTTTTGGGACGTCTTAACCAGCGGCAAGAACACGACGATTTTCCGATCCTGCGCCACCCGCCACATCTCTGCCGCGATGGATTCCAGATACGGGTCCAGCGCGGTGCCGAGATCGCTTGATTTAAAGTCCCCAGCCTGTTGACCAACTGTGGACAAATCCAGCTTCAGCGGGATGGTCATCGCCTTGATCGGGCTCAGGAATCCCTCTTTGATGGCCTTCGGCAGCGTGTACTCATAGGCTAGGGATTCGAAGTAGCTGCCCAGGTTACGCATATCCCCGCGGTCTGGGGTGGCCGTAACTCCCAGGACGTTAGCCTCTTTGAAATAGTCCAGCACCCGCTGGTAACTGTCTGACAAGCAATGGTGCGCCTCGTCAATGATGATCGTATCAAAGTGGTCCGCCGCGAACTGCTGCAGCCGCTTGTCCCGCATCATCGTCTGCACGCTGCCGACCACAACCCGGTACCAGCTGCCGACGGACGTCTGCTCCGCCTTCTCGGTCGCGCAGCCGAGCCCGGTAGACTTTGCCAGCTTATCGGCTGCCTGATCAAGCAACTCGCTTCGATGGGCCAGGACGAGCACTCGCTCGCCCAGCTTTACCCGGTCTTCCGTCACCTTGGAGAATACAATCGTTTTACCGCAACCAGTTGGAAGGACCAGGAGCGTCCGCCGGACGCCCCGCTCCCACTCCGCCTGAATCGATACCCGCGCCTCCTGCTGGTAGCCTCTCAACTCCATGATGGCCACCTAAAACTGTCCGTTCGACCAGTTCCCCCCTTGAGGCGGCGGAGTGGTCGGGAAAGGAGTTTGCTGATATTGCGGCGGATTCTGATTGTACTGCGGAGCCTGACCGTATTGCGGCGCCTGTTGTCCGGCTGGGAGTTCGTCTGCAGGGTAGAAACTCTTTACCTGGTTGTTTGTCTTTTCCTCTCCGTCGCGGCCGCGAAACTTATTGATTTCCAGCTTCAGCCGACCGCGGGCGCCGATGACGGCATTCCAGTTCATGCGCAGCGGCTCACCTTTCCGTTTCTGCCCGATCCCGGCAAAAAAATTAGACAACAGACCTTCCGTCTTGGTATGCAGAAAAAGATTATGGAAGATGACCACATCCCCATGCTCTGGCGAATGCACCGTCAGCTCCAGCTTGGCCTGATTGCAGGCTGGCATCTTATCGGAGCCTGCGAACCGACCACGCTCAAATTTTGTGACAGTGAAGTTGTAGTCGCCAGCCGGCAGCAGCGTAAATTCTCCGCCATCCTTCTGAATAGTGTCGTCCCAGCCAAGCTCGCGTTCGTTTTGTTGATTCATGAATAAGTCCTCCTAGAAGTGTATTTAGAACGGGACGCTGTCCCGGGCCTGCTGAATCATACCGAATACCTGCGGCCAAGCAGACACCAGCACACCGTCGATGAAGCCAGGATCATAATTGGCAATCGGCGTGTCGTAGGTGTAGTAGCCCTTCTGGCTGACCGCGATCTGGATTTCTGCCTCTGTCACCTGATGCTGCGCCATGAGGTCGCGTAGCGCCTGCGGGATGCTCGGATTCAGCTCCGCCGGCTGGCCAGAGAGCGCCGCTGACGAGGTCTGCGGCGGCTGTTGCACGGCCGGAGCGGCATTTGTCTGCGGCGGTGGGCTTGCTGGCGGTGTGGTTGCTGGTGCCGACTGTTGCGGAGCTACCGGTCCTGCGGCCGCCTGCGCCGATCCGCTAAAGATATGGGCGATATAATCGTAATCCAGCGGGAACTCGTCCGGCAGCCCCTGCCGGTTCTTCGCGTCCCATGCAGGGTGATGAGTCGCGTACACCGTTCTCGTCCCGCCCTGCGCCTTGTGTTTGGTCCCCTTCTGATCGGCCGCCACCGAGAAGGTCTTGTAATTGATGAACAGCACCATATCGGCCCACTCCTTGACCAGCGCCGCTGTCCGGCTGCCGGTCTTGGCGCCCAACTTGAGCTGGTACCGGTCATAGGCACCCATTTCGTCGGGCTGCTCGAACTTGACGATCTGCGAATGGGCAACGAGCACCACATGAATGCCCGCCTCGATGACGTCGCTCAGCAGATTGAGGAAGCGGCCAAACTCCTCGGCCACGAAGATGTAACCTTTGCCGTATCCGAAGTCTTCCACGCCGGTCTTTTGGTGAGCGGCGCAGATGCTATCCACGCAGAGCATTTCAGCCCAATCAATTGTGTCGATGATAAGCGTTCCGAATCGGCTACTGCCCTGCCGCTTCACCCATTCGACTTGTTGTTTGAGCATTTCCCAGCTCGTCGGCTTCGGCAGGCGTTGGGCATCCATTTCAGTAGTAGAACCTTCAGTATCAATAAAGATTGGATTCGGGAACTGCGCCGCCAGCGAAGACTTCCCGATGCCTTCGGGGCCGTAAATGACGACCTTTTTAGCCTTCTGAACCTTACCGCTGATGACCTCAAACATCAGAATTCACCTGCCTTCCATGTTTGCGCCGCTGGGGCATTCCAGCCTTCGCCTGGATCGATCTCGCCAGGTGGCTGTTGGATCGTAACGCCTTCCTGGCCGGAGACATAACCGTCCTCGATGATGATGGAGCACTCTTCGCCGGTGCTGACGCGGGTCGCAATAGCCTGAAGACCCTCCTGCTCCAGCCATTGGCCAAACTCCTGTAGCGTCTGCATGTCCATCTGCTCCAGCTTGTCGAGCAGGATAAATCCGCACTCAGGTTTCAGTCTCCGCACGATGGCCGTCGCAACCCGGAGCTGCTCGGAGCCGCTCATGTTGTCCCAACGCTGGCCGTTGTAGATCAGCTCGCCGTTTTCCACACCCAACCCCGGCAATGGCAGATTGGCGTTCGCCAGCAGGTCCGTCTTCTGCTGGCGTACCGCGTTGATCTCTGTGGTCAGCACCTCGTATTGCTGGCGATAATCCCCTGCATCCGTCTCCGCCTTGTCCTTGTCCAAATTGGCACGGACCTTCCGGTTAATCTCGTCGATCTGCCGGATGTTCGCCTCGAGCTCGGACGTGGACTCGTCTTGGAGATCCAGCGCATCCTTCTGTGCGATCTCCAGATCGGCCCCGAGCTGAGCATATTTCGCCTGCGCCTCCGTCAGCAGAGCTGTCAGCCGCTCGATCTCCCTTCCCTGGCTGGCATAGGCGGCTTGGATCTGCGTGAACTGCTGCCGCTTCCGCTGGTTCTCGCCGTTGCGGGCCAGAATCTCCTGTTGCTGGCGGATCAGCTCAGAGGCGGAAACAGGCTCCTTCGGCGCGTCCGGAAAATAGGCCTGCTCCTTGGCAAACTTGGCCTTTTGATCAGCGATCTGGCCGATGGCATGACGGCGATTATATACCTCCTGCTCCTTGACCTCCAGGTCGTGGAGCTGCTGGCCAACGCCGATGATCCGTAGCAGGATAGCTGCCTTTTCCTTGTTCGAAGCGTTCAGAAACTTGGGAAGGTCGATCGCCAGTTCTTCGACAAAGCTATCCAGGAGCTGCTGACCGCCTTTCTGGCCATTCGGATCGATCACCTTCAGGTCCGAATTCTTCCCCTTCCGCTCCACGACAAGGCCATTAGAGAGGACAATATGCAGATAAGGGTCTGTGACAGATTCCTCACGCTTAGCCTGGCTGGGGCGGTGTTTGTTGCCGCCAAGTCCCCAGGCGATAGCATCCAGCACACTGGTCTTTCCTTGACCATTCCGGCCGCCGACGACCGTCAGGCCCGCGCTGCTTGGCTCGATCTTCACAGCCTTGACTCGCTTCACGTTTTCGATTTCCAGCTTATTGATTTTAATCAATGGTCATCCTCCTTTGTGATGGGACGGCACGACGGCCGCCCCAGTATGGTGAATGGTTAAGCGATAACGACGATCTTCTCGGCTTCGATCAGCTCCGACAACTCTTCCGAAAGGTAGGAGGCAACCGCGCCAATAGCGGTAATTCTCCAGGCTCCTCCGTCCGCTTCGAACAAGGCAGCCAGCGGCCCCGTTTTCATACGGAAGACGAATGGAGAAGCTGGTTGCTCCACTTCGATGAAGGTACGATATGGAGCCAAAAGAACCGGATTCGGTACCTTCACGTCCTCAACCGTTGCAACGCCTGTTTTGGCCGTCACGGCCTGAGAGACTCCGTCGTCGCCCAATTGCCGCACGTTCTCCTCCTTGATGTTGCCGACGACCTTCAGCAGCTTGGATCGGTCTTCGGTCGGAGTGAATCCGGATTGAAGCTTAATAATAAAATCCTCGGTTTCGTAGAAGGCGCCATACCGATACTCCGGCAGGAGCGCTTCTGCTTCAATAATCCGTTTCCGAGCAAAGTCGTTGTTATAAGAGGAAGAGACGCTTACCTGCGTCGGGCTGACCACATGCACCAGGAGCGGTGCCTGCCGGTCAAACTCTGATTTCAGGTAGTCGACCAAGCCGGACAGGGAGCGAACCGTCAGCGGTGCCGGTGTAGGCTCGGCCACCTTATAAAGCTGATGGGTAGCGTATTGCTGGCCGTTAATTTCAAGAACTTCCGTCTGGCCGGATTTGGCCATAAACTCCAAAGCATCGCGATCGAACATGAATGATTCCTCCTATGAATGGTTTTATGAATTAGTAAATCCGCTTAATCTTGTCGCCGTCGGCCGTGATCTTGACGCCGGTATCGTCAGCGACGTCGCCGTCATTGTCAATGTACGTCTGCCCGCGCTGACTCGACTTGAGTTCAGCTGCAACGGCTTTGCCTTCGTTGTCCCGGTCCATGATGATCGTCGTAAGAACTTCCTTGGCCGGCGCCAGCGTACTGGTCGCACTGATGGAGACCTCCGCCATTTCACGGTTATCGTTCGGCTTGATCGTCAAGGTGATGGCGACCTTCCGGACTGCTTTGGCTGCTGTATTCGGGTCGGCGATGTTCGTCAGGACTTTAGCCAGCTCCTGCTTAAAGCGTTCGGAGATACTGCCGTCCGCCAGGGATTCCAGTTTAATTTCAACGCTCTGACTCATGAGCGATTCCTCCTAAAAGTGAATTGTATATGTCAACGCCGCGGCTTCCTCGCGTCCGAATCAACCGCGACGGGATACGTGTCAGCTGTATTTCGGGCAGGTCGAAACAAGACGCATTAATGGAGCGTCACCTTTAACGGTAAGAATGGCTTAACGACGGACATTTTTGTCATGGAGCTGCTTGATCTTTGCGATGCATGCCGGGCAGAGAAGCTTATCGAAGAAGCGCTGCATCCCCGGGCCCGTCTCCTCACAGAACATGCACCCCGGCGCGTATTTCTGAAGAATGATCCTCTGCCCATCCACGAAGATTTCAAGCCCGTCCTTTTCATCGATACCCAGCGTCCGGCGCAACTCAATGGGGATGACTACCCGGCCAAGTTATCGAGCTGGCGAACAATTCCTGTTGCTTTCATATTGCTGTCCCTCCTCTCAGTTATCGAACCAAAAGACAATACGTGCGCTCTCCGGATCGTCACCAGCCAGCTCAGCCAGTTTGGGTATAGACCAGGAGCAGAACGTGCCGAGCGCATCCCGCAGATTCTTGTTCCAGTTGATTAGCGTGTAATAATAATTAGAGTTCTCAAGTGGAAACCAGTAGTTATCACGAATTCGTTCCTTCATTTCTTGATTGGTAATATGCTGAACCATACCACCGCCAACTCCACGACTCCAAGAATAAGGCTCTCCAACTTCCAGAAACCTCTTGAATTGCTCCACCCCGACCCAGCCTTCGCGGGTGATGGTCTGATCCCAGTTATAGGCGTTCAGCTCCCCCGCCGTTAGCCAGGAATGGCTGTGCCCGTCTGCGCCCCAACCTTCCGTCGATTCCTTGGCTTCCGGTGAAATATCTTCCGGCAGCCCCTTGGGTACAGCTACCGGAACCAGGTCGTGCCCAGCACGAACGCCAGCAAGCACCTCAAACAGCAAGTAATGACGGCCTTCATAGAGGTAGTCGTATGTCCCCTGCCGCAGTTCTTCCAGTCGGCGCTCCGAGTAAGCCGCCGATTGGCCACGTTCCTTGCATTTTTCAATGTATCCTTTGCACTCCTCAATTTCCGGCTCGTTCACGCCCTTGACGGCCTGCCATTTGCCGTCGATCTTCTTCTCCACAAGCAGATGGATATCGCATCCCATACTTGATTTCTCCTCCTGGTCAGTGCTAAACTGACCTCATCATAAGATTTTGTCTTGCGATGACCTGAGCTTAAGGTTGCAGCCTTAGGCTCTTTTTGTTAACGCAGTAGCCTCTTTTGAATAAGGCATCAATTCTGCTCTTGCTTTTTTCACGGCCTTTGATGCATCTGAAATATCAGCAAATAGCCCACAAAAATATTTTTTTCCATTAACTTCTATCCGGGCCATCCACTTATTATCGCTTCGGCTCCATGACACCCCGAGTACGCCAGACTTACTGTTGCGTCGAGCACCTCTTAGATTTTGTTGATTCTCCGAATTGTTAAGTATTCTGAGATTCTTCCTCCTATTATTAAGAGGGTTATTGTCAAAATGATCGATCTGCATATCATCCGGACAAACAGTAATCCAACGATGAAGGTAAATGGTAATCCTCTTCCCGTCTGGTTGCTGAATTTTCCCTCGGCAATAAAATTCACGGCTCGTTGGGTCCCAGCCTACGCACCAGGAATTAGGAAACTCTTTTGCCAGAGGCAAATCAGCTGTATCAATGAGCACTTCCTTCATTCCGTATTTAGGACTGTCGACAAGGATAACTGTCACCGCACCTCTGATTTCATACTGATTTTTCACTTAAACCATCCCCGTCGGGTCATTTTCATGCTTTAGCAGCTTTCGCCATCTTCATCATTTGCATTAACTGCATGCCGGGATCTTTCGAGGCATTCACCGCTGACCGTTTAATGTCAGATGCTACTTGATCGGCCAGTGCTTCATGACATTCCGGATTCAAGGTAATGTACAGGAATCCACCCAAGCCAGAACAAATAGCCGACAAGAACTGAGCGACATCATCTTCAGAGTTTGTCTCCTGGGTAACCTTTGAAATGAACCTTGCAACTTCAGCACTGTAATCCATCTTCGTTTTCACCTCCTTCTCAGGGTCTCATCATCAACCAGCCTATCAGGATCACCGACACCGCGATCAGCTCCAGCCCAAAAGCGTTCAGTAACCCGCGAATAATGCCCAGACCGTCACGCTTCATAACCCTCTCTGCCGCTCACGCAGATATCTCCGAGCCTGCTCCAGCTTTCTGATTACGACATCAATAGACCGCTCGTCAGTGAACGTCAGACGAACTGGACTCATTTCAGCCGGCACTTCCTCACCTGGTTCTGGAAATTCGACTACTTCCCCAATCGGGCCGGGCTCTTTCTGCATGAACAGCACTACCGCTGTCGGCTTTCTGATTGGTATCCAGCCTGCGCCGACATTTATGTCGCCGGCCCCCATCTGGACATCACGCATACTACCTTCATCAATAATCACAAGCGTTCTCCTCTCTCTAAAGGGATAGTGCCTCGATCTCGCCGTCCAGCCAATCCAGAGCTGCCGGAAGTACATCCGGATTACACGCTGCCCGGCCGTTTGTGAGGAGCCACCGGAGCCGCCGCAGTTCGAGACGACGCAGGGTCACCTCAGCCGGCATCAGAATACTGGAATTGGCTTGCATGGCCGGCATCCTCCTTTGATATAGAAGACAGCGTCTCGACGATCTCGTACCGTGCGGCTCCCAGCTTACTCAGGTGCTTGACTCGACGTGCAGCCAGTTCGGCTTCGATCACTTGGTCCAGATGCCACTTGGCGAGGGCCAGGTGGTCCATTGCTAGCTTTTCATTAAAATTCACCAAGGTTGTTCCTCCTTCTCGTTAAGCTCCAAGGCGATCCCGTCACCTTCGTTCCATACTTCGTTGATCGTTGCACCCGCTTGGATGGAGCGCAGGATGCTTTCAAAATGGACGATTAGGCTTTCGGGCTTGTCCGAGTTTTTCAGGACCCAGGTTTGCCGCATGATGGGGCTCCTTTCTGCGGGAATAGGCTCTCCTCGTACTCCAGCAGCCATTCCCGTTTTATCTTCCAGTGCTTGCCCTGCTTGTAGGCTTTCAGCTTACCTGCTTTAATCCGATTGATTACCGTGTATTTGCTAACATTGAGATAATCAGCGGCGTCGATCACATCAACGGTCGGTCGCAGTAGCTCAGACATTACTCCACCGCCGTTTCTTCTTGCAGAAAGTAATCGACCGTTACACCAAAATAATCAGCTAAAATCTTGAGTTTGTCGGCCTTCGGTTTGTAATTTCCCTGCTTCCAGTTGGTCAGTGTCGCGGTAGAAATTCCGGTTTCCTTAGCAACCTGATACGAAGTTTTTTCCGACTTCTCCAGCAGGGCGAGGAATTTTTCATACAAGATATCCGTCTCCTTCCAGAAAAAGTATTGACCTATAGCTAAGGTTTCTTATATAATCAAAGTGCCAACTAAGTTATACAAGAAATATTAGCTAATGTTGTTTTTAGCTCAGTTATCTAAGCTATGTCTGTATACTAGCATAGTTTTCTAAGCGAGTCAACAACAAGTAGCTTATTTTCCTGACTTATTTTTTCAGTGAAATAAACTATGGAGGAAGACTATGTACGAGATATTTGAAAAACTCTTAGCCCAGCACGGTATCACGGCTTACCGGGTGGCGAAAGATACGGGAATTACAACCGCTACCTTCACGAGTTGGAAGCAAGGAAAATACACGCCTAAGCGTGAGAAGCTCCAGAAAGTGGCTGATTACTTCGGGGTAACACTTGCATATTTAATGGGAGAATCAGAGGGAAATGGTGAGAATGAAGAAAAGCCTTATTACGCTCTCTCTGACAAAGATGAACGCGACATCGCGATTGACCTGGAAAGAATGATGAACGAACTTAATAGTGATTCTTCTATAGCTTTCATGGGTGAGCCCATGGACGAAGAGGATCGGGAGCTTCTCCGAATATCTCTGGAGAATGCACTGAGGCTTTCTAAGGAAATGGCAAAGAAAAAGTTCACTCCTAAAAAATATAGAAATTGATTTCTGGGGGAAACCACATGGGGAACAACATAGTTGATTTATTAATCAAGGCCCATGGAACCAATGACCCAACAAGAATAGCGGATGAACACAGCATAAGGGTTCTATATGAGGACTTAGGAAAGAACACGTGGGGATACTACAGTTGCATTAAAAGGATCCCCATCATACATGTGAATTCGAGCCTGCCAGATTTCTTTAGGCCGTTTACAGTAGCACACGAATTGGGGCATCATTTTCTTCACCGTGGGGTTAACACTCCATTTTTGCGGGGGAACACTTTACTCTCGGTCGATAAGATCGAACGCGAAGCCAACCGATTCGCAATGGCATTACTGGTCGGGCTTTTACAACCTTATCAAGATGAAACGAAGTCGCAATTTTTATTGAGATGCGGAATCCCAATACAATTACATACTTTTTTATAACCTTCGCGCTTTCCAGCTGAAAGGCTGTTTAAATACACCTAAAAACCGAACATATGTTTGATGAAGGGAGAGAAAAAGATGGCGAGGAAGAAAGCCGAAAAGAAGTTTCCCAAGAACATCAGAGAGCGAGAAGGGAAATTTACGTATCGCTATTATGTCCCCGCAACCGTTCTGGAAGACGGCGTCGAGAAGAAAGTAAACAAGGAAACTGAGTCGCCGCGCTTTAACACCTTACAGGAAGCGGTTGATTTTGGCATCCTGCTGAGCGCTCGCAAACTGCAAAAAGGGTTAACTTATGACGTGAGTTTGTCAGTCAGCTCATGGAGCAGAGTATGGCTCGAGGAATACACGCTTGAAAGGGAACCAGCCAAAAACACACTGAAAAGCCGAGAATACGGTCTTAAGGTTATCAACGCACGTTTCGGAGCTTTCCAGTTGTCTGAGGTCACGCCGAGTGCCTACCAGCAGTTTCTGTATGACCTGAAGAAAAAAGGTCTCAGCCGCAGCAGCATAACGACAGTCCACACGGCTGCTAGTTTAATGTTTAAGCATGCCAAGAGAGCAGGGCTTATCAACTCCGATTCTACTGACGGCGCCACAATTCCGAAAGAACAAAAAAAAGCACGACAACCCGGTGAAAAAAGACAAGTCCTTCCCAAGTATCTTGAGAAGGACGAGCTTAAAACTTTTTTGCAGTTGTGCCGGTTCATGCTAACGACAAACCTTTGGGCCCTTTTCGTGGTACTGGCTTACACAGGCTTGCGGATCAGCGAGGCGGCTGGTCTCCAATGGGAGGATATTGACTTCAAGAAGCGGACGATTGACGTCAATAAACAAATATATGGATCGAGTGTAATGTCCTATTCGTTCGCCGCTCCTAAGAACGAACAAAGCGAGCGGATTGTCAGCTTTGGAGAAACCGTAGCTAAAGCCTTGCAGTTGCTCATGGACTGGCAACAAGAAGAACGGAAGTCCGCGAAGATTTTTAATCCAAATGATAATTTTGTTTTCTGGTGTCATACTTTGCCAGGCTATCCTATCGCGATAACGAGCATTGGAAAAATAATGCGAAAGGCGCTTGATAAGGCAGGCCTTGCAACAAACCTTACACCGCACAGCCTCCGTCACACACATGTCTCGCTGCTAGCCAGCAATCCCCGTGTTGGGTTGCCTGAGATCCAGGCTCGTATCGGGCATAAGAGTAATTCCAAAGTTACGGAACTGATCTATCTGCACGTCACTAAGCAACGCCAGTATCAAATCGCCGATGATTTCGAATGGGCGATTAACAACTAACCGCGACCCGATTGCGGGTAACTTGCGGGTAACAAATCGTGTCAAAGCCTTCTATCCTCTTGACTGTCGCGGGTTTCCTCATACCCGTTAAATATAGAACAT
>NZ_JAHCMB010000119.1 GCF_019904155.1 Paenibacillus sinensis
ACCATATTATCAACACCGTTATTAAACATAGCCTATATTAAAAAGCAACTATAAAATAGACCAGCCAAAAGTCTGGCTGGCCTAATCATGCAAAAGCACCCCGCAGGGCGCTTGATTGCGTTGTGTTTCCTTGATTGCCTGATTGTTTGATTGCTGAATGTGCTTGATTGCGCCTTATTGCCAGATTGTGCTTGATTGTTTGATTGGCGCTTCCTATTGAATCTCCCCGGTCTTCCCGGCTCCATTCTCCTCATTCACGTTCTATCCGTTCATGCCCTATCCGTTCATGCTCTACTCGTTCACGCTCTGCTCTACCCATTCATGCTCTATCCGTTCACGCTCTACTAGTTCACGCTCTAACCGCTCACATTGTTCCCGGTCACACTCTTCCTGGTGTACATATTCTGATCCTGCAGCCGAATGAGCACCTTGCCGAACCGCCCGCCCTGGCTAACCGTCACCGGACCGTCGCCGTAGGTGCTGCGCACGTAATCCGTTACGACCTTCCGGGCAGTCGCGTCCGCCTCCACGCGGTGATGCTTCAGCATCTCCATAACTTCAATGACAGCATCATCCAGGGACAGCTCCACCGTCTTCATCTCCCGGGTAACAATGGACTCATACGTATACCCTTTCAAGTAGAGCAGATGCAGGAGATAGGCCATGTCCGAAGGTCCGTTCATTTTCTTCTGTCCGCCTAACAGCGGAAGCACCTCGTTCACCAGACTGTGTTCTCGATCGCCCGCCATCGTGCTAATATAGCAAAATTGGCGTGCGCAGCCAAGCAGCCGTTCCACACTATCCCAGTCCGTAACGACCGGACACATGGACACGAACACCAGGTCGAAGGCTTGCTGCCAACCTTTTTGGGCCAGATCAATGTCCTCAAAAGCCTCATGGACAAGGCTCACCCGCTCCTGCTCCCGGTTAAGCAGTTCCGTATTTGCCTTGAACAGCTTCGCCAGCGGAACGTTCGGCTCAACTGCCGTTACTTTCGCGCCACGCTCGGCAAAAGGAACGGAGAACCCTCCCGAGGCCGCCCCGACATCCAGCACCGACATTCCGTCGAACTCGACGCCCTGCCCTTCGATCCACCCGATAATCCGCTCGCTCCGGTGTCTTCCCGCTTCACTGAATACTTCACGGTTGAATACCTCCGCCTTGTCGTCGAAGCTGCGGGTCATATCAACCCCCGACCGCTTCATCCGATTAGCCATGCTGTGCGGGTCTTCCTTCCACGCCTTCTCCCATACCTCTTCATTAAATAGATCATTACTCATCTCGTTCATTCCTCTCTTCTTGAAAATAAAGTGCCGGATTAACTCCGGGTCAATCAAAGATTTAAAAGACTTGTTATATCTATAATTAATCCAAAAAAACGGGCCGATGCTTACCTTCCCGTCATTTTGGCGGCAAGATCGGCTAGCTTTCTACTGCGCAAATACTCTTCCATCCGCTGCTCCGCCTCCACCATCTCCCGTTGAATCAGGCATTCGGTAGGATGATTCAATGTGCAGTCGAACAAAGAGGCCGTGCCTTCAATGGCATGGATAACATCCAAGAACGAAACGTCTTCCTTGTTCCGCTTCACCCTGTACCCGCCGTTCGCGCCGGAAGCCGACTCAATGAGTCCCGCCTTCACCAGCTTGGTCAGAATTTTGGACAAATAGGTTGGAGATACATCCTGCCTCTCCGCCAGCTGCTGCACCCCAATCGGCTTATCCGAAGCCGCAGCTACCAGAAACAGCATCGTATGCAGCGCATAATTCGTCGCTTTGGAATATTTCATACCACTTCACTTCCCAATCCATCAAAGATAGATAATATCCTTAATCGCTGCAAAAAATAGACCTGAGCCCGCTTCACCATTACGCAGCGAACGTTATTCACGTAATGAGCATTATTCGCGGCAATGAACGTTATCCACGTAAATAAGCATTATTCACGCAATCAACCTTAAGCTCAGCTCTCCAAGTTCAATCGCGGACTTTATATATCTATAATATATTTTATCATCCAATCTGTCAACTTCTATCCGGCTGAATAATAACTCAGCACCCCGACCAGCGCCATTAACACTAAAATAGACGCAATAACAATTAAAGAAATCTTCGTAGCCTTGTTCACAAAAATCACCACCTTTGCGGATTCGGAGAACATGCGGCTTACAGCCATCTTTTACCCCAAATACATGATGAATATTTCCCGGTCAATAATTCTCACCCCGGTAATAACGCTCAAGCTTATGCTCCAGATGGATGAGCTGAGCTTTTTTTAACTCAATATCATCCAGAAGAGTCTGTTTCTGCCTCTGAATGAGCTGAATTCGCTCCGGCAGAGTAGCGGTCCCGGCCTTGACCATGTCATGGTATTTCTTGATTTCTTCCACACTCATTCCCGTTTCACGCAGACATTTCAGGAATATGAGCCAGTTTACTTCATAATCACTATACAGGCGGATATTTTGCTCGTTCCGGACCACCGTATCGAGAAGGCCCTTGCGTTCATAGAAACGAATCGCTCCGATATTAACGCCAACTTTTTTCGCAACCTGACCAATTGTAAAAATCATCATCATCCCCTAAATTCATGGTTGACCTGCACTAAGTGTAGCATAGTAGGCTATGTATTGTTAACCGAACATACTTTGATGAAAGAAGGGCCACACATGAACAAAATCGCATTTGTAACCGGCGCTAACAAAGGAATTGGATATGAAATCGCAAGACAGCTGGGAGAGGCCGGCTGGACCGTTATACTTGGAGCACGCAGTATTGAACGAGGCGAAGCGGCTGCTTCCGAATTGAGAAATCATGGCCTTAGCGCGGAGTTTGTGCAAATTGATATGACCGATCGCGCAAGCATCGAACAAGCCGCCGACACCATACAAAATCGCTATCCGGAGCTTACCCTGCTCATTAACAATGCCGGCATGCCGGGAGCTTTTTCAGGTTCATTTAGCGATACCAAAGAGGAACATTTGCGGAACGCATTTGAAGTCAATTTCTTTGGTACATTCCGCTTGAACCAGCAGCTGTTCCCTCTTATTCGGAAAAATGAAGGAACGATCGTGAACGTCTCCACCGATATGGCATCGCTGAACTATATGCAGAAGTTCGAGCACGCCCTTAATGCGTTCGACTATAATTCATCGAAGACGGCCAATAACGCAATGACGGTTGCGATGGCACTTGAACTCCAGGACAGCAAGGCCCAGGTCTTCGCCGTAACTCCCGGTTTTACGTCAACGGACTTGAACGGAAACGCGGAAGGCGGTAAATCCAAGGAAGCTGGCGCAGCGATTATTGTAGGTTACGCGACGGATGGAAAACGCCATAATGGGGAGTTTTTGGACGTAAATGGGGTGTTTGAGTGGTGATTGGGGTGGGTTGATCCGGGAGCCAAGTGAGTTTATCCGGATTTCGGGAAGATAACAGCAGAAGCCTCCTGTGCGTTTTCTGGCTAGGCCAGGTAATGTCAGGAGGCTTATTTGTTTTTAACATGAATATTTGGTAGTGAAAGCGGAGTGAAGCGGTGATTGCCCACCGCAGCATTTTAGTCTAGAAGCAGTCTACGTAGACCCTCTGGTCCTATTTGCATATGCCGTACTCGGCAATCTTCCGGTACATGGTCGATTTTCCGATCCCCAGCATTTTGGCTGCGCTCACAACATTGCCGCCGCAAGTTTTAAGCGCATCGCAGATGCTCTCCATCTGAATTTGCTCCATTTTTTTGCCAGAGTCGTCCGTGGTTGGCTTCTGCGAAACTGTCACATTGCCGCTGCTGCTGTATATTACAGGCGCTGTCCTCACCGGAGGCAAATCCAGATGGGTAATGTCAGCAGAGCGGCATACATAATAAGCCCGTTGTACGGCATTTTGCAGCTCGCGCGCATTTCCCTGCCACTCGCAGCTCTGCAAGGCTTCCAGAAAGGAAGGGCTGAACCGCTTGGCCGGTCCAGGGCTATCCCGGTTGCATTTCAGCAGGAACAGTTTCGCCAGCGGAGCAATATCCTCCCTGCGTTCCCTAAGCGGCAACAGCTTGATATTGATCACATTCAAGCGGTAATACAGATCGCTGCGATATGATTTCCGGTTCACTTCCTCCGCCAGATCGCGGTTGGTGGCCGCAATAACTCTTACATCCAGCGTCCGTTCATGCTTGCCCCCGATTCTGCGGACCTTATGGTTATCCAGAACACGGAGCAGCTTTGCCTGAATTTCCAGCGGCAGTTCCCCGATTTCATCCAGAAAAATCGTCCCGCCATGCGCCAGCTCGAACTTCCCCGGATTGCCTTCCCGGAGCGCCCCTGTAAAGGAGCCCTTCTCGTATCCGAACAACTCGCTCTCTACCAGATCTTTGGGGAGCGCCGCGCAGTTGATGGCAATAAACGGTCCACCGGCCCGCATACTGGCATTATGAATCGATTGGGCAAACAGCTCCTTGCCTGTTCCGCTCTCCCCTTCGATCAGCACCGAACAGCCTGTCTTCGCGATCCGCTGGGCAAAAGCAATCTGTTCCTGCATATAAGGATTGTCCGTGATGACTTCCTCGAACCGGTAGTTCGCTTTGAAGCCGGCCAGTTGATTGACCTCTTTGCGCACCTGCCCAGCTTCCCGGAACGTGAGCGAAGCGCCGAGAATCTTGTCATCGAAGGTGAACGGATAGATGTTTACCATACAATCGATCTTGTTGCTGCCGACAGTAAGGGTACAATCCGCATAGCTCAGATGCCTCTGTCCGGCGAACACACTATCCAAATCGACCTCCTCCAGCAGCTCCTTGATGCTCAAGGCTTCGATCTGCTCCAGGTCAAGCATAAAGATCGAGGCCAGTCTTTCATTATAATGCCGCACGCGGTATTCCGTATCAATGACAAGCAGCCCGTCCTGCATCGACTGGAATACGGCATGCATCATTTGGCTCGTCTCCAGCATATGGAGCTGCTTCTCGATACTGCTGACCGCCGATACAACAACGCCGAACGTATGGGCATGAACATCCTCCGCCTTGCCCGACAGATCCAGGCAGCCAATCACGTTGCCCCGGCTGTCATGAACGGGGGCTGCTGAGCAGGTCCAGGCATGATGCGATGTGCAGTAATGCTCCCCGCCTAGCACCTGTACCGCATCATTGATTGCCAGTGCGGTACCTACCGCATTGGTGCCCACGCTGGCCTCATCCCACTTGGCGCCTTCAACAAAATTCACCTTGACACATTCCGGTTCAAGCTCCTTATTGAGCATCGTGTGCAGGAGAACACCGTCCTGATCGGTCAGAACAATGGCATACACCGTATCCTTGATAATCTGATAAATGCTGTCCATGATCGGCTTGGCGACGGAAAGAAGCTGCTTCTTCTCCTGCAAGCGGGAAGCCAGTTCCTCATCCGACACCTGCATTCCCTTGCCGCACATCGGATCGACTCCGGCTTTGCGGCATCTTATCCATGAAGCGGCTATTTCCGGCTTCGTTCCGGCGGCGCACTCACCGCTGGATATGAAATGTTCCCAATTCCCAAGCGATTGCGCATAGGTAATTCGCATGACTAATGCTCCTTTCGTCGCCCGCAGCGTCTACATCAGATATTCACGTCTGCCCGGGGCCGCGGCAATCCGCATGGATTCCCTGTACTTGGCAACCGTCCGGCGGGAGATGACCACGCCCTGCTCAAGCAGAAGTTCAGCGATTCGGCGGTCGCTGTAGGCCGCCTGCTTATCTTCTTCCTCAATAAGGTCACGGATGATTCGCTTCAGGGCATCCGGTGTCCAACCGCTGGCTTCACCCGCAATTTCGGAAGGAAAAAAATATTTCAGCTCAAAGGTTCCCCAGATGCATCGCAAAAATTTACCCCGAATTGCCCGGCTCACCGTAGACTCATGAAGATTAAGCTCTTCAGCAATTTTGCTAAGTGTTAAAGGTACCAAATAATCTTTCCCTCTTTCGAAAAAAGACCGCTGCACCTTCAGTATTGCGCCGGCTACACTGCATAGTGTCGCCTTGCGGTCTTCGAGGCATTTCATGATCCAAATCGCCTGTTCGTTCTTCTCCCGTAGATAGCTGCGCGTTTCTTCGTCTCCGCTCAGGCTGAGCAGGTGTTGATAGCTTTCGACAAGCGCAACCTGCGGGCTGGACAAAGGGTGGACTGCGGCTTCGTTGCGCCCGTTCTTCCGCATAATATATACGTCAGGGACAATGTAAACCGTGCATTCCCCATGATCGAAGGTATTACCGGGGCGAGGATTCAACGATTTGATCACATGGAAGGATTCCTGAATGCTCTTAAGAGAGGTCTTCAATTCCTTGGCGACCCGGACCAGCTGATTGCTGCCCAGCTGTTCAAGATGGCGTTCAATCAGCCTCTGTAATAAAGGCGTCAATCTGCCTGTGTGCTCCAGCTGCAGCACGAGACATTCCTGCAAATTTCTGGCGCCGACTCCGTAAGGCTCCAGAGACTGAACATGTCTTAGGCCGACCTCGATATCCTTACAGCTGACTCCCAGTCCCGCTGCAATCTCCTCCACCCGTTCCTCTAAATAACCGATATCCTGCAGACAGCCGATCAGATAGGCCGCAATGTCCCGCTCCTTCTTCGGCAGTTCCAGCAGATTTAGCTGTGACTGCAGATGCTCCTGCAGGGTATGCCGGGGAGACGCAGCAATTTGCAGCAAATGCTGACTGCTCTTTCCGTTCTTGATCCTGCTGCTGTCTAATGAATATTGAACTTCAATCAGCGGATTCTCTTCAGCCATCCGCTCCACATATTGATCCAGCTCCTGGGAGTCCATTTGCAGCACCTCGACAGATTGCCGCAACCCGGGAGACAAACCCATTCGTTGCTTGGTATCCACAGCAAGCCTCATATGCCCACCCCTCGATTGTATGCGCTTACATTATATCTCTATTATAAAACATACCCCATCCCATAAAGGCAAATAAGATGAACTTAGTATGACAATCCGCAGGAATAACCGGGATCGGCTTACTCTGTTCATCCTATTTGTATTTGCATTGGGAAATTAATGACTATCCGTTACACATGAAGATGAATGGCCCGGTTATGAACGGCGTGTGCGGCTTCGTGCAACGCTTCTGCGACCGTCGGATGGGCATGAATGGTTGTCACAAGCTCATCCAGTGTGGCTTCAAGACGAATTGCCAGCGCACCTTCCACTATGATGTCCGTTGCCCGCGGCCCGGCAATGTGCAGCCCCAGAATTTCATCATTGCCGGCGTCCACAACGTATTTCACCAGCCCGCTGCTCTCACCCATAATCATGGATTTCGCATTGGCCTGAAGCGGAAATACACCAGTCTTCACCCGGAACCCCTGCTGCTTAGCCTCCGCCTCCGTCATTCCCACGGATGCCAGCTCAGGCCGTGTGTAGACACAGGAAGGAACCGTTCTGAAATCCATCGGCGAGGGCTCACCCATAATCGCTTCCGCAGCAATAACCCCTTCTGCGGAGGCTACATGCGCCAGCATGATTCCTCCGTTGCAATCCCCGATAGCATAGATGCCCGGGATGCAGGTCTCCATGTTCCGGTTGACCTGAATTACTCCCCGTTTGATCTCCACACCGATGTTCTCCAGTCCCAGCCCCGCAGTCACCGGCCTCCGCCCGATGGACAGCAGTACTTTGTCCGCTTCTACTACATGTTTGCCGTTCCCGGAGGAGGTGACTACCCGCAGTCCCGCCGCTGTCTGTTCGATTTTCTCCACTTTGGTCTCTGTGTGTACCTCAATGCCGGAGCTTGCGAATTCCTTCCGCAGACATTGTACAATTTCACCATCCATGGCCGCTATCAGTTCTGGCAGCATCTCGACAATCGTAACCTTGCAGCCCAAGCTGCTGTACACACTGGCAAACTCACAGCCAATCACCCCTCCGCCAATAATGCAAAGGCTCGCCGGTACAGCAGGAAGCGAAAGTGCTTCATCGCTTGTAATGACCCCTTCCAGCTCTGCACCGGGAATAGGAACGATGGACGGTTCTGAACCGGTAGCAATAATGGCCCGGTCGAAGCCGAGTGTGGAGACACTGCCATCTGCTGCGGTTATTTCCAGCTCGCGGTCACCGATAAATTTGCCTGAACCGCTCAGCTTGGTTATCTTGTTTTTTTTGAGCAGCGCTTCAATGCCGCCAGTGTTCATTCTTATGATCTTATCTTTGCGTTTCTGCAGCTGTTTCCAGTTCACAGAGACCTCTGCGGTCTCAAGGCCAAGCTCTTTGCCCTCCCGCTTCAGGTGAGTGTACAACTCCGTGGTATGAAGCAGCACCTTGGTGGGGATGCAGCCGACATTAAGGCAGGTCCCGCCCAAAGTCCTCTTCTCTACAAGTGTAACCTCCGCCCCCAATTGCGCAGCCCGTATGGCAGCCACGTATCCGCCCGGGCCGCCTCCAAGCACAACGATCTTCATTGTACTCCTCCTAAAAGTTTTGTGAGCATACACTCCTTGATTTGCTCCGTACAAAACTCGCTCCGAAAGCATACACCTAAGTTTTGTGAGCATACGCTCCTTGATTTGCTTCGTACAAAACTCGCTCCGAAAGCATACACCTAAGTTTTGTGAGCATACGCTCCTTGATTTACTCCGTACAAAACTCGCTTCGAAAGCGCAGCCCCTTACAGCAGCAGCAGTGCCGGCTTCTCTGCATAAGCCTTGATTTTTTGCATAAATTGCGCCGCAACCGCTCCGTCCACAGCTCTGTGGTCAGCGGTCAGGCTTAGATTCATCAGGGGTCTGATGACGATCTCTCCGTTGACTGCAACCGGGGTATCTACGATGGCATTAACGCCCAGGATAGCGACCTCGGGTTGATTGATAATCGGCGAGAAGGTCTCCATGCCGTACATCCCCAGATTGGTAATGGTAAAGGTTCCTCCTGCCAGGTCTTCAGAGGTCAAGGTGCTGCTTCTCGCTCCTGCCGCCAGCCGCCTTACGTCCTCCGAGATTTCAGCCAGCCCTTTTTGGGATGCGTTCTTGACCACAGGGACAACGAGTCCCTCCTCCAGCCCCACAGCGACACCAATGTTGGCATAATTCCGCAGCACAAGCTCGCTTCCTTCTATGGAACAGTTCAGAAGCGGGAACTCCAGCAGAGCTCTGGCTACTATACGGACCAGCAGATCGGTATAAGTAACCTTGAGCGTATCCTTCAGTTGCTGTCTCAGCAAACCCAGGGCGGTTGTATCCAGCTTCATATTGTAGGTCACAGCCGGAGAAACCGCCTGACTTTCCAGCATCCGCTTGGCGATGATTTTGCGCATGCTGTTCATCGGCACACGTGTGACTTCTTGTGCAGCTGCCTGTACTGCCGTCTGTACAGCTGTCTTGCTGGAGGCTGCTGCGAAGGAGCGAATATCCTCCTTCATAATTCTTCCTTCTTTATGAAGCCCGGAAGGATCAATGCCGAGGGCTGCCGCTTCCTTGGCTGCCGCCGGGGATATTTTCACTTTAGCCGCGGCTCCGCTTCCCCCTTCGGCGGCATACTTGCGCACATCTCCTTCGGTAATTCTGCCCTGCGGCCCGGTCCCTTTCACCTGCTGTAGGTCAACGGACAACCCTGCCGCTGTTTTCCTTGCATACGGCGAAGCCTTGATTCTACCCCCGGATGCATGAACCGCCGCTTCACCCGCTGCGGCTGCCACCGCCCCGGCATCCGCCGGAGCTCCCGTCTGCTCCGGAGCGGAAGCCGCCGGCCCTCCGCCTCCGCCAAGCAGAGCGGAAATATCCTCATTGGTATCGCCGATGACGGCTACCGGCTGGAAGATGTCCACTGTACCTTCTTCTACAATGATTTTCCGCAGCACTCCGCCAAGCTTTGCTTCAACTTCATTGGAGATTTTATCCGTCTCCACATCAAACAGAATTTCTCCTTGGGTTACGGTGTCCCCCTCGGCTTTTCGCCAATTGGAGATCGTCCCCTCGGTCATAGTGAGCCCTAATTTGGGCATAACGATAAGTTCAGCCATTGTGCACCTCCGCAAGTTTGCTTATTGACGTTTCCCGAGCCTGGTCAGAACATGCTCTTGATGCCCTGAATAATGTCATCCGTATTTGGCAGCACATAGGCTTCCAGCACCGGAGAATAAGGGACGGGGGAATTCAATGCGCCAATTCGGACAACAGGAGCATCCAATTCATCAAAACACAGCTCCGAGATCATGGCGGACAGTTCGCCCCCGAACCCTCCGCGCTTCACTTCTTCGGTGACAACAAGCGCCCGGTGTGTTTTGGCGACTGACGCGAATATCGCTTTTGTGTCCAGCGGATAGAGCGAGCGCAGATCAACAACCTCAACTTCGATGCCCTCTTCAGCCAGTATTTTCGCGGCACTAAGCGCATCCTCTACTTGCTTGCCGTACGTTATAATGGACACATCGCTGCCTTCCCTTTTAACGCTGGCTAACCCAAAAGGAATCGCGGCAACCGTATCGTCCACCTCAAATTTTTTCGAATACAGAACCTTGCTCTCGATATACACCACCGGATTGTCATCTTCAATCGCAGTCAGCATCATTCCCCAGGCATCCTGGGCGTTGGAAGGATAGACCACCTTTAGCCCCGGAACATGTGTAACCCAGGCCTCCAGCGACCCGGAGTGCTGTGCCCCCGCGCTGATTCCGCCGCCCGCCGGCAGCCGCAGTACGAGCGGCACGGAGATTTTACCGCCGAACATATATCTCATCTTCGCCGCCTGATTTACCAGTCCGTCCATGCCGAAGGTCAGAAAATCAATGAACATCAGCTCGGCCACCGGTCTTAGTCCTGTTGCGGCTGCCCCGACAGAAGCCCCGACAATGATCCCTTCGGAAATCGGGGTATCCCGTACCCGCTCTTCACCGAATTGTTCCCAAAGTCCCTTCGTTACTCCAAAGGTTCCTCCATACGGCCCGACATCCTCCCCCAGCAAGACCACTTTCGGGTCCTCCAGCATTTTGCTGCGCATGCCTTCACGGATTCCTTCACCATAGGTCATTTTTCTCATCTGCTGCGCGCCTCCTCAATGATATCGGAATAAATACCCTGAACCGAAGATTCCAGGGCCGGAACATCGCTCGCAAAAGCGAAATCAAGCGCCTCCTGAATATCCCCGTCCACCTCAGCCTCTATCTGCTTCAACTCTTCCGCCTTCATCAGTTTGTTCTCCAGAAGGTACTTCTCAAATCTGGGGATCGGGTCCTTTTGCAGCCAGGCCTCCACTTCTTCTTTGGGCCGGTAAGCCCCGGGGTCCCCTTCGAAATGGCCATGCTGTCTGTACGTTTTGAATTCCAGCAGGGTTGGACCTTCGCCACTTCTTGCCCGCTGCACCGCGTCTTGCACATGTTCGTACACCGTAACCACATCGTTGCCGTCAGCCGTCAGGGAAGGCATGCAATAGCCCTCCGCACGTTTCGCTATGTCCTTGATCGTCTGATGTCTGGCCTGGCTGACTGATATCCCATACAGATTGTTCTCGCATATAAAAATAACCGGCAGCTTCCATAGACTCGCTAAATTCATCGCTTCATGAAACGTGCTCTGATTCGTGGAAGCGTCTCCGAAAAAGCACACACTGACCTGATCGCTCCCTCTGTATTGCGCGCTCCACGCCGCCCCGGTGGCAATCAGATGGCCCGCGCCGACAATTCCGTTGGCTCCAAGAATGCCAAGCTCCGCATCCGCAATATGCATGGAGCCTCCTTTGCCCTTACAGTAGCCGGTCCCTTTGCCAAACAGCTCTGCCATCATATACTTCAGATTCCCGCCCTTAGCCACGATATGTCCATGCCCCCGGTGGGTGCTCGTAATATAATCATCATCCCGCAGATTGGCGCATGCCCCGACAGCAATGGCTTCCTCCCCGATGTAAAGATGGACAAAGCCCGGTATTTTTCCTTCTGCAAAAAAGGTGGATGCAGTCTTTTCAAATTTCCGAATGCTCAACATCTTCCGGTACATCCCGCTAAGCAATTCTTTTGAAATACGCAAGTGAATCCCTCCTCTTGATTTGGCCCTCACCTATATACCGAGCAAATTCCGTGCCAACTATGCCATATTCTCATTTTTTATTTTTTCATGCGGATTCCCTGGGATTACAGCCGTCAGACAGGTTTTCCGGCCGACTGAACGGCGGATGCAGCAAAACACCCTTTCCCAAAATGGGAAAGGGTGTGCGTAGGTTTTCCCATTTCGGGAAGTTTCCCGAAATGGGAAGGCGAAAGCTTTTCTTGTTCTACCCTATGGAGGCCGCCATGCACCGCGTATACCTGAACCCGGAACGATTCAGCCAACAGGTGATTGATCATGCTGTATTATACGCAGAATTTCGAGAATATCCCGAATGCGTTCGACTACAATTCATCGGAGACGGCAATAACGCAATGACGGTTGCGATGGCGCTTGAACTCCAGGACAGCAAAGCCCAGGTCTTTGCCGTAACTTCCGTTTCACCTCAACGGACTTGAACGGCAATGCGAAAGGCGGTAAATCGAAAGACGCTGGCACGGCGTGTTTGAGTGGTGATTGGGGTGGGGTCATATTCTTTTTCTATCACCAAAAAATTTGACATCACCAAAGCAAGATGCGGCATGAAAGTCAAATTTTATCAAAATAAAAAGCGAACTATGTATAAAATAGTTCGCCCATTATTTTAATATTCTGCTCCATGGTTAAGGGGGGTGATATTTGAGTTGTCAGACACAACTGAAGGAAAAGCCAATGTATTACTACTTAGTAGACTTAA
>NZ_JAHCMB010000197.1 GCF_019904155.1 Paenibacillus sinensis
CACAGGACTCATTCCCATGCCGTTTTGGTTCCAATTTCTATTGTCGTTCTTGTCTTTGAGCTAAACTTAATGACATTGGCGCTGTGGAGGGTTTATTTTCCACTCTCGCGCCCTACATATGTGGCATTTGCGCTCGTCTCGATCAGTTACCAGTGGAATAATTTTCTCTGGCCGCTGATTGTCACCAATTCGGTAGAGAACCGTCCGCTGACTGTTGGCTTGTCGATCTTCGCTCAGTCATTCGAGGTCGGGGTGCAGTGGACCGAAGTCAGCGCGGCCACACTGCTGGTCATCGCGCCGCTGATGGTTATCTTTCTGCTGTTCCAGCGACAGTTTATCGACAGCTTCATCCATTCGGGTATTAAGTGAAACAGACATTTTATTGAGGGAGGGACTCTAAATGACGGGAGATCGGGACTGCTCCGTTTCGACTTATGCATACATCGACAACACGCTGGAAGAGGCGGTTGGGAAGCTGGTGGCCGAAGGCTGGCGGCGGATTGAGATCATGTGTGAGGGAAGGCATGGAGAAGTGTTGGACTGGTCCGATGACAGGGTGGAGGAGCTGAAGCGTTCCGGCGAGCGCTACGGAATTAGCTGGAGTCTGCATGCGCCGATCAATGAGTGCAATCCTGCGGCTATAAGTGAGCTTGAGGCGGCGCTTTCGGAAGCGGTGCTGCTGGATGCGCTGCGGCTGGCAGACATTCTCGGCTGCTCTTATGTTGTTCTGCATCCGGGATCATTGGACAGCTGCGACGCGCAGATCGATAACCGGTTTGCACAGGAAAGCGATGATGCCGTGAAGCGGATCGCCGGATTTCTTGCCCGAATTTTGGATCAGACCGCAAGCTCCCGCACGATGATCGCCCTCGAGAATGTCCCGCCATATCCCGGTCTGCTCGGAGTGGAGCCGGCATTCCTGCACGACATCATCCAGGAAGTTGGCTCTTCCAGGCTCGGCATCGTGTTCGATGCCGGTCATGCCCATATGACGGGCAACGGCCAATGTCTGCTCAAGCTGCAGCAGGCCATGCCCCGTATAGTGGCGCTGCATCTCAGTGACAACAGAGGCGAGGCGGATGAACACTTGGGACTCGGAGGAGGCACGGTTCCGCTTGAAGCGATGATTGCCTGTCTTGCAGCCTCCGGGTACTCCGGGAAATGGGTGCTGGAACTGCGGAAAGCGGAAGATTTGGAAGGCTCGGCAGCCAGGCTGGCCAGTCTGCGGCGTCAGTATCCGGCAGTTGATCCGGTACATCCGGCAATCAGCGGCAGTGGAATCTCCCGGTAGCAATCCTGAGAAAATAAACTGTTACACAGAATTCGAAGATGATAGACTATTCACTTGCGGCAGTCCTGGGCGCTTCTCTCATGTCCCTGGCTGCCATTTTTATTATCCCGCCATTTTAGAGCTTGCTCCAGAACTTCCAGGCAACCCATTACGCCCCGAGCTTATTTATTCTTATATTTTTAAAAAATTGAAGACTTTTAACAAGGATGATAGACTTTGAGATAAGATGATTCTTCCAATTAAGCTAAAGATCAACAGGAGGCGTTAACTTGATTGAAATTACAGCTACTTATGCGGATTCCCTTGCCCCTAACAGCGCCGCCATCAAAAATGCCCTCGGACTGGTTCAGAAGAACAAATTCACCTCGCTCCACCTCTCCGAAGCCGGCGATCTGCTGTTTGGCGAATGTCAAGGCAGCGGCAGCTCCGGCTATTTGGCATCGGCTGATTTTGCCCAGCCGGACAAGCCGGTGTTCCGGTGCTCCTGTCCCAGCCGCCAGTTTCCGTGCAAGCATGCGCTGGGCTTGTTGTATGCGATGCAGCAGGGCAAGACATTTACTGTAGCGCAGATTCCCGAGGATCTGTCCGCCAAACGTGAAAAGGCCGAGAAACGGGAAGAGAAAAGGCAGCAGCAGGAAGCCTCGCCGGCGGCAGATAAGCCGAAGAAGACCAACAAAGCTGCACTCGCTAAAAAGATCAAGGCGCAACTCCAGGGGTTGGAACTGCTGGAGAAGCTCCTGCTTGAGCTTGTCCGTGCCGGAATTGGCACAGTTACGGACAAGACTCTGAAGAATCTAACCGCCCAAGCCAAAGAGCTCGGCAATTATTATCTCCCGGGGCCGCAGAATGAGCTGCGGAAGCTGATCCTGCTGATGCAGGAGGAGTCAGGTGGAAGCTACGCCAACTCCCTGGAACAGCTGACGATGCTGCATGCCTTGATTCGCAAGGGACGCAGCCATCTGGAGGCGAGACTGGACAGCGGCTCGGCTGATCCGGACCCCGAATCCGAACTGGAGGAATTGCTCGGTCATTCCTGGCAGCTCGCCGAATTAAAGGGGCATAATTTGACCTCAGAGAGGGCAGAGCTGCTGCAGCTTGCCTTTAGCGGCTATGATGACCAGGCGCGACAGGAATACGTTGATCTGGGCTACTGGCTGCAGCTGGACACGGGCGATATTCACCGTACTCTTCAATATCGGCCCTATAAAGCGGCCCGTCATATTCGCGAGGAAGATAGTTTCATCGATGTGGTGCAGACGCGAGAGCTGTATCTGTATCCGGGCGGGCTGAACCGGCGCGTACGCTATGACGAATGGCAGCCCCGCCAACCAAATGACGATGACTGGGCGGCAGTCGCCCGCTGTGCCCGACGTTCATATACGGATGCCGTGAAGACCATACGCAATCAACTGAAGAATCCACTGGCCGACCGAATGCCGGTCATGCTGCTGCATGTCGCTGAAACGCTGGTTACAGAGGACGGCGGTTATGTGATCCGTGACGAAGAAGGACATATGCTGCCGCTGAGCGATATTCCCGGTAGCGGACCGGACACGGTGGAATTGCTGAATTACATACGTCCCGAGCGTCTCCGGGACATCGCATTGCTCGCAAGGTTCCGGCATCTCCCAGGTGAAGGCCGGCTGGCCGTTCAGCCGCTGACTGTCATCGGACGGGATGAAGTGATTCGATTGCTGTATTAAAAAGATGACGAGAGGTGGACATAATGAGCACCGCTGTATTGAATGAACTGCGTCTGGAGCTTGACCGCCTGTATATAGCCGGCAGCGATCTCGCGGCGGATGATTTCCGCCTGAAACGTCTGCACCCCAAATTGCAGGCACTCGGAGAACGCGCGCCAATATTCAAGAGACTGGCCGAAGGAGTCGAAGGGCTGACTCAATTGGGTAACCCGCCCGAGACAAGCGCCTCGCGTCTGCTGGATCTAGGCCTGCTGCTGACCTCGGTGCTGGCGACACAGGGCTCAATAGAGATTTCCGGCGAAGCAGAGTCGCTGCCTGAGAAGGGCACGAATCTGACGACTACGCTAACGTTCCGCCAGCTGTCGGAGCTGCGCGGAGCCCTGACCTCCACCGGCGCAGGCCGCTATGAAACCGTCACTTCGGCTTTCAAACAAGGGAGCTTCTCTGACTTGCGCCTGCTGCCCCTCGCAGTGCAGGCTCTGGGCGACTCGTATGTGGAGCTTGCCGAATTCGCCATGAAGGAGATTATTCCTTCGTATGGAGCAGAAGCGGTTCCTATACTTGCAGATGGGTTCGATCCCACCGGAGGCAGACCGCAAGCCCGGCGGCTTCTTGCCCTTGCCGCAATCGGAAGGGAAGAAGACAAGACCCTGTTGGCCGAAGCCGCCGAAGGGGGCAGCGAAGAGGTCCGGATTGCCGCCATCGAGTCGCTAGGGCGGTATGCGGAATATACGCCTGAACTGATTGGGTACAGTGGCGATAGCAAGAAGGGCATCCGTCAGGCTGCTTACATGGCTCTAGCCCAAAATGCAACACCAGAGGGTCTGGAGAAGCTGTACACGGCCTTCAGCAGCAAGGACCGTGAGCATGCGGCCGAAGCAGCCCGCAAGCATCCTTCCGAATCCCTCGATAAGCGCCTGGCGGCGCTGCTTCGGACGGAGCTGCAGCAGGCGGAGGATAGCGGATGGCCGGCAGACGATAAACAGAGAACAGCAAGTCTGGGACGCATCGAGGCACTCCGCAGA
This sequence comes from Paenibacillus sinensis, assembly GCF_019904155.1. GTDB lineage: Bacteria > Bacillota > Bacilli > Paenibacillales > Paenibacillaceae > Paenibacillus_AQ > Paenibacillus_AQ sinensis. The sequence goes on from NZ_JAHCMB010000197.1 coordinate 4,020, forward strand.
GCACTGGGAGCTGCGCATTCATCCGATCTGGACGCTGCTTACGAACAAATTGCTTCCCGCAGCGATCAATATAACGCTGTCGGCTGGGCGAGATTGATCGAGCATGCCGCCGACTATCTGGAACAATCGGAGCGTCCCGAGGCGCTTGAGAGGCTGTTTCAGTTGGAGGAAGCGGAGCCAAGCCTGCTGCCCTATGCGTTCCGGGCTGCTGCCATGCGGTTAACGCCCCGTGAAGTGTTCAACCGTTACGGCGGAACGCTGGTGGACAAGCTGAAACTCGCATTTGGCGCCAAAAAAAAGCAGAGGGAAAATGCCATAATCCGGACGCTGGAGCCGCTGATTCTAAGCGCTCAATTTGAGTTTTTTGAAATGCCGTGGGACGAAACGTACCGGCGAGCGGTAATGCTTTCGTCTGACGTGATCGCGGTGAAATGGGATGAGCGCTGGCTGGATTGGCTGATCGACCGGGATGCTCTGAAGCTGGTCTGCGCATTCGCAAGGCCAGGTCACGCCCGGGCGGAAAAATATATCAAAGGCAAATTGAAAGAGAAGCCGGATTTGCAGAAAAATGACGCAGCCGACCTGATCAGGGGCCTGGAGCGGTTGGGGAGCCCGGATTCCCTTCGCCATGAAATGCTGCTGCATGTGCTGGAGTATAAGCCCAATTCCAGAACGTATATGCTGGAGCCATACCTGGTTCAGCAAATGCTGAAACTGCCACGGGAGTATAGCGAACGCCTGCTGGCGCTGACCGGAATGTACCGTTACGAGAGCGCTAGACAAATCGAAAATGTGCTGAAGGAGATGAGCCGATGAGTATCGATTCCACTGTAACTTCCGGTCTGCTGCGGCAGCCGGCAGAAGGCTTGTATGCGGAGGAACTGGAAGAGCTTCAGAAGCATGACGATGGCCGCATACCATCCGGTTGGAGCCTGTCTCCCCGGGCTGTGCTGACTTATATTACAGGGGGGAAGGCTGGGAAAAAAAAGATAACGCCCAAATACATCGGCAATCAGCGTCTTGTGGAAATGGCCATCGCTACCCTCGTCACCGACCGGGCGCTGCTTCTGATCGGCGAGCCGGGAACCGCCAAGTCCTGGCTGTCGGAGAATCTGTCGGCGGCCGTATGCGGTGATTCCGGATTGGTCGTACAGGGCACGGCAGGAACAACGGAGGAACAGGTCCGCTATTCCTGGAACTATGCCATGCTGCTTGCCAGCGGACCTACACCGGAGGCACTGGTGCGCAGTCCGATCATGCGGGCGATGGACAGCGGCCGGATCGCCCGTTTTGAGGAGATTTCCCGCTGCGCGTCGGAGGTGCAGGATGCCCTCATCTCGATCCTGTCGGAGAAGACGATCGTCGTTCCGGAGCTGGGGGCGGAGACGGGAGCCCAAAAAGGCTTCTCCATGATCGCCACAGCCAATACACGCGATAAAGGGGTCAATGAAATGTCGGCGGCGCTCAAGCGTAGATTTAACATTGTGGTGCTGCCATCGCCGGCGGATTTGGAGACGGAGGTTGAAATCGTCCGGAAAAGGGTCGCTGAAATCGCTTCTTCCTACGATCTGCAGGCTGCGCTTCCTGCAGACGAGGCATTCCGCAAGGTCGTTACCGTATTCCGCGAATTGCGCAGCGGGATGACTTTGGACCGCAAGGAGAAGGTAAAATCGCCGGCAGGCGTCATTTCTACGGCTGAGGCCATTTCACTGCTGACGAACAGCATGGCGCTCGCAGCCAGCTTCGGGAACGGGGAGCTGAGCGATGAGGACCTGGCTGCTGGCCTGCAAGGTGCAATCGTCAAAGATGACGCCAAGGATGCGCTGGTGTGGAAGGAATATCTCGACCAGATTATGAAGAAGCGGGGAAGCGAATGGCGCGGGCTGTATCAGGCCTGCCGGGAGATCAACGGATGAGCGCCGGGACAGAAGAGGCAACCCCTCTCCTGGTGCATTCGGGCAGCGAGGATAGCCAGGGGACCGGGCCCCATATCTTCGGGGTGAGACATCTGTCGCCCGGCGGAGCCCGTCATCTGCTGGATATGCTGGACGCGGTGAAGCCAACGGCTGTGCTGATCGAAGGGCCGTCAGACGCCACTTCAGAGATTCATCATCTGGTGAACAAGGCAACACGCCCGCCCGTAGCGATTCTGGCTTATACCGAAGAGCTGCCGGTCAGGACGGACGTGTGGCCGCTTGCCGTCTACTCACCGGAATACCAGGCCATGTTATGGGCCAGCCACAGCGGAGCTGAGGCGCGATTTATCGATTTGCCCTCCAGGGTCATGCTGGCGCTGCGGCAGCAGGAAACTGGCGGGACAGAGGAGAATGAAGCCGGGGAGCCGGTGGACCATGATCCAGATTCTCCCGCCACTGATGAAAGCGACGATTCCGATCGTACCGATTCGTCGCTGTATGAGCGATATGCACGGCTTCACGGAGAGCCGGATTATGAGACCTATTGGGAGCGCCATTTTGAGCATAATCTCAATCCGGATGCTTACCGCAGGGCGATTCTTGCTTTCTCCTCCGGCATGCGGGAGCTGACGGAGGGGAGCGAGCGTCGTAAGCGCACCGGCGAGCACGCGGTCAACGCCGTGCGGGAAGCCTATATGGCCCGCTGCATTCAACAGGCGATTCAGGATGGACACCTGCCTGATCGAATCGTAGTTGTGTGCGGCGCTTATCATGCCTCAGCATTAACTGATCCATCAATAGCCATGAAGGATGAAGAATATGACAGGCTTCCGGCAAGCAGCTCGAAGCTGACCTTAATGCCTTACTCCTACTACCGGCTTTCGAGCTTGTCGGGCTATGGAGCAGGGAATGAAGCGCCGCATTATTTCGGCATGATGTGGGAGGCGATGGCGTTGGGAAAAATCTCCAGCCTGCCACATTCATACCTGTCAGCGGCGGCTCAGCATATGCGTGCAGCCGGCACTCACCGCTCAACGGCCGAAGTGATTGAGGCTGTAAGGCTGGCAGAGGCGCTGGCCTACCTTCATGATGGAAGCCTGCCGGTGCTGCGGGATTTGCGCGACGCCGCCCGCACGCTGCTTGGCCACGGGGAACTGGCTCCCGTGGCGGAGGCATTGGCCCGGCTCGATATCGGCACCGAGATCGGCGAGCTTGCCGAGGGTGTAAGCCAGACACCGATCCAGGACGACCTTGCCCGTGAGCTGAGGAGTCTCAAGCTCGAGAAATATCGGAGTGCGGTCGCCAGCGAGCTGACACTGGACCTTCGCGAGAATCGAAGGGCCTCAACGGAGGCAGCGGCTCTGCTGGATTTGCGCCGCTCGCGTCTTCTGCACCGCCTGGACCTGCTCAATATCGGCTTCGTTAAGCCGAAACCGAGCGGGCAGGACTCCGCTTCCTGGAAGGAAGAGTGGATATTACAGTGGACGCCCGAGAGCGAGATCCGGCTTGTGGAAGCTACACTGCTTGGTGAGACAGTGGAGCTTGCAGCCGCTTATACCCTGCAGCGGAAGCTTGATGCTTCCGCCTCACTTAGCGAAGCCTCCAAGCGGATTGCGGAGGCCTGCCAGTGCGGGCTAACCACCCAGATGATGGCCGGTGTGCAGACATTGCAGCGCCTGTCGTCGGACAGCAGGGATGTCGCCGCTATTGCCGCGGCGGCGGGCGAGCTGTCGGCTGTGATGAGCTATGGCAGCCTGCGCAGGGTGGACACCGAGCCGCTGGGTCCATTACTCGAGCAGCTCTTCCTCAGAGGCTGCCTCTTCCTGGAAGAGGCAGCAGGCTGCAACGATGAAGCCGCCACGGGAATGGCGGCGGCTATTGGTGAGCTGAATGCCGTTGCCCAGCGACATAGCGAAGCGCTGGACGAAGATTTGTGGGTTCGCTCGCTGGGCAATCTGGCGATGCGTGACGACCGGAATCCCAAGCTGTCCGGTCTCGCTTGCGCAATCTTGCTGGAGCGGGGCAAGCTCAGCGCTGAGGAAGCCGGAGCCGAGGTATCCCGGCGCCTTTCGCCGGGCATCTCGCCCGAGCTTGGCGCGGGCTGGTTCGAAGGCCTGGCGATGCGCAACCGGTATGCCTTGTTGTCCCGGCTTAGTCTCTGGGAGGAACTGGACCGGTATATCGCAGATCTCGACGATGAGCAGTTCCTGCGGGCGCTTGTTTTTCTGCGCCGCGCGTTCAGCACTTTTTCTCCGAGGGAGAAGACGATGGCCGCCGAGCTGCTGGGAGAGCTGTGGGGAGTGGACACGGAGCAAGCAGCCGAAGCGGTGACTGATGTGCTTAGAGAGGATGAAAGAGCCATGATAGATGATCTGAATGATTTTGATTTCGAGGACTTTTAGCATGAATGAACGGGACCATAATCAGGATGTAAAGCGTTGGAGGCTCATTCTTGGAAGGGAAAGCGAAGCCCAGCTGTCTCACGGATCAGGAACCGGAGGAGAAGGAATTGCGCTCAGTGAAGAGGAAATGATCATGGACCGGGCGCTGGCTGCAATCTATGATCCGGAAGGCACGGCTTCGGAGAGGGATTCAGGTGGTAGCAGCGCACGCGGCGCCGGTCACGGTCCTTCCGCGCCGCATATCGCCAAGTGGCTTGGCGATGTCAGAAGCTTTTTCCCGGAAGAGGTCGTCTCCATTATCCAGAATGATGCCATGGAGCGCAAAGGCTGGAAGCAGCTGCTCTTTGAGCCGGAGCTTCTCGCATCCGTCAAGCCCGATATCCAGCTCGTCGGCACGCTGATGTCGCTCAAAGGGAAAATCCCCGAGCGCACCAAAGAGACGGCCCGCATACTGGTGCAGGCGGTTGTGGATGATCTGGTCCGCAGGCTGGAGAACGACATCCGTCAGGCGGTGACCGGTGCATTGAACCGCCGGCGTCATTCGCCGCTGCCCTCCCTTAGCGGAATCGACTGGAAGCTGACGATTCGAAGAAACCTGAAGCATTACAACCAGGAACGGCGCATGATGATTCCGGAGCGGTTTTATTACTTTGACAGGGCGAGACAGAGCAAGGAATGGACGGTGATTCTGGACATCGACCAGAGCGGGTCCATGTCGGACTCGATTATTTGGGCGTCTGTGACCGGCTCGATCTTCGCATCAATCCCCGCACTCGATACAAGGGTGGTTGTGTTCGATACCCAGGTGGTTGATCTGACGGAGACCTGCGCGAATGATCCGGTCGATATGCTCTTCGGTATCCAGCTCGGAGGTGGAACGGACATCCAGAAATCCGTCGCTTATTGTGAGCAGTATATCGAGGAGCCGAAGAAGACGCTGTTTATTCTGATCTCGGACCTCTATGAAGGCGGAAGCCAGGCCGGATTGATCCGCCGCATGCGGGAAATGCGGGAATCGGGAGTGCGGACCTTGTGTCTGCTGGCTCTATCGGACGGAGGCAAGCCCTTTTACGACGAACAGGTTGCGACCCAACTCGCAAGAAATGGGACTCCGTGCTTCGCCTGTACGCCGGGCATGCTGCCCGCATTGGTGGAAGGCGCCCTAAAGGGAAAGGATTTAGCGGAGCTCGTCAAAACATTGGGAGTTGAACAGGTGTAACCACCTTACGAAGCTTCAAGGCGCATCTCATTCAAGATGCGCTCTTAGTGCACAAAGAGCCACAACGAGGGGAGAAGCGTATACGATGAATCAAGATTTGCTGGCGCGCTTGAATCAACTGCATGAGGACGATGAATTCACCGAGATTGTGAAGGCGATTATGGCGATTCCAGTATCTGAGCGGGATTATGAGCTGCTCGGTCATTTGGCCAGAGCTTACAATAATCTGGGCCGCTACGACGAAGCGCTGGAGCTGCTGCTCATCGTAGCAGAACACGGCAAAGAGGACGCTGTGTGGCATTACCGGATCGGGTATTCCTACTATTTCTTGCGGCAGTATGAGCAAGCCGTGGAAGCATTCACCAGAGCTGGTGAGCTGGACCCGTCCGAGGATCTGGAGGAGTGGCTGGAAGCCGCCCGGGAGAAGGCGGAGCGCTCGGAACGGCAGGAACGGCGGGCCGCCGCCGATCGGGCGAAGCGAGAGCATGAAGCGCTGACAGGCGGGAATCAGAAGCCTTTTGCCGGCATGGATTTGTCCCAATTCTGGGAGGACAGCGCCTACGCGCTCGAATCGTATGTCTGTGCCCCGCCCGCGGATGAGATGATCGCTTTGGTGGAGAAGGAACTGGGCGGATATAAGCTTCCGGCGTCCTACATCGCTCTGATGAAGGTGCAGAATGGCGGGTTTCCGCGGAACACCTGCTTTGGGACAGAAGAAGCAACCTCCTGGGCGGAAGATCATATCGCCATTACATCAATCATGGGAATTGATCTGGAGAAATCGGAAGCGCTCGGCGGCTCCTCGGGGAGCCGTTTCATGATCGAAGAGTGGGGATACCCGGATATCGGGATCGTCATCTGCGATTGTCCTTCCGCCGGGCATGATGTTGTAATGCTGGATTACCGCGCCTGCGGCAAGAACGGGGAGCCGTCCGTTATTCATGTGGACCAGGAATCGGATTACGAGATTACGTATTTGGCGCCCGATTTCGAGAGCTTTATCCGGGGTCTGCGGCCAGACGAGGATTATGAGATTCCCGCAGAGGTGACTCTGGAGGAAGATCTCCGCAAGGTAAACGAAGAACCGTTCTCCCCACTGTTGGCTGAGCTGTGCAGCGCCGTCAGAGAGGTGGAGCGGGTGGACCAGCTGATCCGAAGCGTTGCCGCCCGGATTGTGCGGAAGAAGGGGTATTTCGCACTCCATGCGGACGAATATTCCACCTTGATGTATGATGTACAATTCTGGCTGTACAGCCGTGTGCACACGGAGCCAACCACTGAGGATTATTTGAAGCAATACAGCGAGATGATTGCATTCGCAGCAGGCTTTGGCACAGGTGGTTATGCAGAAGAGTTTGTCACTGACTGGTTGAAAGACCGCATCCACCACGGAATTATTCGGAGTGATCATGGCAAGCTCCGCCTTGCGGAGGGAGCCGAGGCAGAAATAATCGTTCGTCTGAAAGAGGTTGCCGGGCAGCACGGACAATAAGAGCGGGAGCTTGTAGAGTAGAGATGGGCATGATACCCTCTATTCAAGAAATCCGAGTTTGAAACACAGGAGTTGTTAACGAAACGATGAGGGTACTTAATGAACAGCCGCCTGTAGCAGCACCCGACAACGCAGCAGGGACGCTGGAAGCGGAAACGACCCGGCTGGCAAGCCTGATCGAAGCAGTTACGCCGTATGACGGTGTCTTCAGCCAGCGTGTGTCAGGTCTGCAACTCAGCCGTTTTTCCCGAACGAATATGGATTACGTGCAAACCTTTTATACACCTTCTTTGTTAATCGTTTCGCAGGGGGCAAAGACGATCACGGTCGGGCAAAAGGTCTATCCGTTTGGTGCATCGCAGATGCTTATGTTTCCCGTTGCGCTGCCGGTATCCATGAAGGCAACCCATGCCAGCCCTTCCGAACCGTTCCTGGGTGTAAGGCTGGAACTCGATCCGCAGCGGATCTCCGAACTGGCCTTGAAGGTATATCCCCAGGGGCTGCCTCCGATTCGCAATCGCAGCACAGGCTACGTCTCAGACATGGATCTCAGTTTGATGAACGCGGTGAGGCGACTGGTGGAGTGTCTTCATAATCCCGGCGATGCTGAATTGCTTGCCCCGCTTGTGATAGATGAGATTATGATACGCGTCTTGCGAAGCCCAATCGGCGTTCACGCAGCTGAGCTTGGATTCGCCGATTCGGGCGTGCAGCGTGTTGTGAGAGCAATCTCCTGGATTCATGACAACTTCTCCCGGCAGATTAAGGTGGCGGACTTGGCCGCACTGGTCAACATGAGTGAGTCTTCGTTACACGAGCATTTTAAGACCGTTACCTCACTGAGTCCTCTCCAGTATCAAAAAGCGCTGAGACTTCATGAAGCGAGGCGCCTGATGGTCTCCGGCTCAGTCGACGTTACAACGGCAAGTCAACTCGTAGGATACATGAGCATCTCCCAATTCAGCCGGGACTACAGTCGCTTCTTCGGAAGCCCGCCCAAAAGAGATATTGCCCGATTGCGTCAGCCCTCGCATATGCCGGATTGATCAACAGTAAAATACCAAATGCCCGAGACCTTAATGGCCTGTCGGGTCCGCACATCCGGAGGATTGGGCAAAAAACGACTTGGAACAGGCAAACCTCATTCAGACACGCATTTTATAATGGGTTTAGCTAAGGGGCTGGTACACGGTGCTTGATAGGCAGCATGGATGATTTCAAGCCCCGACGATACTCAACTGATTGAGGAGGATTTAATGATGCGTGTTTTTGTGACAGGAGCGACAGGCTTTGTCGGCTCTGCCGTTGTGCGTGAGCTGATTGAAGCGGGACACGAAGTTCTTGGACTTGCCCGTTCGAATGAAGCTGCTGCTCAGCTTGCTGAGGCAGGAGCGGCTGTAATCAACGGCTCTCTGGAAGATCCGGACAGCCTGAAACGCGGGGCCGAAGCAGCAGAAGGTGTCATCCACACCGCCTTTATCCACAATTTTACGGACCCCGTAGCCGCAGGCGAAAAAGACCGACTGGCAATTAAGGCAATAGGCGCCGCTCTTGCGGGATCAGGCCGACCATTGGTTGTCACCTCCGTGATGGGTCATCTTGCGCAGGGCCGCCTCGCTACGGAAGAGGATGCGCCGGACCCGGGGACCGTCGGGAAGCATCGCATCGCTTCGGAAGAGGATGCGCTATCGCTGGCATCGCAAGATGTACGTGTGTCGGTGCTGCGGCTTCCCCTATCGGTGCATGGTGACGGTGATCGCGGTTTCGTGCCTGCCTTGATTCAAATCGCACGCAGCAAGGGGGTCTCCGCCTATATAGGCGATGGCGCCAACCGTTGGCCCGCCGTGCATCGGCTTGATGCCGCACGGTTGTATCGGCTGGCGCTCGAGTCAGCTCCGGCGGGAACTTTATTGCATGCGGTTTCTAATGAAGGAGTTCCGATCCGGGATATCGCAACGGTAATTGGCCGTCGTCTGGGCGTACCTGTTGCCAGCAAGTCGCCCGAGGAGGCCGCCGATCATTTCGGTTGGCTGGCGCATTTTGTTGCCGCAGATATTACGGCATCGAGCACGCTGACCCGGGATCGGCTTGGATGGCTTCCTGCGCAGCCAGGTCTCATTCCCGACCTTGATCGGGAAGCGTATTTTATAGGCTAGATGAGGAATTGGAACGGAGAGACGCCATGCCAGAACGCGTTCAGAATTGGAGCAGCGCGTCTTCGGCGAATTACTCTTCAATAACTGGCAGCAGTAAGCCGGCGTTTGAAGCGCTGGATTGCTGATGGCATTCGGATTATCTTCGGTTATTAATATGGTTGTTTATTCATAGAATTAATGATAAACACGATGAATGATAGACATTAGATGCTGTAGCGGAGGCCTATACGGTCTCCGCCGGCGCTTTTTATAGCGGCTTCAGTTAAGACGGGTTCAACCTCATTGGGCAGTAGCAAACTTGCGGGATGTGTTCCGATATACGGTCGGAGACATCCCTTTTTTGGCTGAAAATTGTTTGATGAAGTACGTGTCATAATCAAATCCGGTAGACACCGCGATTTCATTCAGGCTCATCCCGGTATGTGTCAGAAGATCCTCCGCGACCTTCAAGCGGTATGATAGCAGGTAGCCGATTGCCGTGCATCCGAATCTCTCCTGAAACTTTTTGTTGAGCGATACCCGGTTCAGATGCCCGCATCTCGTCAGGTCCTCCAGGGTTATTTTATCCGGGTAGCGGGTGTGTATATATTCCAGCACGGAATCGACAGGGGTCTGTTCGCCATACCGGTTCAAGTCCTCAAGCAGCCCCAGAATTTGAAACAGATACTTCTTGATGCGGCACACCCAGTTCGCATCGCTTTGCGCAGACACCTCAGTTCCCAGCACGAAGAACCACTCCATTAATTGGTGAAAAGCCCTCTCCGTCACACGCGGCACCCTGGAGCGCATATCATTGCCTTGAAAAAGGGATAGCCCTGCCCGGATCTTCCTGGGGAAATACTCGTCCGTCTCCGGAACGGGTATCGTATTGAGAAAATCCGGATGATAGCTGAAGGATTGGGCAAAAGCCTGATCCTTATCCGTAACCGTCAGCTTATCCGTATTGGACAAACACAGAATGCCCGGAGCAGAGATCAGGAGGGGGTGTCCGTTCAATTGTCCGCTAAATGTCCCGCTTGTTACGAAAACCAGAGTCAGCCGATCCGTGTAGGGAAGAGACTCCAGGTCTTCCGTCGGGATAAACTCGATATTTACCGTTCTGTCCTTATGTCGGTCGATTTGTGGCATGCTTATCACCTGACTGATAGTATAGTCAAACGCTTCACTTATGCCAGTGTACCACAAGAATGCGAAGGATATAATAGCATTGGAACATGAATAAAGAAAGGATAGGTGGTTGTTATGGGAATTAATATTGCGATTAATGGGTTTGGCAGAATCGGGCGGCTTGCATTTCGGCAGCTCTTTGGTACGGAAGGATACAGCATTGCCGCGATCAATGATCTAACAAGTCCGAAGATGCTTGCGCATTTGCTAAAATACGACACATCGCAGGGGAGGTATGACGGAGAGATCGGATATAGCGAGAACAGCTTGACCGTTAACGGCGTGGATATTCCAATCTATGCTGAGAAAGACCCTAGCAAGCTCCCGTGGGGTAAATTACAGATCGATGTAGTCTTGGAGTGTACAGGCTTCTTCGCATCCAAAAAAGGTGCAGGAGCGCATATCGACGCTGGCGCAAGAAAGGTTCTTATATCCACCACAGCCGGCAAAGATGTGCCAACCATTGTGTACGGTGTCAATGAGCATACTTTGACCCAAGAGGATCGCATTGTTTCGGCGGCGTCCTGTACCACGAACTGCCTGGCTCCAATGGTGTATTACCTGAACGAGCTTGCGCCGATCCAAAAGGGCTTCATGACCACGATACATGCTTATACCAACGACCAGAATACACTGGATGCTCCTCATGCCAAAGGCGACTTGCGCCGTGCGCGCACGGCGGCTGCCAACATCATTCCAACCTCTACCGGAGCCGCCAAGGCAATAGGCCTTGTTATCCCGGAATTGGATGGCAAGCTGGACGGCACATCTCAACGGGTGCCGGTTGTCGCAGGCTCACTGACCGAATTGACCGCTGTTGTTACCGGCTCCGTTACAGCGGAGCAGGTCAACAAGAAGATGGAGCAATCCAAATCCGAGCAGTATGGTTACTCAGACGAGGAGCTTGTTTCATCGGATATCATCGGCATCACTTACGGCAGTTTGTTTGACGCTACGCAGACGAAGGTATCTCCGTTCGGAACAGATACGCTGGTTAAAATCGCTGCGTGGTATGATAACGAGAACTCTTTTACCAGTCAAATGATTCGTACCGCTAAACATCTTGCCAAATTATGATGCTTAGTATACAATAAACGTCCGCCGATCAGAATTAGCTTCTACACATGAATACAAGAGCTGGCCAATGCCCAATGTCATTAAGATAAGGCACAGGCCCAAAAATGAAGAAAAAGAGCAGGTCATCGTACAGATGGCTCGCTCTTTTTT
>NZ_JAHCMB010000193.1 GCF_019904155.1 Paenibacillus sinensis
AAAAGGACCAGAATTGACTTAGATTGCGTTAGCAACCGGAACATATGATCCGTATAGACTACTACTTAAGGAGCTATTTTTCCATAATTGTGATAATTATGTGAGACTATAGAACTATTAACCTATGAGTGCTATAATCTGGTAGAAATTCAAGGATAAGAGGGGATCGAGAAATGAAGGGAAAAATTTGCAGAGCCGCGCTTTTGCTTGTGATGGCATTTGTCTTGATTGCACAGCCAGTGATGGCGTCGGGCAAGACTGTCAAAGTCAAGGTTACTTTTGTCAGCGCAACCCTGGTAGAGAATAATCATGTAGGCAATGAATGGTGGTGGGGCGGATATGTGAACGGGAAGGAACTTGAGGAAGGGTCATCGGTCACATTAGATGTAAGTTCCTCCGGAACGATCAGCCTGAAGGCCGAGGCTCAGGAGCAGGACAAAATACCGGATGAAGGCTCGAAGTCCGCAAGCGTCAAAGTCTCCTCTCTCACCTCCGCCGTAACCAAATCGGTCAATGTGACGGTAGTTGAGAACCGCGGAAGATACTCGGGCAATACGGCAACCTGGAAATTTGTGTTCAAGGTCGAGAAAGTGAAATAACCGAAACATGAAACAATCGGGCAAAATGAAACAACCAGCTCCTTGCGGGCTGGTTGTTCTCATGACAGTTATAAGGCTTCTGAATTCAAGCACCGTTCCTACGCTATCCGGCGGTGGAGATCCGTATCTCCCGCTATATCAGCGGCCGGAGAAGCGTTTCCAGCCCTCCACGATCTGATTATGCGCCCATTTCAAGTGATCCTCGCTCGTGTATTTACGGGAGAAGCATTCGACGAAATAAATGAGGTCCAGATACAAATCGTACAGCTTCTTGCGTTCTAGCTCATTCGGGCTTTCATAAAAACCGCCATAGCCCTCATAGAACGCTTCATTGCCTTCAACCCGGCGCAGCTGCTCCTCCGCAATATAGCGGAAATGGAACTCCATCAGCGGATCGCCCCACAGCGCCCGCTCCCAGTCAATCAGGGCGGTTATCTTCCCGTTCTCGACGAAGACATTTCCCTCCCAGAGATCCCAATGGACGAGCCTTGGCTCCTTCACCGCATCGAGCGCCGGCAGCAGCTCTTCAATGCCCCTCTCCAATTCGCCGCGCCCGATCGGCATCGGCGCCTTCAGGCGGACAGCATCGTCCAGCACATCGCCGATCATGCCGGTAAAGGCTTCGCGCCACGTTCCGGGCGTTCGGCCAAACGGATCATGATACAGGCCGAAGCGACTGCCCACCATATCATTGATTTGCCGGTTGTAGCGGCCTAGCTGACGCTCGACATCTCCCCGCGCTTCCGGTGACATTCCCTCCCGGATCTCGTTGAAAGGAATCCCGCGCACCTTCTCCATAAAGAAATAATCGTTGGGTACGACTCTGCGGCCAGTGTTGTACGCATACACTTCGGGAACAGGCGCAAGTCCCTTCTCCCGTGCGAGTTTAAGCGTTTCCACTTCGGTCCGCATTATGCCCCGCTCATAAGTCATCGTCTCTGTATCGTCAGCAGGCGAAATCTTCAGAATGGTCTCTCTGCCGTCTGCAAGCAAGACCCGGTATGCAGCGTTAAAATAACCGCCTGTCAGCTCCTCGATTTCAGCTGCCCCATTTCCCGCACCGAAGACATCTGCCGTTATCTCCCGGATCTGCTCCTCGTTTAGTTTCGATTTTGTCATGCTCTCCATCGTTCCACCTGCCACTTTCCTCGATCTGCGACCCCATATTTACCGCTAAGTATACAGCCAATAGTTACGTATCTCTTCAAAAAAGGCAAGCCCCATTTCTTCGGGACCTGCCTTGGGGTTCTTGAGAAGGATTAACGCCTAGATTACAGCCACCACATCTGGCCAAGCTTCTCTTGAATCAGCACCTGATTCAGGTTGTCGACCGCTTTGGTGAAGCCTTCGTTAATCGACATCAAGCCGTCTTCATGCTCGATGCTGACAACATAGTCATAGCCTACGAGACGCAGGGCGCTGATAATGTCCGACCAGGTCTTCATATCATGGCCGTAGCCAACGGTCCGGAACTGCCAGGCGCGTTCCAGCATATTGTCATAGGTCTGCATATCCGTCAGTCCGTAGCGGTTCACGTTAACCGGATCGATCACCGTATCCTTCGCATGGAAATGGTGAATCGCATTCTCCCGGCCCAGAATATGAACCGCCTGCACCGGATCGATGCCCTGCCACCACATATGGCTCGGGTCGAGGTTCGCCCCGATGACTTCACCGGCTGCTTCGCGCAGCCGCAGCAGCGTTGCCGGGGTATGCACCGAGAATCCACCGTGAAGCTCAAGCCCGATCTTGATGCCATGCTCCTTCGCGAAGGCCCCCGTCTCAGTCCAGTAAGGGATGATTTTGTTCTCCCACTGCCATTTCAGCACTTCCTGGTAGTCATTCGGCCACGGTGCAACAGGCCAGTTCGGATACTTGGCATCTTCATGATCGCCAGGGCATCCCGAGAAGGTGTTGACGACCGGAACCTCCAGCTTCTCCGCAAGCTTGACTGTATTGACGAAATCCTCGTGGTCTTTGCGGGCCAGCTCTTTCTGCGGATGAAGCGGGTTGCCGTGACAGCTGAGCGCACTGATGATCAGGCCTCTTGATTCCACGGCATGTTTGAATGCCTTAATTGCACTTTCGTCCTCCAGGAGCTGCTGCGGATCGCAGTGGCTCTTGCCGGGATTGCCGCCGGTTCCAATTTCGACCGCTTTGACTCCTTTTTCCGCTACATAGTCGAGTGCTTCTTCCAGCTTGCGACCGCCAAACAGCACCAAAAATACGCCGAGTTTCATATGATCTTGTTCTCCTCTCCAATTATCCGTTGTCTATGCGAGATTCTATTTCAGACCTGCTTCATGTGTCAGATTTCAGTTATTCGAGCCGTCAAAATAGATCGTCCGTCCCGTACGTGCCGATTCATAAATGGCTTCCAGAATTTCAGTGACTACAAGGGCCTGCTCAGGCTTAACCAGCGGTTCTTTATCTTCCAGAACAGCCTCCAGCCACATGCGGGCTTCGCGGTCGGCATCGGATTCCGTCTCTCCCGAGTAGAAAGCGACTCCGCCGGCAGCGAGGTCAATATGGCTCTCATACAGGCGGCTGTAGCGTTCGCCGTTAATCCGGAGCCCGTCCTTCATATCAGCTCCCGCCTCTGTTCCGCACAGAAGCGTCTTCGCTTCGCCAAATTCGGCGACGTTAAGCGCCCAGCTCGATTCCAGCGAGATCGTCGCGCCGTCCTCCATGGTGATGAAGCCGAAGGCGGAATCCTCCACCTTGAACTGCTCGGTGTCCCACGGTCCCCATGCGTTGGCGGCGTTCTCCCTCTGGCCAAGCTTGTGGAAGACGGACCCTGTTACGCTGCGCGGCTTGTAATTGTCCATCAGCCACAGCGTCAAGTCGAGGGCATGGGTTCCGATGTCGATGAGAGGGCCGCCGCCCTGCTTCTCTTCATCCAGGAACACGCCCCAGGTCGGTACGGCCCGGCGACGGAGTGCGATCGCCCGGGCGTAATAAATATCGCCCAAATCCCCGTTCTCGCACATTTGCTTCAAGTATTGACTGTCGTTGCGGAAGCGGTTCTGATAGGCAATGGACAGCTTCTTGCCGGTACGCTTGGCGGCTTCCAGCATCTCGCGGGCCTGCGCTGAAGTCTTCGCCATCGGCTTCTCGCACAGGACATGGCAATCCGCTTCCAGCGCAGCGACCGTAATGACCGAGTGGCTGTCATTCGGCGTACATACATGCACGACGTCGATGCCGCCGTCAGCGAGCAGCTGTTTGTAATCCGTGTAGACTTTAGCGCCTTCGGCTCCGTACTTCTCTGCCGCTTCCTGCGCGCGTTCTTCGATAATGTCGCAGAAGGCGACGAGCTCGGCAGCTGTTTGCTTGGACAGACTCGGCAGATGCTTGCCGTTAGCGATGCCGCCGCAGCCGATAATTGCGATTTTGAGTGTTTTAGCCATGAATAGTGCCTCCTTGGATATAATGTTGCTTCAACCATTTCATACTATCCGCAATGCTCTCAAGCGGATCTCTCGCGCATTCGTCCTGCTCGACGATTGCCCACTCCGTTCCGGCTTGCTCCGATGCGGCGAGGATGCTCTTCAGATCCACTACGCCTTCGCCCAGCACGACGGTTTCTGCAGAGCCGTCCTCCCGGGCCTTCATGTCCTTGAGATGAATCAGCGGCGTCCGGCCGGCATAACGTCCGAGATATTCAACAGGATCGTAGCCTCCGTAATATACCCAGCAAGTATCCATCTCCACCTGAAGAAGCTCCGCAGGAACGGTACCGTACATGAAGTCGAAAGCCGGTTGACCGTCCTTCTTCTCGGTCAGCTCAAATTCGTGGTTGTGATACAGGAGTACGGCTCCCTTATCCGCGCATTGGTTGCCAATCTTCTTCAGATTCTCTGTCACCGCATCCCAGTCCGCGCGCTGCTCTTCGGACAGATAAGGGACAATCAAATTCCGGCTGCCGATACTCAGCAGGTAATCGATCTCGGCTTCGCCGTTCTCCAGCACTTCCGTGTAAGGCCGGTGCGCGCCGATGGCCTCAAGCCCTGTTTCACTCAGCAGTGCCTTGACCTGCTCGGCCGTACGGCCGAAGTAATTAAAGAATTCGACACCCTCGTATCCGAGCTCCGCGACCTTGCGGATGGTGCCTTCGAAGTCTTGAGCCAGTTCTTCTCTAACGGTGTAGAGCTGCAATCCGATCTTCATCATGTCTCCTCCTGAATATGAAATGAATAACCTGAACAAAAGGGATTATCCGAAAGTTCTCCCCTGTCCGGCTTCTTATCGCTACGGATGTACGAGGAGCTGTTTTTCGTTGATTCTTGACGGTTTTCTCCTGTTTTCTACCCTTTATCTCCTTCAAGAACTACTATTATGTTAAACTGAAAGCGTATATAATAAAATGAATAATATGATTTAAACATGAACAATCTGCTTGCAATTATTTCTACGTGATCTGGAGGAAGAACATGTCCAAGAATACGCCCTGCACCGTCCTGAGCGCCGGATTTACGCATCACCGCAAGCCTTTCCAAATGCCCAGAGCCGAGGGCTTTCCCCATTATCTCCTGCGCCTGCAGACAGAAGGCAAATGCAGCGCGCTTGTAGACGGAGCCATTACTCCCATGGAGACCGGGTCGCTGCTGCTGATCGCCCCGGGCGTCCCCTATCATCTGATTATCGACAAGGAGAGCTTCCCGCACGGAGAACCGCGCGTGGAGAGCGTGGATTATCATATTTTCTGCGAAGGCGTCTGGCTGGATGAATGGTGGAACAGCCGTCCCCGGTCCACCCTTATGAACATACCGCACAGCGAAGGGTTTCTCGGCCTGTTCCGCCAGCTGATTCTGGAGCAGCGCCGTCTGTCCGACTACTCGCCGGATATCTCCAGCTGTTACTTGCAGATCTTGTGCATGGAAATTGACCGGATGACCGTCGATCGGCCCAACGCCTCGCCCAGAAGGTATCTGGCCTTCCGGATGAAGCAGTTCGTCGAAGAGCATGCCGCGCTGCCCTTCCGCCTTCAGGAGGTTGCCGCTCATGCCGAAATCTCCGTCTCCCGGGCTGTTCATCTGTTCAAGGAGAGCTTCGGCATGTCGATTGTCCAGTATGTCAATGAGGTCCGGCTCGATATGGCCCGGGAGCGGATTATCTACAGCCCGATGCCACTGGAGCATATTGCCGAGACTTGCGGTTTTGCGAACTATACCTACTTCCACCGGCAGTTCCGCAAAAGGTTCGGCATGTCCCCGAAGCAGTTCCGCGCGCACAGCCGGGAGAAGGATGCACCGGCGCTCGTATAACAGATCAGAAGCGGATGCCCCTCCTGATGAAAGGGCATCCGCTTCTTGAACTGCTTATTATTCCGCAATTTGTATTATCGACAGCAGCTTGCGGACACGTACGATGTCGTCTCCTTTTACCCGCTGCTCCGTATAGGTGAACTTGACCTTGGACCCTTCCTCAAGGCTGTTCAGACGAGGCTCCAGCGCTTCGCTGAACTGCAGATCAACCGGCTCGCCATAGACGGATATTTCGACCGTATGTCCGTCGGCCAGTCCCTCATAGAGACCGTAAGCCTGCTTCTTCACAGCGGAGGTCAGCCCGCCTGCGGCCGATTTCTCATACCCCGGCACATGAATGGCAGTCGGCTCTGCCAAGACCGTCTGTCCTCCAATCGTCAGGATAACCGCCGTCAAAACTGCGAGTATCACAGTAAGGAGTTGAGCCGGGTGCTTGCTGCTGTGGTCGCGCTGATGGATCTTCATGGTGTCGCACCTCGCTTCCAGGAATGTAATAGCATCATGGCGATCGTGATGGCTTCGCCTATGTAATCTTTTATAACCGCATATCCCTTTAAATAAACGAACGCCTAACAGGTGTGGCCTACAGCGCGAACCTGAAACTCCGGTGGCAACGAATTCACTGTTTGGGTTTTTCCGCCTTCCATACTATACTTATTTCCAAGTCTATTATTTATTCTCATTCTTACAGCAAGAATACGAGAAAGCACTATGGAGGGATATCAGTTGAGGTACGATATTTTGTATGAAGGCGCATTTGCCATGCTGAAGGTGCATCTGGAGTCGGGAGAGAGCGTCAAGGCCGAAATGGGCGCGATGGTGGCGATGTCACCGAACGTCGAGCTGCGAGGCACGGTGGACGGCGGCATTATGAGAGGGCTTGGCCGGATGCTGAGCGGCGAGAAATTCTTCTTCCAGGAGCTGACCGCTGTCCGCGGGCAAAGCGAGGTGCTGCTCTCGCCGGGGTCGATGGGGGATATTCAGGCAATTGAGCTGGATGGCTCCTATCGGCTGTGCGTTCAAAAAGACGGCTTTCTGGCAGGCACGCAGGGCATTCAGGTCAATACGAAGATGCAGAATCTGGCGCGTGGACTTTTCTCCGGCGAAGGCTTCTTCATTGTGGAGATCAGCGGCCGGGGAACTGTCTTCCTCTCCTCATTCGGGGCAATTCACGCCATCAATCTCGGCCCCGGAGAAGAGATGATCATCGACAACGGTCACCTGGTCGCCTGGCCGGACTATATGAATTACAAGATTGAAAAAGCGGCCTCCGGCTGGTTCTCCAGCTTGACAAGCGGTGAGGCGCTCGTCTGCCGTTTCCGGGGCGAAGGCGTCGTGCTCGTCCAGAGCCGGAATCCGGGCAGCTTCGGAAGCTGGATCCGGTCTTTTGTGCCGAACAGCCGGGGTTAAGAACCCCGAAGTCCTGCTTGATGAGATTTTGATCTATAAAAAAAGCAAAAAAGGAGCGTCATCCGGATACCCGGAACGCTCCTTTGTGTGTTGGTAATGCTGATGGACGTTACACCGCCGCCATGCTGCTCTTCTCCTTCTTGCAGCCCGTTCCCGTGCAGACCCGGTACGTGCCCTTAAAGTCCAGACGGTGATCGGTAACGGTGAACCCGTATTCCTTCATCAGCTTGCTCTCAAGCTCTTCAAGCCAATCATCCTTGATCTCGGCCACTTTGCCGCATGACTGGCAGATCAGGTGATGGTGCATATGATCATGGCCTTCAGTGCGCAGATCGTATCTGGAGACACCGTCTCCGAAGTTCATTCTCTCCACAATATGAAGCTCGCAGAGCAGTTCCAGCGTACGGTATACCGTCGCCAGTCCGAGCTGCGGATATTTGCCTTTAACGAGCATATAAACCTCTTCCACGCTCAAATGATCCCGTTCATTCTCAAGCAGCACCTTGGCGATTGCCTCGCGCTGTGAAGTCAGTTTATAGTTGTGAGCGGCAAATTGCTGGGCGATTTTGTCCATTGCATCCATGAGAACCTCTCCCTTCCCGGTTGGTGAAGACCTGCTGCTCCTGCCGGAGATTGCCAGTCTTGACCGCTAGAATATGCCGACTGTCGATTTTTCTATAGCTTAATTAGAATAATTATAATAAGCATATCAAATGAGCCACAAAAAGGAAAGAGAAACCGGCGAAATCAAACAATTGCGCACTGCAAATCAAAACTTGGTGTGAACGCTTGATTATACTTGACTCATCCCAGGCGGAGATGTCCGCAGAAAGGAATATCCCATGAACGCATACGGGCATATCCAAAACGCAGTCAACCTTATCGAACAGCAACTTCAACAAGAACTCCCAATCCGTGAAATCGCGGCGGCAGCCGGATATTCTTCGTTTCATTTCCAGCGTATGTTTCAGGCGATATCGGGCTTCAGTGTACAGGAATACATACGCAAACGCAGATTAACCGAGGCGGGCAGGCTGCTGCTCAGTACAGCGGAAGGCATTCTGCCGATTGCGCTGAACGCGGGATATCAATCCCAGGAAGCCTTTACGCGGGCTTTTGAAAGCTATACCGGTCAGACACCCGGGAAGTTCCGCCAGACACCCGCCTCTTTCAGCGGGCTTGATCCGATATCTTTCATCGGACTGGAACACAGAACTCCAAGCGATCATGGTGTAAGCCGTCCGGACATCGTACGGCTGGAGCGCAAGTTCGTAATCGGTTATGAATATCCCACACATCTGAACGAGGGCCGGCATTATCGTGAGATTCCCGGATTTTATGATGATTTTGGCCGGAAGGGGCGTTTCAGCCTTATTCCGGGCCGTCTCGCGCCGGACCTGGCATACGGTGTAGCTTGCGGCTTCCTGGATGACGGCGGCTTCTCATTTGTCGTCGGAGAGCTCTGTGACGAAGCAGCTGTTCCTGCGGAGAAGGGTTATGTGAAGATTGAGCTGCCAGCAGGGACTTATGCAGAATTCAAAGCCTTTGGCCCGGCCGATCTGGTGGAACGAACCCGAAACTTCATCTACGCCTGTTGGCTGCCAGGCTCCAATTATACTCGCGGGGACGGACCGGATTTTGAAATTACGGACGTTATGCATTCTGTCTATCCGGACCGGATGAGGATACGCATATTCATCCCCCTGAAGTGAGCGTATGCCCACACGGCCGCCGGGCTGCTTCATATACTTATAGAAAGGCTGAAAGGCTCCGATTATAAGGGGGAATACTGAATGCAGCGGCAACAGGCAACCAAGAAATTCAATACGGCGGTAACGGCAGAGATGCTGTCTTGCGTCGCAGCCGGTATGGTGCCGTTGTACCGCTCAGTCGCAACCAGCCGCGTCTTCGCGGAGAGTTGGACCCGCTCCATTGTCAATGCCGATCTGGATCTTATGGGAGAGCTGCTGAAGCTGTGCTCTCCTCTGGCAGCCAAGCAAGGATACGGGACGAACGGTATCGGCTATTTTGTGGATTTCGATTTCCCGCTCTATCAGTGCGTGTATTCGAACGGCACAACCATTCCGCCCGGCATGGTCCAGTTCACATTCAGCACCGCCGTTCACCGGCGAATCGCGAGAGCCGTCTTTCCGTTCTATCGAGAGCTTGCGGTGAACCGGAATTACGCTGCGGCTATAGCCCTCGGCATCCGGCGAAGCGACCGGAAGGCGGTTAACCGGATGGTCAGAAGCCTTGTCCGGACCCCAGCACTGAGAACCGTAACGCTTGAGGAGTCGGGCATCGCCATGAAGTTCAAATTCCGCGACTCGCGTTACCCCTATCGGAATTTGTTATTCCGGGTAATCGAATAATTGATTCGTCGAATCCAGTCACGGGATAAATCTTGAACGAAAAAGTCTGGGGCGATACCCGTTTCGATCAACATCCGAGCATAATCACGAAGGCCCCGTGCTTGAGGCTGTTCCATAAGCCATGAAATGGCTGCTTGGAACGGCTTTGTTTTTTACCGGGAGAGACGTGACCGCTCTGGTTGACGCTTCGGGAACGGACCGTTGTTCCAATTGCTGTATAGAATATTAACAACCGTAAACGGCGCTCTCTTGTTCCGATGAAATTAATCTCCGCCCTCTGTCAGATGCCCAGCGCATAACCGCAGCACCATCAATAAGATGTTGGGAAATACATCATTATTGGGAGGTTTCAGCGGGTGAAGAAGAAACGTCATACCGTGAAGAAGACAACGACTGGTACTGGTACTACCAAGACGCAAAGACATGTGCATGAGTTTGAAGGCAGCACAAAGCTGGCCGAGGAAGGCCCTGACCGGCACAATCACCGCTTCGCAGGCGTAACCGGGCAAGCCATCCGGGCTGGCAAGAGTCATGTCCATGAAATCGAAGTTGACCGAACGGATTTCCTGGATCATTTTCACAAGCTGAAAAAAATCAGAACCGGACCGGCGATTCCCGTCGGCAATGGCAAGCATGTGCATTTTGTAACCGGACGAACGACCTTAATCGACGGACACACGCATCCCTTCAATTTCGCCACGCTGATCCAATCACCACTTACGTAAGTGAGTATTTTGCCTTAATCCACACAGCAGGTTCAAATCAATAATAATAGAAAAACTCAACGTAAAGTCTGAGCAGTGGACAAATCAGCAACATTTTCCACGACACTTCCGTTTAGAGAGTGATGGCGGCCGGCAAGGCCGTACTCTACTGGAGGTGCAGGAAATGCTATCAACTAGACATGTACTCGCGGCACTTGCGATCAGTGCATTGATTTCCGCTTCAATCGGAGGCTCGGGCTTCGCAGCCGGAAGCCAATTCTCCGATCTTGGAGCAACGAAGGATAAGGATAAAATCGAGAGCCTGCATGACAGAGGCTTCGTTCAAGGCCTGACAGCCTCCCAGTTCAAGCCTGATCAGGCATTGACGACAGCCGAAGGCGTCCAGCTGATTTCGGGCGGCTTCCAGCTCAGCCTGGCGGCCATTGATTTCGTGAAGGCTCCGGAGGCCAGCGACTTGTTCGCCAAAGTGCCGAACAGCGCGTGGTATGCCCAGGCTTTTATCAATGCGCACTATAATCATGTAGAGCTGCCTTCCGATCTTGATCCCAAGGCGCCGCTGACCAAGGAACAGTTCACCTTCTACTTAATCCAGGGCATGGAGCAAGCCGGTGGACTGCCGATGATCAATATCAAGCCTGTCGATATTTCCGATGAGGATCAGCTTACCGCGTCCTACCAGGGCGCAATCCAACGCTCGCTGACTTACAAAGTCAATACGCTGGATTCGAGCGGAGCTTTCCATCCGAAGGAGAAGATCACCCGCGCGGAAGCGGCCGTTATGCTCTACAACGCGCTGGAGTATTTGAAAGAGCATCAGCCGAAGTAATGCCGCAGCATAATTGAGGCTTTTGTTCCAAAAAGAAGCGGAAAGCCGATTCCCAGCATGGTGTGTGGGGGGTCGGCTTTTTGGTTTGCTCGAAAATCCTTCATTGAGACCCGGGCATAAGGTATGTTATAGTAAAACACAATCACAACCGAATAAGACCGCATTTCACTAGGGGAGTCAATTGGACTGAGACGAAAGCCTTTGCTTTTAGACCCTTGGAACCTGATCTGGATTATACCAGCGGAGGGAAGTGAACGTCAGGACCTTACATTTCAAGCCATGCAGACTCCTGCAACATCGGCATAACTTGTTAAAGACCCGTTCATTTCCTTCCGGAAATGGGCGGGTCTTTGTTCGTTCATTGAGAGTGATCAGATCAGATGGAGTAACCGGAAAGGAGCGAAAGGCTATATGGACGAACTTCTGGAGCTGAACGGGCTGAGCTTCGCCTTTCCCGGGCAGCCGCCGCTCTTCTCGGAGCTGTCGATGAGCGTCCGGCGAGGCGAGTTCGTCAGCATTGTCGGAGCAAGCGGCTGCGGCAAAAGCACGCTGTTCAAAATCATCGCCGGTCTCTTGCAGCAGACCGGGGGTAGCATCCGGCTGCAGGGCCAGACTTCCGAGTGCAGCCGACTCGGCAAGGCCGCCTACATGCCCCAGCAGGATCTGCTGCTGCCCTGGCGCAGCGTGCAGGACAACTGCCTGCTGCCGCTGGAGATCAAGGGCAAGGCGGATGCCGCCGCCATTGCCCATGTGCGGGACATGCTGCAGCGCTTCGGCCTTGCCGGAAGCGAGAGGGCATATCCCCACGAGCTGTCCGGCGGCATGCGCCAGCGCGCGGCCTTCCTTCGCACACTTCTGTGCGAAGGGGAACTGCTCCTGCTCGACGAGCCGTTCGGCGCGCTCGACGCCATCACCAAGCGGGACATGCACCGCTGGCTGCTGGAGCTGTGGGACGGACTTGGACGGTCCGCCCTCTTCATTACGCATGACCTGGAGGAAGCCCTGCTCCTCAGCGACCGGGTGCTGCTGATGCCAAGGGGAAGCGATGGCCCGCTCCAGGAGTTTGCGGTCGGAATGCCAAGGCCGCGCAGCCTGCAGTCGAATTATGAGCCCGGCTTCGTCGCCATGCGAGCCGAACTGGAACGGAGGCTGTATGAATCCCGCCTCGTTTAGCAAAACACTGACCCGTTATGGCCCGTTCCTGCTGCTGCTCATCCTGATTGCGGCCCTCTGGGAAGGAGCCGTTCGCACTGGCCATGTACCGCCTTTTATTCTGCCTGCGCCTAGCTCTGTCTGGTTCGCGCTACGGGATAACGCCGGACTGCTGCTTCGCACGCATCTTCCCGCGACGCTCACAGAGACGGTGATCGGCTGCCTGCTGTCCGTCCTCGGCGGCATCCTGCTCGGAACAGCCATGCATCTCTCCCGCATGGTGGAACAAGCGTTGTACCCGTTCATCGTCATCAGCCAGACGATTCCGCTCATCGCGCTGTCGCCGCTCTTCATCATGTGGTTCGGCTACTCGATGTGGAGCAAGGTCGCGGTCGTCTTCCTGACCGCCTTCTTCCCTATCGTCGTCGGCGTGTACGACGGGCTGCGCCGCAGCGGCGGCGGTTACCGCGACCTCCTGCTCACTATGGGCGCCAGCCACCGTCAGCTGCTGCTGAAGGTCGGCATCCCGCTGGCGCTGCCCTCCTTCTTCTCGGGTCTTCGCCTGTGCGTCGTCTACTGCGTCATCGGCGCAACCATCGGCGAATGGCTCGGAGGCACTGTAGGACTCGGCTATTACAGCCGCCGCATGGCGGGCAGCCTACACAGCGCCGAAATGTTCGCGGCCATCTTCCTGCTGTCCGCAATGGGCCTTGTACTCTTCCTTGCCGTTCGCCTGCTTGAATTTCTAATCTTAAGGAAAAGAGGATCTCTGCAATGAACTCTGTAACTCGATCTATTCCATCCAAACCCTTGTCGCTGATCAGGCGCTGGGCGTTTCTTCCGGCGCTGTCCCTGCTTCTGCTGACGGCCGCCTGCGGCCAATCGGCTTCGAACACATCTTCCGGGTCTCCTTCTCTCGCTGCATCTTCCCAGCCGGCAGAGGAAGCTTCGAACACATCTGCATCTGCATCTGCATCCAAGCTGACGCTGATGCTTGACTGGTATCCGAACGCTGTGCATTCATTCCTGTATGCCGCTCAGGATCAAGGCTATTTCGCCGCACAGGGACTCGACGTTGACATCCAGATGCCTGCGGACACAAACGATGCGCTGAAGCTTGCGGCGGCCGGCAAAATCGATCTCGCCCTTAGCTACCAGCCCCAGGTGCTATTGGCGCGCGGTGAGCAGATCCCGGTCAAATCCCTGGCGTCCATCGTCCGTCATCCACTCGCCCATCTGATGGCCCCGGAAGGCGGCTCCATCAAGACGCCGAAGGATCTAGAAGGCAAAACGGTCGGCTATTCCTCCATCCCGTTATATGAAGAGGCCGTGAAGACGATGGTCAAAGCAGACGGCGGTGATCCGGCCAAAGTGCAGTTCGTCGATGTGGGTTATGACCTGATTCCTGCCGTCTCGACCGGACAGACGGATGCGATCATGGGCGGATTCATCAATCATGAGCAGCTTCTGCTGCAAAAAGAGGGCCATCCGGTCGTATCCATTAATCCGGCGGATTACGGCGTGCCAGACTACTCGGAGCTGGTGCTCGTTGCCAGCGATGAGGGAATCGGGAAGCACCGTGATGAGTTCGCGAAGTTCCTCACGGCGATTCGCGAAGGCCAGAAGTTCGTTCAGGAGCACCCGGACGAGGCGCTGTCGATCCTGATGAAGCATGAGGACAAGACGGCTCCGCTCGACGCCGATATCGAGAAGCAGAGTCTGAGCATTCTGCTTCCCCTGATGGATGCCGGCAGTGAGCCGTTCGGAACCCAGGACCCGGCAAGCTGGGACAAGGTGCGCCAGTGGCTGATCGACAGCGGTCTGTTGAAGGAAGATATCAAGGCGGAAGACGCTTTTATCAATTTATAATCCAGGGAGGAATCGGAAATGTCTTTTATCCAAAAGCTTCGGGACAGCAACCCCCTTATTCACAACATTACGAATATTGTCGTGACCAACTTCACTGCCAACGGACTGCTCTCGCTTGGTGCTTCGCCGTTCATGGCGGATGCCCATGAGGAAGTGGCCGATGTTGCCGCCATGTCCGGTGCAGTCCTCATTAACATCGGCACCCTGAACGAACATGCGATCAAGTCGATGCTGCTGGCCGGTAAGTCCGCCAATGCGCACGGCGTGCCGCTAGTGCTTGATCCTGTCGGAGCGGGCGCAACCGCCTACCGGACCGAGGTTACACACCGCCTCACCTCCGAGATCAAGATTACGGCACTGCGGGGAAATGTTGCCGAAGTAGCCAATGTGATCGGCGAGAAATGGTCCAGCAAGGGCGTTGATGCCGGGTCGGGCGAGGGCGATGTCGTCGCCATCGCCAGCAAAGCCGCGAAGCAGCTGGACTGCATCGTCATCGTGACCGGAGCCGAAGATGTCATTACAGACGGCAAGACGACTTATATTGCCGCCAACGGCCACCCGATTCTGACCAAGGTGACGGGAACGGGCTGCCTGCTCAGCTCCGTCGTCGCGGCATTC
Source organism: Paenibacillus sinensis (assembly GCF_019904155.1). Lineage (GTDB taxonomy): Bacteria > Bacillota > Bacilli > Paenibacillales > Paenibacillaceae > Paenibacillus_AQ > Paenibacillus_AQ sinensis. Next base: position 14,839 of record NZ_JAHCMB010000193.1, read on the forward strand.
CTTGCTGTCGCTGGCGAGCAGAAGCTGGAGGCAGCGGCTGAAGCCATTTCCTTCTATGGCGTCGCTGCGGAAATCGCGGCTGAGAAGACAGCCGCTCAGGGACCGGGAAGCTTCCAGATCGAATTCCTGAACCAGCTCTCGGTTCTGACGCCCGAGCGATATGCGGAGCTGTCCAAAATCAAGGAAGCCTAAGCGATTGGAAAGCTTGACCCACGTCCGGCAATTCACTTTCTGCAATCAGTGTCCAGCAATCGCCGCATTTCCATCAATCTCATCTGGTGACTAAGGAACCAATCCACACACTGTCGCCCATCCATTACCCGGAGAACCGGCGTAATTCCAGGGAAGCGGATAGTCGCGCAGATGCCTGCAGCCTAGAGCGGTGACTTGTCCGGTATTGTCGATCCGGAAGTCCAGTTCATCCTCCCCCACTGTCAGATGGGGACCCACATAGGGATGCACAAGAAGCGTCAGGTCGATGCCTGAGGATTCGTATTCCATCTTCACGATGGACGTGCCCGGAAGAAACGGGGCGAACTGCACCTCCGGATGTTTCGTGTCCTTGTAGCACCGCTTCAATTCGGCTTGAATGTGCGGATACAGCAGAGTCAGCATCAGTCTGGTGCCATGATCCTCCGGCAGCCTCTTCCCGCCTGTTGCTTCCCAGATCGGCGAAGAAGCTTCAGGCTGCCAAGCGGCTGCTGCGGGATCGCCTAGCAGCAGAGCGGCGGCAAGAGATACGGCGATTATTGTACAAATACGCAGTTCGCTCACTCCTTGTTATGTAATGAACCTGCAATCCTTAGCTATGCCCTACAATCAGGCAAAACCAATCATCACCCTGGAAAGGAGCTTTCATCATGAAGGTTTACAAAGCACTCACCATCGCGGGCTCGGACAGCGGCGGCGGGGCCGGTATCCAGGCCGACCTGAAGACCTTTCAGGAGCTTGGCGTGTACGGCATGTCCGTCCTGACGGCCGTCACCGCGCAGAACACGCTTGGGGTTCAAGGCGTCTATCCGCTGGATGCCGCCGCAGTTACTCAACAGCTCGATTCCATCGGCGAGGACCTGACGCCTGACGCTGTGAAGACCGGCATGCTGTTCAGCAGCGAAATTATCCGCATCGTCTCGGACAAAATCCGCCACTACGGCTGGAAGAACCTCGTAGTCGATCCCGTTATGGTCGCAAAAGGTGGCTCTCCCCTGCTGCTGCAGGAAGCGGTCCAGGCTCTGACCCGGCATCTGCTTCCGCTTGCATTGGTGACAACTCCGAACATTCCGGAGGCGGAGATCATCGCCGGTATGACTATTGCGGGACTTGAGGATTGCAAAGAAGCGGCCCGCCGGATCGCGGAAATGGGCTCACAGAACGTCATCGTCAAGGGCGGCCACAGCGCTGAGCCGGGAGCCGTTACGGATATCCTGTATGATGGCAAGGAATTCACCTATATTGAAAGCCCGCGAGTCGACACCCCGCATACCCATGGCACCGGCTGCACCTATTCGTCTGCACTGACTGCGGAGCTTGCCAAGGGGCGGACAACCGGTGAAGCGGTGAAGACTGCCAAAGCCTTTATCCGGGCTGCAATCGAAGACGGAATTGGCATCGGTTCGGGACACGGTCCGACGAACCATTTTGCCTATATGCGGAGACTTCGGACAGAAGGAGTGAATGATCATGACTAATCAACCGGCACAGCGTTTGGAGTCCGGGAAGATTCGCACAATGCTTGGCGTATACCTGATTCTGGGCAGCGTCAACTGCAAGCGTCCGCCTGCTGAAATCTTAAGCGAAGCGATTTCAGGCGGCGTGACGATCTTTCAATTCCGTGAAAAAGGGCCGGGCTCGCTGGAAGGCAGCGCCAAGACCGCCCTGGCCCGCGAGCTTCAAGGCATCTGCCGGTCGCATGGCGTCCCGTTCCTAGTCAACGATGACATCGACCTGGCAATCGAGCTGAATGCCGACGGCGTACACGTCGGCCAGGACGACGAGCCGGCCCGCCTGTTGCGGGAACGGCTCGGCAGCGGCAAAATCATCGGCGTCTCCGCACACACGCCGGAGGAGGCGTCGCAGGCCATCGCCGACGGCGCCGACTATCTCGGGATCGGCCCGATCTACCCGACATCGTCCAAGGATGACGCCCGCCTCGTACAGGGCACGATTCTGATCTCGGACCTCCGCAGAGCGGGCATTGATATTCCGCTCGTCGGTATCGGCGGAATTACGGCGAATAACGCCGCGCCCGTTCTTGAAGCCGGGGCGGACGGCGTATCGGTCATTTCGGCCATTGCCGGCGCAGCAAGCCCCGGAGAGGCGGCGCAAGCTTTTTCGATGCTGGTTAGCGGCAAACATTAAGCTCCCTTCCTCCCCTATCTGCCTGCCGCAAATACGAGAGAAGGAAGTTCTGTAGCGCCTTCAAGCCGCGCAATGCTGCAACGAACAGCATCCGCGGCTTTTTTTATCCGCAATCAACCAATCATTCAGGCACATCAGCAAGGATAACCTTCTCCCGGCAGCCAACAAGCCAACATGGCTCCTAACGCTTTGCGATTTTGCGATCCAGGTCCAATCAGGTTACGATAGATGAACAGATTGACCACCAGGAAGGGGGCCAGGCATGATTGACAGACAGATCACCGAGGGGATCATTCGAACCCGAACGAAGCTCCGAAGGAATACGCTGATCTCCATTTTTGAAGAGTTTGATCGTGATCTCATGAAGCTGGACGACGCCAGACGGGCTGAAAAATACGCCAAAATGAGTCTCAGCCCCTTCTCTTTTTTCCGGGGAAGCGCCTACCTCTTCTACTTTGACTGCCAGCGCCAGTACTTCCCGTATCACTCCTCTCCCGAGCGTCCGACCTGGATTCAGGGCGACCTCCATTTCGAGAACTTCGGGGCCTTCCGGAATGAAGACGGTGAGCTGGTCTATGACGTCAACGATTTTGACGAGGGCTATCTGGGCTCCTATCTATATGATCTGATCCGCATGTCGGTGAGCATCGTACTGGTGTGCCGGGAGCTGGGGTATACGCCGGAGGAGCAACGGAAATGCGTGGAGGGCTATGTCGCCGAGTACCATGAGAGGATAACCGCTTTTTGCGGAGACAAGGAAGATCCGGGAAAATATGTCGTGAACGAGAACGAAGCCAAGGGACCGGTCAAAAAGCTGCTGCGCAAGCTGGAGAAGCGTCAGGGCGGACATTTTCTGGACAAGGTGACTTCCTTCAAGCAGGAGGGCCGGATCTTTCTGGAGAACGACGAACTGCGGGAGCCGGAAGCCGGGGAACGTGCCGACCTTGAGCGGGCCTGGTCTTTCTACCTGCAAACCCTTAATTCGCGGAAATCGTCCCAGGAGCACTATACCATCAAGGATGTTGCGGTAAAAGAAGGCTCCGGCACGGCTTCGATCGGACTGAAGCGCTATTATATTCTGATCGAGGGCCAGAGCCATAAAGGCGCGGAAGATACGGTGCTAGAGGCCAAAGAGGTTCGTGTCCCGATACCGGCCTATTTTCTGCCCTATTTGGAATCGTTCTGGGACTTCTTCGGGCATCAGGGCAAGCGGGTGACGGCGACGCAGCAGGCCATGCACCACAAGGCCGATCCTTATCTCGGATTTCTGACCATGGGAGAGCGGCACTTCTACGTCAGGGAGCGTTCCCCTTATAAAAAAGGGCTCCGCCTGACCGATCTGGAATCGCTCCAGGATATGGAGAAGACGCTCACGCTCATGGCCCGGCTGACCGCCAAAATGCATGCCAGAGCCGACTCCGATGTGACAAACGGGCTTCTCCCCTACCATAGCGAGCGCGAAATCGCCGCAGCGATGGGCGAAGACCATGACGGAATCTCCCGCTTCATCTCACGCTGGGCGGTGGTCTATGGAGATCAGGTTGAGAAGGATTACGCCATGTTCAAGGAATGGGCCGCCTTGTCAGGAGCAACGACTCCGTGAAGGCAGCCCCTACAGGCGCTGAATGAGCAGACAATTGACGCAGGCGCAGCGGCCGACGGATAACGTGTTACATGCCTCGTGCTAGCTCTCCCGCTTAAGCAGCTTGCTGTTGGCGATGTAGAGTGTAATGACCAGAACCAGGATCGCTCCGGCATAGAGCAGCGTATCCATAGGCGTCTCATGATCAATAATAATCAGCCGGATGATGGCCGTAATGCCGATATAGACGAAATAACGCAGCGGGAAATGGTAATGAGCTTCAAAATATTTGATGATCAGCGCAATAAACTCGAAGTACAGGAAATAGATCAGCAGCGCTTCCAGCAGCTCCAGTTTGGTAAGATGACCGCCGTCATTGATGAAACCGAAGATCAGATAGGTTTCCTTGCCAAGTAGCACAACCAGTATGACCGCCAGCACGACAAGCGATGCATTCAGCGTCCATTGCAGAATTAATGGAATATACGCAACTTTACTCTTTATTTTCAACTGCCATCGCCTCCCGCCTCAAGAGTAAAATCAGTATAAAAGTGATTTCGTTTTCAAGGCAAGCGATGGCAATGGCAGGGCATAAAAAAAGAGCGTCTCTTGAAGGCAATGTCATTAAGTTTAGCTCAAAGACAAGAACGACAATAGAAATTGGAACCAAAACGGCATGGGAATGAGTCCT
>NZ_JAHCMB010000229.1 GCF_019904155.1 Paenibacillus sinensis
CTGTTCAGCAAAATCGGATTTTAGATTATGCCCAAACCAGATTGTCCGAAATGGATGTAGAGCAAGCTTTAAAAGATAAGGTTTATTCCTCTTTTAAGCAGAACCTTTACCAAAGCTCCTTGCAGTCTTCGACACAAGCAAATCAGCAGAATAATACATTTACTGTCACTAAAGAGCAAAGAGAGGCGCTTATTTCTGAAAATGTAAAAATAGAGATGGAAAAAATCCCCTCTAATCAAAAAGCTGCAGCAAAAGAAGCTGTTACAAAAGCAGTAACGGAAAATGTTGATAATACAATCAAAAAAAATACAGATCAAATTAATACATTTATTAATGATATGAAGCTATATTCTAAAAAATCATTAGCTTTGGGATTCGGGAACTTGTATAATTCGGCTGTTCCATTTGTATGTTTATCTAGTTTACTGGGTTTTTTGTTTTTCGGAGTTCGATTAAAGAAGATAAAAGGGTAACAGCCAGACGAACAAGGGGGAGATTTGGTCCTCAATAAACCCCACACCCCCCTAGATTCATGGCTCTAGGGGGGTGCGTTTGTTCAGTCATTCAACAATAGAGGGTTGATGTCGTCAGGTTTTGTTTGTTTCCAGGTGCCTCGCAACTTTTACTCTTCCCCAGTAGCCACCGGATTTTCCTCATAACTAATCCAGTCGCTCCAGCTCCCCGCATACAGCTTCACATTCTTGTATCCGGCGCGCTCCAGCGCCAGCACATTAGGGCAGGCGGTCACGCCGGAGCCGCAGTAGACGATGATCTCTTGATCCGGCTCGATTCCGGCAAAATGGGTCTTCAGTACTTCGGCAGATTTCCACTGCCCCTGAGCGTCCAGTACGTCCTTCCAGAACCGGTTGACCGCTCTGGGAATATGTCCGGCTTTGGCGTCGATCGGTTCCTCCAGGCCCGCATAGCGGCGGGGTTCGCGCGAGTCGATCAAGAGGGGAGAGGAGGCAGCTTCGGCATTCGCCGAGGCCAGCCGTACTTCATCCACCGAGGCCAGCAGCTCCGGGCGCGGGGCCGGCACATACGTGGCGGGGATACGGATCGGCTGCGCGTCCGTCACCGGGAATTTCGCCTCTTTCCAGGCGGAATACCCCTGATCCATGACGTATACGCGGTCATGCCCCAAATAGCGCAGCAGCCACCACAGTCTGGCAGCAAAGGACCCGCCCTGGTCGTCGTATGCGACGACAGCATTGTCGCTGCTGATCCCGGCTCTGCCGAGCACTTCAGTCAGCGCTTCGGGATCGGGAAGGGGATGGCGGCCGCCGTGCAGGCCGAGAGGGGCGGACAGCTGTTCCTCCAGATGCAGATAGACTGCTCCCGGTATGTGATTGGCCTGATAGGCGGAACGTCCCGCTTCGGGATCGGACAGAAGAAAACGGCAATCAACAATAACCAAATCCGGTTCGTACATGCGGGCAAGCAGCCAACGGATCGAGACAATATTGTCCAACATTTCACTTTACCTCTCTTTTTTATCGGATTAAAAAACAGAAATGAAAAAGACGGGCAAGCCCGTCTCTTCTAATGTCCCTGTTCCGAAGACATCGTCCATGTCTCCAGCTCGGAGTTCAGGCGTTCTTCTTCCTCTTCAGACAGAACAAGTCGAACACCATACTGAAACTGTCCCAGGCCATACATCCATCCCCAGCGAACGCTTCCGTTAAATTGCAGCATCTCTTCATTTAATTGAAATAAAATGATGATTTTGGTATCACCGGAAGTAAACCGCAAATTAAGCGGGGTACGGATTTTGCAGCCAGAACGGCTCAGGTCGAGAAGTACGCCTTCCGTACGCTTTCCGGCCCCGGGTCCCGTACTGCCCGCAGGCAGCTCCAGCCAGCACTCGATTGGCCGATTCATTACATAACGGAATGGTTCTTTTCTACTGGCAGCGTCCATAAATTACCTCCGCTCGTTTATTAGTTATTATATCGGAATGAGACGGTTAGAACAATTAGCCCGACAAATAATTTACAAAACTCCAATAACTAACTGATCTTACAGGAATGCCATGCAGTCGACAGAATCCGGCTCTACCAGTACGGATTTCCCAACAATTTCATGCCGTAGTACGTTCTTTATACCTAATCAAAATGCAGAATTTTGTCGATATATCTATTAAATCCATCACACTAAACAAAGGATTCATGTTCAGAGAACGAATCGGTACTTTTCAGGCTGATCACTCATCATAGAGAGATACATAACCTATTGATCGCGGCCTAGCTTGGAGGAAATCAACATGTCTATTAATCTGCGAACCTTGTTTGCCGGTGCTTTCGCAGTGGTGATCATTCTGCTGACAGCTCTGCTCAGTTATTTAATCGGGCATGAGTCTTCCAAGACAGCGGAAGTCAGCATCGGGAGATCGCTAGCCGTAGTTGCCCATCAGCTCTCGACGAACCTGGACAATTTCATGTGGGCCCGGGCCGGCGAGATTGAAGCGCTGAGCAAGATGGAGGTTTTTCAGAAGCCCATAGATAAGACCAAGGTTACGGAGACACTGAACCATCTGCAGGAGAGTCTGCCGGTCTTCACCTGGGTCGGATATACGGATGTGCAGGGGAATGTGCTTGCTTCAACGGATAATCTGCTTCTGGGCCAAAATATCAAGGAACGCCCGATCTTCAAAAAAGGGCTGAACGGTCCTTATTTCGGAGATGTGCATGATGCGGTGCTGCTTGCGAGTCTGCTCCCCAATCCGGAGGGGGAGCCGCTGCAATTCGTCGATATCGGAATACCGGTCAAGGATAAAAGCGGCAGGACGCTGGGCATGCTTGGAGCGCATTTGAGCTGGGAATGGTCCAAGCAGGTGGAGTCAGCGACGCTCGGTCCATTCAAAGAGAGCATGAAGGGCGTCCAGGTCATGGTCGTCGGAAAAAATCAGGACAAGGTTCTGCTCGGTCCCGGCGGAGCTGTTGGAAAGGTCATGAATGATCCAGCTGTACATGAAGCGCAGGGAGGCGGAAACTCCTGGATCATTGAACACACGGACAACGGAAAATCCTACCTGACAGGCTACGCCTACGGGAATGGGTACCAGAATTATTCCGGGCTGGGATGGTCCGTTATCGTTAGGCAGCCTGCGGAAATCGCGTTCGCATCCGTTCACAGGCTGCAGCAGTATATCGCCTTGTGCGGCTTGGCGACAGCATTGCTGTTCGGCATCGCGGGATGGTTCCTCGCAGGATGGATTGTCCGCCCGCTGAAGCGGATTGCTGAGAGTGCAGATGTACTGAGCTCCGGGGGACAAGCTGAAATTCCGACAACCACCCATATCCGGGATTTGTCCATCCTCTCTCATTCACTGCGGAATCTGATTGATAATCTGAGCCAGGCCGAAACGGAGCTCGGCCATATGTCCGATATGGCGCGGCATGATGTGCTGACCGGACTGCCGAACCGTCTGGCGCTCGACGACTATCTGGCCCATGCGGTAAGCAAAGCCAAGCAGAACCGCTCGACGCTCAGCTTCCTGTACATGGATCTGGATGGCTTCAAGAAAGTGAATGATACCATGGGCCACGGCGCGGGAGACAAGCTGCTGCAGGAGGTCGCGTTCCGGCTGCTGGACTCGACACGGGACCACGAGATGGTCACCCGGCTCGGTGGGGATGAGTTCGTTATCGTCCTTAACACCTCGGCATTGAAGCCGATGCAGGAGGCGGAGTCGGTAGCCAAGCGTATCATCGACAAGATCAATCAGCCGTATCTGATCGACGGCCAGATCGTCCATGTGGGATGCAGCGTCGGCGCCGCCGTCTGGAGTCCTGAATCGCAGGATACCAGCGAAATTTTGCGGTTGGCCGACGAAGCCCTCTACATTTCCAAGCGAAGCGGCAAGAATCGAATAACCTTTGAAACGGCTGTCTAAAAGACTCGTCTATCCGGCGCCTTCCCCACATCACGAGGGAGGCGCTTTTTCGTGTTTCTTATGAAAGACAGGTGAGCGCACAGGCATTGCTGAAAGAAACGCATTTAATGATAGAAAAAGGAGTTGATGAAATGGAGCCGGCTACATTCATTGCTACCATCGCACCGCTTGCTGTCAGCGATATGCAGAGGACCCGTGTGCCCGCTTCTCTGACGATTGCGCAAGCAGCCCTTGAATCGTCGTGGGGAAGCAGTGGACTGGCTGTCAAAGCCAACAACCTGTTCGGGATAAAAGGAACCGGCCCTGCGGGGAGCGTTACCATGCCGACGACGGAATATGTCAATGGGCGGCCGATTACCGTGAACGCTGCCTTCCGGGCGTACCATAATTATGGCGAATCAATCGCCGACCATTCGAGTTTGATTGTTCACGGAGTATCTTGGGACAGGGGGAAATACAGCGGGGTGCTTGGAGCGGATGGCCGTACGGCAGCCAAAGCCATAGCTGCCGCAGGCTATGCGACCGATCCCAAATATGATGAACTGCTGATCCAGCTCATGGATCGCTATAATTTGTATTCATACGATGAGGAGGAAGAGGAGATGTCAGCAGAAGACAAGAAGCGGATTACCGAGCTGGAAAATACCGTGAAACAGTTGAACTTGCTGATCGCCGGACTGACCGACAGCAGGGATACGCTGAAGAACGGGATATCGGAGCAGGGAAATGCCGTGAAGAGTATATTGGCTCGTCTGACGGCAGTAGAAGATAAGGAATCCGTTAATATCCCCGATTGGGCCCAGCCTGCTGTACAGGCGGCGCTTGGCGCTGGTGCTATCGATACCCCATCCGGGGGCAGCTATGATTTCTACCGGATTCTGACTGTGATATACCGGCTCGGTCTGATTGCACCGAAGAAATAAGAGGTGATCGGTATGATTAACAATGACGCACTCGATCATGTGCTCGCCTTCGCCTCGCTGCTGGCCGTATTTGTAATGTCGGTCGTCCAGTTGGTCAAGATCACTTTTAGACCTCCGAAAAGGTGGATTCCGCTGATCGGGGTCGGGATCGGCCTTCTGATCGGCGCTTCCGCTTATCCATTCACTACGCTGGATTTGGTCATGCGTCTATGGTCGGGAGCATTGGCCGGACTGTCTGCGACCGGCTTGTTCGAACTGGCTTTCAATAATCGAAATAGCTCGAAAAAGGATGGATCATGATTGCTGGAATGCAGAATATGCGCATTCCAGCAATTTTTTCTCATACTATTAGCATATTATTTGGAATTCACTCTATGCTTTTGCGCAAAAAACGGTATATAATTAGACTATAGTCGTTGAAATGGCAGCCATAGATTTGGTATGGAAGCGAGCAGTAATGTTCAGCTGAAAATGGAGTGGAGACCAATGGACGTAATAACTGTAACCCGTGATGAGGAAGGCAGCACAGGCTTGCTTTCGTTGCCGTTGCAGGACATCACATACATGGAATATCAGAAGTCAATTAACCGGATTATCATTCATACGCTGGAGGGCATCTTTTACACAGTCGGCACCTTGAAGTATTGGGCAGCCACGATTGCCAGCACCGGGTATGATTTCGTTCTTGCGGATAGAAACACCGTCATCAACATCTCCAAGATCAAATGTATCGATTCCTCCTTCAAAACGGCATATTTCGAAGAACGGGATTTGAAGGATGCCGAGAAATGCTATTTATCGGTAAAAGGCTATGAGAAGATCGTTACCCTAATCCGCAGCTCTGTTTCCAGAGTTATCCTGATTTGATGTTTGCCGCCGCCGTCGGGCGGTTTTTTTGCATATCCCGGTGCAGCTGAGGAGTGGAGACGATAACCGCCCGCTGTGTGTCCGGTACTAACTCGTTCTGATAAATCGCTTGGCGAAAGCGTCACGCGACGATTTCGTAAAATAGCGGCTGCTGATTTGCTCCTTCCACTCCGCATCGCTTTGAATCTGATCAAAGTTGGTGTTATAGAATTTTTCAATCGAACCTTTTGTCAGAGATACCGTGTAAATCGTCCCACTGAAGGGCAGTGAAATATCAAGGGAAGCAATCCCGGGGAATTTATAAAACAGAAGAGCGGACTGTTCCATCAATACCTGATGTACCGCATCCGGCGAATGGAATACTGACGCATAATCCGCCGTGGTTAATTTCGTATCCGGACGGGCCTGTTTGAATTCGGCGTAATCCTTATAATAGAAGATTTCCAGGTTATCCGTTCCCACCTCAAGTTCCCTGATATAAGCAGAGCCGTTCAGCTCCTTAACAAAGTCAATGATCCGATCCTTGGGAAGCGGAATCTGATCAGCGGAAAGGGGGGATTCGGAGGGTTGTACTGGTGAAGACGAGACGACAGGTACGGAAAGGCCCGGACTTGAAGCCGGAGCTGTTGACGGGACGAAGCTGGAAGGAGCGGACGGAGAAGCGGAAGTAGAAGCTGACGGCTGTGGAGGCGACGCTTCGGGAGAACTAGACCGCCAAATCGCAAATCCTATTGCACCGACCAGGATAACTGCCGCTATCGCTATTACCCAAATGCTGAATCTGGAACGCTTCATAGAGATCACCTTCCTTTGTTCAAATGGGCTGATACTTATAGATTACCCTTTACAGAGACTCATGCAATGCGAAAAAGAACACTCGGAGTTAGACTTCCTCAATCACTCTCGTCAGGAAAGGAAGGATGGACATCATGACCAACTATGCCGAGCTGCAAACCAGACAGGAATTGGCAGACTTTAATCTGAAGATCACCCGGAACTCTGCGGATTGGAAGATGATATGGGAGTGGCACGAACAGATTGAATTGATGTTTATTCTTTCCGGGAAGGGCAGGAAATATATAGAAGACAAAAGCTATGAATTTCGGTCCGGCGATCTCTTCGTGATACCCCCGTACAAGCTCCACCGTTCCGAATTGACCGATGAAACCGGGTTCGAAGCGCTGATTATTATTTTTCGTCCCAGCCTCCGTGAGAAATTTTGCCTGGTGGATGAGGAGGAGGGGATCGAGCATATTCTCAACAGCTATGCCGATTATTCCCCACATTTGCGCTTTTCCGAGGACAGGCTGCCCCGTATCGAAATTCCAATGCGCGCGATGGCTGAGGAATTTGTGAGAGCGCAGGGTTGTTCCCAGCGTTATCTTCTGGCTTCGCTTCAAATCCTTCTGATCGAAATCAACCGTGTCTACGATGAACAGGTTACTGCCAATCGGGCTACACAAGCCGAACGTGTTCATTTCTCCCCGATCATTACCGAGATTATCGGATATATTTATGAGCATTACAGAGATGACCTGACCTTGGCGGAGCTTGCCCGACTCTTTCAAATCAATCCCTCTTATCTGAGCCGGCAGTTCAAGAAAAACACAGGATTAACTTTATCCGCTTATATCACCGGCCACCGGATAACGATTGCCAAGAATTTGCTCGTTACGACGGAAATGAACGTGACGGAAGTGGCGTTCGGCGTCGGATTTAATAATATTTCCTATTTCAATTGGGTATTCAAGAACATTGTCGGCATGACTCCCAAAGTATTCCGCAAGGAGTCCATTGCCGGCAGGCTGATGGCCAAATAGAAAAGGCATCTTCGCCGGCTGGTTTCTGCCGGTGAAGATGCCTTGTGTTCTCTGTAAGCGAAGAATGCGGTGACGTTGAAGCTTGCCGCGATTGTGGAGATTTCTGTAACAGCGAAGATTGCAGTGACAGCGAAGGTTGCAGTGGCGTTGAAAGCTATTGCGGCAGTGAAGCGGCATCAGGAGCGGTCAGCCGCACCCAGGCGACCGCTCCCGCGCCAAGCAATCCGGCGTGGGAAGGTTCCAGCCGGGTGAGTTCTACGCACTCTAGACCCGCAAGCGCTCCAGGGAGTGAATGAGCAAATACATAATTCCGGATCGACGCAATTACCGGAGGACTGTTCATGACACTGCCCCCCATGACGATGGCCGCGGGATTTAACAGATTGACCATGTTGGCAATGCCTGTGCCTAACATCGCGAACGCCTTGTCAATCAATCCGGAAGCCAAGAGATCGCCCGTATCTGCGGCACTAATAATCGAGGCCGAATGAAGAGAAGAGCTTTCCTTAAGACGATGAAGGGCGGATTCGGGATGCTGTTCCAGTTCCCGGATCGCGGTATTGATCAATCCGCCTCCTGATGCCATTGGCTCCAGACAGCCCTTCTGTCCGCAAATACATGTCTCTCCCCCTGGGTCGAGCGCCATATGTCCCAGCTCTCCGGCGTAATTGGAGGCGCCGCGAATCAATCTGCCTCCAGCAACGATTCCTGCGCCAATTCCGGTTCCAATGTTAACGTAGATGAATTCTTTATAACGGGTCCCTAGACCCCAGGATAGCTCGGCCAAAGTGGCTGCGTTCACGTCGTTGTCCAGAAAGACGGGAACCCCGTAATCATTTCCCCACTCCGTGGCGAGCGGAACGGGGGATTCGAGCGGTATGTTCAGACAATTCAGCCAGATTCCCCGGGATGGATCGGTCTGTCCGGACACACCGGCTCCGATCGCCAATGGAGCCGGGCCATCCCAGCCGACAGCGAAGCTCCGCAGAGCGTTTCGAATGCTGGCAAGAGCGGCGCCCTCCGAGCTTCGGTCCATCGGGAATCGCTGTGACGCGATGACCCGCCCCTTCGAGGATACGGCTCCAACGAGAACCTTCGTTCCTCCGACATCGACACCCCAGACGACTTCATCATCTGTCGGGGTGAGCGGCTGCTTGGCGCTGCCGGCGTTCATGATCGGGGTTCTCTCCGGTAAGGCTCGTTAAGCAGCTTCGCCATACGGTCGCCGATAATCAGCACATCGCTCTCGCCGCCGGCCGCTTCTTCAGTGAATGCTTCCAGTTCGGCAAAGGTTATGCTCTTCCGGCCGCGCAGTTCCGATAGCTGCGCGCAGTTGATCACCTTGACGATCTGTACACCCCGCGCGGCATTCAGCATGGACTCCTGGCCGGTATCGACCGAGCGGTACAAGTTCGAGATTTCATCCTCGAAGGATAAGTCCTCTGACGCGTAGCTCTTGATCGGCAGCCAGCGTTCGCCGAATACCCGGTTCGTCACCTTCACATATTCACGGCCTTCCTCGTCGAAGACTGCCGAGACCGATCCCTCGCTTCCCTCTACCTCGATATATCCTTTAACATCGGAGCCGTCGGGTCCCAGCTCAGGCCAGGCCCAGGTCGCTTCGATGACGACATTAATCCAATCGCCGTTGGCGGGATTCAAATAACGGACCTTGAAGTGGGCGTCGTCATCCACCTCGATCTCCTGCAGTCTTCCGCCGACGAATCGGGTACGGTCCTTGACACGGGTGCGGATGGAGCGGACCTCCTGCGGGATTTTGTCAAATCCGATCATGAACCAGGTCGAGGTGACCGCATGTGTTCCATAGTCGAGGATGCTGCCGCCGCCCGCTTCGATGGGGTCAAAGAACCATTCGCGCCGGTCTGAAGAGGATTTGCCTCTGGCGATCCATACCTGCTGAACTTCGCCGATCATTCCGCTTTCGATGACATTGCGGATATGCAGGTAGCGGGGGATGAACAGATTATCGTCGTTCAGCTGAAATTTGGCGCTCGTCTTGGCGGCGGCGTCGGCAACAGCCTGGGCTTCGATCCAGGTGCGCGCCATCGGCTTCTCGCTCATAGCGTTGACATTTGATTTTAGCGCCAGCGCTGCGTAATGCGAATGCCAGCGGAGAGAGGTGCATACATCGACAATATCAACCTGGTCAAGCAGCTCGTCGGCGCTTGCGCATAATGAAATTTCCCAATCGACCGCAGCGCCTTCCTCTTCCAATAAAGAAAGATATAAGTCCCGGGCGCGTTCGGCCTGAACGGGATTTTGGTCGTAGATCGCGGTGATCCTCAGTCTGTCCCGGTGCGATGCATAGGCTGGAATATGAGCCTCCATAGCAATCGTACCTGTTCCGATACAACCGACTCGGTACTGCTTATTCATTACGTCGTCACTCCCCTAATTGGAAAATATGCTGTTGAGCGCTGGTGCGGTAAGACAGTTTTCATTATAAAAGCATCAAATTTGACATTCTAACGGTCATATGACTATTTATTTTGAGATTTTGCCTTTGCAAAAGATGATTATGATAGATATAGCGACATTCAATGTATATTTACATGATTTCCTATGTGAGAAAGTAAAGGAATTTATATTTTCAGTAAATATACTGGAAGTATTCGAGGGACGTTATTTTTAAAATCAGTAGTAGACCGGTTTGCTCAAATTTTAAATTTCGAATGGGGGAACGTACATGCGTAATATGAGGAGTTTGGTGTTAGCCGCACTGTTGGGTGGAGCAGCTGTCCTCTCGGGATGCAGCGGAGAGAATACGGAGGCTACTGCCGATAGCGGCGGTTCGTCGTCATCTGCCGTCACAACAACGACCATCGATTTCATGAGCACTTACGTAGGAACGGATCTTGCAGCGCAGTGGTTTAAATCCGTCTTTGACCAATTCAAAAAAGACCACGGCGATACGATTACTGTAAATGTCGAGGATGTCCCTGGCGAACAGAATTATGTGGATAAATTCAAGCTGCTGCTGTCCACAGAGGAGCTTCCGGATGTCGGAATTCCGGCACAGAACTTATTGGATATGGCGGTTGAAGCAAAGGTTGCGGTTGACTTGACCCCTTACATGGACGCCAATCCCGAATTGAAAGCCCAGTTCACTGATGAAAGCCTCGCGGCCAACACGTATGACGGAAAGGTATACGGCCTGCCCAATTACACCAGCAAGATCGGTTACTTCTATAATAAGTCGCTCTTTGAAAAAGCGGGGATTTCTGCACCGGCCACGACCTGGGACGAATTCTTCGAGCAGCTGAAGAAGCTGAAGGAAGCGGGCATTACACCTTTATCTCTGGACACGGCGGATACAGGCTGGATCACCTCTCTGTGGTTCAATGCCATGATTGGCAGCTCGGACAGTGGAGCGGAATTCATGAACACGAAGTATCCGACTGATTACAATCGACCGGAGGTTGTCCAGGCGTTCGGCAATATTCAGAACATGCTACAAAATTACACGACGACGGATGCGGTCGGAGCGAAATATGATAATGCGGCAACCCATTTCCTGAACGGAGAGACGGCGATGATCGCCAACGGAACCTGGATGATCGGCAATTTCTCGGATGAAACCAAGTCGATACCTGGGCTTGCCGATCAGATCGGCGTGGCGCTTTTTCCGGAGGGAACCCTATTCGAGACGCCGCAGAAAGGCTACTTCATTATGGCGAAAGACAAAGCCAAGCAGGATGCTGCTTTTGAATTCATTAAAGCGCTGGTCAGCAATGAGTCGCAGGAGCAAAATCTGATGCTGACGGGACAACTGCCGTTGTCGCCTCAGGTGAAGATCAGTGAGGAGGCAGCCGCTAAATATCCGCTGCTTACCGATCTGGAAGAGCAGTCCCAGAGTGCCAAGCATGTCATCCAGTATTATCAAAAGATCTGGTACAACAATGTATGTGTGGAGCTGAGCAACATTTATCCCGCCCTTGCGCTTGGTGACATGACGCCGGAGGAAGCGGCGCAGCGTCTGACCGAGACGGCGCAGCAGAATTAAGCGGGACCTGTTCGAGCATAGAAGGGAAGGAGCTGCTGGAATGAAGCACCACCGTGTATGGTATGCCGCTTTTCTCGCGCCCGCACTGCTGCTGTTTCTGTTGATTTACGCTTATCCGGTGGTCATGGTAATTTGGACGTCATTCTTTAACTGGAAGCTGTTGAAGCCGATGGAGTTCATCGGACTTGACAACTATATCCGCCTGTTCACCCGGGATCGCGAGTTCGGCATCGCGCTGCGGAACACCGCTTATTGGGTGCTGCTGCAGAGCACGGTCCATGTCGGACTCGGCGTTCTGATCGCGCTGGTGCTGAGCAAGAAGCCGAAGGGGTGGAAGTTCGTCCGGACGGCTTACATGATTCCCATCATAATCTCGTCTGCCGCGCGCGCCATTCTGTTCCTCAGCGTCTTCAATCCGCAAATGGGCCTGGTCAATTCCGTCGTAAGAGGACTTGGCTTCACCGGATTCGCGCATAACTGGTATTACGATCCGCATACTTCGTTCTGGACCGTTACGATGGGCTGGCTGCTCTTCGCATCCACGATAACGATTATCGTCCTGGCGGAGATCGCCACGATTCCGGATTCGCTGATCGAAGCTGCACGGATCGACGGCGCGAATTCGCTGCAAATCGATTGGTACATTCTGCTGCCGATGCTGCGCAGTATTATCGGGACAAGTGTGATCTTGGCGGCGACCAGCATGCTGAAGGAATTTGAAATGATTTTTCTAACGTCGCAGGGCGGGCCGAACAGCATGACGGTCAATCTGCCGCTCTATTTATACAAAACCGCGATGACGCTGAACAATTACGGCTACGCCAATGCAATCGGTACCTTCCTGATAGTCTGCGGCCTGGTGATCGTGCTGCTGACGACGCGATTGTTCCGTTTTGGACAAACCGATTAGTGAAAAAGGAGGGACAGCATTATGCAAGGCTCCCAGCGTATGAATCGGGTAGTGTTCGGTGCCCTGAAGTACGTGTTCCTGCTGCTTGTTACGATCATGTCGCTGTTTCCCATCCTGTGGGTCATTCTGTCTTCCCTGAAGACCAGCCGGGAGATCGTGTCTTCGCCGCTGGCTCTGCCTTTGGTTCCCCGGCTGGATGGATACCGGACGGCACTGGAGATTTCGCCGCTGTTCTCCTTCTACGGCAACAGCATCATCGTATCTGTAGCGGCAACTGTCCTCAATGTTCTGCTGGTAGGAATGGCGGCATATGTGTTTGCCAGGTCCAGATCGCGGCTGAACCGGACTCTGATGGCGGTGATGTCCGTCTCCCTGTTCATTCCCGTTACGTCAATGATGCAGTCCATTTACTCGGTTATCCGCGGGATCGGGCTGTATGATACGAAGTCGGGGCTCATTCTGGTCTATGTGGCCATCGGATTGCCGATTACGCTGTTCATTATGCGGAGCTTCTTCCTGACCATCTCGCATGAGATTGAGGAATCGGCCTATATGGACGGCGCAGGATTTCTGCGGACCTTTCTGTTGATCGTGCTTCCGATAGCTAGACCCGGACTCGCGACGGCCGGGATTCTTCAGTTCCTGGCTTGCTGGAATGAATTTTTGTTCGCGCTGACGTTGACGACTAGCAATGCAAGCCGGACGCTGCCTTTGTCGCTGAATTATTTTACATCCATCTTCAACACCGATTACTCGGCGCTGTTCGCCGCCATTACCATGATCATCCTGCCAAGCATCGTGCTGTTCGCGTTGGCACAGGAGCAGGTGGTAAGCGGACTTCAGGCCGGATCGGTCAAAGGTTAACTGTTCTAGATTCAGTGTGCTGCTGTTTCCCGGGAGGAAAAGAGCTGTTAGAGATTTATTAGGAATGATATTTGGGGGGAAGCCAGATGGAGTCGGTGATCACGGTAACACGGGCGGAGTTTGACCGCAGAGCTGCGGAAGAGGTTGGAGATTTCATCCGGGAATTGCCGGAAGCCAAGATAGGCTTTGCCACAGGGGCGACGACCGTTGGCCTGCATAGGGAGCTTGCGAGAATGCACCGCGAGGAAGGACTGGACTTTGGCCGAATCCACAGCTTCAATCTGGATGAGTACGCCGGGCTGTCGTCCCGGCATCCGTTCAGCTGCCGTTACCGAATGGAGGAGCAGCTCTTCGGCATCGTCAATATTCCCCGTCGTCATATTCATTTTTTGAACGGGGAGGCGGTAGATCCTGCGCGTGAATGCCGGGAATATGAGGCTTTGATTGATGTGCTAGGCGGAATTGACTATCAGGTGGTGGGGATTGGGACGAATGGACATATCGCCTTCAATGAGCCGGGGACCCCGTTTCATGCGACCGCCGGTGTTGTCGATATTTCGGGAAGAACCCTGGAGGACAAGGCATATATGTTCGGCGGCATATCAGGTGTGCCAAAACAAGGGATTACGCTGGGGATCAAGAACGTCATGCATGCGCGTCGTATTCTGCTTCTTGCCAAGGGAACAGAGAAGTGTGAAATCGTAAAGGAAGCGCTGCAGGGACCAGTTACCCCGGATATCCCGGCTTCGATTCTTCAACTGCATCCAAGGTTGACCGTCATAGTGGATGAAGAGGCTGGCGCAGGGTTGTGATCAGTCAGAAGGATTTCGGATAACCCGCGGCGCCCTGATGTTCCGCCGGGCCTTGGCGCTTAAGCTTCCTCCAGCAAATCCTTCGTGTCATTGCGGACATTGCCGACCTTGGGGGAGACGGCATATGCTCTCATTCGCTGTGCATCATAGGGCCGCAGCATATGCACCAGATTGTCCGCGTTTTGGTTGTCCCGGTCAAGCCAGGCTGCTTCATCCTCCGGCCGCAGTATCACCGGCATCCGGTGATGAATCTCCTGCATCAGCTGATTGGCTTCGGTCGTTACTACCGAGCATGCAGCCTGTTTGTCGCCTTTTTCATCCAGCCATATATCGTAAATCCCCGCCAGGGAGAAAATACTGCCGTCATTCATCACAATCCGCATAGGCTGCTTGCCTGATGAGGTGGTCATCCATTCGTAGAAACCGTCCGCCGGAATGATACATCGCCGGGATGACAGGAGGCGCCTGAAAGCCGGTTTTGCGCCAAGCGTATCCGCCCGGATGTTAATCAGCGGCTTGCCGGTTTGAGCACGGTCGATCCAGGAGGGAATGAGCCCCCAGCGGAGAGCGCCGATCCGATTGCCATGCCCGCTTCCGATGACAGCCGGAATCATTTGGCCCGGGGCGGCATTGTATTTGGGCGCATAATGTATGATCGTTACATCATTGGTGTAATAACGGAGCATCAGCTCCTCAATCGAAACCGTAATCGTATATCTGCCGCACATGGGCTAGTAACCTCCAGACGTAAGCTATGCCCAATACTATAACATGGCTCCATCACAATCAATATTGAGAAAGTGGTACATGTATGTTCCATCCTTTACGATATTAAGTATCTTCAGACAACTGCCCGCTGCCAATAAGGCTGCGGGCGATTTGGTGTAGAGGAGCTTAAGGGAGGTCGCATAATTGCTGTGCCCGTTTAACTGCCCATATCGGGAAGGTTATTTCTCCTTTATCCGTCTTCATAATCAAATAATTCGGCTTCTTGTCAAGCTCGCACAGTCCTTCATAAGTCTCTCCGCTTATTAAGTGGACCCGTATAACCTTTCGAGCCTCGACCGCCTCTCGCAGTTGTCTTTCCTCCATATGCATGATCTCCCTTTTTACTCAAAACAGAAATGGCTATGTCCTTTATTAAACCGATTTTCGGCGAATACGAACAGCTTCGAATCTTATTAACAAAATTGTAATAAGTATAGTCATTTGCATGGAACATGGTTACGGCTGCTGGATAGTAAAAAAGCAGTGTACGTGAATATGTAAATAGTTATATAATCGAACTATCGCATCAGTTCATTTATTACATTTCAGGCGGTGTTGTAGGGTGTCTTGGGAACCGGTCGGATTTATGTTTTTTTCAATGTTAGAAACGTTTGCGCTTTATTTCTTGGTTATGTGTCTTTTTCGCTTTAAATTTCAGGATTATGCCTGGCATGCAATCGGTTTGACTCTGCTCATCAATTTTCAAAGCTATATTTTGCGAAATGATTTTTCGTTCGGCAATCTGATGCCTTTAGTCACGATTTTCTTTTTTATCGTGTTTTACAAGGTGGTTGTCAGAATGCCTTTTGTATTTGCTACGATTGCGACCATTTCGGGTTATGTTATTTTTGGAGTGATTCAGAGTGTTCTGGCCATACTGCTGTTCGGTTCGATTGGAGCGGTAGAGCACTCGACCGGTAACGGTTATCTGCTTCAATTCGCCACCGCCGCTGTAATTATCCCTGTCTCCTGGTTTGTATACCGGCTGGGACATGGATTCACGTTTGACCTTAACAAGCTTCGCTTTAAGTTCGAAGACATTATAACGGTCATACTGATTGCGGTCTTCTTGCTTAGTATTACCTCTTTCCTGTATTTTCAGCAGCTGTATATGAACACGATTTTCTTCTTCGCCACATCCGCTTATCTGCTGTACTATTCGATGAGAAAGGATAATGAGAGTGATTGAGCAACTGTCGGCTTATACCGCAGCGGCGATCAAGAGAGCAGTGCCTGATCATCCCGCGAGCGAAGCTGTACTGAAGTATGCGCTGGAAGGCATCTATAATGCTTTGTTCATTATCACTTTATCGCTGATCATTTCCGCTATTACAGGCAGGGTGGGGGAGGCTGCGACTCTGCTCCTGGCTTTTGCAGTTCTCCGGCAAATTACAGGCGGGATTCATCTGAAATCCGGCACGCTCTGTGTCCTTGTCTCGACTGCGACCGTCACCCTGCTGTCCTTCGTCCCTGTTTCAACGCCGCTATTCTTCTTTGGACAGACGGTGAGTCTGCTTCTTATTCTTCTTTTCGCACCTTCCCGTATTGAGCGGCAGAGCCGGTTTCCCAAATCCTTGTATCCTCTTTTGAAAGGGATGGGCCTGCTTCTGATTCTTGCAAATTTATGGATTCATTCATCCATGATTGCCGCCGCTTTCTTCGTCCAATCCTTGACCCTCATTCGATTGCCTGTCTCATTGAACAGGAGAGGAGGTGAGAGCTTATGACAATAACACGTTTATTAAAGGAAAAGCTTGTGTATGGTGTGGCTTCTTTTCTTGCTCTAGCGGCTGTTTATTTTGTAAGTGCTCCAAGCATACTCTATGTTCATCAACCGGAAGCCCCTGAAGAGCTGCTGAGAAAAGGGACTTCAATCGACAAGTAGGCAGGAAGCAAGAGTAGCAACTTTTCGCAGACCCAATATTCCTTCATAGAAGGGAGGAACGCCGCCAGAGAGGATAAGAACGGAGATATGTTCTTTTTGGAGGGCAGCGGCAGGCTGGAAAGCCGGACTAAATGAGAAGTTTGTATTCGACATTGCTTTTGGCCAAAAAAACAAGAACAGGGGTTGTCCAAATGGACAACCCCTGTTTGCAATGGTGAAAAATAATTAATACTCCATTACAAAAGCGACGTTCTGCCAGCCAGCGCCGACAGTCCAGAACAGGACTTTATCGCCACGTTCAAGCTTGCCCGAATCCACTGCCCGGTGAAGGGCGATAAACGGGCTGCTCGTTGATGTATAGCCGAACTCGTCTCCAATATACACGGGGGCGTCGGCAGGGATGCCGGTCTTCTCGGCTACCGCGCGAATATTCGGAAGAGAGAGCTGGGAGAAGCAGGCGACCTTAATGGAATCCGGATCAATTCCGTTATCCTTGAGCAGTGAGTTAATCGATTCCGAAGCGGCGTCAACACAAATGGAATCATCGAACGGAATAAATTTGACGGTGAACTGTCCCGGAGCGACTCCTGTGTGTCCCAGGCTGGATAGTCCTTCCGCAGGGAAGGTGGAGTTACCGTAAACGCATGTGTCCGTTTGATAGATCGAATCGATAAAGCCAACACCATCTTCGGTGCGCTCCAGAATAAGCGCAGCCGCTGCATCACCGAAATTTGCGTAATACACCGGATCGTTCTGGTCGGCATGCGGCTTGACATGATCAGAGCCGATTACGAGGGCGCGGCGAATTCTTGGATTGGCCATCATCTGGCGGCTGACCTGCTCCACAGCGGCGGTCATGCCGGCGCAGTTCGCATTGCTGTCGATGCAGATTGTATGAGAAGCCGCATTGATCAGCCGATGGATCATCAGGGAATTCGTAGGGAAGATATACTCAGGTGTCTGGCTCGCATATGCGATGAGGTCAATATCTTCACCGGCAAGTCCTGTTTTCTCCAATACATTGCTTGCCGCCT
The DNA here is from genome assembly GCF_019904155.1 of Paenibacillus sinensis. Classification (GTDB taxonomy): domain Bacteria; phylum Bacillota; class Bacilli; order Paenibacillales; family Paenibacillaceae; genus Paenibacillus_AQ; species Paenibacillus_AQ sinensis. The sequence continues at coordinate 17,803 of NZ_JAHCMB010000229.1, forward strand.
CAAAAGCCATGGTCAGCGAATTCTCTTCCGGACTGTCAATGCTGTACCGGTTCTCGCGGCCCAGAGCATTCAGGAGTCCGCGGATATCAACACCTTTTTCATCAAAGTGCTGAATAAAAAAATCGTTGCCGACTTTGTTGCTGGGATGATAGATATCAATGTCCCGTATGACGATCCCCGACATATGAGTCCTCCTAAAAGTTTTGTAAGCGAAACTTCCTGGATATACTTCGACAAAACTTGCTTCGGAAGCATCTGCTTAGTTTTGTAAGCGAAACTACCTGGATATACTTCGGCAAAACTAGCTTCGGAAGCATCCGCTTAGTTTTGTAAGCGAAACTTCCTGGATATACTTCGGCAAAACTTGCTTCGAAAGCATCCGCTTAGTTTTATAAGCGAAACTTCTGAACTACATTAAGCTTGAACAACGGAGACGACGTCAAGGTTCTCGATGCCGGCTTTGCGTCCGAGACGGGACAGCTGCATCTTGAGAATCGGATTGTTTTCAAGCGTGAGTTTGACTGTGGTGAAACCGTCGTTCTTAAACATTACGAAGCAGCCTTCCAGAAGCGGCACGACATCCGGAGCCGTTACATTCAGCTTGCGGCAGTCAATGTCCAGTTTGTAGTCGGCAGGGTTAATCGGTTTGATCGTTTCCTGGTACGCCTGGATAGAGGTGAGTCCGTCTTGTTCCGAAAAAGTGCCCTCCAGCTCAATGTTCAGCACCTTGCTCGCTGTGTCAGTCTTCAGAATAAATTTTCCCATCTTTCATCTCTCCTCGCTTCATTTTGATTGGACTAAGCATTGAAAAGAATTGGACTTCAAAACATCCCGGATTCAACAAGGTCATTGTCGAAAAATAAGGAAATGTGACTCTAATTGTCGGGATAATCACTTAATTAATATCATATATTTCGCAACTCTGCAATAAAAAGGTTTCACAAGAACTATATGGATTTCATTCCATATTCTGAAGTTCTTCCAGAGTTTCCTGAAGAATGGTAAATGCCGAAATGATGCGCGGAGCGCCGACGCAAGGAAGGAGGTGAAGCAGGACGCCTTTGATCTGGTCGACGTTCATGCCCACCTTCAGCGCCATTACATAATGGACACCCAGTTGTTCGAACTGCCCCATCGTAATGAGGGAGGAAATCACTGCGATTTCCTTCCAGTCTGGGCTGATCGACTTGCGTTGAAAAATATCACCATAGGCGCTTCCCAATATGAATTCAGCCAGCTCCGGAAAATGCTCCTGAATCGGGGCGAGAGCCCTCGCTCCATAATCTCCCGAGAGATTGGAGAAGTGCTTCAGTCCGCTATCCATGTTCTCTTTCATTTGTACTCCTCCTTGGTTTCAGGTATCGGAACAATTTGGACCCGATCAGTCCATTACCAATGTACGATGGGCAGTAGGAGGCACCTCGGCTCTGTCTGTGAGAAGCTCGATGACGGCTGTATGCTTCGAGGACATAGCCTGCTTAACGGCACTTGCGAATTCATCCATCGTCTCACACCGGTAGCCTGTTGCTCCGAGCGATTCGGCGAATTTAACGGCATCCATTGGCACTTCAAAAATCGTTCCGTCAATACGGCCTGTCGTCTTCTCCATTCCCTTCAGAGCCATGTCCAGCTGCTTGTTGTTCACCACGATGAAAATAACGGGAAGATCCTTGCAGACGGCAGTGTTGACTTCAGCGCCTAGCATCATGAAGCAGCCGTCTCCCGTGATACAGAAGACCGTCTCATCCGGGACGGCGCACTGCGCCCCGATCGCCATGCCAATTGAATTGCCCATGCAGGCGAAGTAAGCATCGAAGACAAAGCTGCCGGGCTTCTTGACGTTGTACCATTTCACGGCGTTGAAGCCGTGGCTGCCATCATCGACGAATAGACTGTGGTCATAAGGAACTAGATTACTCATCTCCTTCATAACCGATGCAAGCGACAAACCAGTGAGAACCGGCAACTCCTCGCCATAGTTCACATTCGTCTCCGTATGCCGGACCGGAAGCTTGGAGTGATCGACATGCTGCAAGTATAGTCTGAGATTGTCGCGAAGATCTCCGCCGACGGATATGGTGCTTGAATTCAGTATTTTTCCGACGAAGGTGGAATCAATATCGAATTGAATCAGCGTCTTGGGATGGTTCTCCGGCTTCAGGTTGCAGATGGTCATATCGCTTAGCCTTGATCCGAGCACGATGAACAGATCGCTCATGTTCATCAGATCGTCGCCATGTTTGCAGCCGCCGACGCCGACAGGGCCGTGATAAAGGGGGTGATCCCAGGCAATGGCGCCTTTTCCTCCGGGAGTCGTGACAACCGGGATGTTAAAAGTCTCGGCCAGCTTAACCAGCTCTTTATGAGCGCCTGACCGGTTAACGCCTTTGCCCGCAATAATCAGGGGATGGGATGAAGCGTTGATCGCATCAATTACGCGCTGCGTATTGGCCAGGCTGACGAGCGATTCCCGTTCAGGCAGTACAATCCGGCATTCCTCGAGAAGCTCGGCTTGAACATCAAAAGGGATGCAGAGATGAACCGGACCCCGTTTACCGCTGAGCGCAATTGAAATGGCGTGATTAAAAATCGTTGCGAAATGATCGGCCCGTTCGACGAGCTTGCTGAATAGTGTGGCGGGACGGAACATGTCGGCCAGGTCTGCGAGATATGAAGAGGAGTCCTGGCATTGCGGAATTCCAAGTTCCTTGATGGATTGATGTCCTGTGATGAATAAAACCGGCAGGTTGTTGGCTTTGGCATGCGCCGCGGCGGTCAGAAGATTTGTTCCTCCCGGTCCGGAAGTACCAAAGGCGACACCCAGGTTCCCCGTCTTGAGCGCGTAGCCTGCCGCTGCGAAGCCGGAGCTTGATTCATGTCTTCCCGGAATAAACTCGATTCCGTAGTCAACCATTTTGAGTACAGCAGGACAAATGGATTTGCCTATAATTCCGAAAGCGTGCGTTACCCCAAGCTCTCTCAGGGCCTTCGCCATAAAATCTGCAACTGTCTTCAAAACCTTTCACCCCACCGCTTATTGTAGTTGTGTAAAAAAACAAAAAACCCGCACTCAGCGTGGAGCACAGGTTGATTGACAATCTTAAGATGCGACAGGATGTAAACCTTCGCTCAAGTCAGCAACCTGGCAGTCATGGCCCCGTAATAATCGAGACTGTAGACCCATGGCTTTGCGTCATTCCCTTTCGGAGAATTTTGCCCATCTTCAATTTTTAAAAAAATGAGAGAATATTTACCTTTACAATATATTCCTTAAGAGGGGGTTGTCAATGGAAAACGTGAAAATTCATGAAATGAATGAAAAAGATGTTCGACAACCGCCTTTTTTCAATCTACTATTATTCGATTACTGGGACTTTAGTAGAGGTGTTCAAGGCGAGGTCGTAACAGATTCAGGATGTAGAATCACCTAGATGAATCTGCTACAATACATTTATCAAGATTTTAAGGGGCGGAAGCTATGAGCAATGATCTGTCTGAGCTGCTGAGATCCGTGATACGTGAAGAATTGGCGCCGGTCAATGAGCGACTGGATCATGCAGATAAGCAAATGGGTACTGTGATTGAACAGCTTGAAAAAATGGATCAGCGACTTGAGCGTATTGAGGAAGACCAGCATTTGATTAAAAAAGCCGTTCTAGATACGAATGAGCGGGTTATGAAAATGGAAACCGTACTAGAAAATCAAAGCCGAATCATTGAACTTTTATCAGCTCGATCTATTGAACAGGAAGCGCAGCTAAAAAGAATCAAATAATTTCTGAAACCTGCTCATGGGCTGAAATTCTTAACTTTTAACTCTAATTCGC
>NZ_JAHCMB010000216.1 GCF_019904155.1 Paenibacillus sinensis
CCTTGGCTAACGGTAGGCGCTCGCCAGCCCCCGTTCGGGACTTTCACCCTAAAGATAACGCCCATGCTGGGCGTACACCCAAAAAGCCCCCGACTGTTTCCAGTCGAAGGCTTAACGACGCGCTCAACAGAAAAGCGCTCAGCTGAAGCAGTGACGGCAGCCTTACCTCTTCCTGCCGCGTTTGTTGAACCGGCTGTACATCACAAGGGCAGCGATGATCATGCCGATCATGCCGATATTGCTGGCGGCATCAGCCGCCACGCCGAACATGAGGCACAGATTGGTCACCAGCATATTCGTAAGCAGGGCCACGATTATCAACATTAAGGGGCGTACGATATTATATCCTCTCATCCGCACTCTCCTGACTCTTTTTTATAATCATATCGGGACTAGAGAGCCATTTCAACTCCATGAGAATGTAACCAAATATGAAAGGTTAAAAATGGTAATCATAAATCTTGCCCCTCCGAGAGTGAAAGACAAGTTGGCGGGTGAAGCGACGTTGTTCGGGAGCACTCCCGCCAAGCTACCCTTGTCCCCACAAGCGGAATCGCCCGTCCAGGCACAGCTCCAGCATTTCCGGCCAAGGCCCGTATCCGGAGGCTACGTTCAGATGGCCCACTCCCGGCAGCAGCACAGACGGCAGATGGAGGCGCTGGTAATGAATAAGATCTTCCATCCGGCAGTAAGGGTCATCGGTCGACAGGACGACCACGCCGTTCTCGGCGCTTTTTCCCACCTCATCCAAGGAATCAGGCACCGGGAAAAAGCTGGCCACTTCCTCCAGCCGGGTATGTATCGAAGGCGGACAGACGAGAATAAGCGACTTCGCCAGTCTGACTTTGGCCGCTATGGCATAGTGGAACCACAGAATGCAGCCCAGACTATGGGCGACTACAGTCAGTTCCTCCTCTTCCGGAATCGTCTCCAGCACTTCTGCCAGCCGACGCATCCATTCACTTTTAACGGGATGGTCATAGTCTGGAAAATCGGGATAATAGACCCGCTCGCCCCGGGCAATCAATTCTTCGTACAGCCATGACTGCCAGTGCTCCGGACCACTTCCTCCAAGCCCGTACAAAATCAGATAACTTCGTTTCATGCCGCATCATGCCTTTCTTTGCCAAGTTAGATATCATAGAAGCCAAAGGTTTTCTCAAAATAGTCCCCCAGCGCTTCGCTCAGCATGTCTTCCCATTTCTCAAACCCGGCGCCCTGGGCAATGAAGCAGTCCAGCCTCTCCTTGTCCAGCCGCACAATCTCCTCCAGCTCCCCAATCCCGAATCCCCCTGAAGCCAGAAATTCATCCAGACTGTTGTACGCCGTATGCTTCCGCATAAATTTTTCGTCAAACAGAACCTTCCAGCTCATCTGTCCATCCCGTCTGCCCAACCTGAAGCACTTCCTCTCTTCTGCTCCATATGTCCGTAAGGACGCTCCACCTCTACATCTATTCCATAAAAGAGCTTGGATACGGACCGGCGGCTAACCTGTTGAATCCGTATACCCAAAACGGGAAAATATAGAATATAGGCATATTCACATCGCGGCCTGCCCGCGCCGGAAGGAAGCGCCGTTTAAACTCCGTTAATTCTGCGTTGACATAAATAAAGTATAGTCGGCTCATACCCTAATTCCAACATAAAGGATGCGTGCACATATGGGAATTCACGCCTACTTTCGATCTTTGAATGATCTTGAACGTATCATCCGCGCCCCCGGCAAGTTTAAATTCGAAGAGCACAGCGTATCCGCCCACTCCTGGAAAGTAGTGCAGTATGCCAAGACGCTGGCTGATATCGAAGAGCTGCACGGGACGGCGATCGATTGGAAGAAGCTTTATGAGATTACGAGCAGCCATGATTACGGCGAAATTTTTATTGGCGACATCAAGACGCCGGTCAAGCATTATTCCCTTGAACTTCGCTCAATGCTTCAGCAGGTGGAGGAGGGCATGGTCCGTCATTTCATCGACGAGAACATTCCGGAGGAATTTCAGGCTATATTCCGCAGGCAGCTGCGGGAAGGTAAGGACGACTCCGTGGAAGGGCTGATTCTGGAGGTGGCCGACAAGATGGATCAGGTCTACGAGGCTTTTGCCGAGATGCAGCGTGGCAATATGGAAAAAGAATTCATCACCATGTACCGCGGCGCCCTGGTCAAAATCAAAAACATCGATCTGGAATGCGTCCGCTATTTCCTGAGCCGGATACTCCCGGACATTATTGAGGAGAGCAAAGCTTCCCCCATCGATATCAAGCGCATCACCGAAGAGGCGCTGGCGCTGTAGAGTGCTGCGGGCGATATGCCAATATAGGTGAAAAGCGCAAGACTGCTCCAAGCCGTGGAATCGCTCATCAAGGGGATATCCAAAAGTCGTTTTGGGATTTATCATCCCCCACTTTGTACGATAATCCAGCTATTAAAAATGACCTCATCCTCCACTTCAGTGTGGATTTTGAGGTCATTTTTGGGTTGTTCCATTATAGTGCGGACATTTTTTTAAGACAGCCGTGGTGGTACTTCAGCTTGCGGGCAACATGCCAAATCCCGGAGGATTCCTCGGCACCGGGCACAAAGGCGGGTTCTCCAGCTTGTGCGCAGGCTGACAGATAGTTGACGATTCCCCGGCAATAAGCGCCTACAAGCTGGTTCTCCAGCTTGCGTGCAAGATCCCAGATCGTTGACGATTCCACGGCAATAGACGCCCTACTAGCTGGTCCTTCAGCTTGCGCGCAGGCTGACAGATAGTTGACGATTCCCCGGCAATAGGCGCCTACTAGCTGGTTCTCCAGCTTGCGCGCAGGCTGCCAGATTCCGGAGGATTCCGCTAAATGTTAAGCTCCATCGCCTTTCTCCAGCCGCCGAATGAGGTCAGCTCATAAGCTTCCTCAACCGCATAGGCTTCGCACATGAAGCCGGAGACGGTCCGGCCGTCTTGCAGCTCAATTTGGCCGATGCCGAGCGGCGCCGGGATGGATGCCGTGAACAGCCCGAAGGAAGTCGCCGGCATATCCCACAGCTCAACGGCGATGGATGCCCCTCCTGAAGGAACCCGGACCAGACCCGGCTTAGCTGGCTCGGTAGGCAGCTTATACAGCCGATAATTCTCCGAGGTCGCGGTCTCCTCCACGAACACCGCACCATAACCGGTCATCTGCGGTTCCAGTCCCATGCCGCGCATATGCAGCCCGCAGACGGCCACCCGGATGTTGTCCTGCTGACGCATGAAGTGCCGGGAGGCCGGAATGAGATTCCCTTCTTCCTCCGGCACCGTGAAGAGCGTAATGCCGAACGGCAGCTTCGGCCCGGCCATTCCGGCGGGAATGGCAATGGCACTTAAGTCGAGCAGGTTGCAATGGTTAGTGTACAGTCCCATTTGACTGTTGGTCGCAATGGGATCGGCCGCCACCTGCTCCCTTGTCCATGTGCCGCCGCAGGTCGGCAGCACCAGCACCGCCCGCCGGAGCCACCGGCGGGTGAGCGCCTTGATCTCGGCCAGCCGGTGCTGGGCCTTGAAAAGGGCGCTTGCCGTGAACTCCGCTCTCGCTCCCGAGCGCAGAATCGTCTCCGTCACCGGCAGCGCCGCACCTGGATGCTCTTCGATGAAGGCATCCAGATCGCTCCACCGCTCGGCGACGAGCGGACCTTCGTACAGCAGGGCTGCCGCTTCCTGCAGCAGACCGGCGTCTACCTCTTTCACCGGTACGCCGGACCGGATTATCCGCTGCTTCGCCCGCTCCCACGCAGCTTCATATTCCGCTGCGAAAGGGCCGTAGAACTGCAGCGGATCTGCGGGGAGCAGCCATACGGAAGGCTGCTCCGGTAAGTTCAGCGGGCGGGCGGCGGAATACGGATCGCCCGCCAGCAGTCCGCGGACGGCCTTGTCAACGGCCGCCGCATCCTCTGCGGACCGGGCGAACACGGTCACGCAGTCAATGCTCCGGCAGGCGGGGATGACGCCTGCCGACGGCCAGGCCGAGACGGCCGGCTTGTAGCCGACGAGGCCGTTCAGGGCCGCGGGTACGCGGCCGGAGCCGGCGGTGTCGGTGCCAAGCGAGAAAGCGGCCTGTCCGCGGGCCACCGCAACGGCTGAGCCGGAGCTGGAGCCGCCACTGATCAGCTCGGGGCGCAGCGCGTTATGCGTGTCGCCGTAAGGGCTGCGGGTGCCGACCAGGCCAGTGGCGAACTGGTCGAGGTTCGCTTTGCCCACGGGCACCGCGCCGGCCGCGATCAGCCGTTCCACAACCGCCGCATGCCGGTCCGGCACATATTCGAAATCCGGGCAGGCTGCCGTAACCGGCCAGCCCGCCACTTCAATATTGTCCTTCACCGCGAACGGGATGCCCCACAGCGGATAATCGGTGGGATTTATCGTCTTCAGCCGCTCCAGATAAGGCGCGATGCGCTCCAGGGAAGGCTCCAGAATCCAGATCTTCATGTCCCGGTCCCGTGCCGCACGGCTCGTTATCGCCTCAATCACCTCTTCCGGCGTAAAGCTGCCGGACAGATAGCCTTCGCGGAGCGATTCGAAAGTAAGTTCAAAGGGAACGGCTTGTATGCTCATGACGCTGTCGCCTCCTGTTCCAGCTCCAGTGGATAAATTGCCGCAATGCAGTCTCCCGCACGCACCTGATCGCCGGATTCGACGAAGACGGATGCGATAACGCCGTCAAACGGAGCGAACTGCGAGAATTCCATTTTCATACTTTCTTCTATTATAATGGTGTCGCCCTTCAGTACCTTCTGGCCCGGTTTCACCAGCACCTTCCAGACGCTGCCCGACATCGAGCTGTTCACACCCTGGCTGCCGCCAGGGAGCGTTTCCTGCTCATGGGAAGCGGAGCCTTCCGGTTCGGATACATGCTCGGCGATGCCGAGCCGCTTCCATAGATCGCGCTCTTCCTGGAAAGACGCCTGCTGCAGCTTCCGAAAAGCAGCCGATTCCTCCTGAATCTCTTTGAGCCAGCTTAAGTATTGGCCTAGATTAAACGTAGTCTCTTCAACTTCAACCGTGAACTCTCCCCGGGGGAACTCATCTCTCATCCGGAGCAGTTCCTCCTCGGAGACCGGATAGAAGCGAATCTGATCGAAGAAGCGGAGCAGCCAGGGCTTGCCTTCCACAAAGTTCGCCGTCTGGCGGAATTTGTTCCACATCTGCACCGTGCGGCCTACGAACTGATAGCCGCCGGGGCCTTCCATGCCGTAGACGCAGAGATAAGCTCCGCCGATGCCGACGGCATTCTCCGGCGTCCACGTCCGCGCCGGGTTGTACTTCGTTGTCACGAGTCGGTGGCGCGGATCAAGCGGGACGGCGACCGGCGCGCCGAGATACACGTCGCCAAGTCCCATCACGAGATAGGAAGCGTTGAATACAACCTCGGCGACTTCCTCCAGAGAGCCCAATCCGTTCATCCGGCGGATGAATTCCAGATTGCTCGGGCACCATGGCGCATCCGGGCGCACATTTTGCTGATAACGCTCAATAGCCAGCCGGGTCGCAGGGTCATCCCACGACAGCGGCAGCTTCACAATCCGCGACGGAACTTCGATGGAATCCAGGGATGGCAGCGCAAGGTCGATCTCCATGACCTTCGCGGCGGCTTCCTTGACCGTGATCCGGGAAGCATCCAGATGAATTTGCAAAGAGCGGATACCCGGCGTCATATCAATATAAGGAATGCTGCCGCTGTCCTTTACGGCCTGCATCAGCACATACACCTGGAACCGGTACAGGAGATCAAGCTCCCGATCTCCGTATTCCACCAGGATGTTCTTGTCGCCGGAGCAGCGAACCGCGATCTTGAAGCGGCGGCCTTCCTCTTCGTAAGCGATGAGCGGCATGTAATCGCCGCGCGAAACCTCGGGCAGCTCCGGCAGCTTCGGCATTTCAGGCATCTCAGTCATTTCAGTCATTTCAGTCATTTCAGACAGTCCCGTCAATCCCAGCAGCTCCAGCATTTCAGGCATCTCAGGCATCTCGGACAATCTCGTCAGTCCCGTCAACTCCGGCGGTTCCGGCAGCTTCAACGGCCCCGGCAGCTCCGCGTTTTCCCCCAGCCGCTGAAGATACAGCTCTTGCGCCGCCCGCAGCTCCTCGGCTTCCTCCACGGTAATCAGCTTGAAGCTGACTTTGTCGCCCGGACGAAGCTGGCCGATCTTCCACAGCTCGGCGGTAGCCGTCGTCACGGGGCAGACGAACCCGCCAAGGCTCGGTCCGTCCGGTCCGAGCAGAATCGGCATGTCGCCCGTCAGGTCCAGCGCGCCGACTGCGTAGGCGTTGTCGTGAATGTTCGACGGGTGAAGTCCGGCGTCTCCGCCATCCTCACGCGCCCAGAGCGGGGCAGGCCCGATCAGGCGTACACCGGTGCGGGAGCTGTTGAAGTGAACCTCCCACACGGTCGAGGTGAGCTGGTCCAGATAGGCGGGAAGCACATATTCCGCCGTACAATGCGGACCCGGGATGACGCCGATGGTCCACTCGTTCGCCGCCTTCGGGATGGAGGCGGCCTCCAGCGCGGGTAGCGGCTTCGCAGCCGCTCCCGGATGGACGCGCAGCACAGCTCCCGGCCGCAGCGCGCCGCCCGTATGCCCGCCGAAGCCGCCGAGCGTGAAGGTCGAAGCGCTGCCCAGCGTCAGCGGCATATCAAGCCCGCCTGCGACCAGCAGGTAGGCCCGCATACCCGCCGCAGCTTCAGCAAGCGTCAGTACGGAACCCGCCTTCGCCTGCACCGGGGTGTACAGCGGCACGGACACGCCGTCCAGCTCCGCATTCATATCTGCTCCTGTCAGGCAGAAGAGCAGCTCATCCCGGAAGCGGTACGAACCGCCGCGAAGCGTCATTTCAAGACCCGCCGCCGACTCTTCGTTGCCCAAGAGCCGGTTGCCGATGCGGAACGCCAGCCGATCCATTGGACCCGAAGGCGGGACGCCGATATCCCAGTAGCCGATCCGTCCCGGAACATCCTGAACCGTCGTCTGTACGCCGCCGTCCAGCACTTCGATTGCACGCTCCGCCGGAAGGAAGCCGTTCAGCATGTTTGTATAGACAAGCCCTTCCTTGAAAGCCTCCGTCTGCAAAAAAGCTTCTATATAAGACTGGTTCGTCGTTACCCCATATACGCGCAGCGTCTGCAGTGCGTCCACCATCTTGGCGATGGCTTCCCGGCGCGTACCGGCATGCACGATAATCTTCGCCAGCATCGGATCATAGAGAGTGGTGACCTCCAGACCTTGTTGAATCCACGTCTCGATTCTCGCCTGCTCCGGCCAAATGACGGCATCGATACGGCCGTCGCCCGGACGGAAGTTATTGGCGCAGTCCTCTGCGTACAGACGCACTTGCAGGCTGTGGCCTTGAGGCTCGCGGACCCGCTCCTCCAGTCCTTTGAGCGTACCCGCGGCCTCCAGAATCATCCACTCGACCAGGTCGATGCCAAGCACTTCCTCCGTTACGCCGTGCTCAACCTGAAGTCTCGTGTTCACTTCAAGGAAATAATAACGCTGGGCATCCGGGTCATAGAGAAACTCCACCGTTCCCGCGCTGCGGTAACCGGCTTCCTTCGCGAGCCTGCGCGCACTGTCATGCATATCGCGGCGGACCGCCTCCGGCAGCAGCGGCGCCGGCGTCTCTTCAATAATCTTCTGGTTCCGCCGCTGCACCGAGCAGTCCCGCTCGCCGAGCGCGACGGCTTCTCCTTCTCCGTTCCCGAAGATCTGCACCTCAACATGGCGGGCGCGGGCGATGTATTTTTCCAAAAACACCCCGCCGTCGTTGAAGTTGGCGGCTGCAAGCCGGGTTACCGAGTCGAACGCATCCCGAAGCGCCGCTTCATCGTGACAAATGCGCATCCCGATTCCGCCGCCGCCTGCGGTACTCTTCAGCATTACGGGATACCCGATCCCGTTCGCACGGCCAGCCGCTTCCGCCGCGTCTGTGATCAGCCCCGTTCCGGGCAGCATCGGCACTCCCGCCTGCTGCGCCATGGAGCGGGCCGTATGCTTCAGCCCGAACAACTCCATATGCTCCGACGACGGGCCGATGAAGGTGATGCCATGCTCCGCGCAGGCTTTGGCGAAGGCCGCATTTTCGCTCAGGAAGCCGTATCCCGGATGAACCGCATCCGCGCCCGTCTCCACCGTCGTACGTAGAATCAATTCTGCATTGACATAGCTCTCTTTGGCAGGGCCGTCACCGATCAGCACCGCCTCATCGGCCTGCTCTACATGCAGGCTGTCTCTGTCCGCCTTCGTATACACGGCAACCGATGCGATGCCCATCGCGCGAAGTGTGCGGATAATCCGGACGGCGATCGTTCCCCGGTTGGCGATCAGTACTTTTTTAAACATGGCTGCCGCCTCCTTCAACATCCCAGATCAGCACCTGCGCCGGTGTCGGGTTGTAAGCATTGCATGGATTGTTAAGCTGCGGACAGTTGCTGATCAGCACGGTGACCGGCGCGAGCGCCGTCAGCTCTACATAGCGTCCCGGACCCGACACGCCGTCGGCGAAGACCAGCTCTCCTTCCGGTGTTACCGGCACATTCATGAAAAAATTCACGTTCGGCGCCAGATCGCGCTTGGTGAACTCGCTGCGTCCCGACAGCATCAGCATGAAGGTATCCCGGCAGTTGTGCATCGGCAGCGTATCATGCGAGTAGCGCACCGTGTTGCTCTGCGCGGAGCATGCGCCCCCGATCGTATCATGACGCCCGCATGTATCGGCTGTTATCCTCAGCAGCTCCCGTCCCGACTCGGCGACAAGCACCGATCCGGTCGTCAGGTACAAATTATGCTGGCGGGTAATCGTCCGGACGGCGCTGTAATGGTCGCTCGGATCTTCCGTCGAATAGAAAAGTGTATCTACAGCCTGATTGCCTTCCACATCGACGATGCGCAGCACCTGGCCCGGGAGCAGGTTATGAATCCATCCTTCTCCGGCCGGGATGATTCGGTCGTAGACCGCCTCGGCTGCCGTCTTCTCGCTCATTACCGGTTGAAATGTACTCATGTTAGTTCGCTCCTCTCATCAATGCGTAGGCATTCCATGTATTTTCAAAAGCCCGCCGGTTCTCCCCGCAGTGGTTAACACAGAGATCATCCTCCTGGACCGGTGCGGCATCCGCGACACAGATCGTTACAGCCGACTCCGGATAATCCTTCGACGGATTCAGGGGATTTGGCGTATTCGAGAACACCATCAGCACATTCATTTCCGTCCGCAGCGCAACCGACCGTCCCGCCGTTTCCTGAGGGATATACCGCATGGAGCCGTCCAGCTCGCAGATCACCTTGGAGAAAAAGTTGACCGGTGTGCTCAAATCCCGAGGCGTCAGGTTATGCCGATACAGCTCTACAACCAGATTCTCCTCACCGCTGCGGCGCCAGGCGTTCCGCTCCTGCTGATAGGAGGTCGATCCGTACTTGCTGTCCGTACCCGCCCGGTTCGTATACCCGCCAAGCGGATCATGCCAGCCGACCGTATCCTCCGTGACCGAAGCCAGCACTCTTCCCTGATCGCTCATCAGTACATGTCCAGCCGTATAAAAAGCGGTGTGCTGCGCCTTGAGCGAATCCGGCATATTGTAGCGCTCGGAAGGATGAAAGGCATCGTACAGCAGAGCGGAGAGATTCGCGCCGTCTCCGGCCGCCGTCAGTGTAATGGACTTGCCCTTGCCGATCCGTGCGGACCATTTGCCTCCAGGCTGCAGCGTAATCGAGAATGGTGATGTCATCTTAATTCCCCCTGTATGCGGATTTGGACTTGAACTGCCTGAACACTTGCCGAAAAAAAATAAAAAAGCCCGGGAGAAGCATCAAAGCTGACTTTGATGGATTCTCCCGGGCTTTTTTCCCGCCGTGTACACCGGGGCGACTAACGCGCCGATGCGCCTTCTCTCGGACCAGCCGACTCCCCAGAGGAGAGCCCGGAACCCTAGAAGACCTTGTTATGAAATCGCTTGTGTAACGAATCCTAACACAATTTCGGGTCCTGCGCAATAAAACCTTACGCATTTTTCCGAAAAAAAGACGTGCGATCTCCAAAAATCCAGGCAGATTGTATGGAAAACTCACTTTTCCAAACATATGTTCGTCTTATTTTCTGAAAAAAAGACTTGATTTTTCGAAAAACCCCTGCAACAATGTGAGGTGTCATGACATAGCCAATGTTTCGCTGCTGTTTCTCAAATTTGGTGGAGGGATGCAAATGTCGAATAACCTAACATTAAAACGGAATCTGTCTTTATCCCATGTCGTGACTATGGGTCTGGCCTGGATGTCGCCCATGATCTTTTTTACAAGTTTCGGTGTGCTGCTTGATGGTGCGAAAGGCATGCTTCTCGCGGCTTATATGCTGGCCTTCGTGGCCATCGTCTTCACGGCTGCAAGCTATGGACAAATGTCACGCGCCTTTCCCGTCTCCGGCTCCGCATATACGTATGTAAGCAAAGCGATTCATCCGTTTCTCGGCTTTCTGGTAGGCTGGGCGGTACTGCTCGACTACCTGTTCTCCTGCATCATTGCCGTGCTGATGTTCGGCATTAACCTGAACGCCCAATTCCCTTCGGTTCCCTCCTCGGTGTGGATCGTGTTGCTCACCGCTGCCGTCATGGTCATCAACATCGTCGGGATCAAGGAATCCGCCAATGTGAGCAAGATATTCGTTCTTATGCAAATTGTGTTTATCGCAGGATTCTGTGCCCTTCTTGTCTACAAAGGTCTACAGGGAGGGATTACGGCAGGCTTCAATCCTTTTGCCGCGGGTAAAGGGGTATCCTTCTCTTCCATTCTGGCCGGAGCTTCGCTCGTCTGCTTCTCATTCCTCGGCTTTGATTCCATCACCACGATGGCGGAAGAAACGAAGGAGCCGAGCAAAACCATTCCCCGCGCCATTATTATCATCGTCGTGCTGGCAGGTCTGATGTACTTCGCCACAGCCTATCTGATTCAGCAAATGTATCCGTCCTTCACCTTCACCAATATGGACTCGGCCGGCTTTGAGCTAATGCAGTCCATCGGCGGCAGTATGCTGGCCTCGGTGTTCACCTTCGTCATCATCTTCTCGATTCTGTCCCAGGGCATGTCATCCATGACTACCGTCACCCGGCTGCTGTTCGTCATGGGCCGAACGTCGCTCCTGCCCAGAGCATTCGCGTCCATTCATCCCAGATTCCGCACACCCGTGTTCAATATCATCCTGGCTAGCATTATCTCCCTATCGGCTCTCTTTATCAGCCTGAATACGGCGATCAAATTCGTGAACTTCGGCGCGCTGACGGCCTTCCTCTTCGTGAACCTGTCCGTTATTTTTCACTACATCATCCGCTTGAAGCAAAGGTCCCCGAAGGACCTGCTTATCCGCCTGCTGTGCCCGCTCTTCGGCGCCGGATTCGTCCTGTATCTCATTACGCTGCTAGATATCGACTCTCTCATTCTCGGGGGCAGCTGGCTGGCTGTAGGTCTGGTATTCTATTACCTCCGGGGAGCCAAGTCGCTGAAAATGAGCGGGGCTGAAGCCGAGGGCGCAGCTTAATCAACAAACATTTGTTCGCAAAAAAATATTGACAATTCCCTGATTTTTCTTGTATAGTTGAGTCAAATCATATCGTTCGTGTCAGGGAAGCACCCTGCGGAAGATAGGCTGAAAGGCCTTGTTCTGCAGGGTGCTTTTTTGTGTTTGCAACCGGGCGATGTGGATTCATATGCAATTGGAGGAGATGCTTATGTTGACCCGTTTACGGAATCTTGCCTGTCGTCCGATCATCGTGCTGTGTATTATTAGCGCCTTGCTTGCCGCCCTGCCCGGTCTCGCCGCCCCGGCCCATGCCGCCGCGTTCGAGCCTGAATTCACCGCCGCCATCGGTGGTATCGATCAGCTCTATGACGGCTATACCGCGCTTGAGACCGCTATTAAGCTGCAGAAATCGCAGATTCAGGAGCTGAGGAGCCGCAACGATGACAGGCAGAAGAGTATTGCCGCCAAGGTGAAGCTGATCGACAAGGCAAAGATTGAACAGCTGAATTCGGCGTCCGTGCAGGTCTCTAGCAAGCACGCCGCGCTGCTTCAGCAGTACAGCGATCTTGGCAAGCGCGCGGCGGTAGCGAGGAAGAGCAAGGACAAGAAATCCGCCGACCTGCTGGATCTGCAGCGGAACAAGCTGAAGCCGTCTGTCGAAGCCGCCCGGCTGGAGATCAAGAACGCCAAGGAAGCCTTGGCCGCAGCCAAGAAGTCCGCCTCGGCCACGGCCAAGCTCGTGACGGACTCCCTCGTCCCGGTGCAGAATTTCCGCAAGCAGGTTACGGCGGAGAACAAGAAGATCGCGGCCGCCAACCGGACACGAACCGCCGCGGGCAAGAGATACCGGCTCGCCGTCAAGCAGGGCGCAGCGATTACAGCGGCAACGGAAATGGCCTTGATGTACAATGAGCTCGGCAAAATCAATGCCTGCTGGAAGGCCATCTACGGCTATGAGAAACAGATAGCCGCTTCCTTGAGTGCGGCTGAGTCCAAGCTGCCGTAATTGATTGCGGCAAGGATTGAATTGGTGGGGATCACAGGATATCAACTTTGCGGATTGGCTTGAACCCTATATGTCATTTGTCGCCGCCTCAAGGATGACATCATGCCGAAGCCCGCTCCGACGAGCGGGCCTGATGATGCAGCAGATCCGGAGTATATTAGCCGAATATATTAGGCCGGATCTCACAGGCAATCCGCCCTGCCATAAAGCGCGGATTGCCGCTTCGTTCATAACGGAGATTGCGAAGACTGCCAATGCCTAGCCTCAGGATACCTCTTTTACCTGTTGAACCGGCATACTGCTCTTCTTGGGGCCAAGATTGAAGAAGACATTGAGCAGGATGGCGGTCAGACTACCGGTGATGATGCCGTCGCTGACAATGATTTTGATGCTCTGCGGCAGCTGGGCGAACAGATCCGGAACCGACGTAACACCGACGCCAAGGGCTATAGAGCATGCGACGATCAGGAGATTCGACTGCTGACCGAAGTTCACGGTCTGCAGCATTTTGATTCCGGATGAGACGACCATGCCGAACAGGACAACCGTCGCTCCGCCCAGCACGGCGCTGGGGATGATCGTGGCAAACGCCGCGATTTTGGGAATAAGCCCGAGAAAGACTAGAATGCCTCCCGCAACGACGATGACGTTGGTTGTCTTGACCTTGGACAACTGGACAAGTCCCACGTTCTGGGCGAAGGTATTATAAGGGAATGCGTTCAAGATCCCGCCAAGTACAAAGGCCAGGCCTTCGGCCCGGTAGCCGCGGGCCAAGTCCTTGTCGGTCAGAGGCTGGTCGCAGATTTTGCTCAGCGCCATGAACACACCGGTCGATTCGATGATGACAACCATGCCCACGATAATCATCGTGAGAATGGGGCCCAGTTCGAAGGACGGCGTCCCGAAGTAAAAAGGCTGCGGCAGATGAAACCAGGAAGCACTCTGAACCGGCGAGAAATCGACCTTGCCCATTAACGTGGCCGCCAGTGTGCCAATGAGAATTCCCGCAAGCACGGACAGCGATTTGATGAAACCGCGGGAGTAACGATTAAGTAGCAGAATGAGGACCAGCACCCCGAAGGACAACGCCAGATTGTCCAGGCTTCCGAAATCCTTGCTGCCGTTGCCACCGGCCATATTTTTAATGCCTGTGGGGATCAGCGAAAGACCGATCAGCGTGACGACCGTACCGATCACAACCGGAGGGAACAGCTTGGCGATCTTGCTGAAGAAGACCGCCCCCAGCATGATAAAGAGACCGGCAGCAATGATTGAGCCATAAATGGCCGGGACTCCATACTGGGAACCGATGGCGATCATCGGTGTCACTGCGACGAAGGAGCTCCCAAGTACCGCAGGCAGCCCTACGCCCAGATATTTGCCCTTACGTGCCTGGAACCAGGTCGCGATGCCGCAGGTGAATAAATCGATCGATACCAAGTAGGCCAATTGCTCAGCAGTCAAGTTAAGAGCCCTTCCCACAATCAAAGGGACCACTATAGCTCCTGCATACATAGCCAATACATGCTGAAGCCCCATTGAGAACACCCTCATGCCCTTTGCTTTCTCCATTCACCCTTACCCCCTGATTTGAATTCGCAGTTAACCGGCTAACCGTCATGTCAAGTTGATTCACATTATATATAGAATCCGTGCTATTTATAACGAGTTCCGGCGCATGATCGTCACATGAAACAAAGAAATTCCGAACTTTTAGGCGTAATTCACAAATATTGTATTTATCCAGGGATTTTTCCTGTAAGATTTCGTGACAAAAACATACTCATCTGCTATCAGACAGTTCACTGCCTGCTCGTCCAGTCTGCGAATCTCTAAAAACCGCTGTCGAAAGGATGGAGTTTTTTTAATGGAAAACGGCAATTCCCGCAGTATGGATCTTCCTGCTAAATTTATCCCATGTACTTCATATAACAATCGCTTATTGATGATTTTTCCAGACTACGAGTACCCCACCTGGTAATCCGGATCTATCTATCAAAACTATGATTTACATTTTTTGATCTTCCAAATTATTAGTATCTAACTTATTATAATGCAATGAATAATCATAAAAATTCATACATATTCATTCGTTCCTGCCATCGCATGGGAGGTTGGTGTGCGGAATGCGAATCTGAAAGGAGGGCCGTACATCCTGCAGGCTTTATAGAAAGATCTGAACTTATATATCCAAAACACTGGGAGGCAGGATATGAATAAGAGGATTCTATCATTTTTACTGGCCTGGACCTTGGTCTTCACCGGTCTTATGCCTGCTGCTTATGCCGGACAAGCCCTGGCCGAGCCTATCGCTTCGGCAGCCGTTACCGCAGCTGATTCCGCCACTGCTGATACGGCGCCGCAGACCGCACCGGAGGTTTCCGAATCCGGAGCAGCGGCCCCTACTGTAACGTCCGAGGTATACCAGGCTTCCATGACGGAGGCCAGAACACTCGAGCTGATGGTTACGCTGCCCGATGGGGCATCGACTTCGGATATCGTCTGGAATTTCGGCAGAACAGCCGAGGAAATGAAACCGATTGCCGAGTGGAAGAAATGGAACAATGCATCCAGTGTACGAGCGTACACCGGGGACCCTTTCATTAAGGTTCAGTATGAAACCGTAACCGGCTCCACCTACAAGGCGGACATTACATTCGACATCCTGTATGGATCGAATTTGTCTGTAACCGGAATCCGCGCCGAGTATGTGAAGCGGGTCGGGGTGTATGATCTCATTGGCTCCGTTCCGGGCGGTGTGCTCGCTTCCCAGAAGGTGAAGCTGAATGCTTACGACGACTATCACACATATGATGAGATCAAACCGGCCATCGACCGGATTACGGCGGACAGCAACAATAAATACGGCCGCTATGTGGAGTATCAGAAGATCGGCGAATCTACACAAGGCCGGGATATCCACTTCTCGATCGTTGCCAAGGACAAGGCATCCGTCGATCAATATTTGAATGAAACGCTGCCGCTGATGATGAACGATCCTGCCGCGCTGCAGGAGAAGATCAAGAACGGCCAGCTTACGGATTATAAAGTGCCGATATGGCTGAACAACATTCATGCCGATGAGGCCAACGGCGTCGATGCGATCATCAAGTTTCTGGATACATTAATGACGCAGAAGTTCGTCACCTACGATACAACCGATGCGAACGGCATTGTCGTCCCGGTGACGCTGGATATCGACGCCGCATTGGACCATGTGATTTTCCTGCTGGACTATGTGGAGAACCCGGACGGCCGCGCGCTGAACACACGGGCAACCTCCACACTGCTTGACCCGAACCGGGACAACTCGTATCAGACGCAGCCCGAAACCCAGGCGGTTACAGCGCAAATTGCCAAGTGGACACCACTGTCCTTCCTGGACCTACACGGTTTCGTCAGCGGTTTCCTGATCGAGCCCTGCACGCCGCCGCATGATCCGAATATCGAATACGATCTTGTGCTGAACAGCATGCTGGCACAGGCCAACGCCATCGGGAACGCAGGCATCGCCAACACCAAGTACAACTCCTACACGATTCCTTATGAGGAAACCGAGAAGCTGAGACAGGACCCTAACTATCAATCTCCTCCCGGCACCTACGCTACCGGATGGGATGACGCCTCCCCGGCCTATACGGCAGTGTTCGCCATGCACCAGGGTGCACTGGGACACACAATCGAAGTTCCTGAACTGAACGAAGAGGGACTGAATGCCTTTTATTACGGCGCTCTGGGCGCTACCAGCTATGTTATGAATCATAAAGACGAGCTCTTCCTGAACCAACTTGAAGTATTCAAGCGCGGCATTGCCAATGAAGACAACAGCGCTGTAGATCAGTATCTGATCAACGGGAACTATGAAGTCATCGGACGCCCCCGTGCCGGCAATGCGAACTTCTTCCCGGAGTATTATGTACTCCCCGTAGACAAGTCCCTGCAGAAGAACCAGCTCGAAGTCTACAAAATGGTTCAATATCTGCTTCGGAATAACGTCAAAGTCGAGCGCACGACGAGTCCCATAACTGTGAACTCGGTGACGTACCCGGCCGGAACTTATGTCGTGAACATGCACCAAGCCAAACGTGGCTATGCCAATCTGGTGCTATACGATGGACTGAACGTCTCCGATTTCGAGGAAATGTACTCGGATACGGTGCAGAATTTTGCGGATATGCGCGGCTTCGACCGTTATGTCCTGCGGACCACGGGCGCCTTCGCGGGCGCAACCGAACCGGTAAGCGGCGTGACGATACCGGTCACCGACCTGAATGCCGTTCCGTTCGAGCAAAATTACGTGATCCGCAATAGCAATAACGATGCCATCAAAGCGGTCAATGAGCTGATCCGGAACAAAAAAGCGGTGATCCTGCTGGATAACGGCGGCAGCGGCTATGAAAAAGGCAGCTTCCTCGTATCCCGTTCGAACCTGCGGACGGTCGCTTCCAAATACCTGCTGGATATCGTGCCGTTCAGCACTTCCAGCGACAAGAGCGGCAAGCTGCTCAAGGCTCCGTCCGTAGCCATCGGGGGCGCCGTCTCCTATATGCTGGCGGATCTCGGGTTCAACGTGACCTCCGATACGGCGGCGGCCGACGTGCTGGTGAACTCCGGCACGAACCTGATCGCTTCCGGCAAGCCGTTCATCGGCTATGGCAGAAGCATGCTTAACACCGTCAAAGGACTGAACGTCCTGCCGGGACTGAACTATTCGAATCCAGTGAATTCCGCAGGCCGGACCGACGCTCACGAAGGCTTGTTCAAAGCGGATATTTCCCAGAACAGCGTCATTACAGCCCCTTACGCGGATTCCGAGTATCTGTACACCGTATCGGCCGCATTCATTACTTCCGTTCCGGAAGGCGCGGAAATCCTGGCGAAATACGGAACCGGCGATGACTTCTTCAAAGCCGGCTGGTGGCCGAACAGCGATGCGGCCAAGGGCCAGGTGCTGGCGCTGAACTACCAGCAGGGCGGTGTCCATGTCACGCTGTTCGCCAATGATCTGATGAACAAGTACCATCCGCAGAATCAGTTCCGCCTGCTGGCGAACGCGATTTATGCGGCGGCTCCTGCGGCAACGGAAGCCGACGGCATGGACAACGGTCCGCTGGAACCGGCGCCGGAGAGCGGCACTTCTCCGGGCACAGGCTCCGGCTCGGCAGCGACACCATCGCCTTCGGCGACGGCAACGCCGTCCCCGTCAGCAACCGCTACACCGGCTCCATCGGCATCACCGGTACCAAGCTCGACTCCTGTGGCCAGCTTCACCGATCTTGGCAATTTCGATTGGGCGGCTCCAGCTATTCAGGAACTGACGGCCAAAGGCATTCTGAAAGGCGTCAGCGCAACCTCCTTCGCTCCGAAGAAGGAAGTCACCCGTGCCGAGTTCATCACTATGATCGTCCGCGCCTTCGGCCTGCTGGACGAGGCGGCCTCCGCGTCGTTCACTGACGTGAAGACCACAGACTGGTCTTACGGCTACATCGCCTCCGGCGTCAAGAACGGCCTTGTCAACGGGGTCGGCGGCGGCAAGTTCGATCCGAAGCGCGCCGTGACCCGCGAAGAAATGGCTATCATCGCGGCCAATGCCTTGAAGCAGTTCAAGGGCAAGACCGTCCTTAACCCGGACCAGGCGCTGTCCGGTTTCACTGATAAGGACAGCATCGCGGCGTATGCCAAAGAGGCTGTAGCGCTGCTCGCCCAAGAGGGCGTAGTTAACGGATTGACTCCGGACACCTTCGGACCTAAGGGCATCTCCAACCGGGCCCAGGCGGCGGTCATTATCAGCCGATTGATCAACTTGAAGTAGAATACGGTTCTATGAAAAAGAGCCGGGCGGCATCAGTTCCCTGATGCCGCCCGGCTTTTGTATGCGCAGACTTCAGAAAAAAGCGACCCGATCCTCCTGCTGCACGGCAACTTCAATGATCATTAGATCTGGAATGAGCAGACGGAGACCTTGACCTTTCCTCATAGTATGAAACTTTTTCAATTAAATTTTATACATTTTGCGAAAAAGGAAAGTATAATTAAAGAACGCCAGGAAGTCAAAACATAGGAGGAGATCATGGGCCGAATCGTTCATTTCGAAATTCATGTAGATGACATGGAGCGTGCCAAGACGTTTTATGGTGAGGTATTTGGATGGACATTTGAGGATTGGAGCGAATATGCCGGAATGCCCTATTTTGGAGCCACGACTGGTGATTCAGGCGAGCTCGGAATCAATGGTGCATTAATGAAGCGTCAAGGTCCTTCTCCTGAGCCCGGACAAGCTCTTAATGGTTATGCCTGTACGATCGGAGTGGGGGATTACGATTCTACGGAAGCCGCCATCCTGAAGCTTGGAGGCAAGCTTGCCATGCCCAAGTACGCACTGCCCGGAATGGCATGGCAAGGGTATTACATGGATACGGAAGGCAATCTGTTTGGCATTCATCAGCCTGACGAGCAAGCAAAATAAGGTTATACCATCGCATAGACCTGAAAGCCCGGCCGAATACGGTCGGGCTTTCAGGGTAGATTAAGGGGCAGCGAACTAGCGACCTGCTTATATGCAACTTTGTCCGCGCAGCACGGTTTAATCATCTGTCGGCAGACTTACAATCGCCGTAAAAAACACATTTGGGGTCACCGCCATTTCCTCCGGTAAATCCGCCGATATCCGTATCCCACCACGGAATTCCCGACAGCCTACTCGCCTGAGGAATACATCCAGCAATTTTGTTTTCGATAGCTTGAGGGGGAGAGTGTGGTATGCCTCTTGAACATTCTCCAGAAATGCGTGGTATTGTGAAAGCCGACCCTATCCATGATCTCAGAGATCGGAAGCAAGGTATCTCTCAATAATGTTGCAGCTATTTGCACGCGGTACTTGATCAAATAATCAATGACAGACAGATTTGTGAGCTGAAAGAACTGATGATTCATAGTGGTCCGATTAATATGAAACATCCGACTGAGTTCGTTCAGCGTTATTTTGTTCGAATAGTTCGTATGCAGATAAACTAAAACCTGGTTTGCAATGTCATTATGGTCAGCATCCTCTTCTGATAGACTTTCTTCTTCATGTATTAGCTTTGAGAGGAGAATAAGAACTTCCAAAAACAGCGAGCGTGAGCGACAAGGCCAATGGGAATTGCTCTGGGACACCAGCGTCTGGTTCATTTGCCGCAAGAGCTTAGTGATATGTTGCGCACTTGCAGTATCTATTGTGAACAGGCGGGGTGATTGGATGCCGCTCCCAATGAATGGCTGCAGCAGATAAAGGTCCTGCTCTTCCGTGGCGGAGAAATCAGTATGCGCATGGCGAACATTCTCGAAGTTGAATTTGCTATTCACAACCAATGGATCAAAATAAACGGACTTCATGGATATATCCGAGGGCGCGCTTAGCTTCGCAACTTCCTTTTCATTGATGCACAGCACTACCGGCGAAGTAAAGGGGGTATGCAGTCCCCCGGAAGATATAATGCCTGACCCCTTCTCGATTAGGATGAGGCCCCATCTGCTTATGCTTACTGTGTTCTCTATACAAGATTCATTTTCTGTGAAAAACAGAGGAATACAGTATCCGGAATGCACTTCTCTACCAATGGTTACAAACTCCATATCCTTCACCCCAGTTGGCCATGTAAGACATTTTCAAATCCTGATTATATCACTACTCCCCCGTATGAAATAAGACAGAAATTCGAATATATGCAAAGCCTGCTTATAAGCAAACAACTATTGCGGATACACCATTCTTACAGCAAAGCAGATCAGGTATGATGCCCTTGTAAGTTAAATCTCCCGAGGGGGTCATATTATGAAGCTTGAAACCAAAAATAAAAGCCTGGCTGTGCTCCTAATGATCTTGATGTGTTGTTCCCTGTTGGCAGCGTGCTCGAAAACGGACGCAACAAGCGTAAAGGCTAACGCGGGACCAACCGCCGCAGATATAGCATCTCCAGCACCGGCAAGCAGCGAACCCAGCGCTGAACCATCCGCCACAAGCGCAGAACCGGCCAAAAAAGGTTCCTTGACGATCAAATACGTGGGGAATTCATGCTTTTACTTAACATTTCCTGATGGAACCACAATCCTGACCGATCCATTCCCCGCACAATTTACAACATACTTTGGCCCTGCCCCCGATATGAAGGTGGATGCCTACACCGTCTCCCATTATCATGAGGATCATGTTCCGGGTCTGAACCAGCTTAAGGGAGATCCCCAAAAAATCACCCCCGCCTTGATGGATAAACCCATTCAAGTCGGTGGCGTTGAAATAACCGGTTTCCCATCCAAGCATGTAGCCTCTTTAGGAGACAACGAAATTTACGTCTTTCAATTCGGCGATCTGAAGATTGTACACATGGGAGAGACGGATCGGATTGAATCGCCAGAGGCACTGAAGGCCGTGAAAAATGCGGACGTCATGTTGACCTATGCCGGTGAATACGGCCCCAAAACATTTCATGATGCCGATATTTTCAAGACCCTGTATGGCATGAATATTAAAGTTTTGATCCCGCAGCATTTCAGCAACAATCCGGAAGCAATATTCTACGGCGAGCCAACCATTACTCAGATCCTGAAAGAAGTACCGCAAGGTATCCAAACGTCCACGCTGGATGAACTGGTTGTGACGAAAGATATGAAGAAACGGTTTGTTGTGCTGTCGCAAATGAATGCTAAATAAGTCGAAGATTTCACGGTAGATATGGTCAACCACAAATACCCCTTTGATGAATTGGCTGAGATTATTAAGGAACATTGCCTAGCAATTTAACTCACAAATGAACGCAAAAAAGCGGCCGGTCAAGGTCGCTTTTTGTAATACTTCATATAGAGCCGGGCCGTGGGCAAATCCACAATCCGCCGTCGCTACATTAGTGCAAAGAGGGACTATTTTGTGTGGGATTTCTTGGGATCTGAATCACATCATCTGTGGTATGCTTCCTTTAATTCCGCAAGATCAAATTTCTTCATTTTAAGAAATGCTTTTGTTACGGCAGCAATCTGCTCCGGTGTACCCTTGCTCATCATCTTGTCCATTTCTCTCGGCACGACCTGCCAAGACACACCATACTTATCCTTCAGCCAACCGCATTGCTCGGCTTCAGGAACCGCTGAGAGCCTTTCCCAATAGTAGTCAATTTCATCTTGTGTGTCGCAATACACCATGAATGAAACTGCCTCGTTGAGACTGAATCTATGCTCGTGTGCGCTATCCGCAGCGGCAAACCACTGATTTTCAAGCATGAAATCAGCGAACATGATCGTCCCTTCTTTGTCGGGTTCCATGCCTTTGGAGTGGTGAGCAGTAAGTCCTTGCTTCGAGTTCTTGAATACGGACAAGTAAAAATGAATCGCCTCTTCCGCTTTACCGCATATATCTCCGACAAACAATATCGACGGTATTATCGCAGGGCGTTCTTCGCCTTCTGGGTTGGTTAGAATTAACTGCCACGTCAAACCAAACTTGTCCTGAATCCAGCCATATCTCTCGCTGAACGGGTACTTATCGAGCGGCATTAACGCTGTGCCACCATCAGATAATTTGTTCCAAACCTCGTTTATTCTCTCTCCCGCATCTTTGTCTCGAGATGGGTCAAAGTTAACCATGAAAGACACAGACGGATTGATTTTAAAATAGGGTCCTGCGCTGATCGCCATGAACTTTTGACCCCATATTTCAAAGGAGACTAGATCGCTATCACCAGATGGTGTGTTATGTAGTGTGGTTACATTCGTAATTTTTGAGTCCGGGAATACGGAAGCGTAAAACTCTGCCGCTTCTTTTGCCCCCTTGTCGTACCATAAATGCGGAACGATCTTTTGATCATTTAAACGGGTTGACATTATTCAACAGCCCCTTTATAGAGGAATTTTGACACCTCTTTATTGTTATATACCCGAATTGAACCGCTCAAACATGATTTGGGAATATAACCATTACAACTGGCCTAGTGTAAATAACTGTAGTGACCGTTGTGATGTCGCCCGAGGGGCACCTCATGGTAAAATGAAGCTCATTCAAGAAAAAGGCTGGTGAGCTATGTGAAAATACTCTCAAGAAAGAGAGATTTCAGGATACCGGAGTCTGGAATAAGTGCAGTTGAAGAATTGGACATTGGCGGGATTAAGCAATCGATTCTAATACAAGCCAAACATAGCGATAAACCAGTGCTTCTTTTTATACATGGCGGTCCAAGTATGCCGCTTCCAGGTGTAAGCTGCAGATCCCGGGATTATACGGTGGCAGCTACTACGAAAGAGCTTGTTCAGCATTATGTGCTTGTCTTTTGGGACCAGAGAGGCACAGGGAAATCCTATCATCCAAACATCCCCAAAGACTCAATAAGGCTCTCCCAGTTTATGTCCGACGCTGAAGAGGTTGTCGATTATCTCAGGGAATCTTTTAACCAGGATAAAATACTCATTGCCGCACATTCATGGGGAAGCGTAATCGGCCTCTCGCTGGCAGCAAAAATCCCGGCTAAATTACACGCCTACGTAGGCATTTCCCAAATTATTGATTGGACTCAGAACGACCGGCTATGCAGGGAATGGGCAATATCAGAAGCCATAAGAAGAGGAAACAAAAAAGCGGTTGATCAGTTAACTCAATTAGGCGAGCCGCCTTATACTGAAAGCCTCAAGCAATGGGGACAGCTCCGAACATGGTTAATGAAGTTTAATTCCATGATCTACAAAGATAAAGAGATCAAACCGCCCAGTTTAATGGATGCCGCTAAAATTATGCTCTATTCGCCTGACTACACGTTAAAGGATATGTATAACTCATTCTACAAAGGGTTCAAATTATCTTATTCGCAGCAAATGATTGAGGATTTTTCCACAGTCAACTTTTTTAGGACCGCTAAAAAAATCGAGATTCCCCTCTTCTTTATTCACGGACGTAAAGACGTTCATGTCTACGGCAGCCTCGTTCAAACATACCTCGATCAACTAGTGGCAACCATATCTAAACAATTGCTTTGGGTTGAGAAGTCTTCACATATGTTCCACCTTGACGATGCGAAAGAAATTGAACAAATACTGATTAATCGTGTAGGTGCTGCTATAAACCATTGAGATGTTATTGTAGCAGAGTCCAGGCGTGCTATTTACTCCATATAAACCCAAGAGAAGGATACTGCTTAGCTCTACTTTGAAGTTGTTCCATAATAGATTCAACTTGTCCCAAAGAAAGCCTCAACTCATCAGAAATCTTTTTTAGATCATTCCCATTAATT
>NZ_JAHCMB010000052.1 GCF_019904155.1 Paenibacillus sinensis
ATAGCTTGTGTAATATTAGTGAATCAAATCGATTAATTATTCCATATTTCTACATTTCTCCCTCTTTTTTTATCGTTATTAGTTCTAGAATACGTGAGGATTATTCTTGACATGCATTTTTTTGTTTGCTGATACTAAGATATAACGAGTGATGTAACAACTATTTATATTTCTTTCCAGCCACTTCGTACTCCAACCAAGCCTTCTCGATTGCAGCCCTCATCTCCTCAGTCGAATAGGAAATCCCGAGCTGTGCCAGTTTACTAGATACGTAATGCAACGCTTCATTGAGTTTGTCAGCTCCGTCCAGCTCCACAAACGCCGTTTCAGCGTATGCGTAAGCCTCAACAGCTTTGGCCCACAGCAGTGCCTGCAGCTTGTTCTTCTCATCGGCCTCAGCCGCCGCCTTTCGCGCCTGAAGCCACGCCCCGAAAGCGCGCCAGTATCGCAAAACAAATGCGATCACGACCAACGCAACAGCTGTCACAACGTAAGACATCAGGTTATCGACGATATTCTGGTACACGGCATCCATTGATTATTTCGCCTCCTTATCGAACAGACCCATATTGTAAAGCATCTGAATCATGTTCAGTTCCAGCTTGGACTTGTCGGCGCTTGTCTTGATCGCACCAGCTGCCTTTGCTGCCTTAACCGCCTGCTCGTAGCCGCTGGCATAGGTTTGCTTGCCGTCGATGTTCAGACGAGCCTCCAAAGCTACGATCCGGTCATCCCGATCTTTAATGGCCGCCTTCAGTTCCTCGAATTCCTTCTTCTCTTCAGCCATCATTGCTTCTTCCTCCCCGGAATTTAATTTATTCAACTCAGCAGCCACCGCAGGGATGAAACCCTTCAGCGCTGCCGACTTCGTGTTACCATCGCCCCAGAAGGCCGTTCCCGGGCATGTCTTGCTGGACTTGCCAGCC
Organism: Paenibacillus sinensis; assembly: GCF_019904155.1. GTDB lineage: Bacteria > Bacillota > Bacilli > Paenibacillales > Paenibacillaceae > Paenibacillus_AQ > Paenibacillus_AQ sinensis. Next base: position 927 of record NZ_JAHCMB010000052.1, read on the forward strand.
TCGTAATCGCCCAGCCAAGCTCCCGTTGCTGTGTACCAAGCGTGATACACCAGCGTGGAAGATCCAGGCGTAATCCCCAGCTTATCGCACAAGCAGGCGTACAGGTGGACAATAGTCTCACGCTGGGATTCTGTCATGGTGTCTCCACCCTTGTCAAAGTTGCCCAGGTTCTCAATACAAAGCGCTCCAGTGTTCGCGCCGGAAATTCCGGCCGGGATGGTGTTAAGGTCACGGTCCAACGAAATAGCGATTTTGCCGTCCTCAAACGTCGTAATGTTCTGGCCGGTCGCCTTCCACCCATTCGTGTTGAGGTGGTAATTCCTCATGCCTTCCAGCGCTTCGAAGTGATCCTGCTGGGCCACGCCATTCACGATTCTGCGCGTCGTGTAATTCGGTGACGCGGTATGGTGAACCTGAAGCCTGGCGATAATCCGGGTAATGGTTTGCGCGGCCAACCACGACCGGAATTCCGACTTGTCCATCAGTAGAAAATGGCCTTGCTGCTTCAATCTTCTTCCTCCTCCTTGTCTTTGATCTCGGGCAACACCATAAACAAGTCCTGCCGCTTGGTATACATCAGTACAGTCAAGATGACGAGACCGATAGTCGTACCGGTCTGGGCAATGGCCCATGCCTGCGATTTCAGGGCAGCGAACACGGCGTCACCGGCGGTCACATCACTGAATCGAATCCAGAAGGCGACAGCCATTTTGACCGTGTACGCCCCCAGGAAGAAAAACACCGCCATCATAAAAATGCTGACCACCCGAGCCCGGTACCGCTCCCTGAAGTACAAAAAAAGCGCGGCCATCAACAGCACTGCACATACCAGCGAAACGGAATATGCGATTAACAGCACAATATCACTGCCCCCCATGTTGTTCACCCCGATCATAAATCAGAAAAGGAGCAAAGCGATTCCGCTTGATCTCTTCCTGAATCTCTTTGGATGTGTATTTGTATCGAGCGATTGTCACCGTCACCCGTCCGGATGCCTGCACCAGCTCCTTCTCTTTGTCTCTTAGGCGCCGGGGCGATAACCATCTTAAAATACGCATAAGCACGTTATCCTCCCCTATCCTCGTCATTTCCGCCACTGGCCGCGTTGTGGTCGATTTTAAGTCGCTGCAGGACTTCCAGTGTCGGGGCCATGAAGTCAGCCCGTTCCTTGTCCAAAATGGCCTGCAAGCGGTCCCGGTCTTCCTCCGCGCGATCCAATAACTCGCGTGGAACCAAGTTGCCCTTGGCGATAGACCGAACCAACGCGATCACGATGATTAACAGGATCAGCGCGACAATGTAGGCCAGGCCGTATTTGTCAGCCAGCGGCAGCAGTTTTTCCAGATTCGATACGTCATTGCTGTCCATCCCCCCGCTCCCTTCCGTCTTTTCTAAAAAGAAGCCCCCGGGGTTCCCGAGGGCAAAATAAAAACGCCTCAATGGGCGCTTATGCTTGTGCTGTTTCAGCCAGGTATCCCAGGCCGCTTTCTTCCAGCAGTTCCTTAACCGGTTGCTGCAGAGTTGCAGGAACTTCGGTGTACTTGGTTTTACCCAAGATAACGCGTTGTGCGAAGAACATCGCCATCATGCCATCACCCCCTTCCAGCTTCGACATGATCCACCAAAGAAAACGGCTTATCATTGATAGACCTGCATCGCCATTTCAGCGATCACGTCCTCAATAAAGTCGGCTCGATCGGAGAGCGCGGCGTTTTGGGCCTTGAGAAGTGTATTCTCCTGTTCCAGCCGGGCCAGCTTTTCCTCGGCTGTCTCCGGCACCTCCGGTGTCGGCAGCGCCTGAAGCTCATCCCATGCCACTTGTAGTTCGGCCTCGGTTGGCTGCGGAACCTCCAGGTTCCAGACGGCGATATACGGCCCCTTGTCTACCAGGTCGTAATCTTCGCCTTCGACAAGCCGGTTATAGTCGATGCCGAATCGGTAATGTACGCCTTCGACCGGTTCCTCTCCCTCTTCAGGAGGCTTGATTTCGTAGCGGACACGGCCTTTTTCTTCTGCGCCTTCGCGGAGGACGGGCGCGGGGCCTTCGACCTGCACGACAAAATCCCGGAGCGGCTCCGCTTCCGGGTATAGGTGCAAGATTGCGAGTGCTATATTCATCTCTTGCCTCCTCTATGCTATTTGCGTAACAGTGAAATGATTTAATACACCATCAACGTTTCCGTACAGTACCATCCCCGAAACGTTGGTATAAACCCAAATCTCAATGTAGTCCCCTGCCGCTAGTTCCAATGAAACCGCACCCTGCGTGAGAATTTCCCCAATCGCTCCGCTTTTAACGTACGTCCCCATGTCCCTATATCTGCCACCGTTTTTGTATACCGACATTACCAGGACTGCCCCAGCAGGCGTAGAACCTGTACTCTGTACAGCTGCCCCCACCAAGTAAATGCCACTCTTCCTTGCTGTAAATCTCCGATTATTCCATGAGTATTCGCTCAAGTGATCTACAGCAGGTGAATCAAAAGCCACTTTGGTAAATGAACTAGCGGTTATAGCTTGATCTGCTGACATTCTAGATGAAATATGGCTACGCTGTGCCGCTGTATTATCTCCCCATGAATTGATGACGCCATTGGTATCGATTGAACCGCCATTACCCGTTGCGGATGCTGTCGTTCCAGCCGGGACTGTGCCCGTTGTTGATATTCGGCCTCCCTCTCCTGCGTAAAGAGCAATGGCATTTCCCGTCCCGGAGCAATCCCAAACAAATACTTCGGAGTTTTGCCCCGCAGATATACCCGCGTATTTATTGGTTGCTGTGCAGTGATATAAGTACATTTTTGCACTATTTGCATAAAAACCGTGTTGGTTAACCATGCCCAACGTAGTCGAGCAATATTTAAACTCAGCATCTAACGCGCTAAGCGCAGTAAACGCTCTTGCTGTGACCGTTGTCGCATTGAGTCCGTTGACACCAACAGGTATTAGGCAGTTAGATACCGTTACTGAGCTAACATTGTAGGTATTAGAAACCGTAACAACACCCGGATTAACTTGTAGCACTCCACTGCCCGAAAATCCTTTAATTTCAACATCCTCGGCGTATGTGCCTGCTGCTACATTGACGACGGTGGTGTGATTGATTACTGGCGGAATCATGCTGAGTGCCTTTGCGATCGTCTTGAATGCTCCCGCCGCCGTGTTGGTAAGCCCGTTGTTGTTGTCGTTGCCATCCGTCCGGACGTAGTAGGTTACGTCTGCCGTGGTCGCCTGTACGGCGCTGACCGGGAGTTGTCCAGCCGGAATCTTAATGGTTGCATCCAGTGTCGCTACGCCGGAGGCTGCACCTTTTTGGGTTAGTGGGATTGAAGCGTCAGCGACGGCAGCGGCCTTTGTTGTCGCATCTGCAGCAGCGGCGGAAATCGCGGCACTTTGGGCTGCATCAGCCTTTGCCTGTGCACCGGCTGTTGTCTCCTTGGCGTTCCAGTCTGTTCGCTCGGCGGCTGTAACGTGCCTGACGTTATCTCCTGCATGCTCATCTACTCTGTCCCAGTTCTCGTTCAGCACGGTCTCGATGTTAAAGGTGTCATCGCCATCCGTCGCCGGATTCTTCTTGTATAAATTCAGATTTGGCGTATTCTCAGCCAAGATAATCCCTCCTTACAACTGCTCCAGGAATGGAGCGAAATTAGACATCTTAGTAGCCTGCAGGTTGTTGATCTTCATGACATTGACCTCTCGCACCAGTAAATAACGGTATTTGTATTCAACTGCCATGTGTGCCGGCTTAATCTCTTCGATCGCCGCTTTCAGATCATCCAAGTTAGGCGGAATACCCAAGGTATCGATAAATTTGACCGTAAAGTTATATGCCGGGGGATCGAAGAAGACATCAACCGTCCCACCGGCATAAGCCGAAGCGACGTTTTTAACCAATTGTCCGGAGAACTTGCCGGATCCACGGAGTTTCGATTGCACAACCGAACGCCTCTGATCTATCGGTTTAGAATGGTCAGTCGTAAGGTCAAGTTCCTGCTCCCAAATATCCAATGACCATGTTGCGGAGTTTACGAAAAACTGATCCAAGACTTCGTTTAGTGCTTTCGTAAACTGGTCCATCTCGACACCTGAAGCATCAAGGTTTGCTTTCATAACCCGTGACTTTTCGTAGTACGCAGGCAGGTTCACAAACATCTTCTGCCCTGCCGGACTCGTTATGGCAAAATCGCTCATGAAACAACCACCGTCCCTAAGACAGCAACTTCTCCGGTACCGACTTCGATGTTAGTCCCCGATTGACCATTCACAGTTAAATCCGAATAGTCGATGATTTCAGGGATATCCAACATAACAGCAGCAATCCGGGTATAACGGATAAGGGTGTCTGTAAACGCAAGCGTTTTGAGATAGGCCGTTACCCCTTTCTCAATTTGGGCTTTAACCTCAGACAAGGTAGCGCCGGCCGCGAGTGTGAGCTGAGCCGAAATGTTAATCGGTACTTCTTCAGCGGGCATCACGGTGACGATCGGACCGGCCGGGGCAGTACCTTCCCCCTGGCCATCCTGTGTAGGATCGATATACTCTTGCACAGCAGATACGATGCTGCTATTTGCAGCTCGTTTATCCGTGTCCAACAGATAAATCCCAACCGTGCCAGGCCCTTGCCAAAGTGGGGTAACTTGAACTCCACCAACTCCAGCGATTTCGGTCGCCCAAGACAAATAATGAGCTTTATTCCCGCTCGTCCCTGGGTTTCTCACACGCAGATAGTAGCGTTCGAGCAAAGATACATCCGACTCCTCATCAGCCCCGCCAGTGATGGCTATCAAATTCGTGACCGCCGTTACTCCAGAGATCGGTGTCGCAATGATTTCAATTACTCCAGCCGGAACATTCCCGCTCGTCCCCGCCACAACCGCCTGGATCGAAGCCGTTGTTTTCCCATCAGCCCCTATCGTCACGGAAGCAGAGGTCCCATATTCGATGCTAGCCTCCCCCGAGACTTCATCAGCAGGTGTAGCGACCAGCGTTCCAACTGGTATAGTTTTCGCGGGGGCTCCAGTGAAAGTGACTTGTCCCATTGCCGGTACTGCGGCACGGCGAGTGACTCCATGTTCTGCCGCCCTGGCTGTGAGTTCTGGCGATCGATAACTCGAATCCGCGCTTGCAGCCGTGCTTGCAAAGCCGCGACGAAGGATCTCTTGAGCCCATATCGCTGACTCCGACAAAGCAAAGGCTACTGGTGCCTGTGTATCCCAAATAAAAGAGCCCTCGGACTTATCAATGTCCTCGGGCACCCGGTTGAGCATGCGCTGCATTATGGCATCTTCAGTTTGTTCTTGCAGATAAAGAGGATAATCAGACATCAGGCCCCCGTGCTCCCTTCTATGGTTTCCGTTTCTTCACGGACATTCGTGATATCGCAAGTGAATGAACAAATATCATCAGTCCAGCTGAATGAGAAATTACTGACGCTCTCCGTGCGCGGGTCAACTGTCAACGTTTCGGTTACGATCCGTTGGATTTCGCTTTCCTGTACAGCCCTGCTGTATCCCTGCCCGATCAGGTCCTCAAAATCCTGTCCATGAGTCCGGGAATATACAACATACCGGTACCGCGGAGTGAGTAGCGCCTTCTTGCACCATTCCACCCAAGCGGTCTTTTCATCGGCGGCGGCCACTTTTCGAGTTGGAGTCATGATGAAATCTCCGGCTGCATAATCAAACCGCCAACTTCGGCCAAATGTCACCTCGGAATTGCTTGATTCGGCAGAATCGGAGTCATCCCAAGATGCTTCTTCCGGAAAGAGGCTACTCACTGCTATCCACCACCCTGCACATCACCACAAAATCATTGCCACCATTAACCGGAAGGACGAGCACCCGGTCACCCGGTTGCAATCCGGATGGGAGATCGATGACAACATCCTCAATCTCTGTCGGCTGAATGGAGAAGGATGCCGACCCGCCCCCACCTGGCATGTTCAGAGAGCCCTGCAGGGTAAATGCCGGCAGCTCCAGCTTGACGGTCCAGCCCGGCAAGAGGTAATCCTGAATCTCATGCTTGAAACTGTCCAGCTTAAGACCGGTTTCCGTTATTGTGCCAAGCTCAGCAGGAGAGCTGGACAAAGAGCTGCCTATCCGCTTCCCTACCGCTTCGTGAAGCGCCGAATGCAACTCATCATACCCATTAGCCATAGTTCAAGAAATACCTCCTTTTGACGTAATCCGCCGGCGCGGCATCTAGTTGCATATGCCCGGGATCGCCAAGGTCATGGGTGATCGAAGTAACGATCAGCTCTGTACCATCAATGATAACCGCATCCCCCGCGCGAAGAGTGTTGATATCGATTCCGGAATACGAGTAAGATTCCTGAATTCCAGTCAACCAGTCGTTACCGAGCTTTTTCGCAGCAGCTGCTGTCTTTACATCCTCATCCTGCACCATTTTTTGAAGGGTTCCATATTTGCTTGTCTCGCCCGTGACAATCGCTAATACTGGAGTTGGAGCTTCTTCATTGCTTCCGGATTTCTTTGTCCGCTTTGTGGATGCGCGATCTTGGGTGCCTAACACCTTCACCTTCGTCACAGCTCCTTCAAGCGTTCGGTTTCGGCTAACCTGCTCAGTAGCCTCCAGCACCCAAACCGTTTTATTACTTCCGATCTTGAAGAGCTCGAGTCCGGCCGTTGTCATCCTCGGGATATACATGCTCCCACCGGCCTTTACCGTCTCCTGCAGGTCAGATGAGATCATTTTGTAGATCGTCTGCGACCGGTATACGGCCTTCTTCAGCTTGGTTCCAGTGTCCGGGACTGAGGATAATTTTATTCCCCAGTCAGCCGAATACTTACGCAAGCGCTGGCTGGCCGTCTGGCCAGCGGGAAGCAGGTATTCGTCCTCTGATTTGGCGAGGTAGATAGTCCGGTCATAAACCGTAACATCCAGCGTCTTTCGGCTGCTGCGTGAACTGCTCGTTTCCCAGACAACCCCGGGCTCTAGCAACGGATGCCATGTTGAGTCCTGAAAAGGAACCCCGCTGATCCGAATGGTTTCGCCGGGGCCGATCGCGGGCATGGATGCCGGAACAGCCAGCCTTATGTTGGCCTGATACGATATTTGATCCAGGCTATCTTTAAGGGAGATGCTCTCGATCAACTCCCGTAAATAGTACTTGTCCTTATACACGATCTCGTAGCTCATGTCGGCATCACCAGCTTCTGTCCGGGGTAAATCTTATTCGGATCAGGTCCAATCACTTTTTTGTTGAGGTTATAGATTGCTTGCCATTTTGAACTATTCCCCAGCTCAAGCTTCGCAATCTTCGAAAGGGAATCTCCAATCTTCACGGTGTAAGTCTTGGCCGTTTTCTTCGTGTCTGGCCGGCTTGTTGCCGCCTTGTTCGTTGTCGTATTTGCCGACTTGGATGAGCCCAGCTTTGTATGAACCCGCGGCTCCCGCCACGTCCGGAGAGTAATGTCGAAATAAACATCCTCCGGTTCCCCACCACGATAGGTGGAATTATGAACAGACACGATGACCAGGACGTTTATATAAGTCCCTGTAACGATAAATCGAACCGGCTGCTTGCTCACCATCATTTTTGTCAGTACATTGACTGCGTTTTGTGGATGCATCAGTTTTTTGGTAACGCAATATGAATCATAGTTCTTCGGAAAAAAAGAAGAGAAGGCGATTTCCTTCACCTTCTCCCCGCTCGGGTAATCAAAATCCCCGAATCGCAGTATATTGACCGTTTCAAAGCCTTTTCCACGGTTGATTGTGATTTCTTCCGGGTTGACCGGAAACACGAAACTTTTTCCGGCCCCATCAATAAGGTGTAATTCCATCAGATCACCCCGGTTTATTTAAGGTTTTGCGTTTTCGCGCGCATTTCCGCAGCAAGTTTGCTTCCAACTTGATTCGATACCGATTCAATCACATCGTCGCCTATTTCAGTTCCTTGTACGACAACCTGGACGGTGCCCGGCGGTAAGGTGATATTGAATTGATTTGTCGTATCTGCCTTGATGTTACGAATGCCATTTTCCATCCCGTTTACCTGTTCAGGAGAAATTCTAACGGTACTGGTCTCATTCGACTTCGAACCATTCCCCTTTGCAGCTATTGCCGCTAATGTCTGACTCACGATGTCTTTTACCGCTGGCGCTGCAATGGAGGTAGTTGAGCTATTATTGACGACTCTGGTTGCGGCCGGTTTCTGGCCGAGAACGGCATCGACACCGGAACTCCCACCAAGAACCGAATCAACTTCTGGCGCTTGAACCTTTTTGCCGTACACTGCATCCATGAACTTTCCTGCGCTCCCTTTACCAACCCAGCTCCCACCGAATCCGCCGCCAATACCACCGATTATACCGCCGATTACAGTTCCGGGGCCGGGGATCACAGAACCAATTGCTCCACCAGCCGTCGCTCCCGCCCAAGCACCGGCCCAGCCCCCGGCAGAAGAACCTATCTTCTCAGCTCTGTCTCTACCAGGTTCCGCATTCGCTATTGAGTATGCGTCAGCTGCGACCATTAACGGCACAGCAGCTTTTGCAGCGATTTTCACCCCGGGCATTTCGATTGCTTTAACCGTAACTTTGTTGCCTGGACGATATCGCGGATCAAATCTGTCAATTACCGGACGGTTTACAGGCGACCCGGTTGGATTTCTAACAGTTTTGTTCGCAGCGGAAGCAGCGCCTTCTGCAACAGAGCCCGCTCCCGTTGCAGCGCCCCGGGCGGCAGATTCTCCTGCAATGATGGTCCCTTCAGTCCCACCGGCTGCAGAAGTCCCTTTACCAAAAATCCGTTTCAGCTTCCCAGCTCCTTTTTTAACGCCTGGTACGGATTTTAAAACGGATTTTGCTTTTCCCAAAATCCATCCTCCTGCTGCTAAAGTTAACAAATCGCTAGTGACAGCTGAGGTGATATTTCCAGCTGTTGGGTTTTGAATAGCATTTATATTGCTGCTACTAAGAGCTTCTGCCGCCTTTTTTGCGATTGCTCCCGCATCAAATGCATCTAAAAACGCTTGGAAAAACGCCGAACCCGCTGACTCTCCTGCCGATACATAGATAGAATCGTCACCATCATCCAGAATTCCGAGCGCTCCCATGATCACTCCCTTTGCTGAACTTCCGAGACCACTACCTATCTTTTCAGCGATATTAACCACAGCTTGCTGCCCTGTCGTGTTCCACCAATTCTCAAGCTGTCCTTTGAAGTCATCAATGATGAAGTGGACTTTGCCCTCCAGGTCCAGATTCTTAAATTCCGGGTTATTCAGGAAATGCGTATCAATGTAATTCTCTGCCTTCTTCGAGAAGCGGCTCATTGCTTCGTTAAGTTGTGGAGAGAGTGCCGCCATCCCTTCCGCAAAGGCGTTTACCACCTTTTGAATAATCGGCATGGTCGGGATGAGTGCTGATATCTGCAAGGTTTCAAGCGCACCCCTGAACTGCTCGACAGCACCGGATGCCGAATTCATTTTATCCTTGGCGACTTTCAAAGCCGTGACGTTGGTCATTTCCTTCGTAAAGTCTTTTAGTCCAGCTGCTCCCTCTTTATATAGGATGTTTGCCGCCCGGATCGCATCGGTCCCGAACATTTGCTTCAGATAATATTGCCGCTGCTCACCGTTGAGCTTTTTGAGATTATTTCGCAGCAGATCAGCAACTGAAGCGATATCCTTAAAGTCACCCTCATTGGTGTAAAAGGCTGAATGAACAAGGCCATTTGCCGTCAGGTAATCATGCGTTGCCTTGGTTAGTTTGGTCGTGCCCTTCTTGAAGCCGGTCTGTTTGGCGACCAGTATTTCAAAAGCCTTCGAAACATCAGTAACCGAATCACTCACCGGCTTAATCCCTGCTTTGCTGAGGGCACTCATCGCCTTGGTTGTATTCACAGTCATAAATCCAAACTGTTCGAATAGATTGTAAGCCTTCTCGGTCTGCGGGACTGTGTTCAGCAGAAACGTCTTTAGCGACGTCCCTGCATCGGAGCCTTTTAAGCCATTGTTCCCGAGAACACCGAGAGCAGCATTGGTATCGCTGAATGTCTGCCCGACACCATCTGCAACCGCACCTACCATGGATAAAGCGAATTTCAGGTCAGTCAGGTCAACGGCTGAAGCATTGGCTGTTCCGGCTAAGATATCGGAGGCTTGGGATGCGGTTAACGCATCTTTCTTGTAGGCGTTGAGTGACGTGGACATAAGGGCCGCTGCATCCGCCATCCCCATCCCGCCAGCAGTCGCCAGGTTAAGCGCGGCCGCCAGGGCACCGGATTCTACTTTAGCTGGGCTGATCCCAGCCTTGAGCAGTTCTTCGATCCCTTGAGCAGCTTCGAGGGCGCTATATTTTGTCCGAGCTCCCTCTTTTAGCGCCAAGTTTGTCATGCTGGTTAGAGCCTGGTCGGATATCTGAGTCAATGCCTGTATGGATTTCATTTGATTCTCAAAGGCCATCGCTTTTTCCGTTGACTTAAGTCCGGCATAAGCCGCGGCGCCGGTGAGCATGGCTGCTCCCGTAAATGCTGTGCTCAACGTGATGCTAAATGCACGTCCGGTCAAACCCCCGAGCATGGAAGAGACCTTGTTTAGCTTCGCCGTTGCCACGTCCCGGACCCGCACTTCTGGCCTCGCCACGGTCCGATCGATACGGTTGAGGGAAGAGGTGATTCTTCGGGTGGAGCTTGTACTCTGATCCGTTATGCGGACTGTCGGATTTATTCGAGTCCTGTTCAAAGCGGAGGCGCGCCGCTGAGTTTGTTGGATCATCCGATCGATGTTTCGCATTTGCCGCTCGACCAGATCCACACCTCTCGTACCAATGACGAGATCCAAACGGTACATTTCGTGTTCAGCCGCCATGCGAGATCACTCTCCTTCCTCGCCGTGGCTGGTTTTGAGCGCCAGGTATCGGCTTCGACAGAATCTCAAGCTCGCGTTCCGAGAACGCTCGGAGCAGCATACGTTCACCCTTCGGTAAAGCCCAAAAGGCCCCGGGGAGCAGATGATGCTTTGTCCATAAGTGGAAAAGCAAAGTCGTCATCCCCCCGGAGCGGATCAGTTTTTTACTTCTTCGATATCGATTCCAAAGCCGGACAGCTCCAGCACCTTATCACCAACTGCGTCCAGTTCACCGGCAAGCAGCAACCGACGGATAGCCTGGTCCCCGCCGGAAAGCTTCAGCGGTCCCGTGATCCGCGGATCACCCCAACCGCTCAAGGTGACTTTCTGCTCCGTCTCCTCACCATAATTTCTGATTACTTGGAGTTCCTTGGTGGATTCCTGAATCAAGGTGGAGTTGAACATCTCATTGTCCACTTTCTCCGTTGTGATCCCTTTCGCCGTCTTGCGCAATGTGCAGCGTTCGCGAATGGTGTCTACCCGGCTCGAAGTCAAACCGGTGAGGGTCAGCCGCAAGCCAAGGCGTTTAATAAATACGGACTCTTCCGGAGCCCGAGCGGCCGTTTCGAAGAGTCCGTCCAAAATCTCTTGTTCATTCAATTGGTTGATATCGCTCATAGTTCTGATGTTCCTCCTTAAATTTAGGTGACTTAGGTAACGATGATCGGGTCAATCAGCTCGTAATCTTCGAAGGTGAACGGTGTTTCCTCCGTTACTTCTTCTCCTGCGGTCCAGTTTGCGAGCTGCACGCTGTCCGGCATGCAGCGGATCAGCCTGATGGACTCATGCCCATACGCTTCCGGATCGTCTAATTTTGAGATGATGTCAAACTTACCGAAATCACGTTGAAGCATCTCGGATGTAACCTTGTAACCGCTCATGGTCCCTGTACCGCGCTTGGCTCCGATTTTGAATTGAACCCAGTTATGGCCGACGAGATTGAGTTCCCGCTTGTCGATCTCAACCTTTGCCTCCAGATGGTTGATGTTGGTCAACCAATTGCCATCGATAAAAACCTGGCCAAAGGTACCGAGTATAACGCGACTTGGATCCAAAGACATACCTTATCCCTCCTTATTGCACCGTGAATGTGCCGAAAATTTGTTCCATGACATCGGTGTCGTCGGCAGTCCATGTCAAGAAGACTTGGTCGTCATCCGGAGTCAAAGCCGGCGCGCTGCCGTAATACCTCGGGTCAAGCGTTACATCGAAGCCGGTTGCTTCGATTACGCCTTCCGTGGCCAGAGATCGGAGGTACTCTTTCCCGGCGCCAATCAGGGCTAACCGCCCTTCCTCGGTGTTGTTAACTTTGCCGATGTAATTATCCTCGGCAGTCTGCTGCAGGTCCGCATTGATCTGGTCCAAGACCCGAATCTTCCGGATCTTCTTCCAACCCCTGTTCTGACCTTCACGGAGCGTGATCAAGCTATTGATTCCCCGCAGAACCTTCACCTTTCGGCCGTCATGGATCAAAAGGAATACCCCGCCCTTTACCGCTGCTTCCTGCTCCGACCTTGTCCAGCGTCGGGTGACATCTTCAAATGGAGAAGCCGCATAAGTCGTCGATCCGTTAAGGGCCGAACCGGCTACCAGTCCAGCAACCCAAGCAGAAATTTGAGCGGAGTTGTACGACACCCCATCCAATACGCCGCCGACACCGACATTGATTATTCCCTCGAAATCGATACTGGCACTTCGAGCAAGCGCCGTGCTTACTGCGGTAGCCCCGGTGTCTTCCGCTGAAGAGCCGCCCAGCGCAGCCATAACGCCCTTCCCTTCGCTCCGGACTCGTTTGATCCAAGAAATAACACTCGTCCTCAACGCGGCATCCGTTACGCCGTCCAAGGCCAGCACATGGAAATCCTGCGTCTCAAACGCACTCAGTGCCGCGATATAGTCCGTATTCGCTAAACCTGAGATGCCGGAATTCCCGCCGGCCAGTGCGCTGTTCGTCACATTCGCCAGAGTCCCATTCCCGTCGGCCAGCTTTGTGGCCGTGATCCAAACATTCCCCGCATCCGAGTTGATGGCATCAACCGCAGCCGCGACCGTTCCGCTTGCAAACGTAAAAGTCCGCAGCAGGGTCGACCCTTCATAGAGCTTAATATCCTTCTTGCTTGCATCAAGAAGGTTTGCTGCAATGCTTAGATTAAACGCATTGCCACGGGCGCCCTTATACGTGGCATCGATCTGCAGCACGTTTGCCGGAGTGCTGGCCGTATCCTGTAGCGTCTTGCTTGCTACAGCAGCTGCCGAGTCAACCATCCGATAAGCCAGGACTCTTTTCGGCTGTGCAAGCAGAGCAAGGCGGATGGTTGTGTATGCTGTCGCATTTGCCGTCTCGTCGGCTGTGTAGAGATCGAGCAGCGCAGATTCACTTCCCACCTCGACGAACTCCTTGTCCGGCCCCCAATGTGCTTTGACCGGCAATATAACTGTGCCCCGGGCTCCCGGCTCGATCGCTGAGAGCGCAGCAGCTACGAAGTTCATGTAAAATCCGGGGAGCGACGGCATATCAGTCGTACTCCAGTTTCCTCCTGCCATCTTAGTTCACCCTCTTATTCAAAAATTTCGAAATGAGCGTTCTAGCTTCATCCACGGTGAGTTCTTTGATCTCACGATCATAGAGCGCGCCAGAGAGCACTTCCGGCCCGTACAAAAAAAGAGCCACCGAATGATCCAGCAGCTCTTGAACCGGGTATTTGGTAGCCGTTTCGGCTTCCTTCGTATTTCCAGCATTCAGATCAGGGGTCGATTCCAATTCTTGAGCGGACCCCGCTTTGTCTTCTGCCTTAGCCATCATCTTCACCTCACTTTGATATTCGCCTGTAGCCGACTTCCATCATGAGCGGACCTTCAGCCAAAGGTCGGTTAGTGCGCCGAGTCAGTGTAAGAGAGATTTGTCCCGCGGTGAGTGCATCAGCCTCTACGTTCGCCTGTGTTTCCTGCACCGTCATATAGCGGTGATCGGCTGGATCGAGTGGGATTTTCGGAATGGCTCCAATCGCTGTCATCAACGCAAGGACCCCAGCATGCTGGTCGTTCCCGTCAACGCCAAGCACATGTCCGGTAAACTGTTTGGTGACCTGATAAGCACCTAGCGACAACAGTCGAGTACTGATTTCTTTCACCCGCCACATCACGGACGGCTTGGAGTACCCCAATGGCCAAACACCGCTGTATACCGCCCATTCCTGATCCAGCTGTGAATCGGTCCATGCAGTCAGAGCGGTTAGCCACGGATCGGACGTGATCGGAACCGTTGAATTGATAGGTTGAAGTGCCAGCACCGCAAACTGCATGCCCCGGGTAATGGCGTCCCACTCTTCGTCTACCGTGTCCTGACTGGAGCCGAGGAAAGAGCAGGTGAAGACTTCGCCGGCTGCCGTTACAAGTGGCTGACTCGTAAGGGCTGCGGCAATCTCCTTCTCAATCTCATCCAGATCCGCGAAGGTGGTCCGAGATACATATGGCCATACCTCCAAAATCCGGCGATATCCCGCCCAATCGGACTCATCTGAGTCGTCTCCTTGAAGAACAACAGCGTATGGCTTGACACTGTCCTTGTCGGCCGCATGCGGCTCATAAACATCAGTCAACGCCGGGACAACCTCAAGTATTCGATTACGTACAGCGTCTCTCATCGCATTGACCACCATTTCACTAGAGCTTGCTTTGCCTTCTGCTTATACCTTTTTGCCGTTGGGCTAACAATCGGGTATGGTTTTGTACCGGGATGCTTGACTCGTCTCACTGGACTGGACGCCCCGCGCCAGTAGAGTGCCTTTTTATTTTTGGGCAGGATGGTGTGCGGGCGCGTCCCCTCTTCCAGATAGATGCCGTATTTGACCCCGTGTGCGAAGTACATCCGGATCTTCCCGCCCCCCATTGGCTCAGCGCCGGCATGAAGCGCCCGGCGAGCGGTTGTTGTCCGATCTCGCCAGAAGGCTTTGCTCTTCATCTCACCTTCGGCCTGGCGGGCCAGCGTCTGGATGATTGCAAACGAACCGGCTTGCTTCCGGCGCATATGTTCCCTTGCATTTGTACCGAAGGCCATCTTACATCACCCTTTCCAGGATGGCTTGATAACCAACCGTAACACCCATGACGAGATTTGGAACGATTTGTCCGATAATATACTTTTCTTCGTGCCAGTTAAATGAGTCGGTCACATCCGTTCCAGCGCGAATATCAGCAAATTCATCCGCCAACAAGCTATAGACCGTATCGTTATAGACGGTACCAACAGTCCCTGAATCAACTTGTTTGTCACGATGTGCCCCCAAATATAGGCGAACTGTGATGGGGGTTAAGTCGTTCTCAACCTGCTCATACCCCCCACCTTTCCGCCTTTTTTCCACACGGTGAATCGTGATGGTTGAAGGGTTCTGACTGATATTCCACGCGATGTGACGGCGCCGCAGATCAAGGAAGTTCATCATATTACAGGTGGCGGGCAAACACCCAGGATCAGGCTCCCGGGCGACGCCAACTCCTTATCTGCTGCCGCCGCATCCTCGTACTGTTTGGCCATAGCAAGAGCATGATTCAAACGATCCTTTAGGGACGTAAGATCATACTTCTCATTCCCGATGCTGTAGCTCTCAATGTCGCCCTGCAGCAAGCCGGCCTTCTCACGCCAACCCGATGCAGCAGCTGCATTAATGGTGATGGACTCCGCTAAAATCTGATTGAGCTCAGCGTCCAGGAAGTTGGTTTCGGCCTCCGTCCCGCCCGCGGGGATGCGTTCGTTCAACATCTTCCGGAGCCGCACACGGAGTTCAGAGGATGCTTCCACCTAGACCACCTCCTACTTCAGAGCGATTTTCTGAACATTCTCTTCGACCGCAGCATAGACGCCACGGAAGGAGTAGCCGACAATTTGAGCCTCGATCAGCCGGGAAAGATCAGCAGTTGCCGATTCGATGGTCAGGTCCTTCTTAATCAATTCTTTAAATCCGCGGCGAGGGCGGATCAGATATGCATCACCCTGGGCCACACCAGTATAGGTGTACGTTTTCTTTCCTACTGTTGTCGTCCAGCCATCGTAGTAAATCACGGTTGTGATTCCGTCAACAGCCGGGTACGTCGTGCCGTTGATCGTATATCCACCCTTCAGTGCCATTTCGATATTGGCCTTATCCAGCGACGAGGCCAGCAGAATGGAAGCGGGGCGCTTCGCAGCCTGGGCATCAGCAACTGCCTGGTTCAGAGTTTTATAAATCCGAACCCATAACGCATCGGATGCTTCACCCTGATACGCCGTCTTGTTTGCTGCTTTCGGATACCCGAAATTGACAAAGGGGCCAAGATGCATGTCGTTGAGTTTGGCATTATGAGCCTCGCCCATAGATTTGTTGTAGATTTCCACGATGTAATAGGAGTTGAATTCCTTAACCTCTTTGGTAATCTCGAATGCGGCCGCTTGGGTCAGGATGCGCGCAACCGGACCATGTTCCACATTCAAGGCGCCAAACTTGATTTCTTCGCCTTCCATATGGTCGGTAAACACGACCGTGCCATAAAGCGCCCACTTCGCATCGATGACCTGCGGAAACGAAGGGTCTGTGATGGTCTCATAAATAGGCTTGTAAAGCAGCGGTACCGCTTCTCGGCCGATCTCTACATCCAGTACCGTCTTCTTCATCAGGTCCTTGAACTGCTGCAGGCTGCCGCTCGTGAGCATTTCGCCGAACGGCTTCACGAATTCAAGTGTCTCCATTTCCCCGTTTACAATCTTTTTGACGACAATCAGTTGCTCCCCATTTACGACAAAGGGAACGTCCTGTTGGAACGTTCCCTTGCGGCGCTCTTCAAGCAAGCTGTCAATGCTGATGACCTTTACCATGTGTGTGATTACCTCCTTAGAGTTGTGGCCCCAACAGGAACCAGATAACGTTGTTGGCGTCTTTAGCAACAGTCACTCGTCCAACAAGGCGGTTGTCCGTTGCGGTCTCCGTGAACTTTGAAGTGGTGGCATTCCAATAGACAGCAGTTCCAACTGCGAAAACCTGAGAAGTGCTGATCTGATCGGTCTCAAACTCGGCTTGCTCAATGTCAAGAATGACACTTGCCGTTTCCCCCACTCCGGTAGTTACCGACTGTTTGGCAACTCCGAAGAATCCATCCAACAGCACAAAAGTTTCGGCGACTACCGCAGTGCTGGCAGGGACTGTAACATTAACGCTCTTGCCGTCAGATACTTTCGCCCGGCCGACAGGGGTGTATGTCGTAGGGACGGGTTGACCTCTAAAAGTCATGTTCAGATTCCTCCTTTAGTTAAATGCTGGCCGAACGCGTACGAACAAAGCTGCCAGGTTGTTGCTGCTGGCTGCTGCTCGACCGTGTTCCGGCAGGGTTATCAGTGTGAATCAAATCAACCAGACCCTTGACGGCCGGATCAGCCAGGAAAGCATCCATTTCGCCGCCAATCTGGTCCTTTGTCGCGTTATCTGCGATTCCGCGGGCGTGGTAACTCCAGAGTTTGCCCAGAGTGGTTGCGGGGTCCTTGATCTCCTTGCGGACCGCTTCGGATTGCACCTTCGTGTCCAACATCTCGCCGATCAATTGGTCCCGGCCGGCGCCAGCCACTTTTTCCGAAGCTTCCTTTAACGATTTGAAAAGCGCAGCGATATCCATCTCTCCCGTTACCCCAAGTACCGATTCCGCTTGATTAGAAATATCAGCGGCCCGCTGCAGGCCAACCATCATTTCACCGTTAACTTCGATTCCTTTTTCTTTGAGCAAATCAATCACTTCTTGCAATTTCAGCACGGTTTGTTCCCCTTTCATCTTCATTTTGCTGCTTCCGCCTCCACCAGCAGCCGGCTCCTTGGTATCCGACTTTTTAAGCTCATTATCGATGGTCATACCGTCAATACAGGTTCCGCCTTGCGTGTACCAGCGGTGGGGCATGTCCATACCGTCGAACTTGATGATATAAGCAACCGTGGGAACAGCATGCATGATGGTCCCTGTTTTCTGGCCTTCTCCATGCGGAGTGCCGGAGACCTCAATGCGATCTCCCTTGGCAAACAGCGGCGCCGCTACATTCATCTCACCGGTTGGTCCTTGGCCTTCCAAATCCCACATTTCCCCTGACGTCGCAACAATCCGGGTATTCATGCCCGCCCGGTCCAGCGGTGTCCAATCGATCGACAGTGGGTCATAACCGACGACATTTGTCTCGCCGTTCACCTTCTGCAACTTCGGCATTCCGTAAATGGATACCTGAGTTATCCGTTTGCTCCGGATCCAGCGCTTCAGGTCCTTGGCCGCCGAATCGATCACACCACGGAAATAGGCGGTCTCGCCGACCATCTTTGCCCCGACCCAATGGGTTACAGGTGACAGGAACTCATTGCTGACGTTCTCCGCTTTCTGATGGCCAAGGAATCCGTTCAAAGTCCGTCCCATAACTGCGTCTACGATGTTCCGAAGTGACTCACCAGTATAGTTCCAGCCACGCTTTGAGCGAGAGGCTGGGATTTCGACGACAACCTCCATCGGGTCGTCATCCCCCTTCTTAAGCTCGTCCAGGTTAACACCCGGAGAAAGGGGTACATCATTGACCTGCATCTCTCCTGATATTCCCGCAAACAGTTGGAAGATGGTCGCTGCTTCAGCTGCCATTTCACCGCAAATCAGAATTTTTTTCATCCTTCGTTTCACCTCCTCTCCGGTAAAGTGTGATTATGCTGTCAGCGATCATATTGATCGCTTGCTCTTCGAACATAGCCATTATTCCCTCATAACTTTTGGTCATCGGGAACAGATGAATATGAAGTAGCTCGTGCACCAGGTGCTTTTCCATATCCTGTGGGAACAACTCATCCGGGTCGTAATCTACAGGATCAATGAGCTGTATATTAGCAGACCTGTGATCCAGGTTAATGCTTATGTTCGCGTTGCAGTTCTTCAAATTCATATCCCGTTCACGGGTAATGCCTGTGACAACAACCCAATCCTGCAGTCGAAGTATCTTCTGCCATTCCGCGCACTTCTCGCGGAGCTGCTCTTCAGAATAAATCACGGACTCCAAGGTCAATCCCCCTTTTTACAACATAAAAAGCCGCCGGATTGGCGACTGTTCACAACTTCTATCCCACTTTCAAATAAACGTAGTGATACCATTCTTCAAGATCGGGCTGGGACTCAGGTTGCTTCGTCCATTGATTGAGCCGGTTCATGAAGATATCCAGATCCTCATGAACGGAGATCAGGATGCAATGACAGTTTGGATGAGCCGGCATATGCGGTTCCTGGCCGGGCGGATAGACGCCCCGGCCCATCCCATAATCAGCTGCGGCGAGATCGTCGCATCGATCCGGCTTCGGATGCGCCGAGGAAAGAACCCATTTCATCCCGGTATAGGACGGAGTAGCCCGGGCGGCCAGAATCGTCCCTTCCCCGTAGGCGGCAGCCGTCTCCGTTCGTGCCAGGCGAAGCGCCTCATAAGAGATATCGCCAGGGATACGATTGCCGAGCCGGTTCATCATTTCCGGATAATCAGACGCAACGGTCTTCTTGCCGGCGCGCACATAACGTTCCAGCGCGCGCGCCGTATGGACCGGGTCCTCTCCGGTGGCAACAGCATTTTGAATGATCTCCGTGATGGCGTTTCGGGATTTGACTCCCTTATCCCAAATCCGGTCGGAGAGCATCAAACCATGTTCTGATCGTGCCCACATGGCATCGACAGCTTGCTTGTTTGTCCGGAAGACCATACGCTCAAGTGGCTCCACGGAGATACGAGTTCGTCCCATCTGCATCCGAGTAATGTCAAACGCATAACTGGTCCCGGCATCGACCGCCTTCTCTATGGAGCCGCGCAGGGACTTCTGAAGCTGGCCGGAGACATCTTTCCCTCGTATGAGCGGACCAAGATGCTCCAGGTAGCGTTCGCCCATCGAACTGCCATATCCCCGGCGGTACATGGAGCGAATCTCCTTGGCTGTCTCATCCCCAAGCCGCCGAAAAATGCTGCGGACTTCCCGCTCCTGTTGGGTACGCAGCGCAGCATATTTCCGGCGCGCTGACAAAGCAAAGGTAGCGTACGGCCCGGCTACGCGCAGAATCTCTTTAAGTAGCTCGCTTGTGTCCTTCTCCGCTTGGTCAGCCATGTTTTAGCTCGCCTCCTGCTGCAAATCTCCACCCTCAAGTCGTTCCCTGAGAATGTTCCAGTTGATTATCCGTTCCTTCTCGCCTTCAATGCCGCCTTTTGTCTCATAGTCATGCATCGTATCAACCCAGTACTTCAGGTATTGCACCGCTGCCTCATGACTGATGAGCTGAGCGGAGAGTGCTTTGTCCAGAGCTTCAACCGTGAGCTTCAGCTCTTCAGCTACATCTTTGCTATCCCGCTGATCAACTGTCTCCCAAACCAGCTTGGTCTCAAAGGTACTGAAGGATTTATTCTCTGCCCCCGCTGTCATGGCTAAAACCATACGGGCCAGCAGTGTCCACGAATCCGAGAAACCCTTCCGCTTCCGCTCAACCTTCTGGATGAAGATCGGCATCTGTTCCTGCACTGATGACAAGCTGGACGGCGTGTGGACGCCAAAGATAAACTCCGGAGTTTCCGATGCTGACACGATACAGTAGAACACGAACTCCAATAGAGCCGTGTTGTCTCCAGTCGCTGATTTCGCTTCGATGAACTCCGCATCTTCGCCATCCTGGAAGATCAGTATCTCTTTCCCGTGGAGATCAATACGGCCTCCCTTTCGTTGGAAGTCGGCAGTATCCGAAACGGCAAAATTGTTCCGGAGAAAAGCACCCACATCCTTAACCGTAATCTTCAGCCTGGGCGTACTATGCATCTTTGAGCCTTGAATAGAAGCCAACATCAAGTCATGATAAACCTTGAGAAATGGCTCAATGGACTCAAGCTCGGATTTGCCATACTGCGCAGTCTCGTCAACATCATTCCGAAAGTGGACTATCGGAATGAATCCCCACTTATTAGGAATAGTTTCGTCTTCAAGTCCGGGTGGACGGTCGCCTTCCACTTGGATAGTTCGTTCTTCCGCCGTCAGCAGCTGCTTGATCTTACATTTCCGCTCGGCGCCGGAATCATCGTACCAAGTATGGTCCGACTCCAGTACATACCGATTGATCTCTCCGGTCAGTGGGTCGCGTTCCTCTCGCTTAACCTGTTCGGGCGGGATTATGTTGTACATGATCCGGGTCTCTTCGTCTTTATATAAAGGCGAGTCATTCTTCTCCCGGGTCAGCCACACGTAACAATCCCCTTCCTTGATCGCGTTAAGATGAGTCTGCTGCGCCTTGGACTCGTTTGCCTTGAGAAAATCATTCAAAAGAGTAGCTGCATCCTCGTCTTCCGATTTGAATTCCGGTAGCCCGATGAAGCCGACCGTCGCATTGACAACCTTCTTCGCGAAACCAGCTCCGAGCTTGTAGGAATCAAGGGTATTGTCATAGAGTTCGCGTGCTTTTTGGTAGTCAACCCTTGAGGAATCCAGGTGATAGGTTCCTCCCAAAACGCCCGTGATCGTTCCAAACAACCCGGCGATTCCCTGGCGTAGCTTGGATATTTCCCCGACCGCCTTATCCAACCATTTAGCCATAGATTCTCCCTCCTCCCAGCAGCGAAGCGGCGGCCGGGTCAATTACGTTTCCTGTTTTCGCAAACGCCAAAACAAGCGCATCCGCCCGGTCAGGGGACCGGATGCCGCGCTTCTTCATTTCTTTTTTTGATTCAATAATGATACGGCCTTTGCTGGTGACTTTGTATTTGCGGGATGACAACTGCGCGATTAAATCCTCGTCGTCGGGAAACTCAATCTCGCCTGCTTGCAGAAGGTCTCGAACAGTCGACCACGCTTCAGTCCCCCAGTTATCGTAATGCTCAGGGTCCAACGCCTTCCCGCCGTTGTGGCAATCAACAACGGTGATATTCAACCCCTCTTCTCGGACCACTTCCCGCAACCGGTCCGTTACTCCACCACCGACACCGTCATCGTCAATTTTTATGGTGCAATGCGGCCGGGCATATTTCTGCATGCATTCTTTCGCAGCGATCAGCGCCCATCCGGCAGTCACCATAGTGTCGTTCTTGTTATACGGACGAATAAAAGGAACCAGCATGCCAATTCGAGGGATTATTACGGTTTCATCATCACCAAAGCGCGCAACGTCAACGCCGATTTCTAAGTCAGCTGCATCAGGGATGACCGTACGCCAGGCCGGCGGGAGATCATCGGCGGCGGCATTATCGTCCACCACTTGATATACGGAGCGCATGGCCGCCGCCTCTGCCAATTCCAGTGGGATAAAGGTGTCCGGCTCTGTCCGGGGAAACTCCCCGTCCACCCGAACGCGGACGACATCGCTATCCTTTCCGTATTTCCGCTCCAGCATTTCGATGTTCTTCTTATTGGTACGGCGGGTCTGCCGGGACGTAACCTTATGCGCCCGATAATCACCCCGATCCTTGTGGTGGGAATCGTAAAAAGAGCCATGCGTCCGCGTCGGGTTTCCGCACATCACCAGTTTGTTCTCGTCACCAGAGAGCGTACCTAAAATGGCTTCCATGATTTTGTCCTTGACGCCGGAAGCTTCGTCCACGATAAATAGCATGTGCTCCTCGTGGAAGCCAGCCATGTTCTCCGGCTTGGTCGCCGTGCGAGCCGTCGCAAACCAGCGCTGTTCGTGGCCGATCATGTACACCTTGGTCTTCGTCCATTTCAGCAGATTCTTCACCATCGAACGTTCCAGCCATTTCGCCACTTCCGCCCAAAGCACGTCGTGCAGTTGCTGCTTGGTCGGCGCCGTGCAGATGACCTTTGGATACGGGCGAGTACAGAGGAACCAGATAACAATGACGGCTTCGAACGCCGTCTTGCCAACCCCCTGCCCCGATCGGATGGTAACCCGTGGATGGAAGGCAATGTCCTTCATAGCCGCCCGCTGCCAATCATCCGGATCGAAACCGAGCATGTCTTCGCCGAAGGCAGCGGGGTCGTCCCAATACATGTCCAGCAGCGCGACTAGATCAGCAGCGGCATTGTATGGCTTACTGCTCATCTTCGTTCACCTGCTGCTGTATTGCCTTACGCCGTTCCGCAATCGCATGGATTGCATCTGTCCAACTTGCCGTCGCTCCCTCGGCGCCCTGTAATTTGTTGAGCTCGATCTGCAGGATGGCTGTCCGCACTTCCTTTTCTTCGTCAATGATGCGGTTTAGGGTCTCGATGGCGCGTAACTTCTGCGCCTGGACTCGGGTAAGGGCTTCTTCGAGTCTCAAGATGTCATCGATCTTCCGGTAGCTCTTTTCCGTAACCTTCGACAGGACCAGCTCTTCGCGCGCCACCGGAACCTTGCGGGTCTGACCGGTTGCTTCGTTATGGATTTCCGCAACGTCCTTGCTCGTTTTCAATTCGTGGAGTTCGCTCCGCTCCTTCTCACTGAGCCCATCCATCAGTGCCTTGATCCGGAGCATTATGCGCCGCTCTCGGATGGTCAGAAGTGCAATGGATTCTTCGGCCTGGACAACTGGGTCCATATCGATCTGATCCAGCAACTCCTGCTCCTTGTCGGTCAGGGTATCAAACCAGATGGTTTCGTGCTCTCCAGTGGTGACCGCCTTCTTGTTCCCAGGCGGCCCACCGGGTCCCCCCCGGTTACCCTTGGCATTCTGATTCCCCGGCGGAGCGCCGCCCCGGTTGCCGGCAGCGTTCCTGTTCCCTTTGGGAGCGCCGCGATGTGGAGCGCTCCCTTTCTCCCCAGATGGAGCGCTCCCTTTCAATGTGGCATCCCATTTGTCCAACGCCTTCCACTTGCGCACCTTGTTGCTGGGCAGAGAAAGAGCGGTGGCGATGTCTTTCAGCTTCATCGTCCCACCGCTCTCTATCCACATCTGCTTTGCTTTGTCCCGCTCGGGACTGCGTTCTCTGGCCATGTTACATGTCACCACCCCCAAAAGTAAATATCTTGAAAATTATACCGATAAAAGAATTAAGGAGGAGATAGTATGAGATTGCTTGAAATTTTTATCTTGTTATCTTTCGTACTGACTTTTATGATTATTGGTTTTGAAAGGAACAAATTCATTAAAATAAAGAAACAGCTAGAAGATCCACTTGAAAGAATATTACATACCCAGTATTTAATTCATGAAGAAGAATCTACAAAACTCATCAGAGCTTACACTTTCTTGTACAACGACTCTAGAGAAAACATGAAAGAACTGATTCTTAAGTTAAAATTCCTGAAAGAGTCAAAGACTAAGGATCAAGGTTTAGAAGACCTACTTAAGATGGTTTCA
>NZ_JAHCMB010000125.1 GCF_019904155.1 Paenibacillus sinensis
GTTAAATATAGAACATACAGATATCCACGCCTACAAGAGGTTAGCTATACGAAGCTAAAGCCGCATCACATAAGGCTTTTTCCGATTTGTTACCTATCGTTATCTACAAGAAGAAAGAGCAGATAACAAGCTCTTTAACGGGTAATTTGCGGGTAACGAAATGGAGCGATCTCATGAACCTGAAAGACATCACCCCGGGCCTTCCTGTCCGGATTGCAACCGATCACCCAAGCGGCCACGGCGGCCGTACCGGCAGAGTCGTCGCCGTCGGTACCTTCGAAGGCAGCTACACGATCGGTGCCCTGGTCGATATAGGAGAGCCGCTGCTGGTCATCATTGAGCCGGAAGGTTTGGAGCCAGCTCCGGACGAGCCACTGCCGCCAGGCTGGGAAGAGTTTGAGGTATAAATGACGAAAGCCCCTGTCAGCCGTTATGGCCAGCAGGGGCTTGTTCTTATTCCTTCGTATTTCCCGCCGACTTGTTGAACGCCAGCTCAAACAATCCTGTAGCCGACAACCCAGCCAGTGCCCCAGACCATAACCGCAGTACCAACTCCAGGTCTGTAAACGGCGCAGCCGCCCAGCCGATTACCAGGCCGATCACGACGCCGATCAGCGGAATGATGTTCTTCGGCACGGAGATAGTCGTCTTGATGAACTG
Source organism: Paenibacillus sinensis (assembly GCF_019904155.1). GTDB lineage: Bacteria > Bacillota > Bacilli > Paenibacillales > Paenibacillaceae > Paenibacillus_AQ > Paenibacillus_AQ sinensis. Next base: position 661 of record NZ_JAHCMB010000125.1, read on the forward strand.
CACTCCAGCCAACACAAAAACGGCCAACACAGAAGCGAAGGCCAGAACGTCCGTTAATTTTTGATTGTCCATCAATTACGCCTCCTTTCCAACTGCAAGCAAGCCGATCCGCTGAAGCACGGTCAACACCCGATAAAAGTCCTGGCTGCCTCCCTCGGGCATGTTAATCAGCCCGGCTGCCATTGCAGCGTCAACAGCCGATTGCGCCCAAGGCGGCACATGCTCCAGGCTGCCGCGATCCTCCAGCTTGGTCACCCGGTCCGCAACATTGGCGATGACCTTTCCCTGCTCCAATTGATTTTGCTTCAGTGTGTCCTTGCTGTTCGTCAGCGCTGTAATGGCTTGCTCGGCTGCGGCCAGTCGCTTGTTCAGTTCCTCAATCATTGTTCGTTCCTCCCTTAAGATTGAATTGATCTTTGTTACGGCTGCGGCGACTTTGGCCGCGCTCGGTCGGCTGCCTGCGCGATACTGAGCAGTTGTCAGGCCAAAGGTCATTTCGAAGTGCGGCATGTCCTTGAAGGACAGCCAGTCTCCACCCCAATCAAAGCCAAGGCGCCGGATCTGATCGACCACCTCGGACCAATCCGGCAAACTGTCCTTATCGTCGTCACGGAGCGTGTCCCAGCTGACCGTTCGACCGTCCGGAAGGAGCAAGGCGAAATCGGCCGCGAATCCAAAATTATGATTGCTGTATCCACCACGCGCATTGGTAACTATGGTCCCTGGCTTTGTCCGGCCCTGCGCATAGAGTACGTCTTGCTCGGCATATGTCCGCAGCCCCTGCGTGATGATCGGCATGACGCCCCGGTTATAGGCCAGTTCGATCAGCGCCGCGCAGCCTATCTGTAGCGGTTCCTGAAGCGTCGCGATCTTGGCCATAGACTTGGCTAAGAGCTGTTCCAGCGTTAATATCATCAATGAATCCCTCCCAACTTAAACACGGTGACGGCAACGGTCACCAGTGAACCGGCGATCGCAACGATCACGGCGCCGTAAAATGTCCGCTTGAACCACTTCATGTCATCGTCACGCTGCTTCAATTGGTCCAGCGCCTGCATTGCCTTGCGAACGCCGTCTTCTGCCGTCTCCTTGACACCAGCCATCGCATCCAGCCTGTGATGCGCCGACTTGGCTGAAGCATATGCCTCCGTCGCAGCGGTGTGGGCCTCGTTGGCCACTCGGTCGGTGTCCACAAGACTGTCAATCTTAGTTTCAAGCTTCGTGATCCTCTGCAAAATCTCCATCAAAATCGCGGAGTCTGTTTCTGGCATCCTCCCTGCCCCCTTTCCATAAAGAAAGCCCCCGGAGATCCGAGGGCATAAAAAATACGCCTATGCGGCGCTTGTAATTTCTGCAGCTTGTTCAGCCGTTATTTTTCGAGCTGCGACAAAGACTTGCACCTGTGCCGGCGAATAGTACCCGGCATCATAATATCGCTTGATAGTCGCGTACCAGTCCATCAGACCACACCTCCTTCCACGATCATGAGGAGCATAGCTGCGTTGTCGGCGTCCGCCTGATCCTGCCGGGCTTGCACCTGCGCCAGCTCCAGCAGCAGACCAGCGTTGTCTATGCGGAGCTGCTCAATCTCATTAGGCTGCGGTGGATGATCTGCTTGGTACTGCGCCCAGAGCGTCGCCAGTTCATCGGTTGTGCGCTCCGTCAGGTCGCCATCGACATACCGGAGCCTCGGGATAACGGCGTTGTACCAAAGCTCAGGGTTATAGTGACGTTCGGCATCATCAGCAACGAGAATATCTTTTTCCTGCGGCTGCTCGAACGCATCAGAAAAAGCGTGGATGACGTTACCGCCAGAGTCCACACGGATGTAGTGGTTATATCCAAACATAACGTACCTCCTTATAATTCGGCGTCCATTGCAGCAAATGAGTCAGCATTTCCGCGCAATTTTACAGGCAATCCAGCTGCGATAGTCGGCATGCCCGTGCCCGATATTTGAATTTGTCCACCGTGTAGTGATACCGATGAAACTGTTACGTCCGCTGCCTGAATCGTATATTCCGCACTGCCAACAACAAGCGAAAAACTGCCTGTAAATTTGTATGTTGGGTTAGTACGTGGTCTTACATTTATCGGAATGGTAATGAACACGGTGTTTGAATCCCCTGATACCCCCGTACCAATTTGGGTGTAATAATAGGGAGTCAAAAGGTCATAGTATCGCTGGCACAAACGCAGTTCATCCGCATAGCTACGTGGCTGAAATGGCAGCGCAATATCCCCAGCACAAAGCTGTACTTGAGCGATGTCTACGCCACCGTTACCAACGAAGGTCTCTGCTACAGTATCGCCTACACCGGCGGCGATAGCAGAACCCCACATCAGATGTAAATCGAGTCCCAGCAGGTCATTACCGTCATTGCCGAATGTTTTCCCGGCGAGTGTGTTCGTAGTAAAGGTGAATGTGTATCTCGTCCAGTTCGGCGTAAGCGTCCAGTGAGTGCCATTCAGAATCTCGGCTGGGCTCGGAGAACCAGTATACCCATAAAACTGATACATGCGGACGCCGATCTTCTTGCCGGGGATTGAGCTGCGCGCCAAAAAACTAACGGTAACTTTTTTACCCGAACCAGCTAATAGCCTTACCCCATTTTCAATTACCTGACGGACGCTGTACTCAGCATATGCCCCGAATCCACTTCCCGCGCCATTAGAGGATATACGCAGAAAATAAGAGCTTCCATCCAAATCGCCAGGCGGTACCTCAAATTTGGTGCGGCTAACGGTCGGGAAAGAACCGCCGTCTGCATTGGCATTTGTATTCCAACGGTCAGGCCCATATCCGCTTGAAGCTGGCGGACCCGTAAATACGCCACCGCGCTGCGATACATCAAAGTTACCGTTAATGAGTGCCTGTCGATAGACGTTATAAGGAAGATTGCGGGCATACTCTTCGGCAGCAGTGATAGCCGCAGCCTGCGCGTCATCAGCCTTGGCCTGTGCTCCTGTCTTGGTTTCTCCATCCTCTCTCACAAACTGTGCGTCAGAGCCACTCATCAGACCGCTATTCCCTCCGGCTACCGCATCGGAGATAACGTCTGCCCCTCCTGTAATATGGCTGCTGGCATGGGCGCCAGGCGTCGCTGTGCCGGTCGCGGTGACGGTCAGGGTTTTGGTTGCCGGGTTTGACGATATCGTAATACCGGTACCGCCGGCAATGATCATAGTGTCCTCGGGGTCGTCAGCTTCGACGTCATTAACCACAGCAAAAGCCGGCTGATTGACCTGGGCTCCGGCAGCTATACCGGCCAGTTTCGTGTGCTCGGCAGTCGAAGTATGGACGTCTGTATTATCCATATGCGCCTTGGTCGCCTCAAGCGTCGTAGCCGGCGCTGTCAGCGCGCTGGACTTACCCGTGATCCCCTTGATAAGCGTGAACAGGCTGGACAGCAGAGCCGTAAGTGTCCCGGTAAAGCCGGGTGTCACGGAGTCGGTTGCTGTCCGATTACCGATTACGGAATCCGTAGCACTCCCGGGAGTACCCGCCCCTGTTGCGATACCGTCCAGCTTGACGCGATCGGCATCAATATCTTGCTGAACATGAGTAAAGCCATCAGTGATCTGTGTGTAGGTCTCACTGATCTTGGCGTTCCCGTCTATGTTCGTGTACCTGTTTGGCATCTTGACTCACTCCTTTCATATGTTGCTCGATCGCCTCGGTCACGCCTTGCAGGATCGCCGCCTCCTGCCCTGGATGGTAAGGCAGCACAGCGGATATGACGGCGCAGATCTCCGGTACTGGATGGCGAGGGTCAAGTTCAATAACGATTTTCGGCTGAATGTTGGCCAATGGTAAAACCTCCTTTCGCTCAACACAAAAAGCCCCGCCGGAATGGCGAGACTCTTCGGTAAGCGGTATGTTATTTTTGAAGTTCTGCTATTTGAGCGTCGATAGAATCGAGTTGCTTTTGAAGATCGGCGAGTTCGGCTTTCTTTTGACTCAACATGTTCTCATATAAATCCAAAGCAGCCTGAGTTGTTTCGGCAACACCTTTATTATTTTTATTTATTTCCGCGTTCTCCCTGAAGCCTGGCAATACATTTTCTTCGAGATCCTTTATACCAGCTGTCAGGGTGCTTATCTGATTTGTGATTTCCTGTCGATCGCTCTTTAACTTTTCAAGCGTAACAGGCGTTGAAGAGGCTGTCGCCGCCGTACCATCACTCATAACTATCTTCTTCCCTTCCACCGTCAGCTTAGCACCTGTTGCATCCGCAACGGAACGAACAGGCGCGTAAGCGACACCGTTGATAATGACCGCATCTGCGACCTTCTTCCCACCTTTTTCAATGGAGAATACGCCTTGAACCTTTTGGCCTATCAAGCTATTCGTGGCAGCCATTACGGGCACCGCTACAAGCAGTAACAAACCTACGACAATTACGGATACGAATTTCTTCAACAAAAACAGCTCCTTTGGCAAAGATTTCTATATCCTTTATTATCGTCACAGCGAGAAAAAAGTTTCAATGATTTACGGTATGTTTACCTGGGCCAACAGTGCACCCGTATAGCTCCAAAGCTTTAGGTTGCGCGTCGTGGTGTCAAATGTCATATTGGATGCCGCTGCAGCCTGATTAATCTTTGCATCAAGGGCAGACTGAAGTGTTACCGATGAACCGATACTGTACAGGTTGCTCCATGAAGGTATCCGGATGTATCCAGACGTAGCAGTCAGATACACGTTCTGACCTGTAAGGTTTAAATTCGTGTAACTTGATAGTCCCAGACCAACGACAGGGTTATAGTAAAGAGTTGATTCATTGCCATCCGACAAGAACCTGATCTTACTTAGACCACCATCATACGCCGGAATCAATATCCCATTGTTGGGGTCAGTGTAAACCCCAAACGCGATACTAGCCGGATCGATGACAACCCGGGGCCAAAGTGTATCTGACGTCTGATACTTCGCCCCGGTAATGAGGCCTCCGATAATCGTTGACGCTGTAATGGTTCCAGAAAAATTGCCATCCACACCGACGAGGGTACCGGTAAACGTGCCACCGGCTGCAGATAAATCCCCGCTGAACGTACCGGTTGCAGCTGATAGGCTGCCGCTGAACGTCCCTCCAGCTGCTTGAAGATTTCCCCGGAAGGTTCCGCCCGCTGCGATCAGATCCCCATCAAACGTGCCTCCAGCTGCTTGCAGGTCGCCTGAAAACGTCCCTGTCGCTGCCTGGAGGGCACCGGCGAAGGTTCCGGTTGCAGCTGATAGGCTGCCGCTGAATACGCCGTCCGCCGCTTCTAATGTGCCGTTGAACTTCAAACGCCGAGCCAGGATATCGAGATATAGGGAGGATTGCCCGTTAACCCTCCAGTCCATGATATCGGAATTCAGCGTCAGGTCACTCACTCCGTCATCACGCTGAATCTTCAGGCCGTAATCGCGACTGGCGGAAAATCCGTAATAATTCTTTCCTTCCTTTACTGCCGTCTTGTTCAGGGCGTTAACCTGTGACGTCAGGCTGCCATCGACAGCGAACTCGGAAGCCTGGTCGCTCTCACTGGGCGAGGTAATCTTCTGGGTCAGACCGCCTTTGTAAGAGAACGTCTGCCGTAGGATCAGCGTCGCGTACTGCCTGATGCCGTTCCAGGGCAGATCGGTGTCTACCCAGTCCGTCACCTGCTCCAGCCAGGTCGCGCCCTCATAGTGGCTGTAACTGATCAGGTCGCCCTGGTCCATCTGCGGGAAACCCCGCGTGTCCATCTCCAAAGGGAGATAGGACAGGCCATTCAGAGCGACGTACAGGGCGTTCACCTGCGCTTGCGTGACAAACGGATTGGTCAGGTACAGCGTATGCGCATCGTCCCCGCTGCCAGCCTCATAGGCCAGATCATCGTCCGTGTTGTACGTAACGACCACCCGTGTATAGGTCTTGACCGGATTGGTTTGCCGGACTCGGATGTAATCGCCGGTGTCGAGCTCCATGACCGGAGCCACGCTCGCGCTGAACCGCTTTAAGCGCAGGACTCCGTCTTTGCCCGCGAAGACACTGGCCGCATTGGCTCCGGCGATATAGCCAAGCATCTGCCGCTTGGTGTAGCCTGTCGGGGCAATCTGAATCATGTACCCGGGATTGATGACAACACTGCTGTCGTAGGCATAGCCCAGGCTGCTGCAGATCTCGTTCCAGACTGCTTGCTGCGTCGCTGGATAGGACAGCGCGGAGACATAGGGAACGTCCGCGAAGACCAGTTTGTCGTAGCAGGTAAACGTCCAGACGTCGTTAACCTTCTGGCGAGAATCTACATAGAACTCGCCCATCGGCAGCCATGAAGTCGATCCACCTGCCCAAATCACGTCCGTCTCGCTCCAGGTGGACTCTGCATCCCTCCAGGTCATGCCGGCCATTGACAGCGCCAGGTAGGGGCGCATGCGGGCATTGGCCGGTACCGCCTCCTTCAGCCTGAGCGTGATGGTCAGCTTCGACTGGATGGCCGTCCCGATCTCGAACGCCTCCGATGCCGTCAGTGCGTTCTCCACAGAGAAGTCCACGATATTTGCCCTGCCATACTCCACTCCCGCTACATCAACCATGGCAACCAGTTCACGGTCATACCGCTGAAGCCGATCGGCAAATAGATTAGATATTGGGTACATACAATCACTGCTCCGTCAGAGTGACCTTCAGGCCATTCCATAAAATTGCGCCATTTGGCTGCTCGACCGCGAATGGAGCGGGCCGGTTGCCGACATACATCGTCTTCGTGACGTGCTGCCCCTCCTGTGGGTCTGGATAGTACAGCTCGAAGAACACGGCACTCATGGCCTTCAGGACGCGGGATATCTGCGAATCTGTCAGCACTCCCCAGCTCATGTCGATCTGTCTCTTAACTGCTATCCGGTCCCGGGAGAGCGTGCCATTTGTCGCCCGGACTGAAGAGTCCCCATCATCCAGGTCAAGGATCGTCACCTGGAAGCTGGACGGATATGCTGCGATCTCATCGCCGTTAATTTTGATCATGGTTCATCCTCCTCACACATCCAGTAGTGTCCGCCCAGCCTGACGCTGTACGTTGTTGATTGCCTTAATTGCTGCCCGGCCAAGCTCCGTCTCCCCGAGCTTGAATATCGCAGTCTGATTTCCGCTTTGGAGAGCATCGAGGATCTGCACCAAGACAGCCACAACAGCCGAGTTACTGGTGTCTAGCATCCCCTGGAGCTTGGACAGCGGAGACACAACTTCCGGATCGCTCGCAGCTCCCCGGTTATCCCCGACCATAGCCAGCGTAGGTCCGTAGGCCAGGCCACCTTTTGCTAAGTGAGGAATCGTTTTAATGTCAACTCCAAAGCTTTTTCCGCCTGCCCATTCCGGCATATCGATCTGAATCTTATTCAGGCCATTGATCACAGTGTTAATAGCATCGATGATCAAGTTAAGGGGTAGCTTCACAATGCTGTACAGGCTGTCGAATACACCCTTGAATATCGTCTTAACACCTTCCCAGGCCCGCTTCCAGTCCCCAGTAAACACTCCTATCAAAAAGTCAATCAGGCCGTTGAATACGGTGAACACTCCCTTGATCACGCCACCTATAGATTCGATGACCGATTTAACAATATTCAATACGATGTTGAATCCTTTGACGAATGAAGGCGCCAGCATATCAATAACCGCATTGATGAGTGGCGATATGACTTTATTCCAGATCACTGTCGCGTACTCGATCAGTTTCAGGACAAAGCTCGCTGCCTGCTCTGCAATGCCCTTGAACGTCCCTTCCCACAACTCCTTCAGGGTGGCGAGGAACGGCTCAATAATCGGTTTCAGCACCTCGTCCCAAAGCCGCTGAATAATTTTCTTAATGCTATCCATGACGCCTGAAAGTCCATCTAATACCTTCTTGCCGTGCTTGTCCCAGGCATCCTGTATGATTTGCAGAGTATCCATGACAATCTCTTTGATCAAGTCAAATACAGGCTTCAGCACAGTTTTATAGATATCATTGATCAGGCCCACTGCCCAATCGAACACATCTGCGGCCTCTTTGAAAGCCCAAGTAAGTGTGTCAGCGAAAATCGGAACGAGTGTCTTCGTAACCTCAGCCGCAATCGGGATAATAAAATCATTGATTGCGTAGTCCACGAATGGCTTGATCGTACCGTCAAGCAGGCTTTCCAACGAATCCCCGATCTGTGGAATGACATCCAGAAACGTATCTCGCAACTGCTCAAGCGCCGGAAATAGAGTGGTCTGCCATACATCCACAATGGCCGCACTGGCTGTCTGAGAGACTTTGGCAAACTCCATAATCGCCCATGATAAAGTGTCTGCGAACAGCGGTACCAGCGTTTCCGTCAGCGATGCAGAAATGGGAATCGCGAACCCATTGAGCATAAAATCCACGAATGGGTTAATGGCACCGGTAAGCAGATTATCCAGTGAGCTCGCGATTATCGGCATGGCAAGCAGGAAGGCGTTCTTTACCTTATCAAGGCTTGGCAGCCAAACTGTATTCCACAACCGCGTCATTTCGTCGGTAGTGTGTCGGAATGTAATGTCTAGCTCGTCAAAGGCCCATGTGATTTCCTTAGCAATCACTGGAGCAAACGATTGGGCAAACCCGATAACGATTGAAGGAATAAAATCCCCCAGAATGTAGCCAGCCACGGGCGTCAGGACGCCATCCTTCAGGTCTTCAAACGTGTCACCGATGTTCTTGATCGACTTACGGATAGGTGGCATCATGTCCACAAAAGGCTGAAGCGCCGGTCCGAGTCCTGCCCATCCATCAGCCACATAAGACCAGAAGTTCGAGAACTCCCCCTTCAGCCCATCCAGAAGCGCCTGTATCTTCTGTTTGATCGGATCGACGCTGACATCCGGCGTGCCCAGGTCAAGACTGCCCATATCGCCGATTCCGGCGCCAAGGCCTGCCAGCCCGCCAGCTGCGTCTCCGGCATCCTTTGCCGCGTCTGCTGCTGACTGGGACAGGGTATTAAGTTGGTCAAACCCGGCGAGCGCGCCCTTAACCTTCTTGCCAGCCTTGTCCGTCTTCTTGCCGGCGTCGTCTGTGGCCTTTCCGAGATCACCCATGGAGCCAGCCGTACCTGCTGCCGTGTCGCCCATACCACCGATAGCAGCGGTCGTGGTGGCAGCCGCTGAGGATGTACTGGCGGCATTGCCAAAGATGAGCTCAGTAAACGCCTTGAAGTAGGCCGCCGCGATCTGTAGCTTGGCGATTAACCAATTCAGGCCCTTAAGGATAGGAGTCAATATGTTAATAAATCCAGCGCCCATTGTGCCCTGAAAGATCTTCCACTGCTCACCCATTAGACGGACCTGATTGGCCCACGATCCGGATGTCCGGGCAAAGTCGCCCTGCGCATCACCGGTTACTGACAGGAGATAATTGTACCGAAGCAGCGTTTGGCTAGCCTGGTCCATGTTGTTCCATGAAGTCTTAATGCCCTGGCTAAGCGCATAAGCCTCCATGTTGGCCACGGACATATTAACGCCGAGTTGCTTCAGGGGCTCCGTCTCTCCGCTGATCCCGCTGCGGATCTTCTCGAACGCATCATCAGTGCTGAGATTATAAAAAGAGGCCATATCCGCAGACAGCTCTGTGAGCCGCTTGGACATGGTCTCCATCTGTACCCCGGCAAGGCCTGAGCTCTTCATCATTGCACCAAGTGTAGATGAATATTTCTTCGCCGAGAGCTCAGATAGCCCGAATTGCTGTAGCGTCGTCTTGGACCAGTTATTGATGTCCTGGGCCATGCTGCCAAACGTCACATCAACAACGTTCTGGACTTCCTGCAGATTGGAGGCAAGTTCAATCGCTTCTTTGCCGAAATCCACAAGACCCTTTACAGCAAAGGCCCCGGCGATGATCCCGCCGAGGCCCTTAAAGGCACTGCCCACCATGCCGGAGGCGGTGCCTGCGATGTTGCCGAGTTGCCGCTGAAACTGTCCGTAATTTAACTCAAGGTCAAGGTCAATACGACCTGCGCTACTACTCGCCAACACGCTCACCTCCAAACATCCGGGCCATGGCAGCTTCTAAACTCATTTGCTGTTTTTCAAGCGTCTCCGGATCGGATAGTTTAGCGTCCGCCTGCCTGCGTCTCCAGTCGTTGTAGATACGACGCTGATCGGCGGTCCAGCCCTTGCGAACCTTCGGGTCCTGCTCGCTCCGGATGGTCACTATGCTGCCAAGAGGTGTGTCCGGCATGAGCCCAGCAAGCAAGCTGCTGAACTCATCCCACGGCATGTCACCGTGCTGCCGGATGCGGATTCCGTACTGCTTGGCAAGACTGGCCTCAATCAGAGCCCAGTCCTCGCGCAGATCGTACCAGTTATTAGGACTGCTGCTGTCCCTGAAATCGGGCAGCCGCTTCCTCATAAGTGATGTCTGCCATTGCAGCCAGAACAGCAGATGCTAGCACCTTGATGTTGGCAAAGCTGAGATCCGGTACGCCGATCTCCTTATATGCCTTCTCACCAAGCGCACCCCTCATCGCATTCAGGATGCCATCTACACCGCCGGTCGCGGCTTCCTCGAAGGCCAACATAGCAGAAATACCATTGTTTACCGGGTAGACCTTGTCCCCGATTTGAATAGACGGCTGCTCATTAGAAAACTTATCCGTGATATTGATAATTTTGGACATGTGTTAATCCCCCTTATGGTGCTGCCGGCGTGAACGTCGGCTTGCCGTCACTCAGCAGCTCAAATTCCAGGCCGTCAATATTGGTACTGTCGCCGCCTGCTGGAGTCGTTACGTTGATGATGCAGTCCATCGCCAGTTTTGCGCCGCTCGGCATGGTCCACTCAAATTTCGACTCGACGCCCTGACCAGTCTCATAAGCCAGTCCAGCGACATAATCATTGCCCGGATCGCCATAATTCCGCTTGCCGCTGAAGCTAAAGGACAGTGCCTTACCGGTTACTGCCCGGCGAGTCCAGCCTGCTTGGTCCATAGGCGACCACTCTTCCGTATTACCGTCAATGGACGGTGCAAAGTTTTCCAGATCCTTTACGGTGACCATATCGGCGGGAGCCACCGAAGCGCGCCCGTTAATGCCGACCTTAAAAATATTGTTGTGTACCGGAAATACACCTGTTCCTGCCATTGAAATCCCTACCTTTCGTAATAAATCGTGACCTCGATCACGTATTCAAAAACACCTTCATCGTCCGTCCCGACGCCGACTGGCTCCGGCGTTACCATATCAAACTGGACAACGCGGTGCCCGGCTATCACAGCCGTCTGACCAAACAGCGCAGCGTAGACCTCCTGCGCCTTGCGTTCAGCTGTGTCGGCGTTCTTGTTCCAGTGAACCAGGATGGACACTGCCTTAACTGCATATGTCGTGTTATCCAATCCGCCGACAGCAATCACCGGAGCGCCGCGGTTAACGCTATACAGCCCGATGCACTCCGGCTTCTTGGTGTCAGCCTTGCCAACGTACCAGGCCGGGCAAGTAACCTGCGTCTTCAGCCAGTCCCTCACTTCGCTAAGGAGCATCATCGGATAAATCCCCCTGACAGCTTCTTGAGAAGCTTCTTAAACGTCTCGGTGACGCCACGCTTTTTCGTCCCCTCAGCCCACGCGCGCAGCCATTCGCCCTGTGCATGCCGATTCTTGTCCTTCCTGAATTTGTACTCCGGATGCCAATAGAGACGGCGAGCATACGGCGTGTCATAACTGATCGTAACCTTACCGCGCTTGGACTTAGAGGCATCTATCGTCGCACTGCGCTCCAGCTCTCCGGTCTGCTTCGGCACGACTTCTGCGGCCATGATATCCGAGAGGATACTTTCCTTTGCGCCTTCCACGGTCATGATTAGCGCCCTCTCAGGAGACGTCCGGAACTTGGACATGGCGCGTGGATTCATCGTGGTTTTTACCTTAACCATCTACTTCAGCTCCAGTTCCGTCGAAAAGATGCTGCCGTCCGGGTTACGCGGCCGCTCCGTCCGAAAGATAGTCCGCTCATCGCCGGAGACGCGAATAAGCCCCTCGATCTGCTGACCGGGGGCAATGTCGCCTTCGATAATTACTTTACCGCTGAGCCGCACCAGGCGGCGCTCCGCGTCTAGGACCTGCTTGGACTTCTCGTCATAGTTGGCCGGACCATCGTACAGTAGTGTCTCAACCGGTTCTCCGTCTTCAGACGTCTCCGTCTGAAACACCTGAACCGTCGCATTGTTGATCCAGCGGGGATAAGGCAGTTTGCCACGCATTAGCACAGCCCCCTTGTCGTCAGCCCTGTCAGCGCTAGCAGGCTTGTCACACTTTGCGTCGTCTGCACTCCACCCGCTCCTGTAGCCGCCTGGAATGACACTGATACGCTGCCTGCGGAGTACCCGGATAGCGGACTGTTGATATAGTCGCCGTAGGTATAGTAAAAGTCCGCCTGCTGGCATACGGCCTTGATCACTTTATCGGCCTGAAACGGCGTCAGTGCCTCGAAGCCACGGGCAGCGATCCGGTTATATGTCAGCGTGTCGATCTGATCGCTGGCCCGCTCCAGTGCCGCAGGAAGCTGCTCCACAGGGATCTGCCCGCTGCCGTACAGTTCGTAGTCCGCTACCGTGGCATAGGCCATAGGCTCACCTACTCGACAGCAGGTTCGCCGTCAGCTTTAATAGCCTTTGACTTGCCTGCTGCTTTGGTATCTGCGCCTGCAAGCTGTGCCTTCAGGGACTCGATCTCGTCGAGCGCTTTCTGATGCTCGGCATAGGACACCGACTTAGACGGGGATGTTTCTACCGTCTTCAGCGCTTCGCCGTCAACTTCTGCGATGTCATATCCCAGCTTCAGGTAGTCGGAACGCTCCGCTTCTTCGATCTTCAGCTGGGTATTACCTTTAACTGCATACAGCATGATCATTCTCCTTTCTTAATTAGGGCGCTACATTGATCTGGATCGCCGCAGCCTTGCGCTCGATGAGGAACAGATCCGTATACCGGCGGTTTTGATACAAGAATCCATCGCCGCCGGTATGGGTTCCTGGTTCCCACAGGTAGATTGCCGTGTGCTTGATCGGCGCAAGGACGCAGTGCGGATGAACCAGGATCATATTGATCTGCTTAGCACCGACACCAGGAACCGCGCCGCTGGTGAAGTCATATGCCGTCTTCAAACGACTCGAAGGCACTTGAACCAGTGTCACGTCATCCAGCTTGCGGACGGATCGATCAACTGTCCCGTTATTGGACTGGACGCTGATAAACCGCTGCACTTCCTCAGCTTGTTTCAGAAGCTTGTAGATGGCTGGTGTCACGTACAGAATGCGCCCTTCGAGCGGGATTTCCGCTTCGTCCATGTTCTCCATGAGCTGATCAAACGTCTGAAGTGCATTAGCGGCCGTAATTACTGTCGTATCCGGCGTTTTCCCCAATGCCACATAATCCGCATAGATTTTGCTGTAACGGTACTTGTCAAGCTCCGGGATAGCCTGCTCCGTCTCAAAGACGTTGGTCAGGTTAGCAGCGGATACAATCTGATTCGTTTCGTCCACATCCATGGCGTCCACATAGAATTCCACGTCACGGTCAAACGTCAGCACCTTCAGCTCGAAGTCATTGCTGGCCGCCTGCCGGTTCCATCCGCCTGTACGGCTGTGATTCTTATAGCCTGCCACATCCAGGCGCGGAATCTTAATCGTCTTGGCATTGACAAACATCGCATTTTCCGTCGTCAATCCGCTCGACGTCAGTTCCTTTGTGTACTTCTGTTGCAGGACCGTCTGAAAACTGTCCACATAGTTGTAAGGCATGATTTCATCTCTCCTTATTCATGATTACTTGCTATCAGCCACGCCGAAAATACTGGCCAGCTGCTCATTCGTCGCCGATCCAGCACCGCCCTGACCGCCTCCACCGCCTACACGGAAGCCTCCAGTTCCACCTGCGCCACCTTTGTCTTCCGGCTTGAACAGAAACGCCTTGGACTCCTGCAGGCCCTTCAGTTGCTCGTCCAGGCCGACGACCTTATCGCCATCCACGACGAGCTTTGTGCGGTCAAACAGCCCTGACACAAGTCCCTCATCGTGCACCTTGCCGTTCAGCGCCGTCTTGATTGCACTGGTCAGGGCCATGTCCTTCAGATCGGCAGCATACTTGTCAGCAGCCGTCTTATTCTCTGCCTGAAGAGTCTCGATCTGCTTCTTCATGTCCTCGCTGGCGCCGGCTGCCTTGCCCAGATCCTCAATCTGCTTGTCGCGGTCCGATACGTCCTTCTCCAGCTTCTTCCGCTGCTCCGTCAGATCGTTATACTGTGACTTCGGAACAAAATGCTTCGGTAGTTCCTTATTCACATCGTCAATCAAGCCGTCAGCCTTCGACTCATCAAAACCAGCGTCCTTCAGCAACTTCTTCAACCAATCCATTTATCTCGACCTCCATAGATTTTTATAGCTGCTCTCCAGCTAAGGGAGCGGGCCGATATACTCCGGCCTGAGTACAAGTTAGGGCCACGGCAGTCTCAGCCATGGCCCTATTACACTGGAATCTTAAATTTTTCTCGGCTGTAATCCCGGCGAAGCTGCGGATTCGCCTTGAGGTGATCCCGCATTCGGCCCTGCCATTCCTTCACCTTAGCCGCTGCTGCTGCTTTGTTAGTCGGGTCCACACTGCCTGCCTCGCGCCGCTTGTACCGCCGTATCTGCCGCTCCATGTACCTCTGCTTTTGCTCTGCCTTGTAGTTGGCCAGTGCCTCCTTGTTGTCCACAGGCTGCGGAAGCCGGCTCTGTCCCGGGACAAAGGTCGTCATATTGTGGCGGCAATTCGGATGAAACAAGCCGCCTGCCATCGCCTTGCTCAGTAGTGGATACGAGCCATCTGCAGCCGTGCCCCCGCTGTACACGTCATCGATGTACACCTTGCCCTGCCAAGGCAAGCAGAGCTCCGAGCAGTTATTATGGGCCGACACGACGACCGTCCGAATGCCGAGTTGATTCCGCTTAGCGCCCTCTCCCGCAAATACAGCCCGCTGAGATGACGTCCGAAGCGACATTTCCGCGTAAGAGGCTATATTCATTCGGCGGCCATTGGAAAATTGGATGCTGTCGATGCCTTTGTTGAGGAAGTCAAACGTCGCCATGTCGATCGCCTGGTTGAGCGAGACGGCGCCGCTGTTTAAATAAACTTGGCTCTTGAAGATGGTTTGCCGGAAGACGTCGTCCACTTGCCGTAGGATCGCCGCTCGTGCCTGCCGGATCTCTCCCTGGGCAGCTTCAGCCAGAGCGTTGATCCGGTGCTCGTTGGCTTTGAAAAAGTTCCCATCATCCTCGCTCGCCACTTCCACTTTACGAGGCAATACCTTGCCGATCAGCGCCTTCGCAGCCCGTTTGATGCCGGAGAAGAAACCAGTCTTCACTTCTTCCTTCACGAGCTCCTCGGCTTCAGGCATCGCCTTGCTGACAATTCGATCGGCCTCTTTCAGGTACGTTCTCAGGTCCTCCAGCTTCTTCTGCTGCCACTGTGGCCACTCGAAGCCTTCCTTCTTCTCCTCATTCTCGTGACGGGTCAGGTTTCGATTCATCGATGCGACCAGGTCGATCTCCATCTGCGCGAATATCCCGCGAAGGTCATAGGCCCGCTTCATGCTGTACCGTCCCCTGTGCCATCCTCATTAGGCGGGGCATCACGATTGACTGCTGGCTCATCCATAAATCCGCCCTGTTCTGCTCTCAGCCTGGCAACCTCTTCGGCCTTTTCATCATCCGTCCAGGTGTCGCCGTACATCTCCTCGACGGCTCGTTCTAGGCTCATGACACCGAATGTCCGGGCCTTACCTACCGTCTCAACTACGGCATCAAACGATGGAGAGGCGTACTCACCGAAGGACACGCTTGCCTCGTACTCAGCCAGACGGCGAGCTTGAAGTGTGTCATAAACCTTAAGCACCGTCTCCACTAGCTCAGGGATGACCTCGTTCAGCCGGTCCACGATCTTACCCCGGGTGTACAGCGTCGCCTTCTCCTTCTCGCGCTGTGCCTCGGCGTTGTCCATCTTCTTTAGGTCGATACCGAGCGTCGATGGGCTGATGATGCCCTGCAAGCACATGTCTATGGCTGACGCATAGCTGGCCACGAACGCCTCATAGAGGATCTGCGGCTGTACTGTGTTAATCTGGCCCTTGGCATCCTCGGCCATGATAGAGCCAATCCGAATGAACTGATTATCAAACGGGTTAGGCCGCAGTAGCTCGCCAGTCTCGGGATTGTGCGGGATCATGTCCTCTGGAATGTACTTCTGTACCCTCCCGGCCCTGATCGCATCAAGCCATTGGGACACTACCTCATCCAGGGCGTCAAACGAATCGGCCTTGCTGTCATACAGGCTCTTGCCCCGGCCGGGCCATTTGGTTGACTTGAACACCATCAGCGGCACAGCCATGAGAAACTCGCCGTCAAACGTAATCTCCGGGGCCAGCGAAGCCGTCTCAGGGACCGTGGACAGCGGTACTTCCTTGCCGTAGGCGTTCAGCAGCCGCGTCTTGATATAACCGAGCCCGAATGTCTCTTCCAGCCGATAGTCGCGCTTCTCGATGCAGTAGTCTGTGTAGAATACGACCTCCTGCAGCCGGCCGCGCTGTCGCTTATACTCCACTTGATCCCCGGAATAAAACTCAATCAGCGGATAATCGCTGATCTCTGGATCGACGGTGATCTTAAACGCCCCGTCACCGACCGCCAGCGTGTCCACTACAGCGCCGCTCAAGAGCTCCGGGAAGTCGTTGTCCTCGGCAATCTCTTCCCACTGTGCTGTCGCCGCCTCAGTCTGCAAACTGATAGCGTCCAGATCAGCGACGACGATGTCAGCCAGCCGATCAGCGACCATAGCCGGCAGCCCTGAGTGTATCTTCCGGATGCCCAGGCCTACGCTGGGGACGGCCGCCCAGAAGCGCGATCGGCTTACACTGTCCGTCACCGTCTGCTTATAAAACTGGTCCAGTTCCGACGGATCGCCGCGATACCAGATCCGATTCCGTAGCACGTTCGCCTGATAGCTGAACGGCTCTTGGATCGTAATGACCTGGCTGGTCGGCGCTGGCGTGATCCTCAGCATCTTCATGACCATATTCTTAAACCACCCCACTCTCTTAACCCCCTAACAGGAACATCGTTTCGGCCAGGCCTGTTGTGGCGTCTGGCGCATCGTCATGCGCGTTCTTGCCTTCCCGCTGGTACGACGTCATGGCCTTGTAGTAGTCCGGCCAGCGGTCCCGCCAGTTGAGGGGGAAGTAGACGTGCTGCATGACCCACGTCGCGTTGCTGACGATGCGGGCCGTCTTGTTCTTCGACTGGTGGAACCAGCTCACATCCGTCCGGTTGCTCTTAAGCTCCGTGTCCAGAATCCGCTTGATGTTCCGCGCGAACGCCCGGCCGCCGTTGTTGGACTCGATCCGGGACTTGTTCACCTTGAACGCAAAAAGAGCCTGCGCGGTCGCGGGCTCCGTGATTTCCATTGGCTGCTTGGTATATATGACATCCAGGACGTACGCCTCTTTGGCATACACGCCCCAGATGATATTGCACAGGTAATCGTCGCCCTCGTCTGCGCTGTCGCAGTAGGCGTATATGCCGGACCACAGCGGTTCTCCGTGCTGATCTTCCGGCAGCCGCTCGTAGGTCTTGAAGCTGCTATACAGCTTGCCCTTGATGTCGATGGGAATCTGCTGGTAGTTTGCGCTGGCAATGTCTTCGCCCATGGCTCTCACCTTCATGTCGTAGCTCTCACGGGAGAGGATATCCGGGCACAGCATGGTCCCGTCATCCTGGAGCGCCTTCATGGTCAGAAGCCGGACTTTCTTCTTTTCCTCGGAAAAATGCTCCAGCGCCCGGCCTGCCAGGTCTCCTGTAGCCCAGCGGGTCATGATGATAATGATCTTGCCGCCTTCCTCCAAACGGCTCAGCATTGTGTTGGTGAACCATTCCCACTGCTTCTCCAGCGTGTTCGCGTTGTTGGCTTCCTCGGCATTTTTAATCAAATCGTCGATCATCAGGATCGTAGCGCCGAAGCCGGTCGCCGTGCCTGTGGGAGACGTCGCCAGGTAGTTATTATAGCCGCCCTCCAGGCTCCAGAGGTTCATGGCGCTGTCCCCACGCTTGATCCGTGTCGCGGGAAAGATGTCGCTGTACACGATGCGGTCCTTGTCAGCCTTCAGGGTATTGATACCGTCGCGCACAGCCTTACTGAACGTCGTGGATAGCGTCTCGTTGTAGGAGCCGGTCATGACCTTCTCACTGCGGTTCTTGCCCAGGACCCACTGCGCGAACATCGACGCCGTGCGGCTTTTACCGTGGCGTGGCGGCTCATTGACAATCAGGATGTCATCGTCTGACTCGTAGAAATCCTGCATCTCGTGGCAGAGCTCCCCGAGATACTGCCGATCGGAGCGGTAGAAGTCCGGCGCCATCGTTTGGCAGAAGGTGAAGAACTCCCTGCGGGCCAGCTCGATACGGGCACCGCGAATTATGGCTGCCTTATCCACTGTCGATCAGCTTCCTGAGCTCATCCGTTGTCAGGCCGGCGAAGGGATTGGTTGTCTCGATGCTGCCGCTATGCTCCACGTCCTGCTTGTCGCGCCACTTATCCGGGCGCCGGTTCTTGAGCCAGAAGATCTGTGCGGTAGTGTCGCCCTGGACTTCCTTGGTCACGCGCTTGGTTTCAGCCATGACAACGATCTGCTCGCCGGTCTCTTCGTCCTCGACAGTTCCAGGCTCCCGGGTCACCTCGTCGTAGGCGTATCCTAGCGCACGCTTCAGCAGCGCGTTCTCAACGGCTATATCGACGATCTCTTTGCCCTTTTTTAAGGCCTCGCGAATCTCGCAGTAGTCTTGCTTGTAGCGGTACAGTGTAGCGACATTCACGCCCATATTGCCTGCGATCTGATCGTCCGTCAGTCCGTCTCTGGCCCAACCTTCGAGGCGAAGCAGCCCCTCTGGCGTGAGCCAATCGTGATATTTACCCTTTGCCATCGGGACTGCCTCCTTTCTTGAAACGCAAAAAAGAGCCCTCCGTAATGGAGGACTCGGTTATTGACAGACTTATAGCACTGCATGTTGTATGGCTCAGTGTAGGGCAATCTGTAGGGCAAGCCTACAAGAAATCTTGCTTAATTTTGCATTTGGCACGGTTCACATAGTCCTGAACCGACGCCCGAGATACCCCAAGCTTATGTGAAATCTCCTGCAAAGTCAAGCCTTGTGCCATGTGAAGCAGAAAACATGTTCGCTCCCGGTCACTAAGCGCCAGCAGCGCCTCGACCATCTTCAACCGCTCGGTATCTGTCATCTTGCTGCCGGTGATCTGTACGAAGATGGCACGCTGCCGGTACACATCTGTCCTCTCTGCTCCTCGGCGGCTTCCTGGGCGCCTGCCGCGCCGCATCCAGGTTAAGGCATACCGCATGTCTGCCAGCATGCCGGAGACCGTCTGTGCTTCCTCAGCGCCAGCCGTGTTACCTGTATCCAGGGAATCCCGGTACCGCTCAAGGGTATGAGTCTCGGTTGAATATTGTTTGATCAGGTCCTCGATCCATGTTACCCCCATGATGTCAGCTCCCTTCAAGCTTCCTTCGCTATCTCCAACCCCGCCGCTCCGATCAGCCGATCCAGATACCAGCGGGCTTTCTGCAGATCCTCGGCGCCGCCCTTCATCCGCCAGCGCCAGATGTATTTGATCACCTGGCCAGTACTGTAAGCCTCCTTGCCGGATAGCTGGGCCGTGGCCGCCTCGATCGCATCGATGCACTCAATGGCTCCGGCAGTGTAATGCGCTGGGTGGTTCACGGGATCGCCGATCAGCGACGCGGTAACGGGTACCTGCTCAGTTTCCAGCTCAGCGATATGACTCAGAAGCTCGTCCCGCTCGGCAGTCATCCGCTTGATCTCCGCCTGAAGGTGCTCGCTGGCTTGGCCGGACAGCGCTACCGTCTCGGTAGCCTGAGCTGTCCAGTGCTCGACTTCGTCATTTAGCCGCTGTGTTTCAGCAGCCAACACGCTCCGCTCCCGCGTCAACCGCTCGATTCCAACTTCGATTGGCATCAGATCCCGCCAATCCAGGCCATCAATCCCGATGTAGCAGTCCACCCGGCTTTTATCGAAAAATGTGACTCCTGTCTCCATGCCGTAGGTACCGTCGCACATTGGAATGATTCGGCCGACGCCGTGCTCCTCATGGTAGACAAGCTCTCCGATCGTTTCCGTCTTGCGATAGTCTTTTTCAGCTTTGTCCAACAGCTCCGGCTCTGGCTCCGTCACCGGGCGAGATTCCGGCGACTTTCCCGCATCCTCCTTCGCCCACCGCTTGATGTGGTAATCGATCGCCTGCACCGTAACGCCCTGCTCCTTAGCGATCTGCTCCTTGGTCTTTCCGTCTGCGATCAACTTTTTATATTCAGTTTCGGTCATCGTAAATTTGGCCATATCGTTTAGTCCCTCCTTGGGTTTGGTCTTAATCTCAATCGGCGGTTTGAACTTCTTGTCCCGTGGTGTAGCCGGGTACTTGGCCCGGATCTCCGCCAGCTCCTCCGGTGAAAGTGTATATTCAACGACTTGGCCGGGCCCCATAGCAGCCTCATGCTCAATGTCCCGGCGCGGAATCGGTGTCCGGGTTCGATCTCTGCTCATACCAGATTGCTCCGGACATGCCGGGCCCTCCGAACATAGCCGACAGCCGCTGCCGTCTCCTCCCGGGACCGATGAGCAAATATCGCGGCAATGTCCTTGCGGACCTTGGGGCTGTACACCCGCGCGGCCTGCTGACGTTGAATCTCCTCGATCCGCTCGAC
This sequence comes from Paenibacillus sinensis, assembly GCF_019904155.1. Classification (GTDB taxonomy): domain Bacteria; phylum Bacillota; class Bacilli; order Paenibacillales; family Paenibacillaceae; genus Paenibacillus_AQ; species Paenibacillus_AQ sinensis. Next base: position 21,438 of record NZ_JAHCMB010000125.1, read on the forward strand.
GATTCCGCTCAGCTCACCGGCCATTCCCTTCTGCCGGCGTAGATATTCTGCCAAAGGCTGAAGCAACTCCTTGTCCTCCTTAGCCTTTCTTCGGTTCCAACGGGCAACGCCGAGCTGGGAGCCGATTTCAAGCCGTTGCCGGGGTGTGAGTCGAAGCAGCTCCAGCGCGTGGACCAGATCCGTGCACTCGTCGGAATAATACTGTTCGTCTTGGATGGCCTTCTCGAAATCTGACTTGGTGCCCTGAACGATCTCCAGAAGGGTGCGTGAAGCTTTGTAAGCATCAATGGTCATGACTCGCTATCTCCTTCCCCAAGGGCTGCCCGGGCTCTATCTCCACCATCAACGAAGATAGGTGTGCATCTAAGCTCCATCTTTGCGTAAAACTCCAGCGCATCCCGTTGCCGGGCTATGGTCTGCTGTGCCTCGGCTAATCGATCCCTCAATCGTTCATTCTTGATCTGCTCGTTCCGGATTGTGGCGAGTAAATGTACTTTCGACTGGCCAAGCGCTTCCCGTGCCTATTCCAGAGCATCCAACGCCTCCATGAGCTCCGCTTCCTCTCGTTCCAGCCATCCGCGTCTGGCCTGTCGCTCCTTCAAACGATCTTTGATCTTTTCAATGCGCTCCGGCGTTAAGGTAACTTTTCCTTCTGTCATCCTTGCACCGCCTTTCCGTCGGAACCTCGCAGAACCCGGAGCGTCCGCGGCTGATTCGGGTCTTTGCCAAGATAGCCAAGATCACACAGAGCGTCGATCCGGTTCTGAACCGTGGACGATGACGAGAGCCCCAGCTTCAACGCCAATTGGCGAACGCTAGGTGGATACCCGTTACTGGCGATGAACTGCTCAATGGTCTTCAGCGTTTCAATCCGCTTCTTCGTGAGTTTTGCCATTTCAAACCTCCTTCTCAATCTCCACTTGGAGAAAATGAATGCCAGTTAATCCGTCTACTTGTAGCTCATACCGCTTCTTAGCGATCCTTCTATGATTTATCCAGCGAGCTATCGCTTTGTTGTTCGTGGCCACTGCTCCGTTCTTGCCAGACGTGGACATGACTTTGGAGCCACTGGCATTATCAATAGCCTTCTGGATAACCAAGCGCATCAGTTTGGAGTTAAAGCCAATTTGAACAAAATCCCCTGCGTTAAGGTTCAAAAGCGTTGCAGCCTCCTTGTTGATACTCATCCCCAGCGAATTGAGTCCGCACTGTGGGATACTAGGCGAAAGTTCAGGAGCATACCACTCAACCCCATCCAGCAGCGTTACCGCACCGCCAGGCGGTCGTCCTCTTCTTGTTTCGTTGCTCATCTTCCATTCCTCGCTTTCTGGATTTTGAATATAGCGTTGCAATTTATCTTTGATTAGCGTCAACAAACGACTGACATAGGACTGCGATATATTCAAGGCTGCGGCGATTTCAGGCTGCCCTTCGCCACGGAGAAGTAGGGAGAAAATAGCATAATCCCGATCGTCAAGAAACGACTTGAACTCCTCAATCAAAACTTCCGTCTGGTCATCTTCTTTGCCAAGTGTGTCCATCAAAGTTAGGTCTGTCTCTCCATCGAGACTCACGGCCTGATCCAGAGATCGAACACTACCGGCCTGCAGATACGCAAGCGCCTCTTCCACCAACTTCGGGTCCATCTGGAGTTCTGCTGCAATCTCCGCCGGCTCTTCCTCGTCGGAGCGTATGATCTTGCCTGCTGCATAATAAAGCGCTCGTGGAGTTCTAACGCTGGAAGAGTGCCGCTCTAGCAATTGCTGCATCATCCCCTGGATGTATGAACCCGCATAGGTTGAAAACTTTACCGGTTTACCGCCGTATCCATCCGGATCGAAGCGGCGGAACGCCTGCATCAGCCCGATTACGCCCTCACTAATCAGATCTTCATACGCAATGTTGGCGTTGCAACGGCGCCGGTACCGTTGGGCGATAGAGTGTACCAGTTTTTTATGCTGCTCAATGACTTCGTCTAAGTAACCCAGGTTAGGATTAAAGTCGATCTGAGTATTCATGGATTTTTCCTGCCTTCGTAGACTTCTTCCAGCCACTCCACGAGCATCATCATTTGCTTGATCGCCAGCCGATGGTCGTTATATTTCCGACACATCGCCCCGGTGGAGTCGGCCGCCCACTGCCAGAACGCCGGGCTCTCCATCCCGAAGCGGGCTGCTGCCTGATTGGCCTGTCCGATCCACGCCTGGACATCTGCGAAAAACGCTCCGTAGTCCATGGCCCTACAGCTCCTCGATCCGGATGTAGATGCCGGGAAGCTTGGCCCAAAACTTCTCGGCGATCAGGCTGACCACCAGCGCGTCATCCCGCCAGAAGCCGCAGGCCGTCATGCAGTCGAACAGCAGTTTCTGGCTGTTATCGATATCCGGTTTGGTCGTCTTGTACTCTCCGTCCTGGTGTTTGCCGCTCATCGGGAAGCACCACTTCACCAGTAGCCGCACCGGACCGGTATACCTCCGCGACGGTACATGCTGCCCAAGGTGGGCCATCAACAGCGCACGCGCCGCCTTCAGGGCATCCGGCTCGTAGAAGACTGGCTTACCGTTTACCACCGTAACCTGCTTCTGCTGGTGGGTGATCGTTGGCGGCTTTTTCATCGGCATGAAGAATTCAGTCGTCGGCATCCTATCACCTTCCATTTTTATCCTTTTATATTTTTTGCGCGTTTTATAAATGTGATTGGGTTGAAGGGAAGGGGGCGAAAGCCTACCCCCTCCCTTTATCCCTTATTATTTATAATAAGTGGTGTCGGGAGTACCCCCCCGGACAAATGACGTGTATGGTGGTGTCCACAGGGTATAGACATGCGAAATCAATGCTTTTGTCTACCACTAGACGCAGGACAAGACCATAATTTTGTCTATTGTCCGCACCTTGTTAATTCATGAAAAATTGAATGACTAGGTTCCCTCCGTCTTCTTGAAAGACATCAAATTCATTGCTTTCGACATCTCGGATGTCCTCATCCTCGGACCATTCATCGCCCTTTGGAAGTTCATCTGCATTAACAATACCGACAATTTTTAGTTCTTGATTTTGAGGGAGTTCAGATAGAATCTCAATAAGTTTGTCAACTTTCATTTTGGCCGCCGCCCTCCTTTTCGATGATTACATATCCGTTGTTCGCATCGTAGATGAAGCCGCCGTGCTCCTTCATGTATCGAGCGACCGTCTTTTCCGAAACGCCCATATACTCAGCAACATCTTTTTTTGTAGGAGCTGATCCCATCAAACAGTTATTTACCGCCGCCTCAAACTCATCCGCCTTGCTCCGGCGCTCCTCCCCCGCCTTTTCCTTCCGCTTGCTCGTCGCTTTCTGCCAAGGCGGTTTGAAGGACTCTCCTTCGGGATCGATATCCTTCAGGCTGCCCACGTCATCCACCCGATGGACCGGATAGGCAAACCACATATTGACCGGATCAAACTTGGGATACTCCCGCAGTGTGCCCTCCACGCGCCAGGCGGAGCGAATGCGGACGGCCTTCAGCGCCTTATCCAGCTCCGTCTGCACGTAGACAGCCTGAGCTGCCAGCCCACGCTTGGCATGCTCCTCCATCACGGCCTTGCTCAGCAGATCGTCCTGGGAGACGTGCGCCTCCAGATAGGTTGGATTGAACTGCCGGAACAACCGCTCGTACACCGTGCAGACAGCCTTGTTCTCCTCCTGCTTCAGCAGGGCTTCGGTGATCTCCAGTTCGACTAGGTCGATCAATGCGTCCGGATCGCGGGCGAATACACCGCTGCCGGATGCTCGGTCCATGGACTTTTTGCCACCTTGAGCGCCTTTACTGTGATGATGACAGTAGATGACGCTGGCCCCGAGCTCCGTCGCAATCTTATCGAATTGGTTCGTGAAGTGCGCCATTTGGTCGGCGCTGTTTTCATCGCCGGTGAGCACCTTGTAAATTGGATCGATAATAACGGCAATATAGTTTTTCTTGGCCGCCCGCCGGATCAGCTTCGGAGCCAGCTTATCCATCGGTACCGACTTGCCCCGCAGGTTCCAGATGTCGATATTACTGATGTATTGTGGTGGAATCCCGAGTGCCGTGTACACATCCTTGAAGCGGTGCAGACAGCTAGCCCGGTCAAGCTCCAGGTTGACGTACAGCACCTTCCCCCGCTCACACTGCCAGGCTAGCCACTTGATACCCTCAGCGATCGCTATGACCAACTCGATCAGCGAGAAGGACTTTCCCGCCTTTGACGGCCCGGCCATCAGCATCTTATGCCCCTGCCGCAGCAGGCCATGGATCAAAGGAGGCGAGAGTGCCGGCATGTTATCCCATGAATCTGTCAACCCTTCCGGGTCCGGCAGATCGTCATTGACGCCCTCAATCCACTCATGCCATTCCGCCCATGATGCTTTCCCGATATTCGTGTCCACGATGAACTGCTTCTTCCCCTTGCGCTCGACGCCAGGGAGCCGCGACAGCCGGGAAGGGTTCCGGTTCTGCCGGTCGATCAACAGGCCATTCCGCCGACAGATGTCATAGAGGTAATCGACCCGCTTGCGGTACTCGTCGTAATTGGCTGCCTCAACTCGAACGATAGCGTGTAGGCTCTTCCCGCCGCTGTAAACCATGACGGCGATCGGCAGCTCGAGCTCGCGCATGATGGCATTCTGCTTTTCGATCTCCATCGTGTCGCTTTCAACGAGCGCATACCGGAACTCGGTCACATTCTCATTTTTCACGCCGCGGCCATCCAGAGGGTTAAACCGAATCCAGGCCCCTGCCTCCGGATCGTAGTCACCCAGCACGGAGCCGATGTCACCACCGCACTGGTTCAGCCGCTGGATCAGCTCTCCGGCTGTACGGTCCCAAGCCCCCTTTGTGGGTAAATACTTGCCTTCGTCATTTTGCCAAGTGTCTACGACATAACCGACTTGCTCCGATGCTTCAAACAGAGCACTTAAATACGTTGTTATCTGCTGTACTGGGTTCCAGTCAGCCGGTTCGTGGATCTCTTTACCTTCAATCCAGTTCTTGTCCACGACGACATAATCGCCGGCCCCGCCGGAAATCTCGTCGTCCCAGCCGAGTTCGTGGTGATCCTCCCGCTCGTAAGCGGATCGCGGCAGCCAGCCGTTATCCTTGGCGAGCTGCGTAATCGTGGCGCCCGTCACCGGATTGCCGGAACCTTCGAACGAAGTCCACTTCTTGAAGCACTCCCCGGGATGATACCTGCCGGGGTCCCGCCGGCTCCATTCGTCCCAATCGGCTGCCGTGTAACCTTCGTATTTCAGCGCCATGCCGACGTTGACCCATTCCTGATAATTCAGGAAGGACGGGTCCACATGCTCCAGCAGGGCCGTGAGGTTCAGTTTATGTTCCATGTCTTCATCTCTCCAATAACTCCGGGTTTTCGTAGATGTTGCCAATAACTTTGTGATAACTCAATCCCATCAATAAATCGGGCAAAGCACCGCTAGTTC
>NZ_JAHCMB010000038.1 GCF_019904155.1 Paenibacillus sinensis
AACACCAACAGGATCGAGCATTTTCTTTTTCATAATAAATCTCCCCTTTATGTAGGCGTAGATGAGCCTATTTCTAAAATAAAAAAACTGGCTTTCGCCAGTCAATTACAAATCTATCAATACTTCCAGCCCTAGCGCACACACCAACGCATAAATTACCTATGACTTCACGTACCGATTTCCGACCACTCATCCCGAACTCCCCGCATAAGATTTAATCATATTCGTCCTCATAATCCAGATATGTCATTAAATGATCTCCCGCCCGGCCTTCTTCAGCCTCCCCATCGCCAAATCCAGCAGTTTGGACTGCTCTTCCAGCTCAGCCTCCCTGTCAGTATTCCAAATCGCTAAATTCTCCGCATGTCGGCTGATCGCATCGGTAGATCCAAGGCCCTGGGCTAACCGTCATCGCCGCTAGCATTGCATAAAGAATTTCAAATGGGGACAGCTCACCTATCTACCCACATATCTTACGAGATTTCTATCAGATTTTACATATAATGGATGTCTCGGATGTCCCTCTTTTGTCACAGCCAAACAATTTAATGAAACTGGGGAGAGAAGCTTCATTATAGATTTATCTCGTCGGTTAAGCCTTCCCTTTACGCCCCATGCAGCTACAACAAGCCCTGTCCTTTTTATCGCCTCTATAATATGAACATCATTCTCCGGGCCGACAGGATCATTACATACTTTTAGTTCATCTGGATCAGTTGCTCGATACGCAAACAGATTTACAACTTCCAAACTACCATATCCCCATTTCTTTGCAAATCCGATGCAACGACAAATAGTTGGATCATCTTCGTTTTCATCAGCCGTACTTGGGTTCAGCATGATAAATAAAACTTTTGGCAGATTTTCATCCCATGTTCTCCATAACAAATACCGGTAGCTACCCGTTTCATCAATAATTGCTCCTTTATTCATTAAGTATCCTCCCAATCGAAGAAATTGGCTCCAGAAGATGCTACTAGTGACTGAATCGGCACTCTCAATATACAAATATACAAAAAAACCATTTACTGTTATTCGACAAAAGAGGGTTTATTTCCTGCAACCTATTTGGGCGATGATCTCAGATCACAACTCGATTCAAAGTCCTCTTAGGGACGTATTAGAAGCGACCTCACTCATCCAGTCCTAATTTGTTAGAATTATTCGGCCGCTGCCTATGACTAACGGCCAATTACCCCAAATGACCGTGACGCTTCAATGTTCCTGGAAGCTTAACCCATATCACCGCCCCCTTCGGATGGTTGTACGGTATCGGTTCGGGGTAAATAGTCGGTTTTTGCATAACCCAAGCATAGGGTGTCTTGTAATTTACATCTGCATAGGCTACGTGATGCTTTTCCTTATTGGCATCCCACGCATACATGGTCAGCGGTACATAACCTACCAGTTCCACTGTGCCGTACACAAGTCCACTTCCGCTCTTAATTATGCCTATCGTCCCACGCTTATTCGTCCGACTACCGCGTATCTCCCAGCTCTTTACTCCGGATAAAATCAGATCAGCCCAGTTCGGCTTGATAATCAATCCATCCATCTGATTTATTCAGCTCCCATCATTTCCGGCTCCGGTATATCTCGGAGATCGTAAATATATACTTCTATATCGCGGTAGATGAACACTTTCTCATCATCAGTCCGCCAATTTCTTGTTCTAATGATTTTCGCGGAAGGGAACCGGGATTGAATCAGATTCACTAATCTGGAACGATTATTGTCATTGTCTACAAGCTGCGGGCTACGTTTGCCATCAGTGAAGATAATGTCCCACCCTTCAGCGATCAATTCTTGAATACGCTCCCGCCAAGTCCTTTTGTCAGTTTCTGGCGTATCGCTAAACATCGAGATATGGTCCAACATGAAGCAAAATTTAGCGGTATAATGACCGTATTCTGTAAAGCTCTCCTCCGATACATGATGAAATCCGTATTTGTTCCACCAATCAGAGACGGTACTGGCTAAGAATCGAAGTTGCTCCTTCAACCCACCAATCGGCTTACTCTCGCCCAATTGCTTTTCCAACTCTCGTATGCGAGTATTCGCCTCTCTGATTTGCTGATGCCGCTCTTCCTTTTCTTTGGTCAGTACACTTTCATAGTTCAATTGTTTGGCAATGTCAACGAAATGGCTTTCAATCAAGCTTGGCAAGATTCCAGCCATCTCCTCAGTCAAACCATCCTCACTAATCCAGTCATGAAGCTGCTTAACTGCAAAAAGCATGTCCTTCATCGTCTTAAGCGCTACTGCCTTTTGATCGGGGTTTAAAACTACTTTTACTCCTTCTGTCATATCCTATCTCCCTTTCTATGAGTGTTTATAAAAATAGGACATACCGGGATTGAAACAACTCCCGGTATGTCCATGCTTGATACCTTTAAACCTTCCTTTTTCGATTCTTAGGTTTCCCTAACCGACTACTTAAATTGCTGAGTTCTTTAATGGATAACATCATGCTCCCCTTCGTCTTCCCGGCTTCGATTTCAGCCAGCTTTACATACTCTCGACTGTGGGGAACATAGGCCAGTGTTGCAGTACAACCATCATCTGCAATAACTTCATAACCAATGGCGGTGTATCCCTCTATCTTTCGTTCATGTAAACTATCCATGAAAACAACCTCTCTCACGAATTTGATTCCTGGGGCCAGAACGCTGCTCCCTCTTTCCGAACAATTGAGCAGTCCGGGCAATCATTGCAGTACCGCCGAGTGTTCCTCTTCATCTGGAGACACCCAAACCGGATTCAAACTCAACGTGAACCCTATTCCAGCCTCTGCCTCAGCTCCTGCTAGGAGAATGACGTCACCCATCTCTTCCTCTGCATCTCGGGGCACAGCATTGCCGATGTACTCGCGGGCTTTCGCATCGCTGCAACCTTCAAGTTGAAAAGGGCGACCATCAGGAAGATGTGAGGGGAAGCTTTGCAGCATCGCCAATTCGTAGGTTGTCAGTGGTCGGTGCCATGTGCCATCCTGGGCAATTATCACCCAAACCCCGGCTTCACTATCTTCCGGAATACGGGGATCAGCAATAGCTGCCGCACCAGCATGAACATCCATGCTTCCCGTTATCGTCTTCCCAAAATGATCCCAAGCTTGTGCTCCCATCGTGTCGGCACGCGGCGCGGACTTGATACGTGGATCGCTAATCACCTTCCCGCTTCCGGCAGAAACACTACCTGTTGTTACAGTTGGAGAAGCTTCAGACCAAACGGATACTTTATAAGTCCCATTGTGATAAGGCTTTTTCACTTTGGGGTCAACGATGATGGGGTCAGCGATGAGCTGCGCTCCGCTCTGAACGTCCGTCACACCTGTCACCGTAGCTGCCGGTTCATCTGTTGCCTGCATCCGGAATTTATCCGTATAACGTCCTGGGCGAGCTGATATCCGTGGATCTGCAATACTCCCAGCAGCCTGCATAATACGGTTTGCCGATCGTACAGTTTTTGCCGTCGCATCCCATTCTTGGACGCCGTAACTGTCCGGGTGAAGCGTTGTTTTAACCATTGGATCGGCAATTGCAATTGCGCCACTACCAAACCTAGTCCCCGTCACACACGGAGCGGCCTCATCCGCTCGAACAACTCTGTAAGCTGCCGGATGCCTTCCTGCCCGTTCCTGTAACTTAGGATCAGCTATACAACCTGCCCCTTGATTTTGCCCAATGGCTCCAGTAACGCAAGTCGCTGATTCTTCATAGTTCTGCATTCTGAAAAGGTTGGTCTTGCCATTCCCGTTGATCTGCAATCGCGGATCAGAAACGGCCGTTACTCCATTGCTACGTCCTGGACCCGCTGTGCTGGTAACTGCTCGGCTTGGTTCTTCCCAATCAGCAACCTCCCACGCTCCGCGCCGGGGTTCATGCACTACCCGCAGATTTTGATAATCGACCTTGTTCAGATCACGCCAGTCCCCTCCTGCCGGAATAAGAGCTAATCGCATCCAGGTTTTCCACTGAAGACGGGGCAGCCGATGTAATGGTCCGCCCGCTACAATATCTCCAGGTGCCGGAAGGGAGCCGATGACATCTCCTATACTCTTCATGGGCTTGGTGTCCGGGTAATAAATTGTGTTCGGAATTTGCTTCGGATCGCGAGCCATAAGGAGAAAACGAACACGGCTTTGTCCAAGTCCTCCAATTGTGCCCAAATTGTGGTCTGCCCGTATGCTCACTTCATAGCCGAATTTTTTCAGCATCTTTACAATCTGGCGTAGCAGTGGTTTGCCCCGGCTGGTGATTCTAGGCACATTCTCCAATTGGATGACCGCCGGAATAGAACCACCATACTCCAGACAAGCCTGAAGGGTGATCTCCAGACCATGAACGGTTAGGTAGTTGAGTGCCTGATACTTATCTGAAGCTGCCTTATCGGACGGAAGAAGACCACTCAGGCCCTTGCAGGGAGGTGATAAGAAGAGGAAGAATGGAACTTGCTCCTTGAATGCAAGCCAGATATCCCAAGGCGTTGCTTCCCTCCAATCCTCCGGTGGCTGCTTGCCGTGCCAAGCTACGTATTGCCAGCGCTGGAACAGGTCCATGCACACCGAAGTTTCTTCGCCCGTGATAAGGTCGTGATTTCGACATGCAACCGGATCGTTATCTATTGCGCAAAGCACTTTGAATTTGTAAACTTTTCCCGCGTATTCAACTGTTGAGCGCATGGCTCCAGCCGTCGCTCCACCAATTCCAGCAAAGAGAAAAGCGGCTGTTTTATATCGAATATTTGATGTGTTGTGCAAAGTCTTCCCTTCCTTTCAATCCCAAGGTAATAATCTCTTCGCCCGAACTCTCAACTTTTCAATTTGTCCGGTCCATTATGCTCAACCCCATGTCTGATCTGCGCTTTATCCCCGGTATTGGTCCTGTGTATCCGGCAAGTTCAAGCTGGCGCAGGGTCTTCCGGAACACATAATCCAGATTCTCGCCTTCCTTGATCGTGCCATCCTCAAGCAGATGCTTATTCGGAATCCATACATTTTGATTGGTGCCGCCCAGCGTATAACGCTTGGCTTTGTAACCGGTATAGTTCCGCTTAATCATCTGAAGTGCGATTCCTTTATACTGCTGAACAGCATAATTCATCATTCTACCCCTCATGTTCAAAGTGCTTTATAACTCATTCCTTGTACCAATCGGTCTGACCGAGAACGAATAGAGCCTTAAGCAACATATCTCGATCAAACCACCCAAAATGACATTCGTTCATTGGTATCCCAAGTGCATTAGCTAAACAGCGGTATGCAAATTCTCTCTTTATAGATTTGTTCAACTTCCACACTGGATCAAATAATGAATGGCATTTCATCTTTAACTCCCGCATTTCACGATTAGCTAATCGACCAAGCGGTATAGTCGTTTGATTATGAACGCCAACATAAGCATCGCAAGCAGTGCATTTGTAACAACGCCCGTTGCCGTATTCTCGGCCGTAAATTACCGCATTGCTGGTTAAGATAACAGGACTGTTACAGTACGGACATGTTGTTGGGATTGGATACTTGTCTATCATGGTTGCACCTTAATATCCAAGCCGTTTTTGCCGTACCCGTAGCCCTTCCAATGGAAGTTCCCTGTAACCAACCAAGTAGTCTTGTAATTCAACCTTGATTTGCTCAGATTTCCTCATCATCTATCTCCTTTTCTGCTTCAGCTCTTCAGCAGTCTGATGCTCAATTTTTCTACAGTCTGTTGCCCAATCTCAGAAGCGCTCATCACCGGCTTGGTTGCTGCTTCTTCCAAGGTCCATCCCCGGATAACACGGCTGCGGAAGGTGCTATAAGAGATGCCCTGCCGAGCGGCCTGTTCCAAGATTTCAACCGGGTACTTGACACGCTGGCCCCTAGCGTTACGCGCCTGGGCGTGGCGATCAGCAAGTGGCGTTGTTGCAGCTTGCTCCTGTTCCCAACCTAATTGATTCACCCGGTACATGAACGTGGAGTAGCAAATGCCATTTCGTTCAGCCATTTCGACCCATCTCCGCTCTACTCTGTTCTTAAGCTGAGGGGGAGTAACAAGTGCCTTCTCCTTCGTCCATGCTAATGTGCGAACACGCTTTTCAAGCAAAGTCGGTTCTATCCCACGCTCTTTTGCCATCTCATACTCTTCTGGAGCAATGTAAAATTCGTAACTCAAAGTCCCCCAACTCCCTTAATAAAAATGGCAACCACCTTAGAGGTAGCTGCCATTCGTAGTTAATTCAGTTCTTTTTCCAAGTAAAGAAGGGAAAACCCGCTTCTCCTGTAATTGATTTAAGGACCTCGGCATCTGCGCTTAACAAAACGGTTGCTACCCAGCGTTCTTTTCCGCCTTTGGAGAGCAGCCCACGGAGAAAGCGTTCCTTTGCTGACATTACATCAGTCCTCGCTCTTTCAGTGATACAAATCCCTCTCTACCAACGACAACATGATCGAGTACGTCAATACCAACAAGCTCACCGACATTGACCAAACGCTTGGTCAGGAGGATGTCTTCCTGACTAGGAGTCGGATTGCCGCTTGGATGATTATGCACGCAAATGATGGATGCCGCGCTATTCTCAATAGCTGCTTTAAACACTTCCCGTGGATGTACAATTGCAGCGTTCAAGCTGCCGACAAAAATCGTCTTTCGCTTGATCATCCGGTTCTTTGTATCCAGAAAAAGGACAACAAAATGTTCCTGGAACAGTGTAATCAAATCGCCAACATTTTCAAAGACAGCTTGAGGATTGTTCAACACTTTGGGTTCTCCATCTTGCATTATCTTTTTCAATATCTCCAGTAAGTGTTGAGCTAATTTACGTTTTTTCGGAGGCAACGCATCCACGTCCGACTCTTTGATCATAAATTCGTTCATCTGGTTCTCCTCTCCGTGCATCCCGCCTTACGGCGGTGTTGATGCACCGCCGCTTGTACCGGGCGAAGGGATTAGTTTGAATTCAGTGAATCAGGCTTTTTTAGAACCGAACCGTTTGTTTTCCTTTTTGGTTCCGTACTTGAGCAGTGCGGCTTCATCCCACCCCAGCTTTTTCAGTGAATCAGCAGGCAGGGAAAGCAGTTCCCAAGGATTTTTACCTTCTACGGCAATACCCATCGCCAGCTCTCTCAGCCGCTGCGGATCAAAATCCCACGAAGACGTGGTGCTGTATCCCCAAATCTTATCCCCGGCCTGGAGAGAACCATTTTGATCCACATATACCTTCAAATCGGCTTTCAGTTGCTTCACAGCCGCTTCCAAACGTTCTACTTCGCCAGCAACTTTCACCGCTTCTTCTGCTGTCAATACTTTCTTATCTACGGTTGACAATCTAACCGCCTCCTCATTTTTTAAATAAAAAAAGACGAGTCTCCCGGAATGGGAATTGACTCGTCTTTTAAGAATGTCATTTTGATAGCTTCACTGCCCTAGTCACTGTACTAAAGAGAGGTAGCTGTTATTTTACCTTTCGTTTTTACTGTGAAATGCAACTTCCCACATTCATAGCATTTGGTTGTACTGTCCCAGCGCTCACCTTTTTTATCAGGCGTAACGTTCACAAGCTTCGAATAGCACGATGGGCATTTGTAATAGGCTACTGTTCCTCCATGCTGTTTACGCTTTTCACAATAGGCTATCACTTGATCTTTAAGTTCTGACAAGTTTTCCATTAATAAATAAACGCTCCCTTCTTCATTGAAGTCCATTAAGCCGATCAGCGTCCGCTTGGGCCTCCTTTTGGGTTTTCTTAAACTCTATATCCATTTCAAAATTAACAAACTTCTTCTTTTCATGGTCCCATACCCCATATAGCTTTTTCTTACCGAACCATTCAGGAGTGGATATATACCTCATGTTTACCACCTTCCAACTTTTTCGTTAAATAACAGCGCCCTTTAAATATGGCAATCGACCATAACGAAATAATGTTCCGGGTTCGCATTTTTAATAAACGTATCAAAGTAGGAGGAGTTAAACTCCTTCGCTTCTTCCGGGCTTTCGGAGCTCATGCCGAACCACCCCATCTCCCCTTTCGCATGCCACACTCCATCAGCCGTAATCACCGCATAAGTGGAGATACTTAACATTTCTCGAAGATAGCTCTGCTTATCTCCGTATCTTTTTAAATAGTATTCCGGTTTATAGAAGCCTTTGCCCGAAATGACCTCATCCCATTCTCGGGAAGCCTCTGCAACTGTGATCTGAAATGTAGGAGCCAATTCAGCCGGAACACGCATTCCTTCAATTTCTACGGTCAGTCCTTCATGCTCGTCTTGCTCAATGAAGAAAATGTCTTTCAGTTTGGCAGAATCTGCCCGCTTGCCCGATTTCAACAAGAGTAAATTCGATCATCTGCCACCAACCGTCCACCAGTCCCATTTTGCATTTGGGTTTTCCCAATAGCCCCATTTTCCAGTTTCTTCGTCCTTGGAACCGTATCCTTCATACTGAACCATATATTCATCGAAGGAGGCGTATTTCTCCTTATGCGGAACCTGGACCCGTTTCAAATGCGCAGGAACTTCATAGGACGTCGCCCAACTATTCGCATTAACCGTTTGAAAGATTTTATCGTACGGAGAAACCAACCTTCCATCTTCCATTTGAACGAACTCATCCGATTCCGTTTCAAACATTTGCCGGTATTCCTGCTCAACATCGTTGAATTGAAGATACTGCTTCGGGCAGTCTCCCGTATTGTTCTCTTGGTAAGGAGCCAACAAACGTACAACGTCCTCCAACGATTCCGTAATCACCGCTACTGTAAAATGACTCATTATTAATCATCCTCTCTGATCTAATTTGAATAGCAATCCAGCACAAACGGGCAATGTTTACAATGGCTACCCGGTGTAGCTGGAAATAAAAAAGAACTCATATCTGGAAAGGACTCCAGACAAGAATTCTTCATTTCAATCTCTTCAGCCAAACGAAGCGCCCAATCTCTGGCTTTCTCCGCATCCAAGAGGCTGTATACATAAGCCTCTTCACGGCGAAAACGCAAGAAGTATAGGGCACCTCTCATTTGTCTAAGTCCTCTCAGCTTCATAAGCGCCCATGCGTAAAGCATAAGCTGCCGTGTCTCATTCGGGCCATAGGGTCGCCAGTTTGATTTCCAGTCCTTGAACCGGTCTTCCTTGATCCAATCGACGTAACCTTGAAGGCTGATCCCTGATCCAAGCGGAAGCTTGAAATGAACTTCTGTTTCGCCATACTCCATTGGAGCGCGGGAGAGTAAAAACTGAATATCCTCTCCCGTTACCTCTGGATGAAAGTCGGATTCAATGAATCCGGCTGTAGTGGCCTCTGCTTCTGACTTCCCATTGATCTTCAGCTCTATCGCCTTATGAACCGCTTTGCCCAATGCCAGCGGCTTCGTGGCTGGCTCCGGCCTGCCCAAAACGTACTTCATATAGAAGCGATACGGGCAGGTTTCGTACAAAGACAGACGTGAGTATGAGAAGATCATTTACTCAGTCCAATTGTCTATGTTCTTCACATCATCACACCAATTGCATTTCCAAGTTCCATCTTGTTGCTTGGTATGTTCTTCATGGCCTTCACAATTATCACAAGCAATACCGACTATGCTTCCAATAGGCATTGCTCTCATATCCTCCAGTGTTACATCAAACGGATTCATGAACATAACCTCCGTAGTCAAGTTTATTGAATCAAATTTATTCTTCCATCATTGGCTTCAGCTCTTCATCTTCTGGTTCAAAGTTGCTGAATTCAATTAAGATGAGCATGTCCTTGATGAAGCGGTCTTTATCCGAATTTGTATCCTCAAAATGCTCCATCAAGTGGTTGATAACTTTCTCACGACTTAACATGGCGTAAACCACCTTTCATCTTTTTAGTTTCCATTGCCGGTCAATACATCAGAATGGCAAGTCATCATCATTAATTCCCCAATCATTGCCCGAAGGGGCCGAAGAATTATTTCCACGATTGGAATTGCCTTGTCGATTAGACTGCCCATTTCGGCTCGCACCGTTGCCCGAATTCCCTCCTGAAGATGACTGCCCTGAGCCGTTTCCATTTTGAGGGGTTAGATACTGAACATTCTGAGCAATGATCTCCGTGACGTATACACGCCGACCCTCTTTTTCATAAAATCGGGTTTGAATTCTTCCAGTAACTGCGGCCAGATGCCCTTGCTTCAGGTAGGTAGCCGCATTTTCAGCCTGTGTTTTCCAAGCAATTACCGGCAGAAAATCCGCTTCCTTTTCACCACCCTGATTCGTAAAAGGGCGATCCACTGCAAGCGTAAACTGGGTAACGGCAACTCCAGCAGGGGTATACCGCAGCTCCGGGTCTTTCGTGAGTCTTCCGATCAGCACCACTTGATTTAAACTCATATTTAAACCTCCGTTTCCACGCCTGCCGGTATCGGTTCAGGGCTTACAGGATGGGTCATCGTTCTTTTTATAAAATCTTCAGTTTGCTCCGTCCATGCCGGACGTACGGGACGTGAGAACAGCTCAAGAACCTGATCTAGCAACGGAATTTCAATCTGCAATTCCCTAGCTCGGATACGCTCAATGTACTGCGCATACTTCCCTGTTTGAATGCCTAGCAACAGCCAGAAAAAAGCTTGTTCAAGTTCATGCTGAACAAGCTCATTCCACTGTGTCTGTATCAAATCAAGGGTTCTCAGGTAGTATGAATAGTCCCGTTGCCGCATGGCGTGGAGATCAGGGAGCTTACCACCATAATGATTAAGGTAAGCTCGCTTCTGTCCAGTTGACCATCGCTCGACCGGATGCCGTTTCCGATGCCCCTTTTGCTTTGGGCTGCGGAAACGTTCCTTTACCTCTTCTTCCGAAACGCCTTCAAGCAAGGAGATAAAGCGCAAAACGCCGCCACTCTCTCCGCAAAACCAGCAACGAAACACCTGATCCTGGCTGTTGAGAGAGAGGTAATATCTGCGCCGCTTTCCTGGCTTGCTGTCTTCCTGACAGAATGGACATTTCGCCAGCACCTCTTCGTGATTGAGGGTTCGGTGGTTCATCTCTAGCTTATGGCTTTGCGCCACTCCCACGATTTCAGGAAGCATGGACGCTCACCGCCCATAGTGCTTCCTCCATCGTGACGCAAAGTATCACAGGTTCCCAATCCGGCTGAAGAACAATCCGTTTTGTCACCGTTTTAATCTCTTTGGCTGGCTCCCACCATTGCCAACGCTTATACAGTTCCGCAGCAATGGTAACGTGTTTGCAGCTCTTTTTTTTGTTGAAGCTGCACGCCGGGCATTCATGGGTGATGAGTAAAATATCGCCCATCGGCTCGGCCCGAACCAAATACACTCCATTGGAGGAATCGGAAGGGATCACACAAATGAGAGCCGATCCATCTGTGAAAGTAATCATGCTGCATCACCGAAGAACTGGACCGCCTTTACAATCTTGAATCCATTTTCAATCTCAACCGTCAGGTTAAATACAGAATCGTTCTCAATTGCATTCACCTGTTCTAACGCTTCAGGAGATCGCGCAATCACTACCTCTTCTTTTCCGTTCGCCAAATTTTGCACTTTGATCTTGGCGAAGGTCACGCCGCCCGGAGAAGTTCCGGTAGCAAAATCAAGCAGCCGGTATCCCTGCAAAGCAGCATTTGATGAACCTTGCTGCTGTCGCTGGTTATTATTGGGCGCTCCTTGTTGCTGCGGTTGCTTCGGCTCTTCTGCATTGCTCTGACGTTGATGCTGTTTCTGGCCTTGAGAAGACTGCTGCTTGCCAGAGGATGCGTTTCCGGTAGGTAATGGAGAATTTCCCATCGGTTCAGCTTCTGGAGTCACATCAATGACATCCATCTCTGATTCATCCATCATGCCAAGTCCAGCGATGGAAAGCGTCACTCTTCGCTTCGCTTTCGTCTCACATTTCATGACCGCAACGGCAAACTCATCAGGAGTGAGTGGCAACATTCTTCCTGTCGGAACCTTCCTTTGTCGAAGTTCATCGAAAATCTTCTCTTCCTTAATCAGAGGAACCGCACCAACCGATTCATCACAACGGCCATCGGACGTTGTGGCCTTCGCGGTAACGCAGTACACATCCCCGATACGTTCCCGGTTCGTGATTGCAATGCTGATCGAATGGATCTTACGGAGCTGGTCCGTTGCATCCCTTTTGGCGTAAAGAACCAATTTTCCGTCCAGACTGAGATATTCAAACGGGCGGGTCAGTGGATTCAGGCCAAGGCTTTCGCAAATCTTGCTGTAATATTCAAGTCTCTCTTGTGACTTAAGCGCAGCCAGATTCCCTTGAACGACCACTTTCTCCATGATTGAAAGCTCCATTGTTTCCCCCATCGCTTTTCAACTCCTGTTCGTGATTTTAAATTGACTCGGTAAACGTCTTTTGTACCAGTTCATCCAGAGCTGTCCAGATCGCCTTGATTTCGCTTTTCAGCGACTCTGGCGCTTCAGAGGCTGCATCGTCCAGCAGCGACAAGGCTTCTTCCAATAGAGATTCGATACTCTCCATGGATTCGTGCCTTTGACGAAGCAGGTCATTCAGGACTATCTCAGCAGAAGATGCCTGACGCTCCGCTTCCCATCTGGCCTTCATCTGCTTCCAGCTCGTTTGCTGTTCCTTTGGTAATGCAGCAAGCGGCTCTCGGACAACAGATGAATTCTTCTGGATTCGCTTTGTTTTAAATAATCGTTTGAAAATTACCAATAACTTCGAATTGGACATGGATTGAATCATCCTTTCAACGGTTTTATAAATACAAAAAAGCCGACCCTCGCATGAATGGCTCATGCAAAAATCAGCTTTTAATAAATAGGTTTCAGTTTATTATTCGTGTTTCTCAAGCACTGGCAACAGCTTCTTCCACAAATAAAGAGGTAAGCTGCTTCAACCCAAGTGCCTTAAACACTTTATTTAGTGTCTGCATCCTGATGCCCTCAAAACCCGCCTCAATCTGAGAAATACGAGCCTGAGTCGTACCGGCTTGCTTGGCTAACTCTCTCTGCGTCCATCCCAGCGCCATTCTTCGCGCTAGAACCGCATCTCCAACAGCGACAGAAAAGCTATCCAGATACGCCGAAACTTCAGGGTCTTGTCGGGCTTCATTCATAAACTCCTCAAAATCTTGACCGGGGCGCTTTGACATATCAATTCTCCTCTCCAGACAGCGTGATATACTGTCCCGGGTTCTGAAAAAAAGAGGGTAATAGACGAAAGGCTTCATCTCGTTGTTGCCCAAATGCCGGATCGCGGGTTCTGGATTTCACAATAGCCCGAATCAAAACGAGATATGACACGGACTTTCTCTCCAAATTCACGAAGAGTATACGAGCCGCGCCCGCTCCTGCCTCGTCTTGGAACCTCCAGTTAATACGAAACTCCAGCAAAGGACGAAAGCCTTTTAGTTCCTTCACTAACTGGATGGAATAAGGTACACCGTCTTCACGCTCCAGAGTTGAAATATGATTCAATGCGTGCTCAACTCCAGTTCGCTGCAAGAAGGAAAGCCCCCGTAAGACCATCATGTAAAGACGTCTTACGTCTTCGTTGGATTGACTTTTTGCCTGTAGATCATTTAAAAACAATAGTACAGGCTGAGTCCCGTCATGCTCTGTATAGAATTCAATGACTGTCTTCATGATACCATATACGATATATTCCGTAAATACACCGTACCCTCTCCCTTCATTTTTTATAAACGCAGAAAAGCCGATTTCCACATGGAATCTCCATGCAAAAATCGGCTTTGTATAACAACTCATTTCAAATCACACGCGCATACCATTACTTTGTTCAGAGCCTTTCGGTCCTCTTCATTCCTTTTCTCCAGCAAATAGGGAGTTTCGGAATCTCAGTGGCTTTCGCCTTTTAGCCTATTTTTACCTCACTTCGTTTCCGTCTCCATCGGGACAAAGTTATAGGTTGAGGGGGTGCGCTTGCTTGTCCTTTCGGTACAAGGTCCCTGCTTTTTAGCGACTTAGTGAAGATCAAAGTCAAAGCGGCGGGTAAACCCTTGTCTCCAGCAAATAGGGAGTTTAGGGATACAAAAAATTACAACTTCATTCTAGCACATATTGATAGGCCATACAAGCACTTGTTCGCATGTTAATTTCCTATCGTTGCCATACTCCATCTTTCTGACGGTAAAACGTATAATCTTCCCGCAGGTCAGTGTCAAGCAGTAGACAGGCTGAAGACAGCACATCATTGAGCGGAGCAACATCTTCCATCTTCTCCGCAAGCACAATGATAGGCTGGGCGCATCGCCGCAGCTCTCTTTCTACAGCCGAGGTGTCTATCTTACCACGCAGCACGAAGACGTAACGCAAATGTTCACCCATTTGTACCTTTCCCGTAAACGGCGGTGCCGCCGGAAGGATTTGAAAGCCCTTTTGTTTCTCGTGCAGAGCAGCAGCGAATTGAAAGAAAACGAGCTTGGACAATATCGAATGAATGTCCCAATGATTCCAGCTATTCAAAACCAAATCGGATTTCAAAAGCTGGATACTCCGCGGGCCGAGCGTGAAGATCGGAATGGTATTCTTGTTCTTCCTCAATTCATGTTGTACCAGTTTCTTCTCCGCAAGCAGACGCCTTACCTGATTCCTTTTCCAGTGGAACAGGCGGGTAATCTGCACGCTGCCGATGCAGCCGATATGCCCGATCGCTTGCAGGCCAATCTCTTCCATCGGCAATCGTATAGGAGCGTAGCCTGTGGATACCGGCTCCGGCAGGATCGTTGGAATAAACGTCCATTCATGGCTTATTGAAAAAGGAGACCGGACTTCAGCCCGATCTCCATCCCTGTTCTCCATCCTGTTCCTCCTTACCGCTTCCGGGTGATCTGACCAAAGATTTGCTCTCTCTTCAGGTCAATGTTGACGATACGAAGAAACACGCGGTCCCCCCGCTTTACCTTGTCAAATGGCATATGCCGTACCAAGGCATCTACACCTTTCTCCAGATTGACGAACACTCCGTATTCGACCACCCCGGAAACCGTTCCAATGTATTCCCCTTTCCGGCTATACCGTTTGCTGCAATCCGGCCACGGATTTTTATCCAGCGCCTTTTTGCTGATGGCTACCCTTTTCTGATCTTTGTCCAACTCGGTTACTTTGACTTTGAAGTGGTCACCAATTTGAACCGTATCTCGCAAGTCTTCCGTCCAGCCATAGGCATATTCTTGAACGGGCAGTTCAACCGAAATCCCGCCAATATCCACGGTCATGCTCTTGGCCTGCACGTTCCGCACAACAGCGGTAATCGCTGCTCCCTCTTGCAGCCATTTCCAAGTAGCTCCTTCCATGTGCTCGATGGCGGCTTGCCGGGAGCCGATGAAGGTATCTCCGTCACGATCATAGGAGACAATCTTGAAGGCCACCGGTTCCCCAAGCATACGCTTGAACGCATGGGCATCCGATACACCGGAGAACTCTTGCGGGATGTACCCCCGGACATCTCCCACCATGACAACGCCGCACAGCTTGTTCAATTTGACCTCTACCCCAACCATTTCGGCCTGCAAAATGAGATTGTTTTGTTTGGCACTATAAATTTGCGCCCAGCTTTCGTCATATCCACTCTGCTCCAGCTTATCCTCGTTATAGCCTTCAATCAGTACTCGCTTCAATTCTTCACTCATGGTAATAGCCCTCCATAATTTAAAATTTTGAAATAAAATAAATAACCTCACTGATGGTCAGTGAGGGCATTACTCAAATGGGTCATCTTCAAGTGCTGCATTAGATTGCATTACTTGCTGCTTGTGAAGTTGAAATTCACTGTGTAATTTTTTTAAAGTTGGGTTTTTACTTCCATAAATCCGAAACAGCATTTCAAAGGCTGCATTAGCGTCTTCATGCTGGATGATGTCCCCCCACAAATCACTCTCGTTATATTCGAGCTTTAACTCATCTAAAATCCGACAAAATAAATACATTTCAAATGCGTTTTCTTCCCTGACTTTAATATGTGAAGGAATATGTGAAATGTCTTTTATGAGTGCTTCTGTGCTCTCGTCAGGTTCTTTTTGTTCTGTGCTAATGAAGGTTAGCCTTGATAGAGATGCCGTTTCTACTCCTTTTTGTTCTTCAACTTTCTGTTTGGTTACCTGATCCGGAATCTGCTCATCATGTTTGCGTTTGAAATGATATTTAAACGACCAAAACTTTCTTGTAGGTTCCCATTCACGCCGTTCTCTCCAGTCCTGCGGCACGAACGCGCCCTTGCCGATCTTCGGCGGCAGCGGGGTTCCGTCCTCCAGCAGCTTCGCCACGTAATGAAACTTGGGCAGGCCGTCCATGAGCTGCGTATAAAATATTCGGTCTTCTTCCTTTTCCGTATCCCGATAGTTTTCAGGCAGGATATTCGGAAGAAGCAATTGCTGTTTGAACGTGCTTTGTCTGCTAATGATCTGCTTTTTGCCAAACTCCCGTGAAAATTCTAATGCGTCCTGATACGCCAAGCCGCCAAACGTGATTTTGTTACGGCAGCTTGTCAGGATGGATTGCTTCATCGCCTTAGCGCTAATTTTTCCACTCTCGACTTCGAGCTGGCCCAGCGATTGAATAGCAAAGATACCGGCTGTCTTGAACTCAGCAGCAATAGATAGAAACAGCTCCACATCCGGATTAATATACCGAGAGTACTCATCCGCAATTATGATATGTGGCATACGCGTGCGCTCTGTTCCAGGGCGACGAAAGGTGCCACTCTGTAAGTGCATGACGACAAACTGGCCGAAGGCATCCCCTGCTCTCCGCAGCTTCCCCATTGCGGTATTAACCGCAAGGACGCCTCCATTCGCATAGTGCTTGTCCATATCAAAATCAGATTGACCGGTTAAGATCGGCTCCAGATGCCTGTTTGAAGTCAAGTTCTCAAGCTGGGCACGAAGGCCAATGACAAACTGCTGATACTTTTCTTTTTGCGCTCCCAGCAGCTCAGATTGAAAAAACTGCACCAGATCGGACTCTCCCTCCTTGAAGCGCAGCTCCTGTACTCTATCTTCTAAAATTTTCTGATCCCGCATCGTCCGCAAAACATCCCCCAAATTAACATCATCCAAGTAAAGGCGTTTTAACAGCTTTGTGATATTGCGTCCAGCCAATTCCTGTATGATCGCAAAGAAAGCCTCCTGCTTCCCGAACATGGACTTCAAGACGGTTACTGTTGCTTCGGCCACATCGTCCTCATCGCCTTTCATGACCGGAAATCGATCGCTATTGCGTATGAGTGGATCGACATAGACACAGGGTAAACCCATTTCTCCGCACATCTCATTAACCATCGCGGCCATATCACCCTTCGGCTCAACAACAGACAGTCCCAAGGGAATGCCCCTCTTCTTCATGAGCAATAGCTGATATATTATCGGCTTCAGCAAAGTGGCTGTCTTCCCGCAGCGGGTGGGACCAGCGAGCAGCATATGCGTAAATAAATCACTTCCACTCCAGCGGATCAATATCCTCACTCCTTCATTGGGATTTCATCTCCAAGGTTCAATTCGATATCCTTACTACGAATAAACAGACGTTTGAACTTCTTCCAGCGGTCGGCAGCAGTTGGTTTTACGACAACGAGCTGCTGCTTGCTCACATTGCCGCGCCGGTTAAGCAAATTGTGCTGCAAACGGATATTTGCAAAGGTGATGAACAAGGAGAAAAGTAGCCCGGCTATTAATGACCCATGAAGACCGGCTGCAGCGGACAACGGAAAGTCGGGTTGTCCCTTCAAAAAGGCATTCAATTTCCCACTCAGCACCATACCCGTCCACAGAGAACCAGCAAAGAAATAGATCAGCTTATTCTCATGCTCCAGTACCCAACCGTACAAATACACGATCAAACAAAAAATAATCGGGAGCCACATCCACATCCCAAACCAATCCGGCATGAACACATACAAATAAGCCCACCCGCCGAGAGTGAGCAAGAGCCATATGAATCCGATCATGGCAAATCATTCAGAAAAGCGAACGGATCAGCTTTTGAAGGATGCTTTGGTGTACTTGCCATAAACGCAGTGTAAGCATACGGAATGGCACGTTCGTACTTCTGCTGAAGGGGCTGCGCATACTCTTCTTTGGCAGTAAGAATGTAAATTGCTTCGCCCTCATCCTTCGGTAACTCATAGCGACTGATGGGCTGCTGAACAACCATTACCTTATATACCATGCCGGAATCCGAGATTCGTCCAACGAAAGGAGATTCATCCGCTTGAATTGTAAGCACTGGGTACGGTTCCTTGGACTGCAAATCCTTGACGAATGCAAAGAAGACCAGCTTCTCCAGAACATCTTCCGCACTCCAATGTTCAATACGCGCTGGTTTACAGCCGACTTTCTTGCTTCCATATAGCCCCAGCGTATAAATGACTTGTTTCCTGTTACCCAGCCACAACTCATGCAAAATCAATTCCCCACGGCTAATCATCGAATGAATGTGCTTTTGTTGAACGCCGAATAGCTCAACCATCTGCTCATGCTCAATGGCTCCGATATCACCGATTGCCTGCAACAAAACGTCTTTTGTAGGAAATTTAAGCACCGCACTGATGTATTGAGGATTCGGTTTGAAATCCCACGGCTGATTCGGATCGTAGAGCGGGATAACTTCCGGTCGCTCTGCTTTGATCGGAAGCTCCAGCGCTGTCTTCGGGTTCATCAACTGGATTCCATCCTTCATCTCCTGAAGCTCCTTGCTCATGCGATTGAATTCCTGGATGTAGCGTTCTTTAAATTGCATGGCTTCCTTCCCGGTATAGCCCATCGCCAAGATCGTGAAGCCGTCTCGAGTGATTAAATATTTTGGCTTTAATCGGTTACGAGCATCTGTATAATTAATCAGCACGAAGTTGTGCTTATTAAATTCCTCGCTGCATTCTAATTCACGAATATCTTGCATCACTCGCTTGTGTTCCTTTTCGAATATCTCAGCCAGCATCAAACTATCAGTTACGGGCTGACCATCCTCTAGATAAACCAACTCTTGCTCTTTCATGTACAAATCTCCTTTCAAATCAGAGCCACTTATGCTTTTCGAATAAATGCCTGCTTTAGCTTTAGGAATCACTCCTTTCAAAACTCCGTTCAATGATTTCTTGCGAGATACCCACAATATCCACATGTGCCGCACTTGATAACTCCTGTTTATAGCGTTCGACTTCATCCTCATAACAAAAAAGAAGGACTCGGCGCCCCTCCCGTTGACTTGCATCTCTGTTGTAGCTCCTTAAACACCGTTTCATAATCATGATGTCGCCAGTCAGCAGTTCGATCACATACGGACCACGCTTCCCCGATTCTTGATGTACACCATATAAAAAGCCGTATTTACTCGGGGCCGGGACAAGCACCAACTTTCCATACGGTTCAAATAGCTTTTCTAGCTTCAAAAACGTGTTTGAAAAGATGTACTCGCGTGCCAGCCGTATCCCAAAATGATCAAACGGCAGCACATACAACGGCACGCCACCTGTTACCAGTCCTTGTTTTTCGCAAAACGATTTAAATACGTGTTTGACAGATTCGCTCTTGGCATAGACCATGACGCCGCGTATCGATTTCGGCTTTCGGATTTCTTCGATAATTTTTATCAGCGTCTCTTCTTTCGCATTCGCATTCAAGACGTATATCAAATAATCGCCATCTTCTGCAGTGAATCCTCCAACCGTTCGATCCCCTCGGTTCAGCCCATGTCTCTTCTTGATTGCTCTTGAGTCCAAAAATGGAACCTCTGGAATCCCCAGATGCAACTCATTAGCATCGGTCATGTATTCTCGCTGCTTCAAACTCCATTTCAAATCCCTTGCTCGTTCTTTGTGATCCCCAATCCTTCCTTTTTCACGCAATAAACGCAAACCCTTTTCAGTCAGCCGATAGTACGCCGTCCGTATTGCCATTTCTCCTTTTCTGGTTCCATGTACTTCTGACACAACTAACCCTTCATCCCTCAAAATGTACAGCCGTTTACTCCCATACTTCGCATTCCCTTCAAAATATCTCCGCATGATTTGCTCTTTGGTCATTTCTCGAAGATTGTACAATTCATGCAACAACGACACGTCTCGCTCTGTCCACTCTCGTTGCCTGGGCATGCTAAATCGTCCTTTCTACTGGAAAATTCATACTTGCTTTTTCTCTTCTTACTCGCTGCTCTGGTTGAGAAACAAGTTTTCTGCGGGTAACGGTCATTCCGGCCCACCTTGCAACTGCGTTGCGCGGTAGACCTCCATGACCTTTCGCTAAAATCGGGTCTACAATCACTCGTAAAAAACCAATGAGAACATGGCTTTTTAGGCGGTTTTCCTGACTTCAACATTAGGTGAATTTACATGAGGGGAAAAAATCGGGCAAAAATACCCGCTATTATTCCACTGAATCAAACCTCGATTCAACAAAATCAATCATATCTACCGTATTTGCCCTTTCAGTGACAAACAATTCAACTCGTGATTTTCCGGCTTGATCCAGAAATCCCGATTCCACAAAAGACACTTCCTTCCAGTTATCATCTTGTATTATTCGAGTCGCCCGAAGAGCGTTAATGAGATGCCTCCGATTGCGATTGTCCAAATCCCGGATTCTCAAATCGCTAAACAAATGACACATGTAAATCAATGCACGATTGAAGGTTTGCGGCCTAAAATTACGAAGAGCTTCCATTGTCGAACGAAGGTAATACTCCCGAATCTGATTCTCGTAGGCTTTATCCCGGATATAAAGCGGGAGCATACCTTCATAACTAAATTGGTATACGGGAATGCCCTTGATTTCAAAATGTTGAAAGTTACATGGCGGATAAGCTGTGGGATCAGGAGATGTACTTTCCGGTAATAATGGAATTCGTTCAGATATGGCTTCTCCAAGTTTATAAGATAGCATCACTGCTTGACGATACATCTCTTCCAAAGCAGCCACTTCCCTTTCTTCTTGCTGTTGTTGAAATGACATCTGCATCACTCTACCCCTTTCTGAATTTTAGGAACATCTTTTAGTTGCTGCACTTGATATAAAAGTTAATTTTCAACATTTAATTATTGCGCCGCACACCATGCGAAGCGTATCGCTTCCGTTTCATTCCAGATCATTAAGGAAGGCGAAGGGATCATTTACTATCGAATTATTGGGGGCTGGGGCCGGCTCTTCCTCCGAGAGCAGTGTTTCCAGATCGACGGCTTCTTTCTTCACTTGAGACTTGAATCCGGCCAATGCTTCCGCTATAGTGTCCGTCTTCCGGTTGCGTTCCTCAACCCTTCGCTCCAGCTCCGCGAGTTCATCTGTCAGCTTGGTCACACCCTCCGGAAAGTTGAGTCCAGCAAATACCGTGTAGATCGTCACTTGTCCCGGTTGATCTCCAACATAGGTCGCGACCGGATTCTCATCCAGAATCGGGGTGCTGTTGTGTAAGAACGATTGAATCTGTTCGACAAAGGTGTGAGTGAACAGCCGCTTCGCTGCCGCGTTGTCGGCCACAATACTGACAGCGCTACTGGTTGCATCCTGAAGGTCGTAACCTGCTGACAGCTCCCCGTTCAGCACGCTCTGCTTGATAGCTTCCATGTACGTCACCGGAGAAGCCGGATCAACCGACTGTGCTGGTAAAACGCATTTGCCAATGTGCAAGCAGCCCCCTGTTTTCAACAAGTTCAGCCATTCCGAAGCATCAAAATGATAGCTGCCATATGGCTTATAGCTGGCGGTGACCGTGTTCAGATCATGGAGCAACCGAGCCACATGGCGATTACACGTCCTCATGAAATCTTCTACACTCTGATTCTGATTCAGCCCAGTTTGGAACAGCTTCTCATTGTCTACAACAACAATAGCTCCAAGTCCCTGCATCGCTCTCTTAATGACCTGAAGACGCTGCAAGGCATTGTCCAATACCGTCCGACCCTCGTTTCTGCGCGGTAAGGTAAGTAGCAAGCCAAACCGCCCCGCAAAGCCCGTCGTATGCAGCAGACGGATCGCCTCGATAACAGCTCCCGTCCCTGTACCGCCACCCAAGCCACAGCAGATGAAAACATAATCCCGGTCACTGAAATAACTTTGAATGGTTTCGGCAATGGCCGTCTTGTGTACAGTGAAAGCTTCTTGTCCAAGTTGGATATCACGGCCTACTCCACGTTCATATCCTTGCAGCGTAATTTTCTTTACATTCGGATAGTCCGGCAGCTTGAGAAGATCGATCTCATTGCTGTTAATCAAAAGCGCCGTATAGGGTCGTTGCGTATGTTTGGCAGACAGCCTTACTCCTGCGCACGCATGCGCGATAGAAGTTCCCCCCATTCCCAAGCCGAAGAATCCATACTTCAAACTGATGTTCATTGTCCGCCCGCTTCCTTCCTTTTATTTTGCTCCTGCATCAGCCGGTGCTGTCTGTGATTCAATAATTCTATCCCCAAAGGGGATAATGTGTAGCGCTTGGATTTCGCAACCTCTGCCACATTTACAAGTGAAGCTCCCTCCAACATAGCGGCGGCTTCATCCAGCAGATGACGTGAACGGATCGGCATTTCCTCTGCTGCCGGATTAATTTGCTTATACAACGCATTGGTAACATCTTTTAGCTGCTCTTTCTGGACGGGACGCTTTGCCATACGGATTGCAGCCAGCATCCACATCATGTTTTCATTCGCGGCGGTTGCTGATAGCAGCGCATCCAGAATGGCTTCTCTACTCATCAAGCCTCTTACCTCCCTTCACTTCTTGTCTGAAAGAAAAAAAGGCCCTCGCCTGGGAAGGGCAAGAGCCGTTTGTAGCTTACTATTTCTGATCAACCGGTTTATACAGCCATAACCAGTGTAACTCCACTGGTCTGAAGAACCGTCAAACACACAAGATTTGCTGCAAGAAAAAACGGAGCCATCGGTATTTTCAGCTTCTTGTTCCTCCAGATCAGCAACCCGATCACAGCAAATGCACCGGCTATCCCCAGCAACAGCCAAAGAAAAATCAACGAATCCCTCAATCCAATTGCTGCACCAACAACCGCCAGCAACTTAATGTCCCCACCACCTATTGAACCCGGTTTAATTAAAGCTG
Organism: Paenibacillus sinensis; assembly: GCF_019904155.1. Classification (GTDB taxonomy): domain Bacteria; phylum Bacillota; class Bacilli; order Paenibacillales; family Paenibacillaceae; genus Paenibacillus_AQ; species Paenibacillus_AQ sinensis. Next base: position 23,007 of record NZ_JAHCMB010000038.1, read on the forward strand.
CCAGATACATTAAGCTCGAAGCAGCTACAGCTCCCAGCGCATACTGCCAATACCCTTGATCGGCAATGAACAGTCTCGCAAGCAGCATGTAACCAAGTCCGATTAGCACCAAGCGATTCGGAATTACGCGTTCCTTCAGGTCCGTGTAAGTGGCCCACGAAAGGATCAATAACAACGGCATGTCAATCCACCATCGTTCCATCCGTCCCCTCCTTTCATAATTTGCACTACTACTTTATGACGTAAAAAAAGCAGCCTCCGAAGAGACTGCTCCTAGCAGATCATGGTATAATATTAGACGCAGCAGATTGGCTTGCAAGGGCGGCATGGTTCCACTAATCCGAAAGGAGGTGGTGCCATGGAAGTTAAAGACGCATTAACGCTAATGTTAATGTTCGGGATGTTTATCCTCGCTTTGCTTACCTACTTGAAAAAGAAGTAGGCCCCCTTGGAGTTGACGACCAGGGAGCCTAACTCACCGTTAACGAGCCACCGCCCTTAAAAGCGGCTGTTGCAGGGGACGGGTGCAACCGTCCCTTCTTATATCTTTATTATACGAAGAATCATTTATACATGCAACTATACATGTAAATATACATGTAAATATACATGTAACGTCCCATCGCAATTATCTCCCAGTATCCCTCCGAATCTGCCAATCCTCGTACATGCTGCCGTAGATCGTAACCTTCTTCGTAGCACAAGCATGCAGTCCATTCTTCCCCGCATACTTCGCGAAGACCTTTACGGTGTACTCCCCATCCGGCGTACTAACTTCCGTATAGTGCTTCCGCTCATAGATGACTTCCCCTGTAGAGAAGCGATACGACTCCAACGGCAATTCCCAAGTGGCATGAAGGTTGTCTCCACTGGTCTTCTCCAGCTTACGCTTCGTTACATAATCACCCTTGGTATCCCAAAAGTATGCCCATACCTCAGTAGGCCCGCTGTAGCTGCCGCCAAATGCAGAAGGTGTCCCATCAAGACCGCTCGGAATCTTAGTCTCCCAGTCGGTTGAATAATTCGTCGTTGCCTTAACTTCAATGCCATAGCCTGCTCGGGTCACTTCGTTGGGATTCAACCCCTTCTCTGCTGCATACGGAATAATGGCCCAGCTCCCCCGGCTCTCCCGGTCCGATTCCTTGGGATTTGCCTTGTCTGTAGGGATACCCTGCTTCGTATTAACTTGCAGGCTCACATTCAGGTTCTCATTATACGTGACGGTGCGTGTCCCCCAATTTGGGTTGTTGTAATCCGTATAGGAGTCCGTGTAAGTATGAGTCACACCATCAGGCGTGGTATAGCTTCCCGTATAGGTTACGGTTGGATAACCGGTAATTACCCAGTATGTGGCATCCCAAGAGCCAGTAGCAGTAGAAGCATTGCACTCGGACACATCTGTTTCGGCTGCTGATGCCGGGTTTATATTACAGCCGGTTGTTGCAACGTTGTTGCTGCGATCCTTGTCTGGTGACTCCTCTAGCGGATCAACGTGAACAGACAGGTTATGAATTCCTTCGCTTCCCTGCCATAGAAAGCCTCCGACTGTGATTGGCTGATTAGCTGGAAGTGTCCGCTTCGTCTCATAGATTTGAGTGTTGTCATTGTAAAAGCGAATCCGAACATCCTTTACGGACTCCTTGCCTACGTTCTTGACTTTTGCAGTAATGGTTCCCTTCTGGCCGGTTTTAAGTGAAGACGGAGATACGGTAATCGACTGTGCTATCAGATCATTCTCTGCCCCTGCGACTTCTACCATCCATTCGCCCATGATCTCGTTATTCTGATAGGCTGCTGACGGATACTCGTCTGCCCGCTCGGGATGGTTCGGATTGTTTACTGTTGCCGTTGCTTTGATGTAGTATTTGCCCGGCTTCGTTCCGGGTGAAATTTTGCCTAGATATGCGCTAAACGTATCCCCATTTTTCAAGGTTTGGGGGAACGCTGTATACCGGGAACCCAGCGTATAGTTTGCCGTCATGGCCCCTCCGATTTTGACGGAAACCGTGTTAGGCATGCCCTTGGCGGAGATAAAATCCGAAGGAATGATGTCATCGCCATTGTACCTAAACTGCATCCACAATTGGCCGCTCTCCGTCAGAGAGAGCTTGGTCGGTACGTAGTCCATGGGCTGGTCGACGTGTAGGGTGACGCTTTGGATCGCTGTCCGTCCATATCCATCGTCCATGATAATGTCCACGTCTTTACCCAGCACATCGGCAATCTGCTTGGCGTTAATCTTCACCGTGCCGGTTGCCTTCTCCTTGTCACCACTCACATGGATGTACTGCCCACCAGTTAGACTCACCACATTGCCGAGGTTGGGGAAAGCTCCCTTCGGAGCCGCAATAATCCGAATGTCGCGATCTGTATAGCCATATCCGCTGTAATTAACGGTCAGTGTGTTCCCGTTGGTTACCTTCAGTTCAGGCCATGACGAAACCGTGTACAGAGCGCGAAAGGTATTTGCATCTACCTTTTGGGTTTTATTAAACTTGATGCCCATGCGTTGGACGATACCAGCAGTGCGTAAAAATTCATATTCTTGTTGTACTCGATAGTAGTAATCATGTCCGTTACTGAAAATCGGATCATCAGCGTTTTGAGCAAACTGATCCTTAAAATACTGTCGTTGCTTGGAAGAAATAGTCTGCCCTGACCAAATTGCGTCAAACAGATCGCCTAACGCAGCTCGGCTTTTATACACTAGACCAAACCCGTTCTCTTTGCTAAAATTCTCATCTTCGGCTGTTTTTTTGACGTTAAACACATCATAGTTGGAAACCGTTCTTGTTTGCCCATCAGCAAAAGTGAACATTCCGGCCCACTGCGTAAGTTGCCACGGATTATTTAATACACGCTCGTCCAAAGCGGGGATGTACCCATTAAATCCGTCTCTGGACTCCTTCCCATAGTCCCATTTTACGTAATTGTTTAGCATCGGTGTAGCAGTTGCCGCCGATACACTGGATGAAAACAACATCATAGTGACTGCGATAGTTAACAATATCCTCCCTATCCTGATCCTCCTCATAGTGTTTTTTTCTCCTTTCTGCTTATTTTGCTTTACACCCTTTAGATAAAAAAAGCCTGCCCCCGATAATGAGGAGCAGGCTTCAAAAATCTGAATTATTTTAATTTTTTTGCCATTTCTTTTACTTCAGATAATGGCGATCCTGCACCGTTTTCGTTGAGGACTACTGCATCATCTGTGATTTTTCCAAATAACTCTTTTAAATCCTTATTTCCACTTGTATCAAGCCTAATGTAGTAGCCTTCCCACTGATCCCCCTTCGATTCAGGCTTTGAGATCGATAAGAATCCTGCGCCTTTTCCGAGGGTGAATGAATAACTCTTGCCTGGAGTAAGATTAACAGATGAACCATCTGCAGCCCACTTACTTCCATTCGCGTTTATCGGCAAGGTGAACGTCAATTTGCCGTTGATAACCTTCATATTATCGAGGAAGAGTTCCTTTCCAAGCTCCGTCTCTCGCGGCCACTCAAACCCAACCTTGTACATATTATTGCTGTTCGCTGTCGGTGTGGCGGTCGGAGTAGCTGAAGCTATTGGCGTTGAACTCGCCGCCGAGCCGGTTGTAATTGTCACCAGATGTTGCTGCTGGTTCCATCCGACCGTTGCGCCGAGAGCCTCACTGACAAATCGCAGCGGGACATATGTTCGATTTTGTTCAAGCCGCGCCGGTACTTCCAGAGTCTTGATGACCGAATCAACCGAAACAGTTGTACTGTTGATCTTCATCGTTACCTTCTTATCGCTCAGCTTAATCGTAACAATGCGGTCTGTGCTGTAACCAACTTCTGCTCCCAGCGCCTCAGAAACAAAGCGAATCGGGATCAGCACCCGATTATCCTCATAATAAGGCTTCGCATCCAGAAATTGAACCGCCTTGCTATTGACCTTTACCGACACATCAACCTTTCCTGCCGCCAGCGCCGTACCGACTGTTCCAAGCAGCAGCGTCGCGCTCATCAACATCAATCCTATCTTTTTCATTTGCTCACTCCTTTGTTCTGGTGGCTATGTACATTTAGTTTAGCTGCGTGTTTTAGACTCAAGTTGGACTAAATTTCTTCTTTTTCAGTGGTATGCGCATGCTGTCAGCTTCCAAAATAAAAATAGCCCCTTTTCAGGGGATATTTCGACTTTACAAGAAGATTTTTCCTCGGGACACAGCTTCGCCCTTGGTTATATTTTCATAATAACTCGAAATTCGGAGAAAATCAAGAGCGTTTGTTCGTATTTCCAGCAATTATTTCAATAATCTCAATTTGTTCACAATCACTCTTTATACTGATACAATCGTTCTCCTAATCATTTATATGTCTGGGGCACCTCTGTTTATTGTCCTGTCTTGGTATAACAACTGAGAAGATACCTTGACCCCTTTTCAAATACCCACCAGAGATCCTCCAACTGATCTATAGGACGAACATGATTGAGAGTTACCATCGGCAGCTTCGGAAAGTGACCAAAGGCAAGAGCATCTTCCCGACCGATGAAGCCTTACTGAAAATGCTCTACCTGGCCACGATGGATGTCACTCGCAAATGGACAGGCCGTGTGCAGAATTGGGACAAATCCTCCTTCAGCTCTCGGTATTCTTTCCCAAACGCATCGGTAACCACATACGCTAGAATCGCAAAATCCCCCCGAGGGGGGATTGCATGAAATGAGTTTACACAAAAATCTTGACAGACCCGGTGCACGGTTCTGAAGCTTTTTCTACCGGATTCTTCGCTCATTTCCCATTTAGTCGCTTCGTGCAAGTTACTTGAAGCTCTAGCATACAGCTTCATATAGAAATTTCATGTTCATTGTTACTTGACAAGATCAATTGTAGATTCTTACTTGTGGGTTCAACGTAA
>NZ_JAHCMB010000009.1 GCF_019904155.1 Paenibacillus sinensis
TTTATTTAGTTAGCACTTAAGGCTCAACCTAGCTGATATTATCAATTATTTAATTTTTCATAACACAGAAAGATTTCAACCTGAGTCATTCTCCTTTTGGCTATTTTTGGTGAGTTTGTGATTTGGGTAGAGGATACCTTGATGCAAGAGAATGTGCAGCACTGACTTCAGCAGATTTCTTATGAAACCTACTTCAGGAACGGCGTCAATGGGAGTCCCGACTGCTTGAAGGAACGAAACGGCTCCGGTTTCGACGAGAGCCTCAGTAATATTTAGCTATGCTTGAACAACGCGTTTGTTCGTTAAATGGATAGACGTAGAAAAAAAGCGGCCGGAAATCCGGCACGCTTTGGGTTTAGTAGGGTATGAATTAAGGTCTAAAAGGCTTCAGCCCTTGATGTACATCAGGTCGTAGTATTCTTCCAGCATCCGTTTGGTGGCGAATTCCGTGCGGGTCGTCTCAATGCTCTTGCGCATCATCTCTACCCACTTGCTCCGATTATCGTAGTAGACGGGAAGAACGCGATTCAGCAGGGTGTCGTACAAGGCATCACTGTCATGGCGGTCCAGCTCCTCGAAGTCCTTCGTTTGGAAGCCGTCCCCAATCTGCCAGCCGTTCTCGCCGTCAATGCACGCTTCCGGCCACCAGCCGTCCAGAATGGAGCAGTTGAGAACGCCGTTCATGGCTGCTTTCATGCCGGAGGTGCCGCTGGCTTCCAGCGGTCTGCGCGGGTTGTTCAGCCAGATGTCCGATCCCCGGGTCAGCTTCGCCCCGATCGTCATATCATAGTTCTCCAGGAAGACGACGCTCTTGGGATACTTTTTCATCATGGATACCAGGTTGGTGACGATTTTTTTGCCGGTATCGTCCAGAGGATGGGCTTTACCGGAGAAGACGATCTGGATCTTGCCGTCCTCCAGGTAAGGCTCGATAAGGTCCGGACGCGAAAAAATCAAATCGCTGCGCTTATAAGGCGCCGCCCGACGGGAGAAACCGATCAGCAGGTTGTCCGGATTCAAGCTTATGCTAGTACGCTTCTCAATAAAGGACAGGAGCTCCTGCTTGATCTCCATATGAGTGGCCCATAGATCGCCGTTCTGTTCATAAGCGGCTGTGATGCGCTCGTCCACCCACGTAGGCGTATGAATGGCGTTAGTAATGGCAATGATGGGCGATCTGCCGGCAACTTCCTTCCACATCAGGTTGGAAGTCTCTCCATGCAGCTTGGCCACGCCGTTGGAAATACGGGCAAGCCGCAGGCCGGCAACCGTCATATTGAACGGGCTTCCGCCTATCCGCTCCATCTGGTCACGGGTAAGGCCGTTGTAGGCTCCCATGTATTCCAGACGGCCCAGCGGATGCTCCTCGTTCCCTTCTTTGATCGGGGTATGAGTGGTGAAGACGACCTCTTCCCGGGTAGCCTTCCAGGCTTCCTCGAAGCTGCTGCCTCCGCACATCTTCTCGCGGATCAGCTCCGTTGCCGCAAGCGCCGCATGGCCTTCGTTGAAATGATACACATCGATCTCAATGCCGAGGGCGCGCATCGCTCTGACGCCGCCAATGCCGAGCACGATTTCCTGGGCGATACGCTCCTCGCCGAACCAGCCATAAAGCTGTCCCGTGATCCACGCATCTCCGTTCTCTGGAATATCGGTGTCAAGCAGATAAAGCGGGTTGTTGCCGAACTGGTCACATTTCCAGACTTTACAGATTACATTGGTCTCACGCACTTTGACGGTAACGCTTACACCCGTATCTTCCAGAAAATCGTAAACGTAGTTGTAGTAAGAGTCGTAAGGCCTGCCGTCGTCTCCAATCTTCTGATCCGTGTAACCTTGCTTCCATTTCAGGCCAATCGGGACGATCGGCGCGTCAATGTCCTTGGCCCCTTTAATGTAATCTCCCGCCAGAATACCAAGTCCTCCGGCATACATCTTAAAATCGGAATCCAGACCATACTCCATACTGAAATACGCTACTGTCGGCAGTTTCTTGTCGCTCACAAACAGGCCTCCTAAGTTATGAAATGGTTTGCACAGAAAAAACTAAGTTTCGAAGCTATTTTAGCACATTTTTAGAGGAAAAACATAGAAAAAAAGTCGTTGTTAACGCTTGCTGATATAGTGTATAGAAACGTTTGCACAGTATTAGACTCTTTTTTTCTAATTGCTGGGATTTTCAAGTGTGATATGCAGTCTAAAAACCGGCCGATGCAGTCCATTTCGGATAGTGGCGCTTCAGGCCGCTTTCGGCCTATAATATGCCCTATAATATAAAGATCATTCCGAATATGTGTGGAGTGTGGGCCATCAGCCTAAGACGGACAGCGGAAGTCAAGAACAGAAACGAGGGTGACTATGGGCATTCTGGTAATCGGCAGCTTGAATATGGATATGGTGGTACGGACAGACCGGGCTCCGCAGGCGGGGGAGACGCTGATGGGCAGGAGCTTTACGCTCAGCCCTGGCGGGAAAGGCGCCAATCAGGCGGTTGCGGCGGCAAGGCTGGGCGGTGACGTTACGATGGCGGGCACAGTGGGAGACGATGCTTTTGGCCGCGAGCTTCGCGGCATTATGGAACAGGAAGGCATACATACGCAATATTTGCGGACAAGCACAAGCCTGCCTACAGGAGTTGCTTCAATCGTTGTAGAGGAGAGCGGGGAGAATCGTATTCTCATTGTTCCAGGAGCCAATTTGGAGCTGTCCGCTGGAGATCTGGAGGGGATGGAAGAGCTTATCACGGTCGCAGATCTGGTCGTGCTTCAGTTGGAGAGCGATTATAACATGACGGTGAAAGCTGCGGTCTTGGCTCATAAGCATGGCGTGCCGGTCATTTTGAATCCCGCTCCGGCTCAAGAGATCGGTCAAGAGATTCTGCCTTATATAACGTACCTGACGCCAAATGAAACCGAGGTTGCCCTGATGGCGGGCGTGCCGGTACAGAACCCGGAAGAGGCCGAGAAGGCCGCCCGGATTCTGCTTGGCAGGGGAGCCCGTCACGTTATCGTAACGCTGGGCTCCAAGGGTGCCCTAGTTGTGACCGAAGAGGGAGCTGAGATTATTGCAGGCTACCCGGCCAAGGTGGTGGATACGGTGGCGGCCGGGGATTCTTTTAATGGAGCGCTTGCGGTACAGCTGGCGAAGGGGGTCACCCTGCGCGAAGCGGTAGGGTTCGCGAACGCTGTAGGGGCTCTGACCGTAGGCAGGGAGGGTGCGATTCCCTCTCTGCCTGACCGCGAGGAGACCGAGCGGTTTCTACGGGAACGAGCCAAAGTCTGATAAGGCTTAAACCTGCATAAACGCCTCCGGCTCCGGGATGCTTCCAAATTTCGCGACGGCGAAATCCCGTAGCTGAGTGGCAGCCGGAGAGAGATACCGGTTCTTGACCTGGGCCATACAGATATACCGGCGGTAGATCGGATGGGTGATGGGCAAGGTCTTGACCTTGTAGTGATCCAGCATGGCGCTGCGGGGGAGGATCGTGATGCCGCAGCCTGCCGAGACGAGTCCGGCCGCCGCGTTCTCCTCCTCGATTTCACAGGCGATTCTCGGTTTGATGCGGGCCTTGTCGCACAGAGTGTCAATCACCTGGCGCATACCGTTCCGGGAGCTGAACGAGATATAGGGATAAGCTTCAGTTTCCTTGAGGTTAACGCTGTCGTATGCAGCCAGCGGGTGTTCGAGCGGTGTGACAAGCACCAGCTCTTGTTCCAGCAGCGGAATGAACTCGATCTCCGGATCACGTTCCTCATTGGTGCAGAATACGAGATCGAACCGGTCCTCCTTCAAACCCTGGAGCAGGCGCTTGGCATTTCCTTCGTGAAAGGAGAGCGCAATTTTCCGGTTAGCCTCCTCTGCGGAGAAGGTCTGGACAAGCTGAGGGATAAATTGGCTTCCGAGCGCATAGGTAAAGGCCAGATCAATTCTTCCGCCACAAGGGTCAGCGAGCTCGCGCATCATTTTCTCACCCTTATCCAGTTCCTCCAAAGCACGGTTCACATATTCGAGGAACAGCTTTCCGTATTTGGTCAGACGGATATTGCGTCCCTGCTTCTCGAAGAGGGTGGTTCCCAGCTCCCGTTCCAATTCGGATACGGCATGGCTAAGGCTGGGTTGAGTGATGGATAACCGGGCTGCGGCCTGGGTAATATGTTCCAATTCGGCGATTACGCGGAAGTATTGAAGATGCTTCAAATTCAACGTGGTGCCCTCCTTGCTGAAGGATAATCATGAAATGAAAGAGGAATGAATTTAAGCATACCATTTTCAACCAGCATAATATGTGAAAAATTTCACTTACTAATCGTCAGTAGAATTTCACTTGCGTCCGGGCAACAGTCAGGATGAACCGGATTCCGGGCAATGGTCTGGAACCATGCCCCGGCAGCAGTCCGGATGACCCCTGTCTCGTCAATGGTCTGAAGAACTCTGCGCTGGCGCTTCCGGGCAATATGCGTTACCGTAGAGGGAGAAGCACCGAAAGAACGTTCAAGGAGTGAAGGGAATGGCCGGCACGGTTACTGTGAAGGATGTTGTCATAGGAGAAGGAATGCCCAAAATATGCATCCCGTTGGTTGGGGCGACGGCCAAAGAATTGATACGGGAAGCGGAGGCGCTGCTGACGCTGGGAGCGGATGTGGCGGAGTGGAGAACTGACTTCTTTGCAGAGGTCGAAAATCTGGAAGCCGTTCTGTCGGCGCTTGCCGGCATACGGAGAGCGGTTCCCGATATTCCGCTGATTTTCACGTTCCGAAGCGCCCGGGAGGGCGGCGAACGGGAGATTTCTGACGAGTATTACGCCGAGCTGAACCGGACTGCCGCAGAGAGCGGCATGACCGATCTGATTGATGTGGAGCTCTTCGCCGGAGACGATATTGTGACGCCTTTGATTGAATGGGCCCATGAACGCGGTGTCCGCGTCGTGGTATCCAATCATGATTTTCACAAGACGCCGCCGAAAGAGGTGATTGTTGCACGACTCCGGAAAATGCAGGAGCTGGGCGGCGATCTGCCGAAAATCGCGGTAATGCCGCTCCATGCCGGAGATGTGCTGACCCTGCTCGATGCGACGCGCATCATGCATGAACAGTTCGCGGACCGGCCGATTATTACCATGTCGATGGCCGGCAAGGGGATCATCAGCCGACTGGCCGGCGAATTGTTCGGCTCCGCGCTGACCTTCGGTTCAGCGAAGGCAGCGTCCGCGCCGGGACAACTGCCGGCTGCCGAGCTCCGGGATCTGCTGGAGCTGATGCACCGGAATTTGTAATAGAGGATCGGAATGAACAAGATCGAGATGAAAAAAGATAGGGAAGCAAGGATTCCCGGTCAGTAAGGAATTTGCCGAAGGCTGAGCCGCTGCATTGCGGGTCAGCCTTTAGCCTTTATTGGTTATGTCTTGGTAGCTCAAGTCCTCGACTGTTCGGGCCTCGATTGCTCATATCTCGCCTACTCTGTTCCTCGCCTGCTCATACCTTGACTGCACACGCCCTGGTCGCTCAGTTCTCGAACGCTCACTCCTGAGCGGCTACTTCTGACACGATCACCCCGCGCTCTTGAAAGACGGTCTTGGCGGTCAATATAGCGTTCAGTACCCGTGGAAAGCCCGTATAGGGCACGCAATGCATAATCCCTTCGACAATTTCGTGAGGGGTTAAACCGACATTCAGCGCGGCATTCAGATGCACGGTGAGCTGTGGCTCACAGCCTCCCTGTGTCAGCAGGGACGCAAGGGTAATCAACTGGCGGGATTTCAAATCCAGACCTCCGCGTGAGTAGATGTCGCCAAAGGCGAACTCCACGACATAGCTTCCGAGATCGGGGGCGATCTCCTTCAGCGATTCGATAACCCGCTGTCCGCCTTCCCCGTCGATTTCCATCAGCTTCTCCCAGCCCTGTTCATAACGTTGTCTGCTCATAAATGTTTCCTCCCTTATAACAGCTTGCGCTGTGTCTCGGAAATCAGCTTACTGCTTAGAGCGCGCTCTAAAGCAACCCCCTCTTTGTGATAAAATAAGGGAATGAACAAGATATTGAATATTCGGGAGATGTCGGAGCTCACGGGACTTACCGCCCATACCCTGAGATATTACGAGAAGGCCGGACTGCTTGCCCCGGTCTCCAGGGATGCCCAGGGCTACCGCAGCTATACGGAGCGCGATGTGGAATGGGTGCGGTTTCTGAGGCTGCTGCGGGACATGGATATGCCGATTCAGGAGATGAAGCGGTATTCCGATTTGCGCAGCGAGGGAGATTCGACTGTAACAAAGCGGCGGCTGATGCTGGAGGCTCATCAGGAGAGAGTGAGACGGCAGCTGGAGAGATTGAAGGAGGATATGGAGAAGGTAGAGGATAAAATCCGGCTGTACAGACAAATGGAGGAGAGGGCGAGAGCGGGTCACGCGGAGTAAACCGCTCAGAAGTGAGGACCAGCATGAGGACCAGCAGGAATGAGGATCGGCAAAAACGATGAGCATGCTGAGCGTCCTGCGGCGGCCCTGAGCGGGCTGGCCGAAGAAGAGAACGCAGATCGCATTCCGGGGGAGAGATCATATGCCGCCGAAAAAAAGAGGCGCAGGGACTATCCCCTGCGTCTCTGCCTTTGTTAATCCGGCATCCATGTGCGCTACTGTGCTACTTACTTAGTCTGACCGGCCGTATAGATCAGCACGGCATCGCGGAGGAACCGGGCGATTCCCGGTCCACGCTTGTCGTAGTAGGCCGTGAAGCGCTCATCGTCCACATACATTGTGGCGACTCCGGCATGGGCCTCCGGCGAGTACTGACCCCAGTGGGCGGTCAGCCACTGGCGGTGCAGCCCTGCGGCCCGCTGCGCGGCCGGTCCGGCGGGATCGCTCTCCGCCATGCCTTCGGCCAGGGCCGCGAACATATCCTCCTCGACCTTCTGCAGGGTCTCGAACTCTTCCTTGGTCAACTTGGCGAACGCCGCGTTCGACCGGTCGGCGGCTTCGTCGCCATATTTGGCGCGGACCTCCTCGCCGTATTTCTGCTCGTTCTCCTTGATTCTATCCTGCTTGAACCCTTCAAATTTCTCGCTGTCGCTCATCGATATCCTTCCTTCCCGCTCGGCAAGCGTCATCTCCACACTGCGGATCAGACGGTCGAGCTGCGTTCTTCTCTCCAACAGCCGGCTGTGGTGATCCCGCAGCGCGGATGCGGCGTCGAACGAGGGAGAAGTGACGATAGCTTTGATGTCCTCCAGCCCGAGCCCGAGCTCCCGGTAGAACAAAATCTGCTGCAGCAGATCCACCTCGGCCGGGCCGTAAATCCGGTAGCCGGAGGAGCTCAGCCTCGCCGGCTTCAATATGCCGAATTCATCGTAATATCGCAGCGTGCGCGCGCTGATTCCCGCCAGTCTGGCGAGCTTTTGCACTGTGTATTCCGTGACGGGCACCTCCCTCGCACAACCAATGTACACCTTTACGCAGCGTAAAGGTCAACATATGGCGGGGACTTTTTTTCAAATACAGGGATGGATAGCTGCGCGGTTTGTCATGAGCGTTCTTTATGCGGTCTATTCGTTTCGAACAGGCTGGTTGGTACGGAGCGGCCTCTCCGTATGGACGGCAGGAACGGGAGTCTTGGCCATTTCCGTGACGAAATACTGCTCCAGCTCTTCTGCTTTGCGGGGATCGTCCAGCGGGATTTTGCCGTCAAAATAATGCTCCCTGACGAGATCCCAGGTCGGTGTTATTTTCTGGCCCCGCATCGCCTTGATCGCGATTTTGACCGTCTTGCGTTCCCGCGCGTTGGAGAAGGTGTCCTGATAGTATTTCACCTGGTCCAGATCAAGCTCTTCGAATACCGCACGGAAGATTTCGGCCGTCATACGGGCGTCGCCAAGCGCACGGTGGGCGGAACCCGCGGGTTCAAGCTCCAACAGCTGCAGGGCTCCTTCCACGCTGACGTCGTTTTTTAGACCTTTTGCCCGGAGAAGGCCCTTCAACAGATCGTAATAAGGCGTAGTCATCCAGTAGGTATCGTCCAGCTTATGCATGCGCGTATCCTGAATAATCCGCTTCATGTCCTCTCCGCCCCAGGTCAGCAGCAGCACGCCGTCCCCGCTCTGGTCCAGCCAGCGCCGGAATGCGGATATCACTTTGGGGAAGCGGGGAGCAATATCGATTTCTTCCTGGGGAATGCCCGTCTTCTTCTTAATAAAAGAGTTTAAGGTGGAGAAATAGACCGGCTTGATCAGCGAGGTGTATTCGTCAACCTGACGAAGAGAGGCATCCAGGCGCACGGCGCCGATTTCGATAACCTCCATGGGATGCTCGCTTGCGAACTTGCGGCCGTTAAATTCAATATCCAGAATGATATAATCCACAAAAGTTGCCTCCGTATATGTTGGACTGGCGCACAGGGGCGCCGTTTTCTCTATTTTAACAAACTTTAGCCGTGATTGACTTCCTATCCCTGTCATTTTACAATTTATTAGCCTGGCGAACCCCGCTTCTATTAGGATATAATACCCGTTTAGGCGGGCAAACACGTATTGATTTCGACATATTCACTTAAAAAGGAGAGACCGCAGATGGCAATGGAGATTGAACGCAAATTTCTGCTTCCGGAGTTCCCGCAGCGGCTCGTAGATGAAGGACTTCTTCGCATCCTGAGCCGTCAGCGCATCGAACAGACCTACCTGGCGATTGACGGGCCGCAGGAGCTGCGGGTACGCAAGCTCGCGGACCTGAATTCGGGAGACGTACATTATACGCATACCTTCAAGAATGGGCTTGGCGTCAGCCGTGAGGAAGTGGAGTATGAAATTTCGCAGGGACTCTACAAGCAGATGATAGATGCGGTCCATGCGGTGCCGCTGATCAAGGAGCGGATTACCGCCGATATGAACGGTGTGACTGTGGAAATCGATATCTACGCGCAGTTGAAGCTGACTGTCATCGAGGTGGAATTCCAGTCGTTGGAGGAATGCCAGGCTTTTCAGGCTCCCGATTGGTTCGGCGAGGATGTCAGCGTGGAGAAGAAATACAGCAACAAGACCGTCTGGAAAGAGCTGCAGAAGCAGGATCTGTAGAATAGCGATGAAAAAGCTCGAACCGGTGCAAAAACCGTGCGGAAATCACCGGACTTTAGCGCATAAACGTGCTAATATAGATGGTAAATGCGAAAGCGCGATATTCAGGGGGTAGAGCATGCAATATATCAGTACAAGAGGCAAGGTTGAACCGAAAGGTTTTATCGATACGGTCCTGATGGGACTGGCGGACGACGGGGGACTCATGATTCCGGACGTCATTCCGTCCGTATCTTCGGCGACGCTGGAGGAATGGCGGAACTTGAGCTTTCAGGAGCTGTTCCTGAAGATTTTCTCCTATTATACCAACGGGGAGATTCCGGACGGGGATCTCAAGGAAATGGTGGAGCGGAGCTACAGCACATTCCGCCATCCCGAGGTGACGCCGCTCAAGGAGATCAGCGACTCGCTGTATATTCTGGAGCTGTTCCACGGCCCGACATTTGCGTTCAAGGATGTGGCGCTGCAGTTCATGGGCGAACTGTATTCCTATATTTCGAGAGTCCGCGGCGAGATCATTCATATTCTCGGTGCTACCTCAGGCGATACGGGAGCGGCGGCAATCGCCGGCGTGCGCGGCAAGGAAGGCATCAAAATCTGCATTCTGCATCCCCATAACAAGGTCAGCAAGGTGCAGGAGCTGCAGATGACGACGGTTGACGACGCCAACGTGCTGAATCTGTCGGTTCAAGGAAATTTTGACGACTGCCAGAAGGTGATCAAGGAGCTGTTCGCCGATCTGGAGTTCAAGAGCAAATACCATCTGCGGGCGATCAATTCGATCAATTTTGTGCGGATTCTGGCCCAGACGGTTTATTATTTCTATGCCGTACTGAAGCTGCCGCAAGCGGTGCAGGGCAAGACGGTTAACATCAGCGTGCCTTCCGGCAACTTCGGCAACATCTTCTCGGGCTATCTGGCGAAGAAAATGGGTCTGCCGATCGGCAAGCTGATTATCGCCACGAACGAGAACAACATTCTGGAGCGCTTCGTCAAGACGGGAGAGTACAAGCCCGGAGGTTTCAAGAGCACGCACAGCCCTTCGATGGACATTCAGGTCGCCAGCAACTTCGAGCGCTATCTGTATTATCTGACGGGCGAGGATTCAACTGCTGTGAACAGCTACATGTCCAAGCTGGCAAGCGAGGGAGCCATTAATGTGGACGGGCAGCTGCTGGAGCAGGTTCAGTCCGATTTCTCCGCGCTTGGCGTCAAGAATGACGAATGCCTGAACATCATCGGCAAATACCAGTCCGAGGCCGGCTACCTGCTTGATCCGCATACCGCCTGCGGCGTTGCCGCTTATGAAGCTCATAACGGTTCGGGTGAGGTCTGCATCACGTTCGCAACCGCCCATCCGGCCAAGTTCGACGAAGCCATTTCCCTGCTGAAGATCGCGCAGGAATTCCCGCCGCAGATCGCCGGCCTCGCTGCGCTGCCGCAGCATATGACCGTAGTAGAGCACGACAAGGCGGAAATCACCCGTCAGCTGGAAGAGTTCTACATATAAGTCTAATCAGGCTTTGGATAAGGGGAGAGATCACTGCATGACGATTCGTTTTGGCGTAATCGGAACCAACTGGATTACCGACCGTTTTCTGGAGTCGGGATTGGAGAATGAAGATTTTCTGCTGACTGCCGTGTATTCCCGCACCGAAGAGAAAGGCAGGTCATTCGCCGCCAAATATGCCGGCGCCACCGTCTATACGGATCTGCAGCGAATGGCACAAAGCGACGAGATTGATGCCGTCTATATCGCGAGCCCGAATTCCCTGCATGCCGAGCAGGCGATTTGCCTTATGACCCACGGCAAGCATGTGCTGTGCGAGAAGCCGGCAGCTTCCAACGGCGCCGAGATGAAGCGCATGATCGAGACGGCGCGCCGCCATGACGTGCTGTTTATGGAAGCGATGAAATCGACGCTTGTGCCGAATTTCCGGGTCATCCGGGAGAACCTGTACAAGCTCGGCCGGATTCGCCGCTATTTTGCGGGATACTGTCAGTACTCCTCTCGGTATGACGCCTTTCTGCAAGGAAAGGTGATGAACGCCTTCAAGCCTGAGTTCTCGAACGGCGCTCTGATGGATCTCGGTATTTATTGTCTGTATCCCATGGTCACCCTGTTCGGCAAGCCGGATACGGTCAAGGCTACGGGAGTGATGCTGTCCTCCGGCGTAGACGGCGAGGGCAGCGTGATTATGCGGTATGACGATATGGACGCCGTTGTCCTGTATTCGAAGATCACCGAGTCGTACCTTCCCGCCGAAATTCAGGGGGAGAACGGAACGATGGTGATCGATAAGATCAATCATCCGTATGAGGTGAAGATTCGCTACCGGGACGGCATCGTCGAAGAGATTACCGTTCCCCAGGTCTTTGAGTCCATGTATTATGAAGCACAGGAGTTTATCAGTCTGCTGAAATCGGGCGAACGGGAGAGCGCCGTCAATTCCCATGCCAACTCGCTGGCGACAGCGGAGATTATGGAAGAGGCGCGCAAACAAATCGGACTGAAATACGCTTCGGATCAGTGGTAAAAGAAAGCGGGAGCGATGCTTGAAGACATTTAAGAAGGTATACATCGAGATTACAAGCGTCTGCAATCTGGCATGCAGCTTCTGCCCGCCGACGGAACGAGCGGCCAAGTTCATGGACAGGGACACGTTCGGCATGATTCTGGATCAGATCAAGCCGCATACTTCCCATGTCTATTTGCATGTGAAGGGCGAGCCTCTGCTTCATCCGAGAATCCACGAGCTGCTGGACACCGCCGATGCGAAAGGCTTCAAGGTCAACATTACGACCAATGGAACGCTGATCCGCAAGGCGGGTCCCAAGATTCAAGGCAAGCCGGCGCTGCGGCAGATGAATTTCTCACTGCACAGCTTCGACGGCCACGAAGGCTCGGAGGATCGCGAAGGTTACCTGCGGCAGATCATCGAGTTCGCCAAGGAGGCCGCCTTGCAGGGCGTCTATATTTCCTTCCGGCTGTGGAATCTGACACCGGATAATCTGACGAACCTGCAGCGGAGCCGGAACCGGGCGACGCTGTCCGTGCTGGAAGAAGCGTTCGGCCTGGACTACCGGATCGAAGAGAAGATCATGCCCGGAAGCAGCATTAAGATCGCCGAGCGCATCTTTCTTCATCAGGACCACGAGTTTCAGTGGCCCAGCATGAGCGCGCCGGAAGACGACGGCACAGGCTTCTGCCATGCGCTGCGAACCCAGGCCGCCGTGCTGGTAGATGGAACGGTGGTGCCCTGCTGTCTGGACGGAGAGGGCGTCATCAACCTCGGCAATGTTCATGAGACCCCGTTCTCCGAAATCGTGAAGGGCGAGCGGGCGAACAACCTCGTATGCGGCTTCTCCCGGCGGGAGGCGGTCGAGGACCTGTGCCGCCGGTGCGGATACCGCAAACGGTTCGGCTAGGGTAATCAATGCGGTTACGCCTGTCAACTCAACGATTTCCAACTTTGTATGGATGCTTCCGCATCCGCGATTCGGCAAGCGGCGGCTTACATTCCAAGCCCGCCGCTTCTTGGCGTTGACTGCCGTAATCCCGGTTTCACATATCCGCAGACATGGCTGCCGGCTGCCGGGACTCCGGCTCACGCCCCTTGCGGAATTCCGATGGCGTACATTTCATCGTTTTGCGGAATACTTTAATAAAATAGCTCACATTATCGAATCCTACATCGAGTGCGATGTCGGATATTTTGCGTTCCGTCTGCCGGAGCAAATCCGCAGCTTGACGCACCCGGTAGGAGTTGATGTAATCGACCGGCGTCTTGCGGGTCATCGACTTGAAGAACCGGCAGAACTGGCCTTCGCTCATCGGAATGAGCTCCGCCAGCTCCTGAATGCGGATTGGTTCGCGGTAATGCTCCTGGATGTGCTGGATGACTTTTTTCAGCCGGGTGACCTTGGTGGTGTCGGCGTCGTCCGACTGGCTCCGGTTGGAGGGGCGCTCCTCGACCGCAAGATAAGAGAGCATCATTAGCAGCGAAGCCTTCATGAACACTTCGCAGCCTGGCCTCTGTTCCGCATAGGCTTCCATCATGCCGTCCAGAAGCACAAGCATCTCCCGCTGCCAGGGAGAACCGGGTGAGAGCACGCGCGGGAAGGTCTGGCGTCTCTCAAGGAGCGGGACGATCACCTTTTGTTGAATCGCATCGTATTGGGCGCTCTGCAGAAGATCAGGGTGGAAGACAAGCGCGCAGAACCGGCACGGTTCATGATTCAGTGAATAGGCCGAATGAATATCGCCCGGATCGATGAAGACGGCTTCGCCGGCCCGAAGGGGAAAGGAGTCCGTATCAACCTGAAACTGGATCTCACCCTCCAGCAGCAGAAAGAACTCGGCTTCAACATGCCAGTGGGTGTCCAGCACCTGCTCTCCGCCCGGCAGCTCAATCCAGTAGGCGGCCAGCGGAAACAGATTGTCTCCGTGAACGCGATCCTCCTTCAGAAGCCGCTGCGCCGTTTTGTCCATAATTCTCCTCCTTGCCAATTTTATTGAGTTGATCATCAAAATAGTGCTATAAAATAGCTGTATTATATTAGTTTTACGCTTTCATAATCAGTATAATGCAATTGTAAGCAAAAGCAAACCTTCAACGGGACCTCCGGTATACAGATAATCGTCTGCGTGATAAGCCTATACTCGAAAATGATTGCACTGGATGACGGCGGCCCGATATTACCAACCGAAAGGTGGACATTCTCTCATGAAATTTACAGACGGCAACTGGCTGGTCCGCGAGGGCTATACTCTGGATACAGCGGTACAGGCCTATGCAGTGGACAAGACTGGCAACGGGCTGACAGCTTACGCTTCGACAACCCCGCTTCGGGGCCGCGGAGATATGATCAATACTACGCTTTTGACAATGAAATTCCATTCCCCGCTTCCGGGTGTGATCGGCGTGAAGCTCGTTCATTTCGACGGCGTGCTGGAACGCGGTCCCGTATTCGAGCTTAACGAGGGCAACGGCGACCATGTGACGATTGAAGAGACTGACGAGAAGACCGTAATGACCAGCGGCAGCCTCAGCGTTGTCATTAACAAGGGCGCGCAGTGGTCCGTTGATTTCTACCGCGGCGAAGAGCGCATTACAGGCAGCGGATATAAATCGATGGCACATGTTAACGGTCCGGACGGAAGCACCTATATGCGCGAAGAGCTGGACCTCGGCGTGGGCGAATGGGTCTACGGCCTGGGCGAGCGCTTCACTGCTTTTGTCAAGAACGGTCAAGTGGTCGATATCTGGAACAAGGATGGCGGCACCAGCTCGGAGCAGGCGTACAAGAACATCCCGTTCTATCTGACAAGCAACGGCTACGGCGTATTCGTGAATCATCCGGAGCTGGTCTCGTACGAAATCGCCTCGGAAAAAGTGAAGAAAGCGCAGTTCAGCGTCGCCGGCGAAAGCCTGCAGTATTATGTCATCGACGGTCCGACGCCGAAGGATGTAATCTCCAAATATACATCGCTGACCGGCAAGCCCGCGCTGCCGCCTGCGTGGACGTTCGGCCTGTGGCTGACGACGTCGTTCACCACCAACTATGACGAAGCGACGGTAAGCTCGTTCGTGGATGGCATGGCGGAACGCGATCTGCCGCTGCATGTATTCCACTTCGACTGCTTCTGGATGCGCGAGTTCCAGTGGACCGACTTCATGTGGGATGAGCGGGTATTCCCGGACCCGGCAGGCATGCTGAAGCGCCTGAAAGAGAAAGGCCTGAAGATTTGCGTCTGGATCAACTCCTACATCGGCCAGCGCTCCCGCCTGTTCGAGGAAGGCAAGAAGAACGGTTATCTGGTGAAGAAGCCGAACGGCGACGTCTGGCAGTGGAACCTGTGGCAGCCGGGAATGGCTCTTGTCGACTTCACCAACCCGGACGCTTGTGAATGGTATGCAGGTTACCTGCGTCAACTGGTCGATATGGGCGTGGACAGCTTCAAGACCGACTTCGGCGAGCGCATTCCGACCGATGTCGTGTACTTCGACGGCTCCGATCCGCTGAAAATGCACAACTACTATACGCATCTCTATAACAAGGTGGTATTCGGCGTTCTGGAAGAGAAGCTCGGCAAGGACGAAGCGGCCGTATTCGCCCGTTCCGCTACCGCCGGCGGCCAGCAGTTCCCGGTTCACTGGGGCGGCGACTGCTACGCCGACTATGAATCGATGGCCGAATCGCTTCGCGGCGGCCTGTCCCTCGGTCTGTCGGGCTTCGGCTTCTGGAGCCATGACATCGGCGGCTTCGAGAACACGGCTCCGGTTCACGTATTCAAGCGCTGGCTGGCCTTCGGCCTGCTCTCCAGCCACAGCCGCCTGCACGGCAGCAGCTCGTACCGCGTGCCGTGGGCGTATGATGATGAAGCAGTGGATGTAACCCGCTTCTTCACGAAGCTGAAATGCAGCCTCATGCCTTACCTGTACGATGTAGCCGGTCAGGCTCACGAGAATGGCTGGGCATCGATGCGTGCCATGATTATGGAATTCCCGGATGATCCCGCAGCCGAATTGCTGGACCGCCAGTATATGCTCGGCGAATCGCTGTTGGTTGCGCCGGTCTTCCAGGAGAGCGGCGAAGTGAAGTACTACCTGCCTAAAGGTCGCTGGACGCATCTGCTGACGGGGGAAACCGTGGACGGCGGAGCTTGGCGCAAGGAAACCTACGACTTCAAGAGCCTGCCGCTGTTCGTTCGTCCGAACACGCTGCTGGCACGGGGAAGCGTCGACAACCGTCCGGATTACGACTTCGCAGACGGCGTGAAGTTTGGCCTGTACGCACTGGAGGACGGAGCTTCGACTTCCGCTACGGTTCGCGACATTAAAGGCGCACCTGAGCTGCGCGTAACGGCTTCGCGGGAAGGCAAGACGATCACGGTCAGCGCGGAAGGCAGCGGCAAGGCGTTCAGCCTGGAGCCGCATGATCTCGGAACGATCGCATCCGTGAAGGGCGCACAGCTTGCTGAAGGCGCCGTACAAGTGAACGCGGGATCTTCGTCCGTAACGTTCACTATCGAATTGAATTAACGGTTAGCGAGCGCCGCAAGGCAAGGATACGCCTGCTAACAGGCAGCCAAGAGGAACCGGATCATACTCCGGTTCCTCTTTGGAATGCAATCCGCAGTGACTGCCCTTGATTTATCGATACTCTATAATTTGGAAGGATGAAAGATCATGACGCATATTGAACAGCCTGCGAATATTCTGCGTCAGGGCTATGCCCCGGCGACCGTTCTTTCCAGCGCGGCGAATTATATAATGAATCGGGAAGCGGCCTTTACCCGAACGTTCCGGACGTATGTCCGTGTCAGAGAGACGGGGCCGCTGCATTTGAAATTTTGGCATGGCAACAGCGTGGATTCCACCTGGGATCAGGGCAAGGAATCCGTAGGCGGAGAACCCGGCGGAGAGTGGAGAATTGAAGCGGCTTATGTGGCGGACGGCGGCACCAATCCCGATGGGGGAGTTGCGGAGAACTCGCAGATGCCCATTACTTTTAACGGCGTTCCGGTAAAAAACGTGGCTCCCGGCGAAAAGTTCTGGAGCGATGAGGTGGATCTGGAGCTGCCAGAGGGTCATTTTCTGGCATTCACCTGGACGATCACGGCAACGAAGCCCGGCAAGTCTGTTCCCTATAACGTGGAGCAGAATCTGGCTTCCGCGTATGAAGCGCCAGGCAACCGGGCGGCGGATAGCGGAGCGGCTTCGTTCAAGCCGACCGATAATCTTCAGATGCTGCCGAGCTTTATCGGATACCGGAAGAAGGTATCCCGAAATCTGGTGTTCTTTGGCGATTCGATCACGCAGGGTGTCCGGACGGCGAGAGACCGCTATGAGTTCTGGGCGGCGCGGATCGCGGAGGGGCTGGGGCCGGATTATGGAGTCTGGAATCTTGGCTCAGGCTGGGCGAGATCCTATGACGCTTCGGCGGGGAAGGGCTGGCTGGACAAAGCGGCGGAAGGCGATGAGATTGTCATTGTCCTCGGTGTCAATGATCTCGATATCGGCTGCCGGACGGCGGATGAACTGCTGGGTGATCTGAAGAGCGTCATCGACGGAATCAAGCGGCGTCAGCCGGGAGCGCGAATTATCCTCGGAACGGTTCCTCCATTCAACTTCACAGGGGAACGCGAAGCCTACTATCGGGAGGTTAACCGGATCATCAGGGAGACGCCGCCCGAAGGGGCGGACCGAATCTTCGATATCGCCGCCGTACTGGCAATGCCGGCGCCGGAAGAGAACCGGATTCGCCCCGGGTACATGAGCGGTAAGGATGATCCTCATCCGAACGGTCTGGCGGGCGCAGCTGTCGCTCAAGCCTTCCTCGATTGGTATTAATTAAAGTCATACCTCCAGACTTGACCGGTATTCCTTCGGGGTGATGCCTTCCCGTTTTTTGAATACTTTGCTGAAATATTTGACATCGTGGAACCCGACCATCTCCGAGATTTGCGACAGTGTGAGATGGGGGTTCTGCATCAGCAGCTTGGATTTATCAATCCGGTAGTTCCCGATATAGTCGGTGAAATTGATGCCGAATTCCTGCTTGAACCGGCGGGAGACGTATTCACGGCTGACGAAGAATTTCCCGGCAACCTCCTGCAAAGACAAGTCCGTCTGATAGTTCTGCTCCAGATACTTCACAATATCTCCCATGACACCGCTCTCAGCCGCTCCCTTGGCGGCGAGCTTCTCCGCAAGATTCTGCATCAGACTGAATGACCAATCCCGCCAAGCATACATCGAGAACGAATAACCGATAACGGGAGGCGAAGGCGCAGCCTTGTCTGCCTGCTCCAGGGAAGCCAGCGCCTCTTCCGACTGATCTCCCAGCGTCTCCCGGACGATACGGGTACGAAAATGCAAAATATCCGTCTTCCAGACATTCAGCATTTCGGGCGTCACGCCGCCGCTGCGGCTCAGCAGATCGACCCAGTGTCCGGCAGCCTGCGACATCAGCTCGGACCGGCCGCTCTTGACGGCGACATCCCATTCTTCCTCGACATCGGCGAATGAGGTCGCGGTGTAGGAGCCGTTCCTGGATGGCAGGGGCGCCACAGCTGCTCCGGGAGCAAAATGGCAGTACTGCTCGGTATGCAGCAGATTTCGCCGCTGAAGGGCGGAGGCAGCCTCCGTCAGCTGTGATTTTAAATCCATGGGAAGGTTGCCCGGGCGGCTTATGCCGAAATGCATCCTGCACTGCAGCGTCTGGAACAGCCCGGCGTTGATATTTTCCACCAATTCGGGAACGTCAGCCTGCTCATCCCACAGCATAATTACGATTTCCCAGGGCGTCCCCCAGTAGCGAAAGGCGATGCCGGTTCTCCCCGTCTGCAGGAAATCATTGCAAATATTCAAGACGGCGTACAGCAGCAGCTCGCGGTCTTTGCCGAACCGCTTCAGCAGCGAATGATTCTCCGGGTCCGTCTGCAGAACGAGCAGGCGCGAAGCCTGTACGCGATCAGGAATGATGCCTTCCCGACGAAGCCGGCGCAGGGAGGCTTCCGCGTTGGCGGAATCGTCGATAAGCGCCGACAGAAGCCGCTCACCGTATACCGGCTTGATTTCATTCAGAGCGATGTTCTGCTGGCGCAGCGTGCTTCGCTCCTCCTCTTCCTCTTTCCAGGCGGCCACCGCCTTGGCTACAGCCGTGTTAATCGCTTCCGGCTCAATGGGCTTCAGGATATAATCGATGCCGCCATGGCGGACGGCGTTGCGGACGAAGTCAAAGTCGTCATGTCCGCTTACTACGATGAATTTGGTGCTCCCTGCATGTTCGCTGACCCAGGCCATCAACTCCAGCCCGCTGCCGAAATCCATCATCATGTCCATGATGACCAGCATGGGTCTGTGGCTGCGAATCAGCTCGATAGCCTCGCTGCCGCTGCCCGCCTCCATAATTTCGGTAATTCCATGCGATCCCCAGTCCACGAGCAGCCTTACTGCCTTCCTTACTCTGGACTCGTCATCCACTATCAACGCTATCATTCCTGTTCACTCTCCGTGCTGATTTCAATTTCAAGCCGCACCATTACCCCTTCGGAGCTGCTGCTTACCGTTAACGAGGCGCTGTCGCCGCATACCAGTCTTAATCTGGCGAGAACATTGGCGAGACCGATGCCGGAGCCCGGTGCATCCAACCGTTGGGGAGCTGCGGCGCGATCCTGCATGCTCTCCGTGGGAGACTCCAGTTCCTGTCTCAGCCTTTCCAATCGTTCGGGCGGGATGGGCTTGCCATTATTCCAGATCGTAATTGCCATGCGGCCCATGCCGATTCTCGCGGCGTTCAATTCAATGATCCCGCCGGACATCGAACGGTTGAATCCGTGCTTGAAGTAATTCTCCACTATGGGCTGGAGGATCATTTTGGGCATGGCCGCTTCCGCAATATCCTCCTCCATATGGTAACGAAAAGTGAAATTGTTTTCAAAGCGCTCTCTCTGAAGCTCCAGATATGCCTTGACATGCTCGAATTCGTCCCTGACGGTTACGATTTTCTCATCATTGTACATGCTGTAGCGCATCATTTTGGCCAGAGCCGAGAGCAGGGCGTAGATCTGCGGGACCTTCAGTTCGAGCGCCAGCGTCCCGATGATCTGCAGCGTGTTGTTCAGGAAATGGGGGTTAATCTGGGCCTGGAGCGCCCGCAGCTCATTGGTTCTGTTGGACAGCTCCAGCCGGTATTCCCGCAAAATCAAGTTGTTGATCGTATCCATCATGCTGCGAAAGCGTTCGGTTACAAAGCCGATTTCATCTTTGCCGCCCGGCCGGATGTCAATGTTGAGATTGCCGGTCTGCACCTGATTCATATACCGCGCCAGCTGCTTGATCGGGGCCGTGATCCGGAAGGAGATCAGAATGATGACACTGGTGATCAGGATCAGCAGCAATCCCAGCAGCATCATATTGATAAATACCGCTTCATTCGCTTCACGGAACAGGTAGGATACCGGAATCTGCTTGACCAGTGTCCAGTTCAGGCCCGGGCTGTTGATCCGCTGGTAAATAAATACGGCGTTGTCCTGCTCGAAAAAGCCTTGCTCTGCGTCCTTTCCCGCGATCTGTTTGCTGTACCACTCCGCATCAAGCTTGGTTCCGAACGACTCTGTCTGGTTGGCATACACAATTTGTCCGGTATCGTCGATCAGGTAAATGCGTTCTTTCTCGCGGTCGTAGAGCTGTTCTACGATTTCCGTCAGGGCAGACAGCTTCACATCGATGGACAAATAGCCAAGGGGCCTCGTCGACGGTATCTGCTCAATTCTGCGGTGAATGGTGAACACCGCCTCATTTCGGAATTCGGGGAACGGAGCGGATAGTCCATAGATATGGCTCATATGGGTGCTCTGCACGGCAAAAGGCTCCGTTCCCTTGATCCGTGAGGCCGGATAAGGAGAGGCGTCCTGCCAGCGCTTTGGCGTTGCCTGCGTAACCAGGGTCGCTTTTTGGTCTTTAACCCCGTACAGGTACACCTGGGTGATATCCGGCATGGAGGTAGAGATGTAGTTAAGGAAGGCGTAGATACGGATATCTGCAGCCATATCGTCATACCCGGCCTCCATCAGCCGATAGAACTCCGAGTCGGAATAGACAAGCAGGGAGCTGCGGTTCAGTTCCCCGATCAGGCTGTCGATGTTGCGGTAGCCTTGGAAGAGCAGATTTTTGTTCTCATCCACGGCCCGTGTTCTCAGCGATTTGGTGGTATAGGAATAGCTGATGAACATGGTAGCTATGGTAAAAACGAGGGTGGGAAGCAGCAAAAAGACGATAAGCTTGGTGCGGATACTGTTCCATTTCATTGTGTAAGCTCACATCCGATCAATATTTTACCCCTGATAGATCACTTCCGTAGGTGTATAGGTAGGCGGACAAGTCAGATAATAATATTAGATCATAAACAAACCCGCGAGATAAAGGAAGGGGGAGCGTAGGATGCGAGGAAACAAATTAGGGCAGTTCGGTCAGCAGCTGTTTTTTGTCGGCCCTGCTGCTTTGTTTTTTGCATTAATCATGGTTGTGCCTTTTATCATGGGCATGTATTATTCGTTCACGGATTGGAACGGCGTATCCGGTCACGTCAGCTGGGTAGGCTTTGAAAATTTCAAGAGAATCTTCACCAATGATTCGGACTTCTGGTCTTCGTTCTGGTTCACAGTCCGGTTCACCGTGCTTGGCGTGCTTCTGACGAATGTGGTGGGATTCTTCCTGGCCTACTTCCTGACGAAGCCGCTTAAGAGCCGCAATATGCTCCGCACGATTTTCTTTATGCCGAATGTAATCGGCGGCCTGCTGCTTGGC
Source organism: Paenibacillus sinensis (assembly GCF_019904155.1). Classification (GTDB taxonomy): domain Bacteria; phylum Bacillota; class Bacilli; order Paenibacillales; family Paenibacillaceae; genus Paenibacillus_AQ; species Paenibacillus_AQ sinensis. Next base: position 21,376 of record NZ_JAHCMB010000009.1, read on the forward strand.
TTCATCTGGCAGTTCATCTTTATCAAAGGCTTCGCGACAATCGGCGATCTGACCGGCTGGGGCTTCTTCAATCTTCCTTGGCTAGGTGATGCGACGACGGGCTTCTGGGCGATTGTTCTGGTATTCATCTGGCAGTCCTCCGGATATTTGATGGTCATTTATATCGCTTCGCTGTCCAATGTGTCCAAGGAAGTGCTGGAGGCTGCGGAAATCGACGGGGCTTCGCGGGGACAAGTTCTCCGGAACATCATCGTTCCGCTCATTATGCCAGCCGTGACGATCTGTCTGTTCCTGGCGATCTCCTGGTCGTTCAAAATGTTTGACCTCAACCTGTCGCTGACGAAGGGCGGACCGTTTAAGTCGACGGAATCCGTAGCGATGAACATTTACAACGAAGCGTTCCTGAACAACCGTTACGGGCTGGGAACGGCCAAAGCGCTGCTGTTCTTTGTTATCGTAGCGATAATCACCGTAATTCAGGTCCGTCTGACGAAAAGCAAGGAGGTTGAAGCGTAATGACCGAGAAGAAGAAAAGCCGCTGGAATTTCGGAACGGAAATTGTGATGATCCTTCTGGCGCTCTTGTTTTTATCTCCCTTTTACTTCCTGCTGGCGAATTCGGTGAAGTCGTTCGGGGAAATTTTGAGCGACGCGGCAAGCTGGCCGCAGCATTTCAACTGGTCCAACTATTCGAAGACTTGGGAATTGGCGAGATTCACCGAAGCGTTCCGCAATTCGTTCATCATTACCGTTATCAGCGTCGTGCTGATCGCGCTCTTTAGCGCCATGGCGGCGTACCGGATGGTTCGCGCCAACACCCGGTTTAACCGGATGCTGCTTCTGCTGTTCGTTGCCGCGATGGTTGTGCCGTTCCAGACGATCATGATTCCGATTCTGAAGGTTGTGAATGTGCTTGGCGTCAACAACAGCATTCCGGGTCTGTTAATCACCAACCTGGGCCTCAGCATTCCGATGGCGATCTTCCTCTTTCACGGGTTTATCAAAACGGTGCCGCTTGAGATCGAGGAGGCGGCAACCGTGGACGGCTGCAATCCGATAACGGTGTTCTTCCGGATTGTGCTGCCGCTCTTGAAGCCGATGCTGATGACCATTATTGTGCTGAACGCGCTCGGGATCTGGAATGACTACCTGCTTCCGTCCCTGATTCTTCAGGCGCCGAACCTGCGCACAATACCGCTTGCGACATTTTCTTTCTTCGGGCAATATACGAAACAGTGGGATTTGGCGCTGCCGGCGCTCGTACTCGGCATTGCTCCCATTATCGCGTTCTATCTGTTAATGCAGCGTTACATTGTGGAGGGAGTAGCGGCCGGCTCGGTTAAAGGGTGATCCACCGGGCCGCCGTTCCTATACAACATCCGATAAACTTAAATTCAAGGGGGATACTTACAATGAAGAAGACGAAGTCTGCGGTGATTCTTTCCGTTATGCTGACGATGAGTTCGCTGCTCGCCGCATGCGGCGGTTCGAACAATACAAACGCTGGCACATCCCAAAATGGAAGCGCTGGCAACACCGGCCAAGTGAAGACAGTCAAAATTTTTCAGTTCAAGACGGAAATCGTCGAGGGACTCAACGAGTTGAAAGTGGAATTTGAGAAAGAGCATCCGAACATCAAGCTGGACATTCAGACGGTAGGCGGCGGCGCGGACTACGCGGCAGCGCTTAAGACGAAGTTCGCATCGGGCGACGCTCCGGATATTTTCTCCAACGGCGGTTATGCGGAAATGGATATGTGGCAGGACAAGCTTGAGGATCTGTCCGATCAGCCTTGGGTGAAGGATTTGATTCCACTCGCCGCAGAGCCGATGACCAAGGACGGCAAAGTATACGGAATGCCGATGAACCTGGAAGGAATCGGTTATGTCTACAACAAGGATTTGTTCAAAAAAGCCGGCATTACCGAGACGCCGAAGACCATTACTGAACTGAAAGCGGACGCGGAAAAATTGAAGGCAATCGGCGTGATTCCGTTCGCCAACGCCTATCAGGAATGGTGGCTGCTCGGCAACCAGGGCATCAGCGTGGCATTTGCCCGGCAGGATGATGTGAATGCCTTTATTAAGGGATTGAATGACGGTACGGCTACCATCGTAGGCAATGACAAGTTTGAAAAATGGAGCAATCTGCTGAAGCTGACGGTCGATTACGGCCAGAAGAACCCGCTGACTACAGACGCCAATACCCATCTGGCGATGTTCGCCAATGGCGAAGCCGCCATGATGCAGGAAGGCAACTGGGCTCAGACGCTGGTCGACAATATCAACCCGAACATGAACATCGGTATGTTCCCGATGCCGATTGACGACGACGCCGAGCACAACGACAAGATGACCGTAGGTATTCCGGCGAATCTTGTGGTGAACAAGGACTCCGCATCGAAAGAAGAAGCGAAGGTCTTCCTGAACTGGCTCGTTACTTCCGATATGGGTAAAGAGTATATCGTGAAGAAGTGGAAGTTCATCCCGGCGCTCTCCACGATTCAGACGACACCGGAAGATATCGGGGATCTTGGCTCTGATGTATGGAATTATGTTAAGGAAAATAAAGTGTACGGTCTTCAGTCCTCCAAATTCCCGGATGGCGTTACCCAGGAATTTGCCAGCGTGATTCAGCAGTTCATCGCAGGCAAGATGGATGTGAAAGGCTGGGAACAGGGCATGCAGGACGCCTGGGACAAGCTGAAGAAATAAGAGTAAAGAACCGATTTAGGAATAACATATAAGCGCGACTTCAAGCGGGCGTCTTCCGGTTTTTTGACAAGCCGAAAGACGCCCTTTATGTTTGAACTGACAAGAGTATTCAAGGGAGTGCTGGAAATGATAAATACGTATACCGGTGTGCAAATCGGCGTCGATTATTATCCGGAGCATTGGGACGAATCCTTGTGGGAACCGGATATCCGGCTTATGAGTGAGACGGGCGTCAAGGTTGTGAGGATCGGCGAATTCGCCTGGAGCCGGCTGGAGCCGAGCGAGGGGCGGTTTCAATTCGGCTGGCTCGACCGGTCGCTGGAGCTGTTCGCCCGTTATGGAATCCAGGTTGTGATCGGGACCCCTACGGCAACGCCGCCGAGATGGCTGACGTTGAAATGTCCCGATGTGCTGCCTGTATTCGCGAACGGGCAGACCTTTCATCCCGGCGTTCGCGGTCATCGCTGCTACAACAGCCGGTCGCTGCGCCGATATGGCGAACGCATTATCCGAAAGCTGGCCGAACGCTACGCGGACCATCCCGCCGTCATCGGCTGGCAGACCGACAACGAATTCGGCATGACCGACTGCTGCTGCGATTCCTGCAATGAAGACTTCCGGGAGTGGGTCAAGACGAAATACGGGTCGCTCGACGCCGTCAACCGCGAGTGGGGAACGGTGGTATGGAGCGGGGAATACAGCGACTGGGAAGAACTGACGGTTCCTTACGGCGGCTCTCCCCACCAGAATCCTTCCTTTCTGCTCGATTTACAGCGGTTTCAATGGGATTCCGTCGCGCAGTTTCAGCGCGGGCAGGTGGACACTCTGCGCCGGCTCTGCCCGCAGCATTTCATTACGCATAATTTCCATACGTATCCGCAGCGGCTGAACCTGTACCAGCTCGGCGCCGATCTTGATGTGGCTTCCTTCGATTACTATCCGAACCCCTCGCCGCAGAAGCAGGAGACGGCTCCGTACAGCGGCGCACTGTCTCTCGATTTGACACGGGGGATCAAGCGTCGGAATTTCTGGATTATGGAGCAGCTCAGCGGCCCGCCGGGCTGCTGGTTCCCGATGTGGCGGACGCCGTATCCGGGCTTGATTCGCGCCTATGCCTGGCAGGCCATTGCCCGGGGAGCTGATACGGTCGTCCATTTCCGCTGGCGCAGCGCCGTGGCCGGAGCGGAGCAGTATTGGCATGGGCTGATCGACCACAGCAATGTGCCCGGCCGGCGTTTTGCCGAGTTCGCCCGGCTCTGCGAGGAGGTCAACGGACTGGCCGGCCTGCTGGAAGGAACCGCTGTCTCGAATGAAACCGCAATCCTCCATTCCTATGAGCAGCTTGCGGCGCTGAACATCCAGCCGCAGGCGGAAGGGATGGATTATTACGAGAACATCAAGCTGTATCACCGGGCGCTGACGAAGCTCGGCTTCGGCTGTGATGTGATCGACTGGCGGCAGCCGCTCGAAGGCTACAAGCTGGTCATTGCGCCAAGCCTTTATCTGCTTGATGAGGAAGCAGCCGGAAGGCTGGAGGATTTCGCCGCGCAGGGCGGCACGCTGATCCTGACAAGCCGCACGGGCGCCAAGCACTTGAATAATCAATGCGTCATGCTTCCGCTGCCGGGGCTTCTGGCACACGCTGCCGGAGTTCATGTCAGTGAATATGATCCGATCGGCGAAGAAAGCCATCTTCTTCGCGATGCTTCCGGCGCGGAGTACGCCTGCAGCCAGTGGTGTGATCTTCTCGAACTGAAGGGGGCCGAGCCGGTGGCTTGGTACGGAGATGATTATTACGCCGGAACACCCGCCGTTACCGTGAACGCTTGCGGACAAGGCCGGATATACTATGCCGGAACACAGCCGGAGGAACGCTTCTGGACGGGATTGCTGGGCGGAATCGCGGACCAGCTCGGGATTTCGGGATTCGCCGGCCTGCCGGAAGGCGTTCAGGTTTCGCGGCGCAGCGGGGCGAGCGGCATCTTCCTGTTCGTGCTTAACCTAAGCCGGGAGCCGCAAACCCTGGCGCTTGCGAAAGCCTGTGAAGGGCTGCTTGACGGCTCCATGCATAGCGGCGAACTGAAGCTTGAGCCGTTCGGGGTGGAGATTTTGCGCTTATCCTAGTGTTCGATTTCCAGGTGAGCGCATGGGATTATCGAACGGGATCAGGCGTTAATATCAGAGTTAATCCCGAGTCAATTTCGAGTCAATCCTGAGTCCATCCTGTGTCAATCCAAACTTAGTGTAACCTGCGGAACTGCTCGGGGGTAACACCCGCCTGTCTGCGGAAAGTGGCCACGAAATGGCTCACATCCCGAAAGCCCACTCTTTGCGAGATCGTTTTAACCGTTACGGAGGGCTCTCCAATGAGCATTTCCTTGCTCTTCCGTATGCGAAGCCGGACCAGATAGGCGTAAGGGGACAGTCCGAAGGTCTGGAGAAACAGATTGCCCAGATGGCGTCCGGACACGCCCAGACAGGCGGACAAGTCGCTGAGGCCGATATCCGGGTCGCCATAATGGCTCTCCATCCAGTTCAGCAGAGGCTGCAGCTTGTCGATGTTGCGGCTGATCGGGGCGTTGCCCCGAAGCTGCCCGAATTTGCTCAAAGTAATGAGAAAACGGTAAACGCCCGTTGACGATTCCAGGCCGAGCATATCTCCGCCCGCCTCCTGGCGCTCCAGCATAAGGCCCACCATTCCGTTCAGCGGCGCTTCCTGCTCCCAGCTGAAGAAGGCGGAGAAATGGATTTCCAGCGATTCCAGAATGGATTCGGCGGAACTTCCGCCAAAGGTCAAATAATAGGTCTGCCACTTGCCCTCCAGCGCCTCATACCGGTGTGGAACGCCCGGAAGCAGCAGCATTCCCGTACCTGCCGGCAAGGGCACCGATTTGTCGCCGAAGTGGAGGATGCCTTCGCCGGATAACGTCTCGATCCAGTGGTACAGATGGTAGCCGTCCGGACGGGACACTTGCTCTTGCTGGGGGTTGTAGCCGATACTCTCCATCGTCAGGGGAAGGTGGCGTCCGCCTTCATCGGCGAATTGAATTCTGCGGTGGCCTTCAATGAGTGGAGGATGCATGTTATCACTTCCATATAATTATATGTTATGTCCCGAATATTATATTTAACGCTGATCTGAAGACGTTTACAATTAAAATATAATTATACTATAAAGGAAGTGCTCAACTTGATCAACGATAAGCTGCCAAAGATCTGGTACGGCGGAGATTACAATCCGGAGCAGTGGGAAGCGCCCGATTGGGCGGAAGATGACCGGATGTTCAAGCTGGCGGGCATCGATGTAGCTACGGTTAACGTTTTTTCCTGGGCGATGATCCAGCCTGATGAGGATACCTATGATTTCTCGTTCCTTGACGCAACCATGGACCGGCTGTACAAGAACGGGACTTATGTCTGCCTTGCGACAGCAACTGGCGCGCATCCGGCCTGGATGGCACGCCAGTACCCGGAAGTTACGCGAGTAGACGTTATGGGGAGAAAACGCAAGTTCGGGGGCCGGCATAACTCCAATCCGAACAGTGAAGTCTATCGCAAGTTCGCCGCCCGGCTGGCGGGAAAGCTGGCGGAGCGCTATAAGGACCACCCAGCGCTGGTGGCCTGGCATATTTCCAATGAATATGGCGGGTATGACTATTCGGAACAGTCCGAAGCCGCTTTCCGGGTATGGCTGAAGGAGCGGTACGGTACGCTCAACGCTTTGAACAAAGCATGGAACACGCGATTCTGGGGCCATACGTTTTACGATTGGGAAGAAATTGTGCTGCCGAGCGAACTCAGCGAAGAGTGGAACGGCAACCGCACCAACTTCCAGGGGATATCGCTGGATTTCCGGCGTTTTATGTCTCACAGTCTGCTGGAATGCTACAAGATCGAATATGACGCCATTCGGGAGCACAGCCAGGGCGTGCCGATTACGACGAACCTGATGGGCTTTTATCCGGAGCTGGATTATTTTGAGTGGGCCAAATATATGGATGTCATCTCCTGGGATAACTATCCTTCGCTGGATACGCCCGTGAGCCATACTGCCATGACTCATGATCTGATGCGGGGGCTCAAGCACGGCCAGCCGTTCATGCTGATGGAACAGACGCCAAGCCAGCAGAATTGGCAGCCTTACAACTCGCTGAAGCGTCCGGGCGTTATGCGGCTGTGGAGCTATCAGGCCGTGGCGCGCGGAGCGGACACCGTGCTCTTCTTCCAGCTTCGCCGGTCGATCGGGGCCTGCGAGAAATACCATGGCGCCGTGATCGAGCATGCCGGGCATGAGCATACACGGGTATTCCGTGAGGTGGCCGAGCTTGGACGAGAGCTGCAGCTGCTCGGAGACGAACTTCTGGATGCGCGGAGCGCCGCCAAAGTAGGCATCGTATACGACTGGGAGAACCGTTGGGCTCTCGATCTGTCGAGCGGACCTTCCGTCGCGCTGGATTACGTAAATGAAGTTCATAAATATTACGACACGCTGTTCACCCAGCATATCGAGACCGATATGATCGGGGTGGAAGAGGACCTGTCCAAGTACGAGATTGTCATTGCTCCGGTTATGTATATGAGCAAGCCGGGTTTTGCCGCCAAGGTCGAGGCTTTTGTACAAGCGGGGGGAACGTTCGTAACGACCTTCTTCAGCGGCATTGTCAATGAGAACGATCTGGTGACCGTCGGCGGCTATCCGGGCGAATTGCGCAAGGTGCTCGGCATCTGGGCGGAGGAAATCGATGCGCTGCTGCCTGGCATGAGCAACCAGCTCGTCATGAAGCAGGAATGGAACAAGCTGAGCGGAAGCTATGAGTGCGGCATTCTGTGCGACTTGATTCATACAGAGGGCGCGGAGACACTGGCGGTGTACGGCTCCGATTTCTATATTGGAATGCCGGCTCTTACGGTGAACCAGTTTGGAAAAGGCAAGGCGTACTACGTAGCGTCGAGTCCGAACGCCGATTTCCTCAAAGGATTCCTGGCGAACCTGTGCGCCGACAAACAAATCAGCCCGCTGGTGAATGCCCCTGAAGGACTGGAGGCGGCGCGCCGGGTGAAGGATGGTGCATCGTACCTGTTCCTGCTCAACCACACCGAGAATGAGCTGACTGCGGAAATCGGCGAGCGCTCGCTCAAGGATTTGCTGACAGGCGAGACATTCCAGAGTACGGCGGCTGTACCGGGACGTGGCGTGCGGATTCTGACTGAGAAATAAGATCCCGGCTTTTGAGAAAAATCCATGATACGAGCTGGTCCCTACGATCGGCTCGTTTTTCTTTATTTCTTCATATAGAAGAAGGACGCCCGAGTAGAGGCAGGTGACACTATTTATTTAAGGACTCTGTTAGGATGATGACTCTCTTTTGACTGGGTGAACTTACCGGTTGATGCCGGGCCGGCTGACGTGTTATATTCATTATCCGGCCGCGGACAAGGCGGTTGATTGAAAGCTTTTAATGACTGCTAGAGTAACTGGTAAAAATTATGACTTGCCATTTCGGTTGTGATGATGGTATAGTATAAAAGTTGCTGCTGAGACATTAAGTGAAGCGGCAGGAAAGACTGAGAAATCGAGTCGCTTGATCTTTGAAAACTGAACAACGAGTGAGTATTAAATGAGAATTAATTTCTCGTCAGATTCAAAATGAGCAAATCA
>NZ_JAHCMB010000042.1 GCF_019904155.1 Paenibacillus sinensis
CCTGAATCATATTTCTGTCCTGCAGGATACTTATTGAATGTATGCGCCTTTAAATCCACTACAACACATTGAATTGTTTTTATCTTTTTGTTTTTTTATCTGAGCATTTTGCATAATTGAATTTTCCAAACAAAATCATGATAAGGTCGCAGCGAAACTTTCATTTTTCGTTAGTTTAGCTGTAAGAGGACAGACGTGCAGAATTTCGGTAAAACCAAAATTTCAAGCGGTCTTTTGGACACGTTGCTTCGCGATGGCAAGTGCAGAGGCAAGTAACACAATCGCATTCAAATATTGGTGAGTCGTCACTTTTTGAATCCCCCGGACATGGAGTTGGTCAGCGGTTAAATAAGTCTTCATTCGAGAGTTGCAGCGCTCTACACTGGTTCGCTTCTTGTAAAGTTTCTGCCATCCACTGCTTTCTCGGTGCGGCAGAGCATATCGGCGAAGGTCTTGCTGAGTGTTGATTTTGATCACCATCCCATAGTTCGAGGCCGAACAAGCAGCCATTCTAAGCGGGCAGTCCACTTTTCCTGTGGCATGTGGACAGCGAAACTTCAAACGTTCCTTTTCCTGGCCCCAATATAGGTCGTGGGAAAGCCCATTGAACAGCAAGGCGTGCCTTTACCTGTCATACCTGCTGGCGGTTCTTTTTCGTTTCGCGGATTCATCGGGATAATGGCTTGGGCCTCAACGCTCCGCGCGGTTACGTAGTTTTCCAATTGGTCATACCCTGCGTCCAGCATGAAAAATCGAGGGCTGAATCGGTTCACGACGCGCTTCATGAGTGCAGGACCTTCATCTCCATCGTTGACATGCGCGGGCGTCACGTGAAGAGCGATTGGAAGCTCGCTCTTCGCATCGACGGCCAAGTGTAACTTGTATCCAAACCACTTGACCTTGTTGCCAAACGTGTCGAGTTTGACTCCCCAGTTGGCATTACCCGTGAGCTCGCTTTTTCGCTTGGGTTCTTTTTTCTCATAGGCAGGGATGTCCAGCCGAAGTCCACAATGGTAACGGAAACGAAGGTCAAACTCCAGTCTGCACGCCAGGCCGGTGAACGTATCGATGTTCTCTAAGGGGGCAGCGAGTAAGGCACGAAGAATGCCTTGGCGACAGTGTCCGTCCGCTCCCCGAGGTGAAGGATTTTTCAATTGTTTCGCATACGATCTCAGGTCCAATGCACGGAAAAAGAGGGGCAGTCGTTCTTTCGGTTCGATTATTTGAAGCTCCTCAAAGGAAAACAGACATTCTTGGAGAATATACATAGTGACTTCACTCCCTTGGGTTTTCTCGTTTGGTCACTTGAAAACTTCTCCAAGCTGGGGTGAAGTCCTTTCTTATGCTCAAAATCGCTTTGTGTGGCAAGGGTTTAGTTTAATGCAATATGCTCAAATATTAAGGTTTAGGGCAAAGTGTAACAGCATAGTGCCAAAACACTTCAAAAACTTTCATTAGAATTCGACCAACGACCAGTCATTGATCCAGGGTTCCTATTATTCACTCTTAGTCACTTTAATAAATTCAATGTGGGTTTATATATCCTTGAATCGCGAGAGGAATCTGTGCCAATCTGGAACATTCTAGCACCGCATGAGACTACCGCGTTCAATTCTTCATGGTAGAGTCTGAAAATGAAACAAGCTGACGGCCGATTGAATGCCGACGTCAGCTTGCTTCGTTGTTTAGTCACAGCCACATGGAGTTGTTACACTCGCATGTGGCAGAGAGGCTCTGTATAAGTACTGTCAAACCGTTACATGGGTTAAGTCTGTTATCAGTGGAACCAATAGATCAAAAAATTTTGTGCTATCAAGCGCGAACTCAGGTGTCAAGCACTAATCTTGACAACTCCTAGGAACTCATTCGGGCAGCTGAATATATATCAATCAATTTGTGCAAAAATTATTTCGACTTGCATTCCGCTGTACCAAATGTCAATGAGATTTTTAGTGTTGTCAATCTTCACGCCATTATTGGGTTGGATTTCATTTGCTATCCCTTTTGGGTAAAATGTAACAGCCCAGTTGATGGCGGTATTGGAATCAGCGAAGTCAGCGTTGAGAGAACCCCCATTATTTGTAAACGAAAGAAGATGAGAACCCGCATCGTCTGTAATCGTATTTCCCTGCATGACCATCGCTGAGTCATTGTAGACGATTTTGTCAGTTGACACAGAGAGGGTATGAGGAGCAGCGCCAGATGTCCCCGCATGCCATTGCGCTCCAGTCCCATCAAATGGGTTATCTGCATAAGCCACTTCTTTCCAAGTTCCGAGCAAGCTCGAATAATCCCCGGCTTGGATTTGTGTGAAGTTCATCTCTTTATTTTGGGTGTCTTGCGTTGAACTGGGCACGGCCAATGGCGCTGATGTAATATTCGCTGTGTCGCTATCCTTTGGCATTGTCGAATTGTCTTGACTCGCCTGGCTAGAAGGCGTTTGTGCTAGGTTAGCCTTTGTCTCGCTGGCACATCCGGTTTGAAGAACGCATACCGTGATGAACGCAACAAGAATCAGCTTATAATCATGTAAAGATTTCATTTTTTCAACTCCTATCGAGAAATAATCATATGTGATTTCTGGCCAGTCGCACTTTACAGCTTACCACCCATGGCTTTAATAGAATTCATAATTCCTTGCATCGGGGCACCATAATTCTGGACTTTGTTATACTTCTTTAGCAACCCGTTAGGATAATAGACTTCCCAAGTGGTTGCTGCCGTTGCTGGTATATACGCCCTACCTATTGAGCCGCTGGGCATTTTGGCAAAACTAGCATTCCCGCTTTTCTTAACACTCTGGGGTACAAAGTCTACAGGATTACCCATGTCTATCCAAGCTGGTTTGCTGTTCATATTTTTTGATGCTGAAGCTAGATAATGCGCATCTCCACTCGCTGCATTTACTGCTGTGTCACCACCGTGGCTTGAATAGTAACTTTTCCTATAATGATTAATAAAACCTCCGGCACCGCCACCTTCGTTCACAGTATAAGCAAAAAAGAAGACAGGTGAAACACCAGCTGCCTTGATTGCTACTGTAACATCACCAATATTGGTGGAATTGAGACCGTATCTTTTAATCACAGGCTTGGCACTTTTTTGCTTTAAGAACCATGCCGCAGCAGTGCTATTGGATACACCCCAGTTCGAGGTAATAGGCTCTCTACAAAACTTTTCCACTTCTGATACAGAATAATGTCCAGTCGGGTCTTCGTTATTCACCGGATTATTCTGCACATAAGTATAAAGATTCAAACTCAGCGGATCATTCACTTCCCCCTCATACGTATCCTCACTAATAAACCGCCCGACACTGGAGTCAAAATCACGCGCCTGCGCGTGGGAGTAGCCGCTGTAGTAATCATACCCCAGGCTGGTGTAGCCGAACAGATTGTCCGGGCCGGACCAGTTCAGGTCGAATTTCTCGGGATTCTCAGCCACGCCGAATTCATCGTAGCGGTACCGCGCCGACACGCTGCCGTCCTGGCCTTCCAGGCCTATGACGCTTCCCAGCGCATCGCTCAGATAGTAGAGCGTCTTCGTTGTGCCGTCTGCATTCGCTCCGCTGGCGCCTTCTGTCGGCTCCCAGTCATTGCTCACGTCTCCGCTGACCCGGTAGGTCATGCTGATCCGCTCTTCACCTGCGCCGTACACATAGGACTGCTTCCAGCTCTGGCCGGTATCTCCTGTGGCCATCAGGGGCTGCGGGTTGCTCAGGGTGATGTCATTGGTAAAGTAAATGTCCAGTTGACGCTTCTTGTACTGCGACTCCCAGCCATCCCGCGTTCCGGCCGGGTTGCTGGACGGATACGCATTCGGGATCGTATCGTCTCCTACGGTGGTCCGCATGCTCACTCGATTGCCGTCTCCATCATATTGATAGGTGGTCACATCGCCGTACGTGTTGGTGTTCTGGATCAGGCGGTTCGACGCGCTCCACTCGTTGCTCTCCAGCACCTGCGGGCCTGCCGCCAGCGCCGCGAGTCTCGCTTCCGGAGTAAGCGTGGCATCCGCTCCGTACACATCCTCAGTTGCACCGGTCAACAAATTCTCATCCGGCAGACTGAAGGCCAGCGGATCTGTAGTATCCGTACCGGATTCATCTCCATAGACCGTTCCCGGCATGGTTGTCTTCAGCGCACTTGCACCGGCTGTGAACGAACGCAGCGCCGCTTCGCTGTCAATGCCGGTGACTTTCAGCAGATTGCCGCGAAGGTCATACGTGTAGTCCTTGTAGTCGCTGCCTTTTTCAAAATGGACCAGCTTGTTCGCCGCATCATAGGTATACTGCTCCGAGGCGGTGATGCCTCCATCCGTCACCTCTTTGCCCAGGCGGTTGCCGGCGGAGTCATAGGAGTAGGTGGTCTTCGAACCGTTCTGCTTCTGCACCTGAGTCAGCTGGTTCAGCGCATCATAGGCATAATCCGAGATGTCCACAGGGCGCTGCGTTCCGGATGGGTTGTCTTCATCGCTGCCGTATTCCTGGCGTTCGGTGCGTGTCTTGTTCCCTGCCGGATCGTAGACGTAAGTCAGCTGCTCCAGCAGGCTGCCGCCCGGCGACTGATGCTTCAGCTCCAGCAGTTGGCCGACTCCGTCATACGTATAGCTGCTCAGCCCTCCATTCGGCAGCTGCTTCTCGATCAGACGGCCGTTGGCATCATAGCGATAGTTGGTCGTCTGGTTCTGCGTGTCCGTCACCTGCGTGATCCGGTCCATTGCGTCATACGAATAGCTGACGGTCGTGTTGTCCGGGTAGATGACCCGGCTGCGCTGTCCCGTTACGGTCCATTCATACCGCACATTGTTGCCGCGCGGATCAATGACCGATGTAGGCCGATTCAAGGCGTCATACGTATACCGCGTCTCGCCAGTACTGTCTGTCATCTTGACACGGCGTCCCGCCAGATCGTATTCATACTTGACGGTGCTTCCGTCCCCGTACTTCGTCTGCTTCAGTTGGTTAGCCGCATCATAGGCGTAATCGGTTGTGTTGTTATCCGGCTCAACGACCTGCAGCAGATTGCCGTTCTCGTCATAGGACATATGGGTCTTCTCAAGCAGCGGATTCACCGACTCGATGACCCGGTTCGAGGCATCGTACTTGTAAGAGGTCACTGCTCCCAGTGCGTTAGTCTTGTCTAGCAAATTGCCGGAGGCATCATAGGAGTAGTGGGTGGAGCTGCCTGCCGCATCATCCACACCCGTCAACCGGCCCAGCACATCGTAGTTGAAGGAAGTCTCGTGATGGTTCGGGTCTGTGACTTTTTTCAAATTCCCCTTGGCGTCATAGACATATGAGGTTTCATATCCCAGGGCGTTGCGCACCAGTGTGTTGCGTCCCAATGCATCATATTCGTAAAAAGTCTTCTGTCCCGCTGCATCCGTGGATTCCGTCATCAGCCCGCGCGCATTGCGGGTAACGGTGGTCTCTTCATTCAGCGGATTGATCGTTCCGATCTCCAGTCCACGGCTGTCGTACTTCGTCTTCCAGACGGAATGGTTGGCATCTTCGGTTGCGATCTGATTGCCGTTCTTGTCATATTCATACGTGGTCACTGCGCCAAGCGCATCGGTCACCGAGACCATTTGGCCGAGCGCATTATAGTCGTACCAGGTGCTGTTGCCAAGCGCATCGGTCTCTTTGATCTTGTTGCCCGCCGCATCGTAGCGGTATCGTGTCTTCGCGCCGAGCGAGTCGGTCACGCTGAGCAGCTCATTGCGCTTGCTATAGGTATAGGTGGTCACATTGCCTTCGCTGTCTGTCTGGGTGAGCATGTTGCCGTTAGAGTCGTAGGTGTAGGAAGTCTTCTGTCCGTCCGGATCGGTAACTTCCTTGAGCTGTCCCACATTGTCGTATTTGTACGAGGTTATTCCTCCGGATTCATCCCGGGCTTCGGTAATGTTGCCAAGCGCGTCATAAGTGCTGCCGGTGCTGTTATTCAGCGCATCCTCTGTGCCGGTCAGGCGGTAGACCTGATAGGAATGGACGGTCTTCACTCCGGCTTCATCCGTCTGCTCCTGCAGATTGCCATTGGCATCATAGACGGAGCTTCGGGTCTGGCCCAAAGCATCGGTGACGGCCACGGCGCGGTCCTTCGCGTCATATTGGATTTGCTGAAGCTCGCCTTCACCGTCGGCAACCTTCACCGTCCGGTGCAGCGAATCGCGGTCAATGACCGTCGTGTAGCCGCTCGGGTCCTTGATCTCGCGGGCGAAGCCTGCCGCATCATTGGTGTATGCCGTGACATGGCCTTCGGCATCGGTTACGGAGACCGGAACTCCTTTATTGTCTCTTGCAATGGTTACTGTGTTGCCCAAGGCATCCGTGCTGCCGGCCAGATTGCCGGCGGCGTCGTATTCATAGGAGGTGCGATTGCCCCGTTCATCCACCTCTACGACCGGACGGTTCAGCGTATTATAGCGGGCAAGCGTGGAATACCCGTTCCCATCGGTGCTCTGGATCAGATTACCCCGCTCGTCATATGCCTGCTTGCTCTTGTTGCCATTGCCGTCTGTAACGCCGATGATGCGGTCACTGTTGTCATAGCTGTATTTGACGGTTGAGCCGTTGGCAGCCAGGCGCTGCGCGACCTGGAAGTTATTGTTCCACACATAGGTGGTGCTCTGATTGAGCGCGTTCGTCCATACCGTCTTGTTCGATGTGGTTGTTATGGAAGAAGCCAGCCCTGCGGAGCGGGCCAATCCGGCGTTCCCGGAAACCGTGCCGTTCTCTGAATAGATGAGAATGGTCTTACCGGACCCGACGCCTGTATGAACGACCGGCGTCTGATTCGGCGTCATGTCTCCGCCAATGGCGAACAATCCGCCCGTCTGCACATTCAGGTTATTATTGACGCTGACATTATCCCGAACGAACAAGTCGCCTCCGGTTATGGTCAGATTGGCGGTCTGATTGTTGGAGACAATGCCGCCAACGGCCATTTCCTGTGCAATGTTCATCTCAACCCGGGTGTTGATATTCAGGTCTCCGGCGAGCAGAACCCGCTTCGCGTCAATGGTCAGACTTCCGCTGTTGTACGTCAGAGTGCCGCTCTGCAGCGTATCCCCGACGGTTACGGAAGAATCATTATTCAGATGGATGGCTCCGCCGGACCACAGATTGCCGTAAGATCCTCCGACCTTCTGTACATCGAGCGCCAGCTTGGTATTGGCGTTCAGCCCGTTCTTCAGGATGAGATTACCGTACACGCGCACGGTAATGTCGCGGTTGGTGTTCATTCCGTCAACAATCAGAACTACCGGCTTGCTTGGCGAACCGAATGTAACGCTGTCTTCAACATTCAGTTGGCCCGCTCTGACGACGACAGGCGATGACCCGCTGGATGATATCGCGTTCTGTATGGCGGCAATGTCGCCGCCGACCGATACTGCGGAAGCGGCGTAGAGATTTTGCTTCCCTTCAATCTCGGAGATGCTGCTTGAGAGATAATCGCCAATGACCGGCTGCAGCCCCGCCACCTGCCGGTAAGCCGGCGCGTGAGCCAGGTTGTGCATCGTGCCGGACAGAATCACTTCCTCCGAATCCGGCAGGTCCCGTCCCCGGTCCGGGTAAATCCCCGTCCCGACGTCTTCGTCCTCTTCTCCCCGGACAACAGGGGCCACACGGCCCTCATAGCTGGAGGAACTCTCCGCGCCGTAGAAGTCGGTTATTCCGGTAACGCGCTGCTTCGCATCATAGGTTACGCTCATGGTCGCCGTTCCCTTGGCATCCGTCACGCTAAGCAGATGATGGCTGTCATCATAAGTAAGTCCGGTCTCGGCGCCGTCCACATCCTTGATCGATGTCATGTCTCCCGCCGAATCGTAATGAAAAGTCATGCTGCGGTCTGCGGAATCTCGGACAGATGTCAGCTTGCCCGCGCCGTCATAGCTCAAGCTCAGGGAAGCGCCCGTCGTCTGGACCGTTTCCAGCTTGGTTCCCTGGTAAGCAAGCGAGATCTGGTTCCCGTTCAGATCCGTAATGGATTGCAGATAGCCCGCCGCGTTGAACTGGTATTTGTCTCCCTGCGGGTTCGTCAAGGTATAGGCTCCGGATGACGGAGCGGTTAATGTCCAGTCCGTGCCGCGCGGAGTCAGATAACGCCCGCCGGACAGGGGCACATATTCATAGCGGGAGCCGTCCGGGCTCATAATTTCTACCTTCCCGTCATTGATCGGGGTCAGCTTCCATTCATAGCTATGATGCCAGCCAAGCCCATTCACGCCCGTATAGGGATCGCGGCTCAAATAGTTCAACCCGAACTGAAGCGGCATCAGCGCCTGTAGAGTGATCGAATCGCTGGAGTAGACAAAATCGCCCCGCGCCGGATCAACCGGCGCCTGGCCGGATGGATTGACGATCCTCAGCCGGTCCTGAAGGGCCGCTTCCGTAAATTGCAGCAGGTCGGCGCTTGCGATACTCCCGCTTGTCTGCGGATTCGTTAGCAAGAGGGAAGTCAGGCCACTGACCGTTCCCGAGGATGCTGCGGACTGATTCAATACAGCAAGCTCCTCGGCCTTCTCCTGTGCCAGGCTGGCCGAATCCAGCTTGTAATAATAGGCCGCGAGCGCCTCCCAGGTTACGGGAAAGGCAGGCAGCGGAATCCGAAGCAACGTGAGCGGCTCGGAATATCCCGAGAAACGGCTGTCCTTCTTGATTCTCGCCGTGATCTGCGCAATCTGACCCGCCGTAATGCTGAGCTGCTTCGTCCACTGGCCTTCACTGTTGGCCGTGATACCGGAATACAGGCTCTCTTCGCCTGTGGATGGATAATAGACTTCAACTTCCAAGGTCTCTCCCGGCTTGGCGGTTCCTGAGACGATTGACTGTCCCGAAGCTGCAGGCTTGATCTGAAGCGCCTTGGGAGGAGTCAATTCATCGCTGCCGACAATTTCGAAGCTGGCAATTTGGCCGTAATAGACTCCGACACCGTTATAATCGACCGGGGAGATACATACGTTGTATCGTCCTTCCTCCAGCGGCACACCATTGATTTTGCCATCCCATTCATATTCATGAACGAGATAGTCGTCTCCCGATTTCGTCTGGTAGACCCCGCTTGTAATGAGCGGTCCGAGCAGAGGGGCCGATCCATCTCTCTGTGGAGTACAGAGATTGATCTTCACCTCATGCTCGGTCTGTCCGTCATCCGCTGCATTGAAGCTGAAAATAATCTTGGCCGTCTCCCCGGCCTCTGGATTAATCTCACTCGGTTCAATCCGCATATTGGTAGCGGCATAAGTCGGGGATACGAACAGATTCGCTCCCGGAAAAACAGGAATATACGAAACGAGCAGCATAACCGCCAGCATAAGGCAAATATTCGCTTTCAGGCCGCCGCGGCGCCGTCTCCTTGTCAACGCTCGAAGATTCATTTATAGTTCTCCTTCCATGAATGGATTACAGCAGTTTCAGTTGTGCCAACAGCTTGTAGATCAGAACTGCGGCTTCGGCCCGCGTCGAGGATTGAGCGGGATGCAGCATCTGATTCGTGCCTTGTACCAGCTTCAGCTCTACCGCTCCGGCTACCGATTCGCGCGCCCAGGAGCTAATGCTGCCGCTGTCCTTGAAGGCCGCGAGCTCGGACTCAATCTCCTTCGCGTCCGAAGTGACCTTCACTGAACCGGAAGAGGCTGTGATGGCCCGCATCAGCATGGCCATCATCTGCTCACGCGTCAGCGGATCATCGCCCCGGAACAATCCGGCGTCACCGGTAACGATTCCTGCGGCGGCTGCCGCTTCCACCCAGCCATAGGACCAGTTCGCGGACGAGACATCGCGGAATGTCGGAGTATCCGGCTGGAGCGGCTTCAATTGAAGCGCCGCTGCCAGCAGCTTGGTGAACTGGGCGCGGGTGAGCGTGCCCTTAGGCGCATAGCTGACCCCGTTCATGCCGTTCACAATACCTCTGGCCGCCAGTACTTCGACCTCCTGCCGCGCCCAATGGTTCACCATATCCGGGAACTCGACATCGCGCAGCATGACCGCATACAATCCGGAAGCCGTAATCTTGGCCCGGACATAATCTTCTTCCGCCGCTGTTACACCGCCAATGTATGTCCACACCCCTGCTGTGGAGTCATACTGATAAATCCCGAGCTTCTCCCGGCTCGATGTCCATGGCTCTTCCTTCGGATAACGGATCGCGAGCAGCGCCGGCAGCTGGAATGGAGCGCCCGCCTGAACCTGCCAGATCGAGCCGGCCTTCTGCAGCTTCCTGCCGTCCTGATCCACCAGCTTCTGCGACTCTAGCTCCGCTTGCGCCAGACTCACAGCCGTATTATCCGGGAAGGTTCCTGCCGAAATCTCCAGCCGTGCCCAGCCGTCCGCTGCGGTCAGCGTTCCGCCTGCGGTTCCGATCGTCTGGCTATCCTTGGCCCCGGTTACAACCGGCGCGCTTCCTCCGGCACTCGAACCGGTTCCCGAATTCGTACCGGACCCCGAACCCGAATCTGTACCAGTCCCTTCCAGCGCAATTGCTTCGATAGAGTTATCGCTCGTGCTGTAGAGCAGCTTGTTTCCGCTGATGCCGATCAGCTTCGATCCCGCAGGCAGCGCGGGCAGCGTCGTGACTTGATAGGTTGAGAGATTCACCTGCTTCAAGACAGAGGCGCCGCCGGATTCGTCCTGAAATACCGCCTGTCCGTCTCCGATCGACATGAACGCATACTGCGCTCCGACCGCCTTCATCTCGGTGAGATCGACAGGCTCGGCCGTCAGATCCTTGATGGACAGAAGCACGAATTTGCTCTGCGATGACCCGTTTTTTTGCTTAAGAAGAACATGGCTGCCGTTAAAAACGAACCAGTCCACATAGTTGGCGCCGCCCAGACTAATTAAAGGACGTGTGACTCCACTGCTTAAATCGAGCAGGCTAAGCCCGCCGTCACGCGCATTTTTATACACAACCTTGCCGTCCGCCAGCTCTGGGAACCGGCCCTCGCCCAAATCCGCCTCAACACCCGAGGCCAGATCGTGATACATCATGCTGCCGTAATTGCTGCGTTCATACCAGACAACACCCACCCCGTCAGTCGTCGGGTTGCCGTACTGTCCGGGCTGCTTGTTGAGCTTGGTTCGGGTGCCCTTCTCCAGATTGAAGCTGTAAATATCCCAGTTCAAAGAGCTGTCCTGCTCGTTCCCTTTGTCAGCCCATACCACGACCGGGCCTCCCACAGACGGCGCATCCTTGGCCGATGAATTGGTCGTAAGCGTCAGGCTCGCCCCGCTGCTGCGATCCAGCGCATGCACCTGCTTCACTCCGGCGGAATCGGGCTCCATCCAGATGACCCGCTCTCCGGACACGCTGTAATCCGTCCTTCCCGGATCGGCTCCGGCGGCAACCGCCGTCCCCGTGATCGTTCCGCCCGCAGACACGCTGCCCAGCGCACATACTGCCGCCAGCAGCAGACGCCCGATCTGCGGGAATTTCATTTTCCTTCTGAAATGCATTCGTTTCTCCCCCCGCTGCTGTTTAATTGCACAAAAAAACAAGCCCTTGAGCGGCCCGGCTGTCCTAACATCCCGCATGGGATGAAGTAGACCCGTGGCTTTGCGTCTCCGACTTTCGTACGGATTTGCCTTGGTTCGGTACTTGGTTGTTGGTCCTTAATGCCTGTATTCAACTGTCGTATGTATAGGACTCCTATCCTTAATATCGGATAATAATCCTGTTTCATTAATAAATACTAGATATTCCCGGAACAGGGGTATTCCTCCGTTTGCATGCAGCGCTTACAAGTTGATCACGGATGCCTAGGGAAATGGACTCTGTAGACGCGCAGCCGTCATATGACCGGTTGAAGTGCTAGACAAGAAGCATCGGTTCGCTGAGCAAAACAAAGAAATCCCCAACAAAGAACGCCCTGCAAAACGAATACAATTTCTGTAAAGAAACTGGCACCGTTTCGGCACCGGGTTGGCTGTATACGGGAGAAGAGGCTATCTATACTGCCACGTATGAAAAGCGAGGAGCTGGACGCAGAGAAAATCATGCTGGCTTACCTAGCGTAGTTGGGCGAAAACGTGGAAGAAACAGAAGAAGAAATCATCTCATAAAAAAAGAGCCGATTTTAGGCGGCTCTTCAATCCATTATAAATCTGTTCGGATTAGAACTTTATTTCCTCAAAATTATTACTCTTACCAATCTGTCGAGCTAGAGCCGCTTCCTCCCCAGACTTCCCCGTTCACAGTGTATGATCCACCTCTCCATTGGAGAGTATAATCCCCGGCACGCATTCCCTGTGTAATCCCCTCATTGTAGCTAATCCATTCCAGGGAGCTACCGGCAGCAATAGTTTTATTGAAATATATCAAACCAGAAGAATTATGTGTAAGACTCACTGTCACGGGTCCAGTCCCATTGTTTTTCATAAATAGTTTAATATGCCCATATCCAGCCGGTACAACAAATGAGTTTGCAACTGTCGAACTTCCTGCTGCAATATAATGAAATGTACCAGTAACCACCTGAGGAGTCACCAAACCATCTTCTGTTAAAGAACTAGTTGTGCTTGATCCTACAGGGGAGCTTAAAGCAGTTGTTGAATCGGTAATTGTAGCCGATGGCTGTTCGGTCGCTGTTGCAGCCATCGCTGATGCGGATGTTGCTAAAACCAAAGTTGTTATTGCCAGTATTGCTAGTTTTTTCTTCATCCCTTTTCCCTCTTTCTATATATTTTGGAATTACTAGATATATTTATAACAATAAAAGGATAATTAAGTCAAGCATTTTTATATTTTGTAACATTATTCCAACACAACGAACCTCTGGACTTAACCAGCAAGCTGAACTTCGGAGAAATGATCCGCGATATGCATTGTAAAATAGCGGTCATACTCCTCCTTGCTCAGTTCCCCGAAAATTAAATGCGGAGCCAGCGGCCCCTTATACTCTTGAAAAGCATCAATAGCTTTTAGCAGCAAATCGATGCCTTCTCTGGTCGTACCCTGTCTTTCGATCTTCGCAGCGCCCGGAACATGGGCCGTCAGATCATGCTTCATAAACCCCTGCTTCAAAAACCGCTTGATCACCACGCGTCCGATTGTATTCCTCACCACTTTGGGCTTCATTTGCGGATAACCGGTCATGGAATATTCGATAGTCTGCGCGCAATGCGCCAGAATTTCATATACCGGCCATTGCTTGGTCTGAATGACGTCATATTCGTACATGTTCAGCAGCTCTTTTTTCACATCAAGCAATGAAGTAAATGCCACCTTGCTCATAAGCTGAATCCTCCTAACTGCCGCGGCGCGGCATTATCGCATTATTTTTCTAACCCACTTCACCTTGTCCCGATAGGGCGGAAATAAGAAAGAGATATCCATTCTGGTGCTCTTGGTCATCACACTCTTCGTATGGGAGAACTGGTCGAAGCTGAATTTCCCATGGTAGGCGCCGATCCCGGCGTGGCCGACTCCCCCGAAGGGCAGATGGTGATTGGCAACATGGCTGATCGTATCGTTCACACAGCCTCCGCCGAACGGTACGCGGGCAAGCACTTCCTCCTTGACATGGCGCTGTTCAGTGAACAGGTATAACGCGAGCGGCTTCGGGCGGCTGTTCACCGTCTCAATCGCTTCCTCCAGTTGGCTGTAGCCCATAATCGGCAGAATCGGTCCGAAAATTTCGTCCTGCATGGCGGCATCACTCCAGGAAGCCGTGTCTAGCAGCGTCGGCTCGATGTACAGCTCCTCCCTGAGATTCTTGCCGCCGAACAGCACATGATCCTGGTCACTGTCCAGAATGGAGGCCAGCCGGTCGAACTGGCGTTCATTGACGATCCGGCCATAATCCCCGCTCTGCCGCGCATCCGGTCCGTAAAAGCTTGTAAGAGCCGTCTTCATCTTCTCGATTAGCTCCGCCCGGATATCCTCATGCGCCAGTACATAATCCGGGGCTATGCATGTCTGGCCGGCGTTCATCATTTTTCCCCAAATTATCCTCTTGGCCGCAACCTCGATATTCGCAGTCTTGTCCACAATAGCAGGACTCTTCCCTCCAAGCTCAAGGGTGACGGGAACGAGGTTCCGCGCCGCGGCTTCCATGACGATCTTACCGACAGGCACGCTTCCTGTGAAAAAGATGTAATCGAACGGGGCGTTAATCAACGCCGAGGTTGTCTCCTTCTCTCCTTCGATCACCCGAATGTAAGTCTCATCAAAGGTTTCCCGGATCAGCTTCTTGACGGCGGCGGCAACCGCGGGCGTATTCTCGGAAGGCTTCAGGATCACGCTGTTCCCTGCCGCAATGGCGCCGATCAAAGGCTCAATCAGCAATTGGAACGGATAATTGAACGGCCCGATAATCAGAACAGTTCCATAGGGCTCCTTATACATGCGGCTTGTCGATGGCACATGATAGAACGGGGTTTTTACCTTTTGCGGTCTCACCCAGCGCTTCAAGTTGCTTCTCATGTACCTAATGCTGTCCAGCGTATAGCCAATCTCCGTCGAGTAGGCTTCGAATTCATTTTTATGCAGATCCTCATATAAAGCCGACAGCAGTTGCTGCTCATTCCGCCGGATCGCATCCGCCAGCTTCCCAAGCTGCTCCAGCCGGAAGTTCACATCCCGTGTATATCCGGTATTGAATTTCTTGCGATGCTCTTGCAGGATGAGATCGACCTGTTCAGATGTCCACTGCTCCATTCATCATTCTCCTTCCGTATTTCTATAGACAATCCCGCTCCAGCGCGGCCAATAGACGCCTTAACAAATCAACCGAATCCTGCATGGACAAAAAGTAATAGCGCAGCGTGCCCAATTGCTCGACACCCACGACTCCCGCATTTTTGAGCAGCTTCAAATGATGAGAAACCGCCGGCCGTGACAATGTCAGCCGCTCCGTTATTTCATTCACCGTCATCTTGCCGTTCTCGGAGAGCAGCAGCAGAATATCCTGACGATTCGGATCGCTTAATACTTGAAGAACCGGAAGGCTCTCACGAAAAATCTCCAATGCCTGCTTCCCCATATGGGCAATCACCTTCTCTTATATGATTAAATGTTTAAACATTTAAACCAATGACTTATGGACATCATACACCTTTCTTGACCGGCAATCAAGTCCAGGAAGAGAGAAGCACAGAAAGAGAGAAGCTCAGGAAGTGCAGCTCCTCGCTTTTTTCCTCTTCAGCGGACTTATAATCAAATGATGAATAAAGATGAACAGCACCCCTAAGGTAATAGCGTGATCCGCCAAATTGGAAATACCCCTGCCGAAATCCAGGAAATCCGTTACCCACCCGAACAAGATACGATCGATTGCATTACCGATGGCGCCGCCGACAAACAACGCCGTACCGCTCTTCAGCATCACACCTTCCAGCATGCCTTTACGCAGATAGTAAATGGCCCATATGACAACCAGGATAGCCGGGATAATGAAGAGTCTTCCGTATCCTTCAAAGCTGCTCCCCATGGCGCCCGAGTTGCGGAAATACGTCAGCTGAAACCCTTCCCACATCGGAATGGATTGTCCCACTTCCATATGGAACCGGACCCACAGCTTGGCAGCCTGGTCAAGCAAGACGACGACAATGACAATGATGTAGAACATTAGGCTCACCTCGGATGATTTTTTAAATTCAGTTCTATGCCCCTGCTTCGGCGAAGGCCGCGTAGTCCGCAAAAGGATGGAACACTCTCACTAATCTCCAGCATTCAGCTATTCCCGCAGCTCTTGCTGCAGCATTTTATAAAATATCTCCTTGGCCAGTTGTTCCTTCCATGGTGTGTGTCCGCAGTTCTGCAATTCCATGTATTTCAGGTTCCCGATAACCGCACGGAGCGGCTCTATAACCCCTTTCGCCGGATGCGGATCATAATCGCCGTGGATTACAGTTACCGGACATGAAATCCGCGGTGCAAACTTCAATAACTCACCGCTGCTTCTTAGCAAGGCGGCTTCGCTCCACACACTCTGATAGGCCGCTACATCGACCTGAACCTCTTCATTGGTATCCAGCAAAATAGGTGCATATGAGTCTGCCTGCGACAATAGCTTGCCATACTGCATCAGAACGTCATTTCGGGTTGGGCCTTCCTCAGCCAATTGCTGCTCAAGCGCCTCAACCTGTTTTTTCTCATAGTCGTTTAAGCGGGATAGCCGGGTCTTCATTATTTCGGCAGCATAGGAGGCTTCAAAGGGACCGCTGCTAACGAGGATGATTTTTCTGACAAGACGGGGATATTCTGCGGCAAAAATATAACTTAACCACGCTCCCCACGAGTATCCGACCAGCACGACCGGCTCAGTGCTATGATCCACGGTGCTATAATCCTCTATGTCGCTCTTAAGCTCCTCTATTAAGTCGGACAAGCTGCGCTTGCTTTGCAGCTGCTCGGCCACTCCCATCGAGCCGCCTAACCGCCGGGCAACGGGGGACATTTCACCCGGGGCGCCGGGACCGCCATGTACAAGGAAAACCTTATACGGCGGGGTTCCATACAATCTTGCAGACATGTATACGCTCCCTTTCCTTACAAATCAGAGCAAACAGCACTTAGGTATGGTTCAACCTATACGTTACACTAATTATCCCTTTTTTGAAATGGCAGGGGCCGCTGGGTCCGGGACCGGACCGGAACAAAAAGGCGAAAGAGCTCGCCGCTGACGGAGAACCTTTCGCCCTTATGCTCAACGCGAAAGGCTCGGCCCTGGAGCAGGCCCTCGCATTGATGTCCAATCTCTCAACCCACTCTTACAATCCCGCGATTAACTCCTTGATCTGGCTGTCGCTCTCCAACGCGCGGATAAGGAGTGTCACGGCCTCGGCGCGGGTCGCTTGATTCTTGGGCGCGAATGCAGAGGAAGATACCCCTTGAATCAGCTTGGCCGACGATGCCTGCTTGATCGCATCCGCAGCCCAGTATCCGCTGCCCACATCATTGAAGCCGGCCGATGTGCCTGTCGATAGCGCGCCAAGGTCCAGCACACGCGCGATGATCGTCACCATCTCGGCACGGGAGATTGCCGCATTCGGCTTGAAGCTGCCGTCGCCATAGCCGGACAGAACCCCCTTGTCCGCCAAAGCGCCTATATAACCGGCGGCCCAGCTCGATCGTGCATCCGGGAATTTAGCCGAACCGGTGCTTTCGGATAGGCCGAAGGCACGGGCGATCATGGCCGCAAATTCCGCTCTTGTGACAGGTGCATCCGGACGGAATGTGCCGTCCTTATAGCCGTCGACAATACGCAGCTTCACGGCTGTCGCAATCATGCTGCCGCCCCAATGACTGGCGGTATCGCTGAACGTTCCGTTCACGTTCTTCGTTGCGGCAATCGAATCGCTGACCGTCTTCAGAACCGCTTCACGGCTGACTACTTTCGATTGGAACGGATTCACTCCGGCTGCCGGATCTTGCTTACCCGGCTGTTCGGTTGGAGCCGTTGGAGCCGCAGGAGTCGTGCTGCCGCTAGCTGTTCCGCCCGTGGAAGAGCTCGAACCGCTTGAATTCGAATTTCCCGCATTCGAACCGCCTGAGTTCGAACCGCCGGTGCTTGTCGTGTCGGTGATGGACAGCACAATCTGATTGTTCTGATAGATTACCTGAGTGCTGTACTTGCTTGGCAGCCCGTCCACCTGGACCGAGGCGAAAGACCCGCTCAGCTGATTGGCGCCATAAGTCATAAGAGGAAGCAAGCCGGTGCCGGGCACATAGTTGTTGGCGAAATTCACATGCAGCTTCCCGTTCGGATTCACAGCGCCTTTAATTTCAAGCACGTCATTGGCGCCGGTAAGGTTAAGCTCCAGCGTTCCGCTCGGGGACTGTGTGAAGCTGCCGCCAATGGTCATTTTGCCGTATACATTTTCTACCACGGAGCCGCCGGTATTCACCACATCGCCGCTTCCGAAGGCCGTTGCCGAGTCGCCTTCGAGTGTGCCGCCATCCACCTCGGTGCCGCCGGAATACGTATTGCTGCCCTGAAGCTTCAGGGTGCCCGTGCCTTCTTTCGTCAGCTTGCCTGTGCCAGAGATGTCGTTCCGCCAGCGGTCCGATGCATTGAAGCCGCCCTTGTCGGCATCCATTGTCACCGTTACATCGCTGTTAAATGCGCCATATCCGTCCGCTGCCGCGAACAGATTCAGACGTCCCCATCCTTCCGGATCATCCAGCAGCGGGTAGCCGGACGGAATTTCGGTTGTAGCCAGAACTGCACGGCGCTGTTCGGCGCTCAAATACGGCAGCCGGGTTTCCAGCAGCACCTCAGCCCCTTTAGGGACAACCACAGGCTTGGCTGTCGAATAAATCTGCGGGAATCCATACGTCAGCCGCTGGAGATACTGCGTCTTATTCTTCTGATAATCACTGAACCGATCTTCCGCCGTACCGGTCTGCTTCAGCAGAACATCATGGGCCTGGTTATAAGCGTCCTGCTTAAGCTGGGCGTTATCCGGATCAGCCAGGGTTGCTGCGGCCAAGGCCGTTGCCATAACGCGTCCACCCATAACATCAAAAGGCGAATGCATCCCGGCAACGATCCGGTTATTTCCCATTTCCGAAGCCCGGGTCAGCAGCTCCTGGAAGCGTTCAGGCACTGCATAAGCCAGCGACAGCGCAGCGAGATACGAAGCGTTGGTATGTCCGCTCGGGAAGCCGCCGTCCGTCTCAGGCGTGGTGCTGATCGCAGGAACCAGGGTAGGCACAATGACAGAGGTATCCAGCCAGCGGAACGGACGCATATAGTTGTAATAATTTTTGGCCGGTGTAGTTGAAGCATAGTTGCCCCGGACTTTTCCGATCAGGTCCACCATTTTGCCCAGCTCGGAATTCGAATCGCCGCCTTTATTCTCGCCATTGCCATCGTTGTACTTGACTGTCGTGGCATCAGCCGGAATGCTGGTGATCGTCGTGTATGTTCCCGATTTGGAGCGGTACACCTCGGACAGGGAACCAAGGCCGTCAGCGGCGCCATAGGTCTGGTTTCTCCGGTCATCATAATAAGCCGCTGCGGCTTCTTCGGGAGTTCGGGTGGCTGCAATATTGGCTACATATTGAATGTTGGCATCCAGCACACTGCTGTTCAGCTTGGTGCCGTTATTCCAGGAGGTTCCCGGGGTCCAGAGCTCCAAGTATCCGGAGAGTATTCCGATGGTCGGATTGGAATAGACCGCCTTGTTCACGGAGATGTTGTTCTTGTAATTGTCTACGAAATGTCCCCATGCCGGAGCCGCCGGCAGTTCGATTTGAGATACGGCTGATGATGCCATCGCCGGATTCCCGGCAACCGCATTGGACATGAGCGCCACGCCCGCAGCAACAGATAACCACTTTCTAGTCGATTTCGTCTTCAATCGTGTCTGCTCCTATCGTTTGGTATTGGATTCGAATCGGACTCAATGTAGCATCCGGCCGCGCTGCGCTTCAATATGACAATTTCTCTATTCTATCAATTTAGGAGCATCTCGCCCCGATTTCGCAATTTAACATTCTCTTAACTCAATTAAGCAAAATTGTGCCATCTTGTCGTGTATAATCGCCGCGGGGAGGAGAATAAGTCTTGAAAAAATGGAACTCCGCATTTGCCAATCTGGCTATTTCTTACATATCCATTGTGCTTGTCCTTGTGCTCTTGCTCTGCTCGGTCTTCTATATTTATTTCTCCGGCCGCTACAAGGAGGAACTGCGCAATAAGAATCAGCTGATCCTGGAGAATACGGCCCGAACGATTGAAACGGCGGTGCTCCAGAGAGCCCAGCAAATCTATCTGGACATCTCGCTGAACACAACCGCAGATCTTCGTTTGTTTGCCGATACTTCCTTTCAGAAGAATCTGAGTAAGGTCATCGACCTCGAAGCACTGCTTAAATCGGAGGCGGCCAGCAACTCGGACACTGTACAAGCGGTGCATCTGTATGATCCCGAGCAGAATGTGATGCTCTCGTCGCTCTACGGGCTGAAATACGGCGCCAGTCACGGAGACGGAGCTGCCTTTCTTGCAGACTGGATGGACGGGATGCGCAGCAATAAGAGCAGCAGCCTGTGGACCCGGGCCCGGGTGGTCCCGGAGGACATCTTCTCCAGTCTGCCGGGCGGGGGCAGCAATGCCTTGTTCACTTACGCGCACACCTATCCATTTCAGTCCTCCGGCGACAACAGCGATCTGATCATTGCGGTTGATGTGAAGGTCAGCGCGATCAGCAAGATTATCCGGAACATGATGCCATCACAGTACGCCACCACCTTTATTTCCGATCCGTCGGGAAGGATGATCGTGGGTTCAGGTGAAGGATTGGACTCACAGGGCCATTACGACTCCAGCATCACCAAGGCGCTAACGTCTCAAGAAGAGGCCGGGAGCTTCAACGACAGTATTGAAGGCACCTCTTATGTGATTTCTTACCGGACCCTTCCATCCACCGGCTGGAAAATTTTTAGCGCTATGCCTGCCAGCTTCTTCTATGAACAATCGATCATGGTGCAGAAGCTCATCCTTGGGATCACCTTGTTCGCCCTTCTGTTAGGGCTTGTGCTGTCCGGGATTTTGGCCAAAATGAATTACAATCCGATCAAACGGCTGGCTGGAAAAATCAAAAATGCAACCGGTGAGCCAACTGGGCAGATCATAAATGAGTACAAGCTTATTGATACGGCCTTCATCCGGCTGAACGATAAAGTCAGCAGCCTGGAAGAGACGCTGCAGGCGAGCAGCCCGATGATCAAACGCAGTGCGTTGCTTAATCTTCTTCAGAACGGCTATAGCCGCGAGGAATGGGCGGAAGAGCTGCCCTTTCTGGGCATTTCCGGGACGTACAGTCATTATTGCTGCTTACTCGTAAATTCGCGTGAGGCGCTGACCGGGCTGAGCTCCGGAGATATGCAGACCGTCGTGTCCCGAATCGTGGAGCAATTGGGGGCGGTATGTCCGACGGGAAGCCGCATGATTGCCGAAGAGCTTCCGGATAAGCGGATTATCGGGATTCTGTGTGCGAGCGGAGAATCTGACGCTCTTATAGAAGAGATTTCCCGTTTTGTGCTGGCGGAGGGCAAGAAGCAGTTCGGACTGAAGCTTCAGCTGTCGCGGGGATCTTGGGTGCAGGAGATGACCGATATCCATACCAGCTATTTTGAGGCCCAGACCTTGATGAAATATGCCTATTTCCTGCCGGAGCATTCCGTTCTGCAGGACCTGAATCTCCTGGAGCGGGAGAACAGCCCTGATGAAATCCCTCAATCCATTTTGATCAAATTCAAGGAAAAGCTGCACGCACGCCAGCTGCAAGAGGTCATCGCAGCGGTCGAGCAGCTGGTCACAGTCATGCGGGAAGGAAGATACTCTGCCGACTACTGCCATTTTATCCTGGCGAATATCGTGTTCATCTACTCCGATTACTTGAAAAGCGTCCGCTACAAGCCCTCCGTTCATGGGCATTCGGATCTGTACAATCAGTATATTGAGATTCGCAATATCGTTTCATTCCGGGATTGGCTGGCGGATTCGGTAACCACATTCATTGCTCAGACGGAGAAACGGAACAGCGACAGAGCACTCTCCACGATCGAGTCGGCCAAGATGTATATCGAGAGCCATTTGTCTGAGGATCTCTCACTGGAGGCGGTGTCCGCCAAGGTGTTCATCAGCTCCAAGTATTTAAGCAGGCTCTTCAAGGAGGAGCTTGGGGTCACCTATACCGATTATGTCACCGGCCGGCGGATGGAACGGGCCAAGACGCTGATCGAGAGCAACAAGATGACGATCGAGCAAATTGCGGGTACGGTCGGCTACGGGACGGCGGCTTATTTTATTAAGAAATTCAAGGAAATGTACGGATGTACGCCGGGGAATTACCTCAGAAGCATGGCTAAGCAGTTGTAACCTCTCCGTCCGGCTGGCGGAGGCGGGATTTTGATGGATAAGGAAGGTCTCATGATGAAGATGAAGGCGTTACGGTGTTGTACCCTCTTGTTGGCCGTGATCGGGTCCGGCCTGGTCAGCGGCTGCGAGATGAATTCGGATATCCTGTCCGCAGCGCAAGAAGAGCAGAGTCCCTCCGCTTCCGCCGCCCCCCGGTACACCATTTCGTGGACGATGCATCAGAACCTGCCGGTGCCGGAGGATGCGGTGATGGTGCGGTATCTGGAGGATAAGTTTAATGTTGACCTTAACGTCTGGAATCTCGAGAACAATAAATATGAATCGCTTCTGGACCTGAAGCTGGCGCAGGGAGCCATCCCCGATCTGTTCCGAATCAGGCAGCCGCAGGATCTGCTGAAATACCAGCAGCAGGGCTTGCTGGCCGAAATTCCCGAGGACATGCTGAATAAGTACGCTCCTCATATTATGGCAGCTATCAGAGAGAACGCACCCGCTTATGAGGATTATGGCAAAATCAACGGGAAGTACTACGGTATTCCGGTTATCAATCCCACTAATATTTATCGCATTCCGGTCGTCTACCGGAAGGACTGGCTGGATAAGCTCGGCCTTCCGGTGCCGCAAACGCTGGCCGATTTTGAGAAAGTCATCTATGCCTTCGCCAATGATGATCCCGACGGCAACGGCATCAAGGATACGTATGGATTATCCATTGAAGGGATGAATGTCGTCTTCGGCGCATTCGGGCAAGTCGTCTTCGACGACCAGCTCTATTTTGGCGTGAAGGACCAGAGTCTGGTCATCGGCGCATTGCAGCCGGAAATGAAAGAAGCTCTGCAATATCTTCGCAAATGGTACCATGACGGGGTCATCGATCCGGAGTTTGTTACCGGAGAGAATAAGGGCGGATACAAGCATTTATCCCATGCCTTTATTAACGGAAGAATCGGCATGACCTCCATGGGCAATTATTATCACTGGATTCAGGACGGGGATTATACCGCATGGACTTACGACAGCTCCATGAAGGGCGTAGAAACTCCGGTAAAAGCCACCTTCAATGTGAAGGAGTTAACCGCCAAGAATCCGGATGCTTCGATTGTATTCGGCCAGCCATTCACAGGCCCGGGCGGCCTGCGGGGCTCCAAAGCCTACGATATGCTGATGAGCTTCACCGCCATCGGCGCGAACGCCGCCAAAGAGCCGGGCAAGATGGAGACAATCCTTCAGATCCTTGATTACGTTAGCGCCAATTCTGACCCGGATGAAGAAGCTTCCATGAAATACGGGGTCCAGGGGAAGCATTGGATATGGGCGGAACCGTCGAAGAAGGATGTTATCGTGCTCCCCCCTTACGATAACATGTTCAGCTATTCGGATACGATCGGCGCCGATCTCGGCATGACCGTGCCCTTGATGCCTGAAGAACGCAGAGAACAGTGGGCATCGACCCTGGGCCTGGACCGGGACGGTATCTACAATGCCCTGGAAGTCGCGACTCCGGCTCTGATCAAGAATGGGCCTGAACTCGTCAAGCTGAGAAACAAAGCCTATATCGCCTTCATTACCGGCGAGCAGCCTTTGGATAAATTCGACGATTTCGTCAAGGAGTTCATGGCCGCCGGCGGAACCGAGGTGCTGCAGGAAGCCAATGCCTGGTATCGGCAGCATGGCGCCGGTTCTGCCAAGTGAGTTCAATCCGGCCTCCCAGGCCATAGAAGCTTTGCTCTAATTATTGGTGTATACGACAAAAGATACGGTAGTCCCGCTGCCCGGTTCGCTATTGATTTGAAGTCCCTTTCCGTAGAAACGCTTCAGGCGGAGATCCGTATTGCGCAGACCGACTCCGGACGTATAGTTCGATCCATGATTCCATACTCGCTGCAGCATGTCTCCATCCATCCCGACGCCGTCATCTTCGACAGATACCTTAACGTAGGTCTCACAATTCGCAACCCGGATCGTAAGCGTTCCCCCGCGGGCACGCTTCATGATGCCGTGTCTCACAGCATTTTCAACCAGGGGCTGAATCGTAAGCAAAGGGATTTTCAGTTGATCGCATTCGTCGATGTCCCAGACCACCTGCAGCCTTTCGTCAAATCGTTCTTTTTCAATGAACAAGTAAGAGCGGACAATATGCAATTCATCTTCTATAGGAACCGGCTCATCCACATTTTGAAGCATCACTTTATGTCTCAGAAAGTCGGAGAATACTTCAAGCAGATTGCGCATCCGATCCGTATCAATCTCACTCAAAGCCGCAATAGCATTCAGGGTATTGAAAATGAAATGAGGCTGAATTTGCGCTTGCAGCCAGGCAGCTTCCATACGCAGCCGATCCCGGGCGGATTGTTTGACATCGGTTAACGCTTTAACCCGCGATCTTAATTCCTGCGCGTCCACCGGCTTCGTCACATAATCATTCGCGCCTGCCCGAAAGCCGTTCTGGATATCTTCGGGCTGGCTTCTTGCCGTAAGCAGCAGTATGGGAAGCTCGGTGATCGCAAATCGCTGGCGAATCCTGCGTGACAACTCATAACCGGACATATGGGGCATCATGACATCTGAAATGACCAGATCCCATTCCTTCAAGTCCAATGCTTCCAGTGCCTTTTGACCCTCTGTCACGGTCATAATGTCATATCTGTCCAATACGAGAATCGTTTCAAGCACTTTAAGATTAACGGGGTCATCATCTACGACCAATATTCGGGGACAGTCCTCATGTCTCTGCGGCGACTGTTCGGAGATCATATTCGGCGTAGCGGTAGATCCGTCCCGTGCTGATGCCGCATAAGCGATCGAAGCTATCGCTTCGAACTCCGCCTCTTCTCGTACATCGGTCTGGTCGGAAAGCTGGAGAGTAAACGCGAACCTGGAGCCCTGTCCCGGAGCAGAGCTTGCTTGCAGCCTTCCTCCATGCAGTTCCACCAGCTGTCTGCTGATGCTGAGTCCAAGCCCGAATCCCCCCTCAGACATGGCCGCGCCGTCGGAATGAGCCTGTTCATAAGGCTCGAACACACGCCGTATCGTGTCTTCGTCCATGCCGATTCCCGTATCCGAAATCATAATTTGTGCCCGGTTTCCCTTCACTTTCGCCTTAATGGAAACTTCGCCTTCGTTCGTGTATTTAATCGCATTGTGAAGAAGGTTGAATACGATTTGAATCACTCTGTTCTCATCGGCATATACGAGAAGGAAATCGGCAGGAATCTCATTGATGAGCACCACCGGCTTGCCTTCCGTCATATAGCGGAGCATATCGATTACGCCGGTCGCAATCGTATGGATAGAGAAGCTCCGATATTGCAGCCGGGGTGAGCTTTCCTTCAGGCTCATCATATCCAGCAGATCGTTTAGCGTAAGCGACATGCGGCGTCCAACTGACAGAACAATTTCTAAATCCTTGATGCTCTCATCATTCAGCGAATCCCGCTCTCTTTCCAGAACAGCTTGTGAAATGTTGAGGATGCCGTGGAGCGGATTCCGAAGCTCATGCGAGGTATTGGCGAGAAACTCATCCTTCAGCTTGTCAGTCCTCTGAAGCTTCGCTGCGAGTCCCCTTGTCTCGGCAAGAATCTGGAAATAACGTCCGAACCAGACGGATGCCAGGCAGCCCGTCGATACAATGAGATCGAACGGATAATAGACGGTTTTAATTCCCGTTATCAGGAAGATGCCCCACCACATGAAGTTGCTCGCGAACGCGACAAGGGACAGGAGCAATAACAAATTATCCTGAAGCTGCCTCACAGACGAACGAAATATCGTCACCATCGTTACGACAACAGAAGTCCCGGTCGTCAGCACATACAAGGGCTGAATCGTTACAATAACTTTGACAGGCAAGAACAGCGCAATCAAGACCGCTCCTCCGCAGACAATATAAAACCCTGGGAACCATTTGCGCCAGGAAGCGGACAGTTGGCCGGACACGCACTGAAGCAGAGAGTAGGCAACGGCAATCATTGATAGATGGACCAGCTTAAAGCCCCATTCATAATTGATCGGAGCCCAGTAAGACAATAACTTCTCATCGCTTCCAAGCAGTGTAATGAACATCGCGCTTAAGGCCAACAGGGAGAAGTACAGCAATAATTTTCTTTCCCGATTTCCAATGAGGAACATAATAAGTGCATATAAGGCATGCAGCGCGAACACAACGGCAACCAGCTGTTGCATCGTCACAGACAGCTGCGTCTCCCGGTCCATCGCAGACTCCGTCCCGAATTTCATCGACCGGGCGATGCCGCTCTGGCGGGGGTCCTTATAGTTGGCCACCTGGACAACTACCTCGATTTCGCCGCCGGAGTCTGCGGTGAAGGAAGCAGAGTACGGAACATTTCCAGCAGTATATTCTTCCTTCTTCACCGCCGGTTGACCCGACCCCGCCAGCAATCGCCCGTTCACGTACAGCTCCGATGAGCTTCGAACGCTGGGAATGCGAATGCTATATGTAATATCCTTATCCGGATTGACGAGAATTCGCAATCGGTATGATCCGTAACCGTATGGGGTGCTGCTTCCCGGCTGCACGGCATCGTTCCAGCTTCCGGGAACCTGAATGTATGCGGGATTCCCATCCGATGGCTTGCGCCCGTCTTCATGCCCCTCCAGCCATACCTGAGAATAGAACTCCCACTGGCCATCCAGTGTAATCGGACGCCCTTCCGCAGTGTTCCAATCCCGCAAATCCAACTGCCCGTGTATGGCATGAGGCTGACCCGCGCTTTGAAAAGACATCATCCACAATATCCGCGCGCCAGTAAGAGCCAACATAAACAGGAATACTATAACGATATTTCTCCATATTTTATTCTTGTTCGAACCGGTTGTCGTAGCCACCTGACTCTCCTAATCCTGAATTAAAGATTCTGATGTACTACTAAGATAACACAACACTTGGAAGTACTGGTACAAGCAATGTACAGGAAATCTAAAAAGACCACCATACTCATCCGGCCCTCGTGGCAAGGATCATGGCGATCTTCTTAGGTTCAGGCATCCAGTCATGCGGCGCTGGCATCTATTCGGTGCTCCGTCTTCAATCAAACTTTTAACATCTTACATGTTTGCGTTTGAAACCAAGCTGTCCTTTATCTACGGCCTTCTGAATATTATCGGATGCGCGCAGAAAATGTTCTTTTTTCCCTCGTCTGACTTCTACCGGACCCACTGCCTTCGCGGTCTCGACCGCCCTGTCATGGAGCGGCAAATAGGAGACTCCCACTGTGTAAATAAAATTGTTCATCGCGTATTTCGCCCGTTCGGGAGAATCATGGATTATGCGTTCTGCCTTTTCAAGCATATCGGCCAGTTTGCTTAAGGAGAACTCGTCATCCGGGCGGTTCCCCAGAAGCCAGCAATAACAGCTCCAGCCCGCCGACATTCTCAGCTCTTCGCCGCTTGCGATCCATTTATCGGCAACCTCTTGTGCAATCTTCGCTTCTGACAATGTGACGGCAACCACAAAATCGGACAGCATATAAAAATAGGCCGTATCCATCCATCGCTCAAAATCCCCCTCGGTCATGGCATCCGGATCTGCAATTACACCGGCAAAATACATGGCGTCATAGTTCCCTGTGCTGTATAGCTGGTCAGCCAACGACTGATTTTTCTTGATTTTTCTGGCGATGGGCTTCATCTCCCCGGTTGCCACGCCAAAGAGCGGTTCATGGGCGCCATTGGAGATGTAGATTTTCTTGGTCCTTTCCTTGCCCAGAGCTTCAAGCTCCTGCATGACCGTTTCCAGATCCATTGTTGATCCTCCTTCTTCTGCCTTCTTGCTGTTATTAGTTTAACATGATTAATAGCAAGACATGCAGCAGTCGAAGGGATTTCTACTCACCCAGCATTTTGCATAATTCGATTACAGCTGCTGTTTAGTACAAGATTAGAGCGGATTAAAGCGTTTCGTTCTATATCTTCTGATTGAAATAAGGCTCTGAGGATTTATGCGAAATGCTCTTACTGTGTTTGTTCTGTTGCACTTAAGCTCTTGGCCCAGTCTTTTATTCTCTGACTGCTCTCTTCTTCTGATAAATCCTCGACCCGGGTCATTATGGACCATCTCACGCCAAAAGGGTCCAAAATACTTCCGTACCGGTCACCGGAAACAAAGTTGCTAACCGGCTCCCTTACTGTTGCTCCTCTTGCCACTGCATTTTCAAATACCTGATCGACATCCGCAACGTAAATGGCCAAAGAATAACATGCATTGTCCTCAGTCGGCGGCAAGACTAATTTATACGATGGATTCGCTGCTCCCAGCTGCAAAATGCCATTTCCGAAGTCCAATTCGGCATGAACAATTACTTTTTCACCGCTATCATCAATAAATTCAGTAATATCCCTAACCCTTGCATTGAACACAGACTTATAGAATTCTATTGCTTCGGCAGGATTCTTCAATACGATGAATGGCGTTATCGTTGTAAATCCGTTAGGCATTCCATTCTTTGTGTACTTACCCGTCACTGCTGTATATTTATTGCTTTCGGTCATCTTGATCTCTCCTTGTCTTCATTGGATTGAATTTATCAGCTCATTGAAATATTGAGGCTCTAGCGTTTTATTAAGATTAAACCAGGCGCTTAATGTTTGTGGCGTTAATACATCCAAAGCCTCCAAGACATGCCGAGCAAATTCCAAAGGAGCAACTCCGGAAGCCGTTATCAGCTTTCCATCCGTTACAGCAGATTCCTTCTTGTAGTACCTTTCTCCGTTATAAGCAGGACATATCTTTTTAAGGTAATCCAGGTCATTGCTTGTATGCCATCTTGAATCCAGCAATCCTTTCTGAGCAAGCGCTATTGTTGCTCCGCAAATGGCCGCAACCAGAATATTATCCTTTAAACACTGCTCTACCGTTCTCAATACAGGCTCATGAATCGCCTCCCCCCACGTATTTCCACCTGGCAGGATCAGGGCATCTCCGTTCTTAAAGCTGCAATCATGCAATTCAATATCCGGTAATAAAGTCAAACCTCCCATTGTAGTAATAGGGACCTTTTCAATTCCCACGGTAACTATTTTGGATGGTGGCAATCCTTTCTTGTACCATCTTCCGGAGTTCAGCTCGGCGGTTATATAACCCACTTCCCAGTCTGCCATCGTATCAAATACATAGAGATATCCAGTATGATTCATTCGTTTAGCCTCCAACATTGGGATTGATACTTGCTCCTATTATAAAAAAGCTTCACTGACAACTACGGTCAGTGAAGCAATCAAGATTGATAATATTCCATTAATTCCGCTGCAACGGAAGCCATCTTCTTCTTCATGCTCTGCGGTTCCATTACTTGAACGGCCTTTCCGTAAGATAACAGAAAATAAGGCACATAAGCATGAATGGCTCTTTCATCAAGTCGAAATACCGCCTGATTGGATGTCCTCTCGTGCAGATGATGCCCTAAATACCAATGGATGCACAAATCGTCCAAGGCCTCTGATCGGCCGTTGATAATTAAGGATGTCAGCTCATTTGTGCTTGGCGGTTCAGGCAGCAGATTCTGCAAGAAAAACGCCTTGGCGGAGAACGCTTCCGGCCGTTTAAACTTCATCGGCATCCGCTTGATCCGCAATATTCGCTCCGCCCGAAAGCTTCTGATTTCATTCCGCAGATGGCAAAATCCAACCGTATACCATTTATTGTTCCAATACAGCATGCCGTAAGGATCAATTACTCTTGGCCCGGATCGCTCTGCATGGCTTGCGTGGTATTCCATTTCTACAGAGCACTCGTTAGCCACAGCCCACTCCAATTCTTCCAATGTGGTCTTAACCGAAGGGGCAATATCACGGTTGATCACTTCGAAGCCTGCTAGATGGCGGTTGAGTCTGTCTTCCTGCTCCCGGTTGGAATACATTTTGAGTTTATCGGTAGCCCGGTTCAACGCTTCGCTAAAAGGATAGCCTGCTTCTTCTGCAAATACGGCAGCATGAAGTAGCGCTTTTTGCTCCTCAACATCAAAAAACAAAGGCGCATGGATAAAATGATGCAATAAGCTGTACCCGCCATTATGGCCTGCCTCGGATATAATCGGCACCCCGCTGGAACAAAGTGCGTCGATATACCGATACACCGTCCTTATATTGATTTCCAGCTTCTCAGCGATCTGCTTGGCAGTCACCTTTGCGCCTGAATTCAGCATCCACAGAATAGCCAGCATATTATCGTTTTTGGGCATATTAACAATGTCTACTCCATGTACATTGCAGCGCGATGGTCACTCAGTATGATCGAATCTGCAACACCTGCATCATTAAAGCTGAATGACCATTGATATTGTTGTTCCATTTTTTCCTTGGAGGATCGTTCCCATTCGGTTAAATACTGTTTATCTCCCGTATCGTATCCGTAATCTAAATTCTTCTCCGTCGATTTCATAGCATGTTGTTCTCCATACTTCTCTATGATTTCATCCTTACGCATGCCTACTTCAGCACCATTCTCCGTCTGATATACTCCTGAAGATTCTTCCCTTAAAGAAATGGCGCAGACCTTGTCGTTCCGATATATGATAATTACACCGTCAGGATAAGTCATAAAGCTCCTGTTAGTGCTCTCGGCTTGACCAAGAACCTTCTCAGCCTCTTCCTTGGACATTCCGTACTGGACAACTTGCTTGCTATCATCCACCCTTTGAATTGCTATTGCTACATCATCAGCCTTGTCTATCGCCAAATCATCAGCAGATGGTGCTTTATTCGAACTACAACCCATGAGTGTTAAGAACAGTAATCCCTGCAATAAAAATTTCCGCTTCAACTATTTCTCCGCCTTTGCCTTTTCCCTAAAGTTTACCATGGGCAATGTTGTGAAGAAAAGCACTTATAATCATGAGCTATGACTCTAGATTTTCTATCGCATATTCCAGAATCTCTTCTCTGACATTCTTGGGTAATTCAAATCGGTCATTTCTCAAGGCGTACGGGTTGATCTCAACCTTTCTGCCTGCATCTGCTTCTTTTTTCACAAAGTATGCCAACGCATCCAATGGGTTCGACGACTCCTTTAACAGCGAAGCCTTCAATGCTTCCAAAAGTTGCTCCTGATTGACATTCAAAAACTGCAGCAATCCTTTAGCGCTTCTATACTGTGCCTCATAATTACTGTAATGATCGATGACTTCCCAGCCGGACCATTTGGATTGAAGCCCATTAGAGATGTTCGGAATATCATTGGCATGCCAAAACTCTAATCTTCTCGCGGGGATATCAATATGGAAGCCTCCCACAGGGAAATCCGCAGACCAATCATCCAGGGAAATAGTTTTGTACCCATAGGATTTATCAATCTGGTCAATCAAATCAGATCCATACGTTAAGTAAACGTCTATTCCTCCATATAACGGAAACAGCAGCAAATCATCTTGAGAGAACTTCACGCTTGCCACCGTGTCAACCCAGTCTCTCTCTTCCGGAGGTGCTAAACTTGCGTCATTTAGATCATCATCGAAGCCTGTTAGTACT
The DNA here is from genome assembly GCF_019904155.1 of Paenibacillus sinensis. Taxonomy (GTDB): domain Bacteria; phylum Bacillota; class Bacilli; order Paenibacillales; family Paenibacillaceae; genus Paenibacillus_AQ; species Paenibacillus_AQ sinensis. The sequence goes on from NZ_JAHCMB010000042.1 coordinate 31,309, forward strand.
TTCTCTTTAGGGTAACCGACATATGCCGCCAAATCAGCTATGCCTTCATAAGCCCACTGGATGTCCCATCCATACCAAGTCTTCCTCATAAGTTTCAGAAAGACGTTCCTCAGCGGGATATCATACAGTATATCCTCACCGCCATAGAAGAGTAATTTCTTATGATCCAAATCAAGTACGGCTCCGCCCTCAGCCCAGACATCATCCAGCCAGCCTGATTCATCAACCTTCGTCTGCATCTCGATAAATTTAAGGGCATACGATTCTCCCCAAAATAGATCGGCAGGCAGCGTATTCGCACACCAATGGCTATAATACAACTCGTACGACTTATTTCTAACGATAATTAGATTCGCTCGCTGTCCGATGTTCCCACCTCACTTGGATATGGATTATACGGATTTATCTCAGACATGTTATATTTCAAAATCGTCGAATGTATTTGAAGCCAGCTCTTTATTGTTGACAAATCCGAAAAAGGTAGCACTTCCTTGGAATTGGATACAATATCTAATCCCCGACTCTAATGCGTCGTTAGCTATCATAGGATAATAAATTACTATTCTGGTATGATACCAAATGGGTAAAATGCCATAGC
>NZ_JAHCMB010000227.1 GCF_019904155.1 Paenibacillus sinensis
TTTTGCTAACTTTTTGCGTTTTCTAGAATGAAGAAGAACTGTCTCTGACTTTGAAAATCTACTTATGGGACAGCTCCTTCTGAAAGTCGAAGGTCTCAATTCAGATTTGCCAAAATTACCAGCATCCGCCTATAGGCGCTATCCCAGGTCAATTGAGTGTCACGTTCAGTTTTTTTGCCCAGCGATCATTATCTATCTCATATAACTGGGTCAAACCTTGATATGTCACTTCCACACGCAAGTTTTCCTTCTTCAACAAGGTCACTTTCCCTGATGCCTCCACCTGTCCAGCCTCGGGATTCAGCACCTTATATGAGGCTTCGGAGGATACAGAATAATCCATTCCATTATCCATAGTGACTACCGGATTGAGGCGGAGAGACGATTCTCCCATCCATGAAATTGACAAATAGTCGCTAACTTCCAGCTTGACCGCTTGACCGGGCGCCTTCCCGGCGAACATGATAAGCGGACTATGTACTCGTCTGGACCAGGAATTCTCGTCATGCACACCAATAGGATCCATCTGAAAAAATAAATCCTGTCCATATGTAAATCCCTTCGACAGAAGTAAATCTACCAGTGGATCAATTGCCGTCTCTTCCTTGGCGCCCATGTCCAGCCAAATCTTCACATCCGGCTTCCCGGTTTCTTGCGCCCACTCTTCATACGCTTGTCCGTTAGCTACCCATGTGGAGGCGGACATCGCACCGATCATCGAAAAAGTCTCGGGATGGTGATAGCCCATCCAGAACGCCTGCACTCCGCCAAATGACGATCCTATAATCATACGGTGGTCCCTGTCCGGGATCGTTCTGTAGGTTGAATCCGCAAAAGGAATAACGGTTTCAAGAAAAAAGCGGGTAAATTTCTCCGCCCCGGTTCCATCCGTAGGAATAGAATCATTAGGGAAAGGGACATATTCCTTCCCCCGGTCTGAGTCTTCGGCTGCATCGACTGCAATTACAATAACCTTCTCCATCTTGCCGTCGTTAACAAGCTGGTCCACCGTCTTGTCAACCTTCCACTCTTTATTGAAAGAACTGGTGCCGGTGTTGAATACATTCCGCCCGTCATTCATATACACTACCGGATAACGGTCTTCGCTGGTTTCATAACCAGGCGGCAGGTAAACAAAGATTCGCCGTTCCCCAAGCTTCTCAATGCTTACTGTACCTTCGTTCTCAACAGGAGCAGCATCTTCCTTCAGGGTTGGCGAAGGCTGGACAGCGGTTGGCTCCTGTTGTTCAAAACAACCCGTAAGCGCTAACATTAATAATGTGGCAAGTCCCAAGCAACTAAACCTATAAATCCAGTTTTTGACCATCTGATTCCCTCCACTTCATAATTCAAACGTTTGCATCAAATTACAGGGTCTTCTACTTCATAGCCTCCGCATCTATGATCCTGCTTCTCGTCCCGTAACTGATAACACTATTATAGCGGGAGTATGAACAGAGGAAAACTATTCCATGCGATAATCTTGGCATACGTAGTATTGTCACCTTCTTCTGTCGATCTTTTTGGAATGACCAGAATAGCTTCCAGCATGCGATCTATTATTTACATTGATCAATACATAAGTTACAATCATGCCCATCTACCGAAGGGAGAACAATTTCTATGAATATAGCCGTCAAGCTGATGCGCAAATTCAAAGACCGAGATAACCAGAATATGCTGAAAGTCTATCAGGACAAAACGAAGCTTATCAGGAAGCGGAATTTGGAAGCCTGGGACGATGAGCAGCTTCAAGCGGAATCCCTCCGGCTGCGACAGGAAGCACAATCGGGTACGCCTTTGGATGAGCTGCTTGTCGATGCTTATGCGTTAGTCTGCGAGGCCGCAAAGAGAAAACTCGGATTACAGCCTTACGATGTCCAGATCATGGCTGCCATCGCTCTGCACGAGAGATATTTGATCGAACAGCATACCGGTGAAGGAAAAACACTCTCTGCAGTTATGCCTGCTTATCTGAACGCGCTGACCGGCGAAGGCGTTCATGTGCTCACTTTTAACGATTATTTGGCCAAGCGGGATGCGGAGTGGATGGGCCCGGTTTACCGATTTCTCGGGTTAACGGTGAGCACGGTTCAAGCGGGTATGAGCCTATCCGAGAAGCGGGAAGCATACGCCAAGGATATCACCTATGTTACGGCTAAAGAATCAGGATTCGATTATTTGCGCGACACGATCGCACTAAGCGAAGCCGATACCGTGCATCGCCCCTTCCACTACGTCATCGTCGACGAAGCCGATTCACTCCTTCTCGACGAAGCGCGGGTGCCGCTGGTCATCAGCGGTGAGTCGGGCTCTTCCAAGAGCGACGGTTTTCTTTTCGCAGACGTGGCTAGGCAGCTACAGCAAGACGAGCATTACGACTTCGACGAGTTCCAGCGGAACGTGTACTTAAATGAAGCAGGCGCAGCAAAAGCGGAATCGCTGCTGGGATGCGGCAATTTGTACGATAGCCATAACACTCACTTGCTGACGTCATTAAATTGCGCGCTGCATGCGGAATCGTTATTAAAGAAAGACATCGATTACATCGTCCGTGACGGCAAAATCGAGCTGATCGAAGAATATACCGGCCGCGTGGCGGAGAACCGGTATTTGCCGGACGGGCTGCAAGCCGCGCTTGTAGCCAAAGAAGGGCTGCAGTCCTCGGGCGGCGGAAAAATTCTCGGAACCATTACCCTTCAACATTTCATCAGCCTGTATCCGGGAATTTGCGGGATGACAGCTACCGCGCATGCTTCTGCAATGGAATTCGAGAGTATTTATTCTCTGCAGGTCGTGCGAATCCCGCCGAACCGGCTTAACATCCGGGTCGATCATCCGCACCGGATTTATACCCATCAAGCGGCCAAGCTTAAGGCACTTGTACAAGAAATCTCGTCTGTTCATAGAACGGGACGCCCCATTCTTATTGGTACTTCAAGCGTCGAGGAGTCCGACATGCTGGCAGAGGCGCTGGCAGCTGCTGACGTACCCTGTCATGTTCTGAATGCGAAAAACGACGCAGAAGAAGCACAAATTATCGCCAAAGCTGGAGAAATCGGCGCCGTGACTGTCTCTACGAATATGGCGGGACGCGGCGTCGATATTCGGCTCGGCGGCGGCGACCCCGCGCAAGCGGAAGCTGTCGCCAAGCTGGGCGGGTTGTATGTGATTGGCACGCATGTGAACGAAAGCGTGCGGATCGACGACCAGCTGCGCGGGCGTTCCGGCCGCCAAGGCGATCCGGGAGCTTCCGTATTTTACGTAAGCCTGGAGGACGATCTGCTGCTTCGCTTCGGCATCCATAAAGCGGTTCGCGCTCCCAGGCAGGATGAAGCCCTGGAAGAGCCGGTGCTCCGCAGCAAAATCGAGCATATTCAGCGCGTTATTATGGGCCAGAACTTCGAGATCACACAGGAACTGAACGGTTATTCGGATATGGTGGAGGATCAGAGACGAATTCTATACGAGGAACGGCTCGGAATTTTAAAAGGCGCGCAACCGATGAGCCCTGCGGAGCAGCGGGTACGGCTTTTTTACATCGACGAGTTCTGGGCTGACCATTTGGCATACGTCTCTTACCTTCGCGAAGGCATCCACTTGGAGAGTCTTGCCAGCCGCAATCCGATCGACGAATTTCATGCGCACATCACCAATGCATACGACCAAATTCCGGCTAAAGTAAATAATGAGTCGGCGAATATGCTTGCAAGGCTCGGAGGCTCAAATGATCCGGCGAAGTGGGAAAGTTTCGGTCTGAAGAGTCCTTCTTCCACCCGGACTTATATTATCAGCGATCAATACCTCCAGAATAAGCGCAGTTCATGGACCGGAACGACCGTATTTGCTTATTGGCTTCGCAAGATTGCAAGGCCGATATTCAAGTGGTCAGAATATTGATGCAGCGTATTGGTAATAGATCGATATGTCCTGGACTATCGGAGGTTCCCGTTAAGCGGGAGCCTCTTTTATTGAAATGTTACGGAGTCCAGAATCTGATCCGTCTCAGCCTTTGACTCATCATCTATGTACGAAACAATGAAGCAGAGTGCATACTCACCAATTATTGTGCTGTAAAATTCTTGTGTTGTTACAAATCCATTCCCATAATCAACGGTCGCTTTCAAGAGGTCCATATCTTTTCCTCCGATATTTTTCGCTGAGATGTCATCGTATTCATACTGATACTCAGACTTGCCCATCGACCTGATCAGAGCCTCCAGATAGTCCGTTCCATTTTTAATACTTTGAAACATACTTACTTTCTCAGCATAAGCGATAAGCGAAGGTCCGGTTTCATCTGCGTCTAACGGAAACTTTGACACGACCAACAGGTTAAGCGTCTTAGCCTGCAACATTTTGATAATTTTTTCCTTGTCTTCATTATCCTTTGCGCCAAAATTAAAATGCTCCGCACCTTCATCCACTAGCTCATTCATCTGGTCAGCGTCCTGATAGGTCCAATCTGTCGGAAAGTGCAAGGATACACCGAAATAATCATTCGTATATGAACCACTTTCAGTCACACCCAAGCTAAGCTCTTTCTCTTTCCTTGCGCATGCTGTAGTCATCAACAGGATTAACAGCAACACCATTGATAGTAATCCAACTTTTTTCTTCATAAATACCCCCTGATGCATTTCAGCAAGATTTGGGATGATTCTCTATATTTATCGGAAATTCTAAGAAATACTTAGATATATATTTATCTAACAATAACCTTGGACAAATTGGCACCCAAGCCTTTAAGCGAAGCATAGGTCAACTTATCCATGACAGCGCCGTCGATGGTTTTGATAGGACAAAGTAAAGCCGGAAATGAACGAGACATTTTGGAGTATCGCGCCCTTAAACGAAACTTCGTTCAGCGCCGACTTGTCAAAATTGACGCTGATGAAGGTCTGCACGTCAAAACGCTGCCCTCGCAGATCACATAGCTTAACATCTATGAATTTCGCTCCGTTCAGCCCCGACTTGCTGATGTTGGTACGTACAAGGATGGACTTATGGAAGCTCGAATCCGTGAGGTCATTGGTAGATAGGCTGCAGTCAGTCAGATTGGCATGGTCAAAAATGGCTTCCCGCATATCGCTGCTCGTAAATGAGCTGCCCGTCAGGTCAGCACCCGCAAAGTCGGAGCCTCGTAACGCACTCGCTGCAAATTTGGCTTGATGCGCGATAACGCCCCCAAAGTCGCTCTTCGTCAGGTCGCTTGCGCTTAAATTGGTCACCACCTGCCGTTCCAGCGAGTGGGAGAGGTTAGCCACCTCTTGTACCGTTTGCTCAATGTCGCCGATGCTGTCAATGGTCATCTCGAAGGCCGTATCATCGTCCTTGCCTTCGGCTTTGAGTTCACGGAACCGCTCCTGCAAGTCGGAGAGCAGGTCTGACTTTAATTTGGTGACGCTCTTTACCCCATCATACGGTGCGAACACGCCGTTTAAATAGCCCCTCAATCTCTCAGTCATCGCCCAACCCTCCTTATAATTTCATATCGCTTTGCGGAATCGTAACGGCAACACTATAATAATAACGATAGGTCCCACAGGACCAGCTATTCCCAACACGAAGGAGGCAGTTTCGTAATGCAACTGATTTATCACGGCCATTCCACCATCCAGCTTATCACCAATGGACAATCACTGATCGTCGATCCATTCCTGAGCGGAAACCAGCTTGCAACTGTCAAACCCGAGGAAATCAAGACGGATGCGATCCTGCTGACTCATGCGCATGCCGATCATATTCTGGATGCCGGGCCTATTTCCAAGGCTAACGATGCGCCTGTCATCGCGAACCCCGAATTAGCCACTTATCTGTCCTGGAATGGCATTAAAGCAGTGGGCATGAATATCGGCGGCACGTATGACCTGGGATTTGCGACCGCCAAAATGGTCCATGCGTTTCATAGCTCCGGCATCATCGTCGAAGAACAACAGAGCATTCTATACGGTGGCATGCCGGCCGGGTATATTATCACTGCGGAGGGGCTGACCGTGCTGCATGCCGGAGATACCGGCCTGTTCGGCGACATGAAGATGATCGGGGAACGGCATTCGATCGATGTCGCATTCATTCCGATCGGGGATCATTTCACGATGGGACCTGAGGACGCCTTACAAGCAGCCGCATGGTATAACGCCAAGCTCGTTGTGCCGATTCATTACGACACCTTCCCTCCGATCAGGCAGGATGCCAATCAATTTGTTGCGCAATTGGAAGCGAGCGGCTTACAGGGCAAGGTGCTTAAGCCCGGAGAGAGTCTTTCATTCTGAGAAGAAGCAGAACGCGCACTTGCCTCTAGACAGACAGGAAAGGCCGACGGTCCCTCTACAAAGAGCGGCTGTCGGCTTTTTTTGGGGGATGGCCGGTCACCACTTTCGGGCAACGCCCCGATTCCGCAAGTCCATTCCTCCTTCCTCTTACCCTGAACAAGCTGTGAATACGGCATCGATCTTTGCCCGAAGATATGTAACCGGCTATTCTTTTTAAAATGAGCTGTAAACCCTCCTTTTTCTCATTGTACAAACTCGTATTCGGACGTATAATAAATTCCATTGATTCCATTAAAAGTTATTTTGATGCATCAAAATCTCTCAAGAGAGGATGAAAGAGATGTCAAATGTACTTTTTTTGAGTGTGCCTGCTCACGGTCATGTCAATCCGACGCTGGGACTGGTTCATGAATTGACCAAAAGGGGGGAACGAGTAACCTACTTTTGTGCTGAAGAATTCAGGGAAAAGATCGAGCGGTCCGGAGCGGAATTTATCAGCTTCACCAATTTGCCCGATTCCGCGAAAGGCAATAGTCCACGACCCGAAGGCAATCAGGCCAACATGCTGTTCGACCGGATCGACAGTATTCTGAAACAAAGCGACAGCATGATCTCCGATGTGCTGGATCAGATCAAGGGGCGGACCTTCGACTACGTCGTATACAGCTCCATGTATCCGCTTGGCAATATAATCGCCCAAGTTCTAAAGCTGCCATCCATCGCTTCATTCGCCGTGTTCGCCACTCTTAAAGAGCTAATGGAGAAAGAGGATTCCATCAACCCCGACGATATCCTCAATCATCCCGTCCAGGCAACGTTCAAACAAGCGCGCGAAAATATCAAACGCCAATACAATGCCGAGCTGCCTGAGGATATCATGGATCTGTTCTTTATGAAGGGCGATTTGAATATTGCCTATACCTCCGAATACTTTGTGTCTCACGCGGAGTATTACGATGACAGTTTTATTTTTATCGGACCGCCGATCTATGACCGCAAAGAAAATCTGGAATTTCCTTTTGAACGTCTGAAAGGCAGAAAGGTGATTTACATTTCACTCGGAACTGTATTTAACACCGACTTGAAGCTGTACGAGATATTTTTCAAAAGCTTCGGAGACACCGACGCCGTAGTGGTCCTGTCGGCTTACAAAGTCGATCTGTCCAGCCTTGCGATTCCGGATAATTTTATCGTCCGCAGCTTCATACCGCAGTCCGAAATTTTGCAATACACCAATGTCGCCATCACACATGCCGGAATGAACAGTACAAGCGACCTACTGTATGCCCAGGTGCCATTTGTCGCCATTCCGATCAGCGCGGATCAGCCTTACATGGCGGGCAGAGCCGCAGAGCTTGGAGCCGCTATCGCGCTCGACAAAGATACAGTGACCCCCGAGTTGTTAAAAGACGCTGTCGATAAGGTGACAAGTGACCCCAGCTATGCGGACAATCTTAAGAAAATCAGCGATTCGTTCAAAGCGGCCGGCGGTTATCCCAAGGCGGCGGATGCCATTTTCAAACTTGTAGAAAAACAGTATCAGAAATGATCATCATGTAGGTAATCGCCTTTATATACAAAAAACCGCGGGGATGGCAGCTTGCTTCAAAGCTTCCGCCCTGCGGCTCAGATCATGCATCAAGGTCAAATCATAACTATAATCCGCTTGTCATTTACTCGAATATTTACTCAGCACATATTGCTTGAACCTCTCCGCCGCAGGCGGAAGAAAACGTCCCTCCATCCAGGCGATTCCGATTTCCCTTCGGCATGATTGATCTTCGATGGATAGCCAGCTTATCTCCTCTTGATCCAGCCCGATATATTGAGGCAGCACCGCTACCCCAAGCCCCGATGCGACCAGTCCGGCGAGCGTGTGGACATCCTCTCCCTCGAACACGGTAGGCGGCGATATGCCGGCTTCTTCCAGCAGATGATCGGTAATGATGCGCAGTCCGTAGCCCGTTTTGAACGAGATCATCGGTTCAGCTCCGATTTCTTTCAAAGACACCCGTGAACGGTTTCCAAGCCGGTGACCGGCGGGAACTGCAAGGAATAATTCCTCCGACCACAGATGCGCCCAGCTAAAGCGCAGGCTGGTGTCCTGCGGTGAAGCCAGGCATAAGTCAATGTCGCCGCTATTCAACATCTCCAGCAGATGATGTGTGGCGCTCTGATGAAGCTGAAAGCGTGTGTGGGGATATACTCTGCGAAAGCTGCCGATCATCTCCGGGATATGATGAATGCCGAGCGTATGCAGAAACCCGAGCGAGATTTCTCCCTGTCCGGGGTTCAGCAGATCGTCAATCTCACGCCTCGCGTTCCGGTACTCCTCCAGTATGACCTGCGCATGCTGCAGAAAAATACGGCCATACCGGTTAAGCCGGATTGAACGCCCTTCTCTCTCAAACAGCGGAACCCCCAGTTCCGTCTCAAGTCTGGCGATGGAACGGCTTAAGGCCGGCTGCGAAATATTCAACGCCTCCGCAGCATGCGTCATATGCTGTAAGCGTGCGGTTGACTCAAAATACTCAAGCTGCTGCCACTCCAACCTGCGTTCTCCCTCCTCGAAAACCCATTACATAGAGTATATGAAAATGATGTAATTAATGCATTTTACATCTTGCTTTTTTCTATTTTATACTTGCTATGGCACTTTTGAAAAGAACTAAACAGATAAAGATGATGAATGGGAGAGAACCAGTATGAGCACTATCGAAATCGGGAGTTCTGCGCATCGCAGAACTTCGGCAAGCATGCTGATGGGCAGTATTGTTGTATTTGCCGTGTTGTACAGCCCGCAGCCGCTGATCCGTCTTTTTTCAACCGAGTATCACATTACACCGGCGGAAGCCGGCTCCTCCATCTCCTTGGCCACCATTGGTCTGGCAATCGGACTGATTCTGATTTCGGCCTTGTCCGGCGCATGGGATAGAAAAAAATTGATGAGCATATCGTTAATTTTGACTTCGATCCTCACCATTATTTCTGCGTTCGTCCATTCCTTCCCGGTGTTCCTGGCCGTGCGTTTTATGGAAGGAATCTGTATTTCGGGCTTTCCCTCTATAGCAATGGCTTACATAAATGAAGAATTTCGTCCAGCGGATATCGGCGCCGTCATGGGCAGCTATATTGCGGGGACTTCAATTGGCGGATTTGTCGGGCGGATCGTAATCGGAGCATTGACGGACCTGTTTCGCTGGCAGATTGCGATGATGATCCTGGGAGCGGTAAGCTTGCTGTTCAGCTTTTTGTTCTGGACCTATCTTCCGGAATCCCGGCACTTTACACCATCCAAGCTTTCCTGGAATCGCTGGGGTACAGGAATGCTCGCGAACCTGCATCAGAAGCGGTTGTTTCTTCTTTTTCTTACCGGGTTCCTGTTTATGGGCGTATATATTATGATTCTGGATTATATCGGTTACCCGCTCACAAGCAGCCCTTACAATCTAAGCCAGACGCTATTCGGCTTCCTGTTCGTCGTCAATCTGGTGGGGACATGGAGCTCCATGTGGTTCGGCAAGCTGGCAGACCGACATCCCCGCTCGCATGTCATTGCCGTGGCGATTACGATTTTTGCAATGGGAGCCCTTCTTACGCTCGTACCTAATCTTGCTGTCAAAATACTGGGTGTCGCTCTCGTCGCATTCGGCTTTTTCGCGGGGCATTCCGTTGCAAGCGGATGGGTCGGACTGATTGCAGCCTCCGAGCATAAAGCGAAGGCGTCCTCCCTCTATCTTCTGTTCTATTACGGAGGGTCCAGCCTGATCGGCTGGTCCGGCGGGCTGTTCCTCCGTAGCTACGGCTGGAATGGCATGATCGGCCTTGCCGTTCTGCTCCTTGCCGCAGCCGCGCTGTTCACTTCAATTGTCGGCAGTACCGCTCCTCTGCGGCATGCCCAGGCCAAGTAGGAACTGAAGATCAACTTCAATGGATTCGTCTTTTCTTGACCGAGGAACGGAGTAACCGTCCTTAAACTACTCAAGGATTCTGTGAAATCCGGTTTTATTTAGCAAAAAGACGTCAGTATCCCGATCGAGCGGGAAGACTGACGTCTTTTATAGTGAGCTTCTACTAATTAAGGACGGTCGAGATATGCGTCCGCTTCCGCGAGAGTTTCGCAGTATTCAACACTGTCTTTAAACATGCGCCGCCATTGCATCTTATAAACAGGATTATTCGTAACATAAGCCCATTTCTTCGTAGTCGTTAAACCTTTGTTAAGTGCAAGCTCCATGGTCGGAGCCAGCTTCTGTGACACCTCTTGCGAAAGCACTGAGGACTCCGTCACGTCCGTACAGCCGGTGAAACCTGGTTTTGTTTGTTTGAGCACTTCTGTAAAATCTTTGATGTACTGATCCGCATTGCTTTCGTCGATTTTCTGCACAGTTACAATGATTCTGTTCTTCGCCGGATTGTAGTTGATCGTATAAGACATGGTTTTTTCCCCTTTATGTATAAAAAAGTAGTGAACAATTTCCTGACCTCTGTTATGTCACTCTATCGAACACCTAACAATAACACACGTGTGCGAAACCAAGCATGTTTATAACTGCCTCAATAAATTGGGTTCAGTTCCAGAAGGTTACAGGCTGTTCCGTAAACAGCCTACCACCATTCGACAATTTTTTCAACATTTTCACAATAACTTCACTAGTTCTTTCGACCCTTGTAGAACTGTCAAGATCGTCTTAATTACCCAATCCATGAGCTGTCAGCAGTAAAGGCTTGGCTGTTCAAGCAACACTCCAAGGCTGCCCGTTTCCCGGCAGCCTGTGTGTTAATTGCTATTTTATTTAGCCGATTTAGCCAGGAATTCATCGATCTGGCGTTGAACCTCGGCGATGATTTTATCAATCCCGGCAGCCTTCACCTGCTTCTGCAGTTCTGCCAATCCCTTGTCAACATCCTTCATCATTCCGTACTCCAGCGGAATGCCATAGCGGAGCATCACGTTGCCGACATTCGCAACCTCTGTCTTCACCTTGCTGTTATCGAACACAAAGGTTTCCAGCGGATAATGGTACACCTCACCCTCCCATTTGTCTGTCAGAGCGTTGGCCTCATCTGGGAAGGAAGCGTTATCACGATTCAGCGGCGAGTTGAAGCCCCAGTTGGAGAATCCGGTGAAGTTGGCGTTCTTCGCCGCGTTCGTGTACTTGTCGTCCCCGACCGGATTGTAATGCGTACCGGAGATGCCGTTCATAATCAGGTCATGCAATTCCTTGTCGTTCTGGAGCAGGTCGATCATCATCAGCGCCCGCTCAGGATTTTTGGAGGTCGCATGGATGGCGATCCCGTTCTGGGTGGCAACGGCTACCGACTTCTTCTTGTCTGGTGTAACGTCGGCCAGCGCCAATTCATATGGCGAATTCTTCTCCCGCATATCGGTCATGAGCGAGCCAAGCGTACCGAGATTATGCGTGATCGACGCCGTCTTGCCCTCCCGGAACTCCTGCTGGTGATCCAGCTTGCTGTTCAGCGAGCTCTTCGACCAGGCGTTATTGTCGGCAAGATCCTTATAGTAATAGACCAGGTCCTTGAATTCCGGCGTTTCGTATACGTTGAACACTTTGCCTGTAGCGTCGTCCAGCTTAAAGGCTACGGGCAGATCAAAGTCGAGCATATTCCATTCGTTCTGCTGCTTCAGCAGCACACGGTCCAGATTGTGGAACTTCCAGTCGCCAGTCTCAGGTGTGAACGGCATGACACCCTTCTCTTTCTCAGCGATCGTCTTGAGATAGTTCGCATATGCTTCCGGACTGGTAATCTCCGGCAGGTTATATTTCTTCCGAAGATCCTCCCGGTACAAAATCAGCTTCTCAACCGTTTCTCCCCGGTTCTGCGGCACCATGTAGAGCTTGCCATCCACCTTCGCCTGATCCCAGCTCACCTGTGGCATTGCCTTCCAGGTCAACGGCGCATACTTCTGCAGCATGTCATCGGTCAGCTCCAGGAAGCCGCCTTTGAGCGCCTGATCGTTGTAGCCTGCCCAGTTCGCGGCGTAGATCAGGTCAAAATCTTCATTGGCCGCGAGTTTAAGCGGATACTTCTGCGCCCAGTCCGACCAATCCAGGAACTCGCCTTCCACGGTCGCATTGATCTTCTCTTTCAGCTTCTTGTTGATCTCTCCAAATACCGAATCGTAATCGACTGGCTTCGGCCCCACGAAGATCATCTTCAGCGTGACCGGCTGTGAGGTATCTGCCTTGCCGGAATCTCCAGCTGCCTGCGTACCGCTTGCTGCCGTCTGCGTCGCAGCTGCCGAACTCTGCGGTTCCCCCCCGGCATTGTTGTTGCCGTTTCCACCGCATGCACTGAGCATCGACAGCATCAGAACACCGGACAGCAGTGTCAACCCTCTTTTATTCATTTGAACTCCCCCATCACCTGAATGTAATCGCTTACATGCATAGTATAAAGAAAATCACTCTCTCTGCGGGATAGAGGCGGACAACGATTATGCATACTTTTGCAACGACTTTTCACAATGTTTGCCCGCGGTTGGGGTCTCTCAACTGAAAACATACCTCCTTACCTCGGACCGAGCCACACTGGCCATGATTTAGTACCAGGAGATCGATCATGAAAACATATACTCTTCACATACTTGTCCCACAGAATTGCCGGATTTGGTTGTTAATCTAAGTACAAATCCAACCGAGAGGTGATATTGAAATGAACAAATGGACCAAACAAGCGGCAGCACTTCTGACCGCCATCAGCGTATTGGGAGCAGGAACGAGCGCATTTGCCGCAGCGCCGGTCAAATCGGCCGCTCCGGTAGTCAAAGCGGTAGCCCCGCTCAAGACGACAGTCAAGACAACTGTCGCAGCGCCGGTTGTTAAAAAAGAAGCCAAGGCTTCGGTTAAGAAAGTGGCTGTCAAGAAGGTTACGGTTAAGAAAGCTGCCGTGAAAAAAGTTCAGGTCAAAAAGGCGGCGGTTAAAAAGGCAACTAAGGCTTCAGTTAAAAAAACTGCGGCCCCCGCAATCAAGAAAACAACCAAGCCAACCGTTAAGGCAGCTGTAAAGACTTCAACCAAAGGAAAGGCCGTCATTAAAGCCCCTGCCAAAAAGACGGCTGCTGTGACCAAAAAATAATAAAGCCTTTCCTAATCGAATCTGTAAACTTGACGGGAGATCCAATGGACTCCCGTCTCTTCTTCTCTTATAGTAGGTTTAGAAGTGTGAGAGGCCGGAGGCGTTCGCATATGGCCGTTCGCAGATTGTCTGAGGAGAGAAGCCGAATGAGCAAGATCGTAGTCGTGGACGACGACCCATTTATTTTACAGTTGTTATCGGAGTACTTGCGCAAGGAGGGCTACGAGGTTGCTTCCTTTTCAAACGGGCAAGGTCTGGTCCAGCATATTCGTCAAGCCACTCCGGATTGTCTGATCCTAGATATTATGATGCCGGGGATTGACGGACTCCATCTGCTGACCGAACTGAGATCCTTCACGGAAATGCCGATTATCATGATCTCGGCCCGTGGAGAGGAAGACGACCGGATACATGGTCTGGAGCTCGGCTGCAGCGACTTTCTGAGCAAGCCTTTCAATCCGCGGGAACTGGTGGGCAGAGTGAAATCGATGCTGAGGCTTACCATGGCTGGCGCAGCCAAGAACACTGTCGATACCGAAGCTCCGGGCAAAGTATGGACAGCGGGCAATGTCAGGATCGAAGTTGAATTCCGGAGAGTGGTGATCGAAAAAGCAGAAGTGGCGCTTACCTCCCGGGAGTTTGAACTGCTGCTCTTTCTCGTCGCGCATCTGGAGCGTCCGTTCGAGCGGGAGCAATTGATCCGGCAAGTATGGAACTATGATTTCATGGGTGATGTCCGGGTTGTCGACGATCTGGTCAAACGTATACGCCGCAAGCTGTCCGATTATAGCGCGTCCCTGCTGATTGACACGGTTTGGGGTTTCGGCTACAAGGCTTCGGTTAGACAGGCATAGCATGAAAACGATACGCAGCAAGCTCCTGCTCTCCATGTCCGCCGCAATGCTGATCTCCATCGGCATTACCCTTGTTCTGTTCATTCATCTCATAGACGGACTGATCGTCAATCAGGCCAAAAGCCAGCTTCACGGCCAGGTGCCCAAGGCCCTCAGAACGCTGGACAACGGGGATTTAAGCGATTTGGACCGGACAAACTTCAAATTCGTCGTGCGCGGCGTCATGCTCGATGCGGATTATATGGTATTGGACGATCAGCGGCGGGTGATCGCCGCAAGCGATTCTGACGAGGAGGGAACCGTGTTTATGGGAAGGTCTCATAATGGCGAAGGGGTTGTGACGCTCCACGGTACGCGCGTGCTGTATTCCCAGGCCCGGCTGAAAGGCCTTCCCTACTCGATCCTGATTTATTCCCCTCTTTCATCTATCAGGGCACTGTCCGGTTCCATTCTAAAAGTGACGCTGATATCCATCATAGCGAGTTTTGCCATCATTTTATGCATTGCGCTGCTTACCATCTCCCGGATTGTCAAACCGCTGAACCGGCTGAAAGAAACCGTCAGCCGTTATGAGCCGCATCACCCCCTCCAGGGACCTTTTCCGGAAGAGGACCGAAGCGAAATCGGCGAACTAAGCCGCAACTTTCATTTGATGGCCGACCGGATCGCGCATCATTCCCGGCATCAGCGTGAGTTCCTGCAGAATGTCTCCCATGAGCTGAAGACGCCGCTTATGTCCATTAACGGATATGTATTTGCAATCAGGGATGGTGTTGTGACACAGGATGAGGGACTCAAGATCATCACCTCGCAATCCCGGAGGCTTGTTGACATGGTGGACAAACTGCTGACCCTGTCGCGTCTGGAGTCCATGGAAGAGAGCTGGCCCTTAGAAGAGCTGGAAATTGGGGAAATGGTCCGGGAAGCACTTGATCTAATGCGCCCGGCGGCAGCCGAAAGTTCGGTCTCCATCGAACTGGCTGGAAGCGGCTTTCAAGTCAGGACAGCCGGCGAACAGTTATTCCGCGTCCTGCTCAATTTGCTTCAGAATGCCGTTCGGCATACAAATAGCATCATTCGGGTTACCATGGAGCAGGAGGGTGAATACTGGGCTTTTCATGTAGACGACGACGGACCGGGCATTGCCGAGGATAAGCGGAACGAGGTGTTCGGACGCTTTGTCACGGGAGCCAACGGCGTCACCGGTCTGGGCCTTGCCATCAGCAGGCAGATCGCGATCCGGCTCGGGGCTGAACTGTCCTATTCGGAGTCGCCGCTTGGCGGAGCAAGGTTCAGTTTCATTTGCCGGAACAACTAGAATTGTTGCCATTTAAAACCAAGATGCCTGAAGGAACTTGCCCTCCGGGGGTAGAAAGAAATAGCGGAGACTATTTAAAGAGGTGATTGTAGTTGGATTCATGGTCATTCCCCCTTGGTCCTTTCAAGCCTGAGGATTGCCCGACCCCGGACACCCGAGCCGCATGTATAGCGGATATCGCCGCTCTTCCCGGCGACCTGCGGGCTTCGCTGGCTAGCTTAACGGACGAGCGGCTGCTGGTCCCCTACCGGCCCGGCGGCTGGACAGTCAAGCAAGTTGTCCATCATATGTCTGACAATGATATGAACGCATACATCCGGTTCAAACGAGGTCTGACCGAGGAATCCCCGGTCGCCGGTTCTTACAGACAGGATGTATGGGCGGAGCTTGCCGACTACCGCGACACCAGGATCGACACTTCGCTGCTGCTGATCGAAGCGCTGCATGAACGGTTTGTGATCCTGCTCCGCTCCCTGGCTCCAGCCGATTTTGCCCGGACAGTTACAAGCCCTGCCCACGGAGAAATGACGCTGGATATCGCCATGCAGCGTTATTCCTGGCATAACCGCCATCATCTCGCCCAGATTCAATCCCTGAATGTACGGATGGGCTGGAACGACAAGTAACAGATGATAGAGTCCGCCCGGATGACGTGTCATCGGCAAAATCCGGCCGGACTTTATTTTTTGAAAAATTGAAATAAATTGATCCGCACTGCATCAGTTTTCTCGATATAATGATAATGATTATCATTCGCGATTTTCATTTTCATAGAGAGGATGCTGATTATGCCCCCGATGTCTCCCCTTCTCCCGCCGGATGCGGGAAGATGGACGCTCCATCTGCACAGCGCCGAGCTTCTGCGGGTTAAAGCGTCCACCCATATGACCCAGCTTATGTCTTTTCATCTTACACTCATCGTTCTCCTTGAAGGCCGCTGTCTGCTGACCAGGGAGACAAAAACTACACTGATGGCCGAAGAGTCCGTTTATGTCTGTTCGCCTGGCTGTACATATGAATTGACGGCAAAAGGGGACTCTCCCCTCGTGGCGGTCATCCAGTTGTCACTGTATGCGCCGAACGGGGATGAGCGCGGATTGACAGCAGCAGACTCTACCTCCCTATATCAGCGATTGGCCGAGACAGCCGTCCTGCCGCCTGGAGCAGCCTCTGGCCGCTGCCGTGCGATTTGCGCCCATTTTCGCTCACCCGATCTCTTCCTTGCACTGCGCGCGCAGGCCGACGCACTGGAGCTGCTGCTGGAAGTCGCCGCCTCGCCGTATAAGAACGGACCGGACGGACTTGAACAAGCCAGAAGGCAGCTTGAGGAGCATCCCGAAGAACCGCTGTCGACCGAGAAGCTGGCCGAGGCGGCCGGACTCAGCCCCCGCCATTTTACCGAGTTATTCAAGCAATCTTACGGCAAGAGTCCGCTTGAGTACATCACCCGGGTCCGCTTGGAAAAAGCAAAGAAGCTGATGCTCTCCTCCGGACGGAGGCTTAAGGATATTGCGCACGAAGTCGGCTACGAGGACGAATTCTATTTCAGCCGGGTGTTCAAAAAGGAATACGGGTTCTCCCCTTCACATTATATAAGCCGACGTAAGCGTATTATCGCGGCGTACGGATTGGCCGACACGCTCGGTTACTTGCTGCCGCTCGACCTGCTGCCGCACACCGCTCCGATGCATCCCAAATGGACCGGGTATTATTTGACCCGCTACGGCGCCGACATCCCCTATCATCAGGAGTATGGCCTGGCGGAGCATAACCGCGAGCTCAGATTGTCTCAGCTTGCCGAGAGCAAGCCCGAGCTGATTGTCTGTCCGCCCGGTATCAGCCGTGAGGAATTCGAACGCATGTCCGCCATTGCCTCTGTCTTTACGCTTCCGTCCGAATCGCCCGGCTCATGGAGGACTGGCCTTCATCAGCTTGCCATGCGGATGGGAATGGAGAAGGAAGCTGAAGCCTGGATGACCCGGTTCGACCGGGAGACTGCAATCGTCCGCCGGAAGCTTACAAGCTCCGGTAAAGCGCCGTCCATTCTGTTCGTCCGCATGGCCGGTTGCGGACTCTATGGGCTCGGCACGCCGGGCATCCTCGATTTCGTATATCGCGAGCTCGGAATCGCAAGACCGGAGAGCGCTCCGCCGGATGCCCATCCGGACATGCCCGTAAATCTTCAGGCCTTCGATGCAGAAGATGTGGATCAGATCTGCCTGCTGATCCGGCAGGATTCCATAACGCTGGAGTATTGGCGGAAGCTTACCCGTTCGGCGCGCTGGCACTCGCTCTCCGCCGTGAAGGAGGGCCGCGTTCACCTGCTGTCATCCAGTCCTTGGAGAGAGTATTCGCCGATCGGGCTTGAACGCATCCGCGAGCAGCTGGAGGCGGACTTCGCGGAAAATAATCCATGCCGAATCCGCGATTTATCTATGGAGAAAGATCGGAACCAGTCCTATCCTATTAATTGAGAACAATTCTCACTAGATTATAGGGAGGTCAATCAAGGTTATGAGAAAAGTATTTACCGGATTATTCCTGGCCGCGGTGGTCGCTGTCTTGGCAGCCTGCGGCAACTCCAACTCCAATGTAGGGAACTCGGCTTCAGGCGGAGGAAGCCCCGCTCCGACGCTCCAAACGGCAGCCGCTACCGCTTCACCAACCGCAGCGCCGAGCGAAGCTGCGACAGCGGAGACGAAGACGATCAAGTATTTGGATAAAGAATATACGGTTCCCGCTTCCGCCGAACGTATCGTCATCACAGGCGCATTGGAAGCCATGGAAGATTCCATCCTCCTCGATATTCATCCGGTGGGAGCCATCGCTGTCTCAGGCAAATTCCCCGAGATGTTCTCCTCCATCACGGACAAGGCTGAATCAATCGGTGAGAAGACGGAGCCGAACTTCGAGAAGATCCTGTCCCTGAAGCCCGATGTCATTCTGGGATCGACCAAATTCGATCCGGCGGTCCTGGAGAAGCTTGAACAGATCGCTCCGACCATCCCATACTCCCATGTCTCTACGAATTGGGATGCTAACTTGACCCTGCTCGGTGAACTCACAGGCAAACAGGAGCAGGCTGCGAAGCTGATCGACCAATACAAAACAGATCTTGCTGCTGCCAAAGAGTCGGCGGTCACCGGATTGAAAGATAAAAAGGTATTGCTGGTTCGTATCCGCGAAGGCTCCATTTTCATTTACGGCAAAGACCTGTATTTCAATCCTTCGTTGTACACCGATCTCGGCCTTACGCTTCCGGATGCCATCGCCGCCGCCAAGAAGCAGGAGCAGCTCTCGATTGAACAGTTCGCCCAGATCAATCCCGATGTTGTGTTTATCCAGTTCTCCGAGGACGAGAACGCCAAGGCAACCGGAGCGCTTGACGAGCTGCAGAAGAACCCGATCTTCCAAAGCGTATCGGCCGCCAAGAACGGCAAGGTCTTTGTGAATGTTGTCGATCCTCTGGCGCAGGGAGGAACGGCCTACAGCAAGATCCAGTTCCTGAAAGCCTTCCTGACTGCTGTGGAATCCTGATTCGCCATGGAACTTGGCATTCGCTCCAACAGGCTGCCGGCCGCTATCTTCGCGATAGCGCCGGCTGCTGCTGTATTGACGGTTGTCCTCTCCATTGTATACGGCGCAGCGGATATCAGCGCCGCCGAGGTCTGGCAGGCGGTGTTTGCCTTTAATCCGGACAATATCAACCATCAGATCATTATTCATTCCCGGCTGCCCCGGGCATGCGGTGCTCTGCTGGTCGGGGCCTGCCTCGCCGTCTCGGGAGCCGTCATGCAGGGCATTACCCGCAATGACCTCGCCTCCCCCTCCCTGTTGGGTGTATCGGACGGCTCGGTCTTTGCTGTAACCTTCTGCATGATTTATTTCCCTCAAATTTCCGGCGGCAGTCTCGTTCTGGTCTCCATGATCGGCTCCCTGCTTGGAGCACTGCTGGTCTTCGGCATTGCCCGACTAATACCGGGGGCCGAATCGCCGGTTACCCTGGCCATATTGGGGACGCTTATCGGCATGTTCCTGAACGGCGTATCGGACGCCGCCGCGATGTACTATCATATTCCGCAGCGCATCAGCTTCTGGTACAATGCGCGTCTCAACCAGATTGATCCCGAGCTTCTGCTGCTCTGCCTGCCGTTCGTGCTCGCTGGACTGGTTCTTGTTCTCCTGCTTGCCAGATCCGTATCGGCGTTATCGCTAGGCGAGGAAATCTCAACGGGTCTCGGTCAGCGGGTGCGGCTTGTCAAAGGTATCGCAATGATATCCGTTGCGCTGCTGACCGGGATTTCGGTAGCGATCGCGGGCAAAATCGCTTTTATCGGCCTCATCATCCCCCACATTGCGAAGAAGCTCGGAGGGACGGATTATCGTATAGCCATCCCGTTATCCGGTGTGCTTGGCGGATTGTTCCTGGCAGTCTGCGATTTGATTTCAAGACTGATCAATCAGCCTTTTGAAACGCCTGTCGGTGTTGTAACCGCAATGTTCGGCGTCCCGTTCTTTCTCTACTTGATCCGCCGCAAAGGGGGTGGCCGTCGTGGGTAGCCCTTCATCCCCGCGCTATTCAGTGGTTATCGCCGGGTGCAGTCTTTTCATTATACTGTTTATCCTGTTGGGCCTTACCATGGGCGAAATGGGCTTATCCCTGCGTGAGGTGCTGACATCGCTGCTGCGGCTCTCGGAGAACCGGGAGAATGATCTGGTAATCTTTCAATTCCGGCTCCCGCGGATTGCGCTTGGCGCTCTTCTTGGCTTCGGGCTCGGACTGGCCGGTTCGGCCGTTCAGAGTCTTACCCGCAACGGGCTGGCTGATCCCGGCATTCTCGGCATCAACGCAGGAGCCGGCATGTTCGTCGTTATTTTCATGCTTCTGTTGAAGGACTTGCTTCCTCCCTCGGGAACGGCCCAAGTGATGCTGATGCCGCTGTTTGGCATGACCGGGGGACTGCTGGCCTCCGCATTGATCTTCCTTCTGTCCCGTGACCGGGATGGGATTAATCCACAGAAGCTGTTGCTCGTCGGAATCGCCGTTTCCTCGGGGTTCTCCGCCGTGACTTTGTACGCCTCGCTCAAAATGAACCCGAATGATTTCGAACAAGCCGCAGCCTGGCTGTCCGGCAATCTGAATTCGGCCAACTGGCTGTTCGTGGCTTCCGTGCTTCCATGGATGGTGCTGCTGACACCGCTGCTACTGTCCAAGACGCGCACGTTAGACCTGTTCCGGATGGGCGAAGGCAGCGTCATCAGCCTGGGCATACCGGTTCGCCGGGAGCGCAGTCTGCTCCTGCTGGCAAGCGTCGGCCTCGTCTCATCCGGGGTCGCGGTCGCCGGAAGCATCGGCTTTGTAGGCTTAATCGCACCGCATATGGCGGTCCGGCTGACCGGGCTATCGCATCGCAGATCGCTTCCGGTCAGCGGCTTGCTGGGCGCGGCGCTCGTTCTGGCCGGGGATTTTATCGGAAGAACCATCTTCTCCCCGGCCCAGCTACCGGTCGGCATCGTGCTGTCTGTCATTGGCGCTCCCTACTTTGTCTGGCTGCTGGCATCAAGACGCCGGCGGACATAACTCAGCTCAAGAAAGGACGATTCATGTGTTGGCGGAACTTACCCATTCCATCGAAATCGGCGGCAGAAGGCTTACGGTCTGGCTGCCGCCCTCCTATCCTCACTCCGAAAGGCGTTATCCTGCCGTGTACATTCACGATGGCGGGCAGCTTATGCTGAGCTGCTGCAATTACGTACAGCGGCAGTTCAGGGAAGGCGGACTGGATGAGCTGATTATGGTCGGCATCGGAACAGCCTGCCGGACCGATGACTACTCGCCCTGGCCCGCCGAAGCGCTGAAGGAAGGCCGTCCCTCCTTTGGCGGTCATGGTCCGGCATACATCGATGAGATTGCCGACCGGATCAAGCCATATGTGGACGCCCATTACCGAACCGCCCCCGAGCCTGAACACACGGGTATGATCGGCGGATCGCTTGGCGGACTCGTCACTGCGCTGGCCGCATACCTGCGACCCGATGCCTTCCGGAGATTCGGCTTGCTCTCTCCTTCCTTCTGGTTCGAAGGTTTCCGGACCTTTGCCGAGCAGACACCGCTCCCCTCGCGGGACACCCGGTTATATATCTCGGCCGGCAGTCTGGAAGGCGTGTACAAGGATGGCATTCAGAAGCATGCGTTAAGCAGCATTGTGGATACGGTTCAACAATGGCGCCGCCAGGGACTACATTCCGAGAGGCTGAAGCTTCATGTGGAAGAAGATGCGACACATGACTTGGTGTTCATGGCCCGGCAGTTTCCGGAAGCGCTCCGCGAGCTGTATCCGGACGCCGTTCTTCCGGCAGAACCGTTCCAGACGGTAGGCGGAGAAGGCTGCTGCCGGGAGGCTGGTCCAGTTCCGCATCGTCCGGCAGAACCTTTCCAAGCGGGAGACGGGGACTGTCGCCGCTTCCGGGACGCCGATTCTGCTCCACGTCATCCGCGTAATCAACATCATCTCCGGTATTCCGTTCCGGGAACCGAGGTCTTTGATTACAGCTCCGGAATAACAGGCCGCAGCTACCGCATTTCCGTCTACACGCCTTCCATGCCGCCTTCCGGGGATGGCTATCCCGTTCTGTACACGGTTGACATGAATGCCTATTTCGGATCGCTGGCCGAAGCCATGACGCTTCAGACCAGGCATCCCCTGGGGCTGCGGCCCGCAGTGATCGTCGGCATTGGCTATCCTTCGGATGAACCGTTCGTGACCAACAGACGTTTTCTGGATTTAACGATACCCGCTGATCCCGAAGGATTAAGGCCGGATGGCACACCCTGGCCTGCCAATGGGGAAGCCGATTCATTTCAGGACTTTATCGAGAGTGAGTTAATGCCGTTGATCGCCCGGAGATTTCCGGCAGGCAGCGGTAGACGCTCCCTGTTCGGTCACTCGCTGGGAGGCTTCTTCTGTCTGTATACTTTGATGACGAGACCTCATTTGTTTCAAACCTATATCGCGGGAAGTCCATCAATCTGGTGGAAAGATCATGTGCTGTATAACCTGCTGGCGGATTGGAAATGCGAAGACTCCTCTAGTGGGAATAATATGAATAATCTTGCGGAGATCCGCAGTGCCGGATGCGAAGCGGCCGGAGAAGCAGCTGGAGGAGTTATTTCGGAAGCTGTCGGAGAAGCCCAGAGGCAAGCCCGGAAGCGCACCGGAAACCGCCCGGAATATTCGGCCCCGTCAGTTCTTATTGCCATCGGCTCGCAGGAGAAAGGCATAATGCTGCAGGATGCGCAGCGGATGTATGAAGAATTAAAAACGCTGGAGTATAGGAGACTGGGCCGGGTGTCCTATCACCTTTTCGAAGACGAAGGGCATGTGTCGGTGCTCCACCCGCTGATCAGCCGGATGCTTCGGTTCATCTCGGACGAGTCTCAGACCAAATCCTGAATCCACGAAACCGGGCAGCGGCTAATAACAGCGCATGCTTCGAAAGCTACCCAAAGTCCCTCAACCCCTATGTTCATCCACCCCTCCCTCCCAAAAAAATAGAGGTTGTCCCAGGCGGACAGCCTCCATTTTTTACCGATTAATGAATCAAGTCAATCCTTGCTTTGGATCAAGCAGGTTATTTCTTCAGAAGCAGATAAGCGAAATATGGTGCACCGATCAACGCGGCCATGACACCCGCCGGGATACCATCGGGTCCTGCGATGTTGTGCCCGATCAGGTCGGCGACAATCAGCAGCCAGCTTCCCAGCAGAAGCGAGATCGGAATATATAGCTGATGTCTAGGCCCGACTAGCGATTTCGCGATATGCGGAGCCATCAGGCCGATAAAGGCAATGCCTCCTGTCACCGAAACGGCCGATGATGCAAGCGCTACGGCGGCGATCATCAGCAGCAGTCGTTCGCGCTGCATCCGGACGCCGATCCCCACTGTGACATGCTCGCTGAGCGACAGCAGATTGAGAACGTTGGACTTGTACAGCACGAACGGGACAATCAGAATCAACCACGGCAGCAGCGCATAGATGTAGGGCCAATCGGTGCCCCAGATATTACCCGCCAGCCATTTGGCGATAAAGTCGAATTTCTGGCGGTCGGTTGATGAAATGACGATGATCATAAGCCCCGAGAGTGCCATGGAAAATCCTGTACCGGTCAGCACCAGCTTGAGCGGCTTCAGACCCTCCGTCTTGTTGTACGCGAAGAGGTAAATGAGCACCGCGGCGAGAAATCCGCCGGCAAATCCCACAAGCGGCAGTGCATACGCGAAGGACACGGCGTCAATCGGAACATACAGAAAGAACACGGAGACCGCCACACCCGCTCCCGCGTTAATCCCCACAATCCCCGGATCGGCGAGATCATTGCGCGTCACGGCCTGTAGGATGGAACCGGACAGAGCAAGCGCCATCCCCGAGAGCATCGTCACGAGCATGCGGGGCAGACGGACGGAGAAGAGCACGAATTCGTCCTTGAAGGAGCCATGTCCCATGAGGGTTGGAATGATCCGGTCATAGGACACGGAGGATCTGCCGATCCCCATACCGACAAGCAGGGTTCCGATCAGCAGGAGGACCAGCGCGGCGACGATCGCTCTCTGTTTGCGCAATAGTTCGGTGCGGATCATGACAGCGAGCTCCCTCCTTTTCTCACGATGATCAGAAAGAACGGAAGGCCAAGCAGAGCGATAATGGCCGCAACCGGCGTTTCATACGGAGCGTTGATCATGCGGCCTACTGTATCGGCAAGCAGCATGAAAGCACCGCCGCATACCGCCGACAGAGGCAGAATATTCCGGTAATCCGTTCCCGAGAACATTCGCACAATATGCGGAATCATAAGGCCCATAAAAGCCATATTTCCTACCAGAGCGACGGAAGAACCCGAGAGGATGACGACCAGCACGAAGAGGATAACTTTGACCTGCCCGGTACGGAGACCGAGACCGACCGCTGTCGAGTCGTTAAGGCTGAGAATGGTCAAAGGCCGGGCGAAGCCGATCGCGATAATAATGCCGATCACGACGAACGGAAGAATGCTGCGGACCTGATCCCAGGTCGTACCGACAAGGCCTGCAGCCGTCCACATGGAGACATCCTTGGACAGCTTGAAATACAGCGCCACGCCTTCCGCCACCGCTGTCAGAAGCGCGGAGACCGCCGCCCCCGCCAGAACAAGCTGTATGGAGGACAATCCGCTTTTGGAGGCCGCGCCGAGTCCGAATACCATCAGCGCACCAACCGCAGCTCCGACAAAGCATGCCAGCATAATACCGGAATAAGTCAGCGAAGGAATAAAAGCCAGGGCGCAGGCGAGCGCCGCATTGCCCCCGGAGGTAATGCCCAGCAGTCCGGGATCAGCCAGCGGATTGCGCGTCAGGCCCTGCATGATCGCCCCTGAAACAGCCAGAGCCGCTCCTACGAGAAGGCCTGCCGCAATACGCGGCAGGCGGATTTCCCGTATTAAACCGACATTCTCTCCGGACGCATTGGTGAACAGCGCTTGCCAGGCCTCATGAAGCGTTGTCGCCTTGGCCCCTACCACCAGCGATACCGCAAAGGCCAGGACGAGCACTAGAAGCGCAGCTCCGAACTTTCCCCAAGAGAATCCTGTTTGTACGGATACTTGTTTCATCGGAATCACTTGCCCAGGAACATCTTGATGAAGAAATCGAGCTGGTAATCGAGCGTCAGCGCATCATTGAAGTAGAAGCCCTTGGCATCGACCTCATATACCTGGTTGTTCTTGACGGCCGGGATATTCTTATACGTTTCGGTCTGCTGGAAGGCGTTATCCATGTCGGAGCTCTTGCTGAAAATGACATAATCGCCCATATATTCAGGAAGAACTTCAAGGGACACGGCATACCAGCCGTCCTTGGCGACCGCTTCCTTCACTTTCGCCGGCATGTTCAGATTCATGCCCTGATACAGAATTTCCGTACCGCGGCCCCAGTGATCGCCGAAGACGTAGAACTGCTTGGCGTCATTCTCCATGACGGAGACGGTCTTGTCGCCGATCTTCGCCCGGATTTCCTCACCTGCTGCTGCCATCCGCGCTTTGAAGTCATCAACCCAGGCCCGGGCCTCTTTCTCCTTGTTCAAGGCCTTGCCGATTTCGATATGCTGGGTCAAAAAATCGACCTTGGCGTACGTATACACAACTGTCGGGGCAATCTGCTTGAGCTTGTCCAGATTCTTCACGCTGTCGTAGCCGATGATAAGATCCGGCTTCAGCTCGATGATCTTCTCCAGATCCTCATCGGATACGGCCTCAACGTCCTTCAGCTTATCCGCGAAATTGGGGTTGCTCTTGCTCCAGGAATCAACGCCTACCAGGTTGACGCCAAGCGCCAGCACATTACCCGTGAAGCCGGACAGTACCACGACGCGCTGCGGATTCACCGGAACTTCTACCGGACCTGCGTCCGATTGGTATGTAAACGTCCCAGTGCTTCCTTCTGCGGCAGCGGCCGTGCTTTCTGCCGAGGCTGCAGGCGCCGATGCAGCCGGGCTGGCTGAACCTGGACTAGAGCTTGCCGCAGAGCCTCCGGCGTTATTTCCACCATTATTGCCACAGGCTGTAACCACCGCCATCATCAGAATGAATACTGGAATCCACCACTTCTTCATTTCCTCATCCCCCTATCAAGCTCTTGTATGTATTAGTGATAATGATTATCACTTTCAATGTTTTAAACTTTAATTTGTCCTGCGCAATCTGTCAATGGCATAAGGGAAAATTTTTGAGCAGAAGCCGAAATAATCATCACGCATTGTATGAATCCGGGAAATCAGGATATGATTGAGGTCGGAAAACCAGTTATTGGGGGGACAATATGCACAATTTAACGATCAGAGAAGCCGTCGAAAGCGACCTCGATCTGCTGGCGGAAATGAACAAACAGCTTATTGAGGATGAACAGCATGACAATTCCATGGATTCCGGTCAGCTGAAGGAGCGCATGCAGCGGTTCATCGAAACCGACTACACCGCCTATTTATTTCTCTGCAAGGGGGAAGCAACAGGCTATTCATTGATTAGGCATCATTCCGTTCCGCTGTACATCAGACATTTCTTCATCCGCCGGGAATACCGCCGCCAGGGACTCGGAAGAGAAGCCTTCCGCGTCCTGACGAGCCATCTGCATACGGACAATCTTGATGTTGAAGCGATGTTCTGGAACGAGCAGGCGCTGGGTTTCTGGAGATCGCTCGGGTTCAAGGAGAAAAGCGTGTATTTTCGTTCCGGTCCGAATCCGTAATCCGGCTCGAATCGAAACCTCACTTTTTCAATATCGGCACGTTCATTGGGGACTGCTTATGGATGAATTCCGATATCCCAACGGTCAGGATTTCAGATTATTCAAATCATAAGTCGTTCCGCGCCAGGTCATGCCGCCGTTCACTTTCGCCCGGTAAGCGCCTCTGACTCCACCGGCAATCAGGCAGAGGCCGATTAACGGATGCGCCAGACCGTACCATGCTCCTCCCCCGGCATGCCGTGAGTACAGAAAGTACAGCCAGAGCACGGACAGCAAGCTGAAACCGCAAAGCGCTCTTGCTCCGACAGGGCCCAAGAACAGACCAGCCCAGGGATACAGCATGGTCAGCATGCAGGCCACAGCGGTCATCACGGCTTTGCCCGGCGTGAACAAGGACTTCTCCACGCTTCCGATCAACTGGCGGAGACTTTCATACCAATTCCAGACCGCGATCATTCCGGTGCCGTACATCACATTCTGGCGCAGACCGGACTTCTTGATCCTTTTGGCAAGCTCATTATCGTCGGTGGTCACGTACGAAAAAGCGGCGTGGGTGCCGATCGCCTCATATGCGCTTCGGCGCAGCAGATTGAACGCCCCTACACCCAGCGTCTGGGGCGCCTTCGGGTCCTTGGCCTTCCACAGCATCCCGAACGATGAAGCGCTGGAGAAGATATACGCTCCGTACCATTTGGAGAAAAGATGGCTGCCCTTGAACTCGGGAATAAGCGACAAGTGGTCGACCGCTTCATTTCGGCAGCTGGTCTCGGCCTTGGCGAGGCATTCCGGATGAAACAGGATGTCTCCGTCCGTGAACAGCAGCCATTCCCCTTTTGCCAGCTTGGTCCCTACATAGAGAGCATGGCTTTTGCCCATCCAGCCTTCCGGCAGTTCCGTGATCTGAAGGCCCGTCACCTGCGGAAACTCGGCTTCCATCCGCTTGATGATGTCACCCGTATCATCAGAGGAACGGTCATTGACGACAATAATTTCAACCCGGTCATAGCTCTGGGCCGCCAGCGACCGGATGCAGCGTTCCAGCGCTTTTTGCTCGTTGCGGACCGCGATTACAACCGAGATCAGGGGCTGAATGACTTCCGGCTCCGGTTCCGGTTTCGTTTCGGCCAAACGGTCGATTTCACGGCCCTTTAAGCTATACAGAACTGCGGCCCAGCCCCACATCAGCAGGTTGATCCCGCCAAGAATCCAATACAGTACGTTCATTCGTCAACCTCTCCCGCATAAAATTGTACGATCGTTCTAATGTTGGCAAAAAAGAAAGCGGCCTGCTTGCAGCCGATTTCTCCCGACTAAGCTTTGGGTCCCGCATCCAGAGCTTGATCGTCATCATATCCTGGTGCGGCCACCGCTTTTACGAACATTTTCGCCGTCTCCCGGTACAAGCTCCGCAGTATCTCCCTGTCCAAGGTATGCACGAACACATTGAGTCCGCCAAGCCACGCGCCGAGCAGCATGCTCAGGCGATCCGGATCGCCCTTGCCGAAGAGGCCTGCGTCCATTCCTTCCGCGATAATACTCCGGTAGGCTGCGACCGGTGTGGCTGCAAGTCCGTAAAGCGCCTGCAGTGTAGAAGGCTGAACATCCGGAAGCGCGGCAAGCTCCTGACCCGCTTTCAACAGATCCTGCTGATAATTGTCCATGACAAAATCGGCAATGGCATATACCTTCTCAACCGCCGATCCGCAAGCCGCGGCCCGCTCCTCCCAGCGTTCTCCCCAGCTCCGGATCGTCTGCTGCGCCAGCACGACAAACAGCTCTTCCTTGCTCTTGAAGTGATAATAAATATGTCCCTTGCTGTGGCCCGCCGCCTTCGATATATCACTGATGGAGGTTGCGATATACCCCTTGCGCGAGAACAGCGCTTCGGCTTCGCGCAGCACATCGTGGCGGACCTGTTCACTGTCGTAAGATCTTTTGGTCATGTCCAGTCACAGTTTCCCTCACAGAATAGAACGCTCGTACTAAATCCATCTTACAAGAAGCTTTCTTTGTTTACAAGCGAAATTCAGGTTCATACCGGATTGATGCGGTTAACGGAGCACCACCTCCGGCTTGTTTTGCCAATTCCCTCTGAATACCGAATGCACATGTTCTTTCAGCTTCTGAAGATCGACTGACCGCAAGTATTCCCAACCAAGCCACTTCATTTGCACTCCGGACGGCAGACCGTTATCCACCTCCGCGTTCAATGACGCAAAAGAGCAGGCCGCCACCTCCCGGCCAAGCCGGGCCCCGGTGATATAATTCGCGATAGGAGCAAGATCGTTATAACGATCCCGGCGGACAAGCATGAAGAGCGGGTTGCACAGCGCGCCGTCCTCCGGCCAGATAACGGATACACGATCCGGACGTGGACATACCTTTGCGAACGCCCACGGCAGCACATAAATCGCCGCGCCTTCACCGGACGGGCTCCCTGCCGCTTTGGCCATTCTCGAACCGTGCCAGCCGTCCTTGATCGTTACGCCCAGCCGTTCTACACCTTCATCGCCATGTTCTTTGTAGATATGCATCAGCAGCATCTCAGAAATTTTCTCCGATGAGCCGACCACAATGACATTGTTCTCATACACCGGATTCATCAGATCGGCCCATACGGTGGGTCTTGGCAGCGAGCCGATCCGGGTCTCGTCAATCATCATCACATACGGATAAACACCGTAGAGCGTATACGCGCCGTAAGGATCGATAAGCTCGGAAGGAAGTCCGGCGTTCAGCGGCATGTCCACGGATTGAAACAGCCCCCGGCTCAGCAGATTGTCTCTGAATTCCGCTCGGAAATAATCAGAAATCCCGCATCCCGTCACGATGCCTGGAAATTCGGAAATATCGCTAGTCTGCCATACATTCCGGTAGGGGTTCCCGCTTCCGCAGTTTCTCGGCAAATAACAGTTGAACATTCCGCCGGTCTCTTCCCGGTATTCGGTCATCCAATCGTCGAAACAGGCCTGAAACCGCTGGCGCATCAGACAAATCGACATTCCGAGAAAATCAAGCTCTCCGGGCGGCGGAAGCAGCCCCTCTTCCTCTCCCTCGTTCAACAGCGACAGCAGCGTGTCCGCCGGCTTGCTCTCGCTCTTCAGCATCCGGTTCAGATACGCATCATTGCCATAGCGGTCCAGCAATTCTGCCGTTCCTCCCACGCCGAAATAATCGGTAAGCACTTCCGACTTGTGCGGGTAATCCCGCAGCACCTCGCCAAGCTTCAAATACGTTCTTATCGCTCCCACCTTGATTCCTCCCTCTGTCTCATTGTCCTCCTTCTGCGATGACTGCTCTTGTTTCATCCGATTTTCTTAAATTTTGCTGAAAAAGGGAGTGAGGAATGTCACTGGAATCGCATGAATCAAAGCGGATTTCACAAGGTTGTCTCAGGTTGCGTTATCCGGTAATATCCCGGTATGATTTAGCCCTTCCTCTGAGCAGCAGGACAAACAGCGGCGGCCCGGCCAGCAGAAGGAGCAGCAGACTTCCTCCTATGTCTCCCCAGCCTGCCATCCCCGATGAAATCAAGCGGTAGAACGCATAGACCGAATACGGCAGCACAATCAGAATCGAGGTCGTGACGCCGGGCGTGTACATTTTGAGATAGATAGCCTGAAAAACATGCGTGAACGCATGCAGAAAAAACAGGGACAGCGCAGCGAGAAATGGAAGGTAGAACGAGAAGAATGCCGCCATCCCAGTGAACGCCACGATAAAGCCGTACACATACAGGACATCGAGCGCGAACCGGCGGGTTCCGCAGAACAGGGAAGCGTAGAGAGCCTTCCGGGCAAAAGGCGGCAGTGTGCCCAGCACCTTATCCCGGTTGCGGTCTGCCCATTCTTCCACAGTCAGAATTTCTTCGAAATCATGAAACATGAACAGCACGGGGAACAGCCACAGCAGACTGGACCAATCCACCGCCGAATCGAGTCCATGCAGCATAACGCCACCTCCAGCAAAATAATAGGCACAGCCTATTTCAATATTCCTCGCAAAAACAGCCTTGCCGCCCGATTCCCCAGCTCCTCGACGCTTCGTTCCCCATTCATCAGGTAGCGGTACGCCAAGTATTCCACGGCGGCAACAAGCGATTCCGCAGCCAGCTCTGGCTCGATCTCCGGGCTGACGACACCCCGTGACTGGTTCAGCCGGATATTGCCGGCAACCTCAAGGACAAGCTCCAGCCGGATTCGTTCGCCGGCAGCTCCTTGCAGCGCGATTCGGGTCAGATTCAGATTCTCCCCCAGCAGCCTGAACATCGCGGTCATCGCATGTGCCGCGAACGCTTCCAGCTTGCCCTCCGGCTGCCTTCCGGCTTCTTCCCCCGCATTGCTGAGCTGCCTGAGCCGATTCTCGAAACGCTGCAACAGCTCATTCATCAGCTTTTCCTTGCCGGGAAAATACAAATAGAACGAAGCCTGGGTCACTCCGGCATCCGCGACAATCTGACTGACTGTTGTTCCATGATAGCCCTGTGCCGCAAACAGCGCTTCCGCCGATGCCAGCAGCCGTGCACGGGTCGCTTCTCCCTTGGCTCCCGCCATTGTTCCATACCTCCCTAAGATTGAAAAACATAACTGATTAGTTAGTTATTTTCCTATTATAGCCATTTCGCTGCCAAATTGAAGCCCTTTTCTTGCCTTATAAGGAAAAAAGCATAGGAAGTTTCGGAGATAGCGTTTACAATATAGTGGAAATGATACGTCCGCATTCAAATAACGGGGTCTATCGCCCCGGCAGGAGGTTATTATGCTCGATCAGAATACCTTGAAGGATCTGCCCCGAAGCACACCGGAACAGCAAGGTATCCCTTCCGGTTCGATTCGGGATTTTATCACGGAAATTGAAGAGCGCGGTCTTGAGCTGCATAGTATGATGCTCCTTCGGGATGGACATGTTGTTGCCGAGGGCTGGTGGCATCCTTACCGCCGTGAGCTGCCTCATTCGCTGTTCTCGCTCAGCAAGAGCTTCACTTCGGCCGCCATCGGACTGGCCGTCTCGGAGGGACTTCTGAAGACGGAAGATTCCGTCATCTCCTACTTCCCGGAGCATGCAAAGGGGGAACCGGACGAACGTCTGTCGTCCATGACCATTCGCCACCTGCTTACTATGTCCAGCGGACATGGCGGCGAGACCTTGATCTCGGTCAATCGCGATAACCACAAGAGCTGGTCGGAGATCTTCTTCTCCGCGCCGCTGGAATACGAGCCAGGCAGCCAATTCGTCTACAACAGCGGTGCGACCTACATGCTGTCGGCTATCCTTCAGAAGGTTGCCGGCATGACAATGCTCGATTATTTGCGGCCCCGCCTCTTTGACCCGCTCGGGATCGTGAACCCGTTCTGGGAGACTTGTCCCGACGGGATTACCGCCGGCGGTTGGGGACTGTATCTGCGGACGGAGGATATCGCGAAATTCGGTCAGCTGCTGCTGCAGGAAGGCATCTGGAACGGTACCAGACTTCTGGATTCCGGCTGGATTCAGGAAGCAACATCCAAGCAAATCTCTAACGGCGATGCGGAAGACAGCGAATGGTCGCAGGGCTACGGCTATCAATTCTGGCGCTGCAGATACGGGGCGTACCGCGCTGACGGCGCATTCGGACAGCTGTGTGTGGTTATGCCGGAGCAGCGCGCCATATTCGCTGCAACGGCCGCTGTTGACGATATTCAAGCCGTGCTGAGCACTTTGTGGAAGCATATCCTCCCCGCCTTCTCCGCAGCCTCTGTGCCTGCCGATCCGGCGAGCGAAGACTCCCTGAAGAGAAGACTTGAAGGACTGTCTATTCAGCCGCCCGGCACTCTGCCTGCCTCCGGCCGGGAGAGCGAAATTTCCGGAAGAAGACTCATTCTTAAGCCGAACAGTTCCGGACTGGAATGGCTCTCGCTCCAATTTCGGGACGACGAGGCAGAGCTGACCGTGAGCTACGCCGGCCAGCACCTGTCAGTGCTGCCCGGAAGACGGCGCTGGCAGGATGGCGAGACCGTATTCGAAGGAAATCCCAATATCCGTGTATCGTCCGCCTTCAGCTGGGACGGACCTGACCGGATTGAAGCTGCCGTTCGTGTCATCGAGTCGCCGGTCTGCATTACGCTCGCCCTTGTCTTTGACAAGGACAACTGCACGCTTCACTATAAGGAACACCCGACCTTTGAGAATACCGGGACAACCGTGATTGAAGGAGCTTGGGAATAAGGTCTCGGCTGCCAGGACAAAAACAAGAGGCAAGCGAAGCAGCATTCAATGCCGCAGCGCTTGCCTCTTTCGTTGATGGAAGTATAGCTGCCGGGCCAGGCCTGTCTAAAGAGATGCCGTCAGCTCCAGTGCGTTATCCCCACTCTGAAGCGCCAGCTCCTGCCCGGTTATCTTCCAGGTTTTATACCCAGTTACCCCGGCGGAACACCGGCTCCAGCGTACCGTCCGGAAGCTCGCCGTCGATATCCAGCTCGGCCGAGCCGATCATGAAATCGACATGGGTCAGGCTCACGTTCGCGCCTGCCTGGAGCAATTCCTCCCTGCTCAGCTTCGTTCCGCCTTCGATGTTGACTGGATAGGCGCTGCCAAGCGCGAAATGACAGGATGCGTTCTCGTCGATGCCTGTGTTGTAGAAGATGCGGTTCAGCCGCGATATCGGCGAATCATGCGGCACAAGCGCCATCTCGCCCAGGTAGGACGCGCCTTCGTCCGTCTCCAGCAGAGTCGCGAGATGCTCGCGTCCTTCGGCGGCGTCGAACGCCGTGACCTTGCCGTCCGTGAAGGTCAGCTTGATGCCATCCACCAGCCGACCGTTCAGGTTGAGCGGCATCGTGCTGCTGACCGTCCCGTTCACGCGGGCCCGGTGAGGCATGGTGTACACTTCCTCTGTCGGCATATTGGCGACGAAGTACACACCCTGCCCGTTCTCGCCCCCGGCGGCCCGCCACAGATGCCCTTCCGGCAGCCCGACCTTAAGGTCCGTTCCGGGCGCCCGGTAATGCAGGCTGCGGTAGCGCTTCGCGTTCAGCCGCTCCTGGCTCTTCTTCAGCGCGGCGATATGCTCCCGCCACGCCTCCACCGGGTCGCGCTCCTCATCGACC
Organism: Paenibacillus sinensis; assembly: GCF_019904155.1. GTDB lineage: Bacteria > Bacillota > Bacilli > Paenibacillales > Paenibacillaceae > Paenibacillus_AQ > Paenibacillus_AQ sinensis. The sequence continues at coordinate 33,911 of NZ_JAHCMB010000227.1, forward strand.
CGGTTCATGTGGAAGATCGCCTCCCACATGGCGGTGATCCGCTGCTCTTCGGGCAGGTCGGCGAATACTTTGGCCGCCCACGCCCGGGTGGGCGCCTTGATCAGCGACCAGCTGATCTTGTTATTCCGCGTGAAGGCGGAATATTTCTGGTTCGCGACCGCGGCAGCCTTGACTGCGGTCGCAACGGCACCGGCGTCGACCCCGCTCAGAAGCTCGGGGTCCGGCACCTTGATGCGCAGGATGGCTCCGCCTTCCTCCGCGAATTTCTCCATCATATCCGAGTGCCACTGCGGATAGTAACCGAATGAATCCGCTGGCGCATGCTCATAGCGGATACGGGTTACCGCTTCATCGTCCCAATCCACCATGACGTATTTCGCGCCCGCGTCATACGCCTTGGCGACGATAAGCCGTGTCAGCTCGGCCGTCTCAAGCGGCGCGTTCACGATCAGCACCTGGCCGGGCTGAACGTTCACCCCGATCTTGATGACGAGCTGGGCGTATTTGTCCAGAAGTTGTTCAAAAGATTTCATCTCTGCAAGCCTCCGATGTAAGTTAAAAATAGTACGTTGAAAATATACAGCGCATTACTCCATTTTATCACAAATCCGCAATAGACAATCTTACACGCCTTCGAGCTCCAGGGAAACCGGACAATGATCGCTGCCCATCACGGCGCATTCGATGCCCGCAGCCGCGACAGAGCCGGCCAGCCGGGAGGAAACCAGGAAATAGTCAATCCGCCAGCCCACATTCCGCTCTCTGACCTTCGGCATGTAGGACCACCAGGAATACATATCGGTCTTGTCCGGATACAGATGGCGGAACGAATCGACGAAGCCGGCTGCCAGCAGCTCGGTCATCTTGCCCCGCTCCTCATCCGTGAAGCCCGAATTGCCCCTATTCGCCTTGGCGTTCTTCAGATCGATTTCACGATGCGCCACGTTGAGATCACCGCACACGACAACGGGCTTGTCCCGGTCGAGCTTCAGGAGATAATCACGGAATCTGTCCTCCCACTCCAGCCGGTAGGGCAGCCGCGAAAGATCGCGGCGCGCGTTCGGAGTGTACACATTGATCAGATAAAAGTTCTCGTATTGGAGTGTCAGCACTCTGCCTTCCGGGTCATCCTCTCCATCCAGCCCGCGGTTGACAGACAAGGGCTCGGTTTTGGTGAAGACGGCGGTTCCCGAATACCCTTTTTTCTCGGCGTAGTTCCAATATTGAAGGTATTTGCCGCCATGATCGAGGAGAATCTGTCCCTCCTGCAGCTTCGTCTCCTGCACACAGAAGATATCGGCATCCGCCTCCGCAAAATAATCGTTAAAGCCTTTATTCACACACGCTCTGAGACCGTTGACATTCCAGGATATCAGCTTCATCCCTTCATTTCCCCTTCCGTTTACTTATGTATGTTCAATCCGATATGCTTCAATCTGTGATTTTTATGGAACGGCAGTTCGCCTTTTTCATGATACAATAAATTCATCCTGCAGTGAAAGAAAGGAATACGATGATGAACGGACCTTTAGAATTGCTGGTCACTTCGCTGGAGCAGCTGCGCCAGCCCGCAGAAGCCGCTGCCATGAGCGCTTACCAGCGCAATCAATTCCCATTCCTCGGCGTCCGGACGCCCGAGAGAAGGCTTGTCCTGAAGCAGTTTCTGGCCGGGCATCCGGCGGACAAGTCATGGGTTTCCCTGCTATGGGAGCTTCCGGAACGGGAGTATCACTACTGCGGTGTGGACATTCTGCTTGCCTTGAAAAAGAAGCTCAACCCTTCGGACATTCCCCTCATCGAAGACTGCATTACCCGGCACTCCTGGTGGGATACCGTCGATCTCCTCGCCTCGGGCGCTGCCGGTGCGCTGCTGCGGAATTACCCAGAACTCCAAGATGAATGCGGCAGCAAATGGATTGCCTCGGAGAATATGTGGCTCAACCGGACCGCCATCCTGTATCAGCTGCACTACAAGGACTCGACGGATGAACACCGGTTGTACCGGTACATCCGGACGCATGCCGGCTCGAAGGAATTCTTCATCCAGAAAGCGATTGGCTGGGCGCTCAGAGAGTATTCCAAGTTCAATCCGGCCTCTGTGGAGGCATTCATCGCGAAGGAGGAGCTGATGCCGCTGAGCCGGCGGGAAGGCCTGAAATGGCTGCAGCGACAGTCTGGACAATCCTCGTAACAAAATAAAGGGGCCGAATCCGGCCCCCCAGTATACTATAAATGACTATTTTACTCCAGCTCACATGACCCTTCATTCCCTATAGCCTCTGACTTCACTTCACATGGCTGCCCCAAATGGACACGCCTTCTTCCGACTGGACGGTGAACGTCATCACGCGGCTCTGCGTCCCTTCGTCCCACTCGCGGAGAAATACACCGTCGTATTCGGTTCCGTCAATGTTCATGACCGCTTTATGCCCATCCTTCAAGCTCCAGGTTCCGTTAACTGCGCCGGTTACAGTGCCGTCTTCCTTCAGCTCGATGATTTCGGATAGGACCGTCTCCGCCGAGATGTCCTTGCCGTGATTCACCATCTTGTAGGACCCTGCCGTATCAGCTTCCTTATAGTCTCCGATCGTCTCACCGGCATACCGGTGAGGCGCGACGACAGGCCAGCCCTTCTCGTTCATGAACATTTGATGCACGCGCACCTCGTGCTCTTCTCCTCTTCCCGGAAAGCGGGTGTGGAAGATCAGGTAGTATTTGCCGGTGTCTTCATCGTAATACGCGGAGTTGTGTCCGGGCGAGACGTAACCCTCGCTGAGCGTATCCTTCTCGTTGTCCGCGGGCTGGAATTCGAAGTTGCCCATCAGCTTCACACCGTACGGCGCATAGGCCGGATCGTCAAACAGCACGCCAGGCGTCCCCTGCGCTTCGATCATATCCTGTCCCTGGGCATCGGTAAACGGACCGTCCGGCGATTTCGACCGGGCAACACGGATATTGTAGCCCCCATCCGCCGTTAGTCCTCCAAAGGAGAGGAACAGGTAGTAATAATCCGTCTCCGGACTGTACAGCATATACGGGCCTTCGATGCGGGCGTGGTAGCCTCCGAGCACTTTTTTGCCATAGCCCTCACTCTTCAGCGGTTCTCCCGTCTTGGGGTCCAATTTCAATACAAAGATTCCGCCGGAATATGAGCCATAGACCATCCACAACTCTCCGTTTTTATCGAAAAACACATCCGGGTCCACCACATTGGGCTGCTTGTTCGCATTATATACCGTTCCGTCATCGGAAATCCCGTTCATGCCCGATTTGAGAATAATGCCCTTGTTCTTGTAAGGACCTTTAATTTTATTCGACACGGCTATGCCCATGGCCGACAGTGGGGAATCTCCCTTGCAGGCATTATAGTACATGTAGAATTTGCCATCCGCCAGCTGAATGACATCCGGCGCCCACAGCGTGTCCGACTGCGCCCATCCCAATGTCTCGGACAGCTCTGTTGTCACATTCGGAATCAGCGGATTGCCGTCCGCTACTCCGTCCGAAATTTGCGTCCAGGACATTAAATCCTTCGATTTGGCTGACGCCAGATGAGAGCCGAATACATAATACGTGTCCTTGACCTTGATCACCGATGGATCATGAACGGAAACGTCGGCAAAGACCGGAGCTGCTTCAGCCCCTCCGTCCCCTCCATTATCGGCCTGCTCCGCCGGTGAGCCGCAAGCACTCAACAAACCTGCTGTCAATACTAACGAAAGGCCCAGCTTCTTCTTCAACATGATCATCCCCCTATGTATACCCTTTCATTTTGAATCGGAGAGGGATTTGTGTCAATGATTATTTTATATTTACTTAATTCGTTTCATATTTTATTGAAATTAAAAGGACCAGAATTGACTTAGATTGCGTTAGCAACCGGAACATATGATCCGTATAGACTACTACTTAAGGAGCT
>NZ_JAHCMB010000043.1 GCF_019904155.1 Paenibacillus sinensis
AGGACTCATTCCCATGCCGTTTTGGTTCCAATTTCTATTGTCGTTCTTGTCTTTGAGCTAAACTTAATGACATTGCCTTGTACTCCGGCCTTTTTCTCCTACACTAGGAAAAAGACCTGCGAATACCAGGTGTGCTCCTGTTTACTTTGAACGTCTTTCATAAATGGCTGAGACGCACGCATTATCGCCGCGTGTTCAGTGGTTTGCGTGAACGGGGCGGACCGAGAATCTCCGCCCAGATCAGACCTTGCCGAAGATCCGCAGGTGATACGGCGGAGTGGGATGGTATGGACGATGAGGGAACGTCCACGTCCGATTTCGGTCCTGTTCCGCCTCCAGCCATACTCGAGATACGGTCCAATTCCTTATGGACGCGCTGCAGCTCGCGGCGCATCCGCTCCTGCCGGACTTCCACACCGTCCTCCTCTGGCTGCTCCATCGACATCCCTTCACCTGTATCGTAGTCGGGAGACGGATAGAGCGCAGGCTCAGGGAACGCAGGAGCGGATGCCTCACGGCTATCCTCTGCGCTCCGTTCTTCCCTGTACGGAGAAGAAGATTCCGAAGGCTGCGGGAACCCGCTTCCCCGGGCTTCCCGGGGCTGTTCCTGACCCGCGTTCCCGTTCGGACGGCGGGAATTCTCATCCGGACCGCTGCCGAAGGAAGGCATGCCGCCCTGGCGTGTGTTTCCTTTTTTGCGTTTACCAGCTTTATTCGCATTCGAAATAATCGCGAAGATAATGACCGCGACGATATAGAGCCAACTCACAGGGCTTCACCTCCCCTTGCCAGGCTGGCACGCATTACTTTTCCCTCTTCGTTCCGTCGCCGTCCGAGTCGTTCAGCTTGCCAAGAGAGCCGCGCATCTGGGTGTCGGCTTCGATATTTTTGAGGTTCATATAATCCATTACGCCGATTTGGCCACCCCGGAGAGCCTCCGCCATCGCAAGCGGGACCTGGGATTCGGATTCGACGACCAGCGCCTTCATCTCGACAACGCGGGCCTTCATCTCCTGCTCCTGAGCGACGGCCATCGCTCTGCGTTCCTCGGCCTTTGCCTGGGCGATCCGTTTGTCGGCTTCCGCCTGCTCTGTCTGCAAATAGGCGCCGATATTCTTGCCTACATCGACATCCGCAATATCGATCGAGAGAATTTCAAACGCCGTTCCCGCATCCAGTCCCTTCGAAAGCACGGTCCGGGAAATCGAATCGGGATTCTCCAGCACGTCCTTGTGCGAATTACTCGAACCGACCGTCGTGACAATACCCTCACCGACGCGGGCGATAATCGTCTCTTCACCGGCACCGCCGACGAGACGGTCGATGTTGGCGCGCACGGTCACCCGCGCTTTAACCTTGACTTCAATCCCGTCGCGGGCAACTGCCGCAACGGTCGGCGTCTCAATGACGCGGGGATTTACGCTCATCTGCACCGCCTGGAGCACATCGCGTCCGGCCAGATCAATGGCCGCTGCGCGGGTGAACTCAAGCGGAATATCGGCGCGCTGGGCGGCGATCAGGGCGTTAACAACCCGGTCGACGTTACCGCCGGCCAAATAGTGGCTTTCGAGCTGATTGATGTTCAGACCAAGTCCCGCCTTGGTCGCCTTGATCAGCGGATTGACGATCCGGCTTGGCGTAACGCGGCGCAGCCGCATTGCAACAAGCGTGATAATGCCGATTCGGACACCGGAGGCCAGCGCCGAAATCCACAGCATGACCGGGAAGAAGCTGAGAAAGACGCTTAGCACGATGATCACGACGACCGCGATCAGCAAGACGGTAATGAGAGATGCTTCCATGTTAGACATCGATCCTTTCTGTCTTCAAAATAGGTGTTGCTTCAAGATTGGTCGTTCAAATCCACTACCACAGTTTACCTTATTCGCCGGCTTCCTTCACTACAATTCGCGAACCTTCCACCTTAACAACTGATATAGGCCGGTTGATCCCGATGAAGCCGCCCTCGGTCACGACATCCACGCGTTCGTCCGCGATCATCGCAGTTCCGGCAGGGCGAAGCGGGGTCAGGCTTATTCCCGGCATGCCCATAAGCTCAAGCTTCTCCCGAACAGGTACAAAGCCCCGTTCCTTGCTAAGGCTGTCACTCAAGATAAAACGGTTCCAGATTCCCCGCTCTTTGAAGGCGACCCCGACCAGAATGATTACCACGATAGCTGCGCCAAAAGCGATGCCCAGACTGAACAGGGCATGCGTGAAGCTATATGCCGCCCGCACGACACCGGCCACAAGGCTGATCGATCCCAGAACGCCGAGAATGCCAAAGCTGGGGACAAACAGCTCAAGCACCATCATGACCAGTCCGAGAATAAAGAGCAGCCATACCTCGGAACCGGCGAAGCCCGCCACGTAGTTCCCGAAGAAATACAGCACAAAAGCTATTGTTCCCAGAATGCCGGGCACACCAAAGCCCGGAACCATCAGCTCGATGACCACTCCCGCAATGCCGACAAAGAGCAGAATCGTCATGACGACCGGATGCGTCAGAAACTCCGACATCTTCTCTGCGCCCGTATGCTCCACACGGAAGACATCATTGGTCTTGTAGCCCATCCACTCGGCGGCCGCTTCCGGCGAATCCTTAACGGCATCCGCATAGCCGGCCTTCAGCGCCTGTTCGCTCGTGAGAGCGATAATCTCACCCTTGGTCTTGTGTACGCCAAGATCCGGCTTGTCGAAGGCCAGATTGGCATCCGTCATCCCGGCTGCAATGTCAGGGTCGCGCCCATTCAATGCGGCGGCTCCCGCCATTTTCGATTTCCAGAACGACACCAGCTTGGCGTCTTCAATCTTGTTGCCGCTGCCGTCTACAAGTGAAGCTGACCCGATCATGCTTCCCGGCTTCATGACGATCTTGTTCGCATTCAGCGCGATATAGCTTCCGGCTGAAGCGGCATCTCCATTGATAAAAGCAAGCGTAGGTATCTGGCTCTCCCGAACCATCGTTCCGATATCCTCCGCTGCCGACACCAGTCCCCCCGGTGTATCAATCTCCAATACGATCAGCGAGGCTCCGTACCGCTCCGCCTCCTCAAATCCGCGCTTCAGGAACTTCTCCAGTCCCCTCTCGATCTCCTGATCCACAGGCAGAATAAATACAGCGCCTTCCTTCGAGCTGCTGGCTTCGGCATTCCCGGACGAGGATGCCAAAGCCGTGCCTCCCAGCGGCAGAAGCAGCAGCAGGAGCAGCGCCCAGATGGCGAGCGCGGCTTTCCGCAATTGCGTCACTACTCTTCCCTCCTGTCACCTTAGCATATCTTGAAGCTATTCGTATTACTTGAAGCCTATACGTTAGTATACGAATAATCCCTGCTTCCGTTTCACCCTTTACAAGGATAAACGTCCAGGGCGCCATGTAGAAGCGCGAGTATGTACATTCTAATCCAAAAGAAAAACACCTCTCCATAAGAAGAGGTGTTTACCTTATATTATTGCAGAAATTGCTGAACCGCCTGGTTCACGAGTTTACCATCGGCACGACCTTTGACTTTCGGCATCAGCGCGCTCATTACCTTGCCCATATCAGTTTTCGAAGAAGCACCGGTTTCCTGGATGGTCTGCTGTACAATAACCTTAATTTCTTCTTCGGAAAGCTGTTCGGGAAGGTATTCCTGAATAATCTCGATTTCTGCTTTATTACTTGCAGCAAGCTCGTCTCGACCCGCTTTTTCAAATTCTTGGAGGGCATCTTTGCGCTGTTTGATTTCACGACTAAGGATATCAAGCACTTCGTTGTCGTCTAATGTTCTCTTCAAATCTATTTCAAGATTCTTTATCGTGGAACGAACCATTCGAATCGTGGAGAGTTTGAACTTGTCCTTACTCTTCATCGCTTGCTTCATATCTTCGTTCAATCGTTCGCTAAGATTCATGCTTGGGTGATCCTCCTAAAACTTTCTCTTACGAGCAGCCTCGGACTTTTTCTTGCGCTTAACGCTTGGCTTTTCATAATGCTTGCGTTTCTTCACCTCAGCCAAGACGCCATCTTTAGCGATGGAACGTTTAAAGCGACGAAGTGCAGCATCAATTGTCTCGTTTTTGCGAACTTTCGTTTCAGACACCAGTTTTCCCTCCCTCCGACCAGACCGTCCAAGAGCATAACACGGTTCATCAAATTTCATTATAGGTGAAACGGAAAGAAGGTGTCAACCTTATGACCATTCTTTTTGAAAATAATCGAAAAGACTCGCCTATTTACGCGTGGGAAGTCGAGCCGCCGATCAGTGCGCCAAGTTTCGCTCCGCCAACCAGATGATAGTGCAGATGCGGAACGGCTTGTCCGCTGTCCGGTCCGCAGTTATTGATCAGCCGGTAGCCGGTCTCCGCGATGCCTAGATCCTTGGCGATCTGCTGCGCTACGCTGTGTATCTCCCCGATCAGCGGCAAATCCTCGGGAGCGACCTCATTCATGGAAGGAATCGGCTTCTTCGGAATGATGAGCACATGCACCGGCGCCGCGGGCTCGATATCGTAAAACGCCAGAATCCGTTCGTTCTCAAACACCTTGTTGCAGGGAATGCTGCCTTCGATTATTTTGCTGAAAATGGTCTCCATACCCACAATTCCTCCTATACTATATAGTCACATGTTCATCCGCCGGCAGTATGCCGTCATGTCTTTCATCATACAGGAAATCCAAGGTTTTCGAAAGGAGACTGCCTCAGCTGACCCCAAGGTTCCTGGAGCCGTAGTTTCCGAGTCCTTCTGTACCCACACAGCATATATAACAGTCCATCCGTGATACTTGTGACCGGTTATCTGTACTATTTACAGTTATCATCAACTGAAGGGACACAAAATTCGGATCTCCGGTTATCTGTACTATAAACAGCTGCGATCAAATATCGGGACACACAAGGCTCCGGCTCTGCAGCATTCTTGAGTACGCCGGGTGTTGCCGGGAATTGACGCCCGCTGTTAAGCGGAACGCCGCTGTATTCTTCACTATTAAAAAAAGACAAAAAAAGAAACACCCTTCACAGCTTATACAGCTGATTCGGCGGCGGACGTATGAAAAGGAAATGTTTCCCTGTCATACGTCCGCCGAGGTGTTTCAAATGATGTCGGCTTAACTGTATTATAACAGGGGGGTGTGGGTGTCTCTGTGACAGTTATCACAACCCCCTTGTCCATTTTAATTTTTTTCCATAAGGATTCTGGAGCCCATACCTCCCGGCTGAGCAGGCACGACAACCAGCTTGCGGGCCAGTCTTGCCCGAAGCTCAGGCACATGGCTGATGATCCCAACCGACAGATGATCGTTGTGCAGCTTCTCCAGCGAAGTAATGACCGTGTCCAGAAGCTCGGGGTCCAGCGTGCCGAAGCCTTCGTCCAGGAAAAAGAACTGAAGCGGGTACTGCCCCCGAAGCTGAATCTGGGCGGACAGGGCAAGCGCGAGGGAGAGTGAAGTCAGGAACGTTTCGCCTCCCGACAGGGTGGATACGGGCCGCTTGACCCCGCCGTTGCCGTCATCCCGGATCACGAAGCCGCCGCCCGAATCGACCTCCAGCGCGTAGCGCTGGCCGCTCAGAAACCGGAGGCGCTGGGATGCCGCCTGGCATACCTGCATAAGCTGCTCCTCCGCCATGTACTCGACAAAGGCGTTGCCTCTTAGACAGGATTGCAGCTTGGACAACCGGCTGTGCAGTTCCTCATACCCGGAGCGCTCCTTCTCCAGCTCGCTGAAGCGCACATGCCTCGTCTTCACATCCTCCAGATCCCGTTCGTTCCGTGCTCTGCTTTGAAGCGCCTGTTCATCCTCTTCCTTGCAGCGGCGAAGCTCTTCCTCGCTCTCCGCCCATTCCGCTTCGGATAGCGCCGCTCCGTCCAGCTTCTCTTCAAGATTCCGCAGCTGAAGCGTCACCTCGGCTTCTCCGTCGCGGTGCGCCTTGATACGCGCGGCCGCCGCTTCCCGCTCCCCGGCCCCGACACCCGCCGCTTCCGCTTCGGCGGCAGTGCCAAACGGCGAGGCAGTCAGACCTGCCTCCCAGTTCCGCTCCGCAGCCTCGGCATGCTCGCGCGCGGAATCGGCAGCCTGCCGGGATATCGCCGCCTCCTGCGCCTCGCGCTGAGCCCGCTCGGACGCTTCGCGGCTCCGGCGCCGGCCTTCCTCGGCACCGGTCTGAAGCTGCTGAATGCGGCGTTCGCATTCAGTTAGCAGCTCACGGGCCGGACGCCCTTCCGTCCACTCGCCCAGACGGCGCTCCTTCTCCGCCCGAAGCTCCTGCTTGCCTCCGAGCTGGGCCGTCAAGCCCGCAAGCTCCCGGTCAAGCCCGGATATCTCCTCCTGAAGGCTCTGGATTGAGGCATTCTTCTCGTCAAGAAACTTCACGCTGACTTCCAGCCGACTCCGAATGTCCTCAGCTTCCTCGTCCTTGCGCTGAAGCTCCCGGTAGGCAGCCTCCGCTTCCCCCGGCGCGAGCTGCGGGAAGCGGAGCTGCCAGTCGCCGCGCAGCTCAGCCAGCTTCCGGTGAAGTTCCTCCTCCCGGAGGGCTGTCTGCGCCTCCCAGCCGTGCCCGGCTTCAACCGCCGCCGCTTCCTTCAGCGCCTCCTGCTGAACGCGCCGCTCTTCCTCCCGGTGAGAGGACGCCTCGGCACGGAGCGTTCCCGAGCGCTCTTTCAGGCCGGTCATCAGCGCCTCCAGCTCCCCAGCGACGTCTTGCTCCCCGGACAAGCCAGCCCGGCCAGCAAGCGATGACTCCGGCGCACCGGAAGCGGCGCTCCCCGGACCGGAGAATGGCTCCGCAGCCGATGACTCCGGCAGCGGGTTCGCGGGCAGGGCTGCCGATCCATAGGCGGCCAATGCCCCGGCGGCTGCAGCTTCGGAGGCCGCCGCAGCCGGGACCGCGGAAGCCATCTCGCCGTAGGCCTGCTCCATCCAGACGCGGTCCTGCTCCTTAAGGCTCCGCAGCGCGGCGCGGAGGTCGGACACCCGCGCGGCCAGCGCCTCAGCTTCCCGGAGCTTCTCCTCCGCCGCCGCGTCCTCATCATTCTCATCCGGCAGGGCGGGAGCCGGATGATGCTGACTTCCGCAGACGGGGCAGGGCGTCCCGTCCCGCAGCTCGCGGGCCAGCGCCAGCGACAGCCGGTGCAGCTCCCGCTCCCGGAGCGCGGCCTGCAGCCCGCCGCGCGCCGTCTCGAGCCGCCCGGCCAGTCCGGCGGCTCTCTCTTCCGCGGAGGCCGCCGCCTCCAGGTGCAGGGCGGCCTCCCGGGCGGCGGCGCTCCGCCGCGCCGCCAGCTGCGAAGCCGCCGCCTCGGCCTCCGCGAGGCGGCTCCGCTGCGCCGCGAGCGCAGAGGCGCGCTCGGCGCGTTCGCGCGCCGCCTGCTCCGCCTGCGACTCGGCGGCGCGCAGGGCTTGCAGGCTCTGCATGGCATCCTGCAGAGCCTGCCGGTCCTGGGAGCGGACGGCAAGCGGCAGCAGGCTGCGCTGCAGCTCCTGCTGCCGCTGTTGGCCAAGGGCCAACAGCCCCCGCTCCCGGCTGAGCTTCGCGGCCGCTTCCTCCAGGCCGCGCGAAGCCAATGCGCGGCGCTCCTCCAGCGCCGCCAGCTCCCGCCGAAGCTCCGCAAGCTCGGCTTCCAGCTCCAGGGCCTGGCGCAGCCGGCCCTCCCGCTCCCGCAGCGCCGGCTCCTCGGCGGCCAGCGCCTCGAGCGCCTGCCGCTCGGCCTCCGCCGAGGCGACGGCCTCGCGCCGGGAATCTTCGAGCGCGGCTTCGAGACGCTCCGCCGCTGCAAGACGGGTGCGCCACGCTTCGTCGGCGCTCCTCCATGCCTTCAGGGCCGGCGCGAGCTTGGCCGCTTCGTCCCCGCGCAGCAGACGCGCCTCCAGCGCGGCGATCTCCGGCTCCTGAGCCTGAAGTCCCCGCAGCCTTGCTTCCTGCTCGGTCCGCTCCTGCTGCAGCTCGCGGATTCGCGCATAGCGCTCCGAACGGAGGCGCGCTGCATCCAGCCGCTTACGGCAGGCGGCCGCCGTCTTCACAGCTTCCGCCAGGCGTTCCTCGGCGGCCTGCACATCTTCGCGCCGCGCGCTGCCAAGGCCCTGCTGCTCCGCCTCCAGCGCCCGGAGCGCCGCCTCGTTCTCCTTGACGCGGCGGCTCAGCTTGATCGCCAGCTGGTCGCCGTACTGCTCCAGATGGAAGAGGCGCTGCAGCATCTGCCGTCTATCCGCTCCCCGCAGAGAGAGGAACTCGGCGAATTTGCCTTGGGGAAGAACGACCGCGCGCGTGAAGTCGTCCATTTTCAGCCCGATTTTATCCTCGACACAGCGGGTTACTTCGGCCAGCTTGTCCGCGAGCACCGTCTCCCCATCCTCGCCGATTTCCACGAAACGGCTGACCGTATTGCTGACGGTCTGCTCTCCCGTCCGTTTGAAGCGGCGCTCCACCCGGAAGCGGCTGCTGCCTCCCTGGGACGACAGCTCGAACGTGAAGGAGACGGATAACGTGTCCTCGGAATGATTCATAATGCCCTGCGTACCGCCTGCCGCGCGTTCCACCTTGCCGTACATGGCCAGCGTGATCGCGTCAAGCAGGCTTGACTTGCCGCTGCCCGTCGGGCCGAATATCCCGAACAATCCAGTTTCGCACAACGCTGTAAAATCGATTTCCTGAGTTTCGCGGTAGCTCTGCAACCCGCTTACTTTCAGCAGTACCGGCTTCATGCGTTCTCCTCTCCTTCCCGCTCGCCGCTGTCTTCCTGCGCCAGCTCCAGAAACAGTTGAACAAGTTCTTCCTCGGGCTCGGCTCCGCCCGTCTGCCGCTGGTAAAATTTCTTGAACAGCTCCTGCACCGGCATCCGCGAACGAAGCGAGGCCTCAAGCTCCCGCTCCATTTCGGGATACACCGGGCGGATATGTACGATCCCCTCCCGCGCTTTCCGCAGCCGCTGAATATCCGCCGCGGACATCGCCTCGTTCAGGCGGATGCGGAGATCGATAAAAGCTCCCGGATCGCAGCCTTCATCGAGCAGCCGGTAGACCTCTTCCAGTCCCCCGGTACAATTCCACTCGACGAGCGGCCGCCCGGAGCGCAGAAGAATCTCCTGCGGCTCCGCATTCGCTCCCGGTGCAAGATCCAGCAGCGTCACGGATTTGGCCTGCCCGGCTTCGGAGAAGCTGTAGGCGAGCGGAGAGCCGCTGTACCGGATGACGCCTTCCCCCTTCACCTTCTGGGGACGGTGAAGATGTCCGAGAGCCGTGTACTGGGCTCCGCAAGCAAGAGCTGAAGGATCGACCGTGTAGGCGCCCCCCACCTGAATTGGACGCTCGGAATCACTCTCCACACCGCCCAGCACATAAATATGGCTCATGGCGAGATTGACGGTGCGGGGTGAGAAATCGCGGGACAGATGCTTCATCAGCCGCGCGACGCGCTGGCTGTAAGCCAGGCGCAGGCCGTTCTCTTCGCTGTCTTCCGCCAGCAGCTCTCCGAGCCGCGCTTCCGATGGATAAGGCAGCGCCGCGATAACCGCCGTCTCCCCGGTCCGGGGAACGGCAATCGTCACCGGATCGCCGGCGGGCAGGCCCACCAGCGAAATGCCGTGGCCCGAGACAAGCGGCGTCACCGAGGCCACCCGCTCGGGCTGGTCATGATTGCCCGCGATGACCACCAGCTGTCTTCCGCTTACGGCAAGCCGTGAAGCGGCTTCATAGAACAGTTGCTCCGCCGCAGCCGGAGGATTGACGGAATCGTAGACATCCCCCGCCATCATGACGAGATCGATCCTCTCCTCCTCGGCGATGCTTACCAGCTCGTCGACGAAATCCTCCTGCTCCTTCTGTCTGCTTCTCCCCTCAAGCGTACGGCCAAAATGCCAGTCGCCCGTATGCAAAATCCGCATGCTCCGCCTCTTTCCCGCCCGCATGGGCGTCTTTAACTAAACCGCCGGTCCTCTGGCGGGTGCTTGTGCTGTTATGCCGTTATGCTGCTATGTTGCTATGCTGTTGATTTACTGTTGCTGATCCACCGCTGCTTACATCACCTGCACTGCCTGGCTTCCATCGAAGAAATACAGCCACGCCTCCGCGACTTCCTCGCCAAGGATGTCGGACAGCGCCTTCGAATAGAGCGTCAGCTGGAACCGGTACTTCTCGCGCAGCGCCTCTATTCCGCCCTTATGCTCCAGAACGGCGTCGCTCTTGTAATCCAGCAGGATCAGACGGCCGTCCTCTCGGAACAGGCAGTCGATCACCCCCTGGATCAGCACATCCCTTTCACCGTTCAAGGAGAACAGATCGCTGTCCGCCGAATCGGCATAAGAGAGCAGACCGCTATAAGCCTCCGAAGCCGGAACCATATAGCTGAACGGCATTTCTCTTCTGGCCCACGAAGCCTTGAGAAGCCGGCCGCCAAGCGGGTGAGCGAAAAAGTCTGATGCTGCCGCAAGATCGACCGCCGCAGCCTGTTCCTCTGTCAGGATGCTAAGCTGCCGCAGCCGTTCCAGCGTATCCCGGACGATCATGGAATCAATAACTCCGTCAAGCGGAATATGCTGCATTAGGGTATGATAGGCCGTCCCGCGTTCAGCCGGTGTAACCCCCCGCTGCTCCATAAACCTCGGCCGGCGCAGATGAAGATTGCTGCTGCCGGCACTTCCACTCTGTTCAACATGGGTCTCCAAATCGTCTTCCAGCAGATCGTAGGAAGGCTCGTTCTGCAGCGTCAGCAGCGATTTCAGTTCCGTGACCGAAGTTTTGGCCGGAATAAGCGACTCTCGCTCATACGGGTAGCTCCAGGACAGCGCCTCCGCCGCCCATTCGGAACCATCGGTCAGCGCCGTCACCGGTCTGCCCTTCTTCACAGCCTGCAGGGCCTCAGCCCGTGCTTCCTGCGCTTCTTCTTCCAGCCGGACTGCGTGCGACATGTTCTCCAGTTCCGAAGAGGCGAAGACACCGATGCTCCAGTTGGAGACATCTCCTCTAAGCTGAACCGGTTCCGCGCCTTCCCTTCCGGCAATCTTGCGAAGAAGCGCCGCGCCGGGATGAAGGATCAGCGCCGGTCCGAGCCAATCCAGGTAGCTGCGGCCCCGGGCCAACAGATGATCCGGCAGCAGCTCTTCATTCCCGCTCGCCGCAGACATCCATGCGCTTGCCCGGCCCGCTAGATCGCGGACCGTGCCGACCAGAATCATTTTATCCCTCGGCCGGGTCAGTGCGACATACAAGACACGCATTTCCTCCGCCAGAAGCTCCAGCCGCGAACGGCGTCCGATGGCGAGATAAGGAAGCGTCGGATAGCTGACCCGGGTCTCGCGTTCCAGGAACCGGGGACCGAAGCCCAGCTCCTTGTGCATCAGAAACGGCGCATACAGATCCTGCCGGTTGAAGTTCTTGGACATGCCGGCAATGAAGACGACCGGGAATTCCAGACCCTTGCTCTTGTGGATCGTCATGATCCGCACGCCGTCCCCTTCCTCGCCGCTTCCGCCGGAAGCCCCGAGATCCCCGCCATTCTCGCGTAGCCGGGAAATATAGACCAGGAAGCGGAACAGCCCGCGGGAAGCGGTATCGTTCTCGAACTGCACGGCCCGGTCGTAGAGAGCCTTCAGATTGCTCTGGCGTCCAGCCCCGCCGGGAAGACCGCCGACCCATTCCAGATAGCCGCTCTCCCGATAAATGCGCCAGATCAACCCGCCGGCTTCTCCCTGCCGGGCTTCATCCCGCCAGCTGTGAAGCATGATCAGGAATCGGCGTAGCTTATCCTGAAGCCTTGCGGATACAGCAGGCGGCTGCGCGGACGCTTTAGCAGCTTCGGCAAATGCCTCATCGGAAGCTCTTTCGGCAGCAGCAGCCGTTTCTTCGCTGACAGGCGGCATGCTTTCGTCAATCGGCATGTTCTCCCATACTGAAGAAGAAGCCGGATCTTCCCCGCCTTGACCGCTCCAGCTGTCAAATCTGTCGCTTCCAGGGGCAGCGGCGATGCCAGCATCTTGTCCGGCCACGCTGCCGCCAAAGCTCTGAACGTCTTCATCCTCAGCCGCTTCTCCTATGCCGGATGCTGCCGCGATTACCGCGTCATAGAAAGAGCCTTCGCGACACAACCGGACCTTCGCCAGTTCTTCCTCTGTCAGACCAACTACGGGGGAACGCAGAACCGCCGCCAGCGGAATATCCTGCCGGGGGTTGTCCACCACCTTCAGCAGGGATAGAACCACTTCAACTTCCATGGCCTGAAAATAACCCCGGCTCTGGTCGCCGTAAGCCGGAATGCCCTCCAGCCGCAGCTCCTCAGTCATCAGCGGCGCCCACAGGCTTGCCGAGCGCAGCAGAATGACGATGTCTCCATAGCTGACCGGGCGCATGGCCTTGAGACCCTTGTCATAGATATACAGGGGCTCCCCGCCGTCTCTGCCCGTCATCAAGGCAATGCGCCGGGCTACGGCCCGGGCTTCCAGCTGCGCCGTCTCGCTCTCGGCCAGCTCGCTGTCGCCATTTTCTCCTTCGCTATCGCCGCTTACTTCCTCGGGCGGAGCTTTGGCGCCGCCTCTGTCAATCAGCAGCAGCTCCGGTGAATAGCTCAAATCCGGCCCCTTCTCCGCCGCTCCCGGAAAGTTCGCGCCGTACACAAGCTCCGCGCGTTCATCATAGGCGATTTCGGCCACCGTCTTGTTCATGATCTGGCGGAACACCATGTTAACGGCGTTCACGACCTCCATTCGGCTGCGGAAGTTCCGCGACAGATCGATGACGATGCCACCAGAGCCTGCTCCATCAGTGGGTCCTGCAGCCGGGTTTCCGTTCTGCTCTGCACTTTGTGCGGGACCGGCCTCCGCCAAGTCCGGGAAATCGCCTGCCGCAGGCCCGGTCCAAGGTTCGCTCTGGAATCCTCCCTGAGTATCGCTCTGTGCATCCCCCGCTGCTGCCGCTCCTTTCCTGCCGTAGCTGCGGTACTTGTCGAGGAACAGCCCCGGCTCCGCGAGACGGAAGCGGTAGATGCTCTGCTTCATATCGCCGACCATAAACCGGTTGCCCGGTTCTTCGCGGGAAATGAGCCGGACAATCTCCTCCTGCACGCTGTTCGTGTCCTGATACTCGTCCAGCAGCACCTCTTCAAACTGCGAGCGGTATTCCATGGCGGCGTCGGAAGGAAGAGGCTGGCCGGGCTTCGAGTCTTCGTGGCGCAGAATCTTCAGGCAGTAGTGCTCCAGGTCGCTGAAATCGACAAGACCTTTAGCAGCCTTTTCTTCTCTGTAGCGGTCTCCGAACCGGATCACGGTCTCCGCCAGCTCCTTCATCAGCGGAGCCGCCTCATGCAGCTCCTGGAGGAAGGTTTCGGCCGGACGGCCGAAGAGGGAATCCCGGAGATCGGAGACCGTATTCTTGACCTCGTCTCGAAGCCCCTTGACTGTCTCCTGAAGAACGGGATCGGCAGAATCCTTCTTGCATGGCTTCAGCTTGCCGAAAGCGGCGTTCTTGAACAGCTCGTGCAGCCCGGCCCACGGCCGTTCATTGACAGCCTGGAGCAGCTCCTCGACGAGCGCCAGATCGGCCTCCATATTGTCGGCGTAGGGCGCCGGTCCTCCGGGCTGCAGCGAAATTTGCAGTCCCCGCTTCAGTTGGCTGACGGCTCCAGCCAGCGAGAGCCTTGACTCTTCCAGAATGCTGCTCACCCATTCCGTCCGGGACAGGCTGTCCGTATCCGGCGCGAAGAAGGCTTCCGCCGTCCCCCTCAGCCATTCCTCCGGCCATGGATGGCTTCGCGCGAAATCATGCAGCCGCTGAACAAGCGCATGCACGGCATCGTCGCTCCGCTCTCCGCTGAACCAATCCGCCAGCTGGACGAATACGCCATCCTCTCCGGCTTCCTCATACTTCTCCTCAAATAACTCTTCCAGCAACTCCTGGCGCATGATTTCCGCCTCATGCTCGTTCAGGATGCGGAATCCCGGGTCGAGCGGAATCTGCTGGTAATAACGGCGGATAACATCCAGACAGAAGGAGTGCAGCGTCGTGATGGAAGCCCTGCCGAGCAGCGCCAGCTGGCGCTGCAGATGTCCGTTATCCGGATTGACCTCCAGCTCTTTGTCCAGCGCTTCCCGGATTCGCTGCCGCATTTCGGCCGCAGCCGCCTTGGTGAACGTAGCCACCAGCAGACGATCTACGCTGAAGCCGCTGCTCTCATCCCGGATTTTGCGGATAATGCGCTCGACGAGCACGGCCGTCTTACCCGATCCGGCAGCTGCAGCGACCAGAATATCGTCTCCGCTCTCGGCGATCGCCCGCCACTGGTCGTCGCTCCAGATGCTTCCTTCCGGCTTGGCCGGCATGTTCATGCTCACGACTCTTGTCCTCCTTCCTTACCGCGGGAGAGCATCTCCCATACGGCGTCTTTGCCGGGCTTGCCCAGCAGCTTGTAGGCATTGCCTTCCACAGTCTCGTCAAACTGGCACACAGCCCGGTAGGAGCAGAACGTGCAGGCGGTCTCCTGCTGAATCCGGTAGGGCATGATCGCCGTGTCGCCTTCCGTAATCCGCGTTCCGATTTCCGTAATCGTTCCCCTTACCGAGCCCAGCAGCCGATCCCACTGCTCCGGCGTTGCCACAGAAGCGCTGCTGTAGAAGCTGCCGTCGCTCTTCAGCGCAACTGGCACTATGCTGGAATGCCCCTTGTCAAGCGTTGTGTCCATCAGCGATACGATGTCGCGGTCAGCCACCAGCAGACCTTTCATCTTGAACCGCTTGAGCAGCTCCTGCTGCGCTTCCTCCCTGCCCATTCCGTTGGACGAGGACAGCAGCGGGTTATGAACATGAAAATAAAGAGTGCCTGCGGGATAGGCTTTCTCCCCCAGCCATTCCTCGGCGTAAGTCAGCAGCACATCGAGATAGGTCAGCATCTGAAGAGAGAGCCCATAATACACTTCATGCAGCTTCAGGTCCTTGCGGCTCGACTTATAGTCAATCACGCGAAGCAGAATCCCGTTCTCGCCTTCCGCCGTATCGACACGGTCGATCCGTCCCACAACCTCCATGAGGCAGCCGTTCGGAAGCTCCACCCGCAGCGGCGGAAGAGGCTTGTCAGGACCGAAATCCAGCTCCAGAAAAGCGGTATCGAAGCTGCCCCGGCGGGAGTGCTCGCCCAAAATGACAGAGGCGCGGCTGACGATGTTCTTAAGCTTGCGGGCAATGTACGCATAGCGCTTCGAGCTTCGCAGAATTTCACCCTGAAGCATCGGCGCCAGCCTGTCCACCGTCTGGCCGGCCTCCTTCACGCATTCCTCCGGCGTAAGGCTTCCCCAGCTTCTTCCCTGCTTCTGCAGATCCGATCCCATGCTGCTGAGGGCAGCATGGAACAGCTGCCCGATATCGGGAGCCTGGAGCTTGTACAGCTGCCGGTCCTTCAGGCGAAGCCCGTAGGACGCGAAGTGGGAGAACGGGCAGGAGACGAACTTCTCCATCCGCGAGACGCTTCCCCGAAGCGTCGTGCCTCCGTACAGACGGAGGCTGGTCCCCTTGCGCAGGGGCAGCCCCGGATTCCGGTAGAACAGCGAGCCCGTAAGCGTCATAAGCTTGGGCCGCCATTCCTCGCTCTCCGTGAACCAGTTATACACATCCCACCAGATGGCGGGGATTTCCCGTCCCTGCTTCCATTCCCGGAGCTGCAAAATGAGCATCCTCAGACTCTGTTCCGGCTGCCCGATGAATCCATGATGAACATCTTCCGGAGCCGATACCGGCACACCCGGAAGATGATGCTCAGGCAGACCAGGGTACATCCGGCGTACATGCCGAATGATCTCGGAAGGCAGCAGACTCTTGCCTTCGTCGTCCGCGGCGGCGTAGCTGATCCACAGCCGCCGTGAAGACGAAGTCAGGGCGGTATAGATCAGGAAGCGTTCGTCCAGCATCTGCCGGGAGGCTCCGGGAGACAGCTCCATGCCGCCTTCCCCCAGAACGGCGCGCTCCGCTTCGGACAGAATGCCGTCCTCCTGCGCAAGGGCCGGAACGACACCTTCGTTGAAACCGAGCAGAAAGGCATATTTGATGCCGGTAACCCGGGTCCGATCCATCGTTCCAAGCAGCACCTGATCCAGAGAAGGCGGAACAAGACCCATCCGCAGCCCGGAAAGTCCCGTCTCCAGAATGCCGGCGAACAGGTCGAAGCTCACCGTCTCCTCGCCCATCATCTCCACGATCTGGTCCAGCAGGTCCAGCACCGCTCCCCACAGCTGACGGTGCTCACGCGCCGCCAGCGTTCTTCCCTCTTCAAGGGCGGTAACGCTCATGTCTTCGAGTCTCCGCGCCGCCTCAGTCCGGTCCAGAAGCCCAAAGACCGCTCTGCATAAATCCAGGCCGGTCTTGCTTCTTCTGACCGCCTTCTCGAATGCCATGAGCGGTGCGGTCACCGCTTCCCGGCATTTCTCCATCAGCGGCAGCATGCGGCCGTCTGACCGGCCGCCTTCCTCCAGAGACAGGCTCGGAATGCCTCGCCACTCGTAATTTTTATCGGTCCAGCGCGTTCCTTGAATACCGCAGGCCAGAACATAATTCTCCAGAATATCCATATCGCCCCGGGTCAGACTGCGGTCCTCCGGCAGCAGAAAATCCGTCTTGATGCAGCGGAATACATCCTCATACCGCCAGCGGCGGCGGATGATATCAAGCGAAGAGCGGATAAACTCCACCAGAGGATGATGCAGCTCTCCCTCCTTGCGGTCCATGAAGAAGGGAACGCCGTAATCGCGGAACAAGGGCGCCGCCAGATGATCATAGTCGTCCAGGCTGCGGACAAAGACGGCCATTTCACCGTACTTGGCCCCTTCCTCCCGCGCCAGCCTTCTCATCTCGCGCAGTGCTCCTTCCAGTTCGGCCCGTTTGTTGGCCGCCGCCGTGATCGCAATCGCGTCTTCCGCCGGCTGCGTTCCCCGGTAGACCTGCCGACGGTCGAACCCGCGCTCCAGATGCGCAAGCACCGGTGATTCCGCGAAACGGGGCGGCATAGACGGAGCCAGAACTTCATCCCTGACCTCAAGTCCCAGTTCCGCCGCCATTCCTCTTAGCTTGATATAAGCCAAGGCGGAGGAGTGGAACAATTCGAGCTCGCCCGGCCGTCCCCCGGGAGGGAGCGGGCGGTCCATCGTCAATGCAACCGTCACATCCGCGGCATGCAGCATCAGCTGGCGAAGCACGGTCAGCTCCCGCGCGGTGAATCCCCGGAAGCCGTCCACGTAGACCGATGAACCGCGAACGAATGACGAAGAAGGAATCAGCTCCGTCAATTCCTCCAGCCGGTCCTCTTCATCGATATACAGATTCTCCATCGCCTTCTCAAGATCGGAGAACACCAGACTCAGATCCTCCAGCTTGCTCCCGAGAATCGGACTACCGGCGGACATTTCCTGAAGCTGGCCCAGCTGATCCTCCAGATCGCAGGCTCCATGGCAGCAGCGCTTCAGCTCCGCATGCAGAGAGCTGAGCCGGTCCACGAAGCCGGGCCGGTCGTAGGAAGCGCCAAAGAGCTTCAGCTCATCCCGGCGCCGGCTGAGTATTTTATAGAGTAGCATCTTCTTGCCTTCGTCTCCGATCGGCACACCGCCTCTTCCCCCGGTCTCCTGCTTCACCCGGTAGGACAGGCGCGGAAAGCTCAGGGTCTGCGCCCGCAGACTCCCCCTTACCCCTCCATCCCGAAGCAGCCCCCGCTCTGCCGTGAAAGAGCCTTGCTCCGGCACAATCTGAATAATCGGAGCGCCTAGCGGGTCCTTCCGCAGTTCCCGGGCTATCGCCTCCCGGATCGTTGTCGTTTTGCCGCTTCCCGAACGGCCGATCAGTAACGTTACCGGCATAATACTCTTAACTCCTCCCGTTCCATATCATCCTAACATTATAGCACAAACCGCCTTCATCGGAACATACGTTTGCAGAGCTTCCAGGGATTAGCGGATTGTGCCGCAAAAGCCAGCTGCCCGGACAGGTCCCCTTCAGGGCCGGAACTCCATCAGCCAGCAATCCTGGTAACGACCCTCATGCCATTCGCGCTCCGGCAGCATTCTGATCTTGCGGAAGCCGCATTTTTCATAGCATCGAATTGCTCTGTCATTAATCGTCCGGGGGTCCGTCACAATCCGCTCGGCATTTGCCCTGGACATCAGGTAACGAACCATGGAGGAGACAAGCATCGTGCCGATCCCCCGGTTCCAGCATTCCGGCTCCCCGATAAACTGGTCGATTCCCCAGACATTCTCGCTGGTATAACCGTATATCCGCTTTTCTTCGCCGGCCAGGGGATAGAACTGGATGTACCCGACGGCCTGCTCTTCATACTCGGCCAAGCATCGGGTCGTTTCATCTTTTTTGAAAAAAGCGGCGTCCACCTTCACCGGATCAAACGGGTTATCTCTGCCCTCATACCATTCGAGCACCCGGGAATCCGACAGCCAATCGGCTAGATGTCCCCGGTCCCGGTTCTCTAAACGCCGAACGGTGATTTTCCCCTCTCTGTACAGCATGACTAACTTCCCCTCTTCCCTCGCGGCAGGATGATGATCCCGCCTTTTTATTCCGATTTAGGCGTCCTCTGCCTCATCCCCATGTTACCATCGGACGGCCATTCCCAGAAGCGATATAACATCTTGAATCATCGGGCGTTGATCTTCGAAAATGCACAAACAAAAGGCCGCCGTTCCTGTTCGGACGGCAGCCGGATACATGCGGGAAGAGAGGGCTATAATCGTCTCTCACCGATTTTCTCTATATTCTATTATTACTTATTCCAGTGACCCGTTGGCGTTTCCGATGATCTCTTCCGGCGATTTCATTTCTGCTGGATTATTTCGTGGTCACTTCAAAAATGGCAAATTTCAAGTAATGGCCTTCGTCCACGCCGAGAATTTGCGGATGATCCTTGCCTGCGGCCCGCCACTCAATCAGCCGGAGCGTCTTGCCCGCGTCTTCGGCGGCTTCGGCGATGGTCTGAAGGAACAGCTCGGGACGCATATGGTACGAGCAGCTCGCCGTCACGAGATAGCCGCCTTCATTGACCAGCTTCATGCCGTGCAGGTTAATGTCCTTGTAGCCCCGGCAGGCGCCTTTGACCGCGCCTTTTGTCTTGGCGAAGGCCGGCGGATCGAGGATGACAACATCCCAGGTGCGCCCGCCTCCGGCCGTCATCGGCTTCGAGGTGTCGGGCTTCGCCGCCTTTTTCCGCCCGCTGCCGTCCGTCTCGACTGCTGAAGCCCGCTCGCTGCGCTCCTCAAGTCCCTTGACCTGGTTCCGCAGGTATTGGAACGCATCGTCCACGACGAACTCCACCCGGTCGCCAAATCCGTTCAGCTCCACATTCGCCTTCGCGCTCTCGATCGCATGGGCAGAGACGTCAAGACAAGTAACCTTCTTCGCGCCGTATTTGCAGGCGTTCAGCGTGAAGCTGCCCGTATGCGAGAAGCATTCCAGCACGGTCGCCCCGTCCCAGTACGGGAAGCTGACCTCCTTGCCGCTCTTGTTGACAGGCACCGTCCGGCGTACGCCATCCTTTCCTTCGATTTCCTGAAGGGCAATGCCGCTGCGGCTTCCCCAGCCGGTCATGAGCGGCGCGATCGATGCGCGGTTCTCCCGCTGGTCGAAGAAGTAACCGGTCTTCTGACCCTGCTCGATATCGACGATTACCTTAAGCCCGTTCTCTGTTACCGTAACATGGCGAGGGGCTTCACCGTACAGGAGGCCTGTCTTCTGCTCCAGTCCCTCCAGCTCCCGCACCGTCACGTCGCTGCGCTCATAGATGCCCTTCGGCTGGACAACCCGCACCAGCGCTTCGACGATTTGCTCCCGGCGAAGATCCATGCCGAGCGTCAGCAGCTGCACGACGAGCACATCGCCGAAGCGGTCGACGATCAGACCCGGTAAAAAATCCGCTTCCCCATACACGAGCCGGTAGGCCGTCTCTCCGGGCAGAAACCGCTCGCGATGCTTCAGGCAGCGGGCGAAGCGCTCCTCGAAGAAGGCTGTGTCCATATCTTCGACAGGGCGGTGAGATACGACACGAATCCGAATCTGCGACGCCGGGTTATAGTAACCGGTCGCCAAATATTTGCGCTGATGGTTCAGAACCTCGACCAGACCCCCTGCGGACGGTTCACCCTCGACTGTCTCCACCTCGCTGGCATAGATCCACGGATGCCCCGCTTCCAGCCTTTTTTTGCGGGTACGCTGTAATATTACACTTGCCACTTGCTCCAGCTCCTCTATTCAAATTCTCCATAAATGTCGTTGTTGCCGCGGGACGCTCGTTCGTTACCGGCAGCGCGGGACACCCGGCAAACTCCGGTCCGGAAAATCGTTCGGTTCACGCTCCCGGCCACCTCTCCATTTGGCGAAGTCATGTCCAGCTTTCCGGGCTCATACATTGATTAAAAACCCGGCTCTCTGCAGTTGCGCAGGACCCGGTATCTATATTGAAATCCATGCCGGCAAGCGCCGACTTTTATTTTCACGGCAAATAGAAGAATACAGGATCACGCGGATGAATGCCAGCTTTACTTGTCCGCCGGGTCTGGAATGTCCGCATCATACCCTGGAACACCTCCCGATTCATTCAGATAGCCGCCGATACGGACTTGCTCCTTCGGCGAAATATTCCAGCAAAGGAGAAGCATGCCCATGTTTAGCGACCTGGTGTTCCCCGTAATTTACGGCGTCGTGATCTTTCTTGCCGGAATGAAGCTGATGGAAGCGGCGTTGTCCAAGCTGGCCGGGCCAATCCTCGAGGATGCCCTTGGCAAAGCGACTTCGACTCCGCTCATGGGCATGATGACCAGCAGCGTGGTGACGGCTCTGCTCCAGAGCAGCACTGCCGTTACCGTGCTGGCAATCGGCATGGTCAATGCCGGGCTGCTCTCGTTCGGCCGCACCCTGGGCATCATTCTCGGCAGCAACATTGGCACCTGCCTGACCACCGAGCTTGCCGGCCTCCAGATCTCCCACTTCGCCGGACCGCTGCTGGCGGCTTCCCTTGCTCTATGGGCCGCGGCAGTGACGGCGGGCGAGCTGCCTGCAGCAGGCTCGCGACTGTCGGGTGCTGCATTCGTCCTCTCAAGGCCGCTGCAATTCATCAGCCTTGCCGTCGCCGGCTTTGCGCTTGTGCTGTGGGGAATCTCGGTGATGCAGTCGATCGGTCCCGCTCTGCAGAGCAGCGGCATGTTCCGGTGGTTCCTGGACCGGGCGTCCGAAAGCGTCCTCTGGGGCTTCGCAGCCGGAGCCTGTCTCACCGCTCTGCTCCACAGCAGTTCGGCTACCATCGGCATGGCGATGGGGGTTGCCTCCTCCGGAGCGCTTCCCCCGCACCTGGGCATCGCCATCGTGCTTGGCGCCAATGTCGGCACCTGCATTACGGCCGTCATCGCTTCGCTTGGCGGCAGCCTCTCAGGCGTCTTCGTCGCCTGGTCACATGTCGTGCTGAATGCAGGGGGAGCACTTCTCTTTCTGCCGTTCACCGGCCTGCTGCTGAAGGCCGCCGAGCGGATCGGCGGCGGACCGGCGGCCCAGATCGCCCATTCGCAGACGATCTTCAATATCGGCTGCTCATTGCTCGCCCTGCCCTTTTGCTATCTTCCGCTGTGGAAGCGGGTTGATCTGCGCCTCAGCCGGGGCCGCCGGGATCTTTAGACATATACGCGATAGTGTAAATTCTTATTAAAGGCTGTGCCCTAATTAGAGCGTCTCAACCAATTTCTGAATCTTTGAGTGGGAAATTAAATATAAAGGACCCATTATGTCTATTTTGCCGTCCTTTACACGCATAGCGCTCTCCTGTTCTGCCGCATAAACATCAATCTCTTCAGACAAAGGGAACAGGTAGCCTTGAACAAACGTGGCGTAGTCGCGTTTAGAATGAGATTCATAGGCAAAATGATTAAAGCCAATACCATCATAAATAGTACTTGTTTCAACTTCGTAGCCAGTGTTTGTCAAGCTTAACCATTTTGCAGCCATGTTTATCGCACCGGCGCTGGCACCCATTATAACGGCATTGCTGTTCTTAATAACAACCGATAATTCATATTCCGCCAAAAAATCGTTCTGCAAAACAGGATCTCCACCGCATAAAAAAATGACAGAAGCATTTTGAATTAATCGCTGGGCATCTTCCTGCTGCATGCGGTAATCAATTAAATGATATTCATCAAAAATAAGGTTAGCCTGATTAAACCATGTCCTTTCAAAAACATCATCAATGTTAACTTGCTCATCCTTATAACCAGACGGTTGAGCGCTAATCATAACAAGCGATTTTCTGTCTGTTATATCCTCCTGCAACAATTTGACCAGCTTCTCTGGAAAAAAATCATTAAACCAACTGAGATAGTAGTGAGTTTTCAAACTTAATTACCTCCATATGTACTATTTACATTCATCCATTCTTAACGATAAGCCATATTATACACACCAGAAAAATGAACGGTTCTTCAGCCATTTCGTTTACACACCCTTGTACACTTTTCATAAATTCAAGCGGTGTACTCACCTGGACGTATTATATTAATGTTACTCGCTAGTTTATCGGGCCTGTCCCAAAAGTCATCATAGAATGCCAAAACCGAAGAAAAACGCAAACGGGACAAAGCCGGAAAATCTTCCGCTTCGTCCCGTTTGCTTATCTCTGCTTTAGTTCGTACGATCTTCCATTATTTTACCGTAACAGTTACAGTGATCGTCTTCGTCCCGAATTTCCCTTTCACCGACGCTGTTCCCTTCGCCAATGCGGTGATCGTTCCATTCTGGGAAATGCTGACCACCGATGGCTTGGAGCTGGTCCAGACGACGGCGCCTGTTACAACGGCCGTCATGCCTGTATCATATTCAGCCGTTACCGCCACCGACTTCGATCCACCGGGAGCGAGCTTCAGGCTCTTCTCGCTTACAGTCAGCTTGGTCAGCTTCGGAACAACCGATATTTTGACGGAGACGGCAATGCCCTGGTAGGAACCCGACAGTGTCGTCGTTCCTTCCGCCACCGCTTTGACCGTAGTTCCCTTCACTGTGGCGACCGCAGGATTGGATGATACCCAGTTCATGGTCGACGACAGATTGACGGTCTTGCCGGCTGACGTGTAGCCGGTCGCCTTAATTGATTTCGAACCCTTGATATTCATCTCCAGCGAAGCCGGATCAACGTCGATTTTGACGATCTTCTGTTCAACCACAACCGGAATGCTGATTGTTTTATTGGAATAGGTTCCCTTCAGCGTCACAGAGCCTTTGGTCAGCCCTTTGAGGATCTTGCCGGATGTGCCCTGCTTGATGACAGCACTCGTTCCCGATACCGTCCATTCGATATCGCTCGTCACGTCTCTCTCTTCGCCGCTTTCCATAACAGCCGTTATGGAAGGAAGCTGCGTTTCCTCACCGGTAACTGCGCCGAGCTTGTCCTCTGGACCAATCAGCACCAGCACCTTCTCCTTCACGGTCACCGTGATGCTTACGCTCTTCGAACGGACGCTGGAAGGGGAGATTACGGAATCATTGGCTTTGATTTTACCGGTCAGCACTACTGTTCCCGCTTTGCCGGCCACAATTTTGCCGTCTTTGATCATCGCAGTGTCTTCGTTCGCAGACGTCCATTCCAGCTCCGAGCCGATGTCCAGCTTGGTGCTATCCAGCTTGGTGCCATTCACCTTCGGCAGGGCTGCCGTCTCGCCGGTGTACAGCGTAACCTCGGTCGATTCCGCGCTCAGATCGCTGAGCGTCGGGTATACCGTAAGCTTGAGCTCGCGGCTGATGCCTTTATATTCGGCCTTGATTACGGAGCTGCCGGCGGACTTTGCCGAGATCGCAGCTTGCGCATCTCCACCCGTCACCGTTGCCGCCAGCTTGTTGCCTGAGGTCCAGACCGCAGCGTTCGAGACATTGAGCGTCGAGTTGACCGCATCGCGCACTTCGGCTTTGACGCCAAGCGACTCGCCGAGGAACAAGCTCTGGTCCCCCGTTGGCGTCAGCAGCAGCGCCTCATAGGGAGCGCGGACATATACATCCACTGTTTTCGTTACTCCAAGATATTTGACGGTAATGACAGTTTTGCCTGTACCGACCGGTGTGATCTTGCCTTTCTCAACTGTGGCCGTCGTTGTACTGGAGGAAGACCACTCCGCGTCCGCGGTTACATCCTTGACGTCCTCTGCCTCAGTTCCCTTGGTGAACGCCTGAATGGCTGCCGGGCTGTCACCGACCAGCATTTCCAGTTCCTCTACCGCCGTTCCCGAGCTGTCCTTCAGCTCCAGGGCGGAGTAAGGCAGGAGGACCGTCGCTTTGAAAGTTGCAGTCAGCCCCTTGTACTTCGCTGTAACGGTGGCGCTGCCCTCTCCGACAAGCGTTATCTGTCCCTTGGTGATGGTCAGCACCTGGCTGTTCGAGCTGCTCCATTCCGCATCCTGAGTGACATCATTTGCAGTATCCGCCGCATCGCCGCCGACTGCGGTAGCCTTTACGAGCAGATCATCGTCACTGTCGCCCAGCTTGAACACGCCGGAGGACGGGGCGGTAATCGCCAGATTCTTGTAGGCATAGGATACATTCACCTCTATGGTGGCGACCGTATTGTTATATGTAGCGGTAATCATTGCGGTTCCGCTGTTCTTTGGCGTTACGAGACCGCTGGATACGGTTGCTACTCCGGTGTCTGAAGATGTCCAGACCGCACCCGCTGTGACGTCCTTCTTGGACGTGCTGCCTTCAACCGACGCAAGCACCTTAAGCTGCTTCGGAGTCTGGCCGACAGTCAGCTCCACCTTGGCGGAACTGTCAAAATCAAGGGCGTACACATCTCCGGTTGCGGCATAGGCTCCCGCCGGGAATAAGGCCGCCGCCAGAAGCACCAATACAAGCAGCAATGTGGTCATTTTCCTGTTCGAAATCATCTTTGGTCTCCTTTGGATAGAAAATTGTCTCGTGGGTCCATTCCACACTCTTTCAGTATTATCGGACACTCCCTCCAAAGTCGTTACCTTATTGCCAATAACTGAGTCTTTAGTCCCACCCTGGAAACCGCCTTCTAATCTGTAAAAAATACCCGAAGCGCGGATCAACGCATCCAATGAAAAAAGCTTGGCCTGCACTCAAACGAGGCAGACCAAGCGATATTCGATGCTCTATTGTTGATATTGTTTCAAAGTATTATAGATGATAACTGCGGCTTCCGCCCTTGTAACCGGCTGCTTCGGCAAGATTTGTGAATTGTAGCCGTTCACGATTCCTGCCCGCAGCAGAGCTGCAACGGATGGCGCCGCATAATCCGATACTTTGGCACCGTCACGGTATCCGCTAAGCTCGCTTATGGAAGCGCTGAGCTTGAGTTTTCCCGTCTTCTCCAATGCTCTGGCGATGATGACCATCAGATCCTGCCGCGTTATGCTCTGATTCGGCAAGAACCGGTTGTCGCTGGTGCCGGTGATGATGCCATTATTCTTGGCGATGGATAATGCGTCGGCATAGTACTTGCTGCCAGCAACGTCAGTAAAATTGTCACCCGATTGACCCGACAAATCCAGCGCACGAACCAATAGTAAAACGGCGTCGGCGCGTTTAATCGGTTTTTCCGGCTCAAATGTTTTGTCCGAAGTTCCTTGGATAATGCCTTGCGCAGTCAGAATATCAATTGCTGCCTTTGCCCAGGCATATTTCGAACCCACATCGGTAAATGACTGCTGCGAGGCCGGCGTCTGCGTGCTTGCAGGTGATGGTGTCGGTGTAGGAGCCGGTGAGCTGGCCTGCGTCGGTGTTGGAGTTGGGGTTGACGATGCTTTTGATGAACTTGGTGATGATTGCGATGCAGTCGGTGAACTGGTTGGTGATGGTGCCACGGATGATGTCGGCGTCGGCGAAGGCGTAGCGGATGGTGTCGGTGTCGGAGAAGTCCCTCCCCCGCCGCTTTCGGTTCTCGTTGTAGCGGAAACGACGGCCGAATCCGGTGAACTGCCCGCAGTATTCACGGCAACGACTTTATATTGGTAGGTAGTCGACGGCGTGAGTGAGCTGTCCGTATAAGAAAGTGTCGTTATAGGCGTGCTGTTGAGCTGAGTGAAGGTGCTGCTGCCGGCATTCGCCCGGTAAACGATATAACCGGTTGCGTTCGCAGAGGCTTGCCAGTCGAGTTGAATGCTGCTGGTGCTAAGCGCCTTGGCTGTTACCCCTGTCGGTGCCGCCGGAACCGTCGGCTCTGCCGGGTTTGTATCGCCTTTCACAATCGTATAGGTGTCGACGGTCGATAGTTCGCCTGTTGTGGGATCAATTTTGTATGTATCGATCGAGAAGCTGGTGTCTGTTACGCTGACGTGTGAGAAACTAGGCGCATGGAATTGTTCCCGCAGAGCGGAATAGGGTTCCGGAGCAGGTTTCAATTCATAATATTTGCTGCCACTGGCGGAGTTGGCCGTAATATACAGCGTGCCTGTCGGGTTGACTACATCGCCGTTTGCATTCACCGTCTGATTCGTTTGCGGCTGATCGCCTTTCATCTGATAGGTGCGGACATAGCTGTGGTCGTGACCCATCAGGACAACGTCGATGCCAAGCTCGTCAAACACGGGATACAGCGATGCTCTCAGATCCGTAATATAGCTTTCCAAGGAATGGTTCGCAGCACTGTAGATCGAATGGTGGAACGCGACAACTTTCCATTTTGCATTCGGACTTCCAGCAATCGCTTCTTCCATAAAAGCTTTATGGGCTGTTCCGTTATTGTTGTTCGTATTCAGCATCATGTACAGCGTGTTGCCATAAGTGTAGGAATAATCGCCGCCCGCATCGGTTACGCCATATTGGCTGGACTCATTGGGCTGATTGTAGTGGTAAGTGTAATTGATGTTGTTATCGTGGTTCCCCGAGACTGTCGCCAGAGGATAGCGTTTCAACTCATTTGGTGAAAAAAAGCTGGTATACTCAAGCTCGTTCTCCGCATCGTTGACCTGGTCGCCGACGGACATCAGGAAGCCTGCATTCGGGTACAGCGTTGTGGATTTCGTCAATGTATTCTGCCAGCCGGCCGTATCGGCCGCAATATTTCCGCCCGAGCTTGCGCCTAGCTGCGGATCACCATACAGAAGAAATTCATAGGAGCTTGTATCCTTAGTGGTGAAGCTGTATACCTGACTCCATTTTGAAGTATTGCTGTCGCCCACGCGGTATACATATTCCGTCGATTTTTGCAGGCCGGTAACCGCTGCCTTATTGGTTGTGTAGCCGTTGAATGCCGCCGAAGCGGTTCCGGTAAAGCTCGTATGCGCGTCCGGAAACTCTGTGCCCGTCATTGCGCTCTTGGGAGCAATCTGAACAGTGCTTGCCGCGGTTGCAGGATCATTCTCTGTAATCCAGGTGAAGTTCAGTTTGGACGCGTCGCTGCCCGGGTTAATTTGAATATCCCCGAAAGCGGAGGAAGCATCCACGACATTGAAGGTCGCAGTAGAGGATACCCCATTGTAAGTGGCAGTCAAGGTCACCATTCCGAGCGGGGCATCGGGGTCAACGGAAACCGTTCCGTTGCTTACCGTAACCTTGGGCTGGCTGCTTGTCCACACCGCACTGTCGGTCAAGTCAACCTGAGTGCCATTTGCCAGGTAGCGGTACGCTTTGACTGTGGTGGCATGTCCGGTCTGAACTTGCGTCTTACCCACTTCCGTCTTGATGAAATAGACGACGGAATTTCCACCGATCTTCGGACTGGCGTTCAGGAAATCCGTAAAATCCTTTCCCCACTTCGGTTCCGGGGCAAACTTATACTGAATGACGCCTCCGCAAGATTTAAGATCATCCGTTGTGAGTGTAAACGTGAATACGTTGTTCGTAACGCCGTTCACATCGATCGTACCGGAAGTTGTCAAAGGCTTGAACTCACTCCAGTTCTTCGAGAAGTTGCCGTTGATATACACCGCATCCGTCACGGAATAAGTTTGCAGGGTTACTGTTCCGTCATCATTAAAAACCGGGCTTTCCGGCATTATGCCACTATCGGCCTTTGCCGATTGAACCGCACCTTGTGCCATTAAGGTATACAGCAGCAGGGTTACAGCCAACATCGTTGCGATAAACTTGCGGAATTGATATTTGTTCAACAATACTTGCATCCTCCTGTCACGAACTCTTTTTCTTTTTGCCCCCTGATCGTCTTTTCTCCACTTTTACTGAACAGTATGGCTCCTCCTTCCCATATTCGTTGCAAAATCGCGCTTTCCGCGAGGGCAAACGTTTGCACAAAATTCAGCACTTTTTTCTTATTTAAGCACTAAGCTCTAAAATAGTACCTGTTTGTTTGGGCAGTGTTAGCTGAATATTGAAATTATGCAAAGAACTCATAATCCGCAGTTTTATTTCTGGTTTACAAAAAAAGCATCTCTTGTTTACAATGCTCGTCTACAATCAACCAAGTTTGGAGAAGAAGGCGAGAGTGAACGAAAAGATGAATAAATCCCAATGGATACGCATGGGAATTGTGACCGCTGTTCTAATGTTGTTCTGTACATTCCTGTATGTCTTTAATGCGCATCAACCCGGTAAATTCTTTAAACAAGGAGGAACCGCCTATATCAATTACGAGGAAGCCCGGATTGTCGAAGTTCAGAGCGAGGACATCGCCGAAGACCCTGTCCTGAAAGGCCTGTACCGGGGCAACCAAATGCTGCAGATTAAAATTCTGACAGGAGAGCATAAAGGCGAGGTCAAAACGATCAAAAATGATCTGAGCGACCGTTTTAACGTGTACGGCAAAAAGGGTATGAAAATTATGGTCTGTATAGAAACTGCCAATAAGGACGTATACGACGTGAGGGTATACAGCTATAATCGGGCTCCGACGCTGTATATTTTTATCTTCCTATTTGCTGCGCTGATGTGGCTCATTGGCGGCCGGAAAGGATTGAAGTCCGTTATCGGCCTGGCGTACACGATGATTTGCATTGTTTTTCTATATATTCCACTGCTTTATCAAGGATTTTCACCGATTTTTGCGTCTGTGCTAATGGTCGTGATCACGACCTGCGCCAATCTGTTCCTCATACACGGATGGAATTCCAAATCATTATCTGCGGTCATCGGGACTACGCTTGGCGTTACAATCGCCGGCATCGTCTCCGCCCTGGCAGGAAGTCTGGCGCATATTTCGGGGCTGAATACGGAGGAAGCGGAAACACTGATCCTGATTGCCAGGGACACGCATATGGGGGTTAAGGACCTGCTGTTCGCCGGAATTCTGATCGCCTCGCTGGGTGCAATCGTCGATGTGAGCATATCCGTTGCTTCTTCGGTCCATGAGGTATATTCCGCAAACCGGAAGCTTGGCATGAAAGAGCTGTTCCTCTCCGGAATGAACGTCGGCCGCGATATGATGGGCACCATGTCCGATACCCTCATTCTGGCTTTTACCGGCAGCTCCTTACAGTCTTTAATCCTGATTTATTCGTATCGTGTGCCGTTCAACCAGCTCTCCAATATGGAGATGGTGGGAATCGAGGTGGTACAGGGGCTGTCGGGAAGCATAGGCGTGATTCTGGCCGTTCCGATCGTCGCCTTTATCGCTTCGCGCCTAATTCCATACATGGAGCCCACGTCCTCCGGGCCCAAGAAATGGAAGCTGCCTTTCAAATCCGTCAAATCTGCCAAATCTGCCAAAACACAGTAAGATTGCTGTTCACAGCGTTCACGGCACGATTGGGGCGTGTATGCAAAAAAGATTCCGCCTCCGCACTGCGGAGATGGAATCCTTATTCTTAGCTAACGCGCGGTGCCGGTCAGGACGTCATCCGGAGACGAGACAAGCTCACCTTTACACTCGTTGACGCCTGCTTCCGTAATCTTCACCTGGCACAGCCGGCCCTGCAGCTCGTCACCGCCCGGGAACTGCACCTGGAGGTAATTGTCGCTGAAGCCGTGCTGTATGCTGCGGGCGGGAGCATCCTTGGCTGACCGCTCCGGAATAACTCCCACGGTCTGTCCCACGAACCGGCTGGCATAGGCCAACTGCATGTCCTCGGACAGGTCGATCAGCTGCTGGACGCGCTCATTTTTAACATCCTCGTCCACCTGATCCTCCATACGGGCGGCCGGTGTGCCGGTACGCTTCGAATACGGGAACACATGCATTTCGGAATAGCCGATCTGCTTCATGAAGTCGTAGCCCGCCCGGAACATCTCGTCGGTCTCACCCGGGAAGCCCACAATGACGTCGGTCGTAATCGCCACATCCGGCATTGCCTGACGAATACGCTCCATTTTGGCCAAATACTCTTCGGTCGTGTACTTCCGGCGCATCCGCTTCAGCACCTCATTGTGTCCGGCTTGGAGCGGAATATGAAGATGCCGGCACATCTTGGAGGAGCGGTTCAGCGCGTCCATCAGCTTGTCGTCGATCTGGCTCGCCTCAATCGAGCTGATGCGCACGCGCTCCAGTCCGTCCACCTTATCAAGATCCCACAGCAGATCGGAGAGGCGGTAATTCTCCAGATCGTCGCCATATCCGCCGGTATGAATGCCGGTCAGCACGATCTCTTGGTAGCCCGCTTCCACAAGCTGGTGGGCCTGCTTCACGATCGATTTAGGGTCCCGGCTGCGGGACAGCCCGCGAGACCATGGGATGATGCAGAAGGTGCAGAAATTGTTGCAGCCGTCCTGAATCTTGAGAAAAGCGCGGGTCCGGTCGGCGAAGCCCGGCACATCCAGTTCCTCGAACTCGCGGGTCTTCATAATGTTGCGGACTGCGTTCACCGGCTGGCGCGAATCCCGAATGCTGTTCACATGCGTCATGATCTGGTCGCGGTCCTGGTTGCCGATGACGAGATCGACGCCGGGAATGTCCAGAATTTCGCCTGGCGACGTCTGCGCGTAGCAGCCCGTTACCGCTACGATCGCTTCCGGATTGCGGCGCACGGCGCGCCGGATCATCTGCCGGCTTTTTTTATCCCCTGTATTGGTGACGGTGCATGTATTGATCAGATACACATCGGCTTGCCCTTCAAAGTCCACCTGCTCATAGCCTTCCTGTTTGAACAGCTGCCAGATGGCTTCAGTGTCGTAGAAATTAACTTTGCAGCCCAACGTATAAAACGCTACGGATGGCATTTTCAGGCTTCCCCCATTTCTCCGGTTTCATATAAAATACAGGCCGCGGCCACCATGCCGGCCGTCTCGCAGCGCAGGATGCGTCTGCCCAGGCCGACGGACACCGCGCCCGCTTCCTCCGCTTCGCGGCATTCGTCCTCGCTGAAGCCCCCTTCGGGGCCGACGATCACAAGCGCAGCGTACTCCTCTGCTCCATTCTTCAGCCGCTCCGCCCAGGGAGCGACCGCCGTGCGCAATTGCAGCCCTTCTTCCTTCTCGTAGCAGAAAAAGACGGCAGCATAGCCTTCGGCCGATTTCAGCAGCTCTTTCCAGGACAGCGGCGCGGAAATCTCGGGCACGATATTGCGATGCGCCTGCTCCGCCGCTTCCTTGGCGATCTTGCGCCAGCGCTCCAGCCGCTTGCCTTCCTTGCGTTCATCGTACTGAACGATGGTCCGCTCGGACAGGAACGGCACGAAGGCGGCTGCGCCGATCTCGGTGCATTTCTGGATCACGATCTCCATCTTGTCGCCCTTTGGAAGACTCTGCGCCACCGTGATTTTGGCTTTCGGTTCATGCGTCATCGGCATCATTTCGAGGATGGCAGCTGTAACAACACCCTCCCCGATTTCGGTGATTTCCGTGAACGCCTCCCGCGAGACACCGTCGCTGACAATCAGTTTGTCTCCGGGTCTTCCCCGCATGACTCTGGCAATATGACGGGCGTCCTCGCCGCCGATCGTAACCGTGCCCTCGCCGAAGCTGTCCTTCGGTACGAAATACCGCTGCATATGCATCAACATCCTGTTCTCTTAAGCTTATATTTCAGGCGAAAACGGCGGCGTCCCTCGCCTGCCGGGCACCGCCGCCGTTCTATTGTCCTTGTATAGCCAGTTCTATGCTATGATACAACGTCCGGGCCTTATGAACAACCCTGAGCGCCTCTGTCAGCTAAAAAGATTGTAGAAGAATCTCAGAAAATCCAACTGCATATTAAATGTCCAAACATTTAGAGGCGTGATCGTATAAGCCCGAAGAACCGGGATGAAGACGATCAGCAAGAATAGAAACATCGCCCACTGTTCGAACCGCTGGAGTCTTCCCCTTACGCTGCGCGGAGCAAGATCCTCGATGATCCGGTAGCCGTCAAGAGGCGGCAGCGGGATGAGGTTAAACAGAAACAGAAAGAAATTCCAGTAGGAAAAAGTGCTGAAGAACAGCTTGATCGCTTCCTGTCCTTTCCCTGCGGATTCTGCATCAATAACACCCGTTCCCAGCAGCAAACCGTACACGAGGCAGCCCAGAATCGCCAGCAGCAGATTGCTGATCGGGCCGGCCGCCGATACGATAATCCCCATCAGCCGCGGGCGGCTGAAGTTATCCCGGTTCACCGGCACAGGGCGTGCCCAGCCGAAACCGGCGATCAGCAGCAGGATGATGCCGAAGAAATCAAAATGCACCGCTGGATTCAGCGTCATCCGTCCCAGCAGCCGGGCGGTCGGATCGCCGAACTTGTTCGCGAAATAAGCGTGGCTGAACTCATGCACCGTGAAGGCGATCAAGATCGTCACCAGAACGAACGGAAGCTGATCCAGCGGAATACGAATAATCTGGCTTAAGAAATCCATTTTTACCTCTTTCCGGCTGTAAACGCCACCCAATCTTCTTCCTTCGCAACTTCCCTGATCTCAAATCCGGAGGCGACAAGCGCCTGTCTGACCAGTTCTTCCTTGTCCTTGTAGATGCCTGAGGTAATATACAGGCCTCCCGGCTGCAGCGCCCGGTACACATCGTCCGTGAAGAGCACGATGATTTCGGCCAAAATATTGGCTACAACGATCCGGACGGGAAGGGTAACGTTCAGGCCAGCACGAACGCCGGATGAATCCGCTGACTCGGACTCACCGTCTAATCCCTCATCGCCGGCACTCTCTCCCTCCGGCTCCCCTTCGCCCTGCTGCCGAGGCGCCCTTGCGGTCGGCCACATAGCGCCTTCCGGCTTCTCGGCCGCTCCTTCTCCGCCGAGCAGAGAGAGCAGATCGCTCTCCTTAACCGAGATGCGGTCCAGCATGTTGTTCAGTTCCACATTCTCTTTCGCACTCTTGACGGCGACCGGATCGAGGTCCAGCGCCAGCACGGATTTCGCACCGAGCAGCACCGCGCCTACCGCGAGAATGCCGGAGCCGGTGCCGACGTCAATCACTTCTTCTCCACCCTGAATCGCCTTCTCCAACGCACGCAGACAAAGGGCGGTCGTCGGATGAGTGCCGGTGCCGAACGCCATGCCCGGGTCCAGATGAATGATCTGCTCCTCGGGGCTTGCCGGTGTATAGTCTTCCCACACCGGCTTGATCGTGAGCCGGTCGCTGACGCGCAGCGGCTTGAAGTACTGCTTCCAGGCATGGGACCAGTCTTCCTCATCGACCGTCTTCCAGCTGATCTCGGCTCTGCCTGGATCAATGCCGAAGTCCTTCAGCTCGGCAATCTTGGGCGCCAGTTCCCCGCATATATCATCCATAGGCGTGCCCTCGGAGAAGTAGCCCTTAATCACCGCTTCGCCTTCCGGGATATCGTTCAGCGGCTCGTCATACAGCTCGCCGTATCTCGTCTCCCGCTGCTTGGCCAGCGTACCGGATTCCTCGATGGACACCCCGCCCGCCCCCGCATCATGGAGCATCGCGGAAATCATCTCCTGGGAATCTTCGGTTGTATGTATCGTCAATTCATGCCACAGCATTACTGCATTAAGCCTCCTCAAGTTCACTATCTAACCACTACTAAACTATAATCGCTGCTATATGCCTTTATCCTCGCTATTATACCTTTATCCCAGTTATTATACCTTAAGGGCGGCGCCCGGGACAAACCGGCGGTTAATTACACGGCCGTTCGGCAGGGTTCGCAGCCAAAGCCTGTCATCGGGTTACTGCCCGCTCTATCTGAAGCTGCAGGCTGTTACATGGTCGTTCACCATGCCGGATGCCTGCATGAAGGCATAGCAGATCGTCGAGCCGATGAACTTCATCCCTTTCTTCTTCAGCGCCTTGCTCATAGCGTCTGACTGGGGCGTCGAGGCTGGAACCTCGCTTAGGGAAGCCGGGTTGTTGATAACCGGCGAGCCACCGACGAAGCTCCACAAATAGCCGCCGAAGCTGCCTTCGTCACGCATAATTTCGCCGTATACGCGGGCATTGGTGATGATCGCCTTGATCTTGAGGCGGTTCCGGATGATGCCGGAATTGCCCATCAGCTCCTCCACCTTGTTATCGTCATAAGCCGCAATTTTCTCCGGATCAAACCTGTCAAAGGCCTCGCGGTAATTTTCTCTTTTTTTAAGAATCGTGTACCAGCTCAAGCCCGCCTGCATACCCTCCAGCATCAGCAGCTCGAACAGCTTCAGGTCGTCATGGACCGGCTTGCCCCATTCCTCGTCGTGATAGGCGATGTACAGCGGATCGGTGTTCACCCAACCGCAGCGTATGATTTCATGCATGTCCTCGTCCTCTTCCTTTCCGGGATTCGGGCTCCCGCGCTTGTACAGTAAGACTAATCAAGATACGGAGGAGTTGTCAATTGGAGTGGTTCCGTCCACATCAAAATGAGGGGCCGATACGGCCCCCCAGTCAAACCTCAAATATGCCTATTCTGATGCCTGACCATCTTACTTCCTTCAATGGCCTTATCGCAGCGTCACTCTCGTCTCTTTCTCCGGTTCGTTCGTCGTATAGAAGAACATATGAACCTCCGCTTCACTTCCTTTGAAGCCTTTGTACACATCAATCGCATGATTGTCTTTTTGCCCGTCGATGCCGTATTTCTGCACTTTCCCCAGCAGCCGCTGGCCGTCTTGTAGAATGAAGGTTTGATTGACTCCCCCGAACAGAGGATTGTCGCTGCTGCTCTCCACATACAGATCCGAGCCCTTCATGTAATAAGTCCAGGTTACCGGGTAACCACCGATCACGGCATTCAGATGCCGCTTCTCTTCATCAATTCCCGTAAGCCGGAACGTAGTCTGCTGATCCTCGACATAATTAACCTTATAGGCTCCCACCAACACGATATGGCTGTCTTTCTTGACAATCAGATCTGACGGCATTTCGAACTGGTAGCCTCTATAACCCGAATCGCCCGGCTCGGCAGAGTAATAAGGGGCTGCCTCCAGCGTCCGTCCATCGATTTCCAGTCTGTATTTCTGATAAGGGAAATAATAAGGAAGCTTGCTGCTTCGAATGCCTACCCGGATTTGAGTCGGGGTAACGACCATTTTCTCGACTTTGAGCGCGTTGTTCCCCGGCTCCAGCGGAACATTCAGCGGCGTAATTGTTGTTCCGAACTCCATCTGTTTTTTGCTTAGCGTCAGATCAAAATTCCAGGACTTGGATACCGACTGCTCAAGCCGCCAATACTGCAATTTGAAGGAGGCTCCCGCAGCCGTGGCGTCTGATGTTTGATAATACTGCTGGGCTGTATAATTTCCATGCTCATCCGGCGTCCCGAACATGGATCCAGAAAGCTGCTCAACCGCTTCTTCTCCATGAAACAGCGCAATCTGCGGATACGTCCATTCCTTGGCTTCAGGACGATCGAATAAAACGGTGGACGCGAAGAGGGTCTTCTTGCTATCCATCCGGAACGTCTGTACGGCTATCTCCTTAATCCCTTCCTTGCCTACTTTAAAGCTCTGCGATGCGTTCGACGATGGATTCAAGGAAATGTCCTGTTCTCCCAAGCTGTATGCCGTAAGCCCCTCTGCGACCAGCCTTACCTTGGCGGTTTCGGTGTCCGGCGACCACTCGGTTTCGAAATATCCGTTATAACGGCCTTTCTGCTCGTCCCACTGCAAATAATTATATCCTTCACCGAGTTTATTCCCCTGCTCACTCTCAATATAGAGATTCCCGAACTTCCAAAAATCCGTCTCCGCCCGTTTGCCTACATCCAGCGTGAACAGGATAACCGTCCGGTTCTCGTCCACAAATGCCGTTTCAAGATTCAGTTTAATGCCGTTTATGGTTATGGTCTGGCCCAGCTTCTGCCCGAGATTCCGGTCTAGCGCGGACTGGATGCCGGGTTTGCTTGTCAGGAGATGTCCCCAGTCCCCATGCACGGCTGCATAGACGGGAGCGGCGATCAGCAGTACAGCGATCGAAGCCGCGGCCGTCATTTTGCCCCAGCTTCGGCCCTTGCGCTGTATTTCATGATTTGGTGTTCCAGACCGGCTCCACTTCACGCCCGGCTCTTCTGACATCATGGTGTTCGTCTGCTCCGCAAGCAGCCGGTCTCGTTCAATCGACTCCCACATCCGGTCAAAATCGGGATAATGGATATCCTCTTTACTTAATTTGAGTGCCGCTAACCGCTCTGCATCCTTCACGGGTATCCTCCTTTCTCTCAGCCACGCCGTCCTGCTTCTCCAATATGCCCTTTACCAGCCTCAGTCCCTTGTGGAGCCTCGACTTGACCGTTCCCACCGGAATGGACAGCGTGTCCGCAATTTCCGATAGCGTCATATCATGCACGTAACGAAGGACGATAACCGCCCTGACCTTGGCGGGAAGCTCCTTCATCACCTCCGCCCACTCCGACCGGCTTGCCCGCTCTTCCGCTCTCTGCTCAGCCGACAGCTCATTAGCCGGAGCAAACCCGCGCAGATTCGATTCGATCTTGAACCGGAAGAGCTTCTTGCGTCTGAGATGGTTCAGGCACCGGTTGACGGCAATCCGGATGAGCCAGGCTCTGTGCTGCCCGATGTCATCCGTCCGGCTGCGGAACGCTGTGATAAAAGTATCGTGGCATAAATCCTCGGCATCCGCCGGATCACGAACCATATACAGGCAGGTTTTGTACACGTCCTTGTTGTAAGCCTCGAACAATTCCCGGTTATCCACTGTATCCCTCCCTTTCCCCTTTCTTCACCCTTAAGACAATCGGGAGGCGATAAAGGTTCATTTCTTCGATTCTCCGCAAAAAAAGAACGGCCCTCAGGCCGCCCTCTTCGTCTTCTATTTGAACCATTTCAGCAGGTTGTACGGCACATAATTGCCGACTCCGACGCTGCCGCCGGAGCTGATCTTCGCCCCGATGACCGCCGGATTGAACGTATTCGGAATATCCAGCTTGCCCGCCTGGATGCTGTCTTTGGTTAAGGATACCTCCATCGCCTCACCGCTCTCCAGAAACAGAACCGCTTTGATTCCGGCTCCAACCTGCAGCTGATAAACAGGGCGCCCGGTATTGTCCTTGACGTCGAATACGCCGGGAACCGAGTTGACGACGCTCGAATACGGATTGCCGATCGGCTCATTCTTCAGAATGTCGAAGACCGGCGCCTCCTCGTGGTCCAGCAGCACGCTGACCATCAGCCCGTCCGGCGCCTGCTCCACGATGAAGTAGCGCCCTGCGAACGCCAGCGGAATGGAGTACTCCTCAAATTGATAGCCTAAAATAAGTGTCATGATCTTTCCCTCCCAGACATTCTCACTTCGACACCGGGAAGACGGAACCCTGCTCACATATTTTTCAATTTGTAGAACTCGCCCCTCATTTCAAGCAGCTCGTCGTAGCTGCCGACCTCCACGATCTTCCCCTGCTTCATGACAACAATCCGGTCTGCATTCTTGATGGTGGACAAGCGGTGCGCCACGATAAAGGTGGTCCGGCCATGCATCAGCCGCTCGATCGCGCTCTGGACATGCCGCTCCGATACGTTATCCAGCGCCGAGGTCGCTTCGTCCAGAATGATGATCTTCGGATCGCGGACCAGCGCGCGCGCAATGGCGATCCGCTGCCGCTGGCCGCCGGACAGCTTGCCTCCATGCTCGCCGACAGATGTCTCCAGCCCTTGGGGCAGACTGTCGATGACGTCCTGCAGATTGGCCATGTAGACGGCCTGCTGCACCTGCTCGTCACTGATGTTCGGCAGGCCGTACGTAATATTCTCGCGGATCGTTCCTGAGAACAGAATATTATTCTGGAGCACGATCGCCAGAGACTGGCGGTACTGCCGCATGCTCAGCTCATCCATCGGAAGTCCGTCCACCTTGATAATACCGCTCTGGGGCTTGTAGAATCCGATAATCAGATTCAGGATGGTGGATTTACCCGAACCGGATTCCCCGACGAAGGCGATCGTCTCGCCCGCACGGATATCCAGCGAGAAGTCTTTCAGCACATGCCGCTCGGACTCCGAATAGCGGAAGCCGACACCCCGGAAGCTGTATGCGCCGTGGATTCCGTCCAGCTTCGTGCGGCCCTTGTATTCCTCCGTCTCGTCCGACAGCAGCACCTCGGAGACGGAGTGCAGGGATTCCATGCCTTTGACCAGGTTGGGATACACGTTCAGGATGGAAGTCACCGACCCGATGATCATGTTGAAAAAGCCCTGGTACATGACGATATCGCCGATCTCCATATACCCCAAATGCGCGAGATAGGCGGTGAAGAACAGACAGCCGACCTGGAACAGCTGGAACACAACCCAACTGGAGGAGCCAAAATAGGCCTCAAGCACGTCAAGCATATGTCCCCGCTGGCGGATATTCTCCAGTGCGGCGTCGACCTTGCGGATTTCGACCTCCTCCAGACCGTGCGCGCGGGTAACCGGGATCATCTCCACCGTCTCCGACACCTTGCCGGACATTTCTTCAATATTGCGGCGCACCTCACGGTTGCGCTGGGACATCCGCGAGCGGAACAAGCGGACGAGATAAATCGAAGTCGGAGCCATCAGGGCGAAGAAGAGCGCAACCATCCAGCTGTGATACAGCGTCAGCCCAACCACGACAGCCAGGTTGATGCCTGCCGGGATAACGGTCATCATCATCTGCCGGGACAGGAAGTCAATCGCTTCCACATCGCGCAGCACCTTGGATTGCAGCCTCCCCGCATTCATATCGCCGTGATAGCCGAGCGACAGCTGCTGCAGCTTCCGGACAAGCGTGCTGCGAAGCCCCGCTTCCACATGGCGGGCCGCCTGGCTGATATACTTGATATGCATCGTATGCGTGGGAATATTCTGCACGATGACAATGAAGATCACGGCGAAATTAATCCAGAATTCCTGCATGGAATGTCGGTTAGGGTAACTGACAATATTGATGATATTGGCGGTTACGACCGGCAGCACCCAGACCGGTGAAGTCTTCAGCATATAGTAGAGAGCGGACAACGCCAGCTTTCGGTTATGGTTCCGGAAGAGACGCGACAGCAATACGAAGGGACTGGCATTCCCCTTTGTGTCGCTCTCCGCCTGGAACCATTTAGTGTAATCGAGGGTGGATTCCGTTTTTGCCATTACATTCACTACCTTTTCGCTTATAATCGGATTCAGAAGGAAGAAAGTCTTCTACAGCCGAATCGGCTTTTTCGTAAAGCCAGTATAGCCCCGGGCGAAGTATTCTTCACTAACTTATTCGGTCCTGTTTTGCCCCGGAATAAACATTATCGGCCAAAGGGAGCTGATCGTATGGGCGCTTTGAAAGATAACGCCGTTTATTACCCGCATGTCCGCACAGATCTCTTTCTGTATGCGCCACACACCCGCTCGGTATCGAAAGGCTGGACCTGCTGCCGGCATATTCACCATATGATGTTCGAGTTTCTGCTCGTGCAAAGCGGCGAGCTGAACGCTTTCGCCGGAAGCTCGGAAAGGGTGCTCCGCGAGGGCGACCTTCTGATCGTCTCGCCGATGCAGCTTCACGGCTACGACACAAGAGATTCGGAAGAGGCCTCCTTCAGTGTGGCCCATGTGCAGATCAGCGACGAAGAGCTGCTGCATCTGTTCCAGACCGTCAATGAAGGCTTCTACCCGGCCGGTCATCGCCTCAATGAAGCGCTGAAGCCGCTAATCCGCCAGCTCTTCAAGACGCTGGACGGCGGCCGAATCCGCAGCATATCCGTCATGACAAAGGTATTCCCGCTGGTGGAGACCATTCAGGAGCATTTTGCCGCAGCTGCCGCCGCCCTTCCGGCCGAAGAGCTGACGGAGCCGGCGTATCTCATCGCCAGGGAGATCGAGGGCATGCTTCACCGGCGGCTGGA
The DNA here is from genome assembly GCF_019904155.1 of Paenibacillus sinensis. Classification (GTDB taxonomy): domain Bacteria; phylum Bacillota; class Bacilli; order Paenibacillales; family Paenibacillaceae; genus Paenibacillus_AQ; species Paenibacillus_AQ sinensis. The sequence continues at coordinate 40,063 of NZ_JAHCMB010000043.1, forward strand.
GACCGAGCAGGATGTCTCCCTCATCGGATCGGACGCCGCCGCAGAAGCCGAAGGAAGCAACTGGCTGGAGGAAATCTCGGCCCGGCTGAACATCAGCCGCCGCCACTGCCACCGTCTGTTCAGCCAGGCATATGGTATGTCTCCCCGCCAGTATCTGATGATTCTCAAGCAGCAGGAGGCGATGCAGATGCTGGAGCGAAGCTCCGATTCCATCGAACTGATCGCTTACCGGCTTGGCTATGTGAACGCCCAGAGCTTCATCCGCCAGTTCTCAGCCTGGGTGGGCTGTACGCCGGGCACATTCCGCAGACAGAAGCCCGAATCGGTGAATTTCCTGGCTCCGCCGAGCTGAGGCATGAGCGGCATGCCTTTCGGATAGCGGGAGATATGCACTGAAGTGATCCTCTTTAACAGCAAGAACTGTTTCGTGAAAATAAAGTACTAGACTGAATATCTTTATTCCACAGACCTTTGGAATTGTCATACCGTTAGACTCCATTAAATAAGCTGTAGACTGGGCGCTGACTTTAGATTAATGCCAGCGCCCAGTCTACAACTTTATTATCACGGTCAAGTTCTTCATTTTTCAGTACTTTGTTTCATTGAACACCAACAGATCATTTGATTTTCCCCGGCTCATTCGTTATTATCTTTATATCGACAAATTTGCAGGTCAATATAAGGAGGTTCACGCGCCCATGTGCCCCCGTACCAAAGAACAAAATGAGCTCATCCGCATGCAGCGCAGAGAACACATCCTGGACATAGCCGCGCGCACCTACTTTCGAACGGGCAGCAACTTTGATATTCGCGATGTCGCCCGCGAGGCCAAGCTCGGTTACGGCACGGTATACCACTATTTTCCTAACCGTCATTTATTAATAGAAGATGTGTTGGACAGCGGCTTCGAGCGATGCGAGCAAGCACTGGCCGAATGGGCGAACACCAGCGGCGGCCGCCCGGATGACAGGCAGCTGTTGACGTATTGCAAAGCGCTGCTCCGGCTATGGCAGTCGGACGCCCGCGCATATCTCGTCTACAAAATGGCGGCGGAACATTATGCAGGCTTGCCTGAGAAGGATCGACACCCTGCCAAGAGACGATTCATGGAACGGCTGTACTTTCCACTCCAATCGATCTCCCAGTACGAAGACGACAGCGTCGACTATATGCTTGCCGTGTTGGTCGGCTGCTGCGGGCTGCACTACTATGCGGGCAATTCCGACCTGGACGTCGATCGAATCGCCGAACTCGCTATGCGAGCTATTACGAAGGAGTCCTGATCCGAACATGATTATTTTAAAAAGCAAGTATGAAATCGAGGCTATCCGCAAGGCATGCCAAGTGGTGGCGGAATGCCATCGTACAATCGCCCCGCTCATCAAACCGGGCATCACGACGAACGAGATTGAGCGCATCTTCGAGGACATTATTTTGAAGCACGGGGCCAAGCCATACGAGAAGGGCTACAAAGGCTATCCCTATGCGACCTGTGCTTCCGTCAACGACGTGATCGCGCATGGCTTCCCTAACGATAAGCCACTTGAGGAAGGCGATATCGTGACGATCGACACGGTCGCGGAACTCGACGGCTGGCTCGGCGATTCGGCCTGGAGCTATGCGGTCGGGAACATCTCGCCAACGGCCGAGAAGCTGATGCGCGTCACGAAGGAATGCCTTGACCTCGGCATCGCGCAGGCGCAGCCCGGCAATCGGCTCGGCGACGTGACGAGCGCGATTCAGCAGCATGCGGAATCGCACGGCTTCGGCGTCGTGCGCGACCTTCTCGCCCATGGCATCGGCCAGGACCTGCACGAGGAGCCGACTTATATGCATGTCGGCAAGCCCGGCAAAGGCCTCCGCATCAAGGAAGGCATGGTGTTCACGATCGAGCCCATGATCACCGAAGGCAACTACTACATGACAATTGATCCGGATGGCTGGACCGTGCGGACGCTGGATCGCAAGCTCGCCGCCCAATACGAGCATACGATCGCCATTACGGCCGAAGGTCCTCAAATCCTGACCGCGCAATAGAATAATTAGAGGCCGGCTCCGATATTACGATGATCGAATAATCGATCTCTCGTTCCCATCTTCAATCTTCAAGCCGAAGCAGATTCGCAGACAGCGTGTTCACAAGGATCATGATGAAACTGCTCACCTGGGCGCGATCACATGCCAATACGATGAACTCTTCTCAGGTGAACCGCGCAAATAAATCGGAAACGCTGAGTGACTCGGACATTAACCGGGTTAGATGATGCAATACAGTTCTCCTGCTTTATTTTCTTCTAACAAGAACCGCAGTCCATGGGCCGATTCGGTCTTCGGGACTGCGGTTCTTCTTAAATGGAAAGCAGAAATTCATCAAAGCAAGTATAGAATTCTTCCTTGTTACTCAAATACACATTGTGGTGGGGATGCGACATGGTATACGACCGGCAATTGGGGATGAGGGCCTGCATCCTGGACAATTCCTCGTCGGGGACGGCTTCGTTGTCTTTGGCTCTGACAAGCAGCACCGGACATTCAATAGATGGCAGCAAGTGATGCCAATCCTGATTGTAGGCGATACCGAGAGCCATTGATTGCGTGCTGAACAGCATATTGTAGCCTTCCGGCGTTTCAATCAGACTGTTCATGAAATAGGAATAGCTTATCTCCGTAGTCGCCTCTTTCCGGATGTAATAATCCGCCTGTTCCAAGCTGCTGAAAGGCAGCGGCCAATCTTGTGTAACAGGGTCTGTCGCTTTAATCTCGCTCAAGGGGATACGGCTTCGCTCGGCCGGTCCGGCAGGAGACTTGTCCAGAATGGCCAACGCTTCCACAAGATTCGGATCGAGAGCAGCCAGGTAACCGGCGACTTGTCCGCCCATCGAGTGCCCCACAACGATAGCGGAATCGATCTCCAGCACATTTAGCAATTGAACCATATCGTCAGCCATTTCCTCAGCGGTGTATCGGGACACTGGCTTGCCGCTCCAGCCGTGACCTCTCTGATCCGGAGCGATAATCCGGTATCTCTCACCGTATCGCCGCATGAAGTCGTACCAGGTCTCTCCTCTTCCCCATCTGCCGTGAAGGCAGAGGATAGCCGGTCCCTTACTGCCAGTATCCAGGTAGAACAAATCGATATCTTTTAAACGGGCAACTCTTCTATGCAAATTCATAGCTCGCCTCCGGAATACGTCTTTCTCCACTATAATAGAACAAATGTTCCCATTTGTATATAACTTACATCATAGCCTTACGGATGGACGGCTTCCAGGATAGGCTTATTGCAGAGCTAGCCCTCCCTCATTCCGCGCGCGCAGCAACGTATGCCGGTTAGGGCGGACTTCGTGGGCTTCCTTCAGGCTGCGCCGCAGCAAATCGCCCGTCACCCCGAGTTCCTCTGTCGTTGACGGTCCGTGAACGGCGCGCAGCAGCGCGCGAATCTCATCCGGGCCCGGAATAAGGTCGATCTCCTTGCGGATCTGATCCCACTTGGCGTCATTCCAGAGCTCGGGCCTGGCGGCGATTTCGTGGTACAGCGCCGAAATTTCGGCACAGGCTACGCCGACCTTTGCCCCATGCAGCAGCTGCCGCCGGCCGGTGCGGATATATTCCATCTCCCAGTAGTGGGATAGATGATGCTCTGCGCCGGATGCGGGATGGGACTGCCCGAAGAGCTGGATGGCAAGTCCCGACTTCATCAGCGCCTCCATCAAAATGCGGATTCCTTCCTCCGTCCGCTCCCCGATCTCCTTCACATGGCTTACGCACGCCAGCAGGGCCGATTCGGTCAGCCCGGCAATCTCCGGCGAGTAAGGCTCTTCGGCGGTTATACGACCAAATTTCCAATCGAACAGCGCGGTATACTTGCCCAGCATATCGCCGAATCCTGCTGCGGCCATGGGCGCGGGCGCAGCCCTCAGAATATCCGTGTCGGCAAATATGGCCGCCGGTCCCGCCACCCGGATCGTCAGCTTATTCCCCCGGATAATGAGCGGCGAGCCGCTTGAGGTGAAGCCGTCGACGGACGGTGCGGTCGGAACGGACACGAACGGCAGCCCTGCCGTATAGGCGGCGTACCGGGCAATGTCGGTCAAAGTCCCCGAACCTGCTGCGACCACCACATCCGACTTGTTTCCCTGAAGCGCCAGCAGCACCTGCACGACGGATGCTTCGTCGGCGATCACATCCCCTTGGGCGTTCGGCAGCACCAGAGTGACAGTGGCGGTAGTCCCGCCTTCCTCAAGCAGCGCCTCCAGCCGTTCCCCCGCCGCAGCAAAGGTATGCGCGTCCGCCACCAGTAGCGGGGAACACCAGCCCTTCTCCCGGATAAAAGGCGCAGCGAGGCTCAGCGCACCCGGCCGGATTTCAATTGTTTCCGGAAGGCCCGTGACCGAGGCGCCCATTTGATCCGACACCGCCCGGATTTTGCTTAACAGATTCTCTGACATGTCCTCTCATCCTCTCCATCTGACTGCTGATACCTATGATTCTAGCAGACAACGGCGCCGTACCCCATTACGAGACGGTATCATTGAGAATACCAGACCTCACTTGTACGTACAAAAGACTAAACGATATAAATGGCCAACATCATATGTACCTGTCATTACTAGTGGCGCAGCTCCGCAAGCGGAACTGTCGGTTTCAGACCAGACAGCAAAAGGCCGCACACACCGGTAAAGGATGATGCAGCCTGTTTCGATTTCTAGCAGTAATGCAATGGTCCCTTTTCTCCTGCGCACCTATCAAATATCCCGATTCTTATTCTTTCAACTTGCCCTCCGGCCGTCCATCCGGACCGATCCGTCATTGCCCGGGCTGCCCTTCCGAGGCCGCCCTGGTTGAGCCCCGGAGAATAAGCTCCGGCTTATAGACGATATCAGCCGGCGGCTGCGGTCCCCGCCCCTTGATCATGCCTAGCAGCATGTCGGCCGCCCGAATGCCCATCTTCTCCTTCGGATGGCTTAGCGTTGTTAGCTTGACCTCCGTGGCAGTGGCAAGCGGCGAGTCGTCGAAGCCAACGATCGATAGATCATCCGGAACCGACAGCCCCAGCTGGCGGACCGCTTCCAGCAGCAGCACCGCCAGCTCGTCATTGTAGCAGACAAGCGCCGTCGGCCGCTCCGCCGATTTCAGCAGGGTAAGAGCCGCTTCATAGGGCACCGTATGCTTCTCCTCCGAGGTGTAATGCGTCACGGTCCCTTCCTCGAACGGAAGACGGTGCTTATGCAGCGCCCGGATAAACCCCTTCAGCCGGTTCGCTCCCTGAAGGTCGTCCGTCTTGAAGAAGCCGGCAATCCGGCGATGCCCCAGCTTGATCAGATGCTCTGCGGCAATGAAGCCGCCCGCCTCGTCGTCGAGCTTCAGGCAGGGGCAGTGAAGCTCGGGATAGCGTTCGTTGATCATGATATACGGAATATGGTGAACGTCGAGCGAGAGGAACAGCTGAAGATTGGGATTACCCTGCGCGCTCCTGGTCGGCTCAATGATGAGCCCGCCGAGCGGCTGTCCCAGCATCTGCTCCAGATTCTCCCGCTCGTTCTCCTTGTCATTGCCGGTGCTTGACAGCAGCAGGCTGTAGCCCTCTTCCCGCAGACGAGCTTCGGCTCCCTGAACGATATGGGGAAAGATATAATCGGAAATATGGGTTGTGAGCATGCCGATCATACTGCCGGGCAGCTGCATGGGCCGGACGTTCCGACGGGCGATGAACGTGCCCTTGCCCTGCACCCGGTACAGCAGCCCTTCCTTCTCCAGTTCCCCGAGCGCCTGCCTCACTGTCTGTCTGCTCATGCCGAAGCGGCCGGCGATCTCATTCTCCGAAGGTGCCTTGTCGTCGGGCTTAAGTTGTCCCGACTCGATCCAGGACATCAGTTCCTGCTTCAGCCTCATATATTTCGGTATCGGTTTGTCCGCCACTTCGCACCTCGGTATCAGCAGTAATTTCAATACAAGTTATTATAACACAGTCAACTTGTATGTACCTGATGTGACTCCGGGGTTAAACATCAAGCATCTCAAGCGGCTTCCAGCTGCTCGAACGGCAGTCTTCGTCTCTAGTCCGCATAGCTGAGCCCGTCAAAATAATCGGAAGCCGACAAGCCGTTAACCCGATCGAACCCGCTGACCTTGAACCAACCCTTAAGCCCGTCCTTGGTCACAACCGAGCACCAGCTTCGGTTATCGGTCTCTTCTATGAGCGCTTTCTCTCCCGGTCTGAGCGTAACAGCGGTGCTCGAATCAGAAGGCGATTTTTGCAGCTTCAGCTGCTTTTTAACAGTGACGACAGTGTTCATCTTGTAATAGGAGTGGGGAACGCGAACCAGCTGATGGCTGGCGGACAGCTTGTATTCATCGGTGAAGAACCAGGTCTGGAGCACATCTCCCCTTGTTTTGGTCAGCAGTCGGCCCGAACCGTCGATCTTGATGACCGACTCCGATCCCTGGATTTTACCCATGTAAATCAGCTTGCTGCCGGTATACATGTAAAAATAAGCCGAGTAATCATCGCTCGGGCCGGATTCCGTGATGACGATTTCCTTGAACTTGTCGTTGCGGTCGAGATCGGCGACATACATCACCCCGTCCAGATTATCTCCGGTTCCCGTTACGGAGGATTGATTGACGGTGAGCTTGTAGGCCTCCCCTCCGGCTACGGCTTTCAGCGATACGCTGTCTTTGCGGCCGTCCCCATTGAGATCCAGCGACGTCTGTGAGCCCTGCACCTTCCGGAAGCCCGCCTTGAGTTTATCGGAGATATTTTTGAGGAACAGAACATTGGCTTGCTCTACGCTGCTGAGCTGGTTGATCTTGAAGGCGGGATTCTTCTTGTACCAGGGTCTCAGGGCAAAATAAGACGAATAATAGCTGGAAGCAAACACATAACCATGCCTTGCGTAAATTTCATTGCGCGCGTAGTCGAGCCTCCAGGGGGTCAAATCATACACATCCTGCGTCGTCAGGCGTAACTTGTCGCTGTCCGGAATAATATAATTCACCAGCTTGTTGAAATCAGGCTTGCTGCCGGCGGCCTCTGCGTTTCCAATCCCCGCCAGCAGCGCGAACAGGGAAAGAAGAACTCCTGCACGTTTGATCCCTTTCAAATGACCACCATCCCTTGAAATAATTGCCTCACATCACCTAGATCGTATAGCATTCCAAGCCTTCATGTCCAGATGCATCATCCAATCGGATCGGGAGCTCATAGGGGGCGATTTATCGTTCAATTGAGGCCCATGCAATGACATTCGCGGGTTAGAGCCAAGTCCAGGCCGCCCCTCCGCAGAAGCGGCTCTTGCTCTTGCGAAAAATCACCTTGCAACAGTGCCCTAAATTCCGCTCGAGGACGGAAAGCCATAGGCATGAGATAGCGCATCAATAACAACTTTCTTTGCAGACTCTGCTGGTATATCTTCTTGGACTTCAAATGAATTATATGGAAGATCCATTGTCCACCATGAGATTGATTCTATAATAAATCTTGTTGCCAATTTCAAATCCTCTATTTTTCTTACGTATCCTTTTTTTTCGAACAACTCCAAATACTCGGACACACTCGTATAGAAAGAAGCTCTAAATTGCCTGTAAATCTCAACAAATTCTTCATGTACATTTATGTT
>NZ_JAHCMB010000070.1 GCF_019904155.1 Paenibacillus sinensis
CCAATTCAATTGAATTCTCCAAATCGAGGTTTCCATCACAATCGAACACAGTATGTGCAACAAAACCTTCAATAACATATATCAAATCTCCTGTAGAACACTCACTTGTTACGCTCATAATTACAATCCCCTTGTTTATATTTCCGAAGTTGCCGAAGGCAACACTCTATCATGTTTGTGGAATAAATGAGTTTGCAGTTTCCGGTGCCCCCTGATGCCTTATCATACGCCCAAATTGGGCTTCGACTTCTCCAGAGCCTCTGATAAAAAGTCGATATAGACCGAGATTTCCTCCGTCAAAAACACATCATTTCGTTTCACATAGCCCAATTGAATCTGATCACCTCCATCCAGGGGAATAGAGATGATGTTTGGGTCTATGTAATTTTGGACGAGGCAACCCGTTCCTAGATTATAGCCATCCGTGTTGGAGAGCAGATTATTCATCGTGCCTCGATCCTTTAGGTAGACTACTTTCTCGATTTTTTCCACATTGATGGCTTCTTCTGCAAAATGAAGCAGTACATCATCCTTTTGATACGTCAGATAAGGATAATCTTTCAGCTGCTCTATGGAGATATGCCCGAGATGGGCTAAAGGATTTTGCGAAGGAAAACATGCTGCTTCAGTGAATCTATGGGGGTAAAAGTTAACGATTTCGAGGTGAAATAACGCTTGAAAAAGTTCTTGTTCAGTTCGGTTATAGATAATATCCCAAGAATGCTTCGGCTTGCGTAGACTTCTTCAATCACATCATTGGTTCTTCCTTCCCGAATGGTCAGCTCATATTTCCGTTCCGCAAACTCATTCATCAGATTTGCAGCAGCCTCTATGGCGAAACCGTAGTGCTGGGAAGAGATGGACAGCTTTGTAATTTCCGTTGTATGGCGCTTGTTAAAATGATACACAACGGACTCCATCTGCTCCAGGAGCATCTTGGCGTAGAATAATAAATCGGCCCCTTCTTTAGTAAAAGCGACCCCTTTGTTCTTCCGGTCCAAAATGATAATTCCCAGCTCGGCCTCGAGTTCCTGAACGGCTTTACTGATACTGGGCTGCGTTACATAAAGGGCGGACGCGGCTTTGCTGATCGAGTTGTGTTTGGCGATTTCTACGATATACCGAATTTGTTGAAACGTCATATCCGCACCATCCTTAATCGTCTGGAAAAAACTTGCTATAACTTCATCCTATAGCAAACGATTGAAAAGATCAATTTTACGGATCATGACGGGCGTTGTTAAACTATAAAAAATATAAATCCACTAGAAAGGGATGTCAGTATAGCATGATAAGAGAGGCTACTGAGAAGGATTTGCCGAATATTTTGGATATTTATAACGAGGCGATATTGCATACAACGGCTGTCTATGACTACAAGCTTCATACTCTGGAAGATAGGCAACAATGGTACGACAAGAAGAAGCTGGACGGGTATCCCTTGTTTGTTTATGAAAAAGATGATAAGGCTGTAGCATTTGCTACCTTCGGTCCGTTCAGGGCATGGCCAGCTTATAAATACACGATTGAACATTCGGTGTATGTCAGTAAGGAGTACAGGAGTGAGGGTATTGCAACAAAACTAATGCAAGCCATTATTCAAAATGCTAATGAGAGGGAGTATGCGACGCTGGTTGCCGGGATCGATGCTGCAAACGAGATCAGCATAAGCCTCCATGCAAGATTGGGATTTGAATACGCCGGAGTCATTAAGAAAGCAGGATACAAATTTGGCAAGTGGCTGGATCTTGCTTTTTATCAATTGGAGTTGAATGGTCCGAAAGTGCCTATAGAAGGATAAAGTGCCCACGCTGTTGCATTTATCTGCGATTTAACCTCTTCTAGTCCTTTATGAAAAAGCGCACCGACCTCAAAGGCCGGCGCGCTACATCCCTCATATCCATCTGAGTTCTTGCAGCTGTTTAAATCGAGCCCATCATTCCGCTTCCCGATTTCATCATCCCGCCGGATTTCATCATCGTTCCGGCATTGCCGCCTTGCTGCTGACAGGCATTATGCATCTTCTCCAGCTGCTGATCGCTCAGCTTGGGATGCATCTGCTTCATAAACGGAAGCATCTGCTGAAAGCTGCTGTTCGTGTCAGCCGCATATACGGCAGTGCCGATGCCCAGCGTCAGAACGATGGCGCCAAGGCTGATCCAGAGCTTCTTTTTCATGGTTATCGCCTCCTTTCAAGTACGCCGCAAGAGTGAAAACAACAGTTCCCCGGCTAATGCCCGGAATGCGGGTTCCCGCCGTCCACCGGCGAAATCTCCAGCATATCGTCGATTTCGGACTGGGCCTTGGCGGTGATGGACTCCTCACTGCCGGTAATCCAGGCGTGATTGTACGGCCCTTCCGCCGGTGAATCCTTGTATTTCGGCATCAGCTCCATTAGGTAGCTCATGACAGAATCCGGCATGCCGGATTTCTGGGTGAACAGAAGCGGCGCATGCTTGCCGAGATGGCTGAACGGAGCAGCGGCGATTGCCAGCGCCGGAGAATCGGTAGTAACGAAGGATACGTTATGACCCGGCGTCGTGATGCCCCAGCCGAAGCCGTTCGACGAATCCTTGAACTTGGCAAAAGCAATCGCGTTGTCATAAGGATCGCTGCCCGCGATCCGGGTTACGGTCCCGTAGGCTTGAAGCCATTTCTCCACGTCAGCAGATACGGCGGATTCAGGTCCGAGAATATAAATCGAAGCCTTGCCGGAGCGCTGCTCCAGCGCCTTGGCCGTGGCGTCCGGAACCTTGTCTTTGCTTACATACAGCAGCGGCTCGGGCATATGCGCGATCCAGTTCACCGCTGGCAGCGTATATTCCGGGCTGTCCGACGAGCCAACGATGACTCCCATCGGCAGCTCTCCCACGACTTTGGCGTAATACGCATCAATCGCGGCGGCCACAGCAGCCGGGTCATCGCCTTCGATTTGATCGGTCTTCAGCTTGAGTCCGTCAAGCTGTTTCCTGGCGTTGTCCGACACCGGCCCTACAATGACCAGTTGAATGCCATCGTTCGAATCGGCGCCCTTCGGATTCAGCCGTTTCAGTTCATCCAGCGTCGCCTGCGGTACGCTGTCCTTGCCAATGTAGAGCACCGGGCCATTGCTCGGATGATGGATCAGATCGGTTGCAGCCGCAGCGATCTGCCAATTGTTCACATCCGTCACAACGACGGATGAAGGGCGGCTGCCCTCGGACTGCGCCGTCCAGAGCGTCTGCGATACGAGGACCGCCGCCTCCACCGGATCACTTGTATTAATCCGTGTGGTATTTTTAGTACCAATCCAAGGCGTTGAAATGTCTGAGTTGTTCGCATTTCCGCTCTCTGCGGCTTCATTCGACTTGCCGCCCGATGCGCATCCGGCCAGCGCGGCGGCCAGCAGCAGAACGGCAGCTCCCAGCTTCCATTGATTTTTCATGAGTTGACATCCTCCTGTTCCGTCAGGTTGGCTTCCATGCTTTTAATATATCCCTTAAATATGTGGAAACGATGGAGAGAGCCGTCGCCGCATTATTTTTTCAGCCAGCATTCAACTTCCTTAATTACCATAAAGCAAAACGGAGAGATAAGGAGTGTTCTATGCTGCAACGACTGACAGCCAAAGCCTTGTATCTGCTGCTTGCCCTGTTCATGGGGCTCTTCATTGTATCGTCAATGTTCATAAGAGCAAAGTATAACTATGGAGTGTACGATGATACGCCGATTTTGGAATCCCAAAAGCCCGGAATCCTTATTCTGCTTGTCATCCTGCTTCTCCTATCCGGCATTGCTCTCTACCGGCTTTCTTTACGGCTGAATAAATTCAGCATGAAGGTCATGATTCCGGTGACACTGCTGATTTCCTTTGCCGTGCAAATCGCGATTATCTTCCTGTTCCCAAGAGTGCCTACCGACGACTCCGACACCGTGCTGCAGCTGGCGCTGAATATGCTGTACGACAAGGATTATTCATCCTTTCAGTCCGGCGGGTATCTGTATATGTTTCCTTTTAATTTCTCGATCGTGCTGTATTTGAAGACATTGCTCGCCATTTTTCCCGACAACTATCTAGTGATCAAGACGTTCAACATCCTGTTCACGCTGGCAACGACGCTGATGATTTATTTGATGTACAGAGAGTTGAACGGCAAATCAGAAGACAAAGGATATGGAGTCCTGATCGCCGCAGCCGCGTTTATCCCGTCATTGTTCATGAACAATCTCATTTATAATGATGTAATCGCAACAGCGTTTCTTACCGCCGCCATCTATACGTGCATCAGATTCGTCAAGCGACGGTCCATCAAATATGTGGTGCTGTCAGCGATTTTGCTGGCGATCGGCAACTATTTTCGAAGCATTGGCGCGCTCGTGCTGATTGCCGCGTGCATCTATCTTCTCTTGTCCCTGAAGTCCATCGGGGTAAAAAAAGGCATTCTCGCCATTTGCATTCTGGGTCTGGCCTTCAACATTCCGAACTGGACGCAAAATGCAGCATTGCAGGCATCCGGCATCGTGGACAAACCTGTAGATGAGAATTCCGCTCCCGTCTATATGTGGCTGAACATGGGGTTCAATCTGGAGACTTGGGGCTTCTGGGACAACAGGGAGAGCTACCGCATTTATCAGAATGACGCCAACTACAATAAAGAGGAAAGCACGGTCTTGTTCAAAGAATCCATTCAAAACAAGCTGGCTGAAGCCTCTATGTCCGATATCGTGAAAATGTATTACAAAAAAATCATCTGGACCTGGACGGAAGGAACCTACCAGCTCGACAGATATGGCATCGGCAATCAAGGCTCCGCCGGCGGCGGGGGAATGAACCGGGGATTTCTGATGGGTAGCTACAGCTACTCGACCGCTGCGACTGAGAGCTTCACCAGCGATTCTGCCTACCGCTCCGGATTGCTGTGGATCGTCTATGTCACGAACCTGCTGATGTATGTGTTCACGCTTGTCCGGCTGATCGGCGGGGTCAAATACCGGAGGTATGGCGAAGTTTTTCTGGTGCTGGTGATACTTGGTTTTATCGGTTTTTATATGCTGTGGGAGATTAAAGCCCGGTACATCTACCCGGTATATCCGCTGTTCATCGTTCTATCGTGCATGGGCTTCAAAGACTTCTATAACGCCTGGCTGACCAAGTATATTCCTCTGTTCCGGCCGGTCCAAGGAAGAGAGGTGGCAGCATTATGCGATCAAAAATCCGCAAGCTCCTCCTGATTCTGCTCGCAATCAGCACGCTGCTGCTGACTTCTTGTACCGCGATCACGGCGCAGCAGATTACGAGGTCCGATTCCAGCCAGAACCGGATGAATGGCGGTGGAGGCATGGATCGCGGAGGGCGCGGCCCCGGTATGGATAATGGCACATGGGGTAACGGCGCAAGAGGCAATGGGACAAGAGACAACGGCGCTGGAAATAATAGTACTGGAAGCCCCGGGGGCAGGAACTAACGGCGTCGGAAACAGTGGCACGGAAACAGCGGAGCGAGGTCAGGAAGTAATGTAGCAGGAAATAGCGACGCAAGAAGCAGTGGCGCCGGAAACAGTGATGTAGGAAACAGTGGCGTGGGGAACAGCAGCGCTGGAAACAATGACGCAAGAACTAACGGCGCTGGAAACAGTGGCGCAAGGGGTAGTGGCGCTGGAAATAATGGCGGCGCGCCCGGGATGTGCGGCAGCGAAGGTCCAAGCGTTGGCAACCCATAGCGAAAAAAAGCGATTAGCCTATGCAAGAAATGGCCACCGCCAATGATTGAAGCCCAGCCCTTGGAGTGTCACGCTGAGGGATGGGCTTCTGTTCTGTTTTTTACTGTGGCACCCTCAGCTATTCCCGTTATGGATTATTGAGTAAATTCCGCTTGCTCGAGTTTAGTTTATATTGTAAACTGTTATCAACAATTACTATTTACAAGGATGACTGTTCCGATTGACAACTATTCCCGAGGTGAATGCCATGAACAATGCCAGCCAAACGGCAAGCGTGTACGACTCCATTTTCTCCGTAGCCCGCCAGCTCAAGCGACTCGCCCACCAGAGCGCGGCCGAAGTCGGCCTGACCGTCCATCAGCTCGATATTCTCCGGCATATCGTGAAATGTCCAGGCCTGACGCAGAAAGAAGTGACCGAGCGGCTGCGGGTGCCCAAGAGCCGGGTGAGCCTGCACATCGACACCTTGGTTGAGCAGGGACTGGTGCTGCGGGAGCCTTCCCCCCAGGACCGCCGGGAGACACTGCTTACCGCAACGCCGGAAGGAGCTGCCTTATCCGCACGGTACGAGCAGGAAGATTTGGCGCATCGGGCGCTGGACGCGGCGCTGGATGCTTTTTCTCCGGAAGAAGTGGAGCTGCTGCTTGCCATGCATAAGAAATTGCTTCAGAAGCTGTAAATGAAATAACAAAGACTAATCCTGTAAAGCTGGTGATTCATGATGTCAAGAATCGGAGGACCCACCATGGGAAAAATGAAGTTCGACGATGCCCTCGGCAAACCCGATTTATCCAGGGCGATGCTGGGAAGAATCGCGGGCTATTTTCTCCCCTATTGGAAACAGGCGCTTGTGGTGCTGGCTGTACTGTCGGCAACCTCGGTGCTCGGCCTGCTCCCGCCGCTGCTGATTCAGCGGATTGTCGATCATGCCCTGCCGGAGAAGAATCTGCGGCTGCTGGTCTATCTGGTCGGAGCCTCTCTGGGCGCCACGGTCATCTCGGGCCTCCTGGGCGTGCTGCAGAGCTACCTGAACTCCTACATTTCGCAGAGCATCGTCTATGACATGAAAAATCAGATGTACCGCCATCTTCAAAGCATGCCGCTGCAATTCTACACAGGGGTTAAGCAGGGTGAGGTCATCACCCGGATGACAAGTGATATTTCGGGGATTCAGGGAGTGTTCAGCGGGACGATTGTGAATTTTACAAGCAATCTGCTGATGCTGATAACAACGGCTGGAACGCTGTTTTGGATGAACTGGAAGCTTGCTCTCGTCAGCCTTTTTGTCGTTCCCTTGTTCGTGGCTCCTACCCGCAAAATGGGCAGTGTGCGCTGGAAGATCGCGAAGGAAACCCAGGAGAAAATCTCGGACCAGAACCATATCATCGAAGAAACGCTTTCCTTAAGTGGCTACATGCTGATGAAGCTCTTCACCCGCGAGGACCGCGAACGTTCCCGCTTCACCGCAACCAATGCAGAGACAACGGCGCTGCAGATTCGCGAGTCGATGGCCGGACGCTGGTTCATGATGCTGGTGAGTACCTTCGCCTCCATCGGTCCGATGCTGATCTATCTATATGGTGGCTATTTATTCATCCATGGCGAAATTTCGGTCGGGGCTATCATCGCTTTTGTTGCTTTGCTGGGACGGTTGTATGCGCCAGTGGGTCAGCTGACGAATCTGTACGTGGACATCAAGCGTTCCGTCGCTCTGTTTCAGCGTATTTTCGATTACTTCGATATGGAGCCGCAGATCATCGACGCGCCGGATGCGGTCTCCAGTGCGCTTGCCGGAAGCGGCATCGAATTCCGGAATGTCGGCTTCTCCTACCAGTCCGGCAAGCCGGCACTTCAGGGCATCTCTTTCAAGGCGGAGCCCGGAACGATGACCGCTCTTGTCGGTCCCAGCGGCGCAGGCAAGACGACGATCACGAATCTGATCCCCCGTCTCTACGATGCGGATTCGGGGCAAATTATGATCGGCGGCAGAGATATCCGCAGCCTTACCCTGCATTCGCTGCGATCCGGCATCGGCCTGGTCACTCAGGATACGTATCTGTTCAACGGAACAATCCGGGAAAATCTCATGTACGCCTCGGAGGACGTTGCCGAGGAAGACCTGATCCGGGCCTGCCGGGCGGCCTATATCCATGACTTCATTATGGGTCTGCCGGAGGGTTATGAGACCATTGTCGGGAACCGGGGCATCAAGCTGTCGGGCGGCGAGAAGCAGCGGCTCTCCATCGCCCGGGTGCTGCTGAAGAATCCGCCGATCATCATTATGGATGAGGCGACCTCATCGCTGGATACCGCTTCGGAATTCTTTGTCCAGCAGGCCATGAATGTGCTGCTTCAGGACAAGACGAGCATCGTGATCGCCCACCGGCTGTCCACGATTATGTCGGCAGACCGTATTCTTGTCGTCAATGACGGGCAGATTGCCGAGGAAGGACGCCATGAGGAACTGCTGTTGCAGAACGGGGTATACAAAGACCTGTACGACAAGCAGTTCGGCAGACAGGCGCTGGACCCTGAGCAAGCCAAAGAGGAGGAAGGCTCTCCTTCCTTCCCGTAAGCGGCGAGTTTTTTAACTAATGCGCTCTGCGGGCGAAATCGACGAACTGGAACTTGTCCAGCCGATGCCTGGACTCGGTATAATGAAACAGCGTCGTATCCTTGAGATACACAAAGTTGCAGACGACCACAACATGCGCTCATGGCGCCAAGATCCAGCAACTCCCGGTCTTCCTCTGTCGCCGGCTCGGCCGAGATCCCTTCTTGGCATAGCTGATCTCCAAATGAAGCGTATGCTCAAGATGGTCGTATATGGAATGCGACGCGATTTCGGGAGTCAAGGCATCAACGAGCGCAGGCAGAAAATAGTCCTTGTCCAGAATGACCCGCTCTCCTTCGATCTCGCGGGCGAGCGGATCATCTCCCACACCGGCGCGCCTGTTTCAATATCCAGATAGGCGGCGATGGAACGGGAAGCCGGACGCCCTCAAGGCGCCTCCAAAATGGATAGCAATTCAGCCGTATCCTCCGCTCTCGTCTTGCCGTACCTGGACTTCGATTCGATCACAACCTCGAATCGGCTCAGGTCCGGCGTACGCCATAAATCATAGACAGCGGTTTCCGCAGTTGCCGGATTCAGCGTTCTGATGATGTAGTCGGGCGGGCGTGACATGGATACCACGGCATGCTCCCAAGTAGCCTGCTCCATAATATTCATGAACCCGCCCACCACAGCTCGATCTTCTATGTGCTTATAGACAGCATAATCGTTCACGTCCGGGCGGCTGATCTCAAGACCGGTCACGGCATTAGTCTCATGCCTTCCGATCCCGGAGCTGTCCAGGAGGAAAGCAACAAGCAAAAAGATCATTCTCAGCATGATGCCTTCCCCTTCCGAGGCTTTAGTGAACAGCTTTTTGTGAACAGAAAGATCAGGGAGTGGCGGTTTGCAGCAATCTCCCTTTGACAAGCACCAGCTCCACCTCGTTGAGAGAGCCGCTCACGGCTGTTTCTATAACAAAGCCATCTTTGCTGACCGCAGGTCTATTCCGGCTGGGCTTCGGGAATTGAACCGAGTCTTTTGTCAGCAGATAGAGGGCCACATCCTCCCCGCCAGCGGGAACATCGGCGCCGGTGATGTTCTTCGCCCGGACTTCGAAGCTCTTGTCCGCCGAATCAAAGGTGTAGGACACCGGCATGAAGGCGTCATTGCTCACAATCGGCCGGGGCGGCGCCGTCCATGCTCCATGTTCAAGATCCTCCAGCGTTAATTTTATCATATCCGTCTGCATCAAATCGTCGCCCGCAAGCTTATACAGATGATTCTCCGCATCATAATTGCCATCAACGCCCAATTGGCCCGCAAGCACGCTGACCGGTATGTACAGGGAATTCTGAACGAGGGCAGGAGCCGTGTCCATTTGAACACCGGAGCCGTTCGTCATCACCGTTCTGGAGCCCATCTGGAATTGAACCGTTCTATCGTTCATGCTTATTTCAGCTGTCTTGGCTTTGGCATTATAATCAACCTTTGCGCCCAGCAATTGACTGACGGAACGGAGCGGGATCATGATCCGGCCCTGGCCGTCCACATAAGGAGCCTTTGGCGCCGTATACAGCACATAGTAATCATTGATTTTCAAGAGCACCGGATACTTCTTCGGAGCCGCTGAAGCCTTCCCGGATGGCACGCCGCTGCCGAGTAAAATACTGATACACGCTGCCAACAGAGCGCTCTTCGTTCTTCTTTTCATACAAGACAGGCCTCCCTCTTTTCTCCTCTTCAATACTCTGACGCAGAAAAGTCTGGAAAAGTTGCGTTCGCTCGCCGGAATACGCAGGAGTACGGAGAGTGCAAAGGAATACGCAAGAGTGCGAGGGAATGTGCTGGAGTGAAAAGGAGTGCAAAGGTGCAGGGAAGAACGCAATGGAACAGGATTTCAGTCTCAGCAATCATTTCCCGAGGCTCCAAAGGCAGGCTCTAACAACAGACTCCAACGGCAAAAAACCTTTGGCGCGCCAAAGGTTCAAGCCGGAGACTCGAATACTCCCGTATGATGGTTAACGTTTGAGCTTGTGTATGCCTATTACATATTGATGGCACCCAGCACGGAGCGGCCGTGAGATGCCTGTCTCCCGCTCGCTCCGGCTACCATCTCCGAAAGTGCGGGCAGCTCGCTAAGTCTAACCCCTGTGTCAAGCTGCAAAAGGGTCCGGACAGCAGACGCCACCTCCTCCAGAGCGGCATTCCCCGCCCGTTCCCCAATGCCCGAGACGGTAACGCTGGCAAGTGCCGCTCCTGCCTGAAACGCTGACAGCGTATTGGCGGCGGCGAGGCCGAAGTCATTGTGGCCGTGAAACTCCACGGGAAGAATCGACCGGTCCGTTAAATACCGAACCGCCCGGAAGGTCTCGAACGGATCGAGGCAGCCGACTGTGTCGGCGAACCTCAGCCTCTCCGCCCCACCGGCAGCAGCCGCATCCGCATAGCGCAGCAGAAATTCAGGGTCGGCGCGCGAAGCATCCTCGGCCCCAACGAAGGGGATGCAGCCCAGACTGCGGGTGAAATCCAGCATGTCCCTGAGCCGCTCCAGGACCCACTCCTTACTCTTGCGAAGTTTGTGGCTGATATGCAGGTCAGAAACCGGAAGCGACATATGGATATAAGTGAAGCCGCAGTCGGCCGAAGCCTGGATATCGCTTCTCTCCGCCCGGTTCCAGGCGATCAAATCGGCTTCCAGCCGGAGCCTCATCATCGCTCTCAGCGTCTCGCATTCCTCTTGCCCCATCGCCGGAATCCCGGCTTCGATCCATCGGATGCCCGCCCTGCTGAGTCCGAAAGCGATCCGGAGCCGTTCCTCCGGCGAGAAGACGACTCCGGCTTTCTGTTCGCCGTCTCGCAGCGTAGTGTCCACGATCTCCGGATTAACGGATCTCTCCATCTTCACCGCGCACCTCCCGATATAGCTCCATCAGCTCAAGATCATTGACCGGCCGCTTGCGGACCGCCGCCCGTTCCCTAACCTTCGTCAGCAGCAGCGCCGCCTCATCCGAAGGAAGCGGCTGATTCCACTCCCTGAACTTCAGCCGCAGAGAAGCCGTCCCCGAATGCTTGCCGATAACCAGCTTGCGTTCCAGTCCCACCTCTTGGGGAGATAGAACTTCATACAATCCCGGGTGCTTGGAAATCCCGTCCACGTGAATGCCGGATTCATGGGCAAATACCTGCGGCCCGATCACCGCCTTATCGTCCGCAAGCGGGATGTTCATCGCTGACAATACGGCTGCGCAATCGGCCGCCAGCGACTCCGTCGGAACCGGCAGCGGCTGCCGCCACAGTGTTTTGAGCACCATGAGCACCTCTTCCATCGCCGCCCGGCCTTTCGGCCCGACACCGGCGACGGAAACGCCGAGATGCGAAATCCCCGCCTTCATGGCGGCCAGGGAGTTGGCGGTAGCAAGACCAAGCAGGTTGCCTCCGCAAAATTCAACTGGGCAGATGGCCGATTTGATCAGCTCATTCATGCGGCTTCTGGCGATCAGCGGATCGAGGCGGCTGCGGCTGTCGTAATAGACAAGCCGAGCCACGCCGTACCGCTGGATGAGCGGCCAGTATAGATCAAAGCATCCGCTCCGGCCCGGCGTGGCATCTTCAACGACAAGGTACGTCTCTGACGCGAAATCCTGCGCTGCCTCAAGAGCGGCCTCCAGCTTGAACAGCGAGGTCCGGTTGAGGGAGTGGCTCCACAGCACGGCAACCTTGGTAAATCCCATCGCCCGGGCCAGCGCCAGATCATCGCTTGCGGGACGAACGCGGCAGCGGATGGAGCCTTGAAGCTCATCGCTTAGAGCGGCGCTCCGGTAAGCGTGAATATGCCGAAGATACACGTCGAACGTATGAACGCCGTACCTGTGCAGCATCGACATGATGTCGTATACCCCATCCAGCGGTACAGACCTGCGGAACGCCTCATCGAGTGTATAGTCGATAAGCTCGATCATTGGCCATTCGCATCCGGCGGCCCGGGATGGCCTATTCCCCCATGTGGGCCCGCCCCCCCCATGTGACCGGGGTGCCCTGCAGCGCCCGGATGGCCAGGATGACCCGGTCCGCCCGGATGACCGGGATGGCCCGCTCCCGGGTGTCCGGGATGACCGTGACCGGCCGGGAAATCCGGAACGGCGTCATTCGCCTTCGCCGTAATATGCACCGGCGTAATCTTGACGACGGCAACGGCATTGCCGTCCATCGCGGAGCGGTATTTCTCGACCATCGTCTCGGAAATTGCCCGCTTGTAGAAGCCCGGCGTGAACTTGTCCAGAATCGCCTGCAGCACGCCGGTTGCCTCGCCTACATCCTCCACCTTCTCCGCCCGCCCGAAGATCATAACGCTCTTGTAGGACGTATCCGCCTTGCAGGGAACGGGATCGGAGATCGTGCCGTTCTCGCGGAACACGGTGAAGCTGACATCCGGGTTGTCCTTCAGGAGGCTCAGCTTCTTGCCCGAACCCATCCCGTGAAAATAGACCGCCCCGTCATGCCATACATAATTGACCGGCACCGCATACGGGTATTTGTCGCCTGCGATGCCAACGACGCCTACCCGGGACCCCGACAGAAATTCCCCGATCTGATCCTGATCCTTCAGGTTTCGGGCTGTGTAGCTGACTTCCTCCATCAGATGATCACCTTTCTTCCCTGTGCCTTGGGGTCACTCGCTTCCAATCTTGCCAGCAGCTCCGCCATCCACGCATTGTTCCGCTTCAGATGCTCGGGAGACCCAAGAAGCACCTGCTCCGGTGTCTGCACATAGGCGGCAGCCTTCATTTCATGCCCGGATTCCCGGATGTACCCTTCCACGAGCTCCTGCGTGTTCTCCAGATGGAATTGAAGCCCGATCACGCGCTCTCCGTACAGAAAGGCCTGATGGGAACAGACCGGACTGTCCGCCAGCACCACCGCCTCCTGGGGCAGAATGCTGAAGGTATCATAATGCCATTGAAACACCGTGGACTCCTGCGGGAAGAACGAAAAAACCGGATGCAGCTGTGCCCGTTCATTCCAGCGAACCGTGTGCCAGCCAATCTCCGGCTGCGGCCCCTTCGTCACCTTGCCACCGATGACATCGGAGATCAACTGGGCGCCGAGGCAGAGGCCCAGCACGGTTTTGCCGCTCTCGATAGCGCTGCGGATCAGCTTCTTCTCCGAAATGAGCCAGGGATATTCTTCTTCCTCGTAAATGTTCATGGGTCCGCCCATGATTACCAGCCAATCGAAATCCTCCGGTCCGGGCAAGGAATCCCCTGCAAAAAACCGGGTCCGGGTAATCTCGAACTCCCGCGAACGGGCCCACTCCAGAATGCTGCCGGGATGTTCCAGCTCAATATGCTGCAAATAATGAAGACGCACGTTCTTCCTCCTCCGGTGGTTTCTCTTCAGCCTACTTCCCGCTGGCTGTCAGCTGCACGCAACTTGGCGAATTCAGCCAGGGCTTCGGCGACCGTGACCGGATCGAACAAATCCCGGACCGCTTCGCACATCCCAAGCACCCGGTCCGCATCCTGCGGCTCCGGTGTTCCGTGAAAATAGTCATCCAGCGAGCAAATGCCGAAAATAAAATCAAGCGAACGAATCTCCTTGGACAGCTCCGCAGGGAACGAAACCACCGTTTCCGCCGCATTCATGAGACAGATATAATTGTGGTTGAGCGGAGGCGCGTCATACAAGTAGCACATGGCGACCAGATAGCGCTCCAGCGCCACACAAGCCACATTGAATACGAGACTGTAACGCTGATCCTGGCTCTTGAACTGCTCCGCTCTGCTATGATAGGATAACGCAGCCCGGTAATTATCCTCAAACGTCTCCAGATCGAGCGGGTTCATGTAGATCCCCATTCCTGTCAGCCTCCTTCAGTTTGATCATGACTACGGCAGCGCAGCACGCCTAACGGGAGTTGCCGGTGACCCGCAAGCGGGAAACCGGCTGTTATAAGAAACATTCCTACCCATAGGCGCAAATTGCATCTGTCGCCTTTCTGAATCTTCATTCTTCTGTTCGGCTTACCATCAAGGCCAGCGGCCCGGCGGCTTGCCGATTTTCGGATGCACCTGCCTGCTTATCGGTTTACCACACGTTCAGCAGCCATTCCTTGTTCTTCTTGTATTCCATATCGGTGAAGAATGTGTTGGCCATTTCCTCGGCGAGCCAGATTGCGCCTTTGTAGCCGACTACCGGGTGACGATACAGTCCGGCACGGTCATAGGTCGGGAATCCGACCCGAACCATCGGGACGTTGTAATCAATCGAGATGAACCGGCCCTTGGAATGGCCGAGAATGAGATCCAGCTCCAGACCATCCTTCAGACGGCTTTCCAGGTCCATCAAGTCCGCGTTCATGATAATTTCCATGGGGAACTCGACATTTTCCTGAAGAGCCTTGATCCGTGGATCAGTCTTGTAGCCCGAATGGTCATCGCCGAGCAGCAGCAGAACGGGCTTCATTTCAAGATCCAGACAATATTCGGCCAGTCCGATTACAAGATCCGGATGTCCGTAGATCGCCACTTTCTTATCCGCGAGGAACATATGCGTCACGTCGGTGATCGCGTCAATCGCGATACCGCGTTCCTTGACAAGCGACTGCGGAATCGGCTTTCCGGTCATTGCCTTCAGGTTCTGCAGGAACGTATCCGTATTACGGATGCCGATCGGTGTCGGGCCAATGATCGTCGGCAGATCGAATTCGTTCTCCAGATACTTGGCCGCCCGGCCGCCTTCATAGCGGTTTAGCGCGATCGTGCCGATGGCATTGGCCGTTCCCTGCAGATCCGCGATCGTTGTCGTACCATGCGACTCGCCGCTCTTGTCAGGCATCAGCGGAGAATCGAATTCCTCGATTTCGAACAGCACGGTTGCGTCGATGTCCATCGCGGACAGCAGACCTTTCAGAACCGTCACGTCGCCTGGATTGACCCAGCCGGTGATCAGATTCAGCTTGCCGTTCGGCTCGCCCTTCTTGGCAAAATACTGCACGAACGCTTCAACACCTACGTCATATCCAGTTACATGGCTGCCGACGAAGCTCGGCGTATGGATGGCGACGAGATGCACCTCGCGTCCGGCATACTTTTCCTTCAAGAGACCGTTGTTCAGCTTCGTAATGACGCCGTCCACGTCATCGCCGATAACCTCGGTCGAGCAGGTGGTAATGATCGGTACTACCTTCACATCCGGGTAACGCATCAGCAGAACGTCAACCGCTGTCTCCACCCGGTCCAATGCGCCGAATACGGCGCCGTCTTCATGCACTGAGGACGAAGCCATCAGGAAATTGTCCTTGAAATGCTGGGAGAACCACAGCCGGACGAACATGACGCAGCCTTGTCCTCCGTGCACGATCCCAATACAGTCTTTGATGCCGATACTGGCAAATTGCGCGCCCGCGGGCTGGCAGGTGAAGATCGGATTGATGACGCCGGCGCGCTCTTTTGGTTTTAAATCGCAAGACATCCGCGTTGCCCCTCTCGATTAATATTGTTTGACTGTCAGTTCCTCGTTCAGGGAACCGGTAATGCACACATAGTCGATGCGTTCCTTCAGTGCAGCTATAAGCTCCTTGATTTCGGCCACATTCATGTCATTCAGCCATTCGAAGCGTTGTTGATACGCCTCAGCCAGACAGACTGCATCGGCATAATAACACCGGTCCTCAGCCGTTTCCCTGACGACGGTCTCGCCGCACAGAATCTTGGAGGTCATTCCCAGAATATTCTCGTTCTGCCGTTCTCTGTCCCAGGCGCGGGAATGGAACTGCCAGAGACATTTCTTCAGAATATAATCCTCCATCAGCGCGATGCGCTCATTCAGCACTTGCTCTTCCACGTTCTTCTCCCTCCCCTTACACGCCGGCAGCAGACTTCTGCTGCTCCAGGTACGGATATGTCTTGTTCCGCAGCTTGGATACCGAATCGAATCCGCCTGTATACTCTCTCAACGTCTCGGAGTTGCGGATTTCATCGCTGAGACCTGCGTCGGAGACCATTTTTTGAGTGGCGAAGCCGTTGCCGGTCGGAATTTCATCCTTGCTGATATCAAGGCCCGACAGTTGATGGATCGGAGAATAAATGGCATTGTAGATATCGCGGGCAAACCGCACCCAGCCTTCATATCCCTTGTAAGGACCGTTATGATACGCATGTGCATTGAGGTAAGGAACGCGAACCTTCTTGGCAACTTCGCCCGGACGCTTGCCAGTGAAGATGACATCAGGTTTCAGCTTTTCCATAGCTTCCAGACCTTCCAATTCGTTCGGATCATCGATCGCGAGCGCACCCTCTTCGCAGCGGGCAATACCTTTCTCCATGTCGCCCTGATGGCCGAATTTCGTGTACACCGAGACAACTTCCACACCCATTTCCTCATGGATGACGTTCGCCCAGTGCCACAGCTTGGAGCCGCCCGGCCACAGGCATACTTTCTTGCCTTTCAGCCGTTCCTTGTACCAGTCGAGCTCCGGCTTCCATCTTGCCGTCTCCTCGTCGATAATGGCCTGCGCACGGTCTTCAATACCGAAGAAGATACCGATCTTTCGCAGGGAAGCGGACAGAGGCTCGAATCCGAATCCGTCGATGTCAAGACGCGGAATGCCATATTTGACGCGCAGTTCATTACAGATATATTCAGCCGAACGCGCACATTCCAGAACGTTGAGGTGGGCTCTGTGCATCGACCGGAGATCATCGTAAGAGCCATTGCCTGTAAAGGTGGACAGGACCTGAATGCCCATACGTTTAAAATAGTCCTGCATAACTTCCTGGTCGCCCTGGATATTGTACTCGCCGACATAGTTGATCACATAATCGCTGGTAATTTCCGGTTCCACCGTACCAACCTTGTTATTAACCCATGCAATATTGATCTTGTGGTGACCGCCCGATTGGCTCGGTCCCGCGAAGCCGGGGGAGTTACAGACGAAGATGTCCACTTCAGGCATTTCATCCATGACTTCCTGCGCAACTGCGCCAATATCGTCCCCGATCAGCGCTGTGGCGCAGGTCTGGTAGATGGTCATACGCTTGATATCCGGGAATGCCTTGAACGCTTCAATAATGTTCTTCTTAAGCAATCCTTCCGCACCGAATACGATATGTTTCTCCTTTACATCCGTTGCAAAGGTGTTCTTCAGCTGGAAATTGTCATTGTCACTGATATAGCGCTTCGTCTGCCAAGTGTCATACGTGCACCCGACCGGCCCGTGGCTCATGTGAATGACGTCCTTCATCGGCGTGCCGATCACGTGCTTGGCTCCGCAATAGGCGCAGCCGCGTTCCGAGATCGTGCCGGGAATCGTGTTGAGATACCCCAGCGGAAGGGCATCGGTCAGGCCTTCGCCCGGACCCTTGAGCACGGCGTGCTTCTCTCTTTCGGGAATGCAGGTGCTGCAGTCAAAAAGATGATGCGGCATAATCTCTCCTCCTTGTTATTGGTTTAGCCTTAGTCGACGATACCGTATTTGGAAACCATTGCTTCCAGCTCATCCATCGAAAGCGGCTTAGGAATGACGAACATTTCGTTCTCGATGATTTTGCGGGCCAGCTCGCCGTATTCATGAGCTTGTTCATGCTCTGCATCGAACTCTACGACTGTCTTCTTGTTGAATTCAGCCTTCTGTACGATGTTGTTACGAGGCATAAAGTGGATCATCTGAGTGCCGATGGCGGCCGTGAATTCTTCCAGGAATTCTCTTTCCTTATCCACGTTACGGCTGTTACAGATAATGCCGCCGAGGCGAACACCGCTTTGCTTGGCGTATTTCACAAGACCTTTACAGATGTTGTTGGCTGCGTAGATAGCCATCATTTCGCCCGAAGCTACGATGTATACTTCCTGAGCCTTGCCGTCGCGGATCGGCATTGCGAACCCGCCGCATACAACGTCACCCAGAACATCGAAGAAGACAAAGTCGAGGTCGTCCGTGTAAGCCCCGTTAGCTTCCATCAGGTCGATCGCGGTGATAACGCCGCGTCCAGCGCAGCCTACGCCTGGTTCCGGTCCGCCGGATTCAACGCATTGGATATCCAGGTAGCCCGACTTGACAACCTTCTCGGTCGTAATGTTCTCGGCGCCGTCGTCGCGAAGCATATCCATCAGCGTCTTCTGGTTCATCCCGCCGAGAATCATGCGAGTGGAGTCAGCTTTCGGATCACAACCGTGGATGAATACTTTTTTGTTGTGATAATAAGCCATAGCCGCCGCCGTATTTTGCTGAGTCGTGGATTTGCCGATACCGCCTTTTCCGTAAATCGCGATTTTTCTAGTCATTTGAAATAACTCCTCTCAAATTTTAAATTCGAATTCAGGTACTGCGGTTTCTCTCCCTAGTCTCCGTCTGTCACCGAAAGCTCTCCCAGCCCTCCGTTCATCTGTCAGGTTTTGTAACTCGTCTTGTTATTTGGTTGATGTCTTACGCTTATGTTAGCCCCTGGAGGCCATATTCGACAATAAAAACAAGCGAAATCGCCACTCTCAAAACAGGATATTCAAAATAGATGTAAAGTTAGTTAACATAAACTTGTGCCATTTTGATTTTCGACACTTTCATAACGCTTTCATGAATAAACGCATAATAAGCCGCACCTTTCATTTCACCTTACAGAGATAAACACCTAATGGCATCGCGCCCCTTGATGCTACGCGCTTGCCGAGAAATAGAAGGCCAGGATAAGCGTACAATAGATTCATTGTTGAATTTGCAGCAAAAACCCCGGACAGCATCCACGGACTCCCCGCAGAGGGAGCCGGATGATATCCGGGGCTCATTCATGCCCAAACAACAGGCTGCTTGCTCATTTGCTTTTGTCCGCCCTTCGAATGGCCTGAAGCAGCCATAATGGAACATCGCTTTTCAGCAGATCGAGCAGCCGGTCAAGCTGAGGGATAATTTCGGCGTCATTCTCCGTCTTGAGCGTCATGATTCCTTCCTGACGAAGCCGTTTCTCCGCATCTCCACCGATGCTGCAGACGAACAGCAGTGTACAGTCGGCGATAATCCGGACCCTGCTCTCCATCCGGCAGTCATGCTCCGCTTCATCCGTCCGCTCGGCGACTGAACGCGATTCCAGCCACCGGTAACGGCCCCCTTTCAATTCAAAAATCGAAAAAGCCGTGCAGAGCCCGAAATGTCCGTCGATATGCCTGCCATCAACCGAAGCGAAGGCAACCCTCATTCGCCACTCCTCCTCTCTGCCTGAAGCAGCGCATTTCCGGCCCTGGCCAGCAGATCCGTCGTTCCACCGTATCCAATGCTCACCACAAGCGGAGTTCCCAGCCTGCCAAGTACAGGGAATCCCATAGGCAGAAAAGCTATCCCCTTGCGCACCGCTGCCTGCTCGCCGTAAGAGCTGCCGATCCATAAATCCGCGCCGGATGACGCCAGACCTTCCATATCCTCCAGATCGCCGATGCAGCATTCTCCGCGGACATCCGCAAGTACGGGAGATGTGCAAGGGGAGACAGCCTTGAACGACCTGATGCCGACTTCCCCGAACCATTCCGACAGACTCAGCAGATGATCCGGCTCCAGCGCCGCGATGATCTCCTTGCCCCGAAACACGCTCTGGGCATCCAGCATGCTGTCGAGCAGGATTTGCCGCTGCCACCGGTGCTTGACCTGAACCTCGGTCCGGCTGAGCCGGCGCAGAAAGTCAAAGAATTCGTCACAGGCCGAAAGCCCGGTCAGACCCTGAAACACATGACAGGGGATATTCGCGGCCGCCTCGATCTTGCGCCCCGCCCGCTCCATACAGCCGCCCACCACAATCGTGCAGCTTGAAGTGAGCATTTTGTCCAGATAATCAAGCGGCATGCCTCCCCTTGACAAGCCGGTGCTTCCGACGAGCAGATGACCGCAGAGGGATGACGATAGATCGGGCAGACACAGAACTTCTAGTCCGAACGAGGAAATGATCTCTTTCAGTTCCATTACATCGCCGGGTGTAAGATGCGGGCCAGGCAGCAGGTTCACGCGGTTCCTGCGTTTCTTGCGGGCGGCGCCGCCGCTTTTTCGGATAACGGCCTCCACTACAGCCTCTGTCATGCGGGCATAGCCAGTCTCCAGCGATCCTTCATAATCCGGAAGCTGGAGCGACAGCACTAGCGCCTCCGCGTCACTGCCGCCGCCGCTTAAAAATTGTCTGACATCGCTCTCCAGGTCCTCACCCACCATCTCGGTAAGCGAAGTGCCGATAAGCGCGATCAGATCGGGTTTGAACTGCTTCAGCGCAAGCTCAAGCGCCTCCTGGGAGCTTTGGGTTCCGCCGAAGATCAGATTGGAATCATGGATTGCCACATTCTGGAGCGCAACCGGCTCGCGGAAATGCTGTGAAATGAGCTGGCCGACAGCATCCATACAGCCGTGGGCGCCGTACACAATCGGCAAGGAACGAAAAAATCCCTGCAGTGCCAGTACGCCTCCGATGGCTTGACTGACACGGAAAGGATTAACAGACAATGGCTTAACATCAGATTCTCTGGATAGGGTCATCGCTTCATCTCTCCCAAGGCGCACTCTTGCTGCTGAGCTTCCATACCGGCTGCTCCAGAGTGTCCAGGATATCGCAGGCAAGCCGGCGCACGCCGGCATAACCGGCGTACGAATGGTGCCGGCCCCGCGCAAGGCTCAGGAACGGAATTCTCTCCTTGAGCGGCACATACTCATTTCTTCCGCTCACCAGCATCAGATCTCCGCGGCGCTCTCTGAAGGTCTGAAGAATCTTCCCATCCCCGCACTCATTCAGGATGACAGTGCCGCCTTCAAGTCTCTCCCGGATTCGGGACATATCCTCCTGGGTGTTGCGGTTGGTGCCGACAGCCGCAATTTTCAACCCCAATTCCTGCAGAAGCGTCAGGTATCTCCAGCTCTCTGTCCCGTCGGTGTACAGCACCACCGATTTACCCTTCAGCGCCCTGCGGATATCGGCCAGCTCGGAACGAAGCCGCTCCTCCTCCTTGCGAATGTACCGGTAGAGCTTCTTCTCCAGCTCCGCATCGCCGAAATGGAAGGCAAGCTGGCGGAACGTGAAGCGGATTTCACGCTCGCCGTAGAAGGAGCCCTCGAAATAAGGAATGTCGTATTGGTCTTTCATCCGTCTGGCGAGCGTAATCATAGCCCGGCTGCATACGACCATATTGACCTTTGCCAGATGAGCGCGGCTTACCCTTGCATAGACATTCTCGCCGGTAATCTGCGACAGCACCCGAATACCGGCTTTGGCAAGCAGCGCCTCCATATCCGCCCCTTCCTCTCCGCCTTCGTATTCGCCGATCAGATTGATATCATAAGTAGCCGGATGACCCGGCTCTTCATCCCCCTGTCCGATGACTCTGTCCATCAGCGCTTCGCCCGCCAGCCTCCGGCCCATATTGCCGCTGCTTCCGCTGAAGCCCGGACTGTGAACCGGGATGACGGGGATGCTCAAGGCGGCTTCCGCTTCGCGGCAGACGGCATCGAGATCTTCCATCGAGAGCACTGTAATACAGGTTGCATATACAAAGATGGCGGGAGGCTTGTAATTCTCGGCGATATAGCCGATTGCCTTCAGCAGTTTCCCTTCCCCGCCAAGCGCCATATCCCTGTCATTCAAATGCGTGGAGAAGCCGTATCCCGATAAACCGCCGTGATGGCCGCGGCCGGCGGGCTCCAGCCATCCGCTCTCCAGACAGCTGGAAGTTCCATGCACTAGATGAGCTGCGTCCTTGATTGGAAGCAGCGCGGCAAGTGAACCGGCAACGGGACAGCCCCGCGAGACTTCACCCGGTCCCGGACGGACGCAGCCCTTCTTCGCCTGACCGTTATGTTCGCAATCCGGCTCTACGAACAACGTGTTCTTCCCTCTAGGCATTAAGCATCCCCCTTTCACCAGGCCATTCAATTGTCTTCAATCCGTCTACGCGTTCTCTTAATGACATCCTTCCGCAAAATAATGATAGAACCGGACATTCTTCCGTAATTGACTGTCGATATCCCCCTTGCAGACGATCGGCATGATACCGAAATGCTTCAGCTTGCTGGCCGGAGCCTTTCCGATTCCGGAACAGAGCAGCATGACGCAGTCCTTGAGCATATTCACTGTCTCCGCAAATATTCGTACTCCGCTGTTCTCGTCTTCTTCGCCGCAATTCGCCAACCCGTTGCAGTAGGCCTGCACCTTGCGCACGCCTACGAGACGATAATCGCCAGACTCCCGGGCCTCATAGACGAGGAACTCGCGGGCATGTCCGAAATGCTGATTAATCTCACCAGACCCCCTGGTTGCGACGGCTACCCTAACGGCTCCATCCCAGCTGCCTTCGGCCGGCTCCACACTCTTGTTCATCCGGGCGACCAGCATCTCCTGATGCGCAGCTCTGCCGGCCTTGTCGAACAGAACGGCGTCCTGCATCCGGTCCGGTTCCTGGCTCAGGTCGTCGCCCAGCATGCCGACCGCGTCCGCCCGGCACTGGCGGCAGTGGCGCATAACCGGCATAATCTCCGACGATATACGCTGCACTGCGGCCGATTCTTCGCCGGTTGGCACCCGGTAGTCCTGCCGGGCATAAAAACTGCCGGGCGAGAGGATCAGCGGCATAATGTTATGGCTGAAGGCGCCGAGCTCTTTCACCGTCCGGGTAACCTCGGCCAGATGCTCCCCATTCACCTCGGGGATATGCACGGAGTTCACCTTGCAGAGGACACCGGCCTTGGCAAGCATCTCAATGCCCTGCAACTGCCGATTGATAAGCAGACGGGCAGCTTCCTCCCCGCTGTACAGTACTCCGTCATAGAAGACTTTCTCATAGACACGCGCTCCAATTGCGGGATCTACCGCATTCATGGTGACGGTGACGTGACGAATGCCCAGCTCGGCGATTTGCCCGACATAATCGGGCAGCATCAATCCGTTCGTGCTGAGGCAGAGATGAAGATTGGGGTCAAGCTCCGACACCAGGCGGAAGGTGCGGAATACCGCATCGGCGTTGGCCAGTGGATCACCAGGGCCCGCAATCCCGATAACGGACAACTGGGGCAATCTGGACATCGTCCGGGCAACTTGCTCCGCAGCCTCCTCCGGAGATAGCACCTGGCTGACAACACCCGGCCGGCTTTCATTGACACAGTCAAACTTCGGGTTGCAGTAGTTGCAGCGGATATTGCATTTGGGCGCCACTGCTGCATGCATGCGCGCAAAATGATGGTGCGCCTGCTCGCTGTAACAGGGATGTTTCAATACAGCCGAATCCGACATGACGGTTCCTCCTCCCGATAAGTCACATTAGTTAACATTAAACATAACTAATTATAACTCATTAGATAATAAATTGCTGATTTTCATCAGAATAATGCTGTTTTCATGGGAGGGTCAATGAGGAAAAAGACATCACAGCAGCATTTTGGATAATCCGTCGAAAATGATGTCATGAAATCTGACTTATACTTAACACAATCAAAGGTGGCCGAGCGAATAAAAGGCTTTCAGTTTTACTGTAAAAAAAATCCTTCAAAGCCGCCGTTTCTCTCTGGAACCGAACGACCCTGAAGGATCGGGTATTGCTGGTTAATTTATGATAATGCCGTGCAGCAACAAATAAAAATCAGGCAAAAGGAGCGGCAGCCGTCTTGATGCAGCTGGTCGGGCAGCTATCGATAGCTTCGTTAAGCTCCTCCAGCAGATCGCTGGCAATGAGGGTTACGCCTTTGTTGCCGTCGCCTTCAAAGATTACTTCCGCCAGACCATCATCGTCAAAATCGAATATTTCCGGAGCCGCCGAACCGCAGCTTCCACACGCGATACAAGAATCTTTCTTCACTTTTACATATTTGCTCATGATTTCCACTCCTCTTTTTCGTCCAAAGTTAGTCCTATTATAAAAAGGGGAGTCGGCGATGAATGTGACATAAGCTATAGCCGCATCAATACAGAGCGTATTTTTCACAAAATATTTTCAAATTTTCAGGAATTGAATCCAACAAACAAACATGCGACGTTACCTTAACTGCCATATACTGAACAGACTTTGAACGTGATTTACTTTTCCAGGTTTTCCCTTTATCTCGCTGTTTTCAATTGATGTCTATTCAGTTGATGTCGAGTCAAGAACATTTGGCGACAACGATGTGCAAGCGTTTCCCGCCAGATGGGAATCGTTCATAGCAAGGCTTTCGAAGGCGGCGGCGATCATGCCGTGAAGCGGATGATTGGGTGATATACCGAGTTTGTCTTCGATGACGGCATGAATGCCCGTCGTGCGCAGCGATTCCTGAAGGGACAAAGCCTCCGGGTCGCCGGGATGGTCGAAGACCAGGGCCGATGCGATAGCCACGATCAGATTGGGAGTATCCAGCCCGTACTCATAAGCCAGCAGAGCGGGCTTTACCAGACGGTCATTGGGCGATAGCTTACGAAGCGGGGAACGGGCAACACGTGTGATTTTATCGGAAAAATTGGGGTTGGCGAATCTGGACATCGTCTTGTTGATATAGCGCTCATGGACGGCGGGATCGAACCCGTGCTTTCGAATGAGCACCGCTCCCGTCTCCCTCAGGACTCCATGAACACGCTGCCGGACTCCGGGGTCCGACATGGCTTTCTGCACCGTCGGCCAGCCCTCCAAATAGCCAAAATAGGCGGCGCAGCAGTGTCCCGTATTCATGGTAAACAGCTTTCGTTCAAGATAGGGGTCAAGGGATTCGACGTAGCGGGCTCCTTTCAGCTCAAGGCTGCCGCCGATCAGGCCGCTGCGGGGAATGACCCACTCGCTGTAAGGCTCAACCAGAACTTCCAGCGGGTCTTTGTTCTTCTGGACAGGAACGATCCGGTCCACCATAACATTCGGAAAAGCGACACAGCGCTCCGCCAGTTCTCTGAGCGGCTTGTTCATATGGCGGTAGACCGATCTTTTGAGCTGCTGGCCGCTGCCGATGCCATTCTCGCAGGCCATTACATGCAGAGGCTTGACCTTCATCCCCTGCCTGCTCAGCCGCAGCTCGATGCCGCGGGCGATAGTCTCCGCGATGTCCTTAAGAGCAGTGATGCCCACCGCCGTTGTGACAAGCTCCGCACCGGCGATGGCTTCCGCCACCTTTTCCGTATCGGCGAGCCGGATGGCGGTCACATTATCCACCGTGAAGCTGTCCCGGTTATCATTGGCGAGCGTAACGGGGTATTGTCCCCGCTCCCTGAGCTGGGCAACCTGTCTCTCATTCCTGGCGACAAAGCATACTTCATACCCGGAGTCCGACAGGATCGGCCCGATCAGGCCTCTGCCGATATTGCCGGCTCCAAAATGTACGGCTCTCAATATGGTGTCCCCCTTTGATTATAGGCTGGTTCCGCGGAGGTTGTGGCCCAACGCGGTCTGATTATACCTGCAGTCCCGGTTCCTGGAAGCACCGGCGGGTGATCACATGTTCAAAATCGAGCAGGTCCAGACTTTCAATTTTGTGATGCGGGGTGTCAAACGTAAGGAAGCTCGTGATCTCGTTCGGAGTAACGACACATTTCATTCCCGCAGCCGCAGCCGCACGCGCTCCGTTAGGGGAATCTTCAATCGCGACCGCCTCATCAGGCGATACGCCGAGGCAGGACAGAGCCTGGAGATAGAGCTCCGGGTCGGGCTTCACCTGCTTGACATGATCCGAAGTCCGGATGCAGTCGAAATACCCGCGGATGCCAAGCTGATTTAAATAAGTCTCCACCCATTCGGCAGAGGAACTCGACGCAAGACCAATCTTGAGTCCGGTCTTCCTGCATGCGTCCAGATA
The DNA here is from genome assembly GCF_019904155.1 of Paenibacillus sinensis. Lineage (GTDB taxonomy): Bacteria > Bacillota > Bacilli > Paenibacillales > Paenibacillaceae > Paenibacillus_AQ > Paenibacillus_AQ sinensis. The sequence goes on from NZ_JAHCMB010000070.1 coordinate 26,015, forward strand.
ACGCTGTATACCAGGCCGCATGCTCTGAAGCTCCATCAGCTCGCGATGTCTAGCCCGAACGGAAACCCGGAATGCCTCCTTGTCGATCGGAAGGTTGAGTTCTGTCATCAAATATTCATAGGGATTGAAGCTGTTCAGGCTCGTTCCGATACAGGTCGAGTACTGCTCAAGCGTCAGCTCTACGCCATGCTCGCGGTAAGCTTCGTTAAAAGCCGTATACCATGCTGTCTCGGTATCGATAATCGTTCCGTCGAAGTCAAATATGAGTGCTTTGATCAATTCGGTCATCTCCTCGTATTTGGTTTGCTGAACGCCATGTTCTGTAAAAAACCTTAACAAACTCATTTTGAAAGAGTCAAGAGCGGCGGCTGGCGCAGAGCTTGATGATAGCGATTCCAATAGACTCCCCTGATATTCCCTTTTCTCTCTTGGGAAAGCGTCATCAATAACTGCAGTCTGAATATACAAATTGTCCGCAAAACCTTGCCAGCCCTGCATTTTGTAAAAATCCGCCCAAAAACGATCATCCAAGGTCAACGCTCTCTCCCCATCCCGGGCTTCTGCACATTTTAAATTTTTTTTATTTCCTGGGCTCATGCCTGTTTGAAACCCCTTACAATTAGTTTAAAATTTAATTAACGGGCCGCAAAAGAGCGCTGGATGGAGCAAAGCCCGAATTTATGCAAGATAAGCTTTGACTTTTAGAAAGAGATTGGATTATACTTGAACTACGCTTAATTTTCAGATACTTCAATCTGAGAAGCGGGGGAACCAATCAATTGGGGCGAATCACTCCTTTTGGAGTGTAGGGTACCATCTTACCCGAGTCCGTCAGCTAACCCCGTCAGCAGTGGATGGGTCTATTTTCATGCGGTTAATAAACCAGAGACCCTTGTTAAGGGTCTTTTTTTGTTCCCCCACTCTGACGTACTGATGGCATTGATATGGCTTCCTCACAATCCCAAACGATGAGCGAAGGAGTGATGGAGATGCTGCAAGCACAAGCATATTGCCAGAATGACATGAATCAAGCAGTCCTGAACGGACTCAACAATGAAGAGCGGTCCAGGAAAGACATCCCTGCTTACCGGATCTTCGACGAGGATCTCGCCCTGACTGGATGGGATGATCAGGATGACCTGCTTCGAAAGCTGGTCAACCCGGACGAGGGAGAAATTCTGTAACGATGTAGCCGAACTAACCACTAACCTGCCACATAGTCCCGAAGGAGAATCGTCTTGCTTCCCCTTCGGGATTTTTTACAATCCCCAACCGCCCCTGCGTCAATCCCAGGAGATTTCGATTACAGTTTCTGTTTCAAATCCGTTTACCTTGAGTCCTTCACCCCGCTGGCCGTTTTCTCTTGTTCCGTCTGAGCAAGCACAGGCTTCAATTCATCGTGCATACTGTTCTTCCACAGCGGAACCCCGGACCGGTAGGCTGCTCGGCCATTGAGATGCCCGGCAACGGGAGAGGTAATAAAGACAAACACAATGACAAGCAGCAGCTTGAAGCTTGCTGTTCCGGATGAGATCCAGTCAAGGATAAAGACGCCCGTCAGCACGCCTGCCACACCAAGCGTCGCACTCATGGTCGCCGCATGGGACCGCAGATAGACATCCGGCAGACGCACCAGTCCGAATGCGCTGATTCCGCAGATAACGGCTCCGATAAGCACCATAACCGCTGCCAGCAGCTCAGCCAAGTTCTTCATCGTCTCCAGATTCAATCACAACACCCCTTTCGATATATCTCGCCAAAGCTGCCGTTCCGATAAATGTCAAAATGCCGATGACAAGCGCGATCCCGATAAAATCCTTCATGCCAAGCAGGATGCCCAGAATAGCAATCATGGTCAGCAGCAGGATACCGATCGTATCCAGCGCGGCGATCCGGTCGGAAGGCGTCGGTCCCTTCAGCAGCCGGTACAGACAAGCCAGGATGGAGAGTGCAAGCACCCCCATCGATATGTTCAGCAAAATATCCTTCATACCGCCGTCACCTCCGCAATCGCTTGTTCGAACGTGCTTCGGATTTCCTCGCACAGCGAACCGGCATCCTGAATGTCCATGGCGTGGATGTACAGCATTCGCTTGTCTCCCGACACTTCGAGCGTCAGCGTACCCGGCGTCAGGCAGATCAGGCAGGACAAAATCGTAATTTCCCAATCCGTATGAAGCCTGGTCTCATAAGCGAAGATTCCCGGCGATATGTCCAGCTTCGGACGCAGAATGTTCCGGATCACCGCAATACCCGATTTGACCAGCTCTCTCGTAAAAATACCAAGCAGCTTCACGACCGCCCACACCCGTCTGAGATAGAAGGGCTGATGCCCGAATTTTCGAAAAAGAAAGATCAGGGCCGCCCCAATCACATACCCGACAGCCAAGCCCGCTCCCGTCCAGTTATCATTCAGGAGCATCCACAATACAGCAATCATTAGATTTAGACCGATCTGATAGGCCATGTTCATCTACTCCTTCAGTACGGCTTCTATATAAGCCTGGGGATGGGCCATTACCGTTCCGGCTTCCGCTACATATTCATACACACGCTCCGAACCGAGGCCCATCGCGACAACAATTACTAGCAGGCCCGCCGCAGCGGCAGTTGCTCCCTTCGCCCGAACCTTCGGATATTCTCTTGCAGGCTCGTTTCTCCAGAAGGCCAGCATAAAGATTTTGATCAGCGAATACAGAACAAGAAAGCTTGAAGCCAGACCGATTAGTGATAGTATCAGCATCCCTCGGTCCAGCGCTCCTCTAATAATCAGAACCTTGCCTGCGAAGCCGCTGAGCGGAGGAATGCCCGCAATCGCAAGTGCGAGTACAAAGAACATCCAGCCGATCAGGGGATAACGGCGGAGCATCCCCCCCATATCCTCCAGCTTCTCGCTCCCGCCCAGCATAATAATAATCCCGCCCAGCATGTACATCAGCCCCTTGGACAGCATATCATGCATCAGATAGAACAACGCCCCGTCAAGCGAATCGGAAGTCGCCGCCGCAAGCCCCAGAGCGACAAAGCCCACGCTGATAATGACATTGTAGTTCAGGATGCGGGGAATATCGGTGTAAGCCGCCGCCCCAATGCCCCCGAGAATCATGGCTGCCGCGCCCATCCCGGCAATCCACGGAGTCGTGAATCCGGGATCGTAAGCGAAGATCAGCGTGAATGTCCGGAGAATGGCATACAGCCCCACCTTGGTCAGCAGCGCCCCGAACAATGCCCTTACGGCCAGCGGCGGTGCGCTGTACGATTCCGGTAGCCAGAAGAACAGGAACAGCCCCGCCTTCAGCGAAAATACGATCAGAAACAGCAGGGCAATCACATTCAGCACGCCTCCCTGCCCTGCCTCGGCAATGCGCTGCGAGAGCTGCGCCATATTGAGAGTGCCGACTGCGGCGTACAGATAGGCGACCGCAGCTACGAACAGCGTCGAAGACACAATGTTGATCAAGAGGTATTTCACCGTCTCCCGAAGCTGTGCTCTGGTTCCGCCAAGGGAAATCAAGGCATAGGACGAAATCAGCAGCACCTCGAAGAAGACGAACAGATTGAAGATATCGCCGGTCAGAAAGGAACCGTTCACTCCGACCAGCAGAAAATGAAAGAACACATAATAATAGTTCCGCTCCCGCTCGGGACCGATGGTATAGAACGAATACAGCAGGACGGCGGCTCCCGTAATCGCCGTCGTCAGTACGAGCAGCCCGGCCAGCATATCGCCGGCGAACACGATGCCATAAGGCGGGGCCCAGCCTCCCATGTGCAGCGTTTGAATGCCATGCCGGTGAATCCGGCCGATCAGAATTAGTGCAGCGGCAATGCTCAGGATAGAAGCCAGCGCGGCAACCAGTCTCTGCATCCTCAGCTTCTCCTTCAGGAAGATCAGCAGAACGGCGGCGCAGAGCGGAATCAGGACCGGCATGATAAGCAGGTTGCTCATGGGCTCTCCCCTCCTTCTCTCTCTCCATTTCCGTCTCCTTCTATTGCTCCGCCTCCGTCATCCTCCGGGACTGTCTGATGGGCCCGGTAGGCCAGAACCAGGAAAAAAGCAGTGACACCAAAGCTGATGACGATTGAGGTCAGGATCAGCGCCTGCGGCACCGGATCGGTGTAGGCATCCGCTTCTCCGCCGAGAAGCGGGGGAGCGCCCCGCTTCAGTCCTGCCATCGTCAGCAGGAGCAGATGCACGCCATGCGTTAACAGGGAGGTGCCCAGGATGACGCGCAGCAGGCTTTTGGACAGGATGAGATAGACGCCGAGCATGAACAGAATGCCGACAGCCACGGCCATGACCAGTTCCATTATCGATCCCTCCCTATCGTTGTGATCATATTCATCGTCACCCCGACGACCGCCAAATACACGCCAAGGTCGAACAGAACGGCGGTTGCCAGTTCGGTATCACCCAGCACCGGCAGTTCGAAATGGCCGAAGGCATGGCTCAGGAACGGCGCTCCAAAGGCAAACGAGCCGGCGGAGGTTAGAATAGCAATCACAAGTCCGGCCGCCGTCAGAACGCGGTAATTCACGGGCAGCGCCTTGCGGAGTGTATCCAGACCGCTGACAAATCCCAGCAGGATCAGTGCGGCCGAAGTCATCAGTCCCGCAATAAAGCCTCCCCCGGGATGGTTATGTCCCGCGAAGAACAGATACAAGGCAAATGCCAGAATCAGATAGACAATGACGCTGCTCATCGTGCGCAGAATGACATCATTGCTGCTTGCCGGAAAGCCCGCTTGCGGTGAGAACGCAGGCCGTTGGATTGTAGATTTGGCGTCTCCGGGCTCAAGCCGCAGGCGAATCAGACCGTAGACGGCAAGCGATGCGATGCCCAGCACCATGATCTCGAACAGGGTATCGAAGCCGCGGAAGTCGACGAGGATGACGTTGACGACATTTTTGCCTCCGGCCTGGGAATAGCTTTCCTTCAGAAAAAACTCTGAAATCGGCTCGAACGGGCTGCTTCCCATGGCAGCGAGCGCGATGAACGTCACAATCAGTCCGACCCCACCCGAAATGATCCAGTTGATCCGCTTCGCTCTCGGCTTGACCCTCTCGGGCTTCAGCTTCGGCAAATGCCGGAAACACAGCAGGAACAGGATGACGGACACCGTCTCGACCATCATCTGCGTCAAGGCAAGATCGGGAGCCCGGAATAGCACGAACAGCAGCGTGACCATATAACCGACAGCTCCGGAGAGCAGAATGGCGGCAATCCGGGATTTGGCAAAAGGCACAGCGATTGCGGCCCCCAGCATAACGGCGATGATGACATACTCGTAAAAAGACACCGGCGCATACGTCTTCAGCCCAAGCGACAGGCCCGGCTTCAGCAGAAGCGCCCCCCCGAGCGCCAGTATGAAAAATCCAAATATATATAGAAGGTAATGCCGCCGGGAACCGGTCATATAGAGATCGGTCAGACGCGCCGAGCCGGACTCCAGTCCCTTAAGAGCGATATCGTATAGTCGGCTCAGATAATTCCGCCCGCCGGACTCCTTATTCAGCAGCGGCAGACGGCGGTAAACCCGGAACACCAGAATTCCGGCAGCGATGATTCCAAGAGTCAGGAACACTTCCGGCGTCCAGCCATGCCAGAAATGGATGGAGACATCGAAGGCTTCCCCGGACGGAACCAGGTTATTGCCAAGCCCCTGGTAAATAGACAGCATGGCAGGCTCAATCAGCGAATGCGACAGCAGATTGGGCGATAGTCCGAAGACGAGCGCAAGCGAGACCAGGATGACGGGAGGCAGATAGAGACCGGGCGAAGCTTCATGCGGAATTTTGCCCAGCTTCTCTCTCTGCAATTTCCCGCCGAATGTCCCGAACAAGAGGATCAGGCTGTACACGAAGGTCAGAACGCTGGCGATCCATGCGATTACAGGAAATTCCAGCAACCCGAACTGGACGTTCAGAATGTCCAGCTCCCGGATATGCAGGACAGCAGCAAGGAACATCTCCTTGCTCAGGAATCCGGCGAACGGCGGCAAGCCTGCCATCGAGAACGAGCCGATAACCGATATAGTGAACGTAACGGGCATCAGGGACATCAGGCCGCCCAGCTTGCGTATATCGCGGGTGCCGGTCTCATGGTCGACAATGCCGACCACCATGAAGAGCGATCCTTTGAAGACCGCATGGTTGATCAGATGGAAGACGGCAGCCGAAGCAGCGGCGGTGTAAGCAATCGCCTCTTCTCCACCCCGGAAGAAGAAGGCGGCGGAGCCCAGGCCGAGCAGACACATGATGAGTCCAAGCTGGCTGATTGTCGAGTATGCCAGAAGGGCTTTCAGGTCGGTCTGCCGGATCGCTTGGAACGAGCCGTAGAGAAGCGTCACGAGGCCCGTCAGGGACACGAGCCAGAACCACTGCGCATGCCCGCCGAAGACGGGGGTAAGCCGTGCCACCAGATAGAGGCCCGCCTTGACCATCGTCGCCGAGTGCAAATACGCGCTGACCGGGGTCGGCGCCTCCATCGCATCCGGCAGCCAGATGTGGAACGGGAACTGCGCCGACTTCGTGAAGGCTCCCAGCAGAATGAGCAGCATCGCCGGGATGAACATTGGTTCCGGACTGATCGTCTGCACCTGTAAGGTAATCTCCCGGATGCTGTAAGTCCCGCTCATGACATACAGCAGATTGAAGCCACCGAACATGGCGAGTCCGCCGAAGACGGTGATCAGCATGGATTTCAGCGCCCCGTAGCGGGATCTCTCTCTACGGTTCCAGAAAGCGATCAGCAGAAATGAGGCAATGCTGGTCAGCTCCCAGAATCCGTAGAGCACCATCAAATTGTCGGACAGGACAACGCCCAGCATCGCCCCCATGAACAACAGCAGATAGACATAGAAATGCCGGATGTTCTCCAGCCCTCTGTCCAGATAATGAATGGAGTAAATAATGACGAGTATTCCGATACCGCTGATCAGCAGTGCGAACACCAGACTGAGACCATCGAGCACGAAGCTCAGGTCGATTCCGAGCGACGGCATCCAGTGGACGATCGCCGACAACGGCTCTCCTTCCCGGTTACCGGGAAGCCTGACCGCAAAGTACAGAAACAGCGCCGCCGGAACGGGCAGTGCCGCCCAGCCTGTGTGCAGACGCGGCAGACGCCGGGTCAGCGGAATCAAAGCGGCGGCTAAAAAAGGCAGCAGTACAGCCAAATGCAGCACGGACCCGAACTCCTTTCTAATAGTGGTTTATTAGTCCATCACAGAATACTTTCCTATTATTTCCATTAAACAAGACAAAAAGAGCCCGCTGGTGGCAGGCTCCTCCTCATAAATCCCATATACAATTCTAGGTCATTATACCGATTGGGTTGCGGATTGTAAAGGTCAAAGCATCTTCAACACTTTTTCACTTCCTAGATAGCCTACTTCACTTCTCCGCGAAGCAGTCCCGGCGCAAGCGGCGCCGGACGCTCGCAGCCTGTAGTGAGAGAGATATACTGGCCTGAATCCGAGCTTACGTGAAAAGCGTGCATGATTTCCAGCACATGGTTGGCCAGTTCTCCATTCGCTCTCGGCGTGCCTCCGGTTTCAATGCAGCGGGCCATGTCGGCGACGCCGATGCCGCGGCTGTTCTCATCATAGGAATGAATGAGCGGAATCTCCATAAATTCGGAAGCCCCCGCCGGCCGCAGCAGCACTGGGCCGCCGAATGTATTCGGGTCCGGAACAAGCAGCGTTCCTCTTGAGCCATATATCTCGATCCGGGGCAGCTGGCTGCTCCAGACGTCGAAGCTCGTAATGATCGAGGCAACGGCTCCGCCGGCGAACTGCACCGTTCCGGCGACATGCGTGGGAACCTCAACGTCGATGATGCTGCCGTACTTCGGAGCGCTCGTAATCGTCCGCTGCGGGAACGAGGTCTTGGTCATTCCGCAAACGGTTTCAGCCGGACCCAGGAGAGATACGAGTGCGGTTAAATAGTAAGGGCCCATATCGAACATCGGGCCGCCGCCCTTCTGATAATAGAATTCCGGATTCGGATGCCAGCTCTCGTGCCCGTGGCATACCATGAACGCCGTCGCCGCTACCGGATCGCCGATAAATCCGTCGTCGATCAGCTTCCGGCACAGCTGCAGCCCGGCACCGAGAAAGGCATCCGGCGCGCAGCCGATCATCAGGTTCTTCTCCCTGGCCAGAGCGACCAGCTCCGTGCCATGCTCCAGGGACAGAGACAGCGGCTTCTCCACATACACATGCTTGCCGGACAGCAGAGCTTCGCGGCAAATCTCGAAATGCCCGGCCGGGGTGGTCAGATTCAGCACAATCTCAATATTCGGGTCGGCAAGAAGCTCCTCCGTCGTCAGGACATGGGGAATGCCATAGGTCTCGGCGGCTCCCCGCGCCTTGTCCTCATCCCGGTCGGCGCAAGCATACACTTCCGTGTTCAGGAAATTCTTCGTCAAATTCTCCAGATAAATACCGCTGATATTTCCGACGCCGATAATGCCAATCTTCGCTTTTCTCACACCTGTCTCCCCCGCTCTCGTTATTTGGCAGCCCACAGAAAGCCTCTTCGCATCAGCTCGGCAGCTTCGGGAATATCAAAGACCGAGACGACATGTCCGAGCGAGTTATAGAAGACCCGGCCTTCTCCCCAGCGCTTTGTGTACACGACCGGCATGGTGATGATGCCGTTGGCGGAATGCGGTCCTTCGCTCCGTGGAAAGGTTGTTGTCGCCAGCACGGTAACGGCCGGATCGACATGTAAATAATACTGCTCCGACTTTACAATGAAATCGGACATGCCTTCCACGATGGAACTCGATGCGGAAGAAACGATGTTCACCTCGTATTCCACTCCGTCGTTAAATGGATGCGCCACCCATTGCGATCCGGTCATAAATTGCCATTCCACACTGTTGCGGAAGGCGTCGCACATCCCGCCGTGACAGCCGGCAAGCCCTACCCCTGACTCTACTGCCTTAAGTACCGGCTGCAGTTGTTCACCGCTGATTTCCCCCATCGTCCAGATGGGAACAATCAGGTTCAGACCGAGCAGCTTCTCCTCGTCCCTGAAGCTGTCCAACGTGTCCGACACCTCGACCTCAAAGCCTTCTTCACGCAATATGCCGGCAAAGACCTCTGATACCTGTACAGGCTCATGTCCATCCCAGCCCCCTTGAACAATTAGCGCCTTTTTAGCCATACCTACTCTCTCCTTTAGCTATTGAGGCAGGATGCCCCGTTATCTGACTCAAGAAAATTGTAAGTCAAAGCGCTTTCCGAATCTCGCCATTTCCGTTGATATCCTGGTCAATTTTTGCTACATTTTGAGTAAATGATAGATTTGCAGGCGACAGTGGCATTGTAGACAAGAGGAGAGTTGAGGGAGGAAGTATGAAGGCATTTCATGAGAACCGGATGTATGGGGCGTCACTTCCGATTCAGGTCGAGCCGATCCGGAATATCAGCTTCCTGGCACATTGGCATAACGATATCGAGCTGATGTGCGTTCGGGAAGGCGTGATCCGCATGGGCGTCAATTCCGAGACGCGTATTCTTCGGAAGGGAGACATTGCCGTCTGCGGCAGCGGAGATATCCACTTCTACGACAGCAGGGAGCACCATTCCGAAATTCTGCTGCTGATCTTCCCCCCGCAGCTGATCGGGAGCCCAGGCGGATGGCCGCGCGAGGTGCGCCTGGCCTCCCCTTTTATTCTCCGGTCCGATGACCGGAACGGGGAGCCTGGTGAGGGGTTAACCGAAATGCTGGGAGATTTGATGGAGGAGATCAGGCAGGAGGCGGATTTGAAGAAGCCCCGATACGAGATGCTCGTCACCGGCCTTCTGTACGAGTTGTCCGGTCTTGTGCTGAGGCATGCCGATTGCATTCCGGCGGATCAGCAGCGAGACAAACGCCGGATCGTCGGCATGAAGATCATGCAGGAGGTCTTCGACTGGCTGGAATCCGGCTTTCAACATCCCGTTACCCTTGAGGACGCGGCGAAGCAGGCGAACCTGAGTGTTTTTCACTTCTCCCGCTATTTCAAGAGCATCGCCGGGATGAGCTTCCTTACTTACTTGAACCATTTGCGGGCTCGCAAGGCCGAAGAGCTGATTTTGTCTACCGATATGACCATGCTTGAAATCGCTCTGGAATGCGGCTTTACCAATGTGCGTACCTTCAACCGGGTATTCCGTCAGGTCATGAATCGAACGCCATCGAGTCTGAGATGATACCTTGCGTCCGACATGCCGGAACGCACAGAGGGCAGTGCCTGAATCGGCACTGCCCGCTCCTTATCATTGTATAAGGGATTAAGCCAGTCTCTTATCCTTAACCACAACATGGTTGCTGAAGAGCATCGAATCGCTGCTGAGCCGGTAGCTAGGGAAAGTCTCGTCGGCTTGAAGTCTCATCACATCGTCGAACAGAATCTGCTCTTGCCGATCCACCAGGAAATCGAAATCAGGGGATTGAACCCGTACATCGGTAGGTGAAGGTTCGCTCAGCAGATGAAGAGTAAACATGCCTCCCGCAGAGCAGCCCTCCGCTTCGTTAACCAGCTTGATATACGCCGGTGAAGATTTCAGACTTTGACGCAATTTCTCTCCGGTAAAAACATCGTATTCCACTCTCATGTTAAGCTCTCCTCTCTATTCGTCCGATTCACATGTACAGTTCGAGGTCAGGGCGTCTTGATCAGCGACGGTTTTATATTTCGATAAATTATATTGTGTACAATTTATTTATACACAATTTTAAGCGAATTGTCAAGCTCTCCCTCTTTTTTCCCTACACAAAAACGCCTGCGGCATCGGTATGCGGCAGGCGTTCTGTCTTATCGTTGTATCCATGAGACGTAATAAATGTTCTCGCTTCCGCCCAACTCCGATGATAGCAGCCTCTCATAAGTTTCTCATGAGTTCCATGATGGTCTGACTATTTGCTGCGAGTTCTGCTGAACAGCCCCACACTGTTCATAAGAAGGCCCAATTTCTTGTTCGCCTGCTCCCTTGCGGCGTCAGCCCCATCCTGCAAAATACGGTCCAGAACATCCGGTTGACCGATCCATTCTGCATATTTCTGACGGATCGGCTTCAGTTCACGGTTTAATTCGTCGAATAACAGCTGCTTTGCCTCTTTGAGATCCGTAGTAACGGCACGAGGATGATCATCTGCCGTAAGGGATCGTAAATCCGTGAGTATGTCAAGGCTCTCCGCCTCATCGGCGCCACTAATGCTCTGAATTTTTTGGTACAGATCGTCCTCCGAATCCAATAAGGAAATCGTGTTATTGAATGATTTTGACATTTTCCGGCCATCCAGTCCTCGTACCATATGGTTCAGATCAGGGAAATACGGCCTTGGTACTGTCAGAACTTCTCCATACATGGAGTTGAATCTTTGAGCCAGTTGGCTGACAAAATCAAGCCCCGTCTCATGATCTCTGCCGGCAAAGACCAGGTCAGCCCCCATCATGAGCGTATCGGCAGCCATTAATACCGGATATATGCCGCTGAGCATGTCGATATCTTTATTAGCCGTCAGCTTCATTTCAGCATCAAGCTCATCCACCGAAATCAAGGACATTAGGATTAGCGACACCCAGGCCATCTCCTGGATCTGAGACTGTCTCCATAGTACGGATTGTTGTACATCCAGTCCGCAGGATAAATAGCAAGCGGTAATGGAGCGAACATGATGGTTCAGCAGCGCTCCATCCCTTACATGCGGAATCGCATGCAAATCGGCAATCAATTGATAAATCCGGAATTCATCCTGCATTGTTAATAATGGCTTGATCGAGCCGTAGTAGTTCCCGATATGGGGAAGTCCGGTTGCTCTAATCCCTGTTAATAGAATAGGCTTCATTCGTTATTACAGCTCCCTGCATAAGATTATTGCTTTAGAAAAATATGGATTATTATTTCTATCCATATTGAATTGAATGTATATGGATGTCAAGGTGTTTTGGTAAAAAAGAGGCCGATTTCTCCCCATCTTGAAAGTCCGGGTAGAAATCGGTCTCAGTAATCTACAAGAGCGGGACTGCTTGTCCGTGTGGAAGACAATCCTCGTTCAGATTATTCATTCATCCTGCACATGAGTATTCCGGACTTATCATCGGATTTTTTAAAGCGCGGATACCGGATACATTCCGGATCGCCGTTCTCGGCTTCGATCAGCCATTCGGCATATCGTTCAAGCCCGGTATCGGCTATCTGCCTTATCAGCAATTCCCCGGTATTGCGCACCACATCCCCGCTCTCCTCTTCCGGATAATAGAGCCCGTCCGTATGCAGGAGCAGACCTGTCAGCTGAATACGGTTGATTTTGCCATACTCGATATAATGCTCCGCTTCCGGCCTGCCATTAAGCACCGAGTACCCGTGATCCGTATTCATTTTGGCTTTATTTTGCACAATCTGCGGCTTCACCAATTCCCACAATTCATCTTTGGATTTGATCCCCCGACGAATGGCCTGTCTCCAGATTCTCTTCGCTTCCTGATCGATATGAGCCACATGGTCCCGTGTTATAGCACGGATACTTCCATCCGCATATGCAGCCATGATCATGCAGTCCCCGGCTTGGACATATTCAATATAATGCTCCCTGATCCGCACGATGGCGGCGCCCGATGTCCATAGCTGATCCTTCTCGTCCATTTGAATCCCGCTGGCTGTCATCACTTCACCAAGAAGCCGGTTACCTTCCCGAATCAGGTACTCCAAACTCCGTTCATCCGCAGGGTCAATCTCCTCGAAATAACGCTTCAGCAGTTGGGAAGCCATTCTTCCGCCGGTCTCGCCTTCGGGTCCACGGAAGGGCACCAGGGAGGTTGCCCCGTCCGCCACCCCGTACAGATGCGCTGCCTTGTGAACAATGAGCGCGTCCTCGTTCCAGACTCCTGTTCCCTGTACAGATATCGTTTGTACTTCCATTATGATCGGCTCCTCTCTAGCTGCTCCCTGTTCTTGATTATAAAAGGGATGTACCAGAAAAGAGAACCCTGAGCTTTCTAATATTCGTCGGACAATCTGCAAACAACCTAAACACGTCCATCCACACCTTAAGTAATCAGGAAAAAGGAGGCATCCTTCCTTCGTTCAGCGAACCAAATGCGCTTTGCCTGTCCCCTTTTACAGCGACTCGATGTCGGTTGAAGCCAGCCGATTGCCGTATGCCTGCTTGATTCGTCCGATCTGGGCAAGATGCGTGTGCACATGCTTGGTAAATCCGGCGATGATATCGCGAATCCGCACCGTCTCACCCTTGATGTTAATGCCGCTCTTGTCCAGCTCCGTATCGCTCAGTCTGCCGAACAAAAGGCTGTTATAGCGGAGAAGCGCCTGGAAAGCGTCCAAAATATGAGCTGCGCTGCTCTCATTAGCCCGCTGCCCGGCAACCCATTTATCCTGCTCGAACGCCGGAAGCTGAGCCTTGGTGTCTGCCAGAATATCGCGAATCCGGAAGGATACGACGATATTGTGGTCGCTCAGATGGGCAAGCACCTCGGTGATACTCCATTTGGCCGGATTTTCCTTCCACTTCAGTTCTTCCTCGCTCAATCCGTCGACGGCCTGAACCAGCTTGCTATGCGTATCCAGATAGGCTTGAATGTCGATATTGCTCATTTATTATTCCTCCCGATCCTGTTTGATTTGTAGTTCATTTAGAAATGCGACAGGGTTCTGAACGCAAGGCTAGCGAAAAAGTCCGCGGCCAGCGGCAGCGCGCGCTCATCCAGATCAAAGGCCGGATGATGCCACTCCTCTGGTCCCGAGGTCCCAAAGAAAACGAACAGCCCCGGCGCCTCCTTCTGGTACACAGCAAAATCCTCACTCGCCAGGGACGGTACCGGAACCACGGGCGCCAGTCCCAGACGTTCAGCTTCTTCCCAAGCCAGCTCCGCCAGGACTCCATCGTTGACGACCGGTGGCGGCCCCACACTGCATTGCACGCTTGCGCTCGTTCCAAGCGCGGCGGCCACGCCGACGGCCACCTGCTCGAACCGCTCCAGCACATGGGCGCGAACTCCTTCATCGAAGGTGCGGATCGTGCCTTCCAGCACCGCATATTCCGGGATAACGTTCAACGCCGTCCCGCCGCTCAGCTTGGTCACACTGACAACGGCACTACCGAGCGCGCTGACATTGCGGCTGACAATCGACTGAGCCGCCGTGATGATATGCGCCGCCGCTACAATCGGATCAAGACCAGCCTCGGGAACGGCGGCATGCGAGCCTTTGCCCTTCACTTCAACCTTGAAGCCGTCCGCCGCCGCCATGAGCGGCCCACCTTTGATGCCGACGGTGCCGACCGGCAGATCCGGCTTGTTATGCAGCCCCAGCACCGCGCAAACTCCTTCAAACGCGCCGCTCTCGATGATCTCGCGGGCGCCGGCCCCCTTCTCCTCCGCCGGCTGAAACAGCAGCCGAACGGTGCCCGGCAGTTCGTCCTCTCGCTCCTTCAGCAGAAAGGCGGCGCCGAGAATCGCAGCGGCGTGAAAATCATGGCCGCATGCATGCATTTTACCCGGAACGGACGAAGCGAACGGCAGATTCGTCTCCTCCTGTATGGGAAGCGCGTCGATATCCGCCCGCAGCGCGATGATCGGTCCGCCGCGCTTGCCCCCGATCTCCGCGACGACTCCTGTTCGCAGCGGTAACGAGGTGATGGCGATGCCAGCTTCCTCCAGCCAGCTCCTGATTCTCCTGGTCGTCTCGAATTCCTCGCCCGACAACTCCGGGTAACGGTGCAGCTCCCGGCGGATCGCTGTCAATTGCTCCGCCAGCGCCGCTGCATCCCTTTGCTCCGTCTTCTTGCTCATACCCTCATCTCCTGGTTTATCTTTTTCGCCTCCACAATTGTCCGAATGTTCAGAATTAGATTATTTCTTTCTATTTATATAAATACCTTTTTACCAATTGGTTTTATATGATTTATAGCATATAGTAGAACACATACCGCTATTCCGGCAAGAGCCAACATGCCCCCGTTTTAATATCAGCCAAGTTTCAGACCAAAAAAACCCGCAAAGATCAAAGGATCCAGGCGGGGCTACTCCATTATTCTCAACAACAGTTCATGTTCGTTAATCCGTATTACAACCGATTCATTGCTTCAAATAATTCTCCTACCCGTTATGCTGTCCGGCCGCTCTCGGCCTTCTTTGTTCTCTCAAAAGTAAGCGGGATTAGCAGAAGTGCACCGGCAATAATCAAGCCACCGCTCACCACGTACACGGCAAGCAAGGAAAAGGTTTCCTTCATATAGCCGGATATGAGCATGCCAATGACCATCATCCCCATAAAGGCAGGCGTGATCGCCCCGGATACCCGGCCAATAAACGCCCCTTCCGTATTCCGCACAATTAGCGTCTGAATTCCGCCTTGAATACAAGGGTAGAACAAACCGCTGATCACTAACAGAATGATTGTTATCCCTAAATTGGACGATGCGCCTATTCCAATTGTACAGACTGCGGTGACCAGCAGCCCTATCATAAGCAGCAGCTGCGGCTTCACCTTTTTGGCTATCCCAATGATTATCATGCCGCCTGCCAGCATTGCTGCCCCGTTGGCCATCACCAGCCATTGCAGGAATTGCTTGCTGAGCCCCAATTTCTCGATGACGATGAAAATCTGAAGGGGCTGGGTCACGCCAGATGCGAGACCGACAGCAGCGAACGTCATGCTGAGCGTTCTCAGAGCTTGATTGGAACCGACATACCGCAGTCCGGACATCAGCTCCTTCATGAAGCTCCCTGTTCCACCGGATGCTGCCTCTTCGGCGTCGCGCGGGAGCGATGATAATACGATTGAAGACCCAAGGAACAAAATTGCAGTCAAGATCAGGGATACATGAATACCGAATTGTATGAAAATGAATGTTCCGATCATAGGACCCAGAACCATAAATACAGCAACAAGAGTTTGGGACATCGCCATCACGGCTTGCAATTGTTCCATCGGTACATGCCGCTGGTACAGTTTCATGGCTGAAGGTTGAGAGAATTGAGAGAGGCTCGCAGATATAAATGATCCGATAAGAAGCGCCATCCATCCGCCATTCATTACAACAAGCAGCACTGCCGCGACGGATAAGGCAGACAACAGATCGCTCCACACCATTGTACGCTTCGGCCGCCATCGGTCCGCAAAGGTCCCGCCGATAAGCCCAAACAGAAAGATCGGAGCAAATTCCGCAACCGAAATCAGGGATACATAGACCGGGCTATTGCTTGTCAAATCGGTAACATACAGAAGGACGGCATAATTACGAATCCAAATGCCCAGCTGCAGAAGGACCCGAGAAAAGATAATCGTTCGAACATATCGATTGGAGAACATGTCTTCACCTCACTGATTTTAGTGATTTACTAAATTACTAATTTACTAAATCACTCCGTGATTTTATCCTGGATTTCTGAATAAGTCAATATGTACATTTCTTGCCTAACCCTCTTCGTGGTGGTTATGATAAGGCTAGATGCGCTGATCCTGTGTATGAAATGATCAAATCACTGGAGTGAACCCAATGATCCATATTTTAGTTGTGGAAGATGACCGGCATGCCAGAAGACTGCTTGAAGCCGTGCTGAAACGCGAGGGATACCAGGTGTCCACCGCTGAAGACGGCGTCCGGGCAATGGATGTGCTCGAACAGCAGCATATCGACCTCATCATCCTTGATATTATGATGCCGAACATGGACGGGTACGAGTTCGCCAAGGAGCTTCGGGATTCCGGCAGCCTGATTCCGATTCTGATGGCTACCGCCAAGCATCTTCCAGAGGATAAGAAGAAAGGCTTCCGCCTTGGGACCGACGATTATATGACCAAGCCGATTGATACCGAGGAGATGCTGCTCCGGATTCAGGCCCTGCTCCGCCGTTCCCAGATTGCCAGTGCTCGGAAGCTGGTTGTAGGCAAGTTGGTGCTGGATTACGATGCTTTGACGGTTACGCGCGGCGAGGAGAAGATGACCCTTCCGCAAAAAGAATTCTACCTGCTGTACAAGCTGCTGTCCTATCCGGACCGCATCTTCACCCGCATCCAGCTGATGGATGAAATCTGGGGGATGGAAAGTGAAAGCACGGACACTACGGTCAACGTGCATATCAACCGCCTGCGGAAGCGGTTCGAAGGATATCCCGAGTTCGAGCTGGTGTCCGTCCGCGGTCTCGGATATAAGGCGGTGCGGCATTGATGCGCAGACTGGGCGTATGGATCAGAGCAAAAATCACCCTGTCGGTCTTATTTTCACTGATGGTTTTCTTTATTTTCCTCATTACCGTCGTCATTACCGGCGTACTGTTTTTTCTGGCGCATTTTTTCGGATTGATTAATGATGAGATCGCCAGAGGCGGAATCGTACTGCCTATCATTATTTTGATATCCTGCATTATGATCGGGACTACGATATCCGGCTTTGCCAGCCGAAGGATGGTTAAGTCCATCCGCGAATTTATTGAAGCAACCAAGCAGCTGGCGGCCGGCGACTTCTCCGCGCGTCTGCATTTGAAGAATCCTCCCGAATACCGGATTCTCTCCGAGAACTTTAACCGGATGGCTGAGGAGCTTGGCGGCATCGAGATTTTGCGCACCGACTTCGTAAACAATTTCTCCCATGAATTCAAGACGCCCATTGTCTCCATCAAAGGTTTTGCCGAAATCCTGAAATACGATGACCTATCCAGGGAAGAACGGGACGAATACCTTGATATCGTCATTGAGGAATCCGCCAGACTCGCCTCGCTGGCCTCCAATGTGCTGGAGCTGTCGAAGATTGAGACACAGACGATTCTGACGGATAAGCAAATGGTTAACGTCGGAGAGCAAATTCGCCAGTGCGTACTGCTGTTAGCTGCCAAAATAGAGAAGAAACATCTGGACCTCGATCTCCATCTCCATGATTATTCCCTGTCCGGCAACAAGGAGCTGCTCAATCAGGTCTGGCTTAATCTGCTGGATAATGCGATCAAGTTCACACCTGAGCATGGAACGATTACCATTGAGATGAAGCGACCCGCAGGATTGCTGGAAATGGTCTTCCGCAATACTGGAAGCGGGATCGATCCGGAGACCGTCCCCAGAATCTTCGATAAATTCTATCAGGCAGACACATCCCATTCGGCGGCGGGCAACGGTCTTGGCCTAACCATTGTGCAGCAAATCGTGAATCTGCATGGCGGGACGATTGTCTGCGAGAGTGAACCCGACCGCGGAACCGCATTTATCGTCACACTGCCGTCCGAAGCCTCAAAATAACCCCGGAGACATCTGAATTAAACAGAGCTTTGAAAGAACCGCGAGGTTTTTCAAAGCTCTTTTCTTTTTTCAGAAAAGTTAACGTTCAGTTTATGTTCTTCCGGTACCATACAATCATCATCACACAAAGGAGTCGGACTTATGGTCAAAATACTTAAATACTTGAACCCGAAGGAATGGGCTCTCTTCGGCGTCAGCATACTCTTCATCGTTGCCCAGGTGTGGCTGGATCTGGAATTGCCCGATTATATGAGCGAGATTACCCGGCTTGTTCAGACACCGGGAAGCGAAATGAGCGAAATTATATCCACCGGCGGCTGGATGCTGCTCTGTGCACTCGGGAGTCTGGCGACCTCGATCGTTGTAGCCGGCATCGCTGCCCGGATCGCGGCCAACTTCTCTTCCCGATTGCGCTCCAAGCTCTTCGATAAAGTGCAATCCTTCTCGATGGAGGAAATCAACAGCTTCTCAACAGCCAGCTTGATTACCCGCTCGACCAATGACATTACACAGGTGCAGATGCTGATTGTCATCGGATTGCAGCTGCTGGTGAAGGCTCCGATCCTTGCGGTGTGGGCGCTGCTCAAGATTACCGGAAGAAGCTGGCAGTGGTCGCTGACGACTGGCATTGCCGTCGGTGTGCTCATCCTGATCGTCGGTATTTGCGTCGTGCTCGTTCTGCCGAAGTTCCAGAAGCTGCAGCAGCTGACGGATAACCTGAACCGGGTGTCCCGGGAGAACCTGACCGGACTGCGCGTTATCCGTGCCTATAATGCGGAAGGCTATCAGGAAGACAAGTTCGGCGAGGCCAACCATGAGCTTACCCGGACGAACCTGTTCGCGAACAGCGTGCTGGCCGTGCTCATGCCAAGCATCACCATGATTATGAGCGGTCTGAGCCTCGCTATTTATTGGGTAGGCGCGTCATTGATTCAAGCCGCCGATATGAGTGCCAAAATGGGGCTGTTCTCGGACATGATCGTCTTCTCCTCCTATGCGATCCAGGTCGTTATGGCTTTTATGATGCTGATCATGATCTTCATTCTAATGCCCCGCGCCCATGTCTCGGCCAAACGGATCAACGAAGTGCTGGATACGAAGCCAAGCCTGTCTAACGGATCGCTGACTGCCTCTCCTTCCAAGCTTGCCGGCGAGGTTGAATTCAGAAATGTCAGCTTTAAATATCCCGATGCGGAGGATTATGTCCTCAAAGACATCAGCTTTACAGCGAAAAAAGGCGAAACTGTCGCCTTCATCGGTTCGACCGGCTGCGGCAAAAGCACCGTAGTCAACCTGATCCCCCGCTTCTACGATGCTAGCGAAGGAGAAGTGCTCGTCGACGGTATCAATGTCAATCAATACGAACAGGGCGCGCTTCGCAACAAGATGGGCTATGTCTCGCAAAAGGCGGTGCTGTTCGGCGGGACGGTGACTTCCAACATCGCATTTGGCGATAACGGCAGCGATGTTTCCGTCGAAGTGGTGGACGCGGTGTACACCTCCCAGGCTTCGGATTTCGTCGAGAACATGGAAGGAAGCTATGACGCGCATATCGCTCAGGGCGGCTCCAATCTGTCCGGCGGCCAGAAGCAGCGGCTGTCCATCGCCCGGGCCATCGCCCGGCGTCCGGAAATTCTGATCTTCGACGATTCCTTCTCCGCGCTTGATTACAAGACGGACCGCAAACTGCGCAGCGAGCTGAAGAAGGGCGCCCGCGGAACTACGATGCTGATTGTCGCCCAGCGGATCGGCACCATTAAGGATGCGGATAAAATCATCGTGCTGGAAGACGGAATCATCGCCGGTATGGGCACACATGAGGAATTGATGAACACCTGCGGCGTCTATCAGGAGATTGCCTATTCGCAGCTGTCCAAGGAGGAGTTGGCATAATGACTGCACACAACAAACAACCCGGCACCTGGAGCAAGCTTCTCCGCTATTGCCGAAATCATATTCCGGTAGTATTGATTGCCGTACTCAGTGCGGCCGCAGGGACTGTGTTAACCTTGCTCGGTCCGGATCAGCTCTCGGAAATGACGGACCTGATTACCCAGGGCATCGCCACAGGCATAGACTTGGATGCCGTCGCTTCCATTGGATTTTTTCTGGTCATTATCTACGGGATCAGCGCCGTTCTCTCTCTATCGCAAGGACTCATCATGTCGTCGGTGACGCAAAAGGTCTCCAAACGCTTAAGAAGCGATCTGTCTCACAAAATGAACAGACTGCCGATTTCTTATTACAATAAATCAACGACCGGCGATATTCTGTCCCGGGTGACCAATGATGTGGATACGATCGGGCAAGCCTTGAATCAAAGCGTCGGTACGCTGGTCACTGCCCTCTCGCTGTTCGTCGGGTCCATTGTCATGATGCTCAAGACGAATTGGATCATGGCCGCTACAGCGGTTGTTGCTACGATCATCGGCTTTGGCCTGATGGCCGTCATTATGAAGAAGTCCCAGAAGTATTTTCAGAGCCAGCAAGAGTATTTGGGCAAGATCAACGGCCATGTGGAGGAAGTCTATACCGGACATACGGTTGTAAAAGCCTACAATGCCGAAGCGCAGATGCGCGGCGCATTTGAAGATTTGAACCATAATCTGAAAAACAGTGTGTTCAAGGCCCAGTTCCTCTCCGGCATGATGATGCCGATCATGATGTTTATCGGAAATTTGGGCTTCGTGGCCGTCTGTGTGGTTGGGGCTATATTGGCAACGAACGGAGATATTTCCTTCGGGGTGATCGTCGCCTTTATGATGTACGTCCGTTTCTTCACCCAGCCCCTCTCCCAGATTGCCCAGGCTGCGCAAAGCCTGCAATCGGCTTCGGCGGCCGGCAAGCGTGTCTTTGAATTCTTGGAGGCCGAGGAAATGGCCGATGAGAGCCGGAAGACGGTACAACTGGAAGCTGCAACGGGCAAAGTGAAGTTCGAGCATGTGCAATTTGCTTACGAAGGCACGGATCATCCCGTCATCAAGGACTTCTCTACCGAAGTTCATCCGGGGCAAAAGATCGCCATCGTCGGTCCTACCGGCGCCGGCAAAACGACGCTGGTCAATCTGCTCATCCGCTTCAATGAACTGACCGGCGGAGAGATTTATATCGACGACACTCCGATCAGCAGCCTGACCCGGGAGAACATCCATGACCAGTTCTGCATGGTGCTGCAGGATACCTGGCTCTTTGAAGGAACGATTCGGGAGAACCTCGTGTACAACCAAACCGGCATCACGGATCAGGACATTCAGGATGCCTGCAAATCGGTGGGCCTCCACCATTTCATCCAGACCTTGAGCGCCGGCTACGATACCGTATTGAATGACAAGGTCAATCTGTCCGCCGGCCAGAAACAGCAGCTGACCATCGCCCGTGCTATGCTCAAAAATGCACCGATGCTTATTCTTGACGAGGCGACAAGCTCGGTTGATACCCGGACAGAGCTGCTGATCCAGCAGGCGATGGACCGGCTGATGGAAGGCAGAACCTCCTTCGTCATCGCCCACCGGCTCTCCACCATCAAGAATGCCGATGTCATTCTGGTGCTGAAGGACGGCGACATTCTGGAAAGCGGAAGCCACAACGAGCTGTTAGCCAAGAACGGCTTCTACGCCGAGCTGTATAACAGCCAGTTCGAGCAGGCTTCATAAAGGGTACTGACCCGCCCCCATAACCTGAGACAAATCAAAACACCTTCAAGAGAATGGAACCTTGTCGTAAGATAAGGAGATAATCTTGGAGGTGTTTTTGCGTGGCAACAAGATTGAGTTATCCCAGAGTAGTTACTGACATGGATGAGATGTTATTGATTCATCAATACCTTTTTGTGATAAAGAAGGTCGGACAATCTTGAGGACAATAATTGCCCCTATGACCGCGAAGGCGGCAGCTCCGAAGAATGCCCAGCTGAAGCCTCCTGTCAACGCTTGCGGCTCCGAGACTCCTTTACCCAACAAGTCTCTTATCCGGGTCGATGATAGGGTCGCCAGCACAGCAAGCCCTATGGCTCCTCCGATTTGCTGGCTCGTATTGACCAAGCCGCTCGCCATTCCCGCTTCGTTGTCTACCACGCCATGGACCGACAGCTCCGTTCCTGCGACGAATGCTCCTCCCAGGCCGACACCGATCACGATACTTGGTCCAAGCAGATCACCAACAAATGATGCATCGCTCGGAGCCAAAGACAACCAGATCAAGCCTGCTGCGAACAGAAGCAACGAAACGGCAAGCGTCCGACGTGTTCCTGCCTTCTTGACAAGCGCTGGAATCGAACCCGCTATCACGACAAGCGCTCCAGCAAGTGGAAGCTGGGTAAGCCCTGCCTTCATGGCATCATAGTGAAGCACCTGCTGCATGTAGACCGACAGTGCGAAGAACAGTCCCGTCGTAGCTCCTCCGATAAGGAACATGGCTAGATTGCCGCCTAATACTGATTTATTGCGAAATACGACTAGCGGCATGAGAGGGTTTTTGGCACGCTGCTCGATGAAGACAAACGCAGCGATCAGCAAGATAGATACACTGGCAAGCGTCAACGTCAACGGAGATGTCCAACCGACACGTTCAGTTTCGGAAAGCGCGGCTACGAGTGTTACGATACCAGCGGTAACCGTGATTGCTCCCGGCATATCTAGACTTGCACGTTCACCCGGCATATCTTTAGTAATTAGAAACGGAGTTGCTGCAATAACCAAAAGGCCTACGGGAACATTGACGTAGAACACAGATGACCATCCCAATGAAGAAGTCAATACTCCCCCCAGCAATACGCCCGCGGCGCTGCCTATGCCAGCGACTGCTCCCCAGATGCCGAGAGCCTTCGCCCGATCCTGCGGGTCCATGAACAACTTAGCGACGAGAGCGAGAGCCGCTGGAGCGAGCAGGGCAGCTGAGGCACCCTGTACCGCTCTTGCGGTCAATAGCCATGCACCGGAATTAGCGAGCCCCGCCGCCGCTGAAGCGAGTGCGAAACCGACGACCCCGGCGATAAATACCCTTCGATGACCGTATCGATCGGACAATCTACCGCCCAGAAGCAGAAGCCCTCCGAACGGCAATACGTAAGCCGTGATCACCCAACTAAGCGTATTCGTATCCAAGTGAAGTTCCACGCCCATGGACGGAAGGGCAATGTTGACGATGGACGCATCCAATACAACGAGAAATTGAGCAAGCGCAAGAGCGATGAGCGCCCACCAGCGGTAAGGTGCAACGCTTGAAGCTACCGACATCTGTGTAACTTTTGAACTCATAATAGATCTCTCCTTAAAATTGATTGATCGATCAATTACTATTATTTGAAAATAGCGGCTAACTTTCAAAACTGACTTTTATTTTGTTAGCGGAGGATGGAGCAAAAGATCCGATAGCTGAGCAAGCCAGACTTTCTTTTCCTCAACGGTCGAAGCATTCATCGAATCGTATATGAGATGAGAAGTCACCTCGAAGCCGCAATAAGCTAGTATTGATTCGTCCATTGTAAGACGCATCGCATTTCCAATACCGCTTGCTTCATATTCTTCTTTCGATTTATCCTGCGTATGGATGACAGTCGCCTTCTTGCCCTTCAGCAACCCTTCTTGAACCCCATTATCGTACTTAAAGGCGAATCCGTACGCAAATACGCGGTCAATATACCCTTTCAGAATACCAGGCATTCCCGCCCACCAGATCGGATAGATGAATACGACATGATCCGCCCAAGATAAGTGAGATTGCTCACAAACGACATCCTCTCCCACTCCGCCTATCATTTCGCTCGATCCAAGCACGGGTTGAAACCCGATGCGATATAAGTCCCGGACAACAACCGCATCCCCCTCTTGCAGATAGCTCTTGGTCACGGTGTCCAGAATCGCATGATTGAAGCTGTTCTTTCTTGGATGTGCATAGATGATCAAATGGTTCATACTATTATTCCTCCTAATAAAAATTATTGATTGATAATTTCTCCCGCTATAATTAAGTCTTTCTTCCGGATTCATTAATTCTGAGCTTCGGCAGTCTTTTTGAGATCGGCAAGCCATGCATTGAGGGAGGATGTGAGTGCCGCCCGCATGCCATCGGGATCGGCTGCGACCGGCGGACCGTCCCAGGACTCCGTGGTGTGAACGACGACACCTTTGGCGGTGGGAGTGATGTTCCATACATGAACGCCCTCGATACCTTGTGCTGGCCCCCCCCAAACGATGCGCCGCATAGGATCGACCTCACGGATCGTGGAGACGACGGTTAGACCGTGAGTCTCCCACTGGAAGGTGCTTCCCACCGCGATCGGACCAGATAACCGCGCCTTGGAGACGTTTTTCTGCCAAGTGGGCCATTGATCGATGCCGGTTTGTATCCGCCATACAGTCTCCTTCGGAGCGTTGATTTCGATAGAAAGGTCGACGATAACCTGAGCGTTTCGGTCGACATCGATAGTCGTCCGTTGGGAATTCGTATAGAATCTCAACAAAATGACCCCAACAATCAGAATGATTACCAGTAAAGTGCTTATCGTGAGTGTTTTTATCTTAAGCGATCTAGACATCCTATTTCATCTCCTTATGATTGATTAATCAATTACTATTATGCAAGAGCTGCCTTGCTCTCCTGCAATGACAAGATAGTCGAAGTAATACCTTTCTGGAACGTCGTCATGGTGATCGGTCCGATGAACCGTTTGTATTTTTCTCCGCTTAGCGTCAGCGGCTCTTCGGTTAAATACGGCATCTCGACGACTCCTTTCATCACCGGCACTCCCATACCTTTCAACGATAATCCTGATTTTTCCAGGGGTATGACCGGATTAACTTGGCCGCTAGCCTGTTGCGCTATCCGTACGATCTCTCGCCCCGATATCCCGTCCCTCCAGCCGCTCCAATAACAATCGCTTTTTCCATTTTCATCAGCCTCATTTCGCAGTTTTTTGTTATTAATCAATCACTTACTGAATTCATCCTATCATCTTGTTATTGATCAGTCAATCACAAAATGAGAATTTTTCATTACGAGAGACATCCTTTCGCATTCACTAACGTTTCTTTTAATTCGGGAAACCAATGGCATCTGCGATGTTGCATAGCATCCGAGTTGTTGTACCCTCTGAGCTTGTCTGGGGTTACGCCCTTATCCCGGACATTGATGTTCTTCACATTCAAAAAGTTGACTGGACCTCGATGGATCCCAATCCCAACGGCTGCATCATAGACCTCGCTGATCTTGAAGGTAATGCCGCTTTGATTCTGATGCATGCCCTGCCCCACTTTGTACCCATATCAATACGTCCAAGAAATCAGGTCATCAAAAGTTACTGATTTTGACAATCAAATACTCGTCGCTACTCAATGCAAGATCAAAGTAAGCGTTGTCATAAATTTCAAAAAACTAATCCCCTCTCCTCATATGTCCATTAATTCGGGCATTGCCAGCGCTACCGAAATGTTACAGAGTACACCTCGGGCTAGGAAAAGCATCGTCCGTTCCTCGGCATCAGGAATACCAGCTGTTCGGAAAGCGTCCAAAACTATTCGGCGGACTTCTCCGTATCCATTGCGCATCGCTTCCTGAATCGAATCTTCCCGGATCGTCTGAGCCTGTATCTGAAGCAGCACTTCATTCTCAAACATATCCACAATATCCACGTAGGCCTGTATCAGACCGATCTCCATCTGTTCCGGCGAAGCACACTCCACGACCTTACGGAAGGAATCAATTACTCGAGTCCACGATACCTCTAGTGCCGTCAGTAACAAAGCTTCCTTCGACGGAAAAAAACGAAAAATATACGGCTGAGATATTTTCGCCCGTTCTGCAACCTGTGCAGTCGTAGCACGGAAGTATCCGACCTCCGCGAATACCTCGATCGCTGCTGATATGATATCTAATTTGCGATTAACTACAGTCGTCTCGATTTTTGACATAAGATTATCCTCCATATTAGTTAGTGATTCATCCATCATAATAAATGAAAAACAACATCGAAGCAAAGCGTCAGCATTCTCAATTGCCATCACGGTTGTGGTGCAAAGAATCCAAAACATGATAACCTAGAGAAATTGAATCAATTTTTCTATTGTAAGTCACCTCTCTGTTGTTGCCCTTGTAATTAAACAACAAAAAAAAGCGCATAAAATAATATGCGCT
>NZ_JAHCMB010000130.1 GCF_019904155.1 Paenibacillus sinensis
CAACAATTGCACGAATCCAATCTAAATCGTACCTTCTCTGCATCTTATTATTTTCCATACTCAACCCTCCGTTTATGAATGAATGGTTCATTCATAAACGATGATATCATTTTTTTTCTATTTGTAAAGCTATTGAATATAAAAAAGACCCGTTCCTTTCCAGGGACAGGTCTCGAAGAGCTGGATGGCGGCATGCGCAGTAAATTTATTCTTCTTCCTCGATGATCTCATGCAGCTGTCTGCGGTCTGCCGCCTGGGAGCGCGCAACGGCTTCCATATCGTCGGCGTCGGCTTCCGCCCCGGAGAATTCGACATCCTCATTCTTCGCGCCAAGCAGCTTCTTCATCTTCTCATTTTTGGACAATACTTTAGAGTTTCTGACCATGATATCCGGACCCCTTTTCGCTGTCTTTAATTGATTAGGCAGTTAGATCATGCCGCCGGCTTCCTCGATGATCGACAGCGCCTGATGAAAGGTCGACTCGTCGATCACGACGGTCAGGAGCACATTCCGTCCTGTCGGACCGCCGGCTCCGCCGTGGCTTAGACCGCTCGCGCTCGGATCGGCAGCGGCCATGACGCCTGAGTCGGGATGCCCCGTTGCGGCCATCCCGAGCGACGATATCAATCCATTCGCCGGAGAATTGGCGCTCATCGTTCCTCCCCCATAGCGGCTGAAGGTATCAATGGACATATCGGAGACCCGGAGCGACAGAAGCTTGCGGGAGACGCTTTCCGCCTCCTCGGGACTTTTGAAATAGGCGAGTATGCTTTTTTCAGCCATATGCCTTCGTCTCCTTTTATGAATGACTGGCGGTCGGTTTCCATGCCTTCCGACTACTAACTCCTAGAATGCTCACTGTACCGCCAATCTATCCATCCCATACCGGCAATCCCATATCCTCTGAAGCATCCAAAGTAATCCCCTTCCAGGGAAGCACCAACGGGAAGGGAATTACTTTTGTAAACCTATATAACCTTCGTATCAAGCGGTTTTTGCTGTCTGGCGCTGACCGTAGGACTAGGACGCGCGCTTATCCGCAGCCTTTGCTCCCGCTCCGACAGCATTTGCCGGAACAGAAAAGCGAGCTTCAGTCGCAGCAGGCTTTCCATTGGCTTCAGCGGCATCCCGAGCAATTTTTCCAGCTTTTCGATCCGGTATGCCGCCGTATTGCGGTGGATGTACAGCCTTCTGGACATTTCATTAAGCCGGCCTTCACAGGCCACGTAGGTCTCCAGAGTATGCAGCAGAATTTCCGCATCCGGCGATTGCCCGGACAGCAGGCTTCCCAGGCAGCCCTCGACGTAGCATTCCATACGATCGACCGGAACCTCGCCGCAAATAAACAATAAATCCATATCAATATCCGGAGGATGACCTGATTGAGCATTCATGTAACAAGCACCTCCTCATTCGTTGATTTGCAAGGCGGAAGCGTTTCCTAACACCGATGGTCAATATTCGGGGCTAAGATCAGGCTAGATTAGGTTAAATCACGTACAACCTGTCCCAAGAACTGCCTCTGATCTATGCCATCTTCTTACGCCGCAGCTTATAATGAATGATCCGCCTCTGTGAAAATACTCCCGCTGTATTCCTCTCCGGCGCTGTCTCCCACGATTCCGGCAGCCTCCGAATAGATGACCCTGCCCCGCAGCAGCGTGCGCTTGACCTTGCAGCCTATTGTGCGGTTCAGGTATGGAGAATGTTTGTGACGCTGCAGCAGATCGCCGGCAGCAAGTGTATAAGACCTGTTCAAATCCAGCAGCGCCAAATCGGCATCCGCTCCAATCCGGATGCTTCCTTTATCGGGATACAGCCCGAACCGCCGGGCCGGAGCCTCGGCCAACAGGCGGCCAATCTGGGGCAGCGGTATTCCGCGCTTCAGATGTCCTTCGTCCACGAGCAGCTCCATCGTGTTCTGAACACCGGAGATGCCTCCCCATGCCCGGAACATATTGCTATGGTTCTTAAGCTCCGGCGGACAGGGGGAATGATCCGAGGTTACGAAGTCGATCCACCCGCGCTCCAGGCATTTCCACAGCAGCGCCTGCTCTTCCCCGCTCCGCAGAGGCGGCGCGCATTTGGCAACCGCCCCCAGTCTCTCCAGGTCCCGGTCGGTCAGCGCAAGGTAATGGGCACAGGTCTCAAATGTCACATCCAGCCCCTGCCGTCTGGCCTGCATGATGCGGGCCGCTGCCTCTTCGCTGCTGATGTGAACAAAATGGAGCTTGCAGCCGCTCAGCTCCCCGAAGCGCAGCGCGGTCTCCACCGCTTCGACTTCGGCTTCCGCCGGGCGGGAGGCGGTGTAATCGTCCGCTCCGCTCTTGCCCGCGGCCATCGCCTGCGCCGTCAGAGCCGCAACCATAGGCTCATGCTCGGCATGAAGCGCCAGCACCTTGCCGAGCTCGGCGATTCGCTTCATTCCTTCCAGCAGGGTATCGTCGTCCGTGCGCCGAAAGGCATCCTTATGCTCGTCTCCCGGACTGGACATGAATGCCTTGAAGCCGATAACTCCCGCTTCCGCGAGCAGCGGCAGTTCATTCAGATAACCCGGCATCAGCCCTCCCCAAAAGGCATAGTCCGTATAAGAGGCGCCTTCGGCGCAGTGCCGCTTCTGCCGCAGGGCTTCGAGTGTGACCGTCGGGGGAATTCCGTTCAGCGGCATATCAAAATACATGGTTCCCCCGCCGGCGGCCAGCGCGGCGGAGCCGGTTCGGAAGCCTTCCCAATGCCCTAGTCCCGGTTCATTGAAGTGAACATGGGCATCGATCATGCCCGGCATGACCGTCAAGCCGTCGGCGTCGATGATCTGTGCCCCGAGACGCTCGACGCTGCCGGAAATCTCAACTATTTTCCCATCACGGATGCCGATATCCTTTCGTTCCACCCGATCCTCCATAACAACCTGACCGCCGATTACGACAAGATCAAACGCCATTCCATCCTTCATGTTCCTCTCCCTTCCGGCAGCGGCTCCGAATTGCCGCCTGTCTCTTCTAATCCTCGATACCGATCAGCTTCGCCGGGTTGACAGCAATCATATGGTAAATATCATCCGGGCTGAACTGGTAATCCAGCATGGTCGCCACCATCGTCCGCATCGCCTGGACGGGCGTGGAAGCCGCGCGGATGCCATAATCGGTCCCCAGCACGAACCGGTCAATGCCGACTTCACGGATCGTTCTCATCCAGGCGGTTGCGTTGGTGGTTCTTCCCAGCTCGGCTCCCATGTCCATGTATTCTTTTTCCACATAATAGTGCGTCCGGGGAACATCGGGATACAGCCAATCCACGAGGCACGCCTCCAGGAACGCTCCCCTGGCCGCTGCATCCTTCTGCTGTTCGACGGTCATTCTCGCCCGCACGGGATGCGCGATCAGCACCTTGGCAATCCCGTACTGCTGGGCCAAATCCAGAAGACGCAATGCCTCCGCTACCGAGACATGGCCTGTGTTCAGATAGACCTCCGGATGCTCCGCGACCAGGGACAGGATTTCGTCCAGTTCCTCCGATACCGGTCCCTCCAGCGGAATCGATGTAGCCACAGGCAGCTCCTTCTCGGCAAATTTGGGGTAGACGTCCTTGAACGGCACAAGCTTCCCGTCGATCAGTGTGGATTCGCGCTCAGCCGAATACCGGGTGCAATGCGAGCCGAAGCTGATGAACCGGCAGCCTTCTTCCATATGCAGCGCGGTTTTGACAGAACGCGGGTTCATTCCGCCATGACAGGAATTCATTAAATAGCCGCCATACGTATGGATTCCCGGAACATGCCGGTTCACAACCCAGGCCATTCCCGAAGCCCATCCGAACACATCGTAATAGACAATGCTCTTCATGCCGGCAGCCGCCGCTTCCTGGGCAACCTGAATCGGGTCCAGATGACCCGGATTGGAGTTCAATACGGGACCCGCATGAACATGGCTGTCGATCGCTCCGATCAGCAGTTCATCCGGCAGCTCCATGGACCGGCGGTAGAACGATTCCTTCCACTTGGAGCGGTCCGGCACTCTCTCTATCGGTTGTTCCTGATTGATCATTGGTTATTTCCCCTTCCAATCATTCGTGTATTTGGTATGCAGCGAATTACGCAAGCCGCAGCCGTCCGCGTAAAGTCCGGCTGGCGTTACTCTTGAAGCCTCCGGCGGCGCCGGCGCTTATCCCTTTACGGAGCCGGCCATGACGCTGGAGATAATGCGGGAACTGAACGTGAAATACAATAGGGTAACAGGCAGCATCGACAGGACCATCCCCGCCATCAGCTGCGGATAATTGGTGCTGTACTGTGATTTGAAGTACGACATGCCCAGCGGAACCGTTCGGAGCGATTCGTCCTTCAGGAGCACGAGCGCGAACGAGAATTCATTCCAGCAGGCGAAAAATTGCAGGATGGCGACGGTCGTCAGCACCGGCACGGCGATCGGCATAATGATTTTGAACATGGTGCCGCTGAAGCCAAGTCCGTCAATTGCCGACGCCTCTTCAATCTCTCTGGGAATCGCCGTGATATAACCGTTGACCAGCATGATCGGCACCGACAAATTGAACGCGATATAGGGGATAATCAGCGTGTACCATTGATCCGCCAGGCCCGTATTTTTGAACAGCAGATAGACCGGAACCAGCAGGGCGTGGATCGGAACGAGCAGGCCGAACAAATAATAGACGACCATCAGCCTCTTCCCCTTGAAATCAAGCCGGGCTGTAATATAGCCTGTGACGAACGAGATGAACACGATGCCGATCACGGAAATGACCGTTACCCGCGCGCTGTTCCACGCCAGCTGGAACATATGGGTCAGCTTGATGGCTTCCGCATAATTTTCAAAATGCAGAGTCCGCGGCAGCGCCATAATGCTGTTGGCAAATTCCGGCTGCGTCTTTAAGGATGAATAGATCAGCCACAGCAGCGGAAAAATGCAGCTGATCGTGAACAGAAACATCACCGCGTTGACCGCCACTTGGGTCTTGTTGACCGCAATCCTCCGTCTGCTGCGTTCAAGCTCCAATTCCATTTTCAATTCCATCACGACTCGCCTCCCGTACGACTTGCTCTTCGCTGCATCGTCAGCATGCACAGCAGAATAATCAGCAGCGTCAGCGCCATAATGGAGATCGCCAGCGCGGAGCCGTAACCGTAGCGGAACCGCAGGAAGGAGGTCTGATACGCATACAAGGCCATAACTGTCGAGGAGTTCCCCGGCCCGCCGCCGGTCAGCGCATACACATGCTCGAAGCCGCGCATATTGTTGGCGATGCAGAGCAGCGAAGCGACGAGCAGCGTCGGCTTGGCAAGCGGAATAATGACATAGCGCGCTTTGCGGATACCGGTTGCTCCGTCAAGCTCGGCGACCTCAAGCACCTCCTTGTTGATGGAGGACAGCCCCGCCAGCATCAGCAGAGTGAAGAAGCCGATATTTTGCCAGGCAAGGGGAATGGACACCAGCAGTACGATTGGCCCCGACAAATCGAGCCAAGATTGCACCAAACGCTCCAGACCAAGCCCCTTCAGCATGCTGTTCAGCAATCCGTAGTTGTAGTTGTAAATCAACATCCAGAGAAAGGCGATAATGACCGGCGCCAGCGTGGAAGGAAAAAAACTCACCGTCCGGTGCAGCTTCTTCATCTTGACCAGCTTGGACATCAGCAGCAGAGCGAATATGAATGCAAGCCCCACCTGGCCGATCAGGCCGTATACCGTCATAAGCACATTGTTCACAAAAGATTTCCAGAACACGCCGTCGTTCAGAATTTCCAGGTAATTATCCCAGCCGATATACCGCATTTTCGGTCCGCCTGTCCATGAGTAGAAGCTGTACCGAAAAGCGGAGGTTATGGGAACCAGGACCACGAAAGAGTAGATCGCCAGCCCGGGAATCAGATATGCCAGCAGAAGCCATCTTGACGGACGAAGCGCCTTGCCCATGCTTTCACCTCCTGTATCCTTTAGGAAGAGCCGCCGGTTCGGCGGCCTTCCCGCTTGCCTGCAATCTATGATTTCGATAAAAAGGTTTCATATGCCCGCTGGGTATCCTCAGCCATCTGCTCCGGCGTCATGGACCCGGCCATGACCCCTTGAATATCCGTGTTGATCACCTCGACGATGGAGGCGTCAAACCATAAATCAAATATTTTGGTAGCGTCCGCCGCCGCACTGGCCTTATAGGCTTCAAGCGCTACCGGAGCCAGCTTGGCGGTGTCGAAATCGCCGGGGTTATATGCCGGAAAGCCGCCGACTTCAGCCATGAGCTTGGCGCTTTTTGAACCGGTCATATATTCAAGCATCTTGTCGATGGCCTCCAGCTTCTCTCCCTGCTGAATGTTTGCGTTCACGCTGTAGTAGACGCCCGCTCCGCCGGAGGAGCTTAACGGATTGCCAAGTCCCCCATCCACTCCCGGGAAAACAGCGACATGAGTGGCAGAAGCAACCGCTTCGGGAGCGTTGTTTACGACATTCATAGCCGACCAGATACCGCTGATGAACGCCGCCGAACGGCCCTCAAAATAATAGTTGATCATCGTGTCGGTATCGACGGAATTCAAATCCTTGTTCATATAGCCGCCCTTAGCCAACTCGGACATGATGGAGATCGCCTTGACGAAGCCGGGATCGGTGAACTTCGCCCCGCCTCCGCTCAGAATCGACTCCGTCCATTTGGGTCCGTTCACCCGGTCACTCAGAGCGCTGATCCAGCTGGACAGTGCATATCCCTTGGACTTGTCACCGTAGGAGAACAGATTGATTCCCTTATCCTTCAGCTTCTGCCCGGCATCCATCAGCTCATCCCAGGTCTTGGGGAAATGATCATACCCCACTTTGGAAAATATATCGGCATTGTAATAGATCAAATGCGTCGGCCCCGCCGCGATTGGAATACCGTAAATCTTTCCGTCTCTCGTGCCCGCATCCAGCGTTCCCGGTCTATACCCGTCTCTCCATTCCGGATGCTTGTCCAGTTCGTCGTTAAGCGGAAGCACGATGCCATTATCGACGAAATTGGTCATCCATGAGCCCGGGACAATGAACACATCCGGCATATCGTCCGCTGCGGCAAGCGATTGAGCCTTGATCGAATAATCATCATTCTGCAATTGCTCTTCAACCACCTGGACATTCGGATAGTCTTCCTTGAAACGTTTCAAGCCGTCCAGTACCGCCGTATCCTCGGGACTTTTGCCAATATTGGATTCCTGATACCGGTGCATCAACGTAATGGTGATTTTATCTTCCCCGCCGTTACCGCTGCCGGTGGCCTCATTGCCCTCGGCAGAATTCCCACAACCGCTCATAGCCAGCGACGAAAGAGCCAATAGACCTAACACGGATGACCAAGCCTTCATTATCCCACTCCTCTTTGTATATTGTTAAAAAAATCATTTTTGAATCCCAGATTGGATACAATATTAGGCATAAAAAAAGGTTAATGATGCTGAAAAATATCCTTCAAATTTAATACATTGGAGGTGTTCTCCGTAAAATCCAGCGAGTACTCAATCTGCTTCAAATGTTCGGTCATTACCTGCGCAGCCCGCTCGCCGTCTTTGCTGATCACCACTTCAATAAGTTCTTCATGATCATGACAGAAGCTCTGGTCTGTGCCGTACAGGGCGATTATGACCGATGTAAGTGAAATCAGTTCCTCTAGAAAATGATAGTAGTAATAGTTATCCGCCAGTTCTGCCAGCTTCAAATGAAAATCCACAGTGACATCCAATGCACCCATAACATCGCCGGCCTGGCTGGCCTGATGTTCTTCCTTCAGCAGCATTTTCAGCGGCGCCATCTGTTCAGGCTGGACGATCTCGCACAGCTTGCGCACCATTGCCGCTTCAATGACCCTTCTCATCTCAAAAACTTCCCTGGCTTCTTCCACGCTTGGACAAGATACGAAGGCTCCCCGGTAAGGAATGACCGTCACAAGCTTCTCCATTGCCAGCCGTCTCAGCACATTCCGGATCGGTGTGCGGCTGACTTGAAACGCATCTGCCAGGGCTTCTTCCACCAACTGCATATTGGGCAGCAATTTATGCTGGGTTATGGCCAGCTTGATGTCTCTGTAAATCTCCATCTCCTTTCGTTTGGTCATCGACAACACTCCATTTCACGAATCAGCATATTTGCTTAATCATCATTCATTGCTTACACCCATAATAAGTTGAACCCTGAATCACGTCAATAATTCTGCCATGTTTTCAGCAACATGCACAATAAATCGACAGAATCCCCCTTTTTTCAGCACATATCTAACATATATATAACACAAGTAGTCAAAAAAAGAGAACCATCCAGCGCCTCATACGCTTTCTGGTCCTCATATGCTTGCATATTGCCTTGATCCCGTTCTTCAATCCCCGCGGAACGCCCGCTTCATCCGGTCGAAGAAAGACTGTCCCTGCTCATGCGTGTTCTCGCCGTCAAAGGACGCGAACTGGCGCAGCAGATCCTTCTGTTCCTCGCTCAGCTTGCTCGGCGTTACGACGATCACCCGGACATGCTGATCGCCTGTGCCAGGGCCGCGAAGATGCGGAACGCCTTTGCCCTTCAGACGGAAGAACGTGCCGGTCTGGGTGCCGGAAGGAATCTTCAGCTTGACCTTCTCGGTCAAGGTTGGAATTTCGATTTCGTCCCCGAGCGCCGCCTGGGCGAAGGTCAGCGGAACCTCGCACAGAATGTCGTCGTTCTCCCGGATGAAGAAATCATGCGGCTTGACGCGGATCACGATGTACAGGTCGCCGGAAGGACCGCCGCGCAGGCCGCCTTCGCCTTCCCCGTTCATGCGCAGCTGCGCGCCGTCGTCTACGCCCGCCGGAATGCGGACATGGATCTTCCGCTGCTTCTTGACCCGGCCCTGACCGGAGCAGGTCGAGCACTTCTCTTTGATGATTTTACCAGTGCCGTTACAGTTGGAGCACGGTCTGCGGTTCACCATCCGGCCAAGCGGCGTATTCTGCACGACTTCCTGCTGGCCGCTACCATGACAGACAGAGCAGACGGTCGGCTTCGTTCCGGGCTTCGCCCCGGAACCGAAGCAGGTGTCGCAAGTCTCGGTGCGCGGAATCGTGATGTCGCTCTCTTTTCCGAACACCGCTTCCTTAAATTCAATGGTCATCGTATACTGCAAATCATTGCCGCGCTGCGGAGCGTTGGGATCGCGCCGTCCGCCGCCGCCGAAGAACATGTCGAAAATATCGCCAAGACCGCCGAAATCTCCGCCGCCGCCGAAGCCGCCGCCCATTCCCTGGTTCGGGTCGATATGTCCGTACTGGTCATATCTTGCCCGTGCCTGCGGATCACTCAGCACGTCATAGGCTTCCTTCACTTCCTTAAACTTGGCCTCGGCGTCGCTGGCCTTGTTCACGTCGGGATGATACTGCCGGGCGAGCTTTCGGTACGCCTTCTTGACCTCATCGTCCGACGCGTCCTTGCCAACGCCGAGCACCTCGTAATAATCGCGCTTGTCTGCCACTGCCTTCACCTCCGTACGGGAACGAAATATCCATTTCCCTTATACATATTAAAAGGAAAGCCAAAACGCGGGATGACCCGGTTTTGACCTTCCCTAAGCACTGCCTTGTCGTTTAACTTTATCCTTGATTCTTCTC
Source organism: Paenibacillus sinensis (assembly GCF_019904155.1). Lineage (GTDB taxonomy): Bacteria > Bacillota > Bacilli > Paenibacillales > Paenibacillaceae > Paenibacillus_AQ > Paenibacillus_AQ sinensis. The sequence goes on from NZ_JAHCMB010000130.1 coordinate 9,608, forward strand.
GTCGTCAACCACTTCGTAATCCGCATCGACTACATTGTCCTTAGCGGCGCCTGCGCCGGCGTCAGCCGCGCCTTCGGCTCCCTGTTGAGCCTGGGCAGCCTGTTCATACAGCTTCACAGACAGCTGCTGTAAGATTTCGGTCAGCTCGGCTGTAGCCGCGTTGATCTCGTCGAGATTGTCGGTTTCCAGCGCGGCCTTGACTTTGTCCTTGGCCTGGTTCGCCTTCTCGATCTCGGAAGCGTCAACCTTGTCGCCCAAATCCTTGATAACCTTGTCGGTGGAGTATACGAGCTGGTCGGCGTTGTTCTTCGCTTCGACCAGGTCCTTGCGCTTGCGGTCTTCTTCCGCATGCAGCTCGGCGTCCTTCATCATCTGCTCGATATCGGAATCACTTAAGCCCCCGGAGGAAGTGATTGTGATCTTCTGGCTCTTGCCAGTGCCCTTGTCGGTGGCGGATACGTTAACGATACCGTTGGCATCGATGTCGAAGCTAACTTCAATCTGCGGTACGCCGCGCGGAGCCGGCGGAATGTCGCTCAGCATGAAGCGTCCCAGCGTCTTGTTGCCGTTGGCCATCTGGCGTTCGCCCTGCAGGACGTGAATCTCAACGCTCGGCTGGTTGTCCGCGAACGTGGAGAACACCTGCGATTTGCTTGTCGGGATCGTCGTGTTGCGGTCGATCATCTTTGTGAATACGCCGCCTGCCGTCTCGATACCGAGGGACAGCGGAGTTACGTCAAGCAGCACGACGTCCTTGACGTCGCCTGTCAGTACGCCAGCCTGAACGGCGGCGCCCAGCGCTACGACTTCGTCCGGGTTAACGCCTTTGTGAGGCTCTTTGCCGGTCAGCTTCTTGATCGCTTCCTGTACAGCAGGAATACGGGTCGAACCGCCGACCAGTACGATCTTGTCGAGATCGGCAGGCGTCATGCCCGCGTCGCTCAGCGCCTGGCGAGTCGGTCCCAGCGTGCGCTCTACGAGATCGGCAGTCAGTTCTTCGAACTTCGCGCGGGTAAGGTTAACTTCCAAGTGCTGCGGCACGCCGTCAACAACGGTGATGAATGGCAGGGAGACGGTTGTCGTCAGTACGCCGGACAGCTCTTTCTTCGCTTTCTCGGCTGCGTCCTTCAGACGCTGTACAGCCGCCTTGTCCTTGCTGAGATCGATGCCCTGTTCTTTCTTGAACTCGGCAACGAGGAAGTCGATGACCTTCTGGTCGAAGTCATCGCCGCCCAGACGGTTGTCACCGCTGGTTGCCTTAACTTCGAAGAAGCCGTCGCCCAATTCCAGGATGGATACGTCGAATGTACCGCCGCCAAGGTCATAGACCAGAATCGTCTGGTCTTCGGATTTCTCCAGACCATAGGCAAGCGCGGCAGCCGTAGGCTCGTTGACGATACGGAGAACGTCGAGACCGGCGATTTTGCCTGCGTCCTTGGTTGCCTGGCGCTGGCTGTCGTTAAAATATGCCGGAACCGTAATAACCGCCTGGGTAACCGGCTGGCCGAGATAAGCTTCCGCGTCGGATTTCAGCTTCTGCAGAATCATCGCCGAAATTTCCTGCGGGGAGTACTCTTTGCCGTCGATATTTTCTTTATGATTGGTGCCCATATGACGCTTGATTGAGATGATTGTGCGATCCGGGTTCGTGATGGCCTGGCGCTTTGCCGTTTCGCCGACGATGCGCTCGCCGTCCTTCTTGAAGCCTACAACCGATGGGGTTGTGCGTGCTCCCTCGGGGTTAGGGATAACGACGGCTTCGCCGCCTTCCATTACGGCCACGCAAGAGTTCGTGGTTCCAAGGTCGATACCGATAACTTTGCTCACTTTGGTAAACCTCCTAAAAGTTTGGTGGTGGGATACTGCTTGGCAATAGCTTCAGCAGAACTCGCTCCGAAAGCATGGACCAAGTTTTTATTTATGAGATACTGCTTGGCAATGGCTTCAGCAAAAAACAGCTTCGAAAGCCTTCGCTTTCACACATCAATATCGCCGGATAGCTCCGGCGATCTGATTGTTTGCAGGTAAGCAGTCTTACATGCTGACTTTGACCATGGCTGGGCGAAGCACTTTGCTCTTGAGCATGTAGCCCTTCTGCACTTCTTCCGTCACGATGCCTTCCTCATGCTCATCGCTCTCCACCTGCATGATCGCCTGGTGGAATTCCGGATTGAACGGTTGTCCAACCGTCTCCATGGGAGTAAGCCCTTCGGATTTCAACGCCCCTTCAAGCTGGCGGAAGATCATATTCACGCCTTTCGTGAACGCGTCGCCTTCCTCTCCGGCCGGAGCCGTAGCCAGCGCCCGTTCGAAGTTGTCCAGCACCGGCAGCAGCTCCGTCACCAGCTTGGAGGTAGCGTACTGCGCCAGATCTTCCTTCTCTTTCTGGGTGCGCCGCCGGAAGTTGTCGTAGTCGGCCTGTACACGCAGGACGCGCGCCTGATATTCGTCGGCAAGCTCCTGCAGCCGCTTGATCTCATCGGCTCCGGCGGTCTCGTTATCGTTATTAACGGCAGCTTCGGCCTGATCGGCCGCGCTCTCCTCATTAATGGCGGTTTCTTCGTTTACTTCTTCGTTCACGCCCGAATCTTGAACCTGTTCCTCTTTCAAGTCTGTTCACCTCCTTAAAATGCTGACGGCAATCGGTATGCACTAATCTCACTTATACCAATGTCCCAGCAGCTCTGTCAAATCTCGGGACAAAACGCCCAGAATTCTCATGACTCTCGCGTACTCCATCCGGGTTGGGCCCAGAATCCCTATGCTGCCGACCGCTTCGCCGTCAATGGAATACGTCGCGGTGATCAGGCTACAGTCCGCAAAAGCTTCATGCTTGTTCTCGGTGCCGATACGCACCTGGATGCCGCTGCCGTAGGCGGCGGGATCGAGCATCTTGAGCAGAGTCGGCGTCTCCTCCAGCAGATCAAGAATATCCTTAACCTTCTCGACGTCCTTGAATTCCGGCTGGATCAGCATATTGGTCGCACCGCTGAGATAGACGCGCGGCTCCGAATCGCTATCGAATGCCATATCCAGCATCTGCATCAGTTCCTCATAGTGCGAGATATGACGCTGCATCTCCTGCCCCAGCTCCGAATATAGACGGCTCTTCAGCTTGTAGAGCGGCACGCCGATCAGTTTGCTGTTGAGCAGGTTGACCACCTTCTCCATTTCGGAGACGGAAATTTCCGGAGGAATGTTTACTTTCCGGTTCTCAACCTGGCCGGTGCTGGTGACAATAATCGCGACCGCGGTGCGGTCGTCCAGCGGCAGCAGTTGAAAATGCCGCAGGGAAGTATGAAAAACCTCCGGTCCCAGAAGGATGGAAGTGTAATTCGTCATATTGGATAGAATCAGGGCCGCATGCTGGATCAGCTGCTCCATGGCGTTCAGCTTCTCGGCGAAAAAGGCGCGGATCGTCTTCGTCTCGCCGAGGTCCAGGTTATTCCACGGAACCAGGTGGTCCACATAATAGCGGTAGCCTTTATGCGAAGGTATACGCCCTGCCGAAGTATGCGGTTGTTCCAGGAAGCCTAGCTCCTCCAGATCGGCCATTTCGTTGCGAATGGTCGCGGGACTGTACTTGACATCGCCGCGCTTGGAAATGCTGCGCGACCCAACCGGCTCGGCCGAACGAATATAATCGTCCACGATGGCATTCAGTATCATTCTCTGGCGTTCGCTTAACATAATGTCCCCTCCTAACCGCTGCAAAGATGTTCGTTAGCACTCGTCTCAGTTGAGTGCTAACCACTATTACAAAAATACCAAAAGCGCGGGAGCATTGTCAAGTGAGCGGGCAGGCAATCCGGGATGATTTTGCAGGCCTCATGAAAGAAACGTCGGCGCCCTCCGCGGACGCCGGACGTATGATTAGCTCGAAACGGGAACATAACCGTACCGGAATCTTCAGGATGTCATGGCCTTGGCGCGCCGCGCGGCATTTCCCGCGAACTTGATCAGCTCCATCAGAATAACAGCCGCCAGAGCGAGACCCGCAGCTGTGAGACCATGCTCAAGCCCGAACTGGTCCGGTATGGAGAAGAAGCGGCGCACGCCCGGCAGAACGGTGAACCCGTACAGACATAGGCACAGTATAACCGCCCAGGCTACATACCGGTTGGTGAAGAAGCCTGCCTGAAACGCCGTCTGCGAGTTGGAGCGGGCTGCGAAAGTCTGAAGCGTCCGGGCCAGAATGAGCGTGGAGAACGCCATAGCGACGCTCATTTCCTCGGAATGGCGCATGCCGATATACTGGGAGACGATCACCGCTCCGCCGATCAGCAGTCCGCGCACGATGACAACCCGGAGCGTCCCTCCGGCGAAGATGCCTTCTTTAATATCGCGCGGCTTGCGCCGCATCACATCCGGCTCAGCTTTCTCCATCCCCAGAGCGATGGCGGGCAGCGAATCGTTGACGAGATTAATGAAGAGAAGCTGAATTGCCGTAAAGGGATTGATCCAATTCAGGACAAGCGCGACCAGAATGGCGATAATCGCCCCCAGGTTCCCGGCGAACAGATAGGCAATGGCCTTCTTGATGTTGTCAAAAACGGTACGCCCGACACCAACCGCTTTGACTATCGATACGAAGTTGTCATCGGTTAAGATCATCGCCGCCGAATCCTTGGCAACATCCGTTCCGCTGCCCATAGCTACACCGATATCGGCCTGCTTGAGAGCCGGAGCGTCGTTCACGCCGTCTCCCGTCATCGCCGTTATGGCGCCTCGATTCTGCCAGGCCCGGACAATGCGGATCTTGTTCTCGGGAGATACCCGGGCGTAGACGCCGATCGAATCAAGCCTGCGCTCAAGCTCCTGATCGGACATTCCGTCCAGTTCCCTGCCGGTAACCGCAACATCATGCTCCGACATGAGGCCGATATCCCGCCCGATGGCTTGCGCGGTGGTCTTGTGGTCGCCGGTAATCATGATCGTCCGGATGCCGGCTTTATTAGCATCCGCAATCGAATCGTATACCTCCTCGCGCGGAGGATCGATCATCGCTGTCAAGCCGACCAGGATGAGATGCTGTTCATCTCCGGTTCCAACGGTCTTGTCTTCGATTGGCTTGTAGGCATAGGCCAGTACACGCAGGGCATGCTCCGAGAACTCCTCATTGGCCTGCATGAACTCCGCCCGCAGCTCCTCGGTCAGCGGTACGGTATCTCCGTTCAGCAGCACGTAGTCGCATCGTCCGAACAGGACATCAGGTCCGCCTTTGGTCAACAAAGCCCGTTGACCGTCGAAGGTGTGTACGGTTGACATCAGCTTCCGGTCGGAGTCAAACGGGATCTCCGCTTCCCGCGGGAAGCTGTCGCGGATTTCCCGGTAATCCTTGTTCTTGCTGCTGCTGAAAGCGATCAGCGCGACCTCTGTCGGATCGCCGAGCGCTTTTCCCTCTTCATTAATATGAGAGTCGTTGCAGAGAACAGCGATATGCAGCAGTCGCCGCTCGCCGGTTGACCATTCCTTGTGATTCTCGGGAAACAGTTCTCTTTCGGCACGGGGCAGATAATAATCCACCACCGTCATTTTATTCTGGGTCAAGGTGCCGGTCTTATCGGTACAGATGACGCTGGCGGAACCGAGCGACTCCACGGCAGGCAGTCTGCGGATGATCGCATGCTGCTTCGCCATCTGGTTCGTGCCGACCGACAGAACGATCGTTACGATCGAGGACAAGGCTTCCGGAATAGCGGCGACGGCGACCGCCACGGCGAACATCAATGCGTCCAGTATACCGGCTGTCATATCGGCTTCGCCTCTCGACAACCATGCCCGCAGCGCTTCGATGCCGAAGATCAGGATGCACAGCACCAGGATGACGAGGCCGAGTCTTTTTCCGAAGCTCTCCAGCTTGCGCTGTAGAGGGGTAGCCTTCGCTTCCGCAGTTTCGATCAGACCGGCGATCTTCCCGATCTCGGTATTTCCTCCGGTTCCGGTCACCACAAAGCTCCCACGCCCATAGACGATAAGCGAGCCGCTGAACACCATATTGCTCCGGTCTCCGAGAGGAACCTCCTCCTTAATAACGCCGGACTGCTTCTCTGCGGCCTCCGACTCCCCGGTGAGCATGCCTTCCTCCGCCTTGAGGCTTTCGCTTGTGAGCACACGTCCGTCCGCAGGCACATAGTCACCGGCCTCCAGAATAACCACATCGCCCTTCACCAGCTCACGCGCCGGAATCCGCACGGTTTCACCGTCGCGGACGGCTTTGGCCTCAGGGGCCGCCAGCTGCTTCAAGGCATCCAGCGAGCTCTCCGCCTTCTGGGTCTGCACGACGCTGATCACCGCGTTCAGCACCAGGACGAAGACGATAATCAAGGTTTCAACCAGATGTCCGAGCACAGCCTGTACGGCGGCGGCCACCAGCAGCACGATTACGAGCGGGTCCTTGAAATTATCCAGAAACAGCTTCCAGACCGGGACGCGCTCCCTTCCCTTCAGCTCATTATAGCCATCCCTCTCCAGTCTGGCGCGGGCTTCCCCATCAGGCAGTCCGCCGCCGCCGCTCTCCACCTGTTCAAGCACTTCCACTGTGCTCCTTCGGTAAAAGTCCATTCCATCCTCCTCCATTCGCTATCTCTTCCCCTCTTGAAGCATAGGGTGTCCTTTCTACATGTTATTACCCATCGGAGAGCATCAGGCCAAATGAAAAGATCCACGATCCTGTGAAAAAGCTAAATGCAAAAAACCGCTTGCGCCGTCAGCATTCACTAACGGACAAGCGGCTGTATTCATCCATTCATTTAGATCATTTTCAATACGGCGATTTCGTCGCATGCATTCTGCTTGGAGCAGCTCACGCAGTCCGTCCACACCTTCTCAGGGAACACTTCCTTATCAACCACGGAGAAGCCGTTCTTCACGAAAAAGTTCACTGCATACGTCAGCGCCATAATCTTCGGAATCTGTTGATGCTGCGCTTCCTTGATCAGCTCCTCCACAATCATGGAGCCGATGCCCATGCGCTTGCATTCATCCCGGAGGCCGAGAGAGCGAATTTCAACCAGATCGGTGCCCAGACGGCACAGCGACCCGCAGCCAACTACCCTACCGTCGATCTCCGCAACAACGAACTGATCGATCTGCCGTTCCAGCACCTTGCGTGAACGGGGCAGCATAATCCCGCGCTCAGCATACTCCTCGATCATCTGGGCCAGCGGTTCAACGTCCTCCAGAATAGCCTTTCTGCACACGATGGCCGTGGCGGACTCGGTCTCTACGGGTTTGGGTTGCGACTTGGTTATCACTGTCTTCACTCCTCCATCAAATAACTATGAATAAATATACATCATCGTGAATGAGGATTCAAGCGTTTATTTAAAAAATTAGCATTGTAAATCAAACTTCCGTTAACACGCCTACAAATTCCCCAAACACGTCGTTCCCGAACAAAATACCCTGGCGGCTGAGCCGATATACGGCTCCTTCCTTCTCAAGGAGTCCGGCACTCGTCATCTTATGCAGCTGCTGTCCGAAAATATCCTCCATCGCCACGCCGAATTGGTCCCGGAAAGCCCCGGTCTGCACGCCCTCCAGCACCCGGAGGCCCACCATCATGAAATCCTCCATCGCTTCTTCCCGGGTTACCGGGGTCGTATGCAGGCGGGGCAGTCCGTTCTTGATCGCGTCGACGTAGGCGTTAACGCCTTTTACATTCATATGCCGCATCCGCTGGACATACCCGTGAGCTCCCGCTCCGAGCCCGTAATAATCCTCGTTCCGCCAGTAGGTTATATTGTGCCGGCTGCCCATCCCCGGCTTGGCGAAGTTGCTGATTTCATACTGCTCATATCCCGCTTCACTCATGGAGTCCATCAGCAGCAGGTACATCGCCAGTTCGTCCTCCTCGTTTGGGAGCGGCAGCTGATTGCGATTGTACAGCGTATGGAACAGCGTATTTTCTTCCACCTTCAAGCTGTAGATCGAATAATGAGGAAGTCCGAGAGCGAGTGCAGCCTTTACGCTGCCTGCCAGCATATCGACCGTCTGGTTCGGCAGACCGAACATGAGGTCGATCGACAGATTGTCAAACCCGGCGGCCCGGGCATTCTCCAGACTGCGGTACACATCATCCGTATTGTGAATCCGGCCGATTCCGCTCAGCAGCTCGTTCTGAAACGCCTGCACGCCGAAGCTGACCCGGTTGACGCCGCCTTCTCTCATCACAGCCAGCTTCTCGGGATCGGTTGTGCCGGGATTGGCCTCCATCGAGAATTCAATATCCTCAGACCAATTGAGAAAATGCCTCTTCACCGACTTCAGGAAAAAAGCCATCTCATCCGGCTTCAGCACCGTCGGCGTTCCGCCTCCGACAAAAATGGTCTTGATCTCGCCAGGCGGATTCTCCAGGACCGTCAGCTCCATCTCACGGTCAAGTGCGCGGAGATAATCCATGACCGGCTGGTCCTTCAGCACATAGGAATTAAAATCGCAGTAGAAACATTTATTCGTGCAGAACGGAATATGAATATATACCGCTTCAGGCGGACGAGCGCCCGCGCGGTCTGTATGAGTTGTCATCTAGCTGTCCTCCTTGAGATAGATCAGGTCCATAATTTTGAAAAGGGAAGCCGCTGGCGGCTTCCCTGGAATAAGCTGCGATATTAACGCCGGCATGTGCAGGCAACTTCGGATCTTGCTTAAAGCCTTCATGCCGGAATACCCGGCTTCAGACTGCGGCCGGCCCCGCTTGCATGTGGGGTCCGCATCAATCTACATGCTACTCGTCGATCTTGAGCACCGCCATGAACGCTTCCTGCGGCACCTCGACGCTGCCGACCTGCTTCATGCGCTTCTTGCCTTCCTTCTGCTTCTCCAGCAGCTTCCGCTTACGCGAAATGTCGCCGCCGTAGCACTTGGCAAGCACGTTCTTGCGCATCGCCTTGACGGTCTCGCGGGCGACGACCTTCGTGCCGACGGATGCCTGAATCGGCACCTCGAACATCTGGCGCGGGATAATGCCGCGCAGCTTCTCGCAGATGATGCGTCCGCGGTTGTATGCGCGGTCGCGGTGCACGATGAACGACAGGGCGTCAACCTGCTCGCCGTTCAGCAGAATGTCCATCTTCACGAGATTAGACTGCCGGTAGCCCGACAGCTCGTAATCGAAGGAGGCATAGCCCTTCGTACCGGATTTCAGCTGATCGAAGAAGTCATAGACGATTTCGGACAGCGGAATTTCGTACGTAATCGTAACCCGGTTCGAATCGAGATACTCCATGTTGACGAATTCGCCGCGCTTGTTCTGGCACAGCTCCATCACCGTGCCTACGAAGTCGTTCGGCACGATAATGCCCGCTTTGACGTACGGCTCCTCGACGTAGTCGATTTTGCCGACCTCTGGATAGTTAGACGGGTTATCGATCTCAATCATTTCTCCGTTCGTCAGCTTGATACGGTAGATAACGCTAGGCGCCGTCGTGATCAGCGGAAGATTGAACTCGCGCTCGATCCGCTCCTGAATGATCTCCATATGCAGCAGTCCGAGGAAGCCGCAGCGAAAGCCGAAGCCAAGTGCGCTCGACGTCTCGGGCTCGAAGCTCAGGGAAGCGTCATTCAGCTGCAGCTTCTCCAGCGCTTCACGCAGATCGTTGTAATCCGAGGTCTCGATCGGATACAGACCGCAGTAGACCATCGGATTGATCTTGCGGTAGCCGGGCAGCGGCTCGGCGGTCGGATGTTTCGCATCCGTCACGGTATCGCCGACCCGGGTATCCCCGACATGTTTGATCCCAGCCACGATGAAGCCTACGTCGCCAACGTTAAGCTCGTTCACGATGCTCATGCGCGGCATGAAGGCCCCGACCTCAATAACCTCAAAGGTTTTGTCGGTCGCCATCATCTTGATCTTCGAGCCGGCCCGGATGCTGCCGTCCACAACGCGGACATAGACGATAACGCCTTTATAAGGATCGTAGTGGGAGTCGAAGATCAGCGCCTTGAGCGGCTGATCGGGATCGCCGGTCGGCGGCGGAACCTGCTTGACCACCTGCTCCAGAATCTCCTTGATGCCGATGCCCGCCTTCGCGGAGGCCAGCACCGCCTCGCTGGTGTCCAGTCCGATAACATCCTCGATCTCCTGCTTCACCCGCTCGGGATCAGCGCTCGGAAGGTCGATCTTGTTGATGACCGGCAGAATCTCCAGATTGTTGTCCAGCGCCAGATAGACGTTGGCCAGCGTCTGGGCCTCGATGCCCTGGGCGGCGTCGACGACGAGCAGTGCGCCTTCGCAGGCCGCAAGGCTGCGCGACACCTCATAGGTGAAGTCGACGTGTCCCGGCGTATCGATCAGGTTCAGCAAATACTCTTCGCCGTCGTCCGCCCGGTAAGACAGCCGGACCGCCTGCAGCTTGATCGTAATGCCGCGCTCTCGCTCCAGATCCATCTGATCGAGCACCTGATCCTGCATCTCACGGGAACTCAGCGCCCCGGTGTATTCCAGAATCCGGTCGGCAAGCGTTGACTTGCCATGGTCTATATGTGCAATTATCGAGAAATTGCGGATGTTTTCTTGTCGTTTCTGAACGTCAGTCATTCCTTACCCCCACAGACAGCCTGATGTTAATCACTTTATTATAGCAGTACAAGCTCCCACCAGCAATCCGGCGGGAGCGGAGGTTTTTTTAATTGGCGTCATGTCTTCGGCTCGGCGCCGGTTTCAGGGACTAGGGCTGACCGGACGAATCGAACAGGGAGACAACCCAGCGGATGCCTTTGCGCGAGGCGTTCTGAAGCATGCCCGCCGTCTTGTCCGCCAGTTCATCGATCGCGGGCTCCTGCTGATTCGGAACCAGGATCTGTCCGGGCGTCAGCGTGCTGGGGCTGACCGCAGGCTGCTGCGGAAGCATGTCGGCTGAGCTGCTGCGTTGTGCCGGCTGCTGCTGCACCGAGCGGTTGGAACTGCTGCCCTGCACCGGTTGCTGCGGGACCGTGCCGGCCGAGCCGCTTCCCTGCACAGGCTGCTGCGGGACTGTGCCGATGGAGCTGCTGCCCTGTGCCGGCTGCTGGATTGCAGCCTGCCCGGAGCCGGACGGCTGCTGGACATAGATCGTCTGTCCCGAACCGGACACCGACGGAACCAGCGTGACCGGCACATAGACGTATCCACCCTTGCCGTCGCTCTGCACCTGATAGCCGGTAACGGCAGTGCTCTGAGCTCCGGCAGCCGGAGCGTTGTTCACGGCGGTGCCAGAGATGACACTCCATCCGGGAACGGGAGTAGACGAATTCCCACCCGTCCCGCCAAGCTGCATCCCTACCAATATTCCGATTCCGGCCCAGATCCCGAAGACCGCCAGCTTTTTTCCGAAATGCGACATACTCTCACCCTTTCCCTGCGTCCCAAGCTACCGATAATCCGCCTTATCCATTCGCTTAATTCGCCTCGCCCGTTCCGCCTTCCGCTCCTGCCGTCCCGCTTCCTGCCCCGCCGTCTTCCGTCTTCGCGTTCGCTTTCTCCGCTTGATGGCTGCTCCAGTACAGGTCTGCGATGGCGTCTCCCAGCACCTCCGCGGTGGCTTTCAGCTCGGCTTCCGTGTTGTCGATGCCGCCAACCTCGATCAGGACGCTGGTCGGGGACAGCGTTTGATTATATTCACCATTGTTGCCCTTGCCCGACGATTTACCCCAGATGCCCCGGGACAATCCGGGATATTTCTTCTCCAGCAGCTTGTGGATGCTGTTCGCGAACGCTTCATTCTCCTTCCAGTCCTTATTCGCGCGTCCGAGGATGAAATATACCTGCGCATATGATTTGCCGTTAATCACCGTTGTCGTCTTGTCGTAGCGCTGAGAGTCCCGGTGAATGTCGATCAGCTCCGTCATGCCGGCATGCTCGCTCATCGCCGCCTTCACCGTAGCCCGGGAATACTTATAGGAATAATTCCAGTTGTAGTCCGCAACTTCAGTGGCATAATCATCTTCGGTGTGCAGGGTGCCAATGCCCCGTTTCTCCAGCCGCTGCGCGACATATGAGCCCACGAGCATCACATTCTTGTCAGGGTCGGCGGAGCTCGGATTGTCGCTCTGCAATCCCAGCAGCGGATTATAGGCTTCCCGCGGATGGGAATGGTAGATCATAATCCGCTTGTCCTGTCCTGCCTGATCTTGCTGATTGGGCTGATCTGCATTGCTGGCGTCTGCGGAAGATGAGGGCTCGGGCGCTGCGCTCTCCACGGGAGAGCCTGCTGCTGCGCCTTCGCCGTTATCCCCGCCCGTGCCGTCACCTTCGCTGCCACCGCCCGCCTGGGGCTGCGGGGTCGTCTGCGGCTGAGCCGTTTGGCCTGCGAGTCCATCCTGTCCGGGATGGTAGTCCGCCGGGGCGCCGGGCGTTCCGCCGGAGCCGCTTCGCAGCAGCACGGCGTCATCCGCCGCCATCCCGGGCAGCTCGCGCGACAGAAGACTCTTCGGATCGCCGGGATTCACGCTCGTCAGCATCTGGAAGACGAAGCTCGTAACCTTCTCGCCCGAGAGAGCGGAAGGCTCCTTCGTCTCAGGGAGATGGGGAACCTCCATGCCGAGCAACTCCTTGAAGAAACCGGCGGACAAGGATGCAGCCAGCCCTTTCATAGAAGGGAGCGGAGAGTTGTCGAGCTTCTGTCCCGCAACTCCTCCGGCGCCCAGCAGCAGAAAGAATACGAGCGACCCGCAGGCAAGCAGCAGCATTGTCCGGCCGAGCGCCAGCCCTTCCAGCACTTTGGCGCGCAGCCGGGCGAAGTTCCATAGGCGAAACCATTTTCTGTCCATTATCGTTATGTCCTCCTCAGGCTCTCTGTAATCTCTTATACTTCAAATCTATGAAGCGATGAGAGAAACTAGAACACCGGAAGAAGATCAGAATAACTTCTATCGAATTCAATCGAAGTCTTCTCGAAAATGCTGCGGAATCCATCTCAAAAAGCCCTCACTAAGCAAGGCAGGTGCTGCGAATCGGAATCTGGGATAGAGGAGGGGCCTGGATCGCTTGTAAATTGTCTGTTCAAAAAATAGAACGGGCTGCAAGCCCGCTCTGATTTCTGATCGATCAACTGTCTACTATCTGGAGGCAGCGCCGCCCGGGATCACGTTCACCTGAAGTTTCAACGGCGTTCAGTGCGTATATGCCCCCGCATTCCCGGGGTCAACCGCTTCGTGCAGCGCGGCGTTCAGACCGGTCGCCACAACGTTGGCGATGTCCTCGATGAATTCGTCGATTTCCTTCGGCGTCACAATTAAGTCATGCCCGAGAGGCTCCAGCACTTCCTTGACGAGGGCCAGCCTTTCCTGCTCGGTGATGCTGTCCAGCAGCCCCATAATTTGCTTGGATCGGCCTTCCGCACCTCCAAAGTGACTCTTCATCATCTCCAGCACATTGCCGACGATGGTGGAGGCATAGCAGACTGTCGGTACGCCGATCGCGATACAGGGGACGCCCAGCACCTCCTTGGTCAGCCCGCGGCGCTTGTTGCCGATCCCCGATCCGGGGTGGATGCCGATATCAGCGATCTGGATGGTCGTGTTGACCCGCTCCAGCGACCGGGAAGCCAGGGCGTCAATCGCAATAATGGCCTCCGGCTTCGTCCGGTCCACAATGCCCTGAACAATTTCGCTCGACTCGATCCCGGTCAGTCCCAGCACGCCCGGAGCGATGGCACTCACATTGCGGTAGCCCGGCGATACCTGGTCGGGCATCAGCTCATAGAACTGACGGGTAATCAGCGCGTTCTCCACGACAAGGGGACCCAGCGAGTCGGGTGTCACATTCCAGTTGCCAAGCCCGACGATCAAGACGGAGGCGCTCTGTCTGATTCCGATCCGGTTCATGAAGGTCTCGAACTCCCGAGCGAAAGTCTCCGATACCTTCTCCTGCAGCCCCGAATCCCCGCCGCGCAGGCCGGGAACCTCCAGCGTGACATAATTCCCGATGGCCCGGCCGATTCTCCGTGACCCTTCCTCTGAGCTCACGCTAAGCCGGGTCACCTTGATTCCCTCCGATTCCTCCACTTGCTCGTCCACTCCGGGTATCGGCTGGTTGCCGCCAAGGCCCTGGGCCAGCTCCTTGGATTCAATCGCCAAATCGGTACGCGCCGAGTACAGCCGCAGATCCAGTTCCATTCTTGATAAGCCTCCTGTCTGGTTTAGATGGCATAGACTGTCTTCTATGTCCTAGTGTGCGGGAGGAGGTGTCTGATTATACAAAGAATTCACGGAATTCACGCGAAATTACGAGGTTTTAATGTTGCATTTTAAGGTGGTGCGTGCTAAACTATTTTAAGTTGTGAATCATTTGATGATTTCCGAATGCCTTACAGGAGGTGAATGCAATGCCAAACATTAAATCCGCGGTAAAACGCGTTAAGACGACGGAAAAGCGCCGCGCGCTGAACATTTCTCAGAAATCCGCTCTTCGTACAGCCGTTAAGGCTGCTGACGTAGCGCTGGAAGGTACGGAAGTACAAACCGCTCAAGCTGCTTTCCTTGCTGCTTCCAAGAAGCTGGACAAGGCCGTTACCAAAGGTCTGGTTCATAAAAATGCGGCTGCCCGCAAGAAGTCCCGCTTGGCGAAGAAACTGAACGCTCTGTCCGCTCAAGGCTAAGAGCTTCTATAATGTACTGTGAAGAACCTGACCGCTCCGAAGCGATCAGGTTTTTTTGTGCTGCGGGGACTGAACTAAGGTATTAACCACGGAAATTCTCCACCTACAGCTTCGACGAGAAGCTGCTGATGGCTGAGGATGCCGATTTTGCCTGAAGGCTCAAACGTTGGGGCAAGCGCTCCGGCCTGAAATACGGCATGCTGATTAAAGCCTGGATGATTACCTCCTGCCGGAAATTCGACCGTGGGGAGACTGGTATTTGTGCAGACATCCCCGGCTGGTCCTGGCTTATCTGAGGGGAACCGACCAGAAGCACGCCGAACAGGCTTACTATGAGAACCAGGGAAGATAAGCCTTAAGCCGTTCTTCCCGCTCCGAGCCGCAGCATGAACAGCTCCAGCCCGAGCACCTTGTCGATTCCACCGGTCTTCATCTGGTAATCGAGATCGGCCAGACGGCTCAGGATTTCCTTGAGCTGAACCCCGCTGAACTTGCGCGCCTGCTCAGCCGCCAGCTTGACGGCATACGGATGGAGCCCGATCCGCGAAGCGATCTGTCCCTGAGCATAGCTCTGTTCGGACAACTCCTTGACCTGCAGGATGATCCGGAACTGCCGGGTGATCAGCGCCGCGATCTTGATAGGCTCCTCCCGCTGCTTCAGCAGCTCATGAAGCGTCCCGATCGCCTTGTCCAGCCGCAGGTTCGCAATATCCTCCACAAGCGTGAAGACATTCTGCTCCGTTCCGCGCGGGACCAGGTTCTCCACATCCGCCGGAGTGACGGTTCCGCCGCTGCCCGCGAACAGGCACAGCTTGTCCATCTCCCCCGTCAAAGTCTGCAAACCTGTACCGGCGCTGGCGATCAGCGCCTCGGGCATTCCCGGAGCGGGGCTGCAGCCCCGCTCCCGTATCCCCTTCTCCACCCACTTGAGCAGCTCGTCCGCTCCAAGGGGACTAAAGGCCAGCACAGTTCCGGCCGTCTTCAGCGTCTTGACGATTTTTTTGCGTTCATCGAGCTTGTCGCCATTCACCAGAAACACGATCACGCTGAAGTCCGCGGGACTCGTGAGGTAATCCTGAAGCGCCTCGACCCGGTGGTCGAGCTTCGCATTATCTCTTCCCGCCGTGAACAGCGCGGCGTCCTTGACGATGAGCAGCTTGCGTGGCACCATAAAGGGCACCGTCTCGGCCTCCTCGACCACCGCCTGAATGGGCGTCTCGGACAGATCGAACGGAATAACCGCAAAATCACGCTCCTCCTCCGAGATCAGTTCCTTTTCAATCAAGGCTACAAACTCGTTCATTCTGAATTTTTCACTTCCATATAAACAATAGACCGGGGCGAATTTCCCCTGTTTGATTTCCTTTGCCGCCGTTTTGGCATCCATCCGCAGGCTGCTCCTTCCCTGATGCGGCTGCCGCGCACCGTCCATTCTTCGTTTCATTATTGTAGCATAAGTCGGAGGGCTTGCGGCCATAGCGTGAATTCGCCTCCCATACAGAAGAAGCAAAAGCGGAGAAGCCCGGCCATATCTTCTCGCCGTTGCTTCTCCGCCTTTACGCGGCTCATCTATATAAACGACAGCACGCGAGGCTCTAGAAACCTCTGTGCTGCCGGTCATACGATGCCTTGCCTAGGAACTGCCGCTCTTCCCGAAGCAATTCCTGTCCTTATGCCTTATTCTATTCAGAACGTCTTCCGAATGTGACACTTCGGTTGTTTATTTTGTTGATGCCGAAGGAGAGGGAGAAGCCGTCTGCTCCGGTGAAGCCGTGCCGGAACCGGTCGGAACCGGTGTTTCTTCCGATAAAATATACGATGAACGCTTCTCATTGCCGTCCGTATTCGTCACGAAGTCGAATTGCTTGCCGTCATCGGACCATTGTCCCGACACCCAGGCTCCCTGGAAGGGAATCGTCGAGATAGCCTGTCTGCTCCCCGCATCCCCGCCATTCAGTCTGTAGATGATCAGGTTCTGCCCCTCCAGTACAGCCGAATAACGGCCATCTGGAGAAGTCCATGCGTTCGAATCCTGCACCTGTGAAGGAGCTATCGCCATTATTCCCATATCAGCGCTCAGGCCGGGCTCCTCGCTGCTGTGCAGCTGCTCGCCGGCGGCATTCTTCTCTGAGACACGATCTTCCGCGGCATCACTGGTCATAGTGCCCGCTTCCTGCGAGGCCTCAGGGGTCTTCGCCGGAGAAGTCGGCGCCGTCTTCTTGGAGACTACGCTCTTTCTTGCTTCCGCACTTGTTCCGCCCGCCGCGTCGCCGCTTCCCTTGCGGTCAGCCTTTGCCGACGGCTGGGCCTTGGGGGTCGGAGCTTGATCAGATGAATCTTCCGCGGCAGGGCTGACGGGAGAGGTTAAGGAGTAGGCTTCCGCCGGTGACGTCTCCTGGACTGACTCGCCGAAAGACTGCTGGAGTTCTGCCGATCCGGCCGGCAGAGCGCTATTGCTGTTCCCGGCAACGCTGTTTGATGCTATTCCGTTGCCGTCATAGTCATATCTCTGGGCGGAAGAGGCTTCGCCCTTCATCATATCCTCAACCTGCGCATCGGGCATTTGTTTCGGCATGTTCAGCACCGCGATCCCGAGCAGCAGAGCAGCCGCTGCCGCGCCGATCCCGAAGCGTGCAGACAATGAGGAGCTTCTCGGCTTGCGCGAAGCGCGGCGGCTCATCTCCTGAATCTTCGGCTCCTGCGCCGGGGATATAACTTCTTCTGCCGTTGTCCGGTCGATTTCATCCAGCTTCGGCAGAATGGAATCCACCAGACTGAAAGGCGGACTCACATCGGGAAGGCTCTCCAGCTCGCTCGAAAGCGCGCTGAGCCGTTCGAACATCTCCGCGCAGGAAGGGCAGTCATCGATATGGCGAAACATTTCAAGCGCCTCGTCCCTGCTCAGATCATGATCCAGATAACGGTTCATCCATTCTATCACCTCCGCGCAGTTCATCCCGATACACCACCTTTCTGATACTCCTGAAGTCTGTTTTGAAGCTGCTGCCTTGCCCTGAACAGGTAAGATTTCACCGTATTCAGCGGCAAATCCAGGCAGTCCGCTATTTCGTTGTATGAAAAATCCTGAAGGTACCGCAGGACGATCACCGTCTTGTGATGCTCCGGCAGCTGATCGATCGCCTCCCGAATGTCCTGCGCCAAATAGCCCGAGAGAACCTCCCGTTCTACGTTCTGCTTATCCTTGAACACCATTTCATGCTCATCGATGGAGACCGTCGGTTTGGTCTTCCTGAATTTATCGATGCATATATTGGTCACGATCCGCTGAACCCATGTCTTGAACTGAGCCTTTTCCTCGTAGGAGCCGATTTTGGTATAAATCCGGATCAACGCTTCCTGCGAGGCGTCCAGCGCATCCTGTTCATTATGCAAAATGTAAAAGGCTGTTTTGTACACATGGCCTTCAATTTCTCGCAATAGGGTGATTAGAGCGTCGCGATCGCCCGATTGAGCGGCTCTGATGAGTCCCTGCTCCACCACGAAGGTTCCCCCTCTCTATGCAATCTCACAGACGTGAGAGACTGCTGTTTTGTTGCATGCCGTAAGCCCGAACAATGTGCCAAATTATTGAAAACGCATGAAAATGACGATTGCCGCTCTGACAGACGCACTTTTTTAAGCATACAAGGAATCAACGGGCCAATCAAACTCATTCCCAGCTCAATTCCATTACAAAATTGACACCTTGCCGTGGACAAAAAAACCTGACAAGCATCCACGGGCCGGATTAGTTCCGCTAAGTTCACAAGCACAGGGGATATGCCATTTTTACCCAAATCCATAGGGAACAGCAGCTTATCCAAAAAAGCACTAGCCCCCACCGGGAAGTAAGGCCGAATGGATGCGTGATCCGATCTACTCTTATCATTAAACAAAAAACCTCCGCCCCCTGCTAGGAAGGACGAAGGTTGACTGAAGATTTCAGTCCGGAGATCCCGGTGTTCGAAAGGCTTCTATATATAAGAAGAGAATGGCTGTTACTTGACGGAGGCTGCCTTGATTTCTTTAAATTTCGCTACATATTTGGAGGCCAGCTCGGTGATCTGGTCGTAACGGCCCTCCTTGGCCGGCGCCGTCAAATTGCCGCCGATGCCGACGGCTACGCAGCCGCCCTTGATCCATTTCTCCATATTCTCAAGGTCAACGCCGCCGGTAGGCATAATATTCACATGCGGCATCGGTCCATTGACCGACTTGACGAAGTCCGGTCCGAAGGCGCTGCCCGGGAACAGCTTCAGAATGTCCGCACCAAGCTTAAGGGCTTCCTTCATTTCAGCCAGCGTCAGCGTTCCCGGCATGTAGGAAACACCGTACAGGTTGCAGATTTTGGCCGTCTCTTCCTCAAAGGAGGGGCTGACAACAAATTCGGCGCCGGCGAGGATCGCAATGCGGGCTGTAATGGGGTCCAGCACCGTCCCCGCACCGATGACCGCCCTGTCTCCGTAAGCTGCAACCAGCTTCTTGATGACGGCATCAGCGCCCGGGGTCGTGAAAGTCACCTCGATATTGTTCAGTCCGCCTTCGATACAGGCTTCGGACATGCGGTAGGCGTCCTCGGCATTGTCTGCGCGGATGACGGCGACGACACCGGTGGACAGAAGATTTTGCAGCACCTTAAGCTTTTTCATGGATCATACGCCTCCAGATAAACTTTTGATAAACAAATAAACTAATTTTATTTATAAACGTTTAGTAATATAATGAATATCCCAGCTAATCAAATAGTAATGATAATTGTTTCGGTAGTCAATGCCTTTTGCGCAATTCACAGGTCAAAACTTATTGTATTCGGGAATAAACATTGATTAATCAAGGAATTTTCATTTTTTCTTTCTTTATGAATTCAGATACTTCAGAGGAAATCCGGATCTCCTTCTTGTACAAAACCGATTTATGTGCTATTTTCAATTCATAATACACTTCTGCCAGAAGAACCCCCTTTTTTCCTTAGGAGGAACTAATCAATGGATAAACATTTGGACGTCGTCACATTTGGTGAGCCTATGGCGATGTTTTATGCGAATGAAACCGGACCGCTTGATGAAGTCACCGCCTTCTCCAAGGCTCTGGCGGGCGCAGAGAGCAATGTGGCTGCCGGGTTGTCGCGTCTGGAACACCGGGTCGGCTATGTAACCAAGCTCGGCCAGGACAGCTTCGGCACTTTTATTATGAAAGCCTTGAACAACGAGGGGATCGACACCTCGCGCATTACGTTTACAGGGCGGCTCCGGACCGGGATGCTGGTCAAATCGAAGGTTGAGAGCGGCGATCCCCAGGTAGAATACTTCCGCAAAGGCTCGGCAGCCTCCACACTCAGCCCTGAGGAATTGGACGAAGCCTACTTCTCTTCCGCTGGGCATCTGCATGTAACCGGCATCTCCGCCGCCTTGTCGCCGGAATGCCTCAGCTTCTCCGAGCATGCCATGGACTTTATGCGGGCTCAGGGCAAGACGGTATCGCTCGATCCGAATCTTCGCCCTTCTCTGTGGCCGGACCGGCAGAAGATGATTGATACGATCAACGGCCTGGCCACGCGCTGCGACTGGTTCCTGCCGGGCCTCGGCGAAGGCCGCATTCTGACGGGCCTCGACACACCGGAGGAAATCGCTGCCTGCTATCTGGAGCTTGGCGTTTCCCTTGTCGTCATCAAGCTGGGGCCGGAAGGCGCATATTTCAAATCGGCGGACGGCAGCGAGGGAAAGGTCGAGGGTTTCAAAGTAGAGAAGGTTGTCGACACGGTAGGCGCCGGGGACGGCTTCGCAACCGGCGTCGTCAGCGGGCTGCTGGAGAAGCTTCCGGCACGGGAAGCGGTCAGGCGGGGGAATGCGATCGGCGCTTTGGCCGTCATGTCGCGTGGTGATATGGACGGACTGCCGACAAGGGAGGAACTGGCGCGTTTCATGAACCGGTAAGAAATCGCCTCATGCGGTTCACTTCTTAGGATTCACCCTCTCATTCATATAAATTGCCATCGAAGCAAACAAGGACATCTCTTCCGGGTCAGCGGAAAAGATGTCCTTGTTACTGTTGCTACGCTTGGGTAGTGTACGTTATTAAGTTAACTGCCGAACGGAATGCCCCGGCTGAAGCGCCGGCGAGAAGCGGTACGTGATCGGAACCGGCGATCCGCCCTCTTCGATGCCGCCCAGAATGATCTTGGCGGCCTGCATGCCCATTTCATAGGCGGGCTGGCGAATGGTCGTGATTTCCGGATTGTAGACGGCGGCGATCTCGGCCCCATCGATGCCGATCACCGACAGATCATCCGGAATCTTAAGTCCCTTACGATTGGCGTATTTCAGCGCCTCGCCAAGGGCGATGTCATTCGCCGCCAGAAGCGCAGTTGGCGGCTCCTCCATGGAGAGCAGCGAATCAAGCGCTGCTCCCATATCTTCTCTGGCTGCGCTGCAGATATAGGCATCGTTCCATTGGAGGCCGGCTTCTCCCGCGGCTCTCCGGAAGCCCGCGATCCGCTCCCTCCGGGGAGTAACGGCATAGGGTCCGAGCGGCAGGGTCAGCAATGCCACCCGCGTATGGCCCGCCTCGGCGAACTCCCGAACCGCTGCCTTGATCGCCAGTTCATTATCAAGCAGAAGGCTCTGGGTCGAGATGCCGTCGATCAGCCTGTCCATAAAGACGAGCGGATACCGGCTCTCCGTCAGGGGAACGTACCGGGTGACGTCGTCTCCCGTCGGGAACACAATCAGCCCGTCCACCTGCCGGGCCAGCAGCGTCTCGATATATCTGCTCTCCTTGTCCGGGTTCTCGTCGGCATTGCAGATAATGACCTGAATGTCCCTTAGCTGAAGCTCGTTCTCGATTGCACGGATGCACTGAATGGACAGGGAATAATTGATGTCCGCCACGATGACCCCGACCGTGTATGTCCGGTTCTGTTTAAGCCCCCGGGCCAGGCCGTTTGGCCGATAGTTCAGCTCTTCGATCACAGCCGCGATTTTATTCCGCGTCTCTTCGCTCATATATTTATACCGTTTATTCAGAAACTGCGAGACTGTGCTTTTGGACACGCCCGCCTTCTTGGCCACATCATCAATAGTCATCTTTTTCATAAACTTTCACTCCGGTTGCTTAGGGGTCCTGTCACCCCGGGAATTCATACAAGAGAAACGGCTTCTACTGTGTCAACTGTCTATTAAAAAAGTATATCTGAAATTTAGTAAATTATCCATGTGAGCATTTTGCAGTGTAATCGAATTATGCAAAATGCTGATGCAGTAGACTTTCTCCTGAAATGAGTCGGCTTCATTCGAACGCCGGAGCTGAAGCCTCTTATTCTAGCGGAATCGAGTAGAAGATCCGATAACCGTTGCGGTCGGTATACCAGAACACTTGATTGCCGCTGACAACCGGATCGCATTCCGACAATCCAAAATAGGCAAGAGTATGGACGGAGCCAGCCGGGTTGCCATCCTGGTCGATATAGACATACTTCAGATCACCGGGTTGACCTTCAAAATCGAATTCCTGCCACAGCACCATCAGCTTGTCGTCGGTTATCTTGACCAATTTCGGAATGGACGCGATTCGGCTGCTGCCGACATATTTGCCCAGTGTAATTTGCTTAACGGCTGATTTGTCCAGACTGTTCTTGGGCAGCACGCTGAGGATGATGTCGCGCTGATCCCTTTTGAGCCCAACCAGATCGTAAGAGTTGTATTCGGTAACCTGGGAATGGTCGATCGTATTCATCGCCACGATATAGCTGCTGGAGGATACTTCAAATCCGCCGAGAGATACACCCGTCTGATTCGCGCCGATCGCCCCCGGAATTTGGAAAAGATCCACCTCCGTATACTTCCGTCCGTCGCCTTTGTTCAGGACAATGGAGCGGGGGTAAGCGTCGCCGTGATCGATCAGAACATGATTAGCCCCGTCGAACCGGACATACTGGTCGAAGGAGTGGCTGACATGATTGCTCTGGAATCGGCCCAGATCATTTGTTACCGTCATGCTGGATGTGTTAACGACCAGAGTCAGCTGGGATTGGTGATTGAAGCCGTCGGGTGTTGTGTAGCGTTCCCGCGCAGTATGGAAGACAAGCGTGCTGCCGGACTCGGCCATCCGGCCGGAGCCTGCGTCAAAAGGCTTGACTGTGTAGCTCGGCCCGCCTTTGACCGATACGCTGTCAATCCGGTTGAAGTTCTTGTCGTACCGGACAATCCGGATAACTTCTTTGTCGTCATTCTCTTCCGTGTTGTTCTGGCCGAAGGCGATATAATTGTAAGTCTCACCGCTATAAAAACCGCCGAATATCGGAAGCTCATAAGCAAGGCTGTTTTTGGACATAAGCTGGAAGCTGCTGTCATAAGTCTCCATCTCCACCTGGCCGTCAGCCCGAATGGCGGTTACCGTTCCGTCCTGGTTCTTCACGAGATATGATTCCACCGGGCTCTTCCATCTTGGAAAAGAGGACGATTCGGCATTGCTGGTTCCGGCGGCGGATGACTTCACCCGGTAGGCATGATCAGGCGTTCTGGAAAATAGCGAGACCTTGTTGGCAGTCGCTTCATATTCCACATCATAGGGAATTCTGGCGGCCAGGTCCCGCAGTTGAACATAATTGCTGCCGTCGATGTTGTAAGCCTTGACCGTCTGAAGCGTCCCGTCTATGAGAAGCTTCAGATTTTGCGGAATGGCCGGATAGGTGCTGCTTTCGCTGTAATATTGGTCTTCCCCGCTCCCATCGGGAACATAGGCTTGTCCGGTGCTGACCTCGACCGCCTGGCTCTTGATATTCCAGGAAACATTGAACTGGCTGGAAGTGCCCGAGAAATGCTCCGCAATGTCCCGCAGTTTGAAATAGTTGCTCCCTTGAATGTTGAAACCGGTAAGATCGGCTTCTTCCCCGTCAAAATATGTACGGCTCTCCGTCACACTGGCTTTAACCGACTGGTCCGCAGAAGCGGAAGCGCCGAATGTCAGCGAGACCAGAGCTATGATGACCCACAGATTAAGTATTTTCTTCAATGTATATTCCCCCAATTGCTATGTCTTTTGGTATAAAAAATGATTCTATCTCTATGACGCTACGGCCCCCTCCCCTGGTTCTAGGTGCACTCTATTAAATTATGGAGGAAAAACCTCCCTATTCACAATAGATTATAGGAAAAAGACAAAAAAGCACGCGAAATAACGCCTTCGCATGCTCTGCATTCCGTCGATTAATCAGGATATTCCCTTAATCCGGTACAAACTGTTCCAAACGCTGCACTTCACCTTTTCGATTCCATCTCATCAATTTTTTTGCCAATACCTAATTCCGTATTCTCAGTTGCTCTGCTCTATGACCTCTTTAAGCGCAACCCCTACCAACCTCATTTCTATAGCTTTTCTCTTTATTTCTGCCGGGTACCCCCTTTGGTTGCCATGCCAAAGCACTTCCTAGATTATCTCTCCTATCTGACAACAAGGTTTCATTCTAATGTTTCGGGGACAGTCCAATGGATAATCGGAACAGTTGGTCAGAATCAGCCCAGCTCTGCTGTATTCCTAACTTCAAGCCCCCTCTCCGGGTTTCTCAGTCAGGGACTTGTGTCCGCAGAGATCAGCTTATGTCTCACCGACAAAGAACCGTCCTTAACCTTGATCTGGACTTCGCCCTGCTCATCCGTACGGAAGATGTCCATTCCGGCTGCAAGATAACGCTCCAGCACCTCCTTGCCTGGGTGGCCGTAGGTATTGTTCTCTCCCACAGAAATGACCGCAGTCGAGGGCTTCCAGTATTGGAGCCAGGCTTCGCTGCTGGACGTTTTGCTGCCGTGATGGGCTGCTTTCAGCACATCCACTTGCCCAGCCGCCGTCTGGGCGCAAGCCGTTCCGGCAGGGATGCAGGCTGATTGTTGCGCGGCGATCACTTCAGTTTCGGCGGCTTTTTCAATATCGCCCGTGAACAGGAAGCTGCGCCCGCTCATCTCCAGCCGGAAGACAACGGAGGAATTGTTCTGCTCCTCTACAACTGGAAGAACCGGCTCCCCCGCGCTCCCGAGCTTCGGCCACAGAAAGGACAGCCTCGTCCCTTCGGACCCGGACGGCGACCACTGCATACCTTGATGAACGGCGTACAGCCTAATTCCCTTCTGGACCGCCGTGCTCATCAGCTTGGTGTAATTGTCGTGTTCGGCAAGCGTCCCGTTGAACAGGAGGGCGTTAACCGGAATCTCTTCCAGAACGGCCTGAAGCCCGCCCATATGATCCTGATCGCCATGAGTCAAAATAACGGCATCCAGATGGTGGACGCCCCTTTTTCTGAGCAGCGGCACCACCGTCTTGGCTCCCACCTCATACGGACTGCGGCGTACCCGCCATTCCTCCTTGCTGCCAAAGCTCAAGGTTCCGCCTCCATCCACCAGAATGTGAACGCCGCCGGGCGCCGAAATCAGAATGCTGTCTCCTTGCCCCACATCAAGAAAGCTGACTTCACCCTCCGGGGACGGCATTTCCGGCTTGTAGCCCCAATAGAGCAGCAGCGACAGTCCGGCGGTAATTAATACAGCCGTGATTCGGTAACGCCGGACGGCAGCCGTGCCCATTATGCCAGCGGGAGACGGGGAAGAATCCCGTGCATCACAATGCCCATCCCCTTCCAGCGGAACGGTCTCCCCGGCGATGTAACCGGGAACCTTCCGGGCCTCGGCCGCGAGCTTCAGCATAAGCAGCAGCGCATACAGCAGTCCATAGTACACAACAATCCAGATCAGAGACGGCGACCGCCAAATCGTCATTCCCGCATAACGCCCGATGCCGTCCACAACGGCGAAGGTGGCCGTATTCAGCAGTCTGACCAGCCAGGCAATCTGCTCCGCCAGATACGGCCACAGTCTGGACAGCAGAAGCGAAGCCGTTCCTAAAGGCAGCACGCCGAATGTAATGAACGGAACGAGAATGAAATTGGCAGCGAACGACAGCATCGCGAACTGATTGAAATAATAGATGGTTAGCGGAAAAGATACCAGCTGTGCTGTCAGCGTGACAGCCACCGCGCTTCCAGGCCGCCTGGGGAGACGAGCCAGAAGCGGAGCCGCCAGCGGAACGAAGACGATCAGTCCCGCCGTCACCAGAAAAGACAGCTGAAAGCTGACGTTCAGCAAATAGTACGGCTCCCAGAGCAGCATCAGCCACCCGGCGAGACAGAGGACATGAAGTCCGTCCTTCAATATTCCTACACGGGCGGCGTACAGCGCGATCATGCTCATGAGACCCGCTCGAATGACGGACGGACCGGCGCCCGCAAGCAGTACGTACACCGGAAGGAACAGCATGGTCAGCGTCAGCGCTGTCTCCCTCGTCAGCCGTATCCGGGTCAGCACATACAGCAGCACGCCCGCGTAGACGGCAACATGCATGCCGGAGATAGCCAGAATATGGGTTAGCCCAAGCCGTGAGAACTGCTTATAGGTGTCCGGGTCGAGCTCATCCTGCATCCCGATAATCAGCCCTTTCAAATAGCCTGCGTCCCTCGCAGGGAACAGCCGCTCCAGCTCGCCTCCGATACCGCTTCGGACGGAATCGCTCCATCTGAGCACCGACCTGAAGCCAAAGCCCGCGGGAGCTTCCACCGTCACACTGGCTGTTCCGGACGCCTTCAACAGCCAATGAATATGGCGGCTTCGCAGGTACTCTCTATAATCAAACCCGTCGAAATTCCGGGCTGTGGCCGGAAGCTCCAGCGCCCCGTCCACCCTGACCCGGTCACCACGTTTCCACTTCGCCGCTTCCGAAATTTCTTCTTCGGCCTGCAGCTTGACCTGAACCGCAATTTTTTCTCCTTGGGCGGCGGCTGCGGCTCCGCCAGCTTCTTCACTCCCCGCTTCGGTAGAACCGGTGTCTTCTTCATCGTTGACGGCGCCCTCGACAGACAGTAAGGCGGCATCATGAATCACCATAACAAAATCCACCCGGTCTCCGTCGCGTTCAACTGTGGAGGACACAATCCCTTCCATATGTACCGGCGCCTCTTCCAGCCCCGATGCGGACTGTCCGAGAGCAGCCGGAAGCGCCGTTGTGTTCCGGTGGTCATTCCACTCGAAATAAGCTCCTCCAAGGGTAAGTATGAACCATAGAAAGATCAGCAGCTTGACCCCTTGACCGCGTCTCAGCAGAGCTACCGCCGCCGTCAGCAGCGTAATACCGGCCCATACCCACAGCAAGCGATTTATGATCAGCAAATAGGCGGCGGCATTTCCAGCGGTCCAACAGACAGCCGCATAAACTAATGGCCTCTTTGTCATCTTTCTCATCCTTTCATTCACTCCGAACTACCCGGCCCGGGAGGCTATAGCTCTGCATGCCTTAAAGTTCTCCATCGCAGGCAATTTTCTTAACCCGTAAGCAGCACCTTACAATCCCCTCTTCCGAAAGCGTCATAGGGACTGTACCGTGAGCGATATTTTTTCAACCGGAAACAAAAAGAACCCCTGTTACGCGCATCACGCGTGAACAGAGGTCCTTCCTCATTGCCGACTTGCGGCCCGTTATGAAATTGCGTATCTTAATCGCCTGCGTTAGTCCGTTACGCCCAGCACCGTTTCCCGGGGAGGCTCGTAGCCTTCCAGTCTGCGAAACAGAATACCCTTGGTGCCCATCATCTGCTTGACCTTCTCCGTGTCCTTCGGGTATTCGCGGGTATAGACGATTTCGACCACCCCGCTGTTGGCAAGCATGTTGGCGCAGGTCCAGCACGGCTCGTCTGTCACGTACACAGTGCTGCCCTCCCGGTCAATCCGGTCCGTGAACAGCAGCAGATTCTGCTCCGCATGAATGGTCCGGATGCAGCGCTGCTTCTTGATCATAGTCTCTTTGCCGTCGACGATCTCCAGTTCGTACTGCTCGGATACCATGCAGCCTGCTTCCGAGCAGTCCGGCACGCCCATGGGCGCTCCGTTATACGCGGTGCCGAGCAGCTTCTTGCCCTGAACAAGCACGGCGCCGACGTGGCGGCGCGGGCAACGAGAGCGGGTCGAAACCATAAAAGCAATATCCATGAAATAGGTATCCCAGTCCTTGCGGTATGCGATGGTCATCTGATTTCCCCATTTTCTTCAAAAATCGTTGTTACTTATTGTAGCATATCCCGTCAACCCGTTCCTATGAGAACACGCAGCACATCCGTCCCAGAACCGTTGCTTAATAAACAACGTAGGGCTTCATCTTCTCCAGCATCTTCGGTCCGATCCCCTTGACCTTCTCCAGATCGGACGCGCTCTTGAAGGGACCATGCTGGCTGCGGTAATCGACGATCGCCTGCGCCTTCTTCTCGCCGATCCCGGGCAGTGCAGTCAATTCGGCGGCACTCGCCGTATTGACGTTCACCATGCCGGCGGCTGCGGCCGGCTGGCTGCCCGCGGCGGCAGCATCCGCCGCCGCGCCGGACGCGGCTTCGGCTGTGCCGGAAGCCGCCTGGCCTTCGCCGCCGGTTCCCCCGGCGGCTGCGCCTGCGGGGGCGGCCGGGACGCCTGCGGCCGCCTCCGCCATGGCCCCGCCGCTGCCTGCCGCAGCGGGGCCTGCCGTTCCGACGGTACCGGCTGTGCCTTCGCCGGTTCCGCCTCCAGCGGCGCTGATACCGCCGCCGCCCATTCTGCCTGCGGCCGCCTCCCCGGCCGTCCCTGCTGCCTCGCCGCCGATGCCCAGCGCCTCCGACATAGCGCTGCCCAGCGGCTGCCAGCCGGCCATGTCCCGGTCCTCACCGCCGCCTGCGGCCCAGATCACAATGCCGCCCGCCACAGCCAGGACTGCGGCTCCTATTTTGTGCATACGTATCATATCACGTCACTCCTTCGTTATCCGGACAGTCGCCCGATCTTCTTATTTACCCCTTACAATTTCCATATCATTGGCATTAGTCAAGCCACCCGCGCATACATATATCGAAGAACGTTACTGGCAAAGAGTAAAGCGCGAAAGGAGGGAATCACAGGATGAAAGTAGGTTTTATCGGAACGGGCAGCATGGGCGGCCTGTTGATCGACGCCTTCCTTTCCTCCGGGGGGCTTCTGGCGGGCGATGTGATCGCGAGCAACCGCAGCCGCCAGAAGCTGGACCGGCTCGCGCAGCTTCATCCCGGAATTACGCTGGCGGGGAACAACCGTGAGACGGCCGCCGGCAGCGATATATTATTTCTGTGCGTCAAGCCGCTGGAATTCAAAGCGCTGACCGATGAGATTAGCGATTGTCTAGGGAGCGAACAAATTGTTGTCTCCATTACGAGCCCGGTGCAGATCCATCATCTGGAGCGTGTTCTCCCATCCAAAATAGCCAAAATCGTTCCGAGCATCACCCATAGCGTCTTCAGCGGCACCTCGCTCTGCGTGCTGGGCAGCAGGCTGGACGATCATGACCGTGAATTGCTGCTTGGGTTAATGTCCCATATCGGAAATCCGGTTGGAATATCCGAATCCCACACCCGCATTTCCTCTGATTTCTCAAGCTGCGGCCCGGCTTTTCTAAGCTTGTTTCTGGAGCGCTGGATTGAAGCCGCAGCAGCCGCCACCGGCATCGACCGAAGTCTCGCCGGCGTACTCGCGGCCGAAATGCTGCTCGGTACCGGCCGGCTGCTGACCGAAGGCGGGTTCACGCCAGGCGAGCTTCAGGAACGGGTGGCGGTGCCCGGCGGCATTACCGCCGAAGCGCTCAGCCTTCTAGGGTGCAGTCTGGACGGCGTATTCGAGCGGCTCATCGATACGACCCACCGGAAGTACGACGAAGATCTGGCCAAGCTGGACGCGCTGTTCGGCAAGGATGGCCCGGCTTCTGAATAACGCAAAAACCCCGCGGCGGATTTCTCCTGCCACGGGGTTTTTGCGTGCTTCGCTAACCCACTACAATATTGACCAGCTTGCCCGGAACCGCGATAACCTTGCGGACGGTTTTGCCCTCGATGGCCGCGCTCACACTCGGAAGACCCATCGCGTGCGCCTGCATGTCATCCTGGCTCATGTCCTGTGCGATCTTGGCCCGCTGGATGATTTTGCCGTTCACCTGAACAACGATTTCCACTTCGGCATCCACCGTCATGGCCTCGTCGTACGAAGGCCAGGCCACATAAGATATCGTGCCTTCATGGCCGAGCAGCTGCCACAGTTCTTCGGCAAGATGCGGCGCGAGGGGCGACAGCATCTGCACGAAGTTCTCCATCGCCTCGGTAGGCAGCGTCTCCTGCTTGTAGGCGTCGTTGATGAAGATCATCAGCTGGCTGATCGCCGTATTGAAGCGCAGATTCTCGAAATCGTCCGTCACCTTCTTGATCGTCTTGTGCCAGGTGCGTTTGAACTCCTCCGTGCCGCCGTTCTCCGTGATCTTGGCGCTCAGGGAGCCGTCCTCGCTGGCGAAGAGACGCCATACGCGGGACAGGAAGCGGTGAATCCCTTCCACGCCGTTCGCGCTCCAAGGCTTGGTCGCTTCCAGCGGACCCATGAACATTTCGTAGACGCGGAGCGTATCGGCACCGAATTCGGAGACAATTTCATCCGGATTGATGACATTGCCGCGGGATTTGCTCATCTTCTCGTTGTTCGTTCCGAGAATCATACCCTGATTGACCAGCTTGTAGAACGGTTCCTTCGTATCGACAACGCCGAGATCATAGAGCACCTTATGCCAGAAGCGGGCATACAGCAGGTGGAGCACCGCATGCTCGGCGCCGCCGATGTAGAGATCGACCGGCAGCCATTCCTTCTGCTTCTCCGGGGAGCACAGCTCCTTGTCGTTGTGCGGATCGATGTAGCGCAGATAGTACCAGCAGCTGCCGGCCCATTGCGGCATCGTGTTCGTCTCGCGCCGCGCCCTCATGCCGGTCTCCGGATCGACCGTCTCGACCCAATCCGTCACGTTCGCCAGCGGGCTCTCGCCCGTGCCCGACGGCTTGATGGCGTCGACATCCGGCAGCATCAGTGGCAGCTGATCCTCCGGCACTGTCTTCATCGTGCCGTCTTCCAGATGCAGAATCGGAATCGGCTCGCCCCAATACCGCTGGCGGCTGAAGAGCCAGTCGCGCAGACGGTAGGTTACTTTGCCCTTGCCGAAGCCCTTCTCCTCCAGCCACGAAATCATCGCCGAGATGGCCGGCGCATTCTCCAGGCCGTTCAGGAAGTCGGAATTCACGTGAGGACCGTCGCCCGAATACGCTTCTTCTTCCACGTTGCCGCCCTGGACAACCTCGACGATCGGCAGGCTGAACTGCTTCGCGAATTCCCAGTCACGGGTATCATGTCCCGGAACGGCCATGATTGCGCCCGTTCCGTAACCGGCCAGGACATAATCGGCGATCCAGATCGGCAGCTGCGCTCCATTAACCGGATTAACCGCATAGGCGCCTGTGAATACGCCTGTCTTCTCCTTGGCCAGGTCGGTACGCTCCAGATCGCTCTTGCGCGCAGCCCGTTCCTTGTATGCTTCAACTTCGGCGCGCTGGGCGTCCGTCGTAATCGCCGCTACCAGCTCATGCTCCGGAGCGAGTACGCAGTAGCTTGCGCCGAACAGGGTGTCCGGACGGGTCGTGAACACCGTCAGGCTGCTGTCATGTCCGTCGATGGCGAAGACCACCTCGGCCCCCTTCGACTTGCCGATCCAGTTGCGCTGCATATCCTTGATGCTCTCGGACCAGTCAAGTTCCTCCAGATCCTCCAGCAGGCGTTCCGCGTACTCGGTAATGCGCAGAATCCACTGGCGCATCGGCCGGCGGATGACAGGATGGCCGCCGCGTTCGCTTTTCCCGTCAATGACTTCTTCATTCGCCAGCACTG
The DNA here is from genome assembly GCF_019904155.1 of Paenibacillus sinensis. GTDB lineage: Bacteria > Bacillota > Bacilli > Paenibacillales > Paenibacillaceae > Paenibacillus_AQ > Paenibacillus_AQ sinensis. Next base: position 40,968 of record NZ_JAHCMB010000130.1, read on the forward strand.
TGCCGAGCGCCGGACACCAGTTCACCGGAACCTCGGCTACATAGGCAAGCCCGCGTTTGTACAGCTGGATGAAGATCCACTGTGTCCATTTGTAATAGCCCGGGTCAGTCGTGCTGATCTCGCGGTCCCAGTCATACGAGAAGCCCAGCGATTTGATCTGACGACGGAAATTGTCGATATTCTTGACCGTAATGTCACGCGGATGCTGTCCCGTATCGAGCGCGTGCTGCTCGGCCGGCAGTCCGAAAGCGTCCCAGCCCATCGGATGCAGCACATTGTAGCCGCGCATGCGTTTGTAGCGGGATACAATATCCGTAGCTGTATAACCTTCCGGGTGTCCGACATGCAGACCGGCTCCCGAAGGATACGGGAACATATCCAGCGCATAGAACTTCGGTTTCCCCGATTCTTCCCCGGTCTTGAACGTATGATTCTCTTCCCAATACCGCTGCCATTTCGGCTCCAGCGTCTGGGCGCGGTAGCCCTGCGGTGCCTGATTCTCCTTAATGTCGCTCATTGTTACTCCTCCTTGAATGCTAAGCGGACTTCTGCAATCCAAAAAGCCTCCCATCCGTAGCGTACAACGCTAGGGACGAGAGGCTGAATTCCCGTGGTACCACCCTAATTAGCAGGATGACCTTGCCGGTCTCTTCCCCTGCTCACTTTAGCGCCGGATAACGGTGGCGGACCGACGGTGCTTAATAGATGGACAGAAATGTCCGTTCAGCGCCGTTTCTCCGAGGTGAGTTCATTTCATTATCGTCAACCGGCTCGCACCTGAAGCACCGGCTCTCTGCGTGACGCATCCGAAATTACTGCTCCTCATCCTTGAATGCTCTGAAATTCTGAATATTCCCCAACATTATATACAAAAGAGTGTTCCGGCGTCAATCCGTCCCTGTCCCTTAAGCAGGCTTCCGCCGGACATAGTACGCCACTATATGCTGCAGCACCACTTTACCGGCGGCAAAAACGGGAACCGCCAGAATTAGACCGATGATCCCGGCCAGCTCGCCTCCGACCAGCAGCGCGAATATAATCAGCAGCGGATGCAAATGCAGTGTACGGCCAACGACCTGCGGAGATATCACATTGCTCTCCAGCATCTGGCAGAGCGTATTGACGACAATCACGAGGAGAACGAGGCGGATCGAGACCGTCGAAGCCATGACGAGAGCCGGAGCGGCTCCGAGAAAAGGGCCGAGATACGGCACGATATCGAATATCGCGACAAAGCAGGCGAACAGCAGCGCATAAGGGATGCCAATCAACGCATATCCGATATAGGCGAGAATGCCGATCATGACGCCGACGATGAACTGGCCGCGAATGTAATTGCCGAGTGCGATATCGATGTCTCGCAGCATCTTCACGATCGATTTCCGGCGGGAGCGTGGCAGGCAGGAAATAACCAGACGCTCGAAGACATCAAAATCCTTCAGGATATAGAACACCAGGAACGGTATGATAAAGGCGTCGAACACCACGCCGATCGTCGTTCCGATATGATCCAGGAAATTCGAAATCCCCTTTGCCAGACGGTTCTCCCATTGAAAGAACCAATTGTTCATCCCCGTTTCCACCCCCTGCGGAATCAGCCGGGTATCCATGCTGTGCATGAGCCCCTGAGCGCGAAGCGTCATTTCCGGCAGATGCTCGTTCAGCTCCTCCAGCTGTTCGATCAGCATCGGGATGAGGTTGATGGCAATAACGGCCAGCACCGTGAGAAAGACCGCATATATGAGCAGCACGGCTGCGCCCCTCGGCATTTTTCGCCGGGCCAGAAGACTGACGACGGGATTCAGCACATATGAGATGATCATAGCGGCCAGAAACGGAGCCAGCACCGCTTTGAGAAAAGTATAAATACTCATCAGCATCGGACGAAGCTGCCAAATAAAATACAGGATAATCAGACCGAGCAGCACGCCGACCATCCACCGAAACGTTTTGTTGCCGTACCATTGTTCCACTAGCGTTACCTCCTGCGGTCAAACTGGAAAAGACCTGCAATGTCAGTATATGTTTGTCCGCGGGAAAATAATCGGTCAAGCCCTGTAACCATTCTCTCTTCTTATCCGTCTGTGAGGATGGAGGTGGAGGTATTGAGTAAAAAAGGGATGTCCTTCCTGATCCTATCCGTATTGACGATCCTTCTTGCGGGGTGTGCCGGCTCATCGGAGACTGTATCCCAAGGCCCGAGTGGCCTGCCCGGGTCATCCAAGCCTGTGTCGGAAGGAGTCGCGCCACTTCCTTCAGATGAGGCCGCTCCATCCGTCAGCCCTTCCGCAACAGCAGAAGCAGCGAATATCAGGCCGCTGGATAAAGAGAAACCGCCGCTTCCGCTCATCCGGTCGGGAGAGACGGATCTTTCGATGTATCAGAGCACCTATTGCTGGGGCACGGTTTGCGCCGATTATGTCGGAGCGGAGGATCAGCTAAAAGGGAAGACGCCGAACGTTATTCCTGCCGGTGCCATCGTTGAGGTCCGGTTCCCTTACGATCCGGCTCCGTCGACTGTGAGGCTGGTGCAGCATCAAGACGGGAAAATCGCGGAGATTCCGTTGTCCGATGGAACTTTTCTGGCGCCGGACGAGCCGGGCGTGTACGCCTACAGCGTCTCGGCATTTTGGGGCTCGGGGGACGGGATCACCTCACTGGGCGATACCATGGTCGTCTTCTCGATACAAGTGAAATAAAATCAAAGAAAATGGCAGAACGAAAAAGAACCTTCAACTCCGCAGCGGGTTTGAAGGTTCTTTCTATGTAACCGTCCTAAAGCAGGCGTTATGCCCGCCTTAGGAAGATGCATGCAAATGTGTCATTTCCTGTGCCATATCATCGCCGCAGAACAAATCGTCAAGCGAGCTCAGAGTGCCGTCTTCTTCAACTTGATAGACCGACATTTTTTCGCCATTTACCGTCAGTTCAATAAAGCAGCCCCAGCAGTAAAATTGATGGGAACCGATTTTGCCGATATCCTTGGAACCGCAATTTGGACACTTCATATACATTCCACCTATCCGTTAACGATATTAATATTCTTTTCCAGTTGTTCTTCACTTAATGCGGGAACCAGAAGATTATCCGCTCTGGCGGACATTTCCGGCACACAAGGCAGCCATCTTCGGCCTTCCATCAAGTCAGTCACCAGCCCGTCGCTAATTTCGAAGGCTATTATTGTGTTTCCCATCTTTTGGTCAAAATAAACATCCGACACCTTTCCGAGTATCGTTCCGGCTTCCGTCACGACTTCAAGGTCCTTCAGTCTGTTCTTTCCCTCAAGAAAGGTATGGGGGATGCTGTCTGCATCCACCTTGCGGATGGATTCCTCGTTCTGTATCATCACGGCATCCTCGCCATAAGCGACGATGTCTTCCCATGCCACAACTTTCACATGACTGCTGAAGAATGATTTGCTTTCCAGTTCAATACCCGTAATTTTCCATGTTGAATCGACAACGCAATCGACAATTTTGCCTACATCCTTACCTTCATCGACTCCAATCACATTCAGTCCGATAAACTCCTGGATTCTCATGGTGTCAAATCTCCTCGCCTTAAAAGATGGAGTCCAGAAAGGAGCAACCTTCTATAGTAAATGAAAGGAGCAAGTGAGCTCCCGGCGACAAAAGACTCTAGTCTTTAGTACGCAGCCGTTTCATGATGGTTTCAATTTTTCGGGAAACAAGTTCCATTTCTTCAGTAGTATTACCCAAACCGCTGCTAAATCGAATCGCGGAATCCAAATATTTATCCGGAAGCGCCATTGCTTTCAGTACATGGGAGATTTCTAGCGATCCGGAGGTGCAGGCCGAGCCGCTGGAAGCTGCGATCCCCTCCATATCGAGATTCATCAGCATGACGTCCGTCCGCACTCCCGGAAAGCTGATGTTCACGATATGAGCGAGCCCGTGATCGGGATTTCCGTTCAGATGATACGCATCCTTCCCGATTCCTGCATTCAGTCCATCCAGCAGAGCTGTACGGAGCTTCAGCCCCGCTGCTTGACGTTCATCCAGACCGCGAACCGCAAGCTCCACGGCTTTGGCGAAGCCGGCTGCTCCGGCCAGGCTCTCCGTTCCGGCCCGGCGGCCGCGTTCCTGCAGACCTCCGAACAGCCGGGGACGCAGCGGTGCGCCGCGGCGGACGTACAGGCCGCCGATGCCTTGGGGTCCGTTGATTTTATGCGCGGTGAAGCTCATATAGTCCACCGGCAGCTCGGATAGCTTCATCGGAACCGAGCCAAGTGCCTGTACGGCATCCACGTGAAAGAGCACACCGCGCTCTCTGGCGATCGCACCGATTTCCTCGATCGGCTGAATCGCTCCTACTTCATTATTGGCCATCATTACGCTGATCAATACCGTATTATCGCGTATAGCCGATGCAATGTCTTCCGCCGACACCCGTCCTGTCTCGTCCACAGGCACATAGGTAACCGGGAAGCCCATCTTCTCAAGCTCCTCGCAGGCATGAAGCACGGCGTGATGCTCGATGGCCGTCGTAATGATGTGGCCTCCCTCTCGCCCCGAGATGGCGCCGAACAGCGCCAGATTGTCGCTCTCCGTCCCTCCGCCGGTAAAAATCCACTCATCGGACGCACAGCCCAAAAAGGCGGCGATGGAATCGCGCGCCCCGTTCACGGTCTTCTTGGCGGCCCGCCCGAACGCATGGACGCTCGAAGCGTTGCCGAACTGCTCCGTCATAATGCTCAACATGACCGCGGCCACCTCCGGATGCACCGGCGTAGAGGCGGCGTGGTCCAAATAGATCGGTTTCATTTCTTCTTCACTGTCCTTGTATGAGTATGAAGACCGGCAAGCGCGTCATTCCCCTTTGACGTCTCCCGGTCTGTACATGTCGCTATTGATATGTACGGCGCCGCTGCAAAGCGGGCAGCCGCTGAATAACCGCTCCGTTATTTTAACATATTTGCTTCATAATTGTTCGTCAAAAATTTGGTTTTTCACAATTTTTTTAATAGGTTCAATTCGAGTACAGATACGCCACGGGTATAACATCTTTCGGAACACTGGAACTGGACCAGGAGAGGCGGACCGTCGCGTCGGCGGAATCTCCTTCATTATAGTAATCCAGGCGGAGCGAGTAGTATTTACCGGCTTCGAGCGAAACGACAGCTGTCTGCTCCGCCGGACTGTGTTCCGTCCAATCATCGATCAGCAGCTTGCCGTCCACCCACAGCCGAACGCCGTCCGAAGCATTCGTATACAACGTATATGTTTCGGCAAACGGCGGACGGAGATACCCGCTCCAGCGGACGGACATTTCCCATTTTCCGGTAGGCGTGCTCTTTTTCCAATCGTAATCGACCTTCGGGACAACCTTGGTCAGCTTCAGCGTGCCGAAATTCCGGTCCAAATAATATTGGCCGAGAAGACCGTCTCCGGTGGAAGTGTCCGCCGCGTTCAACTGGGCCACCTCGGGATTGGCATCCTGACCCCGGCTCACGGCGTAAGGATCGGCATAAACTTTCTTGATCACGGCATCGGTGTTCTTCTGCGCGAGCAGCTTGCCCCAGTCCATAAACCAGGCGTAGAGCGGCTGACGAGTCCGTATCCGGGTCATATCCGGCAAAACATCGCATTCCGTAATGGCCATCAGCTTGCCTTGTCCGATTTGCTGCAATTCGAAATAATGATCCAGCTTATAATCGCCGCCGTAAATATCTTTGCCGAGTACGTCTGCACGATCATGTCCGACATAATAAGCCGCGGCGTCCGACGCCGGGTTGTTGGCATTCGGGCTCCACACCCAGAGAAGGTTATCCAGGCCGTGAACGTTCACGTACCGGTTGTACATGATCTCCCAGAGCTCCCCGTAGCGCGATTTCTGTCCCCACCAGAACCAGCCGCCGTTCATCTCATGATACGGCCGCCACAGCACCGGCACATCAGCGTCCCGAAGCTGCTTGAGGTACTGGGCCACCGAGTCGATATCGGCCAGCAGAGCTGTGTTCATCGCTGTACCTGGCGTAATAATCTGAACGAACTCATCCTCCGTTGTCGGACGCTGGACCATATTCCATGTCTGGGCTGCACCCGGATAAGCCGCATGGTAAGTCGCGGTGACAACGCCTCCATTCTTATGCCAGTCGAGGCAGGCGTTGACAACATTTTGCCGCTGGGCCGCCAATTGCTCCGGGGTCTGCCCCGTAATCCCGCCGAATTCGACCCCTTTGACTGATGGATAGATGCCTGTCTTCTGCTTGAGACTCTCCGCGTACGTGTACGGAGCCTCCAAATATTCGTGCTGTCCGGTCAGCAGCCCTTTTTTCTGCAGCTCGTACAGACGATTGAGCAGCGTGCGGGCGGCGCCAGACGCGCCGGAATTCGCAGGTGATGTAATGAGCTTCAAATAGTCTGCCTGCCACTGCGCATCGGTAATCAGCCGGGACGCGGCTTCCAGCAGACGTTCAGCTGTTCTGTCTTCCACCGTCCTCACCTTCCTTTTTGCTACATCGTATGACAAGCCAGTTGTCAGGGGCACGGCACTAGTAGTGAGTATGCTAAGGATGGGGACAGTGGCGGATACATGAAAGGAAAGCCTGTACGACCGTTGTCCCGGCTGATCCCGGCGAACTGCTCTGACGCTGTTATTGAATAGCCAACCAAATCGGATTACACAAGCTTCATTTGGTAGAAGACCGTGTCCCAGTAGAAATTATTTCCTTTCCATACCTCATTGGCTGCCGGAAATTGTACCACACAGGTATGAGGCAGGTTGTAATCGTCATACCATAACCGCGCTTCCTTCGCATAGTTGACAACAAGCAGGGCGAAATCGCCCTTTACCTTGTCCTGAAGTATTTGTTCCAGCTCGATAATTTCTTCCGGCTCGCCGCCAACCCTGACGAAGAGAATGGATTCGCTTGTCTGCATACGCTCCAGCAGCCGCTCAGTCCTCCGGTTGGTTCTTTCCCTGAATTCAGGATAAGAGACAAGATTCGTTGGTGTATTAAGCTGAATACTGAAGTCATGCGCTGACACTAATCCGTATTCATCGTCCCGGACCAGGTAGTTGACACTATGGTAATCCAAACCTTCAGTGACCAGATTCTCATGCTGCATATAACCGTTGAACTCGTTACGCAAAGCCTTGTTGATATGGGATAGTCCATAGCTATACATCCAGTCAAACGGACCGCTCTCCTTTCGAAGCCCGGCACGTTTAAGCTGAGTTGCAGTTACACAAGTACAACCCAGGCTGAACACAGCATCATAGTTTCTTCGCAGCTCCTTCAGGTGCATAGCTCTTCCACTCCCTTGTACGTTTCTGAGTTAGCATATGATCTATCATTTGAATTCGTATAGGTGGATGAAGTCTGCTATGATCGGATTCTTAAGCCCTCTCCATTCGCAAGGTTTTATAATAAATCAGCCACGTCCAATTGAATAACGGTCTCAGGAAATTCAGTTCCGCATGTGCAGGCCGACATTTTGTAACACGGGGATAACTCGTATTGTTTGAACCGGAATCCCTTCTCATTTGGTGTTACCGAGATTTCTCCGCCTGGGAGCACCCGAATCGAAAAAGAATCCAGCGGCGTAGACAGCCCTGTTCCGACCGTTTTGATATAGCTTTCCTTCAGTGTCCATAAGTCAAAAAAATAGGCTGAACGCTCCTCTACGCTTCTATCAAGCAAATCCGCATATTCAACCGGCGAAAAAAAACGCTCCGCAATGCCCAAATCGATAGTCTTGACCTGTTCGACGTCTACCCCAACCTCTCCCCGCCCCCAAAAGAGAACTACCCAGTCCCCGGAATGGGACACGTTGAAGAAGAAGGAATCCACACCGTGCAGGCTTGGCTTTCCGTATTTGTTCTTCACAAAAGTGATATCTTTATTGGCAAGACCAAGCTGGCTTCGCGCCGCCTTGCGGACCAGACACTCGCCAAGCAGGGAACGGTAGGCATCCTCCTTGCGGACAAACCGCCCGACCTGCTCCCGCCTCATGCCTGACACCTGGGACTTTAAGCAATCGTATTCCCGGCCAGTTATCTCTCCCGGGACTTGCATGACAATAATCTGCGTCAAATAGGCCACCCATTTCTTAGATGGATTCTGCGGACTCCAGGTCCTTATTTCGGGAATAACACCCGGTCATCGAAGCTTACGGACCCCAGAGCCTTTCCTTTATGGTTGATGTGCCGGAACTTGAAGACATTTCGTATCGCATAAAGACCCCTTGGCCCGAGATTCTTTGAAATTCTCTGAGATTTCATCCGCATACAGTTCAATTCACTTTCCATTATTTGTGATCCGAATGCGAGCTGTCAATATTTGAAAAAGTGGGATTTACGCACTCGACAGGGCTAAATCATTTGCACCCGCCATCCGGCGATGTAGCCGAAGCCCCGACAACAGATGCCAGATAGGTAGTAGGAGGCATTCATCCCGCCAAAGAATCCCCACCATAACAAAAAAGCACCCGGTTCGAAATCGTAGATGATCTCGAACCGGGCACTTCGTACAGCCTGGACAGCTAATGCCATCAAATATAGAACATATAGATTTCGACACCTACACCTTGCGAGTAGAGTCGAGATAAACCTATAAGGAATCAGGGTTTCCGTGATTTCTCACAGAGTACAACCTACACCCAAAAACATTAATCTACAAGGTATTCTGTGGGTAAAGTGTGGGTAACGAAAAACAACAAGAGAGCCACTTCAGGTCAATCCTGCAGCGGCTCTTTTTCGCATTGTGTATGGTTTCTTAAGGACACTAAGTGAAGGGATTTGACCCCCGGCCTACGCATTACGAGTGCGTTTTGTAAGGTTTTATAAGTATTTATTAGGTTCTGCAAGAAGGAAAATGCACTATAACAAGCTCATAAGGTTCTGTAAGTCCCTATAAGGTGCTGTAGGATGGTAGATGAAACGGTAGATGAATGACTACGATATAAGAGCCGCTGGGCAGACCAGCGCAGTTTGATCCGTCGGAGCTGCCGATTTACGTCCAACACATAGCCCCTTGCAATTCGATCAGCAAACGGGTCCCAGAGCCGCAGGGTGACGGGCACGCTATGGATATTCATCACTATGTTCTTATCCACCGATCATATAGAACAATTCCCCACCAGATCAGCCCGGCGGAGTTAACTCATTTTAAATGTTCTTTCAACAGTTTTCCCAACTCTGCTGTATAACGGGTCAGTCGTAGGCTGATCTCCGAACGCATCACATCGCGTGTAAGCCCGAACTGCTCTTGGTAGCCCCTGAAGAAGATTTTGTAGTAGGAAATAAACTCGTCTTGCTCATCAGCCACGAATCGGACATTGCGCTGCTTTAATTCCTTTTGCAGCTCCCATGTATCCCGCATGATTCGATTTTGAATATATCTACCGGCCATAATATACATCTTCATTAGTAAGTTACCCGATCGCTCGATTTCCACCATACTTTTGCTTACCATCGTATCTATGTAAGGTAGCAATATTAGGTCCCGGATCATGAGGCGCTCTGCGTTGGTGAGCATGTTTCCACTATTCTCCTCTTTCTGATCTTGCTGCTCGTACTGCTCTACATGTTCCGACAGCAACATTTTGGTCTTCCAGCGCTCATTACCACTCAATTTGCTCATTTATAATGTCCTCCGATCTGTTCGGCCCGCTCCAGAGCAACCCCGGATTCCAATAACGAGGACGCGCGTATGAGTGCCCGGTTACCGTACCGGGTCTTGATCTGATCAATGGCCTGCTCTCTGTTGTACGTTCGGACCCGATCGTCAAAAAGGGTCAGTTGCATAACACTGTCATCCGTCAACTGTGATATGGATATGGCCAGGCGGCTCAAAGGCATTCCTGTCCAATTATCAATGAATAGCCGAAAAGCTGCGGCCGCCACCTCATGAGTCAAGGCCGATGGTTCCGGCAAAGTCATTTGCCGGGTATATGATTTGGATTTGTTGCCATCAGTCTCCGATACCGCAATGGATACCACCGATCCCATGTACCGGTAACGTCGCGCCCGCTGGCACACCTCGATCACCAACTCCAGCAGCACCACTTCAATCTCCGTCAACCGTGTATATAAATTCCAACGCAATGCTTTTCCATGTCCGACCGATTTGATTTGATGCCGTATGCCGGTTACGACCGGGCTGGGATCGATGCCACGTGCAGTCTGCCAATAATACTCTGCCTGAATATCGCTTTGTCTGCCCATCGTCGTGCGCATTTTCTGCTTAAATTCACCCAGATCCATGCGTGCGATATCCCCGATTGTAGTAATTCCCATGCGATAAAAGTTACTCGCCATACGGTTAGCCACCATGAACATTTCATGGATGGGCAGCGGCCAGAGTTCCCTGTCTATGTTTCCGTGATCAAGACAGAAGATACCTCCCTTCTGCTTCTTGGCGAAGTTATTAGCCATCTTCGCGAGGATTTTTGTCGGCCCTATCCCCACCCTGGTCCAAACACCTGTAGAAAGTAGCACATGCTGCTGGATGCTATTTATCATCTTCCCAAGACTGCCGCCGAAATAAGCGAGTGATCCCGTCACGTCCAAAAACTGCTCATCAATGCTGTACGGTTCCACAAGATCCGTATAGTTGCGATATATCTCCGAAATGAGCAACGAGACTTTAATATAAGTCCCCATTCGTGGGCGAATAACGACGAGTTCTGGACATTTTGCCTTCGCTTCACCTACACGGGAAGCTGTCGTCACTCCATGCGCTTTTGCAATCGGGCAGGCGGCTAACACAATACCATTCATGCGTGCTGGATCGCCTACTGCGACAGGTTTGTCTTTATATTCGGGGTGAGCCGCCTTCTCGACACTTGCGTAGAAGGACTGGCAATCAGAAAGCAAAACAATCCGCTCCTTAGACAAATCGCTGCCCCCTTACGATAGTCAGACATGTTGCCCGAATCCAACCGTCACTGATACCAACGATCTCAATCTGCCGCTGCATAATCTCGCCCACTTTGTCTTGGTATATGATTTCGATAATCTGGCCGATACACGTTTTCATGATAATCGCTCTCTAAAACAGGAACATTTGTTTGTATTATAACCCCATCAGGAATTTTTAAGCAATCAGAATATAGTGTATCTTGTCCCAATACTTACCTCAGCTAACGTATGTCACTAAGCATTATAATTATTATGAGGTGAAGTCATGTTTATAAACCCCATGCTGCTGCAGACAGCGCCGGGGCGGTTTAGCAACAGTGAATTTAACCTAAGATCGACGGACATCGTCTTATATATGCAACTCAAGCCGGAACGGTACGACTATATAGTGCCACATGTGAAAGGCGCTGGCGAGGCTCTATTTCGGCAGATTGAAGCCCGTGGAATGGAAGGGGTTTGTTGCAAAGCGTAAAAACAGCGTATACGAGATTGGACGCAGTAGTAATGCCTGACAAAAGATCATCAACTGGACATATGCAGAGGTATACATCACCGGGTACCGCAAGCAGGAATTCGGCTGGAAATGATAATGTTCAATTGCACGATGTTTAACAAAAGGGATACGAAAAGACACGAAACCACAATGAGAGCAAATTAGCAGCCGATCATTTGTTTGGTGAAAATAAAGTGTTAGACTGGAGTCGTTGAATTACCGTAGGCTTTAAAGAGAAGAATCGTCAGCTATTAGAAAATAAGTTTTAGACAGATCCATTAAAAGAAGCAGCGGCATACCAAGACTTGAAAAATAAAGTCTTAGACTGCCGCTGTTGTCATTGAACTAACGTTTCCCGTTAGCTTAATACTCAAAATGTCAGTTAAGAGTATATTATTGGTTGATTCCTTTATAATTTATAAATGAACTTTGGATTAATATCCACAAGAAGTAACAGTACTGTTCAAAGGAAAAACCGTCCCTTTTGGGTGAGGGACGGTTTTTTGGTTATTATTCAAAATCGGCATTGAGCGTGATTTCTTTCCATTCTTCTATGTCTGATAGCATACTTGAGAATTTATGTGTCGCTGCTTGATATGCAGCTTTACCAAGAAGCAACCGAAGAGGTGGGTTGGATGTCTCAACTACCTTGATTACAGCTGCTGCTGCTTTAACTGGATCACCTGACTCTTCTCCACTGTTTTGCTGAACACCTTGCAACATCTGTCCGACCACTGATTCCTTCAATTCAGGGATTTGAGTATCCGTTTTAACGGACGATCTGCCGCCCCAATCCGTACGGAAGCCGCTTGGTTCAATTAAAGTTACTGCAATGTTAAAAGGCGTCAGTTCTTTTGCCAGGCTTTCTGAAATGCCTTCAACTGCATATTTGGTTGCGTGATAGTAACCGAGTGTTGGAAATGAAGTCAAACCACCAATAGAGGAGAAATTAATGATATGACCGGATTTTTGAGCTCTCATATGCGGGAGAACAGCATTAGTCATTTGCATAAGCCCCCAGAAGTTAATTTCGAACATTCGTCGTGTCTCTTGTTCTAGACTTTCTTCCACTGAACTAAAGTATCCAATTCCAGCATTGTTCACTAGAACGTCTATGTGCCCGAACTTGTCAATGGTCTGCTTGACCGCACTTCTAATTTGTTCATCATTAGTCACATCCAATGGCAACGCAAGCGTGTTCTCTTCATTTCCTGATACAATATCTTGAATCTGATCGACTCTACGTGCCG
>NZ_JAHCMB010000006.1 GCF_019904155.1 Paenibacillus sinensis
AAAGCTGATTGCTCATTTTGAATCTGACGAGAATTTCTTCTCTTTAATACTCACTCGTTGTTCAGTTTTCAAAGATCAAGCTTCATTTAAGACTTTCATCGTCGCTTGTGTTTCTCATCAGCAACTTTTATATCTTATCACAGCCAAGTTATAAATGCAAGCTTTTTTATTTCTTATTCATGACTCAGCAGCTCGTATTTCTTGGCCGGAATTAGAATATACCATATCAGATAACTATCTGCAAGCTTTTTTCACAAAAAAAGAGTGGCATCATCTGCCACCCTCCTGTTTAGTGTATGATCTCTTGAATATATAGCTCACGTGAGCTCGCCAGGTTAATGATTCGGCCGTTCACATTAACCATCGGACGAGTCGGGTTACTGCGGTCGGAGAATATGATTTCTCCCCTGACACCATCACTGAGCCGGACTTTCATTCCATTATGAAACTCCGTAGTTTTATTGATAAACGTCTGAACGATAGCCGGATCGAGCTTGCCGAAGCCCTCCTTCTGGATTTGTTCCAGCACCAGATAAGGCGACTGCGCCTTTTTATAAATACGTTCCATCGTCATCGCATGAAAAATATCGGCTACTGCTACGATTTTGGCATAGAAATGAATCTGACTGCCCTGAAGCCGGAGCGGATATCCGGAACCGTCTACCTTCTCATGATGCTGAAGCGCCGCAAGTCTGACACCTTCATTGATTGCCGTGACGTTTCGAAGAATCTGATAGCCATAGGTCGTATGTCTGCGCATCTCATTACGCTCGGCAGCTGTAAGAGTCCCTGGATTATTCAGAACGGCCGGATCTACCTTCACATTGCCAATGTCATGCAAGAGCCCTGCAAAGGCGGCCTGGAGCCAGTCCCTTTGAGGATGACCGCACCACTGGGCGATTTTATAAGAAGTAAGGGCACACAATACGGCATGATGATACACGTAATCCCGTTCGCTGAAATGACGCGGGGTAAAATTGAGCACATGATAATCCTTGATCTGGGCGGTGAGCGCTTCTACTCCGCTGCGTAGCTCCAGAATCGGCAGGCTGCCGCCGGCAGCCAAGCTGTAACAGCGCTTGATCAACGCCAGCATTTTGTCATACTCATCATGAAGCGGAGTCCGGCTGTAGGATATGGTTCCGGCTGTCGGCTTCACTCCACCTTTGTCGGAATTCTTCGAGGCTTCCACCGGCCCGTTCTCTTCTTCTGCACCATCCACTTCCACCTGCTCAATAAAGAATGCTTCCAGAATCTCCATATCTCTGGGCAGCAAAACTTTTCCCTTCTCAAACAGTGTTCCACCAAGAGGCGTGATTACATCCTGGTTTATTTTTAAGCCCGGCTTCGCTTCCATTACCGAGATACTTGGCATTATATTCAACTCCTCTATCCTTTACCTTACTGAATCTTCGGATACGGTACTATTTACCTAATTATAGTATGGATATGAAGAAGAGACTAGTATGAAAGGTTTATTCTTCTAAATTTTTTTTTCAAAAAAAAAAGTACCTGTCAGCTTCTAAGCCGCAGATACTTTCAAAGTGTTCAATCTTTTCTATTATTCTTCAGAACCTTCATCATCACTTGGAGTTTCATCCGATTCCGTTTCCAGCTCAGCTGATGTGTTCAATTCGCCTTCAACGGACTCTTCAAATTCGTTCTCCTCTTCGCTCTTATCGGTACGGCAGACAGTTGACACGGAGTCATCGTCCCTGGTATTGATCAACTTCACACCCTGTGCATACCGACCCATTGTAGAGATGCCATCCATGCTCATCCGAATCAATGTGCCGCCGGTTGTGATAATCATCAAATCCTCTTCCTGCTTAACGACCTTGAGGCTGACTACACGGCCATTCTTCTCTGTAAGATTAATGGTCTTGATCCCCTTGCCGCCGCGGGTCTGCAGACGATAATCCGATGCAGGAGTACGTTTGCCGTATCCGTTAGCAGTTACGATCAGCACATCCAGTTCCTTGTCGATACAATCCATACCGATCACATGGTCATCGTCATCGAGCGTGATTCCTTTAACCCCGGTAGCGCTTCTTCCCATGGAACGCACATCTTCTTCCGAGAAGGTAATGGACATACCGTCTGCAGTTCCGAGAATCAGCTTCTGCTTGCCGTCCGTAAGCTTCACGTCAATCAGCTCGTCCTCTTCACGAAGATTGATCGCGATCAGACCGACTTTGCGGATATTGTTGTAATCCTCAAGCGGCGTCTTCTTCACGATACCCTCGCGGGTGGCGAAGAACAAATACTTGTCGCTGTCGGCCTCCTCGATCTGAATGACTGCGCTGATCTTCTCTCCTTGTTCAATCTGAATCAGATTGATAATTGGAGTTCCCCGGGCGGCGCGGCCAAGCTCCGGTATTTCATAGGCTTTGATCCGGTAGACCTTGCCTTTATCGGTGAAGAACATGAGGTAGTTGTGGGAATTGCTCACAAAGAGATGCTCCACAAAATCCTGATCCTTGGTGTCCATTCCTATAACGCCTCGTCCACCGCGCTTCTGGCTCCGGTAAGTCGTTACCGGTAGACGCTTGATATAGCCGGTATGCGTTACCGTAATCACGACTTCCTCGCGCGGAATGAGGTCCTCGTCGAGGATGCTCTCTTCCCCGATCGTGATCTCGGTCCGGCGTTCGTCGCCAAACCGCTCACGGATTTCCTGCAGCTCGTTGTTGATAATCTCAAGAACAAGCCCTTCATCAGCCAGGATGGCTTTATATTCTGCAATCTTGACGAGCAGCTCATTGTACTCATTCTCGATCTTGTCGCGTTCCAGACCGGTCAGACGCTGCATCCGCATATCCAGAATCGCCTGGGCCTGCTCCACGCTAAGATCGAAGGTAGAAATCAGTCCGTCGCGCGCGATATCCACGGTACGTGACGCCCGGATCAGAGCGATGACTTCATCCAGATTATCAAGAGCGATACGCAATCCTTCCAGAATATGGGCCCGGGCTTCCGCCTTCTTAAGATCGTACTCGGTCCGACGGCGGATGACGCTAATCTGATGCTGCAGATAATGGTACAGCACGTCGCGCAGATTCAGTACCTTCGGCTCTTTGCCGACAATGGCCAGCATGTTAATGCCGAAAGTTGACTGCATCGCCGTATGCTTATACAGGTTGTTCAGCACCACATTCGGATTCACATCGCGGCGAACCTCCACCACGACGCGCATTCCGTTGCGGTCGGATTCGTCGCGCAGGTCGGTAATACCGTCGATCCGCTTCTCGCGAACCAGTTCGGCAATCTTCTCCACAAGACGTGCCTTATTGACCTGGTAAGGAAGTTCGGTGACAACGATCCGCGCCTTGCCGTTATTGTCCTCGATGAGAGCCTTCGCACGCATCGTTACCGAACCGCGTCCCGTACGGTAAGCCTGACGAATTCCTTCACGGCCCAGAATGAATCCGCCTGTCGGGAAGTCCGGCCCTTTGATGTATTCCATCAGTTCCATCGGCGTGATGTCCGGATTCTTGATCATGGCCTGCACGCCGTCTACAACCTCACCGAGGTTATGCGGCGGAATATTGGTGGCCATGCCGACGGCAATACCGCCAACACCATTGACAAGAAGGTTCGGGAAGCGGGAAGGAAGCACATCCGGCTCCTGTTCCTCACCATCATAGTTCGGGTTGAAGTCAACGGTTTCTTTATTTAAATCGCGCAGCATTTCCATCGCAATCTTGGAAAGGCGCGCTTCCGTATAACGCATTGCCGCAGCCATGTCACCGTCGACCGAGCCAAAGTTGCCGTGGCCGTCAACGAGCATATACCGCATGGAGAAGTCCTGTGCCATCCGGACCATCGTCTCATATACGGCCGAGTCGCCGTGCGGATGATACTTACCGATAACTTCGCCCACGATTCTCGCCGACTTCTTGTATGGCTTGTCCGGGGACATGCCGAGTTCCGACATTGCATATAGAATGCGGCGATGCACTGGCTTAAGTCCGTCCCGCACGTCAGGAAGCGCACGGCTGACAATGATGCTCATTGCGTAATCCATGAAGGATTCGCGCATCTCGGTACCGATGTCCCTATCCCTGATTTGCGGGTTATTTTGTTCAGCCATGAGTTGCTGGACCTCCTTCGGTTAAGAAGAAACGGGTGTCCGTTTCCTTAATGCCTATCTCTTAGTATTTTCTAAAAAAACTCACAATTAAACGTCCCCGTCTACCGCTCGGGGGTTAAAAACTTTCGCTGCATGTACCGGGATATCAGCCCTGTCCGTAAGCCCGAAGACGCCATAGACTGCTATGGAGCCGCCCGCAGACACACGCACAAACCGTGCACAAGGACACCATCCCATATCTTTTAATTATATCATTCTTTAGAACACTTGTCCTTAAATTTCAGACGTACAGAGGGAGGAGTAGCATGAGAATTCAGCGGGTTGCCAGCAAATGGGCCAAGACAGAAGCCATTTTGTCAGACCGCTTGCTGACCCCTTATATTCCCGAAACCCGTAAGTTTGATGACGTATCGCTGAGTGACATGCTCTTGATGTATGAGACGGTCTATATCAAGCCGGACCGCGGGACATACGGAAACGGAGTCATGCGAGCTGAGATTAGAAGCTTGTCCTCGGCATCCAGAAACGGAGATCTGACGAAATCCGAATCGGATAGCATCGAGCCTGTCCAGAAGTCAGTGTATATTCTACGTTACGGCACGCAGGCTAAAGTATTCCGCTCTGTAGAGGAACTGCACCGGGCTATATCCGATCGCATCGGAGGCCGTTTGTATATTATCCAAAAAGGCATTGACCTTCTAAAATTTAAAAAACGCCCCTTCGACCTTCGGGTGCTCGTTCAAACGACTCTGCAGGGGAATTGGGAGACTACAGGGATGTTGGCCAGAATGGCCGCCCCGCAGAAAATCGTGACCAACTACCATAGCGGAGGACAGGTTCTGGCTCCCCATGAGCCGCTTGGCAGCCATATGAGTACCGGGGAACTGGAGCGCACTCTGAAAAAGCTGGCTAATCTGGGGGTTCGCGCAAGCAATGGGCTGCAATCGGCTTATCCGGACATCCGTGAACTCGGATTGGATGTGGCCATAGACAATCACCATGACATCTGGATTCTCGAGATCAATACGATGCCATCCCTCATTGCATTTAAAAAATTCGCAGACTCCTCAACTTACCGAAAAATCCGTCGCTATGCCGCTCATTACGGCCGCTCCGGCTTCAGTCCCGATTCAAGCCTTCGCCGCCGGCCGCCCGTTTAACAACTTTTCAACTTTTCAAGGCATTCTCCGGTAGGCTCCTGACGTAAAAACAGCCTCCGGCAACTCCCGGATAACCGGAAGTTCCGAAGGCTGCTGGATGAAAAGCATAGGTGCGAATACACCTGCCGTACTTAAATATCCAGATTTCTGACGGTCTTGGCGTGTTCGTGTATAAAATCGCGCCGCGGTTCCACGTTGTCCCCCATCAGGGTATCGAAGATGCTGTCCGCCAGGATGGCGTCTTCAATCGTGACCTGAAGCATGCTGCGGCTCTCCGGGTCCATTGTCGTCTCCCACAGCTGGGCGGCGTTCATTTCACCGAGACCTTTGTACCGCTGGATATTGTATTTGGCATTCTCGCCGAAGGAAGCGATGATTTCATCCCGCTCCGCTTCGCTGCCGGCGTAACGCACGGTTTTGTTGCGCTCCACCTTGAAGAGCGGAGGCTGGGCGATATAAATATAGCCGGCTTCGACAATCTTCCGCATATACCGGTAGAAGAAGGTCAGCAGCAGGGTCCGGATATGCGCGCCGTCGACGTCCGCGTCGGTCATGATGACCACTTTGTGGTAACGGGCCTTGGACAGATCGAAGTCATCGCCAATCCCTGTTCCAAGCGCTGTGATAATGGCCCGGATTTCCGCATTGGACAAGATTCGGTCCAGTCTTGCCTTCTCTACGTTCAGGATCTTGCCCCGAAGCGGCAGAATCGCCTGAAAATGACGGTCACGGCCCTGTTTGGCCGATCCGCCAGCAGAGTCTCCTTCGACGATGAACAGCTCGCTGATCGAAGCGTCCTTGGAGGAGCAGTCCGCCAGCTTGCCCGGAAGGGCGCTGACTTCAAGCGCGCTCTTGCGGCGCGTCAGCTCGCGTGCCTTGCGGGCCGCTTCGCGGGCGCGGGAAGCTTGCAGCGACTTCTCCAGAATCCGGCGCGAGACGGCCGGGTTCTCTTCGAGGAATTCCTGCAGCTTCTCACCGAACAACGATTCGACAATCCCGCGGGCTTCGCTGTTGCCGAGCTTGGTTTTGGTCTGTCCCTCGAATTGGGGCTCAGGTATCTTGACGGAGATAATCGCCGTCAGACCCTCGCGGACATCGTCCCCCGTCAGATTGGAGCTGTTATCCTTGATCATGCCGGATTTGCGGGCATAATCATTGATGATGCGCGTCAGCGCGCTTTTGAAACCCGATTCATGCGTTCCGCCCTCATGGGTATTGATGTTGTTGGCGAACGAATAAATATTTTCCGTATAGGAATCATTGTACTGCAGGGCCACTTCGACCTGGATCATCTCGCGAGATCCGCCGACATAAATCGGCTCTTCATGCAGCACTTCCTTCTTCTCGTTCAGGAATTTCACATATTCCATAATGCCGCCGTCGTATTTGAAGGTGTTGGAAACGCCGCTGCGTTCGTCCTTCAGCATAATTTCAATGCCTTTATTGAGGAACGCAAGCTCCCGGATACGGGTAAGCAGCGTGCTGTATTCAAAGACGGTCGTTTCGGTAAATATCTCCGGGTCTGGCGTGAATGTCGTCTTCGTTCCGGTTTCTTCCGTTTCACCGATCGTCCGGATCTCGTATTGAGGAACACCGCGACGATACTCCTGCTGGTAGATATGACCGTCGCGCTTGACAGTGACGACCACTTTCTCCGAAAGGGCGTTCACGACGGAAATACCTACCCCGTGCAGACCGCCGGAGACTTTATATCCACCGCCGCCGAATTTACCGCCTGCATGCAGGACGGTCATAACGACTTCAAGCGTCGATTTCTTCAGCTTCGTATTCTCGCCTACCGGAATTCCGCGTCCGTTATCGATAACAGTGACGCTGTTATCCTCATGTACGATCACCTGAATCTGGTTGCAATATCCGGCCAGCGCTTCGTCGATACTGTTGTCCACGACTTCCCATACGAGATGGTGCAAGCCCTTCACACTGGTCGAACCGATGTACATGCCGGGGCGCTTGCGGACGGCTTCCAGCCCCTCAAGCACCTGAATCTGGCTCTCATCATATGTCGGTTGATTCATTGACATGCCTTCACCTACTTCTTTCAGATTAACTCAAATATCCTGCCTTGCTCAGCTGTCGGCCAGTATCCTGGAGCGTTTCTTGAGAGTGGAAGAAGAAATAGGGGAATAATACACGGCGTTCTGTGTGACGACTATCGATTTCGCTTCTTCTTCGCCGATCCGCTCCAGTCTTTTATCCTGAAGAGCAGCAGTTACGAACTGTTTGGACAGCTTGGAGGATTTCTCTATGGATATATCAAAAATAGCGATCATTTCGGATGACCGGATTATTTTTTCCCCGCCCAAATGAATGTACATGCTCTTCTTCCCCCCCGCTCGATTAGGAATCGATTCTTCCTCCGTGGACATGAAACTGGCAGGCGCCTTTTAGTCTATCGGCGTTCAGGCTTTCGATCCCCGTCGCCGTAATGAACGTTTGCACTTTGCTTTGAAAGGTTTCGATCAGCTGCGTCTGCCGGTACGGGTCAAGCTCCGACAGAACATCATCCAGCAGCAGAACGGGATACTCTCCGATTTCTTCGTGAATCAGTTCGATTTCAGCAAGCTTCAAGGAAAGAGCGGTCGTACGCTGCTGTCCCTGCGAGCCGTATACCGAAGCCTCCCGGCTGTTGATAAAGAAAGATAAATCATCCCGGTGAGGGCCGGTCAAAGTCATGCCGCGCCGGATTTCCTGTTCACGTGTTTGTGATAACTTTAACATAAATTTGTCCAATAAGACAGCTTCATCTTCCTCTTCGCGCTCTCCGAAAGAGGGAATATACCGCAGCTTCAGCTCTTCTCCGCCGTTCGTAATCCCCCTATGGATCTCCTCTGCCCAAATCTGCAGCTTCTTAATGAATTGTTTCCTTTTTTTGACGATTTTAACACCATGCTCTGCCAATTGGGCATCCCAAATTTCCAGCATAGCCCCGCCGCCATCTTTCTTGCCCCACAACTGCTTCAGCAGATTCCCCCGCTGGAGAAGCACCTTCTGATACTGCTGCAGATGAAAGAGATAACCCGGCTGAACCTGCCCGATCTCCATATCCAGGAACCGGCGCCGGATTCCGGGAGAGCCCTTCACAATTTCGAGATCCTCCGGAGCGAACATGACCACATTCAGCGAACCGACAAATTCGCTCAGCCGGCGCTGCTCCAGGCCATTGATCTTGGCCTTCTTCCCCTGCGAGGAATAAGTCAGCTCAAGCTTCAGATTCCCGTATTTCCGAGCTACTTCGGCTTCTATATGGGCGGCTCCGTCCGGAGCGTTAAAGGCAATCAATTCCCGGTCTTTGGAAGTCCGGTGGCTTTTGGTCATTGCCAGGCAGTAGAGAGCTTCAACAAGATTCGTCTTGCCCTGCGCGTTCTGCCCGAGAATGAGATTGACATCCCCAAGTCCCTCCAGCATCAGCGCTTCGTAATTGCGGTAATGGCGAAGGCTTATTCGGTTCACAAACACTAGAAGGTTCCTCCCCCATTGTAGAAGCACGGCTTCCATGAAGAAACCCGCAAAGCGCATCCCTGGCCCTTGAGAATGACCGGGTACTTTGCGGGACTCTTAACCATCATTATACCACTTTTTTTGAACTTTCGGCTAACTCTTAAGGTTCTACGCTTCGCTTGCTTCGCCCTCTATCTCAAACGAACCTTCGCCTTGAACTTCCACCTTGTCCCCCGGATACAGCTTTCTGCCCCGGCGTTCTTCCCGTTCCCCATTCACCGTCACAAGGCCTTCCTGAAGCAGCGCCTTCGCCATCCCGCCTGTGGATACACAATCCGCCAGCTTCAAGAATGAATCCAGTTTAATATATCCACTGTGGATAACTACTTTTTTCATCGTTTCTTTTCCTCTCCGCCGCTTATCCACAGCCGTGGAACCGGCGTTAATTTGTCGTTCGATAAGGCAGAATGACATACAAAGCCTGACTCTCATCCAGCGGCTTCAGGATAATCGGGCTCATCATTCCGGTAAAAGCGATCGTCAGCTGTTCGCTGTCGATTACTTTGAGTACGTCCAGCATATATTTGGAGTTGAACGAGATTTTCAGCGGCTCCCCTTTGAAATCAATGAGATCGAGTTCTTCCCGAACCTTGCCCAGCTCGGATGAGCTGGAGGAGATTTCAATGCCGCCCTGTTCCAGCGTCTGAAGACGGACAATATTCGTTTTCTCCTCACGGGACAGCAAATAAGCCCGGTCAATCGACTCGCTCAGCTTTTTTGTTTCCAGCGTCAGTTCTGTTTTGTACACGGTCGGAATAATTCTAGAAGTATCCGGATAGACGCCGTCCAGAATTCGGGTGTAGAACAGCACGCGGTCAAGCTTGAACAGCACCTGATTATCGGCTACGACGATATCGATCAGCATATTCTGGTCGGGGATAATTTTGCTCAGTTCGTTCAGCGTCTTGCCGGCAATGACGACATTGCTGAATTTGACGTCTTCGGTCCCTTCCAGTCTCGCAGCTCTGGTGGCAAGCCGGTGGCGGTCCGTCGCTGTGAATTTGAATTCCCCTTCGTTCAGATTCCACAGAATACCGGTTAAGATTGGCGTTGTCTCTTGAGTTGAAATAGAGAAAGAAGTCTGCTTGATCATATTCTTCAACAGATCGCCTGGCAGCGAAATGGTTTCGTTGCCTTCGATGTTCGGCAGTACCGGGAATTCTTCCGGATCAAGACCCACCATCTGAATTTCCGTCGATCCGGAAGAGATAAAGGTCTGAAAGCCTTCTTTGACTTCCATCTGGATTTCTTTGGACGGCAGCTTCTTAATGATTTCAACGAAAAATTTGGCTGGCAGCACAACGCTGCCGGGTCTGTCCACTTTCACGATCTGCTGGCTTTCATCCTCGGTTGGTATAAACGATTGGATGGAAATATCCGTGTCGCTTGCAGTCAGAGTGACGCCCTGATGCGTGACCTCCAGCTTGATACCGGTAAGAATCGGAATGGTTGTACGGCTGGATATAGCCTTCGATACATGTTGAATGGATTCGTTGAGTTCATTTTTAAGAATGCTGATTTTCATATTTTCACTCCTAGATCAATAATGGCTTGAATGAAGAATGTTTTAATCTTTTTAATAATAGTATTAGTAGTAGGGGCGCCGAATATGTGGATAAGCCGGGCGAACAACATAAAATTAAGCCTACGCACATGTGTATAGATTGTGTATAGGCTTGTTTATTCCTTTGAAGTTAAGAAGGGTTTTTTATTTTCTCTGAAATATTGTTGACCACTTTATACAGATCCTGATCGACCTTGATCGATTGGCTGATTTTCTCATGGGCGTGAATGACGGTCGTATGGTCCCTGCCTCCAAAGGCTTCTCCGATCTTCGGCAGCGAATAATCTGTCAGCTCCCGGGAGAGATACATGGCAATCTGCCGAGGAAAGGCGACAGCTTTCGTTCGTTTACGCGCTTTGAAGTCCTCCAGCCTCAGGTTGTAGTATTCGCCAACCTTCTGCTGGATGTCTTGAATCGTGATCATCTTCGGCCGGTTGGACGGGATGATATCCTTCAATGCTTCGGCGGCCAGGTGTGTCGTTACATCCTGATTCGTCAGGGACGAGTAGGCTACGACTCGAATGAGAGCGCCTTCCAGCTCACGGATGTTTGTATCGATTTGGTTGGCGATATACATCATCGCTTCATTCGGGATGTCCAGATTCTCCGCCTTCGCCTTCTTGCGCAGAATGGCGATCCGCGTCTCCAGATCCGGTGGCTGAATATCGGTGATCAAACCCCATTCGAACCTTGAACGCAGCCGTTCCTCAAGCGTCGGAATTTCCTTAGGCGGACGGTCGCTGGAGATTATGATCTGCTTGCGTTCTTCATGCAGGGCGTTGAATGTATGGAAAAATTCCTCCTGGGTTGATTCCTTGCCCGCCAGGAACTGAATGTCGTCAATCAGCAGGATGTCTACGTTCCGGTACTTGTTGCGGAAGCTTTCGCCGCGATTGTCGCGGATTGAATTGATGAATTCATTCGTGAATTTCTCTGATGAAATGTAGATCACCTTATTGCTGGGATTATGCTCCAAAATATAGTGGCCGATCGCGTGCATCAAATGGGTTTTGCCGAGTCCAACTCCTCCGTACAGAAACAAGGGATTATAGGCTTTGGCCGGCGCTTCCGCTACAGCAAGCGAAGCAGCATGCGCGAACCGGTTGCCGGAACCGATGACGAACGTGTCGAACGTATATTTGGGGTTCAGCATATGCGTCTGGGCTTCTTCGCGGGAGACGGCGGGAGGTCCGGGGGATACCTGCACGACAGGCTCGGCGGGCTTGTTCTCTTCGATCACAAACTTGACGTCGACCTGATTGCCGGTTACTTCATATACAGTAGCTCCAACCAGCTTCGTATACCTACTCTCCAGCCATTCGACCGCAAATGTCGTCGGCGCCGAGATAATCAGCGACTGCGCATTGAGGGAAATCGCTTTGGTTGCCTTAAACCAGGTGTCGAAGCTTGGTTTGCTTAATTTGGTTTGGATAATCGATAAAATCTGCTGCCATAATTCGGAAGTATGGCTTTCCACACACTGTCACTCCTTTAAGTCTTCCAAATGTGGCTTGAGCCATGAAGTGGAAATGTCGAAGAAAATAAATTGATGGAGACTTTATCCCCAGTACGCAGGAAGAAAAGACAAAAAAATATGGATAAACTTGAATTGTTCACAACTTTATCCACAACTTGTTGATAATATGGAGGACAATCAAATCTATTCACATTCAAAAGTAATACCATCATAGCAAAAGTAACCTTGTTTTTCAATGAACGCGCCGATTTTATCCACAAAATCAACGCCTTGTGTATAAATTTTAACCACAACACTACATATTGTTGATAATTTGTATAGGGTTCGACATGATTCCGTAGATGCCGATTTTTTTATACACAGGTTGTCGGCAATCGGGGAAAGTGAATATGGGGACTGTGGACAACGGTGGATAACAGCGAAGGATTGTGAGTAAGCGTTATTCGGCTCAGGATTGTGGATAAACTCCACATATAATGAGGAAGGCATGAAGCAACTAAAACAGTTGACTTCGGGTTTTGTTTTATGATTTAATATATAAAGGTGTTTTCTGTGAAAACTTTCCCAGAATAATAAAGATGACGAGCTGCTGTTACTGTCCGTGAGGGACGGCTGAGCCGTTGATAGACAGTCATTTAAGTTCCAGTAAGGGAGGTGCAATACATGAGACCGACGTTCAAACCGAATGTGAGCAAGCGCAAGAAAGTACACGGGTTTCGTGCAAGAATGAGTACGAAGAACGGCCGCAAAGTGCTGGCTGCCCGCCGCTTGAAAGGCAGAAAAGTTCTGAGTGCGTAATTCACGCTGACAAGACCACTACGGTGGTCTTTTTTTTCAACTATAAGAGATGAATAAGCGGCACGCCTCTGAAAATTGCTGGATCTCCGCCAAAAAGAGGGAGAGGAACGTAGGGTGCTTTAGTTAGCGCAGAGGGTCGGCTTATTATTTGACAGGAAACGCACGGGCGTCTACCGATATCGCCAGGCGTTTCTTCTTGCTTAGATGGCCCAAAAGAGATCCGTTTAACGTTATGGTCCGGTGCCTATAATATATTAGAAGAAAAAATTCGAAGAGCCTGCAGAAGGGTCTTTGATGAAGGAGATTTCCGTGCAAAAAAGCTTGCGTTTACGAAACCGTGCGGACTTCAGCCGCGTATACAGACATGGCAAGTCGTTTGCAAACTATCAATTCGTGGTGTACTGGTTCAACCGAAAGCAAGTGGAGCGGTTCCGGGTAGGCGTATCAGTCAGCAAAAAGGTCGGAAATGCCGTCGTACGCAACCGGATGCGGAGGCTTGTGAAGGAAATTGTACGGCATCATGAACCGGAGATTGCCGGCGGGCTGGACATGGTGTTTATTGTGCGGAAGGGCGCGCTCAATATGAGTTATGCCGAGCTTGAAAAAAGCGTCCTGCACGTGCTGCGCAAAGCCAAGCTGCTCAAGGCCTCGCGCAAATAGGGAAGCCGGTGGCGTGTTTATTTGTCTTCATAATTATGGTATGATTTACGATGCAGTGGAATGTTTAAGAGAGGGGTTATGAAGTGTCTCTATTGAAGACTAGACGAGGAAAAAGATTTCTCCTCATCGCCGTAATGATCCTGATGGTGGCTGTTCTGTCAGGCTGCGGTCAATCGGCTACAGTTACGCATACGACGGAAGATTTGAAGAACGGGGGCTTCTGGCAGAGCAATGTTGTGTATTATTTTGCCGTAGCTCTGGACACATTCGCCAAATGGTTTAACGGGGAATACGCTCTGGCCGTATTGGTCATGGTGATTATTGTCCGTACCCTCATTTTGCCGCTAACCATCAAGCAAGTCAAGAGTTCTAGGGCGATGCAGGCCATTCAGCCGGAGCTTCAGAAAATCCAGAAAAAATATAAAGACAATCCGGAAAAGGTTCAGCAGGAAACGATGAAGCTGTTCCAGGAGAACAAGGTCAATCCGATGGCCGGATGTCTTCCGCTGATTGTTCAAATGCCGATCTTTATCGCATTGTACAATTCCATCTATTATAATCCGCTGCTTCGCGACCACAACTTCCTATGGTTGTACCTTGGCAAACCGGACAAGTACTTCATCCTTCCGGCAATTGCAGCCATTACGACGTTCCTGCAGACCCGGATGATGACGAAGATGAATCCTTCTCAGATGCAGGGTCCGATGCAGTTCATGATGATGGTCTATCCCGTATTGATCTTCGTCATGTCTTACA
Source organism: Paenibacillus sinensis (assembly GCF_019904155.1). Classification (GTDB taxonomy): domain Bacteria; phylum Bacillota; class Bacilli; order Paenibacillales; family Paenibacillaceae; genus Paenibacillus_AQ; species Paenibacillus_AQ sinensis. The sequence continues at coordinate 14,028 of NZ_JAHCMB010000006.1, forward strand.
ATTTCCCGTCTGCTCTCCCGCTGTACTGGGTATTCAGTAACCTATACACGATTATTCAGAACTACTTCTTGTACCGGAATCATGGAAGCACTCCGCAGGTGGCTGCCGTGGATACCGGTTCCGGCGGTAAAGGCAAACCAGCGAAGCTGAAGGAGGCCAAAAAGTCCAAATGAACAAGGTCGTCGCAACAGGGAAAACCATTGAAGAAGCTGTAAAGCGCGGACTCGCGGAACTCGCGGTCAGCGAGGATAAGGTTACGATCAACGTGCTTGAACAGCCCTCCAAAGGATTCCTGGGATTAATCGGTGCGAAAGATGCGAAGGTGGAGCTTACGCTCCTTCCCGGGCAGTCACCGATTCCAGCGGCGAGTGCTCCGTCACTGCCTCAGCAGAATGAAACATCCGAGACGAGAGAAGAGGCGACCGGCGGTGTGTCCCGCCAAGATTCCGGAAACCAAGCGGAGGAAGCCTACCGGGAGGCTGTACGCTTTGTTGTGGACGTAGCCGCTACGATGGGGCTTCAGGTTCAAGTAGAAGTTGTACCGGGTAAAGATGCCGATCTCCTGCAAATCTCCGGTCCCGATCTCGGGCAGCTGATTGGCAGAAGAGGACAAACCCTTGATGCATTGCAATATTTGGCCAATATTGTTGCCAACCGTTACTCTGATAGCTATGTCCGTCTGATCTTGGACGCTGAGAATTTTCGTGAACGGCGCAAGAAGACGCTTGAAGATCTGGCTGACCGTCTGGCTAGCCGAGTCGTCCGAACCCGCAAGGAAGTCATGCTGGAGCCGATGTCACCGCAGGAGCGGAAGATCATTCACTCCAGACTTCAGGACCATCGCCAGGTGAACACCTTTAGCAAAGGCGAGGAACCTAACCGCCGGGTCGTCATTACATTGAAGTAGAGATTATAGCCGCAATGACTCCTTGACCAATAAGGAGTCATTGTTTTTTTCAACAGGCAGGATCAAGTCATTCAGAAAGGTGAAGGTAATTTACTCATGATTAGCGATACAATCGCCGCAGTATCATCAGCGGTAGGCGAGGGAGGAATCGCGATCATCCGGGTTAGCGGACCGGACAGCATTCCTCAGGTGGCGGCTCTGTTTCGCGGCGGGAAGCAGCTGACTGAGGCGCCGAGCCACACCGTTCATTATGGACATATTGTACACCCTGAGAGTGGAGAGGTACTGGAAGAGGTGCTGGTTACGATTATGCGGGCGCCCCGTTCGTTCACAACCGAAGATGTGGTGGAGATCAGTACCCATGGAGGCATCATCTCCGTCCGCAGGGTGATGGATATTTTGCTGCAGCAGCAGATCCGCCTGGCGGAACCGGGTGAGTTCACCAAGCGTGCTTTCCTGGGGGGACGTATTGACCTGTCCCAGGCAGAGGCCGTCATCGACCTGATTCGTTCGAAGTCGGACCGGGCTTTCTCTATAGCCTTGAAACAGGTCGACGGCTCTTTGTCTCAACGGATTGGGACGCTGCGGCAATCCCTGCTTGAGCTTCTGGCTCACATCGAAGTGAACATCGACTATCCGGAGCATGATGTGGAGATGCTGACAGCCGAGTTCATTAAGGAGAAGAGCGAGGAGGTCATCACCGGCATTGACCGGCTCCTCAAGACTGCTTCGCAGGGCAAGATTCTCAGAGAAGGAATCACAACGGCTATCATTGGACGGCCCAATGTGGGGAAATCCTCCCTGCTTAATGCGCTTGCTCGTGAGAACAAAGCGATCGTAACTGATATTCCGGGAACAACACGCGATGTGATTGAAGAGTATGTCACGATCAATCAGATCCCGCTCAAGCTTCTGGATACCGCCGGGATTCGGGAGACGATGGATGTAGTTGAGAAGATCGGAGTTGAGCGATCCAAAGCCGCCGTGAATGAAGCGGACCTCATCCTGCTCGTACTGAACGCAAGCGAGCCGCTGCATGACGATGAATTGGAACTTATGGAACAAATCCGCGGTAGACAAGTTTTATGTATCATGAATAAAATGGACTTACCGCAGCGTTTGGATAAAGGGCAGCTTCTGCAGTATTTCGACGAATCTGCTATCGTGTCCATGTCGGTATTGGAAGAAGAGGGGCTTGATCGGCTGGAAGAGTCCATCTCCGAACTGTTCTTCGGCGGCAAGCTGGAATCGGGGGATATGACCTATGTCAGCAATGTCCGTCACGTCGCGCTCCTGAATAAGGCCCGTCAGTCCCTGACGGATGCGTATGAGGCTGCCGAGCAGCTGATCCCGATCGATATGATCCAAATCGACGTTCGGCTTGCTTGGGAACAGCTTGGCGAGATTGTCGGAGATACGGCTGCCGACTCGTTGCTGGATCAAATTTTCTCGCAGTTCTGTTTAGGCAAGTAAGACATTTATGATCGGCTGTTCGAATCATTATATTTAATAGAAGAATGGGATGGGCGTGCGCTCATCCTTCCATATAGAAGGAGGATTAGGAAATGAGTTATGAAGGAGGCCGTTATGACGTTATCGTCATCGGCGCTGGTCATGCCGGAAGCGAAGCGGCTCTAGCCGCCGCCCGCATGGGCTGTAATACGCTGATGGTTACGATTAATCTGGATATGATCGCTTTTATGCCGTGCAACCCGTCCATTGGGGGACCGGCTAAAGGGCATGTTGTTCGCGAAATCGATGCGCTCGGCGGGGAAATGGGCCGGAATATCGATAAGACCTTTATACAGCTTCGCATGTTGAATACCGGCAAGGGGCCGGCTGTACATGCGCTTCGCGCTCAAGCCGACAAGTTTCTATACCAGCATACAATGAAGGAAACGATGGAGAAGACCCCGAACCTGACGCTCCGTCAAGGTATGGTAGAACGGCTTGTCGTTGAGGATGATGTGTGCTGCGGAGTGATCACCAAGACCGGAACGATCTATCGTGCCAAATCCGTCATTCTGACGACTGGCACTTACCTTCGCGGAAAGGTCATTATGGGTGAAACGACGTATGAGAGCGGACCGAACAATCAGCAGCCATCCGTTAAGCTGTCCGAGCATCTGCGCGAGCTTGGCTTTGAACTCGTCCGGTTCAAGACCGGAACGCCGCCGCGTGTGCACAAGGACACCATCGATTTCTCCAAGACGGAAATTCAACCGGGTGACGAGCATCCGAAATTCTTTTCGTATGAGACCAAATCTTCCGATAATGAACAGCTTCCCTGCTGGTTAACCTATACATCTGAAGAGACCCACAGTATTATTAACAGCAACCTGCATCGCGCTCCAATGTTCACGGGTATTATTGAAGGCACCGGTCCCCGGTACTGTCCTTCGATCGAAGACAAGGTAGTCCGTTTCAGCGACAAGCCGAAGCATCAGATTTTCCTTGAACCGGAAGGCAAGAGTACGGCGGAATATTATGTCCAGGGGCTGTCGACCAGCCTGCCGGAGGATGTACAGCTGTCGATACTGCGCTCGATTCCCGGCCTGGAAAAGGTAGAAATGATGCGCAACGGTTATGCGATTGAATATGACGCTATGGTTCCAACCCAACTGTGGCCAAGTCTAGAGACCAAGAAGCTCCCAGGCCTGTTCACAGCCGGGCAAATCAATGGCACCTCGGGCTACGAGGAGGCAGCTGGACAAGGCATTATGGCAGGCATCAACGGCGCCCGGAAGGCGCTTGGCAAGGAGCCGGTAGTTCTGGACCGTTCCCAAGGCTATATTGGTGTACTGATCGATGATCTCGTGACAAAGGGAACCAACGAGCCGTATCGCTTGCTGACTTCCCGGGCCGAATACCGTCTGCTGCTCCGCCACGACAATGCCGACCTGCGGCTCACGCCAATCGGCCATGAAATCGGCTTGATTTCGGAAGACCGCTACGCGGCTTTCCTCGATAAGAAGGCGAAGGTCGAGCAAGAGATTCAACGCCTTCAAGACACGAAAGTGAAGCCGGTTGAAGTGAACGCCATTTTGGAAGAGAAGGGCTCTGCCCCCATTGTGGATGGAAGCAATCTGCTTGTTCTGATGCGTCGTCCGGAAGTCGATTATGCCGTTATTGAACGCATTTCGCCACCGCCTATTGTTCTGGATGATGAAATGAAAGAACAGGTGGAAATTCAGATCAAATATGCCGGTTATATCGAGAAGCAGCTCCAGCACGTGGAACGGCTGCAGAAGATGGAGCAGAAGAAGCTGCCTGAGGACATCGACTACAGTGTCATACATGGATTGGCTATTGAAGCACGTCAGAAGCTCGACAAAATCCGGCCGCTCTCGATCGGTCAGGCCTCCCGGATCTCGGGTGTCACTCCTGCCGATATTTCCATTCTGCTGGTTCACCTGGAGCATTACAACCGGGTAACTGCCGCTGCGAAAGGATAATGAACAGGTAATGGACGCGATACAGGAACAATTTATCCGGCAGCTGGGCGACCATCAGCTTGAGGTCTCGGATCGCATTGATCAATTTGAGACTTATTATCGTGAACTGGTCAGCTGGAACGAAAAAATGAATCTTACCGGTATTACCGAACGGGATCAGGTCTATACGAAGCATTTCTACGATTCCTTGTCTCTTTCTTTCTTCGTGAATATGGACAAAGTTGAGTCACTGGCGGACATTGGCTCCGGAGCCGGATTTCCCGGAATTCCGCTTAAAATTGCCTTTCCACATGTACAGCTCACGATCGTAGACTCGTTAAGCAAACGCATTTCTTTTCTCCAACATGTGTGTGAAACACTTGGACTTCAGGGCGTCACACTCTTGCACGGCAGGGCGGAGGATATTGGGCGGTTGCCGGCACATCGAGACCATTATGATCTGGTTACAGCTCGTGCAGTGGCTCGCATGGCACTGTTAAATGAGTTTTGCCTTCCTTTTGTTCGCAAAGGCGGTGAGTTTGCAGCCATGAAAGGCAGCGACCCGACAGAGGAAGTGGCAGAATCTGTATTAAGCTTGAAAGAGCTGCGGGCGGAACTGGTGAAGGTCGAATCCTTCAAACTTCCCATCGAAGAATCGAATCGGCATATTGTACGGGTTCGTAAGAACGGAACAACCCCAGCCAAGTACCCGCGCAAAGCAGGTCTGCCAGCCAAGCAGCCGCTGCTTTAATGTTTCACGTGAAACAATTTCCAATTATAATAACGAAAACCGTCTCTCGACAGAAGGGCGGTTTTTTTTGGATGCAGGGATAAAAACCGCTCATTTAGTCATAAATGACGAACCCCTGCCAAACGTGCTCTTGCAAAAGGGCAGTGTCTGATCAGCCTGCCTCTTCGCTTCAACTTGCCGCTTCCACCAAACGCATGCCCACAAAAGGGTGGCGTTCGAAAAGAATCCTTTTATGGCGAAAAGAAAGGAAAAATAAGGCCGCACGAAGAATAGGATTATCCACCAAAAAGTGATAGAATAATAGAGTAACCGCGAAGTTAATAAACAACAAGAGAGGCACAAATAGCTAACCGAACGTATTCGCCTTTGTTATACAAGGTGAACCCTCTTATGATGGCCAATGCAGGATCATGAGGGGACTTTTTATGTTTTATGCGATATGTGCCTGGACATAAAGGTTTGTACGATTGGGTTTCCGGGTAAGGGCAGCGTCGTACTATAATGAAATTAGGTGGTAATGAACGGAATGAAAGAACAATTCACCAGACTGTTTGGGTTTACCGAGCGAAGCAGCGGAGAAGAGATCAAACAAATCCCCGTGAATGAAGTCATCAGCAGTCCTTATCAGCCCCGGACGATCTTTGACGATGAAAAGATTGATGAATTGTGCCAGACGATTAAAACTCATGGCGTCATTCAACCCATCGTGGTGCGGATGAAAGACTCCCAGTATGAAATCATCGCCGGAGAACGGCGGTGGCGGGCCGTAAAGAAGCTTGGGATGGAGACCATTCCGGCCATTATCCGTGATTTCAATAACTCACAAGCTGCATCCATTGCGCTGATTGAAAATCTGCAGAGAGAAGGCCTTACGTCGATTGAGGAAGCTATCGCGTATCAGAAGCTGATTGATCTTCATCAACTGACACAGGAAAGTCTTGCACAGCGCTTGGGTAAAAGCCAATCCACTATTGCCAACAAAATTCGTTTGCTCCAGCTACCTGAACAGGTGAAGACGGCCCTGATGGAAAGACAGATCACCGAAAGACACGCACGGTCGCTGCTCTCTCTGGATAACGAGGAAATGCAACTGAAGGTCTTGGGCGAGATCATTTCCAAGGGACTGAATGTGAAGCAGACTGAAGCTCGGATCGCTTTTTACAAAGAAGCGACGAAGATTAAGAAAGCCAAACGAATTTCCTATACCAAGGATGTCCGGCTTGCGCTGAATACGATTCGCCAATCGATCGAAATGGTCACAGGGTCTGGAATGGAAATTAAGACCTCCGAAAACGACCGCGGCGATCACTATGAAATTGTTATTCAAATCCCCAAAAAATAATACGGATATGAAATGCTGAAGGCGGCCTTGAGGTGATCGGCCGCCTTTTTTTGCGGCTGAACCGCTGCAATAACAACTTGATATTACTTCATGATCTTTCCGACAATCCGAGGTGAAATTAGTGTCCAAAATCATTGCCATAGCAAATCAAAAAGGTGGGGTCGGCAAAACGACAACCTCTGTGAACCTGGGGGCCGGCTTGGCCACTTTAGGCAAAAAAGTGCTGCTCGTAGATATTGATCCTCAAGGCAATACGACGAGTGGTGTGGGGATCAATAAGGCTGATGTTGAGAACTGCATATATAACATCCTGATTGATGACATCGTCCCCCAAGAAGCTGTGGTTGAAACGAAAATTGAAGGCCTGAACATTATTCCGGCCACCATTCAACTGGCAGGTGCGGAAATCGAGTTAGTATCGACGATATCGCGAGAATTGCGTCTTAAGAAAGCGCTGAGCACACTGAAGCAGCAATATGACTATGTTTTAATTGACTGCCCACCTTCATTAGGCATTTTAACGATCAACTCCTTAACCGCAGCCGATTCGGTCATCATTCCAATTCAGTGCGAATATTACGCTTTGGAAGGATTAAGCCAATTACTTAATACGATTCGCCTGGTTCAGAAGAATTTGAATCCTCATCTTAGTATTGAGGGCGTGCTCTTAACGATGCTCGATGCTCGGACTAATCTGGGAATTCAAGTTATCGAAGAGGTGAAGAAGTACTTCCAGGAAAAGGTGTACCGCACCATTATTCCGCGTAATATTCGTTTGAGCGAAGCGCCATCTCATGGACAGTCCATCATCACTTATGACCCTCGTTCCAAGGGTGCTGAAGTTTATACTGAACTGGCAAAGGAAGTGGTATCTTATGAGTAAGCGTTTGGGTAAAGGGCTGGATGCCTTAATCCCTTCCTTATCGATCAACGAGGATGACAAGGTTGTCGAGATTCCGCTGGCACAGCTTCGTGCCAATCCTTACCAGCCCCGTAAAGAGTTCAAGGAAGAGAGCATTCAGGAGTTGGCAGAGTCGATCCGGCAGCATGGCGTGATTCAGCCGATCATTGTTCGGAGTGTGCTGAAGGGCTATGAAATTATCGCCGGTGAACGCCGGTTCCGGGCATCGCAGTACTGCGGCAAGGCGACGATTCCGGCTGTTGTACGAAGTTTTACCGATCAGCAAGTGATGGAAATTGCCCTAATCGAGAATTTACAGCGGGAAAATCTGAACGCAATGGAAGTAGCGGTTGCTTATCAAGGATTGATGGACCAATTCTCCTTAACGCAGGAAGAGCTGTCGCTTAAGGTTGGCAAATCCCGTCCTCACATCGCGAACTTTCTTCGGTTGCTAACCTTGCCGGATGAGGTGAAGGAATATGTTTCACGTGGAACAATTTCGATGGGTCATGCAAGAGCAATTGTAGGTTTGAAAGAACCGGCTTTGATTAAACAACTGGCTAATCAGTGTGTTGATCAGGACTGGAGTGTCAGAGAGCTTGAAGAGGCGGTTAAAAATTTAGATCGCAAACCTGCTTCTGGGCTGAAGGCGAAGACGGTGAAACGTGATCCATACATTGATAACGTTGAAGAAATATTGAGAGAACGATTCAAGACCACAGTGAAAATTAAACATGGTAAGGAAAAAGGGAAGATCGAATTGAATTATTATAGCACCCAAGATCTGGAGCGTCTGCTGGAATTGCTTAGCAAATAAAAGATCACGAGAACATATCCGATCTGTCCTTGACGGGATAAGGTATGGATATGTTTTTTTCGGAAGGAGATGCGAGGGTGGAGAGAGTCATCTATTTAGATCATGCGGCAACCTCATGGCCTAAGCCGCCGGAGGTAGTGCAGGCATTGCTGGATGCGCTGGACGCCGGTGCGAATGCAGGGAGAGGGAATCATTCCCTGGCGGTAGGCTCCGGGAGAGTGATAGTGAGGGCGAGAATGGCGCTGGCAGAATTGTTTGGAGTGAAAAATGCACAGGATATCGCCTTCACGCACAACACCACAATGTCGCTAAATATGGCGATCCACGGGCTGCTCCGTCCTGGCGACCATGTGATTTCAACGATGACTGAGCATAATTCGGTGCGCCGCCCGTTAGAGTATCTGCGTAAAACAAAAGGGATCGACATAGACTATGTAAAGGTGAACTCGGAGGGCTGGCTTGATTTGCAGGAGCTGGAGTCCTTATTCCGATCTCGTACTCGAATGGTTATTTGCAGTCACAGCTCCAACCTTTTGGGCAGCATTTTGCCAATTGGCGAGATTGGAGAAATGGCCCGAAGACATGAAGCAGTCTTTCTGGTCGATGCGGCTCAGAGTGCCGGAGCTGTCGGAATTGATGTACAAGCGATGAATATCGATATGCTGGCCTTTCCGGGGCATAAAGGATTGCTGGGACCGCAGGGGACGGGCGGGTTGTATATTTCGCCCAATGTCGATCTGGAACCGCTGATGCAGGGAGGGACAGGGAGCCAATCGGAGAATAGCGAGCAGCCAAATGTAAGACCTGACAAGTATGAAGCGGGAACACAGAACGCGGTTGGTATCGCTGGGCTGCTTGCCGGTGTGCAAAAAGTGAAGTCGATCGGGACACAAGCGATTTACGAGCATGAATGGGGATTTGTCCAATACTTGATGGATGGCTTGAGTGGGATTCGGGGGATCACTATGCTTGGTCCTTCTGCCGGTAAAGAACGGACCGGCCTGCTCTCTTTTGTAATCGAAGGGGTGGAGACGGCGCAAATCGCTCATAGACTGGATCGTGAATATGGGATTGCCGTCAGATCGGGAATGCACTGCTCGCCTTTGGCTCATCAGTCTGCCGGTACGCTGGAGAGCGGTGCCGTCAGGGTAAGTGTGGGAGTGAGCACTACAATGGATGAGGTTGTGACAATGGTGAATGCGATGAAGGAAATGTTCGGTCGCCGGTAAAAGAAAAAGGGCGAAAAAGATAAATAGAATGAATACAGATCCATAGGGTCGATTGACGCAAGAAACGGTAATATGGAGATAACAGCTGCTGCGCAATGCTAAACAAAAAGGAAGGTTACCTCGATGTCAGAAATGAATCAATTCATAAGTGATCAAATCCAATTGGTAATTCCGGGAATAGTCTTGATTCTGCTTATCTTGTTTATTCTTGTTCTTGTTCAGGGAGGCAGAATTCGAACGATGCGCCGGAAGTATGAGGCCATGATGTCGGGGACCGGGATAGATGATCTGGAAACTCTGCTGATCGATTTGAAGAATCAGAACGATATGCTGGAGGAAGCGCATGGACGCCAAGAAGACGCGCTCAGGGATTTGCAGGAGAAGCTGAAAGGAATGAAGGGCAAGGTCGCTCTCAAACGCTACAACGCATTTGGCGAGCGGGGAAATGATCTCAGCTTCTCGTTAGCCATCCTGGATGACCGGCGCAGCGGAATCGTCATTACAAGTCTTCACAGCCGCGACAATTCATACATTTACGCTAAACCTCTGGAGCAGGGGGAATCGTCCCATCCGTTGTCTCCAGAAGAAAAGGAAGTTATTGCTCTTGCGCTGCAGCAGATTTAGAGTGAGTATGCCACTGCTTCAATGCAGAGAATAAACTGGATGCAATGATCTCCGACAGCCTCATAACAAGGCTGAGACGGGTGTTCTGAAGGACAAAATACTCCATAAAGCCGCCGACGTTAACGATGCCCGTCATATGGATATCGCCGACCGGCGGCAATTGTTTATTAACACCCGCGCCGGGGCGGAGCGGGCCTTCCACGATCTGAATAGATCCGACGCTGGAGGATTGTCCCAGACAAGCGTCTATGCCGATTACATAAGGATGAGAATAGGTGGATTCAATAAGGGTTAGGGTGGACTCCAGATTGACGGCATGAACCGGCTGATCCAATGTGCCGTATAAAGCAAATAAAGGGCTGTGGAACCGTGACAATGCTGTGCCTACCAGCGGTCCAAGCGCATCGCCAGTGGAACGGTCAGTGCCTATACAGACGATGACAACGGGCGAACCAGGCCGAACCCGTGAGAGATGGAATAGCAGCCGATGGATGAGAGCCGAATAGATTTCAGGGTCGGTATGTGATATTTTTAAACAAGACATTTCGTGCAGGGGCGCAGGGTTGGCGGAGCGAATCATACCATCTTCCTTTCCGGGTGATTGTCTTTGATGATAGCTAGTATATGGATGGAAGAACGGTTTTATACTTCAGTAGGAAGAGTTGAGCCCTGATGCCTAGGAGGAGCGTGACTTATGAACGAGGAAATGCTGATCGCTTTTGATTCCACTCAGCAGGCACTGCGGGCGGAAATGCTGCTGGAGTATGCGGAAATTGAAATCGATATTTGTCCGACGCCAAAGGAGATTACAGCCGGCTGCGCCATGTCCATTCAATTCTTCAGCAATGCGCTGGCGGAAGTGGAGAAGCTAATAGAGGAGCAAAACATCGAAATACGGGGCATCTATGCCAAAAATGAAAAAGAGGGTGGCTATACCCTGATTGAGGGATAAGGAGGAGTAGGAATGAGGCTGGGTCTGAACATGTTGCTGGAATCAGAGACTCAGGAAACCGTCGATAAGGCGGTCAACCAGGCGACACAGTTCAAGGACAAAATATGGGATTGGTTCACGAATGTAGACATGTGGACGAATGTGCTGTTCTCGGGCCTGCGCATTCTTTTTATTTTTATCGTAACCCGGATTATCATTAAGGTCGTCTATGGCGTGATTGATAAGTCAATCGAACGAAAGACGGACAGCCGGTTTCTGGGGAACACAAGACGGTTCTCGACGGTTGGAGAACTGTTGAAGAATACTGTTACGGTCATTTGTAATTTCATTATGATCCTGCTTGTATTATCCGAATTTCATTTTGAACTGGGTCCGCTTCTGGCGAGTGCGAGTGTGTTGGGGCTGGCAATCGGGTTCGGTGCTCAGAGTTTGGTCAAGGATGTAGTTACGGGTTTCTTCATTATTCTTGAGGATCAGTTCGCAGTAGGGGACGTGATCTCCACCGGAGGCATAAAGGGGACCGTCGAAATGATCGGGCTACGGACGACGAAGCTGCTGGGCGGCAACGGGGAAATGTATATTATACCGAACGGCACCATTGCCAATGTGACGAATTATTCGATGTCGAATGCGATGGCGGTTGTTGATGTTCCGGTCAAAATCGAACGCAGCCTCGAAGAGACGCTCAGACTAATCGCCCAGGCGATGGAGGGGATCGAGGAGCGCAACGAGAATGTGGTGGCCGTGCCGAACATCCTCGGCATTCAATCCATGACCACTGCCGAATATGTGGTAAGGGTGACTGCCAACACGCTTCCTAATCGGAGAGAAGCCGCTGAGCGCCAGATTCAGAACGATATCAAGAAGGCGCTTGAACTGCAGCAGCTGAAGGAAGCTGAGAAGGCGGAACAGGAGAAGGCTGAAGCAGAGGCGAAGGCCAGGGCAGAAGATAAGCGGAAGGCGGATAGCCGCGAAGAGAGGGAGCACGGGCTGGGGAGCAAGGATACAGAGGCAAGAAGAGAAGCGCAAAGAGGGGTATTGGAGCAGTCAGCCGGAGAAGAACAGACAGAAGGGAGAAAGCCGGATGGAACGTAAAAGCTTTCAGCTGGGCGATATCGTTCAGATGAAGAAACCCCATCCCTGTGGAACGAATGAGATGGAAGTCATTCGGATGGGGATGGATATCCGCATCAAGTGTACGGGCTGTCAGCACAGCGTGCTGATTCCGAGAGCGAAATTCGAGAAAAACTTAAAAAAAGTATTGCGATCAGCCGAGAATAAAGAAAATGAGCTTGGATCAAATTAAGGCTTGTCATTTCGCTGGAGTCGTGATACAATAAATCTTGCTGCGGAGAGGTACCCAAGAGGCCCAAGGGGGCTGACTCGAAATCAGCTAGGCGTGTCAAAGCGTGCGTGGGTTCGAATCCCACCCTCTCCGCCACCTAGCGCTAATAAATAACCTTCGTCTTTGAAGACGAAGGTTTTTTTGTGCTTTGGGCAAATAAATTGACACATAAAGAGAGGCCCTTTCGGGCCTCTCCGTCAGCAGCGCTTGAATGATTTTTGGATCTCTCTGTACAAAACGCTAAAGCGAGTCAGGAACACTCCGGATTGGCTTTTTAGAACCGCTCCTTCAACGTATTACCTTTATCTACTGTAGTGACTGCAGCAGTATCCTCGTGATTGTGTCGGCTTACGATGTCCAACGGAACCACACCTCTCTCTCGCGCTGCCTAAGTATAGAATGGACAAGAACGAGGAGTTTTATACATCGCCGCTTAATAAAATTAGTGGACCCGGGCTTTCTCGACTTTCTTCCATTTGCGGTTCTTGTTGGCTGTCTCCGGAAACGGATCGCCTTTCTTCATCTGGATCTGTCTGGGATTCTGGATTTGGGTATGGAAGCTGCGGGCTTCCCCGACTTCCACATAAAGTCCGGGGTTAGGGGCTCTATCGCCCTTTTCGAATTCGGTCTGCTCACCCATAGTTCTTCCTCCTGTCTGAATTGTAGTGGAACTGCCGCTTTAGTGTGTGCGACCCGATGGAGGTTCATGTGCTTAAGCCAGGCCCCATATTCAGACAGAAAGCAGGCTTGCATCGCTGCTCCGGATTTGGTATATTATTATAGTTCGAGTTTGTGCTCGATCCTTGCTCCTGACCCGATCAGGGGCCTTAGACCATAAGGAGGTGAAAGTTATGCGCAAATACGAAGTGATGTACATTATTCGTCCTGACATTGAACAAGAAGCCGTTCAAGCAGCAGTCGAAAAATTCCAAGGCATCATCTCCAACGGCGGGGAAATTACGAAGCACGATGTGCAGGGTAAGAAACGTCTTGCGTATGAGATCAAGAAATTCCGTGATGGCGTTTATGTTCTGGTTAACTTTGCTGCAGAGCCTGCAGTTGTTGCCGAGCTGGAACGTATCATGAAGATTTCCGACGAAGTCATTCGTTATCTCATCACGAATGATGTTGTTGCCTAAGACATCCAGGTTCGCTTTGTAAGAACATCGCTCCAAAGGAGGGAAACCCATTATGTTGAACCGTGTCATCCTGATCGGCCGACTGACCCGCGATCCTGAGCTGCGTTATACGCCTCAAGGCGTTGCCGTAACCCAGTTTACGCTTGCCGTAGACCGACCTTTTACCAGCCAAGGCGGCGAACGTGAAGCGGATTTCATTCCGGTCGTTACTTGGAGACAGCTGGCAGAGACCTGTGCCAATTATTTGCGCAAGGGCCGGCTGACGGCGGTAGAGGGACGCATACAAGTCCGGAATTACGAGAATAACGAAGGCAAGCGTGTATACGTAACCGAAGTTATTGCAGATAATGTCCGGTTCCTGGAATCCACCCAGAACCGTGAAGGCGGCAACGCATCCGGCGGTGGCTCCATGCCTGAACCTCCATCGTACGGCGGTGGACGCGGAAACGGTAACGGAAACAGCGGTTTCTCGCGCAACAATAATCAGGATCCCTTTTCGGGCGACGGTAAGCCGATTGATATATCGGACGATGATTTGCCATTTTAATACGGAAGGACTGAACAGACAATGGCTTTTAAACAAAGAGAAGGCGGAGACAACGACAAGAGACCGGCTCGCCGCGGCGGCCGCAACAAGCGTCGTAAAGTATGCTTCTTCACTGTGAACAAGATTACTCACATTGATTATAAAGATACGGAACTGCTGAAGAAATTCATCAGCGAGCGTGGCAAGATTCTGCCTCGGCGTGTAACTGGTACAAGCGCTAAGTACCAACGCGCTCTGACAATCGCAATCAAGCGTGCCCGTCAGATCGCCCTGCTGCCTTACACTACGGAGTAAGCTGGCATAAGGAACGGCCGTCTATCCTCTTGATGAGGACAGGCGGCCGTTTTTTGTGATGCTGCTGGCGATGAGTGGGTGGCCGAGCGATAAGCAGAGGCTGCTGGAAGATGTGGATTGACCATACCTGCAAAATGGTGTAAATTATAAGCAACCTATAGTGAAGGGGAAATTTTGATGTCGGTGAGCGTTCTTAACTAAGCAATTTCATATTGCCTGATTGGATGAATTCAAGCTGCACCTAAGCTTTATTTAAGTGCGCTTAGATCCAGGATGGTGAATGAGTTAGTTAAGAACACGCAAAGCGACAACAGCCTCTTCGGGACTGTTCTTTCGCCTGAAATGATGAAGCCGTGCTCTTGGAGCACGGCTTTTTTGCTGCAACAAGACGCAGAGCATTTCATCATCCCAAGGCAGGGGGACATTCCTAAAGACAAAGGCAAAGAAGCCGCAGCGGCTCTCTTTGCCTTTTTTTGTATCCAAAAGGAGGGTTAGATCATGCATAACGCAAGTCAGGAAATGCTGCAGTACAACGAAATCAAGGCAGAGCTCGGACGTTACGCCGTATCCTATGCCGGCAAATCCCTGGTTCAGCAAATGGAGCCGATGACGGAGCTGTCCCGGATCAAGAAAGCCGCGGAAGAGACGGGCGAAGCCAAAGAACTGTTGATGAAAGGCTCCAGCGTTCCGCTTCCTTCAATGGAGGGAATCGAGTGGGTCATGTCTCTGCTCGGCACAGGCTATCTCTTCAATGAGCAGGATATGACGTCGGTGGCGGTCTTCCTGAACAGCTGTGCCCAGCTGCGGAAGTACATGGCTTCGAAGGATGCTTCTTCGCGAATCGGCGCGTATGCTTCCTCGCTTAACGAATTGAAAGAGGTTAAGGCGGAAATCGAGCGCTGCATCCGCTTCGGAGTTATTGAAGACAGTGCGAGCAAGGCGCTGGAGAAGGTGCGCAAGCGCAAGCGTACCGCAAAGGAGCGGCTGGTCAAGAAGATCGAGAGCGTGATGGCGCGTCATGCCTCGATCCTGCAGGAGAATCTGTACAGTGTCAGAGGCGAGAAGTATGTGATACCGGTTAAGCGGGAATACCACAAGCAGGTTAAGGGTCATGTATTGGACCAGTCGACAAGCGGGCAGACGGTATACATCGAGCCTGACGAGGTCGCTGCGCTCCAGAGTGAGCTGAGCCTGCTGACGGCAGAGGAAGCACGGGAGGAGAGCGTCATATTGAGCCTGCTGACTGGGTTGATCGAACGGGAACAGGACAGTCTTCGTCTGAACATCGAGATCACAGGCGTGTATGACTTTATTTTCGCCAAAGCCAAATACGGACTTGCGATGGGGGCAGAGGCTGTTGCCTGCAATGACCAAGGCATACTGAAGCTGCACGCGGGAAGACATCCAATGCTGCCCGGGATGGTTCCCATCTGCGTGGAGTTCGGTGAAGGGTACCGTTCACTGGTAATTACAGGACCGAATACCGGGGGAAAGACTGTGGTGCTGAAGACCGTGGGCTTGCTGGCGCTGATGGCTCAGTCCGGCCTGCTGATTCCTGCGGCTCCGGAAAGCGAGTTCCCCGTGTTCTGGGATGTGATGAGCCTGATTGGCGATGGCCAGAGCCTGACCCAGTCGCTCAGCACGTTCTCGGCACAGATGAAGGGTGTAGATGAAATGCTGAGAGCGGCAGGAAAGGGTGTTCTGCTGTTGATTGACGAATTGGCAGCCGGAACAGACCCCGGCGAGGGCATCGCCTTGTCCATTGCCTTGTTGGAGGAGCTCAGCCGCAAGCGCGCCAATGTGATGGTGACGACGCATTATAATGAACTGAAAGCTTTCGCGGCAGCTGCTCCGCAGTTCCAGAACGCGAGGATGGAATTCGATCCCATAACCTTACAACCGCTATACAAGCTTAAGATCGGGGAAGCGGGGGAAAGCTATGCGCTGCAAATAGCCGAGAAGCTGGGGCTTCAAAGCTCGGTTATTGAGCGCGCCAGACAAATTACCGGCATTCAGAAAGAAATGAAGACAGGGGGAAGTCAGCTTCATTTCCAGTACGGGGCAGAGGAGAAGTCAAACGATAGGGAAAAAAACGCTAAGAAGCCGGAAACCGAGGCGAAGCTTCCCGCTTATCAAATCGGAGATGCAGTCTTTATTACGTCCCTGGGGAGAACGGGGATCGTCTACCGTGAGCGCGATGCCAAGGGGATGGTCGGTGTGATGGTGCAGAAGCATAAAATGCAATTCAACCATAAACGGCTGAAGCCTTACCTATCCAAGGAAGAACTGTATCCGGAGGATTATGATTTGGATATCGTGTTCGAAACGAAAGAAGACCGGAAGAAACGCAATCTGATGCGCCGCAAGCATGTAGATGGTTTAATGATTGTAAAAGAAAAGGAAGATTTGGATTTTTAATCACCTTGATCGAATGTTTGAATGAGCAGCGGCATATAGTTGGGGTATTTACAATCAGCTGTGCCATAAGCTTATTCGACGGGGCTATTCGGGAGCATTCTGTTGGAATCGAATTCCTGCAGGATGCTTTTTTATCCAGGGGTGTCGGATTTTGTTGTTTCTTTTTCAGCTCGTTGTGATTACAATAGTAATATTGCCTAACTACAATTCATGCCTGTTCCGTGGGAGTAGGTGCCCGCTGCACGAAATCTGTGGGGTTTGATCTCATACTTATAAGTCGTGAGCGCGTATCGGGGAGCGGCATTGCAAATATACACGAAGAGGTGCATTCATCCTTGTCTAATCTATTAATGATAAAGAAGGAATTGATATGAAAAAAAAGTGGAAAAAAATATATATTGCTTATATCGTCGTTCTGGTGCTGGCCGCGGGTGTGTTCCTGTTCCGCAAGCCGCTGACGGTTCTGGCATTCGATCTGTTCCTGTCGGATAAAGTGGAAGCCACGCTTCAGGAGAAGTCGTATCAGCCTCTTAACGAGGACAAGACGGTTAAGCCTGAGCCGATTGTCTATAAAAGCGATCCATTCTCCTTGATGCTGCTTGGTACAGACCAACGCAAGAATGAGACGGCCCGTTCCGATACGATGATCTATGCAGTGGTAAGACCGAATGATTATAAGGTGCTGTTGATTTCCATACCGCGTGACACATACACAGAAATTATCGGTCATGACGATAACAAGAAAGACAAGATTACCCATGCCTACGCTTTCGGCGGTCAACAGATGGCTAAAGACACGATGGAGGCGCTCCTCGGCCACGATATTCAGTATTATGCCACCATCAATTTCAATGGTGTCAAGGATGTTGTCGATGCGCTGGGCGGACTGCCCCTGCCGATCAAGAAGACGATCGAGAACAAAGGCAAAGACCATGAGAAGTTCACCATTGTCGGCGGAAAGGATCTGTACAACGGCGAGGAATCGCTCAATTATGTCCGCTACCGGGAAGACAGTGACTTTAACCGTACCAAGCGCCAGCAGGTCTTCATGGATGTATTGGCGAACAAGATGCTCTCGCTGGGGCAGATCAGCAAGGTGGATGATCTGCTGAGCATTCTGGGCGAGAACTTAAAGACGGATATTCCACCGACGATGATTACCGATCTTGCCAAGAAGTTCATGGGCGGCAAGGAAGCGGATATATCCAGCTTTACCGTAATGGGGGAAGGAACGAAGATTGACGGCATTTATTATGATATGGTCGATGAAAAAGATCTGAAGGAAGCGAAGGCCATGATCGACAATTGGATGAATGCTTCCACTCCGGTAGATCAGTTGATCGAGCCCGGAAAGGCAAGCAACGCTCTGGAAGCAAAAGCGACCTCCGCGGCTCAGTAAAGCCCTTCCAATCTTTGAACATTGAGCGAACATAAGATCAAACCAAGCAGCAGCCCAGGTTACTTTACCGGCTGCTGCTTGCCGTTGTTATGGTATACTGGAACAAAAAAATGATTTCCTGGGGGACTTTCTGAGGAGGACCTGGATAATGAATATTGCGTTTTTTTTGCTGCCCAAGCAGGAGGTGGCCTGTGTGACGCTTGACTCCACGCTGCGGCAGACGCTGGAGCGGATGGAGCATCACAGGTACACGGCTGTCCCCATCCTGAATTCCAATGGCGAATATGCCGGCACGGTAACGGAAGGCGATCTTCTGTGGTATATGAAAGATTCGGGAGGCAAGGCTACGTTTGAGAATGCTTCGAAATTTCTGCTGAAAGACATTCCGTTGAGAATGAGCAACAAAGCGGTGTCTATCGATGCGGACATGGAGGATTTGATCAATCTGGCCAAAGTACAGAACTTTGTACCGGTTGTCGATGATATGAACCGCTTTATCGGAATTGTACGGCGCAGCCAAATTATCGAATACTGCGAGAAATTTGTTACCCGCCAGTCGCTGGAATCCATGTAACGGGCGATTCGGCGCGGATGTCGATCAGGCCTGCATTTTCCGGGTGAGGGAATGCGGGCTTTTTTAGAACATAAGGATTGATAGCCTTCGCATATGAAATATGCCCAATATTTCCCGGTAAATATTCACTGTCTAAAAAAATCGTCAAGCAATTATCTTGGGCAGGCATTGCCGGGGAGCTGCCTTCTGTGTGGCGCGGTATCATTTATGATATAATGGAGAATAAAGCTTTTTCCCGGAGGTAGAGAAGACGTGTCCAATATGCCGAAGGATTTGG
The DNA here is from genome assembly GCF_019904155.1 of Paenibacillus sinensis. Classification (GTDB taxonomy): domain Bacteria; phylum Bacillota; class Bacilli; order Paenibacillales; family Paenibacillaceae; genus Paenibacillus_AQ; species Paenibacillus_AQ sinensis. The sequence continues at coordinate 32,978 of NZ_JAHCMB010000006.1, forward strand.
ATGTAGCCAAACGGGCCAAGGTCATTGAATGGCTGAAGACTGAGGTTATCGATCAGGTTTCACGGTTATTCAAAGCATTATGGGAGGGCAGCACCTCACGGGTCAGCGACAGCTTGGCGAGTCTCATTATGAGTTCGTATATACTGGGACGCAGGCTTGGCATTTCATATCGCGATCTGGATGACGCGCTGATGGAGAAGCTGCGAAAGCACCGGCAGGAAGGTCACCAGCTGGAAGAGTGGTATCAGGATATATCCGCACTAGAAGAACATATGCGTAAGAGGTGAACATTGTTGAAATATCGCTGGACATCCCTGGCCTGGAGTGTTGCCTATCTGCTCCTGCTGTTATCGCTGTCAACCCCATTCATTATTATTACAACTTTGTTTTTGATGGTACCGGCCGTTGTATTGTTCGCGACGTTGAACGTGAGGCAGTTTATCTTAACGATCCTGCCCGTATGGCTTATTCTGGGGATCATCAGTCCGATCTATATCGTGATCGCAGCCTATCTGATTATACCCGCGCTTGTCATGGGACGATGGTATAAAAGGAAGGCTCCGGCCCTGTCAACGATGTTGGCGGGTGCAATAACGCTGATGGGCGAGTTCCTGCTGCTTCTGCTGCTGGGCAAGACGTTGTTTCAATTTGATCTGTATTCCTACGTCTATGATGTGCTCAACGAGATGCGTACGATGGCATTGTCACCGATACAGGAATTCGGAATGGGCGGAATTCTGGGCGACAGCTCCGATATCAGCAACAACAGCCGGGCCTTTATCCAGGTTATCCCGCTTGCGCTTATTATGGGATCTTCCCTGATCACCGTGGTCACGCATTCGATTGTGAGACCGATCCTCGCAAGCATAGGCTATGCCGTTCCGAAGCTGAAGCCTGCCCGGGAGTGGAGAATTCCCAAGTCGTTCATCTGGTATTACCTGATTGCGACGGTACTGCAGATGTTCTTCTATAATTCGAGCAACAATTTTGTGCTCATGCTTACGGATAATCTGGTACCGCTCTTGCGTATCTGCTTCATTATGCAGACGATCGGCTTCTTCTTCTTCGTTGCACATGAGCGGAATTGGAACAAAATATTTCCGGTTGCGCTTTCGGTGATCGCCATCCTGCTGCCTCCGATCTGGATAATCGGAATCATCGATCTGGTGGCGCCGGTGCGTGAAATGGTGTCCAAATCGAAACGATAGGGTGAGTGCTCATGCCAAAATTTTTGCAACGGCGCTGGCACGGCTATCACACCGTTTGGGCGTTCTTGCTGCTGCTGGTTCTGGTTATTGCCGTCAGTATATATAATTGGGTGCTTGGCGTAGTCTGTCTATTCCTGGCCGGCACGCTGTGCATCACCATGCTGAAGACGGAGCTGTCTTTCCGGCGCAATTTGGTGGAATACATCAATAGTCTCACCTTCCGCATCAAGCGGGTGGAAGGTGAAGCGGTCAGCACGCTGCCGTTGGGCATTATTCTGTACGGTGAGGATCGGAATGTTGAATGGAGCAACCGTTACGCCGGAGAGATCTTTGCGCGGAAATCGTTGGTTGGCGATCTGCTGCCCGACCTGCTGCCGGATCTGGGACCTGTGATGGTCCAGCCTGTGAAGCGGGAAAGCGGCAAGGACGGAGTTCAGAAGGAAATCCGGTTGGAAATCAGCGTTGACGAACGTTACTATCAGGTCGTGATCGTACCGAGTGAACGGCTGCTGTATTTGTTCGAAATCACCGAGCTTGTCGATCTGCGACAGCGCTACGAGGAGGAGAAGCTGGCTCTAGGAATCCTGCTGATGGATAATCTCGACGAGGCCGCGCAGGGGATGGATGACCAGCAGAGGACTTCGCTGATCGCAAAGGTTACGAGCGAAATTACCGATTGGGCCAGACAGTTTGATGTATATCTGCGCCGCTTGTCTTCGGAGCGGTATTTGATGCTCCTGAACCACCGCAGCCTGCAGGCGCTGGAGGAGAGCCGTTTCGTCATTCTGGACGAGGTCCGGGAAATGACGGCCGATCTGAAGGTGCCGATGACATTGAGCATCGGCCTTGCCTTCGGTGCCGAGTCCGCCAGCGAGCTCGGCGCTCTGGCTCAGTCGAGCCTTGACATGGCGCTCGGCAGAGGCGGGGACCAGGCCGCCGTCAAGGCGGGCCAGCGGCTGTCCTTCTATGGTGGCAAGACGAATGCCGCCGAGAAGCGGACCCGGGTGCGGGCACGGGTCATCGCGCATGCGCTGCGCGACCTGATCCAGGAGAGCGACCGGGTCATCATCATGGGCCACCGCAATCCCGATATCGACGCGGTTGGCGCGTCGATCGGCCTTCTGCGGGCGGCCCAGATGTACAATGTCGAGGCCGACATTGTGCTGGATGGCCCGAACCCCTCCATTACGCGCATGCTGGATCAGCTGAAGCGGGATGAGGAGCTGTACAGCTCATTCATCAACACAGAGCAGGCGCTGCAGATCATGACCGAGCACACGCTGCTGATCGTGGTCGATACGCACAAGGCTTCCATGACGATGGAACCGCGGCTTGTGCAGTCCGCCAGCCGGATTGTGGTCGTGGATCACCACCGCCGGGGCGAGGAGTTTATCAACGAAGCGGTGCTTGTCTACCTGGAGCCGTATGCGTCCTCGACCTGCGAGCTTGTAACCGAGCTTCTGCAGTATATCCACGAGAAGGTCAAGCTCAGCACGCTGGAGGCGACGATGCTGCTGGCGGGGATTACGGTGGATACGAAGCATTTTGCTCTGCATACGGGGTCGCGGACGTTCGAAGCGGCGGGATTTCTCCGCCGCTTGGGGGCCGATACTGTCCTCATACAGCGGATGCTGAAGGAAGATCTTCAGGAGTACATCTCCAAAGCGGAAATTATCAAGCACGCCCGAATGGTCTACGACCATATTGCGCTCGTTGTGACAGAGGCGGGCATGAAAATTCCGCAGCTGCTGATCGCCCAGACGGCTGACACACTGCTTGGGATGACGAATGTTCTGGCCTCGTTCGTGATCAGCGAGCGGCCTGACGGCCTGATCGGCATCAGCGCCCGTTCCCTGGGGCGGATGAATGTTCAGGTTGTGATGGAGAAGCTGGGCGGAGGCGGCCATTTGACGAATGCTGCGGCCCAGTTGGAGGGAACATGCAAGGATGCGGAGGCCAGACTGCTGGAGGTGCTGGCAGAAATTGAATCGAAAGAGGGTCTGTTCGAATGAAAGTAATATTCATCAAGGATGTTAAAGGACAAGGCAAGAAGGGGCAAATCAAGGAGGTATCGGAAGGTTACGCAACGAACTTCCTGCTGCCGCGCGGTATGGCGCGCCCGGCGACCGATGGCAACATGAAGACGCTGGAGAATCAGGCAGCAGCCGAGCAGCGCCGCAAAGATCAGGAGAAGGAAGAAGCGCAGAACCTCGGTGAGAAGCTGGGTGCCCTGACGCTTGACATGAAAGCGAAAGCCGGGGAAGGCGGCCGGCTGTTCGGCGCCATTACAAGCAAGCAAATTGCCGAAGCGCTGACGAAGCAGAACGGCATTACGATCGACAAGCGCAAGATCGAGCTCGAAGAGCCGATCCGCCATCTGGGAACGACACAGGTTCAAGTGAAGCTTCATACGGAAGTCAAGGCAGTGCTGAAGGTCCAGGTCACGGAGGAATAGTATGGGCGGAGATCTCTTTTTCGATCGGGTTCCCCCGCAGAATCTGGAAGCGGAACAAGCGGTCATCGGCGCGATTCTGCTGCAGGATGAAGCGCTGATAACCGTCATGGAGCGGGTGAGCACCGAAGACTTCTACGACAAGCCGCATCAAATGATCTTTGAAGCGATGATACAGCTCGGAGAAGAGAACCAGCCCATCGATTTGGTCACCCTGACAGCCAAGCTTCAGGATAAGGGAGAGCTTGAGGATATTGGAGGAGTCAGCTATCTGGCCAAGCTGGCGCATGCAGTTCCGACGGCCGCCAATGTGGACTATTACGCTCAAATTCTCGAAGAAAAGGCCATGCTCCGCCGGCTAATTCGCACGGCGACGCAGATTGTCAGCGAAGGCTACAGCGGCGGCGAGGACGTTGCCGGCATGCTGAGCGATGCGGAGCGGCGCATTCTCGAAATCTCCAACCGACGGAGCGGCAGTGGATTTATCGCCATCCGCGATGTGTTGATGGAAGTGTTCGAACGGGTTGAGCTGCTTCACCAGAACCGGGGAGGAACCTCAGGCATTCCTTCAGGCTTCGCCGATCTGGACCGGATGACGAACGGCTTCCAGCGCAACGACCTGATTATCGTGGCGGCCCGTCCTTCTGTCGGCAAGACGGCGTTCGCGCTGAATATCGCCCAGAATGTCGCCGTGCGCGCCAAGGAGACGGTTGCCATATTCAGTCTGGAAATGTCCGCCGCCCAGCTGGTACAGCGTATGATTTGCGCCGAGGCGAATCTGGATGCAAATCTGATGCGAACCGGCGACTTCAAGAGCGATGATGATTGGTCCAAGCTCACGATGGGTATTGCATCGCTCTCGGAAGCGGAGATTTATATTGACGATACGCCCGGAATTACCGTGGCCGATATCCGGGCCAAATGCCGGAGACTCAAAAAGGAGAAGGGGCTCGGCATGATCCTGATCGACTATCTCCAGCTGATCCAGGGCCGCGGCAAGAACGGGGAGAACCGCCAGCAGGAGGTCTCGGATATTTCCCGGACGCTGAAGCAGATTGCGCGTGAGCTGGATGTTCCAGTCATCGCGCTCTCCCAGCTTAGCCGCGGCGTCGAACAGCGGCAGGACAAGCGGCCGATGATGTCGGACCTTCGCGAGTCGGGCTCGATCGAGCAGGACGCTGATATCGTAGCGTTCCTGTACCGGGACGACTATTATAATCAGGAGACTGAGAAGAAGAACATTATCGAGATCATTATCGCCAAGCAGCGTAACGGGCCAGTGGGAACCGTGGAGCTGGTGTTCCTGAAAAATTTCAACAAGTTCGTTAACTACGAGCGTACCCATGCCGAACCATTCGCCGGGTAAGAATACTTCTGACAATTTCCGAACGATTGCACATTCACCCGTGCAATCGTTCGTTTTTATTTGACTTTGAAAATAACGGCTGTTACACTGATAATTGTGCTTTAGCGGATTAAACCGTCTAAGGCGACCGTTTGGGGCTGCTTAATTATTATGATCTTAAGAGGCCCTATCAATAAATAATGGTGCCGACAGCAGCACCAACGGAGGAATGAACATGTCAACGGTAGTCGTTGTGGGAACACAATGGGGAGACGAAGGCAAAGGCAAAATCACGGACTTTCTGGCAGAGCGTGCAGATGTGGTCGCCCGCTATCAAGGGGGCAATAATGCCGGCCACACGATTCTGATTGACGGCAAGAAATTCAAGCTCAGCCTGATTCCATCGGGTATCTTCTATAAAGAAAAGATCTGCGTGATCGGCAACGGCATGGTGATCAATCCAGCCGCGTTAATCGACGAAATCAACTATATTCACGAGAATGGCTTCGATACGGACAATCTGAAGGTCAGTGACCGCGCCCATGTCATCATGCCTTACCATATGGTGCTGGACGCGCTGGAGGAAGACCGCAAGGGGCCGAACAAGATCGGCACAACCCGCAAGGGCATCGGTCCGGCTTATATGGACAAAGCGGCCCGCGGCGGCATCCGGATCGCCGATCTGATGGATGCGGAAGAGTTCGAGTTGAAGCTGCGTCACCTGATGAACGAGAAGAACCAAGTCATCACCCAGGTGTATGGCGGCGAGCCGCTGGATGTCGAAGAGACGCTGAAGCAGTACCTGGAATACGCGGAAGTGCTCCGCCCTTACGTAACCGATACTTCGGTCGTGCTGAACGATGCAATCGATGACAGCTCCAAGGTGCTGTTCGAAGGCGCCCAGGGCGTTATGCTCGACATCGACCAGGGTACGTATCCGTTCGTTACGTCGTCCAATCCGTCGGCGGGTGGCGTCTGCATCGGCTCCGGTGTTGGACCTTCCAAGATCAAGCAGGTTATCGGGGTAGCCAAATCGTACACAACCCGTGTCGGCGACGGTCCGTTCCCGACCGAGCTGAATGACGAGATTGGCGACCTGATCCGCGAGACCGGACATGAATACGGAACCGTAACCGGACGTCCGCGTCGCGTAGGCTGGTTCGACAGCGTCGTTGTCCGCCATGCGCGCCGGGTGAGCGGCCTGACGGGTCTGTCGCTGAACTCGCTGGATGTGCTGAGCGGTCTGAAGACGGTCAAAATCTGCACCGGCTACAAATACCGCGGCGAGATCATCACCCACTATCCGGCAAGCCTGAAGATGCTGGCCGAATGCGAAGCGGTGTATGAAGAGCTTCCTGGCTGGGATGAGGACATCACTTCGGCCAAGACATTGAAGGATCTGCCGGAGAATACCCGCAGATATGTGGAGCGTGTCTCCGAACTGACGGGCATCCCGATTGCCATCTTCTCCGTCGGCCGCAACCGTGACCAGACGAACCAGGTGCTGCCGATTTACGAATAACCCAGCAGAAGTACGAATGAAGTACGGATCAATCCGCCGGAGCCAGCGCTCCGGCGGGTTTTTTAGCTATTGGGCCAACTCCCCGTAAGCGGCGTCCAGTTCATCGTATCACATCTCATCGCAATCACATCGTTCTGTACACTCTGGATGCCCGCCACAGGCAACTGGCCAATTTGGATAGCCGGCTTCCCTACACGTTTCTCCCGGCCCTTATCGGGCATACTGAAGAATAGCCGATCTATGCCCAACCGGGCATGATGAAATACGCGCTATCATGTGCCAGTTACAGGGGAGAGATGAACATGAAATGGGTAAAACGCGGGCTGGGCATCTGCCTGATCGCGGTGTTGTCCGGCTGTCTCACCATTCTGACAACGGGTGTAGTCGTCAACGCCTATGTCCGCTCTGTGATGAATGAAGTCGGTTTGAAGGTGGAGACGCCAGGCCCGGGCTTTGGCGGTATGCTGAGTGCGCTGCTGGGGACCGGAGGGTCCAAGACAGCCGACAAGAGCAATGCGGCCGCCAAGGATAAGAAAGACGGCTCGCAGACGGCATTGGGCACGGCCGGGGCCGTGCCAACGCCATCGGCTTCCGCTTCGTTCGAGGAGGCGGTCCCTACGGCCTCCTCGAATTCCGGCGGGGCAGTGTCCGCAGCAACAACGAAGCAGGGAAGCGGAGGCACCGCCGGAGGGGGACAGGCCCAGGACGATGCACTGCCTGTTATGGGCGCCGTTTCGGAGGACAGCACAGCCGGGACCGATCAGCAGCTCGTTGTCACGCCGGATGATATGAAGGACCTTAAGAAGAACCTGCCTTCCGAGGATAAGGTGAGCATTTTCAACATTTTGATGAAGAAGGTCCCGCAGGATGAGATGCAGAAAATATCCGCCGACATGGAGAACGGGCTGACAGAGCAGGAGGTCGCGGACATTCAGTCGATTATTTCCAAGTACGTTACCCAAGATGAATACAACAAGCTGATGGCGATGCTGACTGCGGATTCCAGCACGCCGTAGCATGGCAATTTCAAGCAGAAATACAGTGAACGTCTTGTGGAGAAAAGGGGTTCAGCTTTAGAAAAATCGGGAGGAACCGGCATGTAAAGCGGAAGTATGAGCTTTCATGCCGGTTCTTTATGTGCTGCGCCCAAAGTTGAAATGTCTCTTTCGCCTGTGTTAAAGTAAACAGGGACCTGATTTGGTTAATTTTTTGTAACTTATTCCACGTCATTCGAATGCGCTTGCTAAAGCGCTCAGCATATACTTTCTGCTCATACAAAAAGTGACCAAGCGGTCTTACCATAGTCCCGGCTGCTTAAGGCGGTATAAGGGGCAGGCTGAAAGGGAGAGTTTCATGAAAGGGAAGAACGACTTCCAGGATTGGAAGAACAGGCATGAGCTGTCTTCCGGCCTGGTGACCGGACAACCGGAGGACGAAACCGGCATGGTGCATACGCAGCCGGAGAAGCGTTCCCGCCGACGGATGCGTCTCGCCTGGCTGGGCGCCGTTGCCGGTGTTGCAATACTGGCCATCTCCGCCGCCTCGGCGCACCAGCATTACGTCGAAGCCAATACGGAGAGTTATTACCGGGTTCTGCTGCACGGCAAGGAGATCGGAACGCTCTACAACAAGGATGATTTGCAGACCCTCTTCAAGACCAAACAGCAGGAATATCAGGACAAGTACCCGGATGAAGTGATGGTGCTCCAGACGGACGGCATTACGACCGAAGCGGAGAAAGCCTACAAGCCGGAAGTGAACAGCGAAGCGACGCTGGACAAGTTGAGTGAAATGCTGAAGGCCTATGCCGTAGGCGTACAGTTGGTAGTCGACGGCAAAACGGTCGGAATTGTCAAGGATCAGGAGACGGCAAGCGCCGTCCTGAAGGGAGTCAAGGACTACTACATATCCGGAGAGACGGAGGCTGCAGCTGCCAAGTCGAAGCTGACCCGGACGGCCGCTTCCACGTCTTCCGCCTCTTCCGGAGATCATGTGCAGTCGGCGGATATTCGCGAGAAGATTTCCATCGTGCCCGTTAAGGCCGATCCCAATAAGGTGCTGGACGTGAAGGAGGCTGTCAAGGCGCTTACCCAGGGCGTTGAATCGCCGCTAGTTTATACCGTTCGTGAAGGCGATACGATTTCCAGCATCGCCAAGCGCTATGGCGTGACGCAGAAGGAGATTTATCAGAACAATCCTGATGTGAAGGAATTGACGCTGCAGATCGATGACGAGCTGAAGCTGACGGTTCCCCAGCCTCCAGTAACGGTCGTTACGACCGAGACGGCGAAGGAAACCATCGTCACAGAGCCTGAGGTTGAGATCCGCACGAGCAGCCTGCTGCCGAAGGGCAAGGTCAAGGTCGTGCGTCCGGGGCAGACCGGACTGAAGGAAATGCAGTACCGGCTGACCAAGGAGAATGGTGAAGTCGTCAAGGAAGAATGGCTCGGTCAGACTGTCCTGAAGGCTTCACTGCCGACCGTCGTGTATCGCGGAACGAAGGTGGTCGGTGTCGGTTCGGGCGGTTTCGCCTGGCCGGTCAGCGGAGCAGTGATCTCCAGCAGCTTCGGCGAACGCTGGGGAAGAGCGCATAAGGGCGTCGATCTTGTCTCCGGCAACCGCACGATCAAAGCGGCTGATGCCGGAACCGTTACCTTTGCCGGTGTCCAGAACGGATATGGCAATGTCGTGGTCATCAGCCATGGCAACGGGTACGAAACCTACTACGGCCACTTAAGCAAAATCCTCGTCTCCACCGGCCAGAAGCTGAGCCAGGGCGAGTCGATCGGCATTATGGGAAGCACGGGACGCTCTACGGGTACTCATTTGCATTTCGAGATCCGCAAGAGCGGCACGGCAATGAATCCGCTGAAGTTTTTGAATTAAAACTGCAAGATGATTGGGAAGAGCCGTCCGGCAGCCGCCGGGCGGTTTTCTTGGCTGGAGAGAAATGTACAGGTTGGCGGGGTGTCCGCAAGTACCTGAATCTGTTTCGAGTGCCTTGATCGCCTCGATTGCCCCAACGGACCGACCGCGCTAATCGCCCCGATTGCACAGACCGTCCGATTGCCCCGTTCTGATCACCTTGACTGCCCCAACTGCCTGGACGCGCTGATCGTCTTGACTGTTTCGACCTCCCCAACTGCCCGGGCTGCCCGACCACGCTAATCGTCCCGACCGCCACGCTGCTTCGACTACCCTAACTGCCTCGATTGCTTTGACCGTCCCGACTGCTGCTAACGCTTCGAAGCCAAGGACTCACTTTTGGAGTCGTGGGGTTATTTTGCTGTTTTTGCCGCCATGGGTGCAGCCTATATACTTCGTAGGATGTGACGCCAGGGCAGGTGTGTTAAAATAAGTGGAAAGAGTTTTATAGTAACAATGAAGGGTGAAACGGTGGAATTATGGCGATGGGAACGATTCTGGTTGTAGATGACGAGCAGCCGATTGCAGATATCTTGAAGTTTAACCTCGAAAAAGAAGGATACGAAGTAGTATGCGCCTTTGACGGGATCAGCGCGGTCGATCTGGCTCTGTCCAAACGGCCCGATCTGATGCTGCTGGATCTCATGCTGCCCGGCAAGGACGGTATGGATGTGTGCCGCGAGGTACGCTCCGCACATCTGGATATCCCCATCATCATGCTGACCGCCAAGGACGGGGAGATCGACAAAGTGCTCGGCCTTGAGATGGGCGCGGACGATTATGTGACCAAGCCGTTCAGCACGCGCGAGCTGCTGGCCCGGGTGAAGGCGCAGATGCGCCGGCAGAACAAGCCAGCCTTGGCGGAGACAGCGAGCGGACCCGAGGAGAGTAAGCAGGGCATCCATCATTTCGATCTGTTCATCGACACCGATATGTATACCGTCTATAAGAACGGGGAGCCGCTCGATCTGACGCACCGCGAGTACGAACTGCTGCATTATATGGTCCGCCATGCTGGCAAGGTCATGACCAGGGAGCATCTGCTTCAGGCGGTATGGGGATTTGAGTATTTCGGAGACGTCCGGACCGTCGATGTAACCATCCGGCGGCTTAGAGAAAAAATCGAGGAGAACCCGAGCAAGCCGGAATATATCTTCACGCGCCGCGGGCTCGGTTATTTGATGCACAGTCCTAAAAACGGAGGATTGTGATGAAAGGGATGTCCTTCTTCCGGACAATTCAAGCGAAGCTGATCATCATTTACGTGCTGCTGATTCTGATTGCGATGCAGCTGATCGGCGTGTATTTTGTAAGCTCTATGAAGAATTCACTGACCGACAACTTCACGAAGGACTTGAAGGCAAGGGCGGAGATGCTGTCCATCCTGACGGCAGACAAGTTCGGCAGCGAAGCGGGCGGCGCGGACGAGGATTCCTCGGTCGACAGCCTCCGCGGCATGGTGAACAATCTGTACATCAGCGGCGCGGAAATTCAGGTACTGGATGCCAGCGGCAAAATCATCACCACCTCGGTTCCGTCGCAGACCGATTATGTGGGACAGCGCAACACGCAGACCGTAGTCAGCCGGGCGCTTCAGGGAATCGGGGACAACGAAGAGTATATTATCGGCGACGACAATGTGCGAAAAAAAGTTGTGGCCAAGCCCGTATGGCTTGGCGGCAAGGTGGTTGGCGCTATCTACATCGCGGCGGACATGAAGGATCTGTATGCGACGATCAGCCGGATCAACAGCGTATTCATCTCCGGCATGCTGATTGCACTCGCACTTACGGCGGTTCTGGGCGTCATTCTGGCGCATACGATTACGCAGCCGATCAAGGAGATGACCCGGCACGCCACGGAGGTCGCAGAGGGCAGCTTCGACCGGAAGATGCCGATCTTCGGCAGTGACGAAATCGGCCAGCTCAGCAAAGCGTTCAACTATATGACGGGCAGACTGAGAGTCGCGCTATCCCAGAACGAGGAGGAGAAGGAGAAGCTCGCCTCTATTCTGACGAATATGAGCGACGGGGTGGTCGCTACCGACGAGACTGGCCGGGTCATCCTGATGAACCGCCGGGCCACGCTGATGCTGGGCTGCTCGGAGAAGCAACTGCCTGCGGGACTGCGGCTGGAGGGGCTGCTCGGCTTGGTTCCCGATCAGACGACGGCGCTGGAAGGCGGCATGGCGCAGTCAACCATGCTGCGGCTGGGCGAGGAAGAGGGCGAGAACCCGAACATCGTCCGGGTCACCTTCACGCCGATCCACCGGCGCGAGGGCGGTACAGCAGGCACGATCGCCGTGCTGCAGGACGTAACCGAGCAGGAAAATCTCGAAGCGTCCCGCCGTGAGTTCGTCGCGAACGTCTCGCATGAGCTGCGGACGCCGCTGACGACGATCAAGAGCTATGCGGAAGCACTCGATGACGGCGCGCTGGAGGACCCGCAGCTTGCCGGACGCTTCGTCGGCGTCATCCGCAGCGAGACGGAGCGGATGATCCGGCTCGTTACGGACCTGCTGCACCTGTCACGCTTCGACTCGCGGGAAGCGCAGCTTCGCTACCAGGAGACCGATATAGCCGAGATGCTGGAGGATGTGGCGGACCGCTTCTCCTTCCAGATTCGGCAGAAACGGATCTCGATCAGCACCGTCGTGCGCCGGGGTGTCACGACGGCCTGGCTGGATCGCGACCAGATCGATCAGGTGCTCGGCAATCTGGTCTCCAACGCGTTGAAATATACGCCAGAGGGCGGGCGCATCGAACTGGAAGCGGGGAAGAGCGAGGCCGGGATGCTGGAGGTGTCCGTTCAGGACTCCGGCATCGGCATTCCGAAGAGAGATATCGAGCGCATCTTCGAGCGCTTTTACCGGGTGGATAAGGCCCGTTCGCGCAATATGGGCGGCACCGGTCTCGGGCTGTCCATTGCCCGGGAAATTGTGAAGGCGCACGGAGGGACGATCTGGCTTCAATCGGAGCTGGACCAGGGCTCCAAGGTAACCTTTACGCTGCCTCTTGACACGCAAAGGGGGGAGCAGGCATGAAGGAACGGGTGAAATCCTGGATCTTGACGCTGCTTGTCCTGAGCAGTCTGGTCGAGAGCTATTATCTGGTCTACCGGCTGCCGGGCAGCGACTCGGCCGTGTTCTCCGAGAACCTGTATGTGAAGACCGACAATATGGGGCCTGAAGAGAAGGCGGAGAACCTGCTGTACCCCAGCCGGATGGTCATTCATCTCGGGAACGGTAAGCATACGCTGTTCTACCCGAGTTCCACCTTCTATAACTTGATCCTGACGAGGTTGAAGGGACGCAGCTTTGAGAGCTTTCAGCGCCGCTCGGTCCAGGACTTCGACTGGGCCAAAATCCGCACCGAGAATCCGGGCATCGAGCTATCCTTCGGCTCCGGGATTCCCGTCGCGCTGCTGCAGCGGATCATGCAGCTGTCGCCGGATTCCCTGTTCGAGGAGGAGAGCATCGACCGGATCTGGATCTATACGGCGAAGAATGATTCGAAGCCGCATGCCGTCTTTTTCAGCACAAGAGGAGATATCGTCTACGAGGCCGCCAAGGCCGACCTTACCGTTCAGGACGTGCAGCAGCATGTGGATTTCGGCAAGTCATGGACGCCATATACGACGGTGAACGGCAGTTACTATGTGCCGGAGAGCAGTCTCTCTCTGCTTCAGGCCGAAATGCCTTCCGGACTGTATACGGTGGAGCAGATGCAGAGCAGTCTCTTCTTTGACGCAGGCAGTACCCGATATATACTGGAAAAAGATGGTTCGGAAATCTACACGGACAGCAAGCGCAGCCTTCAGGTCGACGAAGACCGGAAGTGGATGAGCTACAGCGATCCGACCGCGCTGCCGGCCGGGGAGAGCAACGATGCCAAGGATGTGCTGGAGGCGGTCGATTTCGTCAACCAGCATGGCGGCTGGAATGGCACGTACCGGTTTCAGTCGGCGCAGGAGATTGACCAGGACCGGACGGTCTCCTTCCAGCGCTATTTTGGCTCCTATCCATATGGCGCCTACCCTGTGCTGGATCAGCCGCAGCTTCATTATGGGCAGATTCGCCTCCAGCTTCAGCAGGGTACGGTGACGGCCTATGAACGGTCTCTCATGTACAGTCAAGAGAATGGGGGGACCAAGAAGGTGGCCCAGCTGCCGGGCGGGGACGAGCTCCGCGTGAAGCTGGCGGAAGTCTCCAAGGGCACAACTGTCATCGATTTGTACCCGGTGTACAAACCGCTGGAGAAAGGGAAGAATCTGGAGCTGGTGCCGGTCTGGCAGGTTGAGCTGGGCAATGGAAACACCACAACGCTGGAATGACGACGGATAGGGAAAAGGAGGGGAGTTCATGGATTGGGGAAGGGCCAAAAGTGTGCTGATCTACTCGTTTCTGCTGCTGAATCTGCTGCTGTGCTACCAGCTGTGGATCGATCTGCGCGATCAGGCGAGCGCCAGCATGGACTTCACCTCGCTGTCGGATGCCACCCAGCAGATTATGAAGGAGAAGGATATCCGTATCCTGTCTCCGATTCCGGCGAATACGCCCCAGCTCCCCGACATCACCTACCGCTACTCGGCGGGAGATGGGGATGGGACGGTGAAGCTGAACCAGCCGGTAGACAGCAAGCTGATCTTTACGTTCTCCGAGCTGAGCGCGGAGCTTCAGGATGAAATTCCGGATATCGGGAATTTCCGGTTCGACTCGCTGGAGAGCGAGGGCGGCGTGTTCGTGCTTCATCCGCTGGTCGACGGCAAGTGGCCGTTGTTCAGCGTGAAGCTTGAACTGATCTACGACAATCAGAAGATCGTCGCCTACCGGCGGCCCCAGATCGAGATCGGCGAGAACGGTAAAGGCAAGGCTCAGAAGGTGCTGCCGGCGTCGAAGGCGCTGGGCAGTCTGATTGAGAAATTTTTTCCGCAAGGAGCCGCAGTAAAGGAAATCGAGCTTGGCTACTACGGCGAGCTGTTTAATTCGGAGAGCCAGGTGGCGGCGCCGATGTGGCGGTTTATGCTGGAGGACGGCAAGACGTATTACGTGAACGGCATCAGCGCCGATATCATCAGTCCCAAGACGCCTTGAGCAAAAGGGTCCGGGATGAATATAAGAGGGGAAGACAACGATGGGAATATCTTTTACGGTGCTGTCCAGCGGTTCGACCGGTAACGCCACGATCATACGGGGCGGCGGCAAGACGGTGATGATCGATGCGGGTCTCAGCGCGAAACGGATAGAGGAACTGATGGCCATACGCGAGATGAAAGGCGAAGAGCTGGCCGGCATCCTCGTAACGCATGAGCACTCCGACCACATCAAGGGGCTTGGAGCGGTGGCGCGCAAATATAATCTGCCGATCTATGCCAACACGAACACCTGGGGAGCAATCGAGAAGAGCATCGGCAGCATTGAAGAGCATAACCGGCATATTCTGGAGACCGGCGAGCATCTTGATTTCGGCGACATGCGGGTCGAGTCGTTCGCCATCTCGCATGACGCCGCCGAGCCGGTCGGCTACAACTTCTATGATGGCAAGGACAAGCTCAGTGTGGCAACAGACCTGGGCTATGTCAGCGAGAAGGTGAGGCTGGCGATTTCGGACGCTGACGTTCTCGTGCTGGAAGCTAACCACGACATTGAGATGCTCCGGATGGGGCGCTATCCCTGGAATACGAAGCGGCGGATTCTCGGCGATATGGGCCATTTGTCCAATGACGCGGCTGGCGCGGCGCTTAGCGAGATTCTGACGGGACGCACAAAGCGGACCTATCTCGCCCATCTGAGCCGCGATCACAATATGATCGATCTTGCGAGAATGTCGGTACGCGCGGCGATGGAGGACCGGGGCTGCTTCTACAAGGATAGCGAGTTCAGGCTGTGCGATACGTATTACGACCGGCCTACGCCATGGGATACGGTGAGCGAATCATAAGCTGATCCAGCTCGGACATTTTGCCCTCAAGCTCGCGGCGGGTAATGAATCCCTTGTCGATCATAAGCTCGACCACTGCGCTGAGCGTGAGTGTGAGGTGGTAGTGCTCGTCCTTGAGATCGCCGAGCTTGCCAATAAATTGCACCAGATCCATACTGCTCATTGAAGATTCCATGACCTCATTACACATCCTTTATATGGGAAGTTTTATTTTGCGGGAACAGGCCGCATCTTCCCGCCGCTGTGATACAATAGGAGGGCGAAGCGGAGCCCGAAGGTTCGGGAGCTGCCTGGGAGAGCGTCTGCAGGTGATTTTTCGCCTGCTATGCAAACTATGAATGTTCGGTGCGGCTATTATTTTCTATTAGTATAGTCGTGGCTGCTGCCATATATTCCTTGTGTTTATAAAGAACGGGTACGGAAATGCTGCTTCATGCTTGGTGCGGGAGTTACAGAGGGGAGAGAGTGACAAGTGGGACTGTTTGATGATGATTTCTATTCAACCAGAGTGTCCAGAAGGAGAGAGCGGAAGGCCTCCAAGCAGCCGATGCCCCGAGGATGGTCGGCGCGGAGCAAGAGCCGCAATCTGTCCACCCTGCAGATTTCCGCTATCAGCTCCGTTATCAGCGCAGTTGTCGCGGTACTGCTGTTCAGCCTTGTGACTGGGCAGCTGACCCATGACAAGTCCCATTTTCCCGCTGTTATTCAGAACGTCAAGCAGAGCAGCGGGGATCCTTACGACCGCATTGTGCAAGCGGCGGCGGCTGTACGCCCAGCGGTCGTCAGCATTATCAACCATAAGGAAGATACCAGCAAGAGCCAGCTTGATGAGTCGGCTCTTGGCTCAGGCGTGATTTATAAGAAAGAGAACGGGAAGGCTTATATTATCACCAACAACCACGTCATTTCCGGTGCAAGCAAGCTGGAGATCGTCATGGTGGACGGCGAGACCCGCAAAGCCGAACTCGTGGGAGCGGATAAGGTCAGCGATTTGGCTGTGCTCTCGGTAAATGCGGACGGCATCAACACGCTGGCGAAGATGGGCGATTCCTCCAAGCTGCAGTTGGGCGAGACGGTCATCGCCATCGGCAACCCGCTTGGTCTGGGTGACACGCTGACCTCCGGCATTGTCAGCTACACGAACCGGAAGATACCGGTATCGCTGAATCAGGACGGCGTGTATGATTGGGAGCAGGAGGTTATCCAGACCGACGCTGCCATCAATGAAGGCAACAGCGGGGGCGCGCTCGTGGATTTGAACGGCCGGGTCATCGGCATCAACACGATGAAGATTTCCGATACCGGCGTCGAAGGCCTCGGATTCGCTATTCCAGCCAACCATGTCGTGAAGATTGCCGAGGAGCTGGCCGCGAACGGGAAGATTGTCCGGTCCTATCTTGGCGTCTATTCCATGGATCTGAACAATCCGTACGTGCCGCTTGACGAGAATCAGCTTAAATCGCTTCACCTGCCGAGCAGCGTAACCGAAGGCGTAGTTGTTCTCGATGTTGTAGGCCCGGCGAAAGAAGCGGGGCTCAAGCTGAACGACGTCATCACGAAGTTCAACGGACAGACGATCGATTCGACCATTAGCCTGCGCAAGTATCTGTACGACGACACGAAGGTCGGTGACTCCCTTGTTATTACGTTTTACCGGGACGGGGTTGAGAAAGAGGTCACCGTGAAACTGGAGCAAAAACCGGAGGAATAATTCCGGAAGATCCCGGATATAATGATAAGGCGTTCCTTTCATGGCAGGCCGCAGCCCTTGATAAATCAGGAAAACGGCCTGCTGCGAAGGATGAATAGCCTTTAGCTCAGCTTGCCTTTAGGGCTGTGATGTGGTACTATGATCTAAATCATATGTTATGCTCGAACCCGAATTTTCACATTGAAAAGGGTTGTCGATGGGCGGAGAGCCTTTTTCAATGTGTGAATTTTTTCTTTGTTCAAAGACAAAATAACATATTAATTTCTTTTTTGGAGGCTATACACAATGCAAACAGGTACAGTTAAATGGTTCAACGCAGAAAAAGGCTTTGGCTTCATCGAAGTTGAAGGCGGAAGCGACGTATTCGTACACTTCAGCGCGATCACTGGCGAAGGCTTCAAAACGTTGGACGAAGGCCAACGCGTTGAATTCAACGTTGTTCAAGGCAACCGCGGACCGCAAGCTGAGAACGTTGTAAAACTGTAAATCAAACCCCGCCGTCCCGCTTGTCATAGAGTCGGGGCGGCCTTTTTTACAAATATGGAGAGTTCAATCCTTGGATATAAGAATGCATAGGCTGCACTGTCTATGAGGATGGAGCGGTTTCTTTCTGCGGATAGGAGAGCGGATGAATCACCCGCTTTGATCCTATAGATGCATGCGTCTGACCTTTTGTTAAGCATTTTAGCGAAAGAAAGGGAGGGAACGGCAATGAACTACCGGAAGAAGCCCATGGAAGAAATACCGGAAGAGATGACGGCCGTATGGTCCTGCACGAACGATGATTGCAACGGGTGGATGAGAGACAACTTCACGTTTGAGACTGCGCCGACCTGTCCCTTATGCCAGGCTCCGATGAAGCAGGGATCGAAAATGCTTCCCCAGCTGCTCAATTCTAACGGTGATCTCAAATCGCTGAAAAAAGGAATCTCCATTTCCTAACAGGATGTCTGTTCCTCAATATAGAGAAATAGAAGGTAGAGGAGATAAAAAGACAAAAGACGGAAAACCGTCTTATTTTTTTTGCTTTTTTCTACATCTTTTGTGATCAATGTCACAAATTTATTGGTTTTGACCGATAAAAAGCCCGTGGATGTGTGACATATATCACAATCTATCGCTTTAAATTTTGACAGAATAAAAGCAATTAAACGGGGGGAAGGAAGGGAAACCATGGACGTTCTAATGCTGTCGCGTATGCAGTTTGCGTCGACAACGATTTTTCACTTTTTCTTTGTGCCTGTCACGATCGGATTGTCTTTCATCATCGCGATCATGGAGACCATGTATGTGCGCAAAGGGGACGAGGTATACAAACGGATGGCGAAGTTCTGGGGCAAGCTGTTCCTGGTCAACTTCGCTATCGGTGTGGTTACCGGTATTCTCCAGGAATTCCAGTTCGGTATGAACTGGTCGGATTATTCCCGATTTGTCGGAGATATCTTCGGAGCGCCGCTGGCGATTGAAGCGCTGCTTGCGTTCTTTCTGGAATCGACATTCATCGGGATCTGGATCTTCGGCTGGGAGAAGGTATCGAAGAAAATCCACCTGCTCTCCATCTGGTTCGTAGCCATCGGCACGACGTTGTCCGCGTTCTGGATTCTGGCCGCGAATTCCTTCATGCAGCATCCGGTAGGATATACGATTAACAACGGGCGGGCGGAAATGAATGATTTTCTGTCCCTGATCACGAACGGTCAGGTTCTGGTTGAGTTCCCGCATACGGTGCTCGGCGCTTTCGCCACCGGTGCGTTTCTGATTATCGGGATCAGTGCATTCAAGCTGCTCAAGAAGCAGGATATGGACTTCTTTAAGCGCTCCTTCCAGATTGCCGCGATTGTCGGCGTTATCTCCTCCATCGGCGTTGCCTTTGCCGGACACTGGCAGGCTCAGTATCTGGTCAAGACACAGCCGATGAAGATGGCCGCGTCCGAAGGACTTTGGGAAGACAGCGCCGACCCTGCGCCATGGACTGTTGTGGCCAGCATTGACCCGGAGAACAAAGTTAGCAGTCATGAGCTCAAGGTTCCGTACGTTCTCAGCTTCCTGTCTTACAGCAAGTTCTCAGGTTCCGTCAAAGGGATGAACACGCTGCAGAGCGAATATGAGCAGGCCTACGGCCCTGGGGACTATATTCCGCCGGTTCGCACAACGTTCTGGAGCTTCCGTATTATGATCGCGGCCGGTATGGCCATGATTTTCATTACGTTGTGGGCAATATATTTGATGTGGCGCAAAAAATTGGATCAGCCGAACACGAAGTACTTGCGGATCTGTCTCACCGGACTACTGCTGCCGCCGATTGCCAACACTGCGGGCTGGACGATGACCGAGTTCGGCCGTCAGCCATGGACCGTATTCGGACTCTTGACGACCGACAAGAGCGTCTCGCCGAATATTACGTCCGGGCAGGTGCTGTTCTCGCTCATTACTTTTAATACTGCATACGCCGCACTGCTTATCGTGCTGATCTATCTGTTCGTCAAGGTAATCAAAAAAGGACCGAATGGCATCGAAGACGAATCGGAGCATTCGACAGATCCATATAATACGAAGGAGTGATACTATGATCTCACTTAATGAACTATGGTTTGTGCTGATCGCGGTACTCTTCGTCGGATTTTTCTTCCTGGAAGGCTTCGACTTCGGAGTTGGCATGCAGTCTCAGCTGCTGCCGGCCAATGAGAAGCAGCGGCGGGTCATGATCAACTCGATCGGCCCTTTCTGGGACGCCAACGAAGTATGGCTGATCACTGGGGCAGGCGCGATGTTCGCGGCGTTCCCCAACTGGTACGCGACGCTGTTTAGCGGCTTCTATGTACCGTTCGTATTTGCACTGTTCGGCCTGATTCTGCGCGGTGTAGCCTTTGAGTATAGAGGCAAGGCGGAGTCGGCGGGCTGGAGAAAAACCTGGGACCTGTCGATTCTGATCGGCAGCTTCCTGCCGCCTTTCCTGCTGGCCATCGTGTTCGCGAGCTTCATCAAAGGGCTGCCGATTGACGGAGATATGCAGATGCACGCCTCCTTCTTCGGCGATATCGTCAATGTGTACACGGTTCTTGCCGGCTTGACCGTTATTCTGCTCTGCAATGTGCACGGCCTGCTCTTTACGGCGCTGCGCACCTTCGGCGAGCTGCAGGACCGGGCGCGCAAGCGGGCGCAGATACTGCTGCTGCCGACAGGCGCACTGCTGCTGGCATTCGTCATCATGACGTACTTCGAGACCGATATTTTTGAAGTTCGCGGAACCCTGCTGTGGGCGATTGTCCTGCTCGGCATTGTGGCGTTCGTGCTGTCCGGTTACTTCTGCAAGAAGAAGCGCGACGGCTGGGCGTTCGGCATGACGGGCGCGGTGCTGGGACTCTCGGTAGTCTCCGTCTTCGTGGGTCTGTTCCCGCGGGTTATGGTGAGCTCGCTCGGCGAGGCATTTAACCTGACAATTACTAATTCGGCTTCCGGTCACTACTCGCTCAAGGTCATGACGATTGTGGCGCTCACGCTGCTTCCGTTCGTGCTTGGCTATCAGATTTGGAGCTATTTCATCTTCCACAAACGGCTTAGCGACAAGGAGACTCTGGAATATTAATGGATAAAAATTTGCTTGGGTACAAAGGAGTCAAGCCAGTCTTTGTGGCGGTAGGCTTCCTGACCCTGGTGCAAAGCTTATCCATCCTTCTGCTGGCGAAGTCGCTCGCGGAAGTCATCTCCGCGCTGTTCGCGGGCGATCCGCTGAAGGAACAATGGGGCACTGCGCTGTTGTTCCTTCTTGCGTTTCTGGTCCGCCATGCGTGCGGGCAGCTCATGAGCGGGCTGGCCTATCGGTTCGCGGAGAAGACGAGCGGAGACATGCGCCGGAGGATGATGGAGAAGCTGTTCCGGCTCGGACCGCGTATGGCCGGAGATCAGGGAACGGGAACGCTGGTTACGCTGGCGCTTGAAGGCGTAACCAAGTTCCGCACCTATCTGGAGCTGATCATTCCCCGGATGGTCGGAATGGGAGTGACGCCATGGGTGCTGCTGCTGTATGTGTTCCTGCAGGACAAGACTAGCGGGATCATTCTAACCTTGACGATGCCGATCATCGTGGTCTTCATGATTCTGATCGGCACGACCGCACAGAAGCATATGGACCGCCAGCTGGCGTCGTACCGGACGCTGTCGAATCACTTCGTCGATTCGCTGCGCGGCCTGGAGACACTGAAGTTCCTCGGACGGAGCAAGAGCCACAAGCGCTCCATTGCCGAGGTCAGCGACCGCTACCGGTCGGCGACGATGAAGACGCTGCGGGTGGCGTTCCTGTCTTCGTTCGCGCTCGACTTCTTCACGATGCTGTCGGTCGCTTCCGTCGCCGTCAGCCTCGGTCTTCGCCTGGTGAACAGCGAGATGACGCTCGTGACCGGACTTACGATTCTGATTATCGCCCCGGAGTACTTTCTGCCCGTGCGGCTGGTGGGCGCGGACTTCCACGCCACGCTGGACGGCAAGGAAGCAGGGGAGAAGATAAAGAGCATTATTGATAAAGAAACGGTGCAGGCTTCGCTGATCGGGGAGAAGACCGCCCCGGTTCAGGCAGGGGAAGCCGGGGCAGCGGCTGCTTCCGGACAGACAGTATCGGCCGAACGAGCAGTGCCGGCTGAACATGCAGCGCCGGCTGAACATGAACAAGCGAAGCAAGGCGATCGGACGGAATCATCCGGAGCGATAGATGGGACTGAACCGTCTATTCGAGGCGGAAAGAGCCAAACCGGTCAGACAATCGTCCCATCTGTGGCGGGCGCTCAGCCTGCTCTGCCGACGGCTGAAGTTTTCACGTGGAACAATGGTGGCACTCTGTCGCTTAACGGTATCGGCCTGCGCCATGAAGAAGACGGTCCAGCTTCGTTGATAGATGTTCATCTGCAGTTTGCCGGAACCGGCAAAATCGGCATCATCGGCGAGAGCGGCGCCGGCAAGTCAACGCTGATCGATATACTGGCCGGCTTCCTGCATCCGGGAGAAGGCATGATCACGATCAACGGCCAGGCGGTCAGCGGATTGACAGACGACGCCTGGCGGCGCCAGGCCTCGTATATTCCGCAGCGGCCGTATATTTTCAGCGGGACGCTTGCGGATAACGTCCGGTTCTACCATCCGGAAGCGTCGATAGAAGCCGTCGAAGGGGCCGTTGCGGCGGCGGGCCTGGCACCTCTTGCCGCTAGCCTACCGGGAGGCCTGAACGAGCCCATCGGCGGCGGCGGACGCCGACTCAGCGGCGGGCAGGAGCAGCGTGTGGCGCTCTCCCGGGCGCTGCTCAGCGACCGGCCGATCATGCTGCTCGATGAGCCGACAGCCCATCTCGATATCGAAACCGAGTATGAGCTGAAAGAGACCATGCTGCCGCTGTTCGAAGGCAAGCTTGTCTTTCTGGCTACACACCGCCTGCACTGGATGGCGGATATGGACCAAATAATTGTCATGAAG
Organism: Paenibacillus sinensis; assembly: GCF_019904155.1. GTDB lineage: Bacteria > Bacillota > Bacilli > Paenibacillales > Paenibacillaceae > Paenibacillus_AQ > Paenibacillus_AQ sinensis. The sequence goes on from NZ_JAHCMB010000006.1 coordinate 55,540, forward strand.
CAGGGACGGGTCGCCGAGGTCGGCACCCACCAAGAGCTCCTTGAACGCAAGGGAGCCTACTATGAGTTGGCGATGGCGCAATTGGAGGCGATCGGATGAGAAAGGAAAGCTGGTTAACCGCATACGTTCCCGCGTACTTCTGGCGCTTTCTGCTGATCGTGCTGCTTGGAACACTGACGATCTTCACGGCTTCGTCCCTGATGTATACGTCCGGCTTCCTGATATCCAAAGCATCCATTCCGCCGGAGAACATTCTGATGGTCTATGTCCCGATCGTCGGCGTCCGCGCGTTCGGTACGAGCCGGGCGGTCGTCCACTATGTGGAGCGTCTGGTCAGCCATGATACGATTCTGCGCATTCTCTCCAAAATGCGTCAGCGCCTCTACGACATCCTGGAGCCGCAAGCGCTGCTGCTGTCTTCGCGCTTCCGCACGGGCGACATTCTCGGCATGCTGGCGGACGATATTGAATATCTTCAAAATATATATCTGCGCACCGTATTTCCCGCAGTCATCTCGCTGATCGTCTACGCGGGAGCGGTGATTGCCATCGGAACCTTTGATGTGCGGTTCGCGCTTGTAACCGCGCTGTATATTTTTGTACTGGTCGCGGTGCTGCCAGCCCTGTCGCTACTGCTGACCCAGCGCCGCCAGCGCGAGGTGAAGCAGGAGCGGAACCGACTGTATCAGAAGCTGACGGACGCCGTGCTCGGGATGAGCGACTGGATGATCAGCGGACGGCAGAGCCAGTTCGTCGAGACGTATGAGCAGGACGAGCGGGTGGTGGCCCGCACCGACGCCGCGCTGCGCCGCTGGGCGCGCACCCGGACCTTCATCGGCCAGGCGGTGATCGGCCTCGGCGTCCTCTCCATGATCTGGTGGGCGGGCGGCGAGTTCGCGGACGGGGCCATCCCAGGAACGCTGATCGCCGCGTTCGTGCTGGTCGTCTTCCCGGTGGCCGACGCATTCCTTCCGGTATCGGAGGCGATCGAGAAGATTCCGCAATACCGGAACTCCCTGGAACGGCTGCAGGGGGTAGAGGAGCCGCAGGCTGAAGCGTCAGGCGCGGCTGGTCTAGCTGCTCCGGCTGGCCGGGCAGCCGCTTCTGTTGCCACTCCGGTTGCCGGGGCGAATATCGGTGGGAAGACGGCTGCCGGATTATCGGCAGGTTGGTCTCCCGCGTTAGCGGATGGACCGACTGCCAGCGCCGGGGCGGAGCGGCCAGGGGGAGACACCGGTTTCGCGGCTGTGGAGGCCGCATCGGTTGCTGAAACGGCTGCTCCTCCGCTTGCCGGGATGAACGGCGGAGGGAAGACGGGTGTCGGACCCGCTGCAAGCGCCGAGGCCGGGAAGACAGGAACGGCATCGGGCGCTTCTACTGCCGCTTCCTCCGCAAGAACTACCGCTGAAGCTGCCGAAGCCGCTTCCGGCGGCTTGAACAACTGCTCGGCTCATATCTCCATCCGTCAGGCGGGTTACCGCTACGGTCAGGATGGAGAGTGGTCGGTGCAGGCCCTTGACCTCGACATTCCGCAGGGCAAGCGGATTGCCATCATCGGCCGCAGCGGCGCCGGCAAATCGACGCTGCTGAAGCTGATCCAGGGCGCCCTCTCACCGGGCGCCGGGCATGCGGAGATTAACGGGAAGCCTGCCGTCTCCTACGGAGACGACATTCCCAAGCTCATCTCCGTCCTGAACCAAAGTCCCCACCTGTTCGATACAACGGTGGGGAACAACATCCGCCTCGGCCGCCCCGATGCGTCCGAGGCCGACATCGCCGCTGCGGGCGCGCTGGCGAAGCTGGACGGCCTGATCGCGTCGCTTCCGGCCGGGTATGATACGCCGGTTCGCGAGGCGGGCCAGCGCTTCTCCGGCGGCGAACGGCAGCGGATCGCATTGGCGCGTATCCTGCTGCAGAACACCCCGGTCGTCCTGCTCGACGAGCCGACTGTCGGCCTCGACCCGCGCACCGAGCGGGAGCTGCTGTCAACGATGTTCGCCGCCATGCAGGGCAAGACGCTGGTGTGGGTCACCCACCACCTCGTCGGTGCGGAGAGCATGGACGAAGTCATTTTTATGGAAAATGGCCGAATTATCATGCGCGGCACCCACGCCGATCTAATGGCGGCCGAGCCGCGCTACCGCAGGCTGTATGAACTGGACCGTCCAGGATTCGCAGACGAGACCTTGACGATTAACCGGTAAGGACGTACGCTGATCTCCGGTAACTTCATAATGCAACGTATGACCCGCATAAGAACGAGCGCCCGACGCTCTCTTCTGCGGGTTATTTGCGTTACATAAGCTGTAAGGTTACGAGCGAATGTCCAAAGAAAGGAAGGGACCCTATGAACCGGTCAAAAGGGTATTCGGATGAAGAGAGGCGGATGCTCCGGCGCAATCCTTTTATTCTGAATGTGTCGGAGAAGAGCATTACATATGACCCCGCCTTCAAGCTGGCGGCCGTTCAGGCTTATGAGGAGGGGTTGACGCCGATGGAGATTTTTGTGCAGGCGGGCTTCAATGTCAATCTGATCGGCCGGCGCAAGCCGAAGGCATGCCTTAAGCGCTGGCGCGACATTTACGCGGCCCACGGCCCCAAAGCTCTGCTGGAGGAGCGGAGGGGCATGCTGCCAGCCGAGCATCCGAAGAGCCGACGATCTTGAACATAAGGAGCATAAGAGGATAGACACCCAGTTTGCCCTTTCTTGGGTTTCCCGGTAAACGCATGGCACCACGTCACAGGCACAGGACACCACAGGGCGTTTATCCTGGGCGGATGGATTTCTTTTTGGACGGAATTGTGGTAGAACAGAAGGAGAACGGTTTGAAGCCGAGCCAAAGAGAAAGGGATGCTTGCAGTTAATGTACGTCGTATGCAAAGAACATCTGGAACTGGCCATCGACATGTTCGTGGACGAATATGAGGATGCGCCCGACATCGTGGATTTGAAGGACACCGAATTCTCCGACTGGGACCCGCCGGCCAAATGTGCGGAGTGCGAGAAGAACGCGGAATATTTGGTCGTATGAATAGGATGGGCATGGGAAAGCACCCGCGAGGGTGCTTTTTGACTTTCTGCTCCCGTCTCCCGTCAACATTGCACGTTAAGCCCCGAAATATATAGGAATAAACCGCGGAAGCCGTGAAGGCAGCGATAAATGCTGACTGATAAAGGGCCGATGGACCGTCTTAAAGATTTTGTCCATTGGCAGAGCGGCGGCGTCAGGTACAATAGAGGAAAAAGGGGGAGAAGTTCATGAATTTAAGCCTGAATTGGATTACACTCCGGGTGCGGGATCTGGAAGCCTCATTGAATTTCTATCACGGAATTCTCAAGCTGCCGCTTCAAAACAGATTCGAGAGCAGAGGCAAGCAGATCGCCATGCTGGGGCGGGAGGAACAGCCGAAGATTGAACTGATTCAGGGAAGCGAACCGGTGCTGAAGCCGGAATGCGGCGTGTCCGTTGGTTTTGAGGTAGAGTCCCTGGATGATGCGATGGAGTATTTGAATAACCTGGGCATCCCGATTGCCCGCGGGCCGATCGCGCCCAATCCGCGCCTGCGATTTTTCTATGTGCTGGACCCGGACGGCTTTGAGGTGCAGCTGGCGGAGCATAGCAAGGAATAAGCCTGCTTTTTCATAATAAATGGGTCATGGACAGCCCACCGTAGCTCCCTTAAAATGGAAGGATGAGCAGGTCATTCTTATGTGCCGGGAGGAAAATGGAGTGGAAATGGAGCAGACGATTGAGGATTTAATCGACCAGGCCGAGGTGTCGTTTATCGGTTCCGTGGATGACGAAGGGTTTCCGAACATGAAGGCGATGCTGCCGCCGCGCCGCAGAGAAGGACAAGGGGTCTTTTATTTCACGACCAACACATCCTCCATGCGGGTCCGGCAGTATCGCGACAATCCGCGGGCCTGTGTGTATTTTTGCAATCCGCGCACGTTCAAGGGTGTTATGCTGAGAGGGACGATGGAAGTGCTGGAGGACCAGGCATCCAAAGCCCTGATCTGGCGTGAAGGCGACACGGACTATTATTCGCTCGGCGTGACCGACCCGGACTACTGCGTGCTGAGATTTACGGCGGAGAATGGGCGGTTCTACAGCCATTTTCATTCGGATGATTTTGATGTGTCTGTGGTGCGGTAACTTCGCGCGATGGGGGAGGACAGTGGAGAGTGAAGCTTTTTTGCTGAAAAAAATTATGGCCTGGCGTCTCACCGTCCCGGCTATAACTCTTACTTCCACTTCCTCGTCCGGCTGATCTGATTCCGCCTCGACTGAAGGACCAGCTATAGCTGAACACCAGTGTGCCACAGACATGCGCTGGATACATAGCGGTTAAAGGAACTAAAATGTTGCATGGCTCTGCTGCACGAGGACGAGACCACTCCGGGGTTGGAGTGGTTTTGTTGTTTCAGGGCGCAGCTTTCGGGGGACTTCGCATTATTAGCATGATGGAACTATTCGCGTCGCCCGGCCTGTCCATTTCATGGCTTGGTACAGGCGGGAGAAGGGATTTATAGGTATCGGCATCTGTCGCTAGGGCGCCTTTGTTGTGTATTCATCAGCCCTTGTTTATCATTAGAGGAACGAAGAAGGGGGAGTTCGGCGCATATGTTCATTCAGCTCATTACGGTCGGCAAATTGAAGGAGAAGTATCTGGTGCAGGGCATCCAGGAATACACGAAACGCCTGACGCCCTACCTCAAGTTCCAAATGATTGAGGTAGCGGATGAAAAAGCGCCTGATACCCTGAGCGAAGCCGAGGTATCGGGCGTCAAGGCGCGCGAGGGCGAACGCATCCTCGCGCATGTGAAGGAGGGCGCGCATGTGATCGCCCTCGCCATCGACGGCAAGCTCTGGAGCTCGGAGGAGCTTGCCGCGGAGATCGACAGGCTCGGCACCTACGGGACGAGCCATGTCGTGTTCGTCATCGGAGGCAGCCACGGGCTCTCCGATGCGGTCCTGAGCCGCGCGCAGCAGCGGCTCAGCTTCGGGCGCATGACGCTGCCCCATCAGCTCATGCGCCTGGTGCTGGTGGAGCAGATTTATCGGGCGGTGAAGATAAATCGGGGGGAAGCGTATCATAAGTAGGGCGAAATTTTAAATTCATTATTAGAAAATAAAAAATCACTTGATGCTGTAACCCGACTTTTCATATTGCTCACATGAGGAAAAAATAATAAGATTATTACGGAAGGAATATTCTGGAGATGGTAAATCTTATTAGAGTCAAAGACGAGATAGATTAAAAATAAGGGGAAGCTTTATGAACATTATTAGTGAGGAGATTCAAAAGTTAAGGGAAAGGGTTGAGCTACTAATCGTAACTGCAACCGAAGTAGAAACTAATGCGGTTGTTTCTGCTTTAAAACCCTTTACAGACAATACTGAGCTAAATTATTACTATCATTATGAAACGTATACAATTGGAGTAATAGGTTGTTATGGAGCGGTTCAT
>NZ_JAHCMB010000183.1 GCF_019904155.1 Paenibacillus sinensis
ATTAGCTACCGTTTCCGGTAGTTATCCCAGTCTGAAGGGCAGGTTGCCTACGTGTTACTCACCCGTCCGCCGCTAAGTGGTTCGGGAGCAAGCTCCCTCACCACTCCGCTCGACTTGCATGTATTAGGCACGCCGCCAGCGTTCGTCCTGAGCCAGGATCAAACTCTCCATTAATGAAAAGCTGATTTGCTCATTTTGAATCTGACGAGAATTTCTTCTCTTTAAATACTCACTCGTTGTTCAGTTTTCAAAGATCAAAGTCTCATTTGCCGCTTTATCATGTCTCATGCAGCGACCTTTATAATATACCACATCACCCTCGATTTAGTCAACTGTTTTTTTGAACAATTGATTTGGCATCTCATCAACGATTATTCATTTCTGATTTGCTCGAAAGGGACGAGTTATAATTTATCATACAGTTCAGATGGACGTCAACCTAATTTTTCAACTTCCTGCTGTTCTGAACCCAACAAAAAAAGAGAGTCTGCTACCCTCTCCCCATAATTTGAGTATGATAAGAATGCCGTAATTAGACTGTATACCGGATAGAGCCTCCGCCGGTATCCGTCCAGGATGATATTTCACGGATTAGAGACCGGGCCGACAGCTTGCGCAAAACGAATGGAAGTTCCGCCTCGACATACAGGAGCTCGGGAATAGCGATCAGCTCTTCAAAGGTCCATGCCTCTCTTTTCTCTCCAAGAAGACTCAGGAGCCATTTGCAGCAATCCACCATTTTGGACATTAGAGAGAATTCACAGGCCAACTGCACCAGCTCGACTCGCTGTTCCATGGTCTCACCACTGATGGCGAGTTCCTCGTACAGCTTGTAGACGGAATTGTTGAGGCTCTTAACCTGCTCCCACACCGCTGGCGTCGGATATTGCCCCGCTTCGCAAACCTCCATCCTAGCCCAGTGAAACAGCGACATAAGAATACAGTTATAGGAATCCATATAACAGCTGGCCTGCAGATAGCGCTTGGATTTCACGTACATATGAAGAAAGCGGGCAAACTCAATGAAGATCATCCTGTCGCGCAATGGCTCACCGAAGAGCTTTAATTCCTCACGCAGCCGGCCCACAATGCCTTGGGGGTCCCATAAAATATCACCCTCAAGAAGACAGACCACCCGCTCGTTGTTATCTCCAGTCAACAGGGAACGTTCCAGCTGCGAAAGCTCCACATGCAGGGTTTGTGTTCGTGATTCGCCATGTATAAGATGGTTGCCATACCGCTGCCGTTCATTCCGGTCAGGATGAATAACCATAATAATCTTATCGAAATCATGAAGCAGAGCACTTTGAAAGGGCGCGTCCCCTAAAGAGCTCAATACCACAGCCCCCAGAGCATTGGCATCAAAAATATCTCCATTTATTAATGTCAGATTGGATAATTCCATATCGTCCTCCATCAAATTTGGCGATTTTGCGTCCATTCAGATTATATCTACTAATTCTACATCCCCATATCAGTTCCTTCTAGACGACCGAACTATATTTAAGCTGGGAGAAATGTCTCATGATCCTCATGTTGGCCAAGATCAGTATTTTTTACACATGAGATCCGCCTCTGACTACACCTAAACCTAAGACAAGACGCATGAGCCCCTGAGCAGCAGGTAGCGTCTTTTAAGAGACAGACTGTCTAATCTGTAGTAAAAGAACCTCCGACCCGCCAGAACGGGCAGAAGGTCCTCTCGTTATTGGTGGATCGTATTCAGCGTCTCCCAGGCTCCCTCTCCGGCAAAGCTGCGGTTCCAGGACGCAATACCCGCGAGCTTAAGCGACTTGGCGAGCTTGACTCTCGACTGAAGGGATACCTTATCCTCGATCCAGATCTTGTTGAGGGCTCCGTTCTCCTTGTACTCCACATAATTCTGGCCTGTCTCCTTGGAGAGCACAGGCTTCAGCTTCTTCTCGCTGATAATCGCGGCTGCGCGGCTCATACCCACTGATTTGGACGAAACCTTGGTCTTTCCATCCACGGTTTGTTCACTCCAGATCCGGGTGTACAGCGGAACCCCCAGAACGAGCTTGTCCGCCGGGACATCATCCTCGTCCAGAATTCGTTCCATTGCCGTCTGCGACCAGGACAAGGAAGCCACCGAGCCGGCTACCGGACTGGAAGCCCAATGCTCGTCATATGCCATAACAATCATGAAATCGACCAGTTCGCCCAGCGCGCGGCGGTCAAAAAAGAGGGACCACATTTCGCTGTTCGACTTGGGGGTAACGTCAATGGAGAGAATCAGGTTTTTCGCCTGGGCCATCGGCCGGAGCTCCCGCACAAACTGGGTGACATTGTCGCCATCATCGGTATACACATTTTCAAAATCAATGTTGATGCCATCCAGGCCGTAGAGATCAGCGTACTCCAGCATCTGCACAATCGTCCGCATCCGGTTCTCATAAGTTGAGAGTGCTTTGGTAGTCAGGTCGGCGTCGAAGCTGTTGCTTAGCAGGCCCCAGACTTCTTTGCCCTTGGCATGCGCCCAGGTCACATAGGCCGGGTCCCCCTGACTCCGAACGTTGCCTTGGTCGTCCACGATTTTGAACCAGGTCGGGCTTACAACATTGACCCCCTTCAGAGTGCCCATCGAAGAGGTATCCGGATTGCTGTTATATACAGCCTCCCAGGTAAGATTCACGGCTTTGCCCTTCCAGCTGCGTTCGGCCCGGGTCGGAGGACTCTTCGCCTTCTCTACCGTCTTGGACCCATTGTCCTGAACCGCCGAAGCCCTCACATAGCCCGCGTAGCCGTTATCCATTTGCGCATACAGCCAGTCGCCCTGCTTCTTCCAGATCCTCAGCTTCGCCCCCTTGACCATCTTGCTTAAAATCGGGGCATGAATGGTCGCTTCACTCCGCATGGAGGCTTTTTTATCTTTGATGACGCCAAGCTGGACCTTCTCTCCGGCCGTCATCAGCAGCACGGCTCCCGTATCCTTGTTCTCCTGGATATCGAGACCGTACAGGTTCTTCAACGATTCGGCAGGCAGCAGGATAGTCCCGCCCTTCTCCACCGGAGCCAGACGCAGCTGGACTGGCTGATTGTTAAGAGTCGCGGCCGTCTTGTCCGCCTGCATGTACAGCAGCTTGCGATCCGTTGTCAAAATAACCGATTGGGTTCCCTTTTCATATCGAATGGCAGGGTCAACGGCTTCTTGCAGCAGCGGAAGCGGCAGGAGGAGGCGTTCTCCCTCCCCTGATGCGGAGTATCCGGTATACTCGCCTTTTATGAAAATGGGCTTATCCTTCCCCTTCCACTCCGGATCGGTATAGAATGGGTTCGGCAGTACATAAAGAACAAGAGCGCAAGCTGCCGCAGCTATAATCAGCAGACCCGCCAGCTTTCGAAGAAAGCCTCCGCGCTTCACGGGTCTCGTACGTCTCGATTTCGATCTTCTGCTCAAAGTAAATCCTCCATAATGGCTGTATTGAGTAGTGCGGAAAAAGGGCTGACAAAAAAAGAAACGTGCATCATCCGCTTATCCTCGGAATCCCCACGTTGTTCTGGCACCGGGCAAAGGGCAGCCGCTCGACGAGCGGCTGAGCCAGCGCCTGTTCTTATTCAATCCCAACACCGGTCTAATGCTTCTTGCCTGCACAGCAGCCGCAAATCCCGTAAAGCTCCATCCGGAGGCCATGGACCTTGAACCCGGTTGTCTCCTCGGCTGTGCGTTCAACATCATGCAGGGAAGGATAGCTGAAATCCTCAATTTTGCCGCATTCCTGGCAAATGATATGATAATGATCGGTTACGTTGGCATCGAAGCGGCTGGAATTATCGCCGTAAGTCAGTTCCCGGACCATACCGGCTTCCATGAACATTTTGAGATTGTTGTACACGGTCGCTACGCTCATGCTTGGAAACTTGGGCTCAAGTGCACGATAAATCTCATCTGCGGTCGGGTGATTCATAGACTCCATCAAATACGTCAAGATCGCGTGGCGTTGTGGCGTGATACGGACTCCCGTCGTCTTCAATTGTTCCAAAGCGTGTTGTACGCCGCTTCCCATCCCTGTCACCGCCTTTACATATCAATCCATGATTTAATAAACGCTATTGTATTTATTGTAAAACCGTTCTTTCAGGATTGTCAACGCGGTGACTTAATTATATTGATTATTATTTAATAAAAATTTGTTTATTCATTGTTTTCTCACATTTAGATTGCTATTACCCTCGACGTCGATCTTGTATTCGCCTGTTCCGGCTGTGCCGGTAATCGTCTTTTTGTCGATGGAAAGCTCCGGAAGGTCCGTTTCGATATTTCCGTAGCCACTGGAGCCTTTCAGCGAATAGCTTGCACTCTCCGGTACATACAGGTTAATATCGCCGACGGCGCTGTAGATATTCCAGTCTCCCTGAATCGAAGAAGAGCGAACCTCGACCAGCCCGTTAAGGGATTGCAGATTAAGCGATGACCGCGCTTCGTCGACGTTCACATTGCCGTTCTTGGTCGTCAGATCCAGCTCCGCACCGCTTCCCTCCGCCAAAATATTGCCTACCGCCGTGGAGAACTTCAGCGAGGATGACACATTCCAGGCCATCATATCGCCACCATTGGTCGTCAAATCGGCTGTGCCTTGGATGTCGCGGATGCGGACCTCTCCGTTAAGAGTCTTGCCCTTGATATTGCCGAACACCTGATGCAGAATGATCGGACCGTTGCCGGTCTCTAGACCGATATCCTGAATGGCTTCCACATTTTGCAGCGTAATGGCTCCGCTCATCGTCGTAATCTGCAGATCAAAGCGTCGGGTGTCGGGAACAGCGATATCCAGATCGATTCTCGGCTGGCGTTTGCCGGAATCGCCGTAGGCTTTTCCCTTGGTCGTCAGTTTGATGGTCGGGCCCTCCGTAACTTCGATAAACGATTGGTCGGATATCGCCTGAGCCCTCACTCCCGTAAGCTGGTCCACCCAGACGGTTGCCGTCACCTCAATATCCTCGATTGGGCTGCGATGCACCAGAATGTCGCCATTAATCGCGTCCACAGCCAGCTTCGCTGAATTCAGCTCCACCGGAATCGTAATGGGCGGTTTGACGAAGTGGCTTCCTTTGGCCTCTCCGTAATCCACGGCCGCCGCCGTCAGATTCAGGCTGACTTTGTTCCAGAGCTGCAGATAATGCTCCTGCTCGGATACGATAAAGACGCTGGCTCCCAGTAGAATTGCAGGCACAAGGCTCCGCAAATCCTGATGGACCCGAGGCCTGCTTCCGCTGCCGCGCTGTCTTCTCGAAGCCGCATACAGAAGCAGATACTCCAGCCCCCACAGAATAGGCACAGCAGGCCACCATTTCAACAGCAGAAGCATATCATCCATTCCCAGGAGCCAATCCCGGAACAGGAGCGCGCCTACGCCGATCAGCACGATTGCAGACGTATAGCGTCCGATCCGAAGCGTTGGCGAAATATTTGCAGCACGCCGTCTGTTAACTGCGATCTCCCGCAGCATGAAGAACAGGCCGCCTGCAATCAGAACCCCGCCCGCCGCCGCTCCCGCATGATGCTCGATAAAAAACTGCAGCCAAGCCGGTTTCTGGCGGAACAGAAACAGCAGTACACCGCCCCCCAGCAGGAACAGACCGAAGGAAATACCGGGCTCGCTGATGAGCCGGGTGCGCTGCGGCTTCTCCTCCGCGAGTTCATATTCCGCAGCGTTCTGCTTCATAAAGCGGATGATCCGATCCGAGGACTGGAGGGCGTCATATACATTGAAGAAATACAGACACGGAATCACCAGCGCCAGCAGGATGAGCAGCGGAACGTTAATCTGCATGCCGATGGATGAAAAATACAGCAGCGCCGCAATATCCAAAATGATGGCGAACAAGAAAGAGATCCCTTTGCGGAGAAGGCCCAGATACAAGTGGCCCACACCCGGGATAACCGCCGCCAGCAGACCTGCAATAAATTTACGCTTAACGGGACGACGTTTGGGACGTGGCGGAATCACCGGCAACTCGGCAGTTTCTTCTTCGGACTGCGGATCTTCTTGTATGCTCTCTATTTGGGACTGGTGATCTTTCTCTTCGGGCGTCAGTACGGGATGATTCGGGTTCTTCATATCGGGCCCTCCTCCTTTCTCGCCATTCGCGTCAATTGGTACGTCCCCCGGCACGGTGAAACTCGACCAGTTCTACACCCGGAGCTACTTCCGCAGCCGATACAGGCGTAAAGCCATGCTTGATATACAAGGAGACTGCGGGATCATTCTTCCTGCCTGTCGATACGATGAACCGGTCCTTCAGCGGAAACATTCCGAATACATGCTCAAGCAGCCGGCCCGCGATTCCCTGCCGAAAATGATCGGGACTGACCATCATGCGCGTAATCGTCAGGCTGTCCTCATCCTCTTCTTCGATCGCAACCGCTCCCGCCACTTCACCGTCTTCGTCCAGGCAGCCGTAAAACGTCTCCTCGCAGTTCCGGAGCATGTCCCGGGTCTCCAGCAGCGGGGGAATCGCATCAAAGCCGATCCGTTCCGCCTCAAGGCGATATGCCTTATGCTGAAGGCTCCACAGACTGTCCAGCGTATCTTCGTCCTGCAGATTCAGCTTCGCGATTGTGTTCATCCCGGGACTCTCCTTCATAATTGCCGAAGGCCTGCCGCAGACGGCAAGCCTTCACTATTTATCAACCTTCTATAATACGGCAATACGGCGATCAGCCGTTCAGCACTTCAGCCAGCAATTTGTTGACGAGGCCAGGGTTGGCCTTGCCTTTGCTCTCTTTCATGACCTGGCCGACAAGGAAGCCGATCGCTTTCTGCTTGCCTGCTTTGTAATCTTCAACCGATTGCGGATTGGCCGCGACGACCGCTTCCACAATTCCCTTGATGGCACCCTCATCACTGATCTGCACAAGTCCCTTCTCTTCCACGATCTGGGCAGGCAGCTTGCCGGATTCAAGCATTTCCTTGAAGACGGTCTTGGCGATCTTGCTGCTGATCGTCCCTTTGTCGATCAGGCCGATCATCTCGCCTAGGCCTTGCGGGGTAATCTTGACCTGGGACAGCTCCAGATTGTTGCTGTTGAGATATGCCAGCAGATCGCCCATGATCCAGTTGGAGACCGATTTGGCGTCATCCGTGAATTTCAGGCTGCCCTCGAAGAAATCGGCCAGCGCTTTGGAGGACGTAATAACGCCTGCATCATAGGCGGGCAGGCCGTATTGCTCGGCATAGCGCGCTCTCCGGGCGTCCGGAAGCTCCGGAATGGAAGCGCGGATCGATTCCTTCCAGGCTTCGTCGATATGCAGCACGATCAGGTCCGGATCGGGGAAGTACCGGTAATCATGAGCTTCTTCCTTGCCGCGCATAGAGAAGGTCTTCTCCTTGGCATCGTCCCAGCGCCGCGTTTCCTGCACAACTTCGCCGCCCTCGTCCAGAATTTCGGCCTGGCGGAACTCCTCATACTCCAGCCCCCGCAGCACGCCGCGGAAGGAGTTCATGTTCTTAAGCTCTGCGCGAATTCCGAATTCTTGCTGGCCGACGGGCCGCAGGCTGATGTTCGCGTCGCAGCGCATCGAGCCTTCCTCCATCTTGACGTCGGAGACATCGCAGTACTGCATGATCGCGCGAATCTTCTCCAGGTATGCTCTCGCCTCTTCGGGAGAACGGAGATCCGGCTCCGAGACGATTTCGAGCAGCGGCGTGCCGACCCGGTTGAAATCGACTAGCGAAGCGTAGCCGCCGTCCACGTGGGTCAGCTTGCCGGCATCTTCTTCGAGATGAAGGCGGGTAATGCCGATCCGCTTCGTCTCGCCGTTCACTTCAATGTCGATCCACCCGTTCAGGCCGATCGGCTGATCATACTGGGAAATCTGGTAAGCCTTCGGTGAATCGGGATAGAAATAGTTCTTGCGGTCGAACTTGCTGACATCGCCGATTGTGCAGTTCAGCGCCATGGCCGCTTTCATCGCATAATCCACCGCCTGGCGGTTCAAGACCGGCAGGACACCGGGATGGCCCAGACAGACCGGGCAGGTATGGGTATTGGGCGGCGCTCCGAATTCCGTGGAGCAGCCGCAAAATATTTTTGATTGGGTATGAAGCTCGACGTGAACTTCAAGACCGATGACAGTTTCGTACTTGGATGATGGCATGTTGATCTCGTTCCCTCCTTATGACCGGTTACAGCTGCGGGCGCTGCTTGTGATGATCCGTATGCTGCTCATAGGCATGCGCCACGCGCAGCACTGTGCTCTCGTCGAATTCCTTGCCGATAATCTGCAGGCCCACAGGCAGTCCTTCGGCGAAGCCGCAAGGGATGCTGACGGCGGGAATGCCGGCCAGATTGACCGGAATGGTCAAAATATCATTCAAGTACATGGTCAGCGGGTCCTCGGTCTGGGAGCCGAGCTTGAACGCCGTTGTCGGAGCAGTCGGTCCGATTACCACGTCGTATTTCTTAAACACTTCGTCAAAATCCTGCTTGATGAGCGTGCGCACCTTCTGCGCCTTCAGGTAATAGGCGTCATAATAGCCGGAGCTAAGCGCATACGTTCCGAGCATGATCCGGCGCTTGACTTCGGGGCCAAAGCCCTGGCTGCGGGAATTATGGTACAGATCCAGCAGACCGCCGCCATCATCCACCCGCACGCCGTAGCGCACGCCGTCGAAACGGGCCAGGTTGGAGGAGGCTTCCGAAGAGGCCAGCAAATAGTAGGTGGCTACCGCATATTCGGTATGCGGCAGGGAGACTTCCTCCCAGATAGCGCCCAAATCCTCAAGCACCTTCAAGGCGGCCAACACCGTGTCGCGGACGGAAGCGTCAACGCCCTCGCCCAGGTATTCCTTCGGCACGGCGATTCGCAGTCCTTTGACATCTCCGGTCAAGGCGCTCAGGTAATCGGGAATATCCACTTTTGCCGATGTGGAGTCCTGCGGGTCATAGCCGGCGATCGCCTGCAGCACATAGGCGGAATCCTCGACGGTCCGGGTCAGCGGGCCGATCTGGTCCAGCGAGGAGGCGAAGGCGACCAGGCCGTAGCGGGATACCAGGCCGTACGTCGGCTTCAATCCGACAACGCCGCAGTACGAGGCCGGCTGGCGGATGGAGCCGCCGGTATCCGAGCCCAGGGCGAAGAAGACCTCGCCCGCAGCAACCGCCGCGGCGGAGCCGCCGCTCGAGCCGCCCGGCACCCGTTCGAGATCCCACGGATTGCGGACCGCGCCGTACGCGGAGTTCTCGTTCGATCCGCCCATGGCGAACTCGTCCATATTCAACTTGCCGATCGTCACGGCATCCGCCTGCCGCAGCTTGGCCGCAACCGTTGCATCGTAGATCGGCTGATAGTTGTCCAGGAAGCGGCTGGCACAGGTTGTCCGCAGCCCTTTGGTTACGATATTGTCCTTGATGCCGGCCGGAATCCCGAAGAGAAGCCCTCTTGCCGCTCCCGAAGCCAGCTTGTCGTCCAATTGGCGGGCAGCAGCCTTGGCGCCTTCTTCATTCAGCGTCAGGAACGCATGAATATCGCCGTCCAGACGGGCAACCGCCGACAGCGATTCCTCGGTCAGCTCACTGACCGAGACCTTCGAGTCATTCAGCATATTATGTAATTCGGAAAGGCGATATTGAAACAGACTCAAAATGTCATCTCCTTTAGCAATTAATTATTCCAGAACCGCCGGCACCTTGAATTGTCCGTCCTCTTCGTCCGGCGCATTCAGCAAGGCCTCTTCCATGGTAATGCTCTCCTTCACAACGTCCTCGCGCATTACATTGCTGACTTGCAGCACATGGGTTGTCGGCTGTACATTGTCCGTATTCAGGCTTTCCAGCTTCTCCGCATATTGTAAAATGGCGTTCATTTGCTCCGTAAGCATAGCCTCTTCTTCCGGGCTCAAATGCAGTCGGGCCAGCTTGGCCACATGCTGCACGTCCTTAACGGTAATGCTCATCTTGCGTATCCCTCCTGTTTAAAGGGCTAAAGCGCCCGGATAGCGTTACTAATTACTAGTATAATATTATCCTTCATTTTTTGTCATTTATAAAGCCCATAATCGTCACTCTTGGATGCATGTGAAAATTTTACAAAATTATCGTTAATTCTCTTTTAACTTCTCGTGATTTTCCCGTAACCTTCATGTATTCGCCGACATGATCTCATCCATATCAATCCAATCCCAATCATCCTCGCTCCAGCGAAGCTTGATCCGCCGAAGGGAGCGATTGACGTCCAGAACATATCCTTTGGCGATCCGATCCGGAGGGAACGGGTCCCACAGCCGCAGCGTCACCGGAACCCCGTCATTAAGGCTGTAAAAAAGCGCCCGGTCGATCTCTTCCAGCTCCTGCTGATCCAGGGCCGGCTTCTCACGACGCTGACCCTCCTGCTTCTCCCGTTCCATCCGTGCGCGGTGCTCGGGCAAAATGAATTTGCTATCCCACATGCCGCCCTCCAGTTTTCTCATGATGTCATCCTCCTATTAGTTCCTGCAGGCTGCTCTTATCCGCTCAAATTTCCGTAATGTGATTTCTCATTAAATGAGAACACTTGTTTGTATTATGTACGAACTGATGTTCTTTATGCAATGTAAAAAAATCCCGCCATGCACGAGGCCTGACGGGGAATATGCTTCGGAATCCAATCTCACACTCAAGGTAATCTCTGCCCTGATTCTTAGCTCTCTCGCCTCTTTGTCATTTCTTTTGTATCGCCCATATTTTGGAGGATTTTAGAAGTTAATAGCGAAACTTATAGAGGAGCAAATTTGCGACTATTCCTTTTACAATAATGAGATCCGGATCGTACAGCCTCTTGCCCGAATAGCCCAGGATATCCTTGTCACGATCCGTAGTGCACGACGGACGGATGACATATATATACGGATGATAGGGAGCTGTTCGTCTTGGAAGAGGTTATTCTGAGAATCGAAGAACTCCGGTTGGAATTGAACAAATTAGCAACATGCAGATTACTCTCCGATCCGGAGTTGATTGACGCTAGTCAACGATTAGACGAGGTGCTTAACCAATATCACAGTATGCTCCAGCTTAGACAGGCAGAATAGCACAAAGGGACCTGCAGCCATTCGGTTGCAGGTCCTCATTTATATACACACACTTTCTTATTTCGCCCATAAAAAATCCCCTCCACAGCAGACAGATGAATCAACTTGCTTATGTCTGTCTACTATAAGGGGACCATATTACAAGCGCCTGTTCACCATATCCAGCCAGTCTTCCACTGCCAGATAGCCGCCCCGCTTTATCTCAGCCGTCCTGCATCAATGCCTTGAGGCTCAATTCCCTTGGATCGGTCTGACATGCGCGCATCCCAGTTCCGGGCATATAAAAAAGCCGACTAGCCGCCGGCCTTATCTTAAATCCAGGCCCGAAGATTCACCTGTTTAATGAATTCCGCCTGTGTCATGCTTTCCTTGGGAATACTCTCTATCTCTTCCGCCTGATCCGCCTCGCCGTTCATCAACTGGTAAAACAGCTTCTCGTTGTGAGTGGACAAAGCATAATCAATCAATGCCTCGTGTGTGGCTCTTTCCGCTTCCTCGGTCAGCAGGTCCGCTTCCGTCTCTACATCTTCCGCCGTTACATAGAAATTGCGGTTGGCCTGCGGGATGCGAATAACATAATCAAACGCGTTATCCGGATTGCGGTCATATGCAATAACGTACCCGTAATCCCCGATAGGAAGATTCTGCTCGAAAGCGTCCGCGACAATGACTATTTTCTCTCCTAAACGCAGCATCGCCCTACCTCCTGAGCTTTAACTCTAATCGAGTTGTTTCGTGTTGTGCTTTTCAACAGTCTACTAAAAAATGATAGGGCTGTCTACAGGAAGAAGGGGAGCAACCATGAAAATTGTCGCAATTTCTTGAAAAAGAAAAAAAGTTGTTACATTTTAAAAATCAATCAGGCGCTTCAAGAGTAGTAGAGTCGCGTTTAGTGTCGATCAGGTATGAGGAAGTTTATTCCTTCTGAACAGCATAGCAGCTCCACCTATACAGCAGGCGATGAGCAAAAGCCCCGACAATATCGGCATGTATCGTGTTGACTCCCCCACCGGGTCCAGGAATCCTGCCGACAATTGCGTCAACGCCGCCGGAGACCAACGCAGCCACCCCGGCAGCAGTTGATGCAGCAGCGACAGAACGGCGGTTACGCCAAGCCCCAGGAAAGCCGCTGCCGGCGCACGAAGGAACGAGCTAAAGAGCAGGGTCAGCGACACGCCGCACATCAGCCAGAGTCCATATACGGCGGAAGCGGCAAGCACCGGTCCAAACTGCAGCTCCCCAATAAGCCGGATCGTGTAGTAAGCCGCAAACGCCGATCCCAGCCCCAGAGACAGAACAAGCAGCGTCAGGTGGGCCAACCATTTCGCAGACGCGGCAGCGGATGTCGAAACCGGGCGGGAAAGGAACAGTTCTGCAATGCCTCCTTCCCGCTCTCCGGCGAAGCCGTTCATCG
Organism: Paenibacillus sinensis; assembly: GCF_019904155.1. Classification (GTDB taxonomy): domain Bacteria; phylum Bacillota; class Bacilli; order Paenibacillales; family Paenibacillaceae; genus Paenibacillus_AQ; species Paenibacillus_AQ sinensis. The sequence continues at coordinate 12,445 of NZ_JAHCMB010000183.1, forward strand.
CCGAGAGAACCAGCACCAGCAGACCGATCATGCCATACTGCCCAAGCGATTTGGCCATAACCTCGCCGGCGCCCGGGATCTGGTAGGAATCCAGAATGCCCTTCGGTACATCGCCCGACATCTTCAAAATTTCCGGCATGTAGTAGGCTGTAATTGGCTGCATCATGCCGATCAGGATGAACACGGCGGGAATCCACAGCAGCTTGTAGCTGCGCTTCATTTCCAGCATTTCCTTGCGATAGCAAATCCAAAGGCTTCTCATTGTCCGACCGCCTTCATAAAGACATCCTCCAGCGATAATGAATCCGTCTCAAAACGCAGCACGGGAACACGCTGCTCCCCGGCCTCCTGAAGAATGATGGACCTTGCTGACTCCATATCCTCAACCTCCAGTCTTAATGAACCCTCTTCCTCCATCCAGCCTTCGCGGACAAAGGAACGGGATGATAGCGTCTCCAGCCACTCCAGGGCCTCCTTACGCTTCTCGACGCGAAGAGTAAGCACAGGCCGGTTATATTTGGTCTTGAGAGCGGATAGTTCTCCCCGTTCGGCAATCGTCCCTTTGTTCATGAGAATAATGTCGTCACAGAGCGCTTCGGCATCATGCAGCACATGGGTAGAGAACAGAATGGCGGCATCCTTCCGGATTTCCCGGAGTATATCCATCACCTCGCGGCGGCCGAACGGATCAAGCGCCGATACCGGCTCATCGAGCAGCAGCAGACTAGGAGAATGCACGAGCGCCTGCGCCAGACCAAGACGCTGCTTCATGCCCCCGGAATAGCCCCCTATTCTGCGTCGGGCCGCTTCCTGAAGGCCCAAACGTTCAAGAGCCTCAGCGGAGCGCCGGGCGGCCTCTTTGGCGCTGATCCCGCTTAGGCGCGCGGCAAAATGCATGTACTCTTCTCCGGTCATCCAGGAGTAAAAGGCAGGAGATTGAGGCAGATAACCGATTTCCCGGCGGCCGTTCTCTCCAAGGGGTTCTCCCTTATACCGGATGCTGCCGCGTGTCGGAGGAAGCATCCCGGCGAGCATGCGCAGTGTTGTCGTCTTGCCGGCTCCGTTGGGACCAAGAAGAGCCACGCATCGCTTATGCTCAACATCGAAGCTGATTCCGCTCACATAAGGGTGTCCCTTAAACTCCCTGTAGAGATCCGATACTTCAAGCAGCGGCATTAGTCCTTCCTCCCAATTGTAAAATAAGCGATGCTTCCGAGCAGATTACCGAAGAGGATAATCAGGACCCACATCCATTTCGGACCGCGGACGCTCCGGGCCCGGGCCAGTGAAACCAAACCGATAACAGCAAGCAAACCCTGCAAGGCAATAAACGGCCATAAAAGCGACCAATCCGGTGTCTTCACATCAAACCCTCCGTTCTCGATGAACCTGGTAAGGTCCTTGTGTCAGTCCTTCCTATCCGTCCCTTCTTGCTCCGTGCGCCTCCGCTTTAGATCCGGATACACGATGAACAGGAGATACAGCACCGTCGGCAGAGGAACCGTGGTCATTCCCCACAGACCCCAGAACCATGGAAAGCTTCCCCTCTTCCGGGCATCCCGGAACAGCAGAGTACCCTGACAGAACAACAGCACCACAATCAGAGTCCATGCCCACCAAGGAAGATCGCTTGGGTGCTTCATTTCCATTCGGCCCTTCTCCTCCTTCCGACTCTCCAAATCGTCACTATGAGCGCCACAACCGGAACAAGGCCCTGCAGGCTCCAATACACAATCGGCGAAATTATGACGGCAAGCAACGAGAGGGCGATAACGGCCAATGAAATGACTCCGAACAGCCGCCGCTCCCTCCTCCTCTTCAATCTCGATTGCTCGGCAGCCGCCTCTAGCTTCCGGGCAAGAACGTCCAGAGGGGGAGACGATGATTCTTCCGCATATACCGTATCCAACCGATTAAGTCCCGCCATCAGTTCAATCAGCAAGTCATCCGGAAGCTCATCGGACGAGGATACCCTTGGATCATCTGTACGGGGCACAGGTTTATCCGGTATATCGCTTGGCTCTCTATGATCCTTCGGATTCGGCTTACCCTTCTCATCAGTCATTGCGGCTCATCTCCTCTCTCAACTGCCGCAGCCCATATGCCGCTCTAGATTTGGCTGTTCCCTCAGGAATTCCCAGGATGGTGCCTATCTCCTTATAGCTGTACCCATAGTAATGCTTGAGCAGAAGTGCAATCCGCTGGTCTGCGGAAATGCGGGGCAGTGCTTCCAGAACCTCGTTCCACTCCTCGCCCCGGGTTTCAAATTTCCAGCGGATGGAACGCAAGGTCTGCTCCTTCACCCAGTCCGCTTCTCTTCTGCTGCGGCGGAGCTTATCAATATAGATACGCGTAGCTATTGTTATCAGCCAGGAAGAGAAAGAGGACGAGCCATTGTACAAAGCGAGCTTCTCCATGCATCTCACCATAGTATCCTGAGTAATGTCCTCCGCAAGCAGAGGATCCATCGTTGCCTTGAGCAAATACTTGAACAGAAATGAATAGTGCCGCTTAAGCAGCTCCGCAAGCGCCAGAGAATCTCCCTCCAGTGCTCTGCGGATCATTTGGGACTCGTCGTCGCCCATCGGTTCCCCCACCATTAAACTGATTTCCTTTGTCAGCATTTTGCATAATTCGAACATAGACGCTTCTTAGTGCAATATACAGACAAATACAATACCATTGATCTACATATTATTGGTTTAAATCGCTCTGTGGATTTATGCAAAATACTTATGTAATACGATTTCAAGGAGCAAAACGTTCAAACGCTGCCGAAAAAAATCAGGATTGGCTGCTCCGGTGCTCCCACAGCCTCGTTCTCCACGGCTGCCTGGCTCCCCTTCCCACAGGAAAGCTCCAAAACAAGGGGGATATCACAGCAGGAACACCCTCTTGGCCCAATCCCGAATATGCAGGATGAGCCGGACTCAATGTATCTCTATCCGACTCCATGGAAATCTTCTCACTAACAGGACCCGGCGCTTCATCTCCAGCGCTTATGCCGCCCTTCCGGGAAATGCGGAACGGCTCCGAGTCCGGCGCCTCGATCAAGACAGCAGCTTCAATCGACTCATCAGGCCGCCGGATATCAATCAGATCGCGTATTTCAAGCTCCACTACAGTACCCTCCAATTGCCGCTACCCCTAAAAAAGCACAAAAAAAGAACGCAAACCGGGATCATGCCTCAGTCTGCGTGCTTCGCAAGGTAAATGTTACATTAAATTAACGTAATTGTATCAAGTTTGTATCCTATTGTCCAGCCTTTTTCAGCATTTGTCGAATGAAGGAAAAGGGGTTGTGGTCAGGATACGTATGGATTATTGGTCCGCTCAAAACCGATTTTCGTGCGCGGGCCGTGTCCCGGATAGACGGTCACATCGTCCGGCATCTTATACAGCTTGCCCCGGATCGAATCCAGCAGATCTCTCTCCCGGCCACCAGGCAGGTCCGTTCGTCCAACACCGAGACGGAACAGCACGTCTCCCGAGAAGAGATCGTTCCCGCAGAGGAAGCTGACGCTGCCCGGTGAATGTCCCGGCGTATGATAGACCCGGAAAGAATGGCCGATCAGTTCGAGGGTCTGCCCCTCATCCAGATCATACTCTGCTGGCGCCGTCGTAATCGGAGGCGATACATTCGGCCACATGAGTGAGCCGTTCAGCTTCGGACTCTCCAGCCAGTCCCCCTCCAGAGCATGAAGATAAACCGGACAGTTCTTGAGCTTCCGGATTTCATCTACCCCGCCGATATGATCGAAATGGGCATGAGTCAGCAAGATCGCCTCAATCTCCATATCCTCTATAGCCCGGATCAGAGCGCCGGGATTCATGCCCGGATCAATAATGATGCCTTTGGAAGCATCCTCTCCGGTCAGAAGATAAGCGTTCGTCTGAAGCGGTCCCAATGAAAAACTGCGAATATTCAACATTCCGCACCCCTTACAAGCCGGAGATCAGTTCGCGCAGCTCTTTGGCGATCACGGCTTGATATTCCGTGCCTTCGCCATAGGCTTGGCCCATGGCCGTGCGGACCCCGGCAATCTTGGTTTCGTATTCCGGCGCCTCGCGGTCCGGGTTCTCACGCTTGAACTCTTCCATAAGCTTCTGCACATGACGCGGACGGGGTCCCCAGGCTCCCAGTGGATAGCCTCCGGTGTCCGTAATGATGACGATCGGAACGGCGCGTCCTCCCATAGTCAGATAATCGTCCATCACATCCTGATTCTCTTCCAGAATCAGCACTTCCGTCCGGATACCGGCGGTCTCCATAATACGGAATACAGCCGGAACATTGCGAACCACATCACCGCACCAGTCTGCGGCCAGAATCAGGCAGCGCAGGTCATCCCGGTGATTCAAGCTTTCAAAATACGCTTTGTCATCCTCATCCTGCCAGGAGAAGGCTTCGTACCAGGATTCAAAGGTCTGCTGATTCTTGGTCATGCTCTCGACGAATTGACGGGGAGACAGCCCTTTCCCGAGCTTGGCAGCCAGGTTCTGTTTCATTTCGCATTCCCTCTCTTCTTTTTGGATTGAAGCCATTTGAACAAGAAATACACAACAATCAGGGCGAGGGCGCCGATGATGATTTCATGCGTATATGCGGACGCCTTCTCGTCTATATTCTTCCAATTTTCTCCCAGAGTCATTCCCAAATATACAAAAAGGGCGCTCCACGGAATGACAGCCAGAGTGGTGAGCATAATGAACCGCCAGATCGGCATGCGGGAAATTCCCGCCGGGACCGAAATGGCATGACGAACCACCGGAATAAAACGTGCGGTAAAAATGACCCCGGTTCCATATTTCTTAAACCAGTCCTCCGCATGGTCGATATGGTGCTTCTTGATCAAAATGTACTTGCCGTACCGCTCAAGCACCGGCCTTCCTCCATAGCGTCCGATCCAGTACACGAAGATTTGTGCCACTACTCCCCCGATCGTTCCGAACAGAACGGCTCCGAAGAAATTGATGTCGCCCAGATGGACCAGGTAGCCGCCATAAGCCAGGACGATCTCGCTGGGGATGACTTCAACCATAAGTCCGATCATAATTCCAAAATACCCCAGACTTTGAATCCAGTTGAACAGCTGTGACACAAAATCCGAAATTGCCTGCACTCTTCATCCTCCTTCCGTTTGATTCGAATGCAGACGGGTCTGCCGGACTGCGGGGAATCCGCACCGGGCCTGCCGCGCACTCTTCTATGTAGCCAGCTTTCTATTAGCCTATTCTAGCATAGGCGCACTTAAGACTTCTACTTTGCCGGGAGAGGGCGAAGATCCGGATTGACAATCGCGAGTGAGCGATGTAATTTTATATTTAGTTAATCATCTAAATGTTGAAAGGTTAGAGTCCAATGAACGATTCGTTCAAGGCACTGGCCGACCCGACCAGGCGTCAGATCATCCGGCTACTCCGGGACAAGGACATGACAGCGGGCGAGATTGCCGAATGCTTCGAGATGTCCAAACCAAGCATTTCCCATCACCTGAACGCGCTGAAAGCGGCGGGGCTTGTCCAGGACGAGAGACACGGCCAGTTCATCCGATATACCCTTAACACCACTGTGCTTCAAGAAGTTTTGAGCTGGATGCTGGAGCTAACGGGAGGTTCTCAGGACAAGAACGGCAAATGAGAAGCGGGCATATCAGAAAAGAACGCCGGTGAACGCGAGGGTTACCGCAATCGGCCAAAGTCAGGATTCTCTCCAGGGAGGAGATTTCTCATGAAGCATTTCAAATGGACATGGCAGGATACGGTAGCGGTAGGCGCCGGTCTGCTGACCGTTATTTTCGCGCTCGTCAATTATGACCGGCTGCCGGCGCAGCTGCCGTCCCACATCGGCGTATCTGGCGAGTTCGATAACTTCTGGGGCAAGAACTCGGTGATCGGCCTGTTCGGGGCACTCGGCATCTTCATGCCTGCGCTGATTCAGCTTACCCGGGCGATCGACCCGAAGAGAGAACGCTACTTCAAATTTGAGAATGCCCATGCCATGATTCGCCTGGCTATATCCCTCATTTTTGACAGTGCGCTGATGGCATCCGTTCTGTATGGTCTAGGCGTCTCTCTTCCGACTTCCCGCATCGTTATGGCCATCATGGGCTTCGCGTTCATGGTCATAGGCAATTATATGCCGCAGATCAAGGACAACTATTTCCTCGGCGTCAAGACCCCTTGGACGCTGGCAAGCCCCGAGGTCTGGCGCCGGACGCATCGGCTGACGGGAACGCTCTGGACGATTAGCGGTGTTATCATCTTCCTGGGCGCATTCGTGCCGGGCAAGGGGTACGGCTATATTCTGCCTGTTGTAGTACTGCTCTCTTGCCTGATTCCGTGTGTGTATTCGTGGCTGGATTACCGCCGCCTTAAAGTCTGAGCGATTCTGCCAATCCTTTCTCAAGCCCTGAGGCCGCGCGCCCCAGGGCTTTCATCTGTTCATCCAGCCCGGCGGCTTCGGCGGTATAACGGAAACGGCGGTCATTCCTTCCTCCGGATGGTGCCGCGTCTACCCCTTCCGCAAGCAGTCGGTACTGCCTTAGCAGCTCGCGGCCGGTTCTTGCCAACCTCATGGCTTCAATTCGGTCGCCTTTCGCCAAATACGCCTCCCCCAGCTTCAGCATGCCTTCTGCGGCTTCCGTCCGCTTCAAGCGATTGAACCGGTCCGCCCGCTCCGCAAGCCGGATTTGACGCAGCACCTCACCCGGCTCACCCGACTTCAAGGCCGCTTCAGCCGCCGTCCAGCTCAGAGCAGGGTCCTGCGGCGAATAACGCAGCCCCATCTCGGCCGCTTTCCGCTTCTCTCCCGGATCGGACAGCAGCGAAGACAAGACAAAGGCGCTCCTCGAAGAGAACGGGTTCCAGACAAGCGACCGTTCCACCAGCTCTGCCGCCCGTGAATTCGAAGAAGCAGAGACCGCCTGCCGGAGCAAAGTCTCTCCCCGCCAGTTCCGGAAGGACAATACGGAGAGGCAGAGCAGCAGCACGCAGGCTCCGGCTATTCCAAGGTGGACGCCAATGGGCCGGACGGTTCGGCGGTACTTGCAGCGCCCTGCCTGCTTCTGCCCTGCCCTTATCCAAGCCTGACGGGATGAAGGCGCAGAACCGTAAGAGACACAGAGGGCGGAATTGCCGGGGCTGCGGAGAACCGAAATACTGCTGCCGCAAGTCAAACCGGGGCTGCCAAGGGCCGAGTCTTTGAGCATGTATACCCTTGACTTGCCCGCAACGCCCGCAGCCGAATTACTGAAACCGAGGGCGGGGAGCGTTCCATTTCGCCCCCTGTTCAGCACCGGCTCCGGCACTGCTTCGGCCTCCCGGCCTCGGACGATCCCGCTCCCCTCAGCCACAGCCAGCGCCGGAAGCCACAGCAGCAGCAGGCGAAAGAGCGTGTAGCTCATGTCAAAATCGACGGCGGCGTGCAGCAGCAGAGCCAGGAACGGAGCCAGCAGACGCGGCGACCGATTGGCGATCTGCACGCCCGCCGCTGCGAGACTTGCCGCAGCGACAATCAACCCGGCGGCTCCGAGATCCAGCAGCAGATCGAGGACGCCGCTGTGCACCTGGCTGCCTGAATACGGGGAGGACTGGATCGCGAGATACACGCTGTGCCAGGTCTCCCCTCCCCTGCCCAGCCAGGGAGCCTCGGCCGCGAACCGCAGCGCGTCGCGGTACATAATCAGGCGCGCGCCCACCGTCGAGGACGGCCCGATTCCCCGCGCGCGCACGAGCAGCAGGACGGCGGCTGTGCCCGCCGTCCAGACCAGCGCCGCCAGCAGCGCGGCGCTCCTCCTCCCGCCGGGGCGCTCCGCCCGGCGGCTCAAGCGAAGGCCGGCCGCGATCGCGCCGGCCCAGAGCCACAGCCCGGCCGCCGCTCCCAGGCCGGGCGGGGCTTCCGCGGGCAGCAGCGCCAGCCCGCGGAACAGCAGGGCCGCCGCCGCGAACGGGGCGGCCCCGGCGGTCAGCAGCGGCAGGGCGAGCCGCCGCTGCAACGCCAGGGCGGCGGCGGCCGCGCAGGCCGCCGCGAGCCAGGCGCCGCGCGACTCGCTGAGCAGCAGCGCGGCGGCGTAAGGGAAGAGCGGCGCGTGGCGCAGCGCCGCTCGGGCGGCGGGCCGGCGGGCAAGGCGCCGGCCGCCGGAGAGCAGCTCCCGCAAGCGCCGACCCGACCGGGAGCGGTTCCCCCGCAGCCCCGCAGCCCTGCCCTCGTTCCCCTGCCAATCCCGATCCTCCACTCCATCCGGCCGCGAACCGCTCCCCCATCCCTCCATTCCACCCGGCTCAACAGCCTGCGCCTCTCCGCGCATATCGTCTGCTCCCGACTCCGCAGGCAGGCTTCCCGCTGCCTGCGAAGCGGCGGCGAACAGGCGCTCCAGCAGAAATACCGCCATCGCCGCTCCGAAGGCATTGGGGTACTGCAGCAGCCCGCCGAGCCGCGCACCCGAAGCGCTGACCTGCGGCGAAGCTCCGGTCAGCACGGCATAGGGGAGCGGCAGCAGGCGGACATATGCAAGCAGCCCGCTTGCGCAGAGCAGACCGCCGACAAGATGCCAGCCCATGCGCAGCAGCCGGCCCGACTGCCGATGCGAAGCGGCCAGCCAGGCGAGCACAGTGAAGCAGCCGCAGGCGCTCCAGCTCAGCAGCTCGTTCACGGTGCCTTGGGCCGATACAGGACGGCGCAGCAGTGAAATGCCATAAAATCCGGCCAGCAGTAACGGCCCCGCAAGCATCACGAGCTCGCCCGGAGTCAACCGGCGAAGCAGCCCTTCAAAACTCCGCAGGTGCGCCCCCTTCTTCTTCACGACTAGATTTGCCTTTAACCCGGAATTGTCGTCAAATTTTTCCCCGGCCGACCGCCGCAGCATGGAGAATATCAGCAGCAGAGCTGCGCACAACAGAAAGAAGACAGCCAGGAGCAAATAGCCGTCTTCCGCAAAATAAAGCCCGCGCCGGAGTACCGCCGCAATCCCGAAAGCCGCTATTATGGCGGCGCTTATCCCTTCCGGGGAAAGGAAGCCGAGCTTTGACCACATGCTTTTTTTCAATATGTATTTTTCCAATAATTCCTGCATTCTCATCTCATCACCTTCGTCCTCCGAAGCGGCCGCTCTTGCCTCTTTAGTGTCGCCAAGCCGCCGTCTTGCCAAACCGGTATAGCGAAGGCGCTCTCCGAGGATAGACGTTACGCCCCCAGCGACATGCCGACATGCCTTTTGAAAAAGAACCGGTTAAGGCAACTCGGTATTAGCGATTGGAGATCCTGAAATCCCTTGGCAGGTATCATGCGACAGCCGCTTCTGAAAAAGAACCTTGGTCGTTATAAACGAAAAAAGGGCTGCCGTATCCGGCAAACCCCTCTATTACTCAAACTCTCTTGACCCAATGCCTATCTCTACTACTCCTTCGGCAGCAAATCCTGGCAGGCCCGCTCCAGATAAGGATCGGCTCCCAGAAAATCACGAAATGCCGTATACTCGCGCCAAAACGCCTCTATATCCCCTCCACCGCCGCGAACGGCGCGGATCAGAATGTTCTTCGGCGTATGCTCCATATCGATAAACTCCAGAAGCTGCGTGCGGTAGCCGAGAATATCCAGCAGCTTGGCCCGGATGCCGTCGGTAGCCAGCGCCGCGAAGCGTTCTTTTAGGATGCCATGCGACAGCATCGGCTCCATGACCGTGTTCTCAATCTGAGGGAACAGCTCATGCTGGCAGCAGGGAACCGAGAGAATGACCGAGGCGCCCCAGCGGACGGCTTTCTCAAGCGCAGCATCCGTCGCCGTATCGCAGGCATGCAGCGTGACGACCATGTCGACTTGGTCAAGCCCCGTGTAATCCGCGATATCTCCGACCAGAAATTGAAGCTTGTCATAACCAAGTCTCTCCGCAAGCGCCGAGCAATGCGCGATGACGTCCGCTTTGAGGTCCAGCCCCACGATGCTGAGCTCCCGCCCGGCCGCGACCGCCAAATAATGATACAGCGCGAAGGTCAGGTAGGACTTTCCGCAACCGAAGTCGACGATGGTGAGCGGCCGGCCCTGCGGCAGAGACGGCAGCACATCCTCCACCATTTCGAGGAACCGGTTAATCTGGCGGAACTTGTCGTATTTCTTCGCCAGCACCTTGCCGCTCTCGTTCATGATGCCGAGCTCGATCAGAAATGGCACAGGCTCTCCGTCCTCCAGCACATACCGCTTCTTGCGGTTATGGGACAAATCCGCAGCAGGCTGCCTCGACGCCGGCTTCTTCAGCATGGTTGCCTTCCCCTTCTTGCTGAGCAGCACCTGATAATCCGCTTCGGCCGTGCAGAGCAGCCCCTGCCGGAAGGTTTCCGTCAGCAGTTGTTCCAGTTCCTGTCCGGCGGATTCGGCAGGAATATTCTTATGCTCCACCTGGGTAGCCGTATAATAGGCGAACTGGTAATGCATGCCGCCCTTCAGCTGCACCGGTTTGATAACGACTTTGCTGAACGTCGCTCCCTCCTTGCGGCGAAGCTGGCTCAGCGTACCCGTAATGAGGGATTGGCCGTCCATAATATGTTCGATCAATGTGTTCAGGGATTCCAAGATGATAACCCGCTTTCTTGATAGGTAAAATGATTCCCGCCCGACAACGGACGGCCTGGGCTTACAGGAGCTTCAGCCTTGGGGCTTATACGCTGTCAGCTTCAGGGAGCGGCATGAAGCTGCCCGCTAATCACCGTCACCGCCCGGCCGGTCAGATAAATCCGGTCGTCCGTGACGCGAAGCCGGAGCAGCCCGCCCCGGCTGGACGCTTGATAGGCCGTCAGTTCCCGGCGGCTCAGGCGCCCTGACCAGAAGCTCGCGAGCGCCGTGTGGGCTGAGCCGGTAACGGGATCTTCGTTCACGCCGATCGACGGAGCGAAGAAGCGGGATACGAAGTCGATGCCGTCTTCAAGGCCCCGGGCGGTAACCGCCACGGCGCGCGGCGGCAGCGTGGTCAGAGCGGTGAAGTCCGGATTCATGCTCCGGACCCGCGATTCGTCTGATACGGTAACGATCAGGTTGTCGGCGTAATGCCACAATTCTTCTACGTCTTCCTCTTGCAGTCCAAGGGCAGACACAAGTCCGGTAATTGGCTCAGCCGGGCTCAGCTCATAAGCGGGGAAGCTGAGCGTGATCCCCTCCCCGCTCTGTTCAGCTGTCAGCAGCCCGCTCAGGGTGTGGAATTCCGCTCTCTTGTCGGCAGGCAGAGCGCCACTCTCCCACAGCGTATGCGCGCTCGCCAGCGTCGCATGGCCGCAGAGCTCCACCTCGGCGGCCGGCGTGAACCAGCGCAGCCGATAGCCGCCGCCGTTCTCCGGCCAGAGAAAGGCCGTCTCCGACAGATTCATTTCCGCGGCCACCTGTGACATATACGCTTCGGGCGCCGGCGTCTGAAGCAAGCACACCGCCGCCGGATTGCCTCCAAAGGCCTGTTCGGTGAAGGCATCCACGATATAAATGGGCAGTGTCATGATTTCTCCATCTCCTTGGTCATCTGGTTCAGCCGCAGCCATTGCTCGCGTCCCTCGGCTACCTCTTCGAGAGGAAGATTCCCGTGAAGAAGATCATCTTGATCTTTAGCCAGCAGCCGATCGTACAGCTCCTCGCCTTCCTTGACGACATCCTCCCCATGATCTCTGAGCCGGTACAGCGAATCCTCCGCCTTGCCATAGCGGCCGATGGCTTCCATATGAGCCATCAGCAGCCGCTCCGTCTTGGCCGGAAGGCGGTATGCTTCCACGGCATTCAGGCATTCATCGATTTCCTCCGGCAGATTCAGAAGATCGCGGTCGGCGCCGTGAAGGGCAGCATACAGATAGAGATGCAGACTCTTCATCAGCCGGGGAACGGCTTCCTCTACATTTTCGCCAGACAAATAAATCCCGCCCTCTTCGTACATCAGTCTAGCCATTCCTTGCAGCTTGTCGCTCTCAATGCCTCCGCCGAGGCGGAACATATCTATGATATCCTCCACGGACAGCGAATTCATGAGCCTTGAGTTGAGCCGGAAATGCTTATTCATCAGCTCGTCAACTTCCCATAACGCTTCTGTGGTCTTGCGCTCCTGCTTCAATGCGAATACTTTTGCAATCATTCCGGTCATGTCTTCGATCATCCGGACGATGTAATCTCTACGGAACAAGATTTTTCGCCTCCCCACAGCTTGGCTTCACGCCTATCTTAAACTATTCCTACCGCCAATTCCACCACCCGGCCATTACGCAGCCATCACCAGAACCGCCGCTCCGATACGGAATGCGCTCATGATCGGCAAGGCCACGGCCGAAGGAAGGTTATGACCTGCGACAGGCATTGATCTACGACAGGATTTCACCTCTGGCAAGCTTTGAGCTGCGAAAGGTTTAATCTATGACAGACTTTAGCCTCCGACAAGCTTTGACCTGCGAGGATTGACAAAAGCGTAAGACAGCTTTAATCTGGAAATACGATCAATCTGGATTCCTGATCATGTTGAATTTCAGTTCGCTATCATCCGGAATTCATTCGAAATTCATTCGAAATTCATTCAGAACTTATCTGAACCTCACTCGGAATTCGTCCGGAGTTCATTCCGAACTCATCTGAATCTCATTTGAAGTTCATTCAGAACTCATTCTGAACTCGTTTGAATCTCACCTGGAGTTCATTCAGAACTCCTCCGAATCTCACTTGAAACTCGTCCGGAGTTCATTCGGAACTCATCTGAATCTCATCTGGAACTCATTCGGCATGCCTGCTGCGCTCCCGTCTGCACGGGTTGCCTGCCTGCGGAAGCGCAATGCCGTTCATTTTACGGCGAGGAAAATCATCCGGGAAAATGAACTGGACAGAGCATAACCAAATTCAAACCTATCAGACTCAAGGAGGCACGAACATTGAATGACCCTACGGATCGCGGCAGAGCTTCCGATTCCTTTCTGCCGGTTAACGAAGAACAGGAGAAACTGCTTCAGAGCGCGCTGCGGATCAAGATCATCCAGACGCTGACCGGGGAGCCTCTGACGTCCAAGCAGGTGGCCGAGCGGCTCGGCAAAACTCCGGGCAACGTCCATTACCATATTCAAAAGCTCTATGATGGAGGGCTGCTCGAGCTTGTGCGCACGGAAGCTGCCGGCGGGATTATGCAGAAATTTTACAAGTCCAAATCGGCCTGGTTCCGCTCGGCGGACTTCTCGGGCTTCCGGTTCCCTCCGGAGGACCTGGTCGAACGCTTTACGACAAGACTGACGCTTTCGGACACCGAGCTTCAGGCGTTTCGTCGCGATTTGATGGACCTTATTACGAGTTGGGAAGCCAAAGCGACGCAAGGCCGGGAGTATGGCATTGAAATGGCAATCGGACGCCTTCCCGAGCCGGAAGACAATGAAAGCAACAAGGAGGCTCAATCATGATGCCGGCGGAAGCCGCCGAGCAGAAGCAGAACGGTCCGCTGCAGCGGTTCGCGGCCCCTTTTGCCCTGTCCCGCGCCTTCCCTTCCCTCTGGCTGGGCCACTTGATCTCGTTTCTGGGCAGCTCGGTCACGATGGTGATTCTGCCGGTTCTCGTCTACTCGCTGACCGGCTCCACCACCACGATGGGTGTGGTCATGGCCGCCTATATGCTGCCGAATGTGCTGATGCTCCCCTTCGCGGGGCATATCGTGGACCGCAGCGACCGGGTATCCGTCATGCTGCTCACCGACATTCTGCGCTTTCTGATCATGACCGGGACAGCCGCCCTCTCGCTTGCCGGCGCGCTCAGCATCCCGCTTCTTCTGCTGCTTATGGCAGCCTACGGCCTGCTCGACGGACTTTTTCAGCCGGCTTATGCAGCAGTCCGGGCCGTCGTCTTCACGCCTGTCATCCGGATCGCGGCGAATTCCTTGTCGCAGATCACCACGCAGGCGGTGCGGCTGGTCGGCCCGGCTCTCGGCGGCCTGCTCATTACTCACTGGCCGCCGGGAATCAGCTTCGGGCTTGACGCCTTTACCTACCTGCTGTCTCTCGCCTGTCTGCTCAGGCTCCGGCGGGAGCTCGGAGCGCAGGAAGGGGACGATGCCGGGGCCGGAACTGCGGCCGCTTCGATGCGGCCCGGGCATCCACCCACCCGCTGGAAGCAGGATTTCATGGAGGGTATCGCTGTTCTGCGAAGCCATCCCTGGCTGTGGATTACAATCATAGCCTTCTGCTTCATCAACATCTGCTTCACCGGGGTGACCAGTGTGCTGATCCCCTGGCTGTTCAAGGTGCATCACGGCTGGGCTCCTTATCTGTACGGTCTTGCGGTTACATTCTCAGGCCTGGGGGCCATCACGGCGGGCCTGATCTTCGGCATGCGGAGAGAGTGGAAGCACAGAGGACTTGTCGCTTACGGCGGAGCGCTGCTAAGCGGAATTGCGCTGTTCGGTCTCAGCCTCGCTCCCAATGCCGGAACCGCAATCGCCCTGTTCGCGCTGGAGGGCTTCGGCATCATGTTCTTCTCGATGATTTGGGAAATCAGTCTGCAGGATCTGGTGCCGCAGGAGGCGTTCGGGCGGGTAGCCAGTCTGGACTTGATGGGCTCCTTCGCCCTGCTTCCGATCGGTTATATCGCGGTAGGCTGGATAGCCGACCGGATTGGAGGCATCATAACGATCGGGTTGTTCTCGGGCCTTGGAATCGCAGCCATCCTGCTGGTGCTCTGCATTCCATCCATCCGGCGGTTCCGGTGAATACGTTAAATACACGTACAACAAGCGGGCGGCGTCTTCTGAAAGACGCCGCCCGCTTGTACGTAATGCAGCCTTTTTATAACAGCGGCGAAGTGCTCCCGCTTACTTACCTCATCTTACCAGACACCTTATCTTACCAGAACCGCCGCAAAATCCTTGACCACCGCAGCCAGCTGCTCCGGCGCTTCGAACATGCTCATATGTCCGGCACCCGGAATGACAGCCTTGGCGACGTTGGAGCTATTCGTCGTAAAGATTCTCTCTGGCGGGACAATCTCATCCTTCTCTCCCGCCACAAGCAGGATCGGCAGATAGCTCGCGGATAGCACATCTCTCCGGTCGGGACGCTCCCTCATAGCAAGCGCGGTGCCTACCGCGCCCGAAGGCGGCGTCTTGTAGCCGATCTCCCGGGCACGCTGCAAGAGCTCCGGCGAAGTGGCCGCCGTATCCGGAGCGAACAGGCCGGGCACAAGCCCGTCCACAAATTCATTGATCCCCTTCGACTGAATGGTCGCTACCGCCTTGAGACGCTTTTCCTTAGCTTCCTCGCTGTCCGGGTATGCCGTGGAATGAACCAGGCCGAAGGCGTTCAGCCGGGAGGCGTACCGCTGGGCGAACGCAAGCGTGATATAACCGCCGAGTGAGTGTCCAAGCAGCGTCACCTTCGGGATGTCCAGCGCATCGAGCAGTGACAGCACATCGCCCGCCATCTGTTCAATGGTGTAGGCGCCAAGCGGCGCATCGGAAGAGCCATGCCCGCGCAGATCGGGCGCTATCACGCGGTAGCTCCCCGACAATAGAGGGATCACTTTCTCCCAATATGCCGAGCTTCCGCAGAAACCGTGGAGCAGAACAATTACTTCGCCCTGCCCTTGATCGCTGTAACAAATATTGCTTCCTTCACAACGCACCGTCTCCATGACTGCTTCCTTCTTTCCTTATCAAATTGCATTTCAGAGGTATTAAATATATTAATCCGGTTGAAGAGGGTTGAAACGCTGTCATCGCAATAAAAGTCCGAACCCGTCCGCCGCAGCCGCAGCGATAACGCCGGCCATCCCCATGACCCGATGAAGCGGCGTCGTCTGAAGCGTCCGGTAAGGCTTAGGTCCGCTTACATCCACCACGGCTGCCAGGCTGTAATGCCCGACCGCCGGCAGTACGAGCCCGACCGACCTCGCGGGATGCAGCGGTTCTCTGGATACAAAGTAATATCCAACGGCCGCATGCGGGCCCAGGCAGGCATCGATGGCGATAACAAAATGCTCCTCAGGAATCCCGGCGACCCTGAGCGTCAAGTTGTCCGCGTCGCAAGGTGACGGAAGCGTGCCGATCACATGCGGGAATCCGTATTCGGCTAGCCGGGTGCCCGTCAACGGACCCAGCGCGTCGCCGGTGGACCGGTCCGTGCCGATGCACAGGAAGGTCACTTCCTCCGGCTTGTGAAGCTGTCCGATTTCCCGAAAAAAGACATGCAGCCCTTCGCCGTCAAGCTTCTTCTTGCCGGTTCCCTGTTCCCTGATTGCCATGAACCGCGCTCTCCCCCCTTTGCCTGTAATCATGATTCTTCATTGTACAATAAAACGAATCTGCAGGGCAAAATCTGTACCCGTCAGGACGATCATGGTAAAATACAGGGATTAACGCGCAGAAAGGATGACGCGATCGTCATGGATTTGTCTTCTCCGAACCAGAGCAATCTGGAATATATGATCGAAGGCATCAAAACAAAACTGAAGATGGCCAGTGCAGCCGCCATGCAGGCTTCCTCTTTTTCGTTGAACCGTTACGAGGATATCCGCGATATTTATGAGGTTGTAATGGACAGCGACAGACTCAGCATCGCGCAGGTGGAAGCGCTCGTCTCCGAGCTGGGACAACTGCGGAAATAACCGACACTACAGAAACAGGCCCTTTCGCTCTGAAATCCGTATCGCGGACGATAGAGCGAAGGGGCCTGCCGGTTATGGGGATGTTTATTCCATCTCGCAATGGCTATATTATGGAAGATCGATTAGAATCAGCTCGGCCGGACCGCCGCTGCCGGTTCCTAGCACGCTCATCTCGCAGCATTCCCGAATCCGGGCGGCATCTCCCGCACTTAGCGAGAAGCTGCCGTCTGCGCAGATTATATCCGCGTTCCCCGTTATGACAAATACATGAGTCCGCCTGTCCTCCCGCTGCGGGAAGACGAGATCTTGACCGGTGTCAACCGAAGCAAGGTAGATGGACACGTTCTCACGAACGTTCAGCGCCCCCTCAACTTCCTCTCCCTCTCCCGACACGGCCTTCAGCCAGGTGTTCTTCCTGTGCTCCGGCGGGAAATACTTGGCGTCCCACTTCGGCGGAAGCCCCGCCGCATTCGGCAGCAGCCATATTTGCAGAAATCGTACATTCTCCGTCTCCGATGGATTTTGCTCCGAATGGCGGATTCCCCGGCCGGCGCTCATGATCTGAACCGAACCCGCCTGGAGATCGACCTTGTTCCCCAAGTCATCCTCATGCCGAAGTGTCCCCGATATCACATAAGTGACAATCTCAAGGTCATGATGGGGATGACGGTGCATTCCCTGAAGAGGCTTCAGCTCATTGTCGTTATGCGCCAGCAGGCTGCCGAAATGGGAGTTGCCGGGATCGTCATAATCAGCAAAGGAGAAGCTGAACTCACTGTGTATCCACTCTTTATTTGAAGTATGCCTTTCAGCAGAAGTCACGACTTTAATCATAATTGCGCACCTCCTAAGATGTAAATAACCCCCAAAGTAAAGCTTTGACTTCGAAGCTTGATCAGGTACTTTGCGGGGAACCCGAATAAGCACAAACTCTCTTGATGTAAAAAAGCCTGCCCGCCAACAAGGCGGGTTCTGCATTTGTACTTGAGTCAGCATTTTGCATAATACGAGTATAATCGCGCCTTAATTATGATTTGTTTACCCCTTCGCTGCTAAGGCTAATCAATCTATCTTCAGATTAATTCCAGATGAAATACAGGCTCGGTCCGGCCTACGGCCATCCCTTCATCATTCAGGATTTCCTGGGAAAAGGCATCCTCCAGCTTCTTCAGCGTCAGTCGATTGCGGTAGCCGATCTGCTGAAGAATTGCCCGTACAATGAGACCCCACTCTTCTTCCGAGCCGTCCAGAACCTTGAAGGCAAAGCCCAGACGTTCTTCCTTCAGACCGAAGCAGTAGACCCCTTTGAAGCCCCCCTTGGCGACAATGTTATCGTCCTCAAGCAGCAGGGAATCCAGACGGCCATGTCCCGCTACCATCTCCGGATGGGCGTGCATGGCGGACGTAATGGCTCTCACCGCTTGTCTTGTCGCCGAATCTTCAACAAGTTCCGGACAGGACAGCTTCAAGTAAGCAAGCGCAAGTCCGGTCAGGGGCAGCGCAAATACCGGCAGGCCGCAGCCGTCCGTCCCGAGCGTAATATCCTTCTCGGTGAGCCCGGCCATATAGGCGACCGCCTGCAGCACTTCCCGCTGAACCGGATGCTCCGGAGACTCATATCCCTCAAGAGGGAAGCCCTTGGATTTCGCGTAGGACAGCATGCCCATATGCTTGCCGGAGCAGTTATGATAGCCTTTGCGCTTACCGGCTTCCCGGATCGCCTTCTCATGGCTGCTCTCGTCCAGCGGGTAGCTGGGTGCGCAAATCATGCAGCTCTCTTCAATCCCCGTCTTGGCTTCCATGCTCTCCAGCGTGCGCAGATGATAGTCCTCCCCTCGGTGCGAAGCGGTCATGAGCGCGATTTCAGCCTCGGTGAAGCCGAACTTGCCCGCTATTCCGCCGCGAATGCCGGGAATTGCCTGCAGCGGCTTCGCGGACGAACGGGTAAAAGCGACAAAGCCGGGATCGCCCGCGTAGCCCTTCAGCACGCCGCTCTCGCCCACCATTGCGATATGTCCGCTATGGGCGCATTCCATAAGGCCCGCCCGGAACTCTTTTACCAAAATCGTCTCCATTAAAGTTCTCTCCTTACATGATCTGTAATCTATATCTCGATGCTTTGTGCTTATTCATATACGCCGGCCGCCCGGTCAGCGATTCCGGAACTCTATAATCTAGCCCGCAACCCCCTTCTTTTGTAAAGCGGTAAAAACGGCGTTTTCTCGAGGTTTTTCGAGCTTTATCCCGATATTTCTCCCCTATTCTCCTTCGACCTCTTCCGGGCATTTCCACTGTTTCAGTCCATACCCTAAAGTTTATATACGAAGTAAGATAAACTCACCGCCATTACCGATTCACCTTTAATGAAGGAGGCGGGCTTATCCGGGGAATCATCGTCAGCATCGGAATGGCGATCAGCATCGGCGGCCAGAGCTGCGTTATCGGCAGTTTCGCCATCTTAATCCGGACATTATCTTACCGCGCTGTTCATATTCCCGCCTGGCTTGATCTCCAGACTTCTGCGGCGCACCGCCTGGAACTCAGGAGCTGCCTGTAACTCTCTATATTCCAATAAGGAGTGATAAGTGATGAATAAATCGGAAACGGAACATCCCGTACCAAGCAGTGGCACCTTCGCGAAAGGCATACTCATCGGCAGTCTGATCGGCGCCGCAGCGGCCCTTCTCTTCGCACCGAAGCCGGGGCGTGAAATTCGCAGCGATCTGTCCGAGAAATTGGGATCGGCAACCGACAAGACCAAGGAATACGCAGGCATTGTGACCGGTAAGACGAAATCCGTCGCCTCTGCCGTCGGAAGCAAGACTTCGGATCTGGCCAGCACTGTGGCCGCCAAGGCATCCGATCTGGCCGGAACGGTGTCATCCAAAGCCTCCGATATGCTGTCCACGGTCAGCGACAGCAAGAAGCAGATTGCCGCGACGCTCGCGGAGACCGGCAAAGAAGTGGCCGACACGGTAAGCACAGCATCCTCTATCGTGGCCGATCAGGCCAAAGACGCATCGGAGGAAATTTCTTCAAAGGCAAAAGATGCGTCCGAGGAATTATCCGACAAGGCCAAGGATGCGTCCGACGCCATCCATTCTTCCTGACCGCTTCACCCGCTGAGCGCTGCCGCTGCTTCATGCAGCCGATTCGCGCAGCGGTCCCAGACAGTCTTATACATCATCCAAGCGCGGATGCATCAGCATGATCCTGCTCTTCAGCCAACGGCCAGCTGACCCAGCTGGCTGTTGCCATGTCCGGACGATCCCGGGAACTCCTCAATCCAACGGCCGGCTCGGCCACAGAAAGGAAGGAATACGTCATGGGAACTAAAGCCCCAACCCGAAGCACGAGAACTTACGAAGTGGATGACCATCCGTTTGAGCTCCGTCATGAGGTGAAACGGCTGAATGCACGGCTGGATCAAATTGCCGATTCGCTGGAGCGCTCCGAATTCAAGGACATTCTGGAGAATTATACCGATCCCAAGAAACGGATCATTTCCAATCTGATGGCCGGCATCTCCCGCGGTCTGGGCCTGTCGCTCGGAACCTTCGTCATCCTCGGCATACTGGGCTATGTGGTCAGCCTGTTCGTTAATGTGCCGGTCATCGGCGAATACCTGGCGGAGATCAAGAAGTATATTGATGCGAGCAGCTGATGTCCTGGCGCCAGATCGGCGCACAACCCCTGCTTCTCTTGAACTCTCTCACGAAAAGGAAGGGCCGGCTGCCTCTCTTGAGGCGGCCGGCCCTTCTGTATGGAAAGGCACTTCTTGTCCATTCAATACGATGAATTGGACATGATCTGCTTTAATTTCTCGGTTGCGCGTTTCTGGATACGCGATACACTCATCTGCGACACGCCCAGCTTCTGGGCGATGGCCCGCTGCGACTGTCCTTCCTGAAAGGCCAGCAGCAGTACCTTCTGCTCCTGTTCCTTCAGTTGGCCAAGCGCTTGCTGAAGATCCATCCGCCGTTCGACGGTATCATAATCGTTCGCATCCGAACTGATCAGTTCGCCAAGCGTAGCTCCCGTCTCTTCCTGGGAGAGCGGCGAATCCAGCGATACATAATGGTAGCATTCCCGGCCTGCCAGCACCTCTACCGTCTCTTCCACCGACAGATCCAAATAGCTGGCGATCTCGGATACATCCGGTGACCGTTCCAATCTGACTGTCAGTTCGTCGATAGCCTGCTGAACCAGAGCACCTTTTTCCTTGATTCGTCTGGGAACCTGTATGTACCAGGATTTATCGCGGAGGAAATTCTTCATATGCCCGATCATGCTCTTCATAGCATAGGGTTCAAAGGGGATGCCCAGGCTGATGTCATACTGCTGAAGCAGACGGATCAGCGCCATCTGTCCGACTTGATACAGATCCTCGTACAAATCGGGGCGGTTGCGGGCGATTTTACCGGCGGCCATCTTGACCATCGGCTCGTATTTGTGAATTAGTACGGTTGCAATATCGTTGTCTTTCGTTTGCTGGTATTCCCAAATGAGAGAGACGGATTCGTCCATGGACTCTGGGGGAGTCACTCTTTCATTCATACTCTCTCCTCGCTAGGATAGAGCTTCTTGGTCAGGGTCACAGCCGTTCCCTTCCCAAATTCGCTTACGACATTCACTTCATCCATCAGCGCCTGCATCAGATAGAAACCAAGTCCGCCGATCTGAACATCGCCAAGCTCTTTGTCATGCAGGGTGATTCGTTCGGCGGACGCGTCAGCCTTGTCAAAGCTCTCCCCCTCGTCTTTGACCGTAATGGACAGGGCGTCCGCGCTTACTTCAAAGATGACATCGACAATTCCGTCTTGCTGTCCGTAAGCATACAGAACGGAGTTGTTACAAGCTTCGGAAACGGCTACCTTCATATCTTCAATATCCTCATAAGAAAAGCCCATCTTCGAGGCAATTCCATACAAATTCAGTCTTACAATATCGACATATTCCGCGCTTGCCGGCAGTTGGAGCATCACTTTTTGCACATCGTCACTCATTCTTTGTTCGATCCTTTCCTAGTGGGAATTCTCTTGGGAGGTGAAGAACTTCGCAATACCAGTCATGTCGAACAGCTTCTGTATTTGCGGCGGAACTTCCTCCACGGTGAATTTGACATCCATGCCGTGTCTGGCTTTGAGGATCGATAGAAGAATGCCGATTCCTGTGCTGTCGATATATTTCAGTGCTTTCATGTTAATGACCAGATCCAGCGAAGTGTCTCCAACCAGCGGTTCCATCACAAGTCTGAAATCGGGGGCTACGGACAGATCCAGCTCACCGGTTAAATAGACTGTACATACATTGCTCTCGGTTTTGATCGATGTCTGAAACTTGTCACTCTTATGTGTGTTCATAGACAATCTCTCCTGATTAAATGTTTTCTTTACCAATAACCCTAAAGGCATGTCCTTGAAACAAAAAAATAGGGACTTAAGCTCTGGAAATACACATACTTCCACTATTAGGCCGGGTTTACCTCCGAATTACGTCCCTGAATCAGTCCGTCTTCGCCGAAATAGCTCGACAGTATATTCTGGATGCTGCTCAGCTTCAGCGGCTTGCTGATATAGTTGTCCATCCCCGCTGCCAGGCACCGTGCCTGAATCCCGTCCATGACGTTGGCCGTCATGGCGATAATGACCGGGGAGCCTGAATCGCGCTTCATGGAGCTTCGTATTGCCTTGGCAGCCTCCAGGCCGTCCATGACCGGCATATGTATATCCATGAATATCATATCATATGGACGGGACAAAGCCAGACTTGCGGCCTGGCGGCCATCCTCCGCCACCTCGGCACTGAAGCCCAGCTTGCCCAGTATATTGACCATCAGCTTCTGGTTGATGGGATGATCGTCGACGACCAGCACGCGGCGTCTGTGTTCCTTGCGGAACGGGAAGGTCTTCTCTTTCTCGGGACGGCCGCCTCCGTCCGGATCGGGCTCGGGCAATACGGCATTGATCGTGAAGACGAATACGGCGCCTTTATCTTCCGTGGATTCCACCCGGATATCCCCGCCCATCATATGAACCAGCGACTTGCAGATGGCAAGTCCGAGCCCCGTACCGCCATACTTCCGGGTCATCGAGGAATCCAGCTGGGAGAAGGGCTGGAACAGACGGTCCCGCTTCTCCGGTGAAATGCCGATCCCGGTATCCTTGACTGTGAACTCCAGCACAAGTCTGTTGTCCTTCCGTTCTTTGCCGGTAACGACCAGATAGACGCCGCCCTGATGGGTGAACTTCACAGCGTTGGACACCAGATTGAGCAGCACCTGGCGCAGGCGCGCCATATCCCCGTACAGCAGATCCGGCAGACTCTGATCGACGAAATACGCAAGCTCCAGATTCTTCTTGCCGGCCTCCGCCGAGAACAGGTTGAAGACCTCGTGCACACAGCTTCTCAGCTCGAACAGCCCGCACTCCATTTCCATCTTGCCGGATTCCATCTTGGTGAAATCCAGAATATCGTTGATAACCGTAACCAGGGTATCGGCGCTCTTGCGGATTATCTCCGCATATTCCTTCTGCTCCCCCGACAGCGGCGTCTCCATGAGCAGGTCAATCATGCCGACTACGCCGTTCATCGGCGTGCGGATTTCATGGCTCATCATAGCCAGAAATTCCGTCTTCGCCTTCGCCGCGCTTTCAGCCGCCTCCTTCGCCTTGACCAGCTCTTTGTTGATCCGCTCCAGCTCCTGCGTCTTCTGCTGCAGCTGCATGGACTGTGTCTGGTGCTTCTTCGTCGTCAGATACATGTTCACGAAGCCTGCGATCTTCGATTTGAGGATTTGCGGGATAAATGGCTTGACCATATAATCGATCGCTCCGGCGGAGTAGCCGGCGAATAAATGCTCTGCTTCCTTGCTGGTGGCCGAGATGAAAATGATCGGGATATCCTTGGTTTTGTCCCTTGCTTTAATCAGTCTGGCGGTTTCGATCCCGTCCATTCCCGGCATCTGTACATCAAGCACGATGACGGCAAACTCATGCCTCAGCAGACATTTTAACGCTTCCTCGCCGGAGTTGGCCTTAACCAGCTTATACTGCGGGCTTTCAAGCACCGCCTCAAGCGCCAGCAAGTTTTCCGGTCGGTCGTCTACCAGCAGAATGTGAATCGGTTCTTGAACCCCCATAAGCCCCTCCTAAACCTCATTTGACTTTACGATAGATTTTCTCCACTCTGTCCAGGGGCTCGTAGTTATCGCTGTACCTGGTAAAATGAATGGATTCCTTGGCTCCGAGAACAAGCACTCCGAAGCGGCTGAGACTCTCGCAGAACAACCCGTGAACATGATCCCGGAGCTCATCATTAAAATAAATCATCACGTTTCGGCAAAATATGACATTAAATTCGTTGAACGAAGTATCGGTTGCCAGGTTATGCTCCGCAAAAATCATATTCTTGCGAAGAAACGGCTGGAAGATAACCGAGTTGTATTTGGCCGTATAGTATTCCGAGAAGGCATGCTTGCCGCCTGCCTCCAGATAATTTTGCGTGTACTTCTTCATCTTGCTGATCTCATATACCCCTTCTTTGGCCTGCTGCAGCGAACGGTTGTTCATGTCCGTGGCGTAGATTCGGGCCTTATCGTAGAGGCCCTCCTCATGAAGCAATATGGCCATGGAATAGACTTCCTCGCCCGTCGAGCAGCCGGCATGCCAGATCCGGATATAAGGATAGGTCCGCAGCAAAGGGATCACCTTCTGCCGGAACGTCAGGAACAGGCTGGGGTCCCGGAACATTTCCGTTACCGGAATGGACAGGTTGTAGATCAGCCGTTCGAAGCAGGCCCTGTCGTACAGCACCCTCTCCTGTAAGGCGGAGATGCTCTGCAAGTTCTCCGCATGTACATGATGCCAGATGCGCCTCTTCAGTGAAGGAAGCGCGTAATTCCGGAAATCATAGCCGTACAGGCGGTGAATTCCGGTGAGCAGCAGCTCGACCTCGATGTCTTCCAGTTCATTTTTGCTTGGTCCGGCAAGGGACAACTCGTATTTCCCTTCCTCTGACGGCGTCATGGCAATCGATGCTCCCTTGCGTACGCCGCTCATTGGCTTGCGGCGATAAATTCTGTCTTTATGACTATTACCCCGTTTTACCCGCTACGAATACAACCACACCCGCATTAATGAAAGAAGCTGGTCGGTATCGATAGGCTTCTTCAAATAGTCCGAAGCCCCGGCTTCAATGCACTTGAACCGGTCTTCCTTCATGGCCTTGGCGGTGAGGGCGATAATCGGAAGCTTGGCGAACTGCGGCATTTCGCGGATCTTCCGCATTGTCTCGAATCCATCCATCTCCGGCATCATCATATCCATAAGCACCAGATCGAAGTCCGGGTTCTCCGCCAGCGCTTCCAGCGCTTCCCTGCCATTCTCGGCGAATTTAACCTCCATCCGATAACCCTCAAGCACACTGGAGAGCGCGAAGACGTTGCGGATATCGTCATCGACGAGCAGAATCTTCTTCCCTACGAACAATTCTTCCTTATTATGAAGCTTCCGCAGGATTTTCCGCTTGTCCTCCGGCAGGTTCGCCTCCACCCTGTGGAGGAACAGCGTCGTCTCGTCCAGCAGGCGCTCCGGCGACCGGACATCCTTGATGATGATCGATTCCGCGTATTTGCGGAGTCTGGTTTCCTCCTTGATGTCTAGATCCTTGCCGGTGTAAATGATAATCGGCAGGTCACCCAGCTCCTCATCGTCCCGGATATGATCAAGCAGCTCAAAGCCGTCCATGTCGCCAAGCATCAAATCGAGCACCATGCAGTCGTATTTGCGCTTGCGGAGCTCACTCAGAGCCTCGCCTCCAGTGGAGACGGCTGTTATCGCCACATCGTCGTATCCGATCAGCTCCATAATGGACCGCCGCTGGATATCATCATCCTCGACGATCAGAAGATGCTTCAGCGTGCTTTCCGTATAGGCCTCAATCCGGGTGAAGGCCCGTTCCAGCGCTTCCTTGCCGGAAGGCTTCCTCAGATAGGCGAACGCCCCCATCATCAGGCCCTGATTCACTTCTTCATTAATCGAGATGACGTGAACCGGAATATGCCGGGTACTCGCCTCTCCCTTAAGCTCCCGCAGAATCGCCCAGCCGTCCATGACGGGCAGCTGGATGTCCAGAATGACCGCATCCGGCAGATAGGATTTGGCCATTGAGAGACCGGTATCCCCCCGCAGCGCCACCAGGGTCTTGAAGCCCCGGCTGTGCGCCATATCAAGCAGAATGTCCGCGAACTTCCGGTCATCCTCGATGATGAGCAGCACCTTGTCGCTCGGCCCCAGATTATCGCGGTCGTCCGCGAACGGCGCCTCGGCCTCAGGTGCCGGCAGAGCCTTCACCTCCGCCGGTTCGGGCAGCGCCTCGGCCTTGGCAGCCTCGCCGCCGGCCGCAGCCTCTCCCGCCGCCGCCAGGCCCGGCAGCTGGCTGTAATCGGCAAAGGTCGGCAGGAAGAGCGTGAACACGCTCCCCGTGCCTTCCTCCGATTCCAGCACAATGCCGCCCCCCATCACCTGGGATAGCTCCCGGCTGATGGACAGCCCCAGGCCCGTGCCGCCGTATTTGCGGCTCGTTGTGCCGTCGGCCTGCCGGAAGGCCTCGAATACGAGGTCCGTCTTGTCTTCCGGTATGCCGATGCCGGTGTCTTTGACCGCGATAGCCAAATATTCGCGGTCAAGCGGCAGGTACACCGGCAGCTGCTTCTCCTCGGCCCGGCTGACCGAGAACTCCACATGGCCCTTGCTTGTGAATTTGAAGGCATTGGACAGCAGGTTGCGGAGCACCTGCTTCAGCCGGTACCCGTCAACCACAATCGTATCCGGCAGCGGCTCGTTGAAGGACAGGCGAAGCGCAATGCCCTTCTTCTGGGCCAGCGGCGCGAAGTTATGCTTCACGAATGATTTCAGATCCGTGAGCGCCACCTTGTCGCGGTTCAGCAACATCTTGCCGGCATCGACCTTGGACAGATCCAGAATTTCGTCGATCATCTTCAGCAGATCGGCTCCGGAGGTATAGATGGTATGGGCGAATTCCACCTGCTTCTCCATCAGATTGCCATCCTTGTTCTCGGCCAGCAGCTGGGACAGAATAAGCAGGCTGTTCAGCGGAGTACGCAGTTCATGCGACATGTTCGCCATAAACTCGGATTTGTATTTGCTTGCAGCCGCAAGCTGCGAAGCCTGCTTCTCAAGCTGGCTTCGCGCTTCCTCGATTTCGTCCTTCTTCTCCTCAACCAGTTGAATCTGCTCCTCCAGGGAGCGGGTCTTGTCCACCAGTTCGCTGTTGTAATGCTCAAGCTCCTCCTGCTGGCGCTGCAGCAGCTCCTCAGAGCGTCTCAGGGCGTCCGTCTGCTCCTCCAGATTCTCATTGGAGCGGCGCAGCTCCTCCTGCTGGGTCTGAAGCTCCTCGGACTGGCACTGCAGCTCTTCCGTGAGCGCCTGCGACTCCCGGAGCAGTTCTTCCACAGCCAGCCGGTGAGTAATATTGTTGACGATAGCAGCCATATTGAGAGCCAGTTGTTCCATTAACTCATAATGGAGTTCCGGGAAGGGCTTGAACGAGGCGAATTCGATTATCCCCAGCACTTCATCCTCAAACAGCAGCGGGTACAAGGCGATGTATCCAGGGCGGCCGGAGCCGTAGCCCGATGCGACGTTGAAATAGGTATCCGGTGTCTCCTGCAGAAGAACCGGCTTCTTGTCCAGCGCGCATTGGCCCACTAGCCCGCTTCCGAGCTCGAATCCGCTCTTCGGCTTGCTCTCGTCAAAGGCATATGCGCCCTTGATCTCGAAGCGGTTCGGATTGTTCTTCTCCCGCAGATAGACGGCGCCGAACTGCGCGCCGACCACAGGCGTGAACTCGCTGATGAAGGTCTGGGATATCTCGCCCAGGGAATTGACACCGCGCAACAGCTCCGTGGTACGCGCAACGTTGGCGTTCAGCCAGGCATGATCCTGCTGCTCCTTGATGTAGGCCGCTTCCTTCTCCTGCCTCTCCTCCAGATCCCCGGCCATAATCTGAAACGCGCGGACGACGCTGCCGAATTCGTCATTCGAGGCGTAGCTGATGCTCTGCAAATCGCCCATTCTGCCGTCTCCCAGACTGGCCACCATCCGGGATACGGTATTAAGCCCTTTGCTAATGCTCGGCAGCACCCACAGAATAATGCCAAGCCCCAGCAGAAGCCCCGCCACCATAACGGCGATGACAATCTGGATCGACTGCTGATAGGCGCTCTTGGCCGTGTTTATTTCTTCGTTGATTTTCAAATTCTCGAACTCGGCCAGATTATTCAGGCTGGATATCACTTCATTCTGGACCGAGATCCCCGTCTGCTGACGGAAGGCATTGGCCGTCGCCAGATTTCCGTCTTCAAGCAGACTCAGCACCCGGTCCTGATAGGAGTAATAAGCCGACGCTGCCTCCTCGATCACCGTGAACATTTGCTCCTCTTCAACAGTCTGCTTAAGAGCCTTCATCTGAGCGGCGAATTGATCGGCGCGGATTTTGCTCTGCCTGATCTCATTGCTCTGAATCGCCAGATTGGAATCGGGATTCAGCATTACATTGGTCAGGATGCGGGCCATGCCGTTCACTTCTCCGCGCATCCCGGAGGATGCGAGAATCTTCTGATAACGGTCCTGGTAAATCCCCTCCATCTGACCGTTCATCCTGTTAAGCCTGTCATATCCGATCAGCGTCAGGCTCAGCGCTATTAGCAGCAGCGTCAGAAAGCCGATCAGCAGCTTCGCCTTAATCTTCATGGATTATCGCTTTCCCTTCTTCAGTGAGATCCACACCAGACACTTATCATCATCGCGTTCACCGGGCGCCTGCTCATTGAAGAACACGGCTCTCATCCGCTCTTCCTCCCATACATGTCCGGTGCTCATCTGGTCTATTAGAAAGTTCAACTGCTCAGACTGGTCGCCGCTGACCATTTCGAGCAGGCCGTCGGTGTACATGACAAGATGCCCGTCATCCTCGTAGGTCAGGTTTTGGGGGGCGGCCTCGATGCGGTCGAACAGACCGACCGGATGGCAGTTGCTCTCCAGCAGCACAGGCTCTGCGGAATTGCCGTCAAAGAGCAGCGCGGGCGGATGTCCGGCATTGACATAGTCGATGCGCTGCAGCTTCGTATCGATCACCATATAAATCGCCGTAAAATAATACTGGATCAGCTGCTTCTCGATATACAGCTGATTGAAACGGCGGTTAAGCTCCTGTATCACCTTCTCTGGCTCCACATACGTAGTTACCGTATCCTTCAGCACGGAGGCGATGAACATGCAGAAGAGAGAGGAGGAAATGCCGTGTCCCATCATGTCCAGCAGAATGACACCGTATCGCCCATCCCCGAGCGCGTACCACGCGTACAGATCGCCGGCCAACTCGAATGAAGGCTGATAAATGGCGTGGACCTCGAACAATTCTTCCTCCAGAGGCAGGCTGAGCACCGCATTCTGAACGAGCGCCGCCAGCTTAAGCTCGTACTGAATGCGCTGGTCCCTTTCCTTATGCCAATCCTTCTCGGCCTTTAACCGGAGTGCGAGACGAATTCTCGCCATCAGCTCCACTTTGTTGATCGGCTTGGTAACATAATCGACCGCGCCCACATCAAGGGCTTCGGCCAGCTTCTTCGAGTCGCCAACCGCAGTTACCATAATGATGGGGATGTCCCTCAGCTTCTCATACCGCTGAATAATCCGGCAGGCTTCGATCCCGTCCATCTCAGGCATCATCATGTCCAGGAGAATCAGATCAACATCCGGATGCTTCGGTCTGAGCTCGCTGTTGTTCCGGCCGACTCCGAGTATTTCCAGCATTTCTATGGCGGAAGCCGCCGTAATTACGTTCCGGTAATCCTCTTTCTTCAGAATCTCCCGGATTATAATAATATTGGTAGGGTTATCGTCAACGACAAGAATCTTCATGCCTCCACCTCGCCTGAATTCATTTTTCGACTGGTTACGAAAGAAACCGCTTCTTCCATGATACGACAATCCGCCAGGGGTTCGCTATCCACAACATCTGCCTGACCTGATCTGTTATTTCCTGCTCCGGAGCCGCCCAATATGTAATGACCCCCAACAAAGTAACCTCCAGCCCCACTGACACGTGGTTCTGGAGGTTACGTTATTGGACTATGAACCTTTCCGGAGCATATTCTGCTATCTCACGACGATCTCCTCTTGGCGATGACGAGCACTTTGCCCAAATCAAGCTCTTGCTCATAGAAATCGGCCTCCGCTTCGCTGAATCCAAGAGAAGAGATTTGGGAGCGGAGCTCGTCTCCCCGTGAACGAAACATATTCGCAAGCGTGCCGAACAGTCCTTCCTCGCTCAAGCCGACCTCACTTGCGCCGGCAGCCTCCACGATGCGGTCTTCCCGGTCCTGATCATGACTAATAACGTAGATGTCTTCCCTCGTATATCCGCTGTCCAGCAGCCGTTTCACTTCTTCAATCGCCTGCACGCCATTTTCCAGGATTTTGGCATATGCCTGGGCTCCGATAGAATCCATGATTTCACTCTCCTTTGCCATTTTCATGGGGACAAGGACGGCAATGTGACAATCATCCTGTTATTAACCCTATACCGCAGCCGCTGAAACATCGCATCAGTCCGAATAATCGTCGAACAAATCGATCCCCCGCCATTGGCCGGTCTGCCGGTCAACATACACTTTAAGCGCCATATGGCCCCGCATGTAGACATCCCCGTCCTCGGCAGCGAAATCCGGCGACCCAAGCGTGTCCTTCAGCGTATCCCGCAGCGGATCGATCTCCCTTCCGTTCAGCTTCAGGCCGTAAGCCGAAACCTGCTCCGGACTGACATGTATATACGATACTGCACCGGCGGTGATTCCGGCCGACATATCCGCGTAACGAAATTCCAGGGAATCCTCCCAGGGGTCCGGCACGATTGCGAGCGGCTGGCCTTTCAGCTCGATCAGCTCATTCGTGGTCGCGTACAAGGGAACACCAGCCAGGGAATCGAATGTGCGGATATAACGGTCCTCCACGGTCCGCACGGCCTGCGCGGAAGCCGTATGGAGAGCGTAATCTGCCGGAACGGACAAGGCGCTTGGAGCAGGCGCGCTCTGCGCAGCAAAAGGAGAGAAGAGCACCAGCAATACAATAAGTACTTTCATGACAATCTCCTCCTTCTGAAATTTTAAAAAAGCGCATGATCGCCGCCTGCATGAAGTCCCTGTTATTTACCGGCCGGCTTGTTCGTGCGAAATTTCTGCCACAGCACCGCAGCCACGTCTACGCCCTTCAGCACAACCGCCGTCTTCCCCTTTTTGCCGCTGCTGTAGACTGCGTCATAGGAATTAACCGTTCGCTCCTCCGCCGGGCTTGGCTTGGTGCTGTCAACGGACACATGTTCCGCCTTCTCCTTCAGCTCCCGGGTCTTGCGAAATTTCTCGATACCGGTAACCGATACCTGCTTGAAAGTCAGGGTAAGCTCGGCGAGCACCTCTCCCAGGTTCTTGACCGAGTCCATAATCGGATCGATCTTCTCGATCTTGCCCTGAACGTCAGCCGTTAGATCATTGGCGTGCCGGACAGTGGTCTTCACCTCATAGGTCAATTCGTCAACCGTCTTCTGGACCTCCTGAAGCGTCTGGCTTACCTTCTCAAGAGATCCCTTGGCGGCATTCAGAGTTTTGATCAGAAAAATAACAAGAACGGCGAATGCAACAGCAATAAGTGCGACGCTAAGGCTGATAATCATATATGGCAAACTCCCTCCGGTTCAAATTGTCTGGCGCCTGCGGCCTGCCTTAATATTGTCTAGTTACCCCTTGATTTACGGGCCGAAACAACACGCAGTCGGGCTGTCAAGCCCTTATTCCATCCGCCGCAAGCCCTGTTTCAAGTCCTACATACGGCGGTAAAAAAGCACAGGCCCTCTTCGCTGTCTTCCTCTTCACGGGACGCGAATCCCGGTCATTGTAAGTGTATGCGGTACTTGGAAAGATTGGGCCTATGCCCACTTAAAAAAACATGAAGCATGCCCGGAAAACCTCCACCTTATGAAGGGGTCTTCGGGCTTATTTCAATTTCAGCAGCAGATTCAGCAGATTGCTCCAGTCCACATCAAAAGAAACGCTGATTCCGCTGTCCAGCAGCTTCATGCTCTTAACCTCCACCATGAACGGCATATGTTCCCTCAGCGGAACACTGATATCGGGCAGAGACAGAAGCCCGGATGGCAGCTCCCGTCCTCTAATCTCGGTATATTCATGATGCAGCGTCAGCACGCCTCCGCCTCCGGGAGTTACCTCCATCAGCATGCCGATGGTTGCTCCAAAGGGAAGCGGTCCCGCCTTCCCCGTAATATCCGCCGTCAGCCGGTTCCCGTTCTGGGCAAATTCCGATCCTGTTATCCGGACAAAAGTGGACGGATGTTCGGCTATGTAGTCGTTCAGCCCCTTCTTGCACAGCTGATTCAATTCTTCTTCGCTCAGCGTCAGCACCGGACTGTGGTTCTTCGCCATCTGCAGCAGCTTCGGTCCAAAATCGACCGGGGTATATGCCAGGTCGAGCTTCTTCTGCGGGGCCGCATACCATACCAGACCAGCACCTGCCAGAAGCACCACCACCACCAGGCCGACAAGAAGCCGCAGCAGCGCACTGCCCCGTTTGTTACGCGCTACTTTCGATTCCATTTACGCTTCGATCCTTTCCCTGCATTGTGAACTTTCTGCGGCGGCTGCTCGCGCCGTCCTATACATCATTTCGCCAGACTGCGTCCGAATGCCTGTCGAATGAAAAAATAAGCCTCTGGTTCATGAGCGTTATTTGGGTTTACTAGGATACTGAATTACCGGCACATCAACCAGATCGGTCGTGCACACCAAATTCAAGGAGGAATTGCAATTGAAAAGAATCGTCAGCATCGCCACCGCCATCGGTCTCGCCGCTTCGCTCGGAGCTACCGCTTCCGCCGCCGATGACCCGGGAACCGCAACTGCAGCCCCTGAGACGGTCACAACCAGCACCTATTCGGAGCCGGTCATTACACCAGCCGATGTCGTTCCCGCTACGCCGGTGATCGTTCTGACCGGCGACACCCCGTTCTATTTCACCAATGGCTCCATCATGCTGAAGGCCGGCGTACTCGCTCCGCAGACGGTCGATACGACGGGAGAAATCGCCACAGACGCTTATGGCAATGAATGGAGAGAGGTATACACCTGGCTGGGCCTGGCCTGGGTGATGGTCCCGAACCCTGCCGAGGTCTTGATGCCATAGCTTAATACGGTTAATTGCGGAGGCGGTCTCATTGGGGTTGGAACCGCCTCCAGACCAAGGGATCACCGCCTTGCGTCCTTTTTGCCGCGATGCGTATGTCCGGACACAGAAAAAGGGGATATCCTTCCTGCCTCAAACGGCAGTGGACATCCCCTTTTCCCCGCAAACTGCACCCGTCACAAACCGTACTGCAATCGCTTCTTTCTGCTATTGGTAACTCTATGATCAGCGGATGACCGATCCTCCGAACATAAACCGGTTCATCCAAGAAGCGCTTAATTGATCGACCCGAACGCCTCCGGAAGAGGCCGAGTACGTATGCAGAATCTGGCCATCGCCCAGATAAATCGCCACGTGGGTGATCGTCTGTGCGGATTTGTCGATTCCGGCGTAAGCCGAAGCTGAGCTTCCCCGGTAGCTCATAAAGAACATCAGGTCTCCCCGCTTGAGCTTCGAAACATCGGTTACGGCCGTGCTGTTCGAGCGGACCCATGCTCCCTGCTGTCTGGAGTCCGCCGGCAGCTTGATATTCGCACCTTCCAGATAAGCCTGCCGGACAAAGTCCGAGCAATCGAAGGTCGAGGTATCGCTGCGGCTGGAGCCGTATTCATACGGCGTTCCGAGATAGCTCATGCCTCTTGCTATAACCGTCTCAATCGTTGACGAGGCCGGCGGTTCCTGCGAGGGCGCGGGAGCCGGTGGCGAGGTCCGGGAAACCGAAATATATTGATCCTGAGAGCTGACATAACCGATGTCGCCGTCCGCGGTGCGGACTTTGTAGAAATAAGAGTTGCTCTTCTCCAGAATGGCCACGGAATCGCCTTTTCTCAAATAGCCAAGAACCGTGCCTTTGCTGACGGAGGGCTCGCTGCGGAGCCGGACTGTCGATTCAATAACGCCCGTTAAGGATGATGCGGAAGCTGAGGCCGCCTGGGCAGACCCGGTCCCGACCGGTGATGCTGCCGTAAACAGGGCAGCCGAAAAAAACAACGCGGCAAAAAGCTGCTTCGATCGTTTGTTCATACCGTTCCCCCGGTTAGTAAGCTATGATGAGAAAATCAACAAGGGTGGCGCCGCCGTTATTGTTTTCTGCCCTCATTATAGGCCCCCGGGAAAATGGGAACATGCACCAAATCTCACAAATCCATATGCCAATTCATGGTAAACGGACAGGTCTATGGTCATGATTTCTCCTTTATTTTATAATTGCTGCCAGCTTTTAGGTCATGACCGGCAGTTAATTCTGGAAACTGGGGTTAGGCAAATGGTTGGTGCCGGGACCTTCGGACTTGCTTCTTGTCGGCGTTTTCAAAAAGCTATAAAATAAGCTCATGACAAGCTTCAAGGAGGATCGATATGACCGAAAGCAGTGATAAACCCAAAGTTAATCTGGCTGACGCCATCCGGGCCAAGCTCGAGCAGAAGAAGCAGCAGAACGGCTCCAAGCCGGGGGCCTTCAATGCCGGAGCCGCCAAAACCTTCAAGACCCAGAACAACAAGAAGCCGAACAACCAGCGCCGCCGCACCGGCGGGTCCTGAAGACCGGGCTTCCCTATAACGGAACCACAACGGGGCTTTCTCCGGACGCCGCATTCCCAGTTCGAATGCAGCCGGAAGGCTCCGTTTTTTATTGAAGACCGGACGCTGAAGGCTCCGGTCACTGAAGGGAGCGATAGACATGATTATCGATCTGTCCCATCCGATTCATGACGGGCTTCCGGTCTACCCGGGAGACCGTAAGACGAAGCTGGAGCGTTCCGCCGTATTCACCGTGAACGGGTATAACAACCATCTGCTGACGATCAACATGCACGCGGGCACACATATCGACGGCCATATGCACTTGACGGACTGTACGGCATACATCAACGAATACCCCCCGGACACTTTTATCGGCGAAGGAGTGCTGCTGGATGTCCGGCCCGGGGAAGACGGCGTCATTCCCTGTCTTCCCGAGTACGAGACGCTGGTTAAGCCGGGCGCAATCGTACTTCTGCACAGCGGCCACAGCCGTCTGTTCGGAGAGCCCGGATATTTCAGCGATTACCCGGTCATGGCACCGGAGCTTGCCGAGCTGCTCGTCCGCAAATCCGTCAAGATGGTCGGCATGGATACTCCTTCGCCGGATAAATATCCTTTTGCCGTCCACTCCATCTTCTTCCGCAGCCGGGTTCCGATTATCGAGAACCTGGCTCATCTGGACCGTCTTCAAGGCGTCTCCCGCTTTGAAGTGATCGCCCTTCCGCTGAATATCGAAGCGGATTCCTCGATCGCCCGGGTTATCGCGAGGGTGCTTCCTTAAAGCGGGCTAGGGGCCCGGGTTTAGGACGGGGGTTGGCAATACGGCTGGGGGACCGGGGTTTTCGCCGGAGCTGGCGCTGCGGCTGGGGGCCGGGGTTTAGGGTGGGGCTGGCGCTGTGGCCGGGGAACCGATGTTTAGGGCGGGGGCTGGCGCTGCGGCTGGGGGATCGATGTTTAGGGCGGGGGCTGGCACTACGGCCGGGGGGCCGGTGTTTAGGCCGGGGCTGCCGCCTCTCGGCCACCCGCCCGGCTGATCCGGACCGCCGATTTTCATTTGGCCGAGGATCATTGACTAGGCTGCGTTGACCGGGGCTGCGATCCGGCTGCCCTCGGCCCCCTCATAGACAAGAGCGCCCCGCAGAATGGCTGCGGGGCGCTCTTTTTAACCTATAGGCTAATTACGAATCTTACACTTCAACCGGATACATCCGCTGGCGGAGCTCCTTGATTTCGTCCGACTCCAGATATTCGTCATAGCTCATGGAGCGGTCGATAATGCCGTTCGGCGTAATTTCGATAATCCGGTTCGCAATCGTCTGGATGAACTGATGGTCATGCGATGTGAACAGGATCGTGCCGTCGAAATCGATCAGTCCGTTGTTCAGCGCGGTAATGGACTCGAGGTCCAAATGGTTCGTCGGCTCGTCGAACACGAGCACGTTCGCGCCGTTCAGCATCATTTTGGCCAGCATACAGCGCACCTTCTCGCCCCCGGACAATACGCTTGCTTTCTTCAGCGCTTCTTCGCCGGAGAACAGCATGCGGCCCAGGAAGCCGCGCAGG
This sequence comes from Paenibacillus sinensis, assembly GCF_019904155.1. Taxonomy (GTDB): domain Bacteria; phylum Bacillota; class Bacilli; order Paenibacillales; family Paenibacillaceae; genus Paenibacillus_AQ; species Paenibacillus_AQ sinensis. The sequence continues at coordinate 48,391 of NZ_JAHCMB010000183.1, forward strand.
AAGGTCTCATCCTGATCCTTCGAGTACTGGCGCAGCCATTCCACGAGATTCAGATCCACGCCGTCGAAGTAGTTCGAGTTGTCTTTCGGGAAATAAGCCTGGCTGGTCGTGACGCCCCAGCTGTATTCGCCGGATTCAGCTTCAGCCTCACCCATGATGACATCGAACAGCGTCGATTTGGGCAGCCCGTTTGGTCCGACCAGTGCGATCTTGTCGCCCTTGTTCACGACAAAGCCCACTTCGTCCAGCACCTTCTCGCCTTCCAGCGATTTCGTCAGGCCGGTGACGGTAAGCAGCTGCTTGCCCGCTTCACGCTCCGGTTTGAAGTTCAGGAACGGGTATTTGCGGTTCGACGGACGGATATCGTCAAGCGTAATCTTATCCAGCTGCTTCTTGCGGGAAGTCGCCTGCTTCGATTTCGAAGCGTTCGCGGAGAAGCGCTGAATGAACGCCTGCAGCTCCTTGATCTTCTCTTCCTTCTTCTTGTTCGATTCCCGCTGCAGCTGAAGCGCGAGCTGGCTGGATTCGTACCAGAAGTCGTAGTTGCCGACGTACATCTGGATTTTGCCAAAATCGATGTCCGCAATATGCGTGCACACCTTGTTCAGGAAGTGACGGTCATGGGATACGACGATGACAGTGCCTTCGTAGTCCATCAGGAAGTTCTCCAGCCACTGGATCGATTCGAGGTCCAAGTGGTTGGTAGGTTCGTCAAGCAGCAGGTTGTTCGGGCGGCCGAACAGCGCCTGGGCAAGCAGGACGCGGACCTTCTCGTTGCCGCTAAGCTCCGCCATTTTCTTGTCATGGAGTTCGCGCGGAATGCCAAGACCGATCAGCAGCGCTGCGGCATCCGGCTCGGCGTCCCAGCCGTTCAGCTCGGCGAATTCGCCTTCCAGCTCCCCGGCGCGCAGGCCGTCTTCCTCGGAGAAATCGGACTTGGCGTACAGCGCATCCTTCTCCTTCATGATGTCATACAGGCGAGTGTGGCCCATGATAACCGTCTCAAGCACCGGATACTCGTCGTACTCGAAATGGTTCTGCTTCAGGACGGCCATGCGCTCGCCTGGCGTAATATGCACGTCGCCGGTGTTAGCCTCGATTTCGCCGGACAGAATTTTCAGGAACGTCGATTTGCCGGCGCCGTTGGCTCCGATCAGACCGTAGCAGTTCCCGGGAGTGAACTTTATATTTACATCTTCAAAAAGTGCGCGTTTTCCGTAACGGAGAGTCACGCCGCTTGTACTGATCATGTATTCATACCATCCTTTACACTTAGGTTTCCGGCATATTATAGCACAAAACCGCCCGCGCGTGCCGCAAATGGGCTGATTTCGTCCGCATTAAGGCGCAATGGCGGAGATTACAGGCAGCATTTGCTGATAATGCGGCTGATCTCCTTCTGCAACGTTACCAGGCGGGCAAGCTCGCGTCCACCTTCTTATGCTTCGCGTCCACGGGAGGAATGACAAGCGTCTCGCCGTTCCCCAGCACTTTGATCCGCTCCTCCGCGATTCCCCGCAAGGCCCGTGCCGCCTCCATCCGGTCCAGCGCCTCCTGCGCCGTATCGTCCGCAAGACGGAACGAGCCGTAGTGCATTGGGATCATCGTCTCCGCTCCCACATCGAGAAACGCCTGCACGGCTTCCTCCGGGTTCACATGCTGTAAGGCCATGAACCATTCCGGCTCATACGCGCCGATCGGCATCAGGGCGACATCGATTTGGAACCGCCGTCCAATCTCCTTGAAGCCCGGAAAATATCCGCTGTCCCCCGCAAAGTACAAATGAGGCAGCAGCTGCTCCCCTTCGCCTCCCTGCTCCATACGATCTCCGGGATTCCCCGGCTCCAGAATATAACCGCCCCAATGCGATGTGTCCGTGTCGAACGGCGTGCGCCGCGTCCAGTGCTGCGCCGGCACGAACGAGAGCTTCAACCGGCCGATGTCCACACTCTCCCACCACTGCATTTCCATACAGTTCCGGAAGCCTTTGCGGATCATTTTGCGCTTCAATCCGGCAGGCACGATCAGCTTCGTCTCCGCCCGGTACAGCCTGCGGATGGAAGGCAGATGCATATGATCATAGTGGGAATGGGAGATTAAGATGAGATCGATCGGCGGCACCTCCCCGATTCGCATTCCCGGCGGCGCCAGCCTCCGTTCGAAGCCCATGCGTTCCGCCCAGACAGGGTCCGTAATAATATTAAGTCCTTCATATTGGATAAAAAACGTGGAATGTCCGATCCAGGTAATCGTCGTCTCCCGGCGGTTGTTCATCAAATAGTCCACGCGCGGCGTTACACCGGGAACGGCAAAAGAGAAGTCCTTCTTCTTCCGGCGGCGTTCCCCCCGCCACTCGCGAAGCTCTTTGAACGTCTTGTCCACCTTGACATTGCCCATGTTCCGGTAACGGATTTTCGGCATGCTCCTTCTCTCCTTACGCCAGTCCTTGAGTTCGAATGATTTCATTCTAGCAGATTCGGCGGAACGGTTCCTCTTGGAGAGCGGGACCCACACACCACACGCGCCTGCCAATTGCTCCCCTCAGTTCTCTCGTGTTCTCGCTGTTTTGTAATTTCAATTAAATTTAAGGTAAAATGCGGATACAGCCTTCCCCGGCCGGAACCGGCCGCAGGAGACCCAAGATACGGCGCGGGCGGCACCGGAGACTTCGCCGGTAGCCGCCGCACGCGACAAGGAGGCCAAACCGGCATGAAAATTACATTTATTGAACCTACGCCAAGCCCGAATACAATGAAGCTTCATCTGGACGAGACGCTTGAAGCGGGCCTGCGCAGAACCTATACCCCCGAGACGCTGCGATCCGCCCCTTCCTGGGCGCGGGAAATGCTGACGATCCCTGGCGTTGCGGGCGTCTTCCACACCGCGGACTTCGCCGCGCTGGAGCGGAAGTCCTCGGCGGACTGGGCCGCAATACTCCGCGAAGTCCAGTCCCGCTTCGGCGGCGGAGAGTCAGGCGGGCAGGACTGGAGCCTGACGGACGAGAACGCCGGCGCCCATTACGGGGAGGCGCAGGTGTTCGTGCAGATGTTCCGCGCCATCCCGATGCAAATCCGCGTGAAGGCCGGCGCCCACGAGGAGCGCATCGCGCTGTCGCAGCGGTTCACCGAAGCCGTGACCGATGTGGCAAGCGCCGTTATGATCAAAGAGCGCAAGCTCACCGATTACGGCGTCCGCTATGGCGAGCCCGTGGATATCGCCCGCGAGGTCGAGCAAGAACTCGAGGCCGCCTATCCGCAGGAACGGCTGGACTCGCTGGTGCGACAGGCGATTGCGCACGGCCGCTCCGAGGGCGAATTCGTCGAGGAGCGCAGCAAGCGGTCGCAGGAGGAGCTGCTGCAGGACCTCGCCAGCGACGACTGGCGCGTCCGCTACGCCGCCCTCGACGATCTGACGCCCTCGCCCCAGCTGCTGCCCGAGATATCCCGGGCGCTAAGAGACCCGAAGCTGCAGATCCGCCGTCTCGCCGTCGTCTATCTCGGCGACCTCCGGACACCTGAAGCGATGCAGCTGCTCTACGAAGCGATGGAGGACAGCGCACCGGCAGTCCGCCGGACAGCCGGAGACACCCTCTCCGACATCGGTGATCCCGCCGCGACGCCGGTCATGACCGAGGCGCTGAAGGACGGCAGCAAGATCGTCCGCTGGCGGGCCGCGCGCTTCCTGTATGAGGTCGGCACGGCAGAAGCCCGTGACGCACTGGAAGCGGCGGTGAACGACCCCGAATTCGAGGTCGGCCTTCAGGCCCGGATGGCGCTGGAGCGGATCGAATCCGGCGAAGAGGCGGCCGGTACTGTCTGGCAGCAGATGGCGGAACGCCGCCGGAGCTAAAGCGGCCTCTCCGTGCAATCTGATACGAAGTTGCCGTAGCTTGTAGAAGCCGCGGAAATGTCTATAAATGGCAGCAAAACAGCGATCTTCCGGTTATTGGAGGATCGCTGTTTTGCGTTTTTGTTCACTCGCGGCTTGAGTCCTCGATTTTTATATACCCCGGTTCGTTAGGTGAGCTTCACAGATACTCGCATTTGAATTTTGAGAACACGGCCGAAGCGCCTTCACCATAAGCATATAAACCGATGATTACACCAGTAAAACCACCGGCAACCTCGGAGGAAAGGTATCTGGTTTGAGCTGTGCCCAAGGTTATTTCCTTGCCGCCGGTATGAAGAAGGAAGGTATACACTTCATTTGACGCCCGTATTACCAATGTTGCCTGGTTGTCGTCTCCCAATTCAATCTCATTTTGAACGGATTTAATATCCCCGATGTTAAGGCGCTCGATCACCTTATATCCGTTCATGCCTTTGACAACCGCTAAATCGTAATGGTGCTGTTCGTCCATATAGAGGGTAATGCCGGCCTCTCCTAGTGCAAGACTTACTTCACAGGAAATGATTGCCTTGAAGTCTTTCTGACGAATACCTATAAAGGTCGGAGAGTCTGGTTGATCCAGGGAGATTTCCGTCCCCTTAAGTGTCAGTTTGTTAGACCCAAATAAATAATTTTGCAGATGAGGATGTCTGAGATAGCACCAGTCTTTGTCCCATTCCGTATTTTCAAAAGTAAAAGACCGCTTCTCCGCTTGAATGACGCTCTCCGGAATCCGATCCGTCTCAAAAGCGATTAGGGAAGTGCCATGATGACCAGCCGTAAACCAGCCGCTCTCATCAAAAGTAACGGGGGTTAAAAACACTTCGCGGCCAAGATGGTGATACGTCTGCCACTGCCCAATTTGCCGGAATCCCAGGTGGAATAACCACCAATTTCCTTGATGGTCTTGAACCAGATCCCCATGCCCCACGCCCTGCAGCTCATAGCCGCCCAAGTTCCGGTTCGTTAAGACCGGATTATGAGGATAAGCCTCGAAAGGACCAGACACGGAAGCTCCCCGGGCGTAGGTTTCCATGTGGCCATATTCGGTTCCACCTTCCGCAGCAAGCAGATAATACAAGCCGTTTATTTTATACATATGAGGGCTTTCCAGATAACGCCCGCCTGAACCTTGCCAGATCATGCGGCTTGGCGTCAGCTTTTCTCCGGTATTAATATCAATTTCGCATTGAACGATCCCCGCCACTCCGAAATCGTCAGAGCCGTTGCTCATGAAATACGTTCTGTGGTCTTCAAAATATAAGTCCGGATCAATTCCGCCTTGATCAACGAAAATCGGTTCTGACCATTCGCCGTAAATATCGTCCGTCCACACATAGAAGTTTTGACGAGTCGTATCATTTGTAGTTGTCATGTAGAAACGTCCGTTGTGGTGACGAAGGGTTGGAGCGAATACCCCTCCCGAGCTGTTTACCTTTTCGAGCTGAACCTGGCTTGATCTTGTAAGACAATGGCCAATCTGCTGCCAGTTAATTAAATCTTTGCTTTCAAAGATCGGGACGCCGGGGAAATATTGAAAGGAGCTGCAGATCAGATAATAGGAATCGCCTGCTCTGCAAACGCTTGGGTCCGGGTAAAAGCCTTTAATGACCGGATTTTGGTATTTCATTCTTTTCACCTCATTATAAATTCACAAATCTATGAATCCTATTCGATTAGTATCTGCTAAGAAAATTAAACACCTAAGCCCAATTCGATTCAATAGAATAAGGTTGAACCTCAGCGCAATATTTATTAAATTAATATAAATGTGATTTCAACAAGTTCAATATTTGGGTCAGGTGATAATGCGTATGATCAAAGCAAACGGAGAACTCCAATACATGGTGTTGTATGAAGCGCTCGCAAGTGAAGTCAGATGGAGAATTATGGATTTGCTTGCTCTGAAAGAAATGAGCGTGAAAGAAATAGCGGCTAAGCTGGAGCTCAGTCCCTCCATCGTTACCATGCACGTCCGAAAGCTCGAACAAGCGAAACTCATTGGCAGCCGCAGAGTACGCCGTAACGGAGGAACGCACAAAATATGTCACCTCGAACAAGATGACATCGAGATCGAGCTGCCATCAGCTAAAAGAAGCAACAGAATAAGAGAACAATCCATCTCCGTTGGTCATTACACGGCTTTTGAAGTATATCCTACCTGCGGAATCGGTACCCGTGAGAAAGAAATCGGGGTTTGGGATGATCCGCGTTATTTCCTCGATCCCGAGCGCGTCCAAGCTTCCATCCTTTGGTTCGGCCGGGGTTATGTAGAGTACAAAATGCCCAACTATTTGCCTCCCGATCAAACGGTGTGCGCCATCGAAATTTCAATGGAAATCGCTTCCGAAGCTCCAGGCTTAAAAGATCATTGTCCTTCGGATATTACCTTCATGTTTAACGGAGTTAAACTTGGAACATGGACGAGTCCTGCCGATTTCGGCAGGGCGGCTCGCGGCAGATATACTCCGGATTGGTGGCATCGAAACGTGAATCAATACGGATTATTGAAGACCATTCGTATTGACGATTTGGGAACCTCTATAGACGGAGATCGGATGTCGAATATGACCATCGCGGATCTCAAGCTCAGTGAGCCTTTCTGGACGATTCGCTTCTCGGTTGAAGAGCAGGCCGAACATGTAGGAGGATTAACGCTTTATGGTGCCGGATTTGGCAATCATGATCAGGACATTGTCATTCGCGCTTATCTTAATGAGCGATAACCGAACCCTGAGCAGATCATCAACCGCCATTCGTTGCGAAGCAGCACAGCTTAAACAACACAACATAAACACGCCTTGCCCAGGCCCACGGCCCAAGCAAGGCGTTTGTGTTTCACCAAATAAATAGAATCACCAAAATCCCCTGCACCCCGGCAGCCTACTACCAGTACAATTCCACTTTCAAACTCCGCGTGCCATCCTGAGAAGAAGTCCTGTACCGCAGATTGTCAAAGCCTTCTCCGTACAGCGTCTGAAGATCGCCGACAAGGCGGCTCTCGCTGCCTCCGTACCGGAAGAGCAAAGAGCTCTTGCCGCTGCTCCTGGCCTGCCGGGCCAACGCCGTCAGCTCCGCCGGTGTGCTTACAGCCCCGCCATCTTCGTACACGTTATAATGCAGTTCTTGCTGCAGCTTCCGGTAGACGGCCACCTTGCTTCCTCCCGAAGAGGCAAGGCCGTTCAGCACATCCGCATATTTTACCGACGCGGCGGGATAAGCCTTCGTCCAGGTATGATCGCGCCGCATCTCGCTGTCGGTTAGGAGGTAGTAGTTCGTGCTGACCTTCCCGCTTCGGTCGGGAACCGGATCGTCCCAGGTCGTGTCCAGATGATACCAGCGGCCTCCCAATTGAACGAGATTCCAGGCATGTGATATCCCGGAGCCGTTCTGCCAGGCCGTTCCTTCCACTATTTTGTTCGGAATGCCGGCGTTTTTCAGCAGCTTATAGGTCAAGAGCGCATAGCCCTGGCAGACCGTGCTTCCGCTCTTCAGCCCTTCATAAGCCGTGTAACGGGTATAAGTCGTATCGTATTTCAGATGAAGAACCACCCAATCATGAATGGCCTTCACTTTCTCGTCCCCTGTCATTCCCGGCTTGATAATCTGTTTGTTAATCGCCTTGACCCTCTCATCCACATAAGCGGTCTGCTGAAGCGTCTCCCGGTACGCAATCGTCACGCTTACGGCGGCCGAATTGGCGCCTCCCCGGAACGAGAAGCTGTAGCTGTCCACTATGTAATTCACATAAGGGTCTCCGGTTATCGCCTTGTCCAGCGCAGATTGGATTTGAGATTTCAAGCCGGCGGTTCTGCCCTGATAAGTAAAAGAGATATTCTCCTTGCGACTGGCAATCGCTGCCGTAAGCCGCTGGGTCATATCGCTGACGGAGCGTATGGCCGCACTATTCGTTGCAGCATAAGCATAATCCATCCCCCAGTATACGGCCTGTGGAACGGCAGCCGCAGCCAGCATGCCGAGCAATATGGCCTTCGTCATCTTTCCCATCCGTTTTCAGCCTTCCTGGTTCAATTTTGCAGCACCGCATATGTAATATAGGCCCTCTAGCCTTGTACCATATATTACATGTCTCCTGGTTCATTTCCAATACGACTTGAGCGCCAAATTTTCAGAAAAAGAACATCTTTTCAAGGCTTCCCGGTTGTATAGGCCCAGGGGATACCTCTTAAGGCATCCTTTAGACTATGAGTGTATACCGGGAAATAGAAGCCCGCGCCAATGCGCGGTTAACGGATGAAAACGCCCGACGCCAAAGAGAACTTATCCCTTCTGCTGAACCGTAACGAGAAAAACCTCGCCCGCCTTCGCTTCCAGCAAATGACCGTCCGTCAACGGCTTTGTGCCGCCGGATACCATAATCTCCAGCCCGCTGTCATAGCGCAGTCGAAGCACGCCATCCTGTGAAGCGGCGATTCGCGCAGATACCAGCTCGCCGCTCTGCCACTCGATATCCACCGTATATCCGCCCCGGGCTTTCAGACCCTTGACGCTGCCGTTCTTCCAGGCGCCCGGGAGTGCCGGCAGCAGATGGATTTCGCCCAAATGGCTCTGCAGCAGCATTTCGGCAATGCCCGCGGAAGCTCCGAAATTGCCGTCGATCTGGAAAGGCGGGTGAGCATCGAACAGGTTCGGATACACCGAGCGAGTCAGCAGCGTCCGGACGAAGCGGTACGCGCCTTCGCCCTCAGCCAGCCGGGCATGCAGATTAATGAGCCAGGCGCAGCTCCAGCCGGTATGGCCGCCGCCACTGGCAATCCGGTGCTCCAGCGATCTGCGGCTTGCTTCCACAAGCTCGGGCGTGTCTCTGTCATTGATCAGGCTGCCCGGATACAAGCCATACAGATGGGAGACGTGGCGATGCCCTGGCTCCGCCTCGGCAAATTCCTCGGACCATTCCTGAAGACGCCCGTCATGGCCGACTCGGAAAGGAGCAAGCCGGGCTGACGCCGCATGCAGCTGCTCACGGAAATCCTCATCGACGCCCAGGATGTCCGCAGCCTCGGCGCAGCTTGCCAGAAGCTCGCGGATCAGCGACATATCCATCGTCGAGCCCGCAGAGATGCAGCAGGGCTGGCCGTCTTCAGCCAGGAACCGGTTCTCCGGCGATGTCGAGGGATTGGTAACCAGGTAGCCGTCCGGCGATTCTACCAGCCAATCCAGGCAGAACAGAGCCGCTCCCTTCATCAGCGGGTAAGCCGTCTCCCTCAGAAAGCCTTCCGACGGATTGAAGGTGTAGTGCTCCCACAGATGCCGGCACAGCCAGACGCCGCCCAGCGGCCAGAAGGCCCAGCTGGAGTCTCCGCCTGTCGGATTGGACATCCGCCACAGGTCAATATTGTGGTGAGCCGTCCAGCCGCGCGCGCCGTAATGAATAGCCGCTGTTCTTGCACCCGTTCGGCTCGTTTCCTTAATAAGGCCGATCAGCGGCTCATGGCATTCGGCGAGATTGCACACCTCCGCATGCCAATAGTTCATCTGTGTGTTGATATTGGTTGTATAGTCGCTGTTCCACGGCGGCTGAATCTTATCATTCCAGATGCCCTGAAGATTGGCAGCCTGGGTGCCCGGACGGGAGCTGCCCATCAGAAGGTAGCGGCCGTACTGAAAGAGGAGCGCCTCAAGCGCCGGATCTTCGGCGCCTTCGCGGTAAGCGGCGAGCCGCTGGTCAGTCGGCCGCCCGGCCGCCTCCAAGCCGCCGAGGTCCAGATCGACCCGCCGGAACAGCTTCCGGTGATCGGCGGTATGCCGGCTGCGAAGCTCGTCATAGGCAAGAGCTTCCACCGCGAGAATCCGCTCAATCGCGCTGCGGTCTTTCCCGGCCGATCCATCGGAAGCTTCAGAATCCGCCGCGAAATGGGCGGCCCTGTTCTTCAGCTCCCCGTAATTCGTATCCGCCGCAAGCAGCAGTGTGAAGCTGTCGGCCCCGGTGATCTTAATGGCGCCATCTTCGATAGAGATGCTTCCGCCTTCGGCCAGCGCCTTCACATACAGCTCGAAGGTCATGCCGAGTCCATCTTCGTACAGCACCGAAACGGGATGATCGCCAAAGTAGTTGTCGGCGATATTGGACGGGCAGCGTCCTTTCATCATTAGGCTTCCGTCCGAGGCCGGGAGAATGACATGGCACAGAGCGCTGTCCAGGCTGACCGAGGCGTTCAGACTCCCCTTATGTCCCTGTACACGAACGACGCATACGCCGTCCGGAGTGCTCACGAACATCTCCCGGGCACAAGGGAAGCCACCGGCTTCTGCAGTTATGCGGGCGATGCCGCTATCCAGATCCAGCTCACGCCGATAATCGGCGCCTTCCGCAGCATTGTCCATTTCGATATACAAATCGCCGAGAGGCATATAGGCCTGGCAGTTGACTCCCAGCATGCGCGCGTTGACAAGCTCCTGCGCTTCGGCGTATTTGCCTGCGAAGACAAGCTCGCGCGCCCGCTTCAAATAGCGGATCGCTTCATAATTGTTCGTGTCCCGGGGAAAGCCCGACCACAGCGTATCCTCATTGAGCTGCAAGTGTTCCTTCGCCGCTCCGCCGAACACCATCGCCCCGAAGCTTCCGTTGCCGAGCGGCAAGGCCTCTTCCCAGACCTCCGCAGGGCGTTCATAGATTAATTTCCAGATGGAGTCCTTCTTCGTTTCGTCCATTGTTCCGTCTGCTCTCCTTTGCCGGCGGACAGATCCGCAAGAATGCGCAAAGACCCTGACATAATGTCGGGGTCTGTTGCGGTTATGCTATTATTCTATCAAGTGCGATCAGCCGATTACAGCGTTTTGCCGGTAAACAGTTCCACTCTTTTCTTAACCATTTCGGTATATTGAGCTTCCATATCTTCGGCGCCCGCTTTGTTCAGCTCGGCGATGAAGCTGTCGTACACTTTATCGAAGTCAGCCTGCTTGGACAGGATGGCTTCCGGAATGCGTTTGCGGATAATATCCTGCGTTTTTTGGTAAATCACTTGATAGTCGCCGTCAGTCGGAACAGCCATGTTGTACAGAGCGCCCCACTCTTTAGCCGGGAAGTCTTTCTCGCTTGGGAACAGGTCCTTCCAGGTTGTTGCCTTGTAAGCAGCCAGAGATTTCTTCTCGGCATCGGAATAGCTGGCCACAATCTGTTCAGGGAAATTGGTCGTATAGTAGTTGTCCGTCGAATCCTTCACGCCATCGCCATAGTGCGGAGCGAAAGCGGTGTACAGGCCGATACCGGTCTCCTTGGCGAAGCTGGAGTTGTCATTGACTTTCTTATTCAGCACGTCGGCAGGGATCGTACGCTTGCCGTCTGCGTCAACGGTATACTGCTTGCCTTCAATACCCCAGTTAGTCAGAACCTGACCTTCGTCGGATGCGAGCCAGTCGAGGAACTGGATAGCGCGAACCGGGTCCTTGCAGTTCTTGCTGATGCTGATTCCGGCGCCGTCTACACCTGCACTCTGCAGTTCATGATCCTTGTATTCGGAGGACAGTGTTACCGGGAAGTGCGCATAGGTGTATTCGTTCTTGCCGGCAGATTTCAGCGCATTTTCAGCTTCTTGGTACTCCCATTCCTGGGAGATCAGTCCAAGAACACGTCCGCTTGCGATTTTAGCCTTGTATTGGTCGTCCTTCTGAACGAAGGTGTCTTTGTCGAGAAGGCCTTCGTTGAACATTTTGTTCAGCCAGCGGAAGTATTCTTTCTCTTCCGGGCGTTTGTAGTGCAGCTGAGCGTTGTACGTCTTCGGATCGACATAGTATTCGCCGTCATCAGGAGCCCCGGTTGTAATGAAGGCAGGATTGGTGACCGTGATCATGATTTTCCAGTCGTCCGCGTTCAGTGTCAGCGGGATGGTCGGCTGTCCATCCGTCGTCGGATGCTTCGCGACGTATTCCTTCAGCACTTTCTCGTAATCTTCAACGGTCTTGACCTCCGGATAACCCAGCTCTTCAAGAACGCGATGTTGAATTTCAAAGCCGCCTGTGGCATCAAACGATATGCCGTCTACTCCAATGTTGGTCGGTATGGAGTAGATCGCCTGGTCGTCGTTGCTGTACTTCAAACGGTTCATGTTGTCGCCAAAGATTTTTTTGATATGCGGAGCATATTTGTCGATCAGGTCGGTCAGATCAAGCAGTTCGCCCGCGTCAACGAGGTATTTGATTTCGGCTTTACCGAACAGAAGATCCGGAACTTCGCCGCTGGCCGCCATGAGCTGGATACGGCTTTGTCCGCCGCCGCTGCCTACATCGTACTCAGCATTGATCGTAACACCCGTCTTCTTGGTGATCTCCTTGCCCACGTCGTCCTGCATATTATTCCAGTTCGGGCTGGCGTCAGCGCCAAAGAAAGAAAATGTAATCGGTGTCGTATCCATTGCCGGTGCTGCCGAAGCCCCGGCGGATGCTCCCGCCGATGCGGCAGGGCTATCAGATGCCTTGCTTTCGTTTTTATTGTTATTGCCCCCGCCACAGCCGGCGATCATCATGGAACTTGCCAGTAACAGCAAAAATGCGGAACGGATGCCCTTACTCTTCATAATACTATCCCCCTTGATAATGTGTAGTACAACCATCTATGCATATCATCAGGACAAGCCTGGCTATGCCTTGCTTTGAATGACGCACTTGGATAACGCTTTCAGATAACGCTTGCAAACAATCTCCAAAAAAATTTCAATACGCAAATTTGAACCAGTAAACCGTGATGTTGAAGGAATTCGGGAACGGGGCCCGGCTTTGCCGGATACGCCCCGTTAATCTCCCGTTCGTGCGCTTTAAGCCTTGACCGCTCCCAATGTCATGCCGCCTACAAAGTACTTTTGCAGGAACGGATAGACGATGAGAATCGGTACGGTAACGACAATCGTAATCGCCATTTTGATCGATTCCGGCGAGATATTCGCCATTTGCTTCGCCATATCGTTGGCGTTCGTCATGGCCCCGCCCTGGTTCGTTGTCGCCAGCACCTTCATCAGCTCGTACTGCAGGGTAGTCAGATTCGCCTTGCTGCCGTTGTACAGATAGGTCGAGAACCATTCATTCCACTGGCCCACCGCCAGGAACAGCGCGATTGTCGCCAGAACCGGCTTGCAGAGCGGCATGATGATTTTGTAGTAGATCTTGAAATCATTCGCGCCATCAAGCTTGGCCGATTCCTGAAGGGCAAAGGGCAGACCGTCCATGAAGGAACGAATGACGAATACGTTGAAGGCGGATACGGCGCCGGGGAGAATGTAGACCCAGAAGCTGCCGATCAGGTTCAGCTGTCGCATCAGAATGTACACCGGAACCAGGCCGCCGGATACATACATCGTCATAGCCAGGAAGACCGAGACTGCTTTTCTGGCTTTGAACTCCTGCCGGCTGAGCGTGAACGCCAGCATGGAGGAGCTGATCAATCCGACGATCGTCCCGAGCACGGTGCGGAGCACCGAGATTTTGAAGCCTTGAATAAGCCCGGTATAGCTGAAGATGCGTTGGTAGTTCTCAAGCGTCCAAGCCCGCGGCCAGATGTATATGCCGCCCCTTACCGTGTCGACCGACTCATTCAAAGAAATGGCCAGCACGTTCAGAAAGGGGTACAAGGTGACAATCATCACGATTGCAAGGAAGACATACAGCAGCACATCGAACAGCCGCTCCCCTTTGGTCATGTTAAAAGCTTTCGTATTCATTTCTTGAGTCCCCCTTCCTACATGATGCTTTCTTTGGTAAATTTCTTCATCAAGCCGTTAGCGCTCAGGAGCAGAATGATACTGACAACCGAGGTGAACATACTGATGGCGGTACCATAGGAGAAGTGCCCGATTTGTATACCGTATTTAAGCGCGTATATGTCAAGGACTTCCGAATAGTCGGTAACCAGGTTGTTGCTCAACTGGAACTGCTTCTCGAAACCGATTCCGATCAGATGACCGATGGACATGATCAGCAGCACCATGACGGTGGAACGGATGCCCGGCAGCGTGATATGGAACATCTGTTTGAATCTTCCGGCCCCGTCAACACGGGATGCCTCGTACAGTTCTTTATCAATACCGGTAATTGCCGCCAGATAAATGATGGCGTTCCATCCGGTTTCTTTCCACAGATCGGATGCGGTTACAATTCCCCAGAAATACTTGCCTTGAGCCATAAACTGAATCGGTGTGTCGATTATATGCGTCCACATCAGCAGCTGATTGACAATCCCGCCGTCGATCGAGAGCATCTTGGACACAATGCCCGCAACGACGACCCAGGATACAAAGTGGGGGAGATAGGAAACCGTCTGAACCGTTCTCTTGAAGGTGTTCCCCCGTATTTCATTCAGCATGACAGCGAATACAATTGGAACTATGAACCCGAAGACCAATCCCAGACCGCTCATTACCAAGGTGTTGCGAAGTACCAGATAGAACCGTTCATCCTGGAACAGCCTTGTGAAGTTGTCGAACCCCACCCATTTTTGTTCCCCAAAAGATTTTGATGGCTTGTAGTTTTGAAAGGCCATCGTCCAGCCCCATAATGGCAAGTAACTGAAGATAAACACCCATATAACGAATGGAATTGACATCATATACAAGTATTTCTGTTCAGCAAAGCTCTTCAACCATCCATTCGACTTCTTCTTGCGCGGGGTAGAGGAGTTTACGCTTTCATTGGCCGGTACATTCGACTCGGTTAGCGCTTCCACTTTCTACATCCCCCCTTCGTTATGATGTTTATATCATAGCTTAGCGGATGCGCTTTCAGTACCCGACAGATTTAACGTAAAACCCCATAAGAATTTGACATTCCCCATATAGATTGCGGGTTTGTCAGTTCGTATGTTCCCCCGTTTCCGGAATGGAAAAGGTGATGCATGTACCCTCACCCTCCCGGCTCTCAATATGAAGCCCGCGGTTCTCACCATAGTACAGTACCAGCCGCTGATGAACGTTCCGCAGACCGATCCGGCTTCGCGGCTCATCCTCAGCCTTCGAGATGACCTCCCTGATCTCGGCGAGCCGGTCCTCCGACATGCCCGCTCCGTCATCCCGCACCATAACCTCGATATTCTCGTCCTTCAGGGCAATATGCACATCAACCCGAACCGCGCCTTCCTTGTTCTCCAGGCCGTGAACCACCGAGTTCTCCACCAGCGGCTGTATGATGAGCGGAGGCATCACAATATCCATGCATTCCGGATCAACGGACAAGTCGTAATCCAGCCGGTCCTCGTAGCGGAATTTCTGAATTTCCAGGTAAGAACGGATCATCTCCACCTCGTCCTTGATCGGCGCCATGTCCCGCCCGACCTCCAGATTCTTGCGCATCAGCTTGCCAAGAAGCCTTACCGTGTTGGCGATTTCCTTCTCGCCTTTGATATGGGCGTTCATGCGAATGGATTCCAGCGCATTGAACAGGAAGTGCGGATTGATCTGGCTGGCCATCATCTTGAATTTGATCTCCTTCTGGGCGAGCTCCAGCTTGCTGTTCCGCTCATTGCTCTCGATAACCCGCTCGATCAGCTGGTTGATGCTGCCGACCATATAATTGAACTGGCGGGACAGCTGGCCGATTTCATCATTGCCGTCGATATTCGAAATCACGTTGAAATTGCCGAGCGCCACCTGGTTCAGCTGGCGGCTCAGGCGAAGCAGACGGTTGGTCATCAGGAAGGAAATCGCATTGACCATCGCAAGCGCTACCACGAGTACGCCAAGAATAATGATAAGTCCGAGTGTGCTGACCCTGTTGGCGTCTTTGACAATATCCTCGGTCGCGAATACGGATACAATTTTCAGCTTGCTGATGCTGTACAGCGGAGTCAGCTCGTTCACTATGACATAGGAATCAACGCCCTTTACAGTTGTCTTGATGACTTTCTCCCCCGATGTGCCCAGATCTGCGCCGATATCGAGCGAGTCCAGCGTTTGGCCGATCTGCTCCTGACTTTTGGCCGCGGCAATGTAGCCCTGCTCATCCACAACCAGCGTCTCGAAGGGCTCCTGATACAGCATCTGCTCCAGCCCTTCCGGCTTCATCTGCACCATCAGGATGCCTGTCCGGCGGAATTCCGGATAGGCTACGTGGCGGACCAGGCTCAGCTTGTTGATCGAGCCAGCCGGGCTGCTGCTGTATACATCCTTATCGGGGATATACAGCCAATAGATCCCCTTATTCTTCATGACGGAGTTGAACCAGATGCTCGATTTGATATCGGCGTCCACCGGCGAAATCGACATATTATTCACCAGCGTAGGATTGTCGATAAAGAAGCGGATATTCGAAATCTCGCGGTACTGCAAAATATACTTATCGAACACCTTGTAATTGTTATAAGCCTTCGTCAGCTCCAGAATATTGGCATAACGCGTATTGACAAGCTCGTTTAATTGCTGGTCAAAGACCAGCAGATTGGAAATATCCGTCGGCACGCGAAGCAGCGAAGACAGCTGGCTCTTGATCTTGGCGACATTGTTAGTGGCCTGATCGATCGCCCTGCTGAGCGCCTCACTCCGGTAATAGCTTGTCAGGCTAATGCCGACGACCAGCACGGGCAGCATAACGAACAGACAATAGAACAAGATCAGCTTGTTCTTCAGCTTCATGTCATTGATGGCGCGAATCAGAGATTTGATCGTACTCACCCTTTCCAGGCAATTCGAGGTCCCTATAAAAACACCCTATAATAACACAACTATATCGGAGAAAGATCGATCGGCAAAGAGATGCGGTAACAGGAAATCTATGGACTCGAAAAATAGAAAAACAGACCCCCTCCGGCGGAAACGCCGAAGACAGCCTGTTCATGCGCTAAAGAGGCGGAGTAGAAGCTGCGGGGGCCGGCATTCACCCTGAGCGGCGCGTCCTCCACTCTTCGGGGCAGTCCGGGACCCGGACCAGTCATCCGCTTTTCCGAGCGGTTCGGAAGCCTGGCCCGGTCATCCGCTCTTCCGGGCGGTCTGGAACCCGGGCACGATCATCCGCCGAAGCTTTGCGGTATCAGCGGATCAGCGTTCCTTCCGGTAAGCGGTCGGAGAGACGCCCACATATTTCCTGAACTTGGCGTTGAAATAGTCAGGATTCATGTACCCTACTCTTTCGGCCACCTCGTATACCTTCATCCCCTGCGCCAGGAACTGCTTCGCCTTCTCTATGCGCACTTTGTCCAGGTAGGTGTTGAAGTGTTCACCCGTATGATTCTTGAACATTTTGCCTAAGTAAGCGCTGTTGTAATTGAACATATCGGCCAGCGTGCCAAGCTTGAGATTCTCGTTGTAGCGTCGCTGGATCAAATCGGTGATCCGCTTGATCTCATCGCCCCGGCCGGCGCTGAGGCCATCCGAAATGCGCTGCAGATAATCTGCCGCGCGGGATTGAAGCTCGCTCAAATAATCCGCGGTGTATACCCGGCTGAGCGAATGTGCGCTCTCGGCTATGAAAGGCTTGATCTCCGGATAGGCCGTTTCAAGGCGCGCCGAAACGCCGCTGATGATGCGCATCAGATGGTCTTTGAGATAGCGCTCCTCCCGATGCTCGGACACAAGCCCCGCAAGAATCAGCCCCACCAGCTCGGACATGCTCTCCGTGCTTCCCGTCTCCACCGCCAGCAGCAGACCGTTCTCCGCGCTCTGTACCTGCGAATCCCCGGAATTCGCTTCAGGCAGCGGCCATTCCTCCGGTCTTCCGCTCAGCAGCGTGTCCTTGACACCGAAGAAGCGGGCGCCCAGAGACTCGCGCGCAGCCGAGAAGGATGTGGCGACCGCGACAGGCTCGCCCGCCGCGCCTCCCGCCGCCGCGGAGAATTCCAGGCCCTCCTTGGCGATCAGGCCGTCCAGCTCGCGCCAAAGCTCGCCGCGTGCGGCTTCATCGCGGAGCGGCTCGGTCAGCAGCAGCCCCAGGTATGGGGGATTGCTGAAGAACAGCCCCCGGTCCGGCTCGGACCAGCGGTGCTCCAGCGCGCGCTTAACCTGCTCTTCCCGCTCATCCCCATTCTTGCCGCTTCGCTTCAGCTCGATCAGCACGACCTCCGTCGCCTTTCCGGCCAGCCCCAGGGCCACTGCTGCCTCTTCCGCAGCGGCCTTCTCCCCCCCGGAGTGAAGAAGCTGGTACAGAAGCGCCTCTCGGCTCGCAGCCTGCTCGGCTGCGTTCATCTGGCTGAGCTGGGACTCCTTCAGAATCACTTCCCGCAGATTGTTCAGGTAGGTCATCAGTTCATCCTCATCCACGGGCTTCAGCAGATAGCCGTCCGCCCGGTGAGAGATCGCCTGCTTGGCATATTCGAAGTCCGCATGCCCGCTTAAGATGAGTACATGACAGCGTTCTCCTGCCTGCCTCAGCTCGCTGAGCAGCCGTAGTCCGTCCATAACGGGCATGCGGATATCGGCGATAATCAACTCCGGAGCAAAGACATGATATTTTTTAAGCGCTTCGGCCCCGTTGCCCGCTGTGGCCACAACCGTATACCCCAGCTCCTCCCAGGGTATCAAGGTTCGCAGCCCCTCTCTCAGCTTAGGCTCATCATCCACAATCAGCACTTTGATCATAGTTTACTCCTTCGTCGCTTGTCCGGCAGGCTCTGCCGGACGCTGTTAGTTGCGGTATTCAGCGAGACGCCGGTTCAGTTCACGGGTCTGGCCGTATACGTCCTGGTACAGACTATAAATTCCTTCATAACGCTTGACCTGCTCCGGATTCGGCTGATACGCTCCCGCCGGACGGATGAATGCAGCCGCACATTCCTCCAGGGAACCGAACCACCCTGCGCCGTAGGCGGCCAGCATGGCCGCTCCAAGCGCCGGTCCCTGCTCGCTTTCCAGTCTAATTATTGTAGCATTGAAAATATCCGCCTGCATCTGCAGCCAGTCGGGATTTTTCGCTCCCCCGCCGATGGACACAACTTCCTTGATCTCCTTGCCGGCTCCGCGGACGATGTCTACGGATTCCCGGAGCGAGAACGTAATTCCCTCCAGCACGGCTCTTGCAAAATGGGTGAGACTGTGGCCCGAGTCCATGCCAATGAAGCTGCCCCGGATATCGGAATCCGCATGCGGCGTCCGCTCGCCCACAATATACGGCGTGAAGAGCAGTCCGCCGCTGCCGGCCGGAATATCGCCGATTCCCGCCAGAAGATCGTTGAAGCTCTTGTCTTCGGCGAATGTCTCCTTGAACCAGGTCAGGCTATAGCCAGCCGCGAGCGTTACGCCCATAATATAATAGCCGTCCTTCTCCGCGTGATTGAAGAAATGGGCGCTTCCCTTCAGATTTAGCGTCTTGTCGCTCTCATAGGACAGCACGACGCCGGACGTGCCGATGCTGCACATCGTTCTGCCTTCACCCAGAATGCCGGCGCCCAGCGCGCCGCAGGCATTGTCCGCGCCGCCGGCGAACACCTTCGTTCCCGGAGCGAGGCCCGACGCTTCTGCGATTTCCGGCAGAAGCCCGCCGGTCTGGCCGAACGATTCCGTAAGCGGCGGGCAGAGCGACAGCGGCAGATTGAACGCCTGCGCGATCTCGGCGCTCCAGTCCTTGGCTGCGGCGTCCAGCAGCAGCGTGCCTGCTGCGTCCGAATATTCGGTCGCGTATTCGCCCGTCAGCCGGAAGCGCACATAATCCTTCGGCAGCAGGAACAGCTTCGCCTGATCCAGAAGTTCAGGCTCATTCTCCTGCACCCACAGCAGCTTCGGCAGCGTGAAGCCTTCCAGCGCCTTGTTGCGGGCGATGTCAAGCAGACGCTCTCCGAGCGTGCTCTCGATCTTCCGGCACTGCGCCGTCGTCCGCGTGTCATTCCACAGAATGGCCGGGCGGAGCGGCTTGCCGTCCTCGTCCACGAGCACGAGACCGTGCATCTGTCCCGAGAAGCTGATGCCGTCAACCTGCGACGGCTGGATGCCCGTCTTCTCCATCAGCCGTTTCAGCGAGGTGATCGTGCCTTCCACCCAGTCCTCCGGGTTCTGCTCGCTGTAACCCGGCTTCGGTCTCATCAGCGGATAGCTCTCCGAATGCTCGCCCGCCACCTGGCCTTCGCGGTCTACCAGAGCCGACTTCACGGCGCTGGTGCCCAGATCGATACCAATTACATAGTTCATAGATATCCTCCTGTATTCTGCTTATGGAAGCAGCAAAACGGGCTGACAGAGAGAGCGGTTGCCCGCCCTGTCGTCAGCCCGCAGCTCTTCGCCTATTCGGCCAGAATGTATTGGTTCAGGATCGAATGCAGCAGTTCATGGCGTCCCGATTCGTTCGGACGCGGATTTTCGTTGGACAGCGCATATTCGGCGAGGGAAGCCAGCGTAGCTTTGCCTGCAACGACGTCGGCGCCGATGCCTTCCTTGAAGCTGCTGTAGCGCTTCTCGATAACGTCTTCGAATACGCGGTCCTCGATCAGCTTGGCAGCAACCTTCAGACCCTTGGCGTAAGTATCCATGCCCGCGATGTGCGCAAGGAACAGATCCTCCGGCTCGAAGGAAGCGCGGCGCACCTTGGAGTCAAAGTTGATCCCGCCCTTGCCGAGACCGTCGTTCTTCAGCACTTCGTACAGCGTCAGGGTGGAATCGTACACATTTACCGGGAATTCATCGGTATCCCATCCGAGCAGCATGTCGCCCTGGTTGGCGTCGAGGGAGCCCAGCACGCCGTTGATGCGGGCAACGCGCAGCTCATGCTGGAACGTATGTCCGGCCAGCGTTGCGTGGTTGGCTTCCAGGTTCAGCTTGAAGGTCTTCTCCAGACCGTATTTCTGCAGGAACGCAAGCGTAGTGGCGGCGTCGAAGTCGTATTGGTGCTTGGTCGGCTCCTTCGGCTTCGGCTCGATCAGGAACTGGCCGTCGAAGCCGATTTCCTTCGCATAATCGTTCGCCAGGTGGAACAGGCGGGCGATGTTGTCCTGCTCCAGACCCATATCGGTATTCAGCAGCGTTTCGTAGCCTTCGCGGCCGCCCCAGAACACATAGTTCTCGGCGCCGAGGCGTTTGCCAACTTCCAGCCCCTTCTTGATCTGGGCGGCGGCATGGGCGTATACGTCGGCATTGCAGGTCGAGCCTGCGCCATGCAGGAAGCGCGGGTTGGTGAACATGTTCGCCGTGTTCCACAGCAGCTTTTTGCCGGAAGACTTCATGCCCTGTTCCAGCAGGTCAACGATCGTATCGATGTTGGCATAGAATTCGCGGAGCGAATCGCCTTCAGGCGCGATGTCGATATCATGGAAGCAGTAGAACGGGATACCCGTCTTGTCCAGGAATTCAAAAGCGGCCTCGACGCGGGCTTTCGCCTTGTCCAATGCGCTGTAGCCATTCCAGGCGCGCACTGCAGTTTCAGCGCCGAATGGATCGGAGCCGCCTGCGCAGAGCGTGTGCCAGTAGGCCATGGCGAAGCGAAGATGCTCCTCCATCGTCTTGCCGGCTACTACCTCTTCAGCATTGTAGAATTTGTACGCGAACGGATTCTTGGAGCGGCTTCCTTCATACGAGATCTTGCCCACACTTTCAAAATAAGCCATTACAGCTTCCTCCTCATATTGGAAAAATGAATGATTGCTCTTGACCATCGAGCCGACGGCAAACGTTTACAAGAGCAGTTTAGCACATCCTTCTGACTTTGTATATTGCTTAAACAAAGTTTTTTTAAACCTTTTTTTCGGGTTGCATTTCCGAATCGTTGGCACTAGACTAGAAGGCATATCCATTGTGAAGCGGCAAGATTAACACCTGAGCTGTTCCTATAGACACCGGCGTTTTCCGGTATTTCAGAAGGCCATAACTCATCATGCAGCTTATACATTTTTATTTATGAAAAAGGAAGTGCAGACCGTGAGAGTCACCGGCGATCAGGCGTTGGTCAAGAAAATCAATAAGTCCCTCATCCTCCATACCATTCGCAAAGAAGCGCCGCTGTCTCGTGCCAGGGTGTCGGAAATGACCGGCCTGAACAAGGCGACCGTATCGAATCTTGTGGCCGAGCTGTGCCAGGAGCAGCTTGTGCTTGAGGTCGGCCCCGGCGAATCAAGCGGCGGCCGCAAGCCGGTGATGCTGCATTTCGGCGCCATGGCCGGCGTTGTCATCGGCATGGAGCTGCGGGTGAAGCAGCTGACGGCCATGCTCTGCGACCTGGGCGGCCGGGTCCTTTATGAAAGCGATTCCCCGCTTGAACAGCATTCACCCGCTCCTGTCCTCGCCCAGATGAAGAAGATGATTGCGCAGCTCACGGAGCAGGCCCCCTCCACCACCTATGGACTGGTCGGCATCGGCATCGGCGTCCCCGGCATGGTGGACGAGAACGGTGTCATCCTGTTCGCTCCCAACCTGGGCTGGGAAGGGGTCGATCTGTGCAGCGAGCTTCAGTCCGCCTTCTCCGTACCCGTCGTGATCGACAACGAGGCCAACGCCGGAGCGCAGGGCGAGCTTAATTTCGGCGCAGCCCGGGACACCCGCCATCTGCTCTATGTCAGTGCAGGCTCCGGTATCGGCTCAGGCATCATTATCGACGGCCAGCTCTACAAGGGAGCCAGAGGTTATGCCGGAGAGACGGGCCATATGACGATCGAATTCGCCGGGCTGCCCTGCAGCTGCGGAAGCCGCGGCTGCTGGGAACTGTACGCTTCGGAGAAGACGTACGACAACCCTGCTCTGCCTCTTCCGGCGCGGACTACTCCGGAGCTTGTGGCGCACGCCGTGCTCGGCCAGCAGAACGCGATCGATCACTTCGCCAAGCTTGGCGAATACCTCGGCATAGGGGTGACTAATCTGGTCAACAGCTTCAACCCGGAGGTCATCGTCATCGGCGGGCCCCTCTCGGAAGCGTCGGATTGGCTCGCCGAGCCGCTGCGCAGGACCGTGGCGGGCCGCACGCTGCCCTATCATAAACGCAAGCTCGAAATCTCGTTCTCGACGCTGGGCAGCCGCGCGACAATGACCGGCGCGGCTTTCGCGGCGGCCATGCATTTTCTCGGTTCGGTCCGGGTGAGTCTGTAGGCGGCCTTCCCAGCCCTTAGGCAAAAGAACGGATTATCCTGACAGATAGGCTACCCCGCCGAGACGGTTTCAATTCTGAATAAACGGCGCCTCCTGCTGATTGCGGAGGCGCCGTTTTGTATGCTGCACTTCAATAATAGACGCTGTTGTTCGTTAAGTGGCAAAGAAAGAATTGGCCCCTCTTCACACCTCCTTGCTTGACCGGCCGCTAGCCGATCATGGACCTGGCTGCTGCCTCGAGGCTGGCCAGACGTTCCCTTACGGCTACTACTTCGCCGATGAGGATCATCGCCGGGTTGCCAATCTTCAGACTGGCGGCGAGCTGGCCAATATTCTCCAGCGTGCCCGTAACCGTCCGCTGACGAACGGTGGTGCCGTTCTCGATCAGGGCCGCCGGCGTGGACGGATTCTTCCCGTGCCGGAGCAGCTCGGCCTGAATTCGCGGCAGCTGCCCCACGCCCATGTAGATGGCGATGGTGTCCACCCCTTCGGCCAGCCGCTTCCAGTCCACGGGTTCTTCGGCATCGCTGCTCCGGCTTCCCGTAACGACGGCGAAGGATGCCGCAATACCCCGGTGGGTCAGCGGAATTCCGGCAGCCGCGGCCGCGCCGACCGCCGAGGTAATGCCCGGGACGACCTCCCAGGGAATGCCCGCTTCCGCGGCCGCCAGTGCTTCTTCCCCGCCCCGCCCGAATACGAAGGGATCTCCTCCCTTCAGCCGCACTACATTCCTCCCCAGACCTGCATGATGGATCAGCGTCTGCTCGATCTCCCGCTGCGTCATGCTGTGGCTGCCCGGCGACTTGCCGCAGTAGATGAGACATGCCTCAGGCTTGGCGTACTCCAGCAGCTCATCGGAAACCAGGCGGTCGTAGAGCACGATGTCGGCTTCCTGAATGCGCCGCAGCGCCTTGACCGTGATCAGTTCGGGATCGCCCGGACCTGCTCCAACAATGGAAATGCGGCCGGGCTTCATAGGCTTCCCTCCAGTTTAGACATCGGACTTGTCACTTTCATGCTGAGCTTTGCAATTATCAGCTCCGCCTTGGCCCTAACGGCCTCGATCATGGATTCCAGCATTTCGCCGGGTTTCGCATTATCCATTGTGTAGTCCTCCTTTATAGGGATGGGGCTTCCCCTATCTTATCTGATGCTGTAAGGCCCACCGCCGATGCGGCCGTTCACCGGCGCACCGGCGGCGGGCCGATTCCGTCAAGTATGCGTCAGATCATAAGATAGACCGCTCCGCTAACCGGATCGACTTCCACCTCGTAGGTCGGCACGCAGCCGTGATCCGGCTCCTGAACCTGGCCTGTATGCAGGCTGATCCGCCAGTCATGCAGCGGACAGTGGACCTTGTCTCCGCACACCATGCCCTCCGACAAGGCACCGCCCTTGTGCGGGCATTTGTTCTCCACGGCCAGCACCTCGCCGCCCGACAGCCGGAACAGAGCGATCTCCAGCCCGTCCAGCTGCAGCACCCGGGAGCCTTTCCGGTCGATTTCCTCAACATAGGCCACCTGTCTTTTGGGTTTAATCATGCCGTAACCCCTCCCGAAATGCGATCCTGCTCTTCAGTGATCGGCTCGAAATTTTTGCGCAGCTCCTTGTCATCCACAATCTGCTTCCACGGATCAGTCATGACACTGAGTGCTGTCCGAATCCGCTCTCCAAGCGCCTTCCGTTCCTCCGGATCGGCAAGGGCCTCCTTGATGCTGTCCAGCCCGACCCGTTCGACCCAGTTCGACGTCCGCTCGTTCCAGTTCGCATTCTCCCGATAGTACTGCAGGAACGCCCGGGACCACTCCACGACCTCATCCTCCGTCCTCACGACGCACAGGAGGTCGGTCGCCCGGACATGCACGCCGCCGTTGCCGCCGACATGCAGTTCCCAGCCACCGTCGATTGCCACGACTCCGAAGTCCTTGATCGTCGCCTCCGCACAGTTGCGCGGACATCCCGAGACGGCCAGCTTCACCTTGGCCGGAGTGTTCAGCCGTTCAAACTCCTTCTCCAGCCGGATGCCCATGGCGATGGAATCCTGGGTGCCGAACCGGCAGAACGTGGAGCCGACGCAGGTCTTGACCGTGCGCAGCGTCTTGCCGTAAGCATGGCCGGAAGGCATATCAAGCTCTTCCCAGATTTTCGGCAAATCCTTCTTCTGGACGCCCAGCAGGTCAAGCCGCTGCCCTCCCGTAAATTTCACCAGCGGCACATCGAACTTCTCCGCCACCTCGGCTATCTTCTTCAGTTCGGCGGGCGACGTGACGCCGCCATAGATCCGGGGAACGACGGAATACGTGCCGTCCTTCTGGATGTTGGCGTGATACCGCTCGTTGGTGATGCGGGATTCCTTCTCGTCCCTGTACTCCTCCGGCCAGAGCATGCCGAGGTAGTAGTTGAGGGAAGGCCGGCACTTCGAGCAGCCTTCCTCCGTATCCCAGCCCAGCACGTTCATCACTTCCTTGACCGTCTTCAGCTCCATCCGCTTGATCTCCGCCACGATCTCGTCGCGGCCGAGGCTCGTGCAGCCGCAGATGCCCTCCTTCACCTGGACCGCCGAATCTCCTGCATACAGGTCCAGCAGCCCTTCCACCAGCGGCTTGCATCCGCCGCAGGAAGCCGAAGCCTTCGTGCAGGCCTTGATCTGGAGGACGCTGTTGCAGCCTCCTTCCGTGATGGCCTGGGCGATGGCTCCCTTGGAGACGCCGTTGCAGCCGCAGATGATTTCGTCATCCGCCATCGCTTCCAGGCGGCTGGCCGGAGACGCCTTCGCTTCGCCCGCGCCGTCCGGCAGTCCAAGCAGAAGGGACTTCTCCTGTCCCTTGATACTCTCTCCGCTCTTGATCAGCGAGAAGAGCTGCGGACCGTCCGCGGTGTCGCCGAAGAGCACCGCGCCGATCAGCTTGTCGTCTTCGATGACAAGCTTCTTGTACACGCCGTCGATCTCGTCCTGATAGCGAAGCGCCCGCGAGCCCGCCGGCTCCTCATAGCGGCCGGCCGAGAAGACGTCGACGCCGGATACCTTCAGCTTGGTCGAGGTGACCGACCCGGCATAGCCGTTCGTCTCGACGCCCGCCAGACGCTTGGCGAGCACGGCTCCCTGCTCGTACAACGGGGCGACCAGGCCGTAGGCGATTCCCCGGTGCTCCGCGCATTCGCCGATTGCGTAGACATTCGGGATATTCGTCTCCAGATAATCGCCCACGAGAACGCCTCTTCCGACGCTAAGGCCGCTCTTCTCCGCAAGCGCCGTGTTCGGCCTTATGCCGACCGCCATAACGATCAGATCGGCGTCGGCCGAGGTTCCGTCCGCGAAGAGCAGGCTTTTGACCCTTTTATGGCCGAGAATGGCTTCCGACTGCTTCTTTAATAGAAACTTCATGCCCTGGGCTTCAAGCTCCCGCTGCAACATCAATGCGGCTTCCCGGTCCAGCTGGCGCTCCATAATATAATCATGGATGTGGACGACCGAAACGTTCATTCCGAGATGGAGAAGGCCTCTTGCCGCTTCCAATCCGAGCAGGCCGCCGCCGATCACGACAGCATTCCGGTAAGCTCTGGACGTCTCCATCATCACCTCGCAATCTTTAATATCGCGGAAGGCGATGACCCCTTCTTTATCCGCGCCGGGTAGCGGCAGCATGAACGGATTGGAGCCTGTCGCCAGAATCAACTCGTCGTAATCGGCCAGAATGCCTCCGTCCGAAATGACAACCTTTTTTCGGGTATCGATTTCGGTAACCGTATGGCCCTTATGCAGCGTAATATGATGGGATTCATACCACTCGTCGTCATTCAGCACGATCTCGGACAGGTCGGCTCCGCCGGCCAGAACAGAGGACAGCATGATCCGGTTGTAGTTCGGATGCGGCTCCGCACCGAAGATCGTAATGTTATATTTATCGGGTGCCAGCTTCAGCAAATGCTCGATCGCCCGTACCCCCGCCATACCGTTACCGACAAGCACCAGCTGTTTACGAGATGATTCCATTTCATTCTCTCTCCTCTCCATGAGAACCCGGACAATCCGAAATAAGACCAATACGCCTGCATCACTTATTCTGCGGAGTTCAAACGGCATTGTTCATACTGCGGCAGCGTTGAATGCCAACCTTTTTAGCGTGAACGCGCAGCCGGGAAACACAAAAAGCCCGCCGCATGCCGTCCCGCGAAGAGAAATCTCCAGGGAACTTACATGCAAGCAGGCGCCATTGCCGCTTTATTCCGGGTACGCCATTGTACCCGACAAAGAAATTGTTAAATGTAATATACATTACGATTTTTGAAACGTCAATAAATTTAACATACAAAATTTTATTTTTTAAAAATATCGACATCCCACTCTGTACTGTGTAATATAATTTCACATAAGGACACCGTTTCGAAACCCGGCGAGCTAAAAGGAAGAAGCAGGTTCGGCATTTTTATCCGGGTCCATCCTGATTTTATGTTCCGTGCGTTATGAACTTATCTATTGACTGAAAGTTTGAAAAGAGGGGCGTCCGACTATGCATTCCTTATTGGTTGTATATGGCGGTCTTGACGGAGAGCTGTCTCCTGACAAGACCGAAGCCGGATCCAGACCGGAATTCATTCTCCGATCATGCGGATATATCGCCCACGTGGCGGCATCGCGGGAAGAAGCCGTTTCGCTGCTGTGTGATGCCGACGCCTCCATTCTGTATCTGCCCGTCACGGAACTGGGACCCTGGTCGAAACTGATCCGTTCCCGTAAAACGGCGCCTGTGCTGTGGTGGTGCTCGGACCTGACGGCCGATCTGTCAGCCGATGCATGTGACGACAGCGTGATGGCCGACGGCATTCTTTCGCCGTACATGCATCCCAAGGACATCCACTGGAGTCTGCATTTTGGTGCCAGGCAGTGCTTCGAGCGCAAGCAGTGGATGAAGGAGAAGGAGCAGCTGCTCTCCCGCCTGGAGGAGCGCAAATGGGTCGAAATGGCCAAAGGCATTCTGTCCAGAGCCAAGAACATTTCCGAATCCGAAGCATACGATCTGCTGCGCAAGCAGGCGATGAACGAGCGCAAGCGTATGGTGGACGTCGCCACCCAAATCGTCAAGGTCTATCAGATGCTTCAGGATCAACCATAAGGGGGAATCGCCATGATTAACGTGCTGAAAGAAGTGGCCCGCGGCAAGCGCGGAGCCCGCGATCTCGGCTATGGCGAAGCCCTGGCCGCCGCTGAAGCCATACTTAGACAATCCGCTACTCCAGCGCAGATCGGCGCATTTCTCGCCGCCGAACGCATCAAGCTTGAGAGCGTGGAGGAGCTAGAAGCCTTCGTAGCCGTCTGCCGAAAATACGCACAGCGTGAGCAAATCCAGCGCGGTCTCGACTGCGCTGGTCCTTACGACGGCCGCGTGCGCTCCTTCGCCGCGACCTTCCCTACCGCCTTCCTTCTCGCTTCGGCGGGTCTGCCGGTAACGCTCCACGGCTCGGCATCCCTTCCTCCCAAATGGGGGATCACCCTTCGGGATCTGATCGAAGAATCAGGCATCCCATCCTCCTCGTTCGCCCGCGAACACGCGATCCACACGGCGGCGCGCAGCGGCGTGCTCTACGCGGACTCCGAGGTATGGTGTCCTCCGCTTGCCGGACTCCGGAGCATCCGGGAAGAACTTGGCATGCGCACGATCTTCAATACGGTCGAGAAGCTGGCCGATTATGCCTGCTCCCCTTACCTGGTATTCGGGATTTACCATAATACGGTCTTTGACCGCCTCTCCCGGCTGCTCGCCAGGCTGGAATACCGCAAGGCGCTGGTCATCCAGGGTCCGGAAGGCTCGGAGGACGTTCATATCGACCGCCCGACCCGGGTATACAGAGTCGGGAACGGCGAGCCGGATCTCGATGTCATCGACCCGGATGCCTACGGACTTGATACCGCCGTTCCCGAGGTGGACTGGACAGCGGCGCTTCAGCTCGAAATCGCCGAGGAAGTGCTTCAGGGCGGCGGGCATCTGGCTTTTTATAACCAGGTGCTGCTTAACGGAGCGGTTCGGCTGCATCTGGCCGAGCGGGTCGATTCGATTGAGGAAGGCGTCTACACCTGCAAAGACCTGCTCGATAACGGCAGCGCCTGGAGAGCCTATGTGCTGTGGCGAAAGACAATGCTCTCCGGTCCGCCGGTTACGTATCCCGTATAAGAAGGCCTCCTCTCCTCACAGGCAGCTGTCTCTCTGACGGCAATCAGCGCCGCAGCAAAAAAAGCTGGCCGTGTCATCATAATCGATGGCACAGCCAGCTTTTCTTCGTTCATATATACTTTCGAACCTGGCAGGCGGCGCTTACTCGGCAGCAGCCAGCACTTTGTCGAACTTCGTCTTGTTCATGCCGACGATCTTGTGTTCACCGATCACGGTTATCGGCACGGCGCGCATGCCCATATCCCATACCTGCTGGGCGTAGTCGTCGTTCTGTTCAATATTGCGTTCCTCAAAGGCGATTCCCTTCTCGGTCAGAAAGCTTTTTACCTGCTTGCAGTGCGGGCAGTTCGT
Organism: Paenibacillus sinensis; assembly: GCF_019904155.1. Classification (GTDB taxonomy): domain Bacteria; phylum Bacillota; class Bacilli; order Paenibacillales; family Paenibacillaceae; genus Paenibacillus_AQ; species Paenibacillus_AQ sinensis. The sequence continues at coordinate 77,732 of NZ_JAHCMB010000183.1, forward strand.
CGATGTATATACCACTACATTTTCCATGGTTATTCCCTCCTGGTCTTTATTATTTTGTATTATAGCACCTGAAGCCTCAGGATTAAATGTTACTGCATAACCGCGCTGTGTTCCAGGCTCTCGATGTACTTCTCGGCGTCCATGGCCGCTTTGCAGCCGCTGCCTGCCGCCGTAATCGCTTGTCTGTACCGGGTGTCCTGAACGTCGCCGCAGGCGAATACGCCCGGAATGTTCGTCTCGGAGGTGCCCGGAACCGTTACGATATAACCGTTCGCGTCGGTCGTAATCTGGCCGCCAAGGAATCCGGTGTTCGGATGATGGCCGATCGCCACGAATACGCCGCTGGCCGAAATCACTTCTTCCTCGCCCGTCTCATTGTTCAGCACCTTCAGGCCAGTCACGCCGTTGTCGCCGGCCAGCACTTCGAGCGGCGTGCGGTTCAGTCCCCATTCCACCTTGGCATTGTCGCGTACGCGGTCCTGCATGATCTTGGAGGCGCGGAGTTCATTACGGCGGTGAACCAGCGTCACCTTTGAGGCGAAGCGGGTCAGGAAGCCAGCTTCCTCAAGCGCCGAATCTCCGCCGCCCACCACGATAATTTCCTTGTTCCGGAAGAAGAAGCCGTCGCAGGTCGCACAGGTGCTGACCCCGCGTCCGACATTGTCCTGCTCCCCGGGAATGCCCAGATATTTCGCCGTGGCTCCGGTGGAAATGATCAGCGTATCAGTCTCAAGCGTCCCCATATCTTCCACATTCAGCTTGAACGGGCGTTCGCCCAGCTCCACGCTGTTCACCCATCCGGTGATGAATTTTGCGCCGAAGCGTTCAGCCTGCGCACGCATATTGTCCATCAGCTCGGGTCCCATAATCCCTTCAGGGAATCCAGGGAAGTTCTCAATTTCCGTCGTTGTGGTCAGCTGGCCTCCCGGCTGGGGACCTTCGATAACGAGCGGGTTCAGATTGGCCCTTGCCAGATAGATGGCGGCGGTCAGACCCGCAGGTCCGGTACCGACGATAATGGATTTGTACATGGACAGTTCCTCCTCAAATTGAGACACGGATAGGCAGCTGCCCGGGCAATCATGCAGCAGCGAAGCTCATATCCTTGGCCTTTGTTATTATGGGTTGCAGCATCCCCTCCGTCAGTCGATAAGCTAGGGGAAGCTGCTTGATTAGAATTATTATAAAGTAATACTTATTATGCTGCGTTGAGAAGAATATGTCAATATCGATGGATCACAGTCTGTAAAATATTTTGTGAACAATTTAATTTTTAGTATCTAAATTTATGTGAGGTTAGCGAAGCAGGCGCAGGCCGTTCAGAATGACCAGGATCGTGCTTCCTTCATGACCGACAACCCCGAATGGCAGGGCGATTCCCTCGATAAAGTTGCTGAGAATCAGCAGCACGATCACCGTGATCGCAAAAGTCATATTCTGCTTCACGATCCGCTGCGAGCGGCGGGCCAGCGAGATAGTCGAAGCGATCTCTTCAATATTATCGTTCATCAGCACCACATCGGCTACCTCAAGGGCCGCACCGCTGCCTTTCATTCCCATGCCCATGCCCACCGTTGCCTGCGCAAGAGCAGGCGCATCATTAACCCCGTCGCCGACCATAACCGTAGGCCCGTACTGCTCCCGGAGAGCGGCGATATGCTTCACCTTATCCTCGGGCAGAAGGTCGGCAAAGACCAGATCGACGCCGGTCTTCGCTCCGATCGCCCGGGCCGTCGCCTCGCGGTCTCCGGTCAGCATCGCAACCTTGATGCCAAGCGCCTGCAGCTTGCGCACCGCTTCGGCGGCCTCGCTGCGCACCGTATCCTGCAGCGCGATCATGCCCGCAACCTTGTCTCCGTCCAGGATGACCGAGACCGTCTTCCCTTCCTTCTCCAGCTCGGCGCGGCGCTCTCTCCACAAAGAGAGACTCTCATCGCTCAGCCCGGCTCCGGGCTCATCCACCGCATTTGCACCAGCAGCCGGACTGGACAGTTCAGCCTGATCCAGAACATTCGACTTGCCGATCTTCCACAGCTTCCCGCTGACGATGCCTTCCACTCCCCAGCCTGTCAGCGAACGCGAATCCGTCACACTGCGAAGCTCGAGGCATTCCTCGTCGGCAGCCCGAACGATAGCGTCGGCCAGCGGATGCCGGGACAGGCTTTCAATCGATGCGCATACGGTAAGCAGCTCCTGGCGGTAATAGCCTTCACCGACAATGAAGTCGGTCATCTGCGGCGTGCCCTCGGTCAGCGTACCCGTCTTGTCGAATGCGACGACGGCGGTGCGGGACATATTTTCCAAATGCGCGCCTCCCTTGAACAGAATCCCCCGGCGGGCGCTCTTGGAAATGGCAGACAGCATGGCGGGCATAATCGACGATACCAGCGCACAGGGAGAAGCTACAACCAGAAAGACCATCGCTTTATAAAAGGTTTGATTCCAGGACCAGTCCAGGACAAAAGGAGGCAGCGCGATCAGCAGCACCGTCAGCGCGACGACAATCCGGGCGTAAATGGACTCGAACCGCTTGATAAAGCGCTGGGATTCCGGCACTTCCTCCTCGGCGTCTTCCACCATTTTGACGATCTTCGCGAACAGCGTGTTCTCCGCTGATTTGGTTACTTCGACATACAGCGCACCTTCGCCGTTCAGCGTGCCCGCGAACACATCATCCCCGGCGTATTTCTCCACCGGCACCGATTCCCCCGTAATCGAGGACTGGTCGACCGAGGATTCGCCCCGGTACACGAGGCCGTCTGCGGGAATCAGTTCGCCCGGACGCACGAGCAGCAGATCGCCGACAGCCAGATCGTTAATCGACACCTCGTTCATGGCGCCCTGGTCGATGCGCACGGCTGTTTGCGGCTTCAGCGCAATCAGTGCGGAGATATCCTTGCGGCTGCGGTCCATCGTATAGCTCTCCAGCGCTCCGCTCATGGCGAAGATAAAGATCAGCATCGCTCCCTCGTTCCAGTAGCCGATCGCCGCCGCGCCCAGCGCAGCCGCAATCATGAGCAGATTGACGTCAAGGTCATGCTCTTTGACTAGCGTTGTGACCCCTTCCTTCGCTTTGATCCAACCGCCGACCGTGTAGGCCGCGATGTAGAGCAGAATCGACACCGCCGCGAACGATGAATGAATACCCCAGGCGAGAAGCATCAGCGCTCCGCTTCCGAGCGCGGCTCTCATCTCCGTATTCTGGAGCATTTCCTTGGGATCAAATCGCCTGCCTTTAGGCGCACCCGGTTTCTTCTCTTCATATGCTGCGATTCTTGGCAGTTGTTTGGCTTCCTGCATGTCAGACACTCCTTTTTATTTGTTTGGGCGACGAGCAGCATTCACTGATAATGAGAGCCATTCTTACAGCCCTTAAAATGACACATGCTGCCCCGGCTATGCCGGGACAGCATGTTAATTGAGAATGAAAATCATTGTTTCCATAGTACAACTTGTTTTCCTTAATGCAACTTATACTTAGTATATACCCCTTATTCGAATTTTGTAAACGGTGGAAGCCCGGTTTGCGAAAAAAATGAGCCGGGAACTTCCTGGTGCCGAGTTTATTCCAGCGTTCTCCCGGCTCTTCATATTGTCGTGTCGTAGATGTTCAATAATTTAAAATAAAACTTGTCAAATTGCTTTAATAAATCGGCGCTGTTATTCGAATATCTACTCTGAACATAAAATCTTGTACATGTATAGAGCAGCTTCCCTACGATATGCTTATTTACGAAATCTTGGTTTATGAGTTGTGATTTATCAAAACGATGAACACACACCCATGAAAACAAACCTGACCTATAAATTGTAGTTCCTTATATTACCACATTCACCCAGTACTTGATAGAATCTTGGTTCGACACATCTTCATCGGGCCGCCGTAAGACGAAAAGAGGTGTCCGGCCCTAAGGCCGGGACACCTCCCAGATGAATTAAGCTGCTCCCATTCTAGCGGGATGGCACGAAGATTACAGCTCTGCCGCAGGCGCTCCCCCGCCGCTCTCATGCCGGTCCATCCAGACCAGGCATGCCGCCCGCAGCAGCGCCTCCGTCCGCTGGGCCGGAGCGCAGAAGATCCCGTTCAGGCCGATCCGATACAGATCGGCCAGCGCCTCCGCCGCCGGCGCTCCGGCGGCGAACACGGCAGCCGCGGGCTTCACCCGCCGCACGGCTGCCGCAATGCCCTCCGCCGCATGGACGAAGCCTGCGGCGTCAAGCGGCGCGGCCCCAGCCGCCGCGCCGTCGATCACCAGGAAATCGGCGGTGCGCCCGATTTCCAGCGCGGCGGCGGGCGAGATATCCGGGGCGATTAGCGCCCCGATGCGGCACGCCGCCGCGTAACGGTGGCCGAGAAGCTGTTCGGCCACCGACTCGATGAATTCGCGCGCAGCCGCGAATTCCCAGGCGCTGGCGGGATAGGACGCCAGCAGGTCCAGGCGGGCGTCGCCGCCCCCGCGCTGCCGCTCGCCAAGCGCCCGAAAAAGCGCTTCCAACACTGCGTCCTGAAGCGCCGCCAACAGGTCCGGACGGGCGCTTAGCTCCGGAAGCACCGGAAGTGCGGCGGTGATCCAGGCACCGCCTCCCTCTGTGAGCTGCGCGGCAGCCTCGTCGCGCAGACGATAGCAGATCCGGCGCAGAGCCTGCTCCGCCTCCAGATTCCCCTCGCTGGCAAGCCAGGCTTCATACAGCGGGCCTGCGCTCTTCAGCCACTCCTCTGAGCGGAGCAGGCTTGGGCCGGATGCTGCCGGCTCGCGTCCGGAAGGACGATCCTCCCTGCCTTCGGGCAGTACAAGAAAGGCCGGACGCAGTCCTCTTAAGGATGGAGGCAGATAAGCGCCTCCTTCTTTCAACCACTCCGCCGTTGTCCCAGCCGATGGCGATGGCGCCACGCCGGCCTCATGTCCCCGCAATTGCTTATCCCCCATTGTTCGCACCTGCCCTTTCCTATGATTAACCGGCGAAGGTACGGCCCAAGGCCGTACCTTCGCCGGTCCTGACAAAAGGTCTGCAGTCTGTAGTGAAGGTCTCTTTACATACTTACGGAAGGTTACCGCAAATTATGCAGCCCGCATTTCGTAAACGAGCCGATTAATTCACGGCTTCTCCTGCGGGAACGGGCAGGGCTTGCCGGAAGCACCTGGAGTCCGGAGTCCGGAAGGCTTCCTTTATTGGGCAGGAACAACAACTGCGGCTTCGATCGCCTGCTCCAGATCCGCGATAATATCCTGAATTGCTTCCGTACCGATCGACAAGCGGATCAACTCCGGAGATACTCCCGCCGACACCTGTTCTTCCTCCGACAGCTGCTGATGGGTCGTGCTGGCCGGATGGATGATCAGCGACTTCGAATCCCCGACATTGGCCAGATGCGAGAACAGCTTTACATGCTCGATAACCCGCGTTCCGGCCTCCGCGCCTCCCTTGATGCCGAACGTCAGGATGGCTCCCTGCCCTTTCGGCAAATATTTCTGCGCCAGCTCATAGGAAGGATGGCTAGGCAGTCCCGGATAGCTCACCCAGTCTACATCTTTATGATTCTCCAGGAACTGTGCGACCTTCAGCGCATTCTCGCTGTGTCGCTCCAAGCGAAGGTGCAGCGTCTCAAGCCCCTGCAAGAGCAGCCAGGAATTGAACGGCGAGATCGAAGCGCCCAAATCGCGAAGCAGTTGTACGCGGGCCTTAATAATATAGGCGACCGGACCTAGCGCTTCCGTATAGACGAGACCGTGATAACTCGGATCGGGCTGCGTGAGTCCCGGGAATTTGCCGCTCGCCGCCCAGTCGAACTTGCCGCTGTCGACGATGATGCCGCCGATTGAGGTGCCGTGTCCGCCGATGAATTTCGTCGCCGAGTGAACGACGATATCCGCTCCGTGCTCGATCGGCCGAAGCAGATACGGGCTCGGGAAGGTGTTATCAACGATCAGCGGAATGCCGTGCTCATGCGCGATGGCTGCCACAGCTTCAATATCGAGGATATCGCCCTTCGGATTACCGATCGTCTCCGCATACAGGGCTTTCGTGTTCGCTGTAATCGCCTTGCGGAAGTTCTCGGGATCGCTCTGATCGACGAAGTTCACTTTGATGCCAATCTTCGGAAGCGTTGTGGAGAACAGATTGTACGTTCCGCCATACAGGCTCGCTGAGGACACGATCTCGTCACCGGCTCCGGCGATATTCAGAATGGAGAAGGAAATGGCGGCTGCACCGGATGCTGTGGCAAGCGCGCCTGCGCCTCCCTCCAGAGCGGCAATCCGCTGCTCGAACACATCGGTAGTCGGATTCATCAGCCGGGTATAAATATTGCCGAACTCTTTAAGCCCGAACAGATTGGCGGCATGCTCGGTGTCGCGGAAGCCATAGGACGTCGTCTGGTAGAGCGGAACCGCCCGGGAGAAGGTGGTGGGATCAATTTCCTGTCCGGCATGGACGGCGAGGGTTTCAAACGAAAGCTTCGGTTGTTCTGGCATCAAAAATCCTCCTTTATACAATAGGGAAGCGGGTGAGCGCTCGAATTTGTTCCTATTCTCTCACAAACATTTCCATTTGAAAAGAGTAAATCTTATTATTCCAATGAGAATTATAAATTTATTTTAGGTAACGCTTACAATTCGCGGTGCGGGATAGGCCCTGAAGGGGTTGTCCCTTCGGCCTTAACCCTTAATCCCCGTTCGCAGGAGCATGAACTCAGTAACCGCTGATGTTCTGCTCGCCCTTGGCGATGGCGACTCCGCCGCTTGTCCCGATTCGCGTTGCGCCCGCTCCGATCATCACGAGAGCGTCCTCCGCACTGCGAACCCCGCCGGAAGCTTTCACACCGATATCCGGACCCACGGTCCGCCGCATCAGGGCGATGTCTTCCTTCGTCGCCCCTCCGCCCGAGAACCCGGTCGAGGTCTTCACATAATCGGCTCCGGCTTCGACGGCCAGCTTGCAGGCGCGAACTTTCTCCTCGTCCGTCAGCAGGCAGGTTTCGATGATGACCTTGGTCAGCGCTTTGCCGCGGGCTGCTCCGGTTACAGCAGCGATATCCCGCTTCACCCATTCGTCATCCCCGCTCTTCAGCGCGCCGATATTGATGACCATATCAACTTCCCCGGCACCGGCCTGAATGGCATTCTCCGTCTCAAAAGCCTTCGTCTCGGGTGTCGAGGCTCCCAGAGGAAAGCCGATGACCGTGCAGACCTTCACCTCCGGCGTATCCTTCAGCACCTCATACGCCGTCGCCACCCAAGCCGGGTTCACGCAGACGGAAGCAAATTTATAGGTTTTGGCCTCCTCGGCCAGCTTGATGATATCTTCCTTGCGGGCATCCGCCTTCAGCAGCGTATGGTCGATCATGCGTGTCAAATTGCTCTCGCTCATATGCGTTCCTCCATTAATTCAATTCTGTACTAATCCAGATATCTCTGTAATCATACAATCAGGAGGCTTTCTTTGCAAAGCTGCTGTTCAGTGGGGCAGCCGAATTTCTGAAGCTCCAGATATTCGATTGCGATATAACCTCCGTGAAAATCGGGCACAGCATGCGCAAGCGGCTGTTCAATTCCAGTACCTTCTCTCGCAGTGATTGAGGCCGTATTCCTTGCAATACCGTCAAAAGGCTCCCCGGTCATATCGGCCAGAGAGTCTTCTTGGGCTGAAGGTATAGAGTGTACATTTCCGGCTTATTTCGACGCCAGAGGGTCCAAATCGATAAATGGCGTGGCTCCGCCCGTTACGCTCGGCAGCTTCCCGTCCCATTTGTCCAGCGCCTTCTCCTGTACCTCGATCTGCTTGAGCTGCACCAGCTCGGGTGTAACCTCCTGCTTCTTCAGCTTCAGCGATTCGGCCTCAGCCTGAGCCTGGGCGACCTTCTGCTTCGCTTCGATCTGGACCCGTTTCAGATCGTTCTCCGCCTTGAGCGCCTGCTGCTGGGCTACCTGCTTGGCTTCGATCGACTGGTTGAACGCGTCGGAGAACTTGAAGTTGACGATGTTGATATCGTTGACGATCAGATCGTATTTGGCGAGACGCTTGGTCAGAAGCTCGCTGATCTCTCCGGCTACGATATCCCGGCGGGTAATGAGGTCTTCCGCCGGATAGCGGGCCGTCACTTCCTTCACGATCTCCTGAATGGCGGGGTTGATGATGACGGAATCAAAGCTGCCCCCGATATTGTTCATCAGATTGAACGCCGATTCCTTGTTCACGGAGAAATTCACCGCCACATGAGTCGATACCGGCTGAAGATCCTTGGAGGAAGCCGACGTATCGGTCTCCGATTTGGTGACTTGGGTGTTGACCTGGATAACGGATTGGATGAATGGAATTTTGAGATGCATGCCCGGAGACAGCACCTGGTCGTCGAGCTTCCCGAAGGTTTTGTACAAGCCGACATGACCGTATTCGACCGAAGAGAACGCATTGCCTCCAATCAGCAGCACGAGAACAACAGCCACCGCCACGCCGATCATTTTTCCCGGACGCCAGGATTTCATTTTAGGATTCATTTCAGTACTGCTCACAAACATTCCCCCCATCAAAATTGCGCGGCCTTTCCGGCGGAATGTTCCGACCTTTCCGGCTTCGGAATCTCCCCGCCCTGCTATGCGCTGTATGACAATATACGGGAGTTCAGCGGGTTCGGTCGCAGCAATAACAGATAATCCGTCTGTAAGCATGGAATCCAAACAGCGGGCACATTAGGGCAATACGCGCGAAAACCCCCGGGGCTGACCCCGGGGGCTTCACGGATGAAGGCGGCTGGCTCCTATTCGCGGAACAGGCCCGATGCCTTCACATCATTGAAGAAGGTGTTGAATTCATCGATATTCAGCTGCTGCGCCGCATCGGACAGCGCCGTTGCAGGGTCCGGATGAACCTCAACCATAATGCCGTCCGCTCCGGCTGCGAGTGCGGCCTTGGCGCAAGGCACCAGGATGTCTTTGCGTCCTGTGGAATGCGTCACATCAACCAGCACCGGCAGATGGCTTTCCTGCTTCAGAATCGGCACTGCGGAAATATCGAGCGTGTTGCGCGTCCATTTCTCATAGGTACGGATACCGCGCTCGATCAGCATAACCTGGGTGTTGCCGCGGGACAGAATGTACTCGGCCGCATGCAGGAATTCCTCCATGGTCGCCGCCAGGCCGCGCTTCAGCAGCACCGGTTTGTTCACTTCGCCGGCAGCCTTCAGCAGCTCGAAGTTCTGCATGTTGCGGGCGCCGATCTGGATAATGTCGACATAGTCGAGCGAAGGCTCGATATGCGCAGGGTCCACGATCTCGCTGATCGTGAGCAGGCCGTACTCGTCGGCCGCTTCACGCAGAATGCGGAGACCGTCCATGCCGAGGCCCTGGAAATCGTAAGGCGAGGTGCGGGGCTTGAACGCGCCGCCGCGCATTACTTTGATGCCGGCCTTGGCCAGAGCGGCCGCCACTGTGCGCGTCTGCAGCTCGCTCTCGACGGAGCAAGGGCCAGCTACCATCAGGGAAGCGTTGCCGCCGACCACGACATCCTGCGGAAGAAGGATGAGGGTGTCTTCTTTGCGAGTCTTGCGGCTGACGAGCAGGTTCTTCTTGTGCTCGGTGCTCTGCAGATCAAGCGAAGCCTTGAAGATCTGCTTGAACAGCGTGCGGATCGTGCCTTCCGTGAACGGCCCCTTGTTCTCTTCGACCAGCTTATCCAGCATCTTCTTCTCCCGCTCGGGATCGAACTTCGGCACCCCTTGCTTCTCCTTGACGGTACCGATGCTCTGCACCACAGTCGCCCGTTCCGAAATCAGCTTCAGCAGCTCGCTGTTGATTTCGTCCAGACGGTTTCTCAATTGTTCCAATTCGGCGTTGCTCATGTTCTTCTGCACTCCTTTTTTTAAATAAATATACGCAAAAAGGCTCCTCGTCAAGGGACGAGGAGCCGTGGTACCACCCTTATTTAGAGACATCTTCGCGATTGATCGGATTCGGGGAACCCGCAACCATCTGAAGAAGCTCTGTCTTTGACCCGGTAACGCGGGGCGCGGGATTCCTTACACATCGCCTGAACGGCACTTCGGGAACCCGACTATGAAGTGAACTTCGGCGTCTCCGTCTCAGAGGCAGCTCTCAATCTCCGGCATGCCCTCCCTGTCCAGATCCGTATGGACGCTTACTCTCTTCGTCAATGTCTTTAGTGTATTGTCATATTTTAAAGGATAATCCGGAAGGTTGCAAGAGAATATATGCAGATTGGGCGGGTTGCTAAATATGTGCTTCAGGTTGCGTTCACTGAATAGGGTAAGACAAGTTATCCATTAATTAGTGATGATGGGGAGAGTGTATATCCTATTTTATTCTACAATAAACTGCTTATCCCGCAGGTCTAACTTATAATGTATTTCCTTAGCATCCTTTTCAGGCGTACCAGCTCCTATTGGAGGATACACAACTAATTGTTCGTTTTGATTAAAGGGACTGGTCTGTTCGGAATACAAGAGCGTTTTAGATATTGTATTCCCCTTCCGAATCTCTAAAGAAAATACATTCCCATTTTGTTTATCTGCTGCGAACAAATACGCTTCAAGACCGTGCCCGGTCCGATATTGCGGGGTTAGTAAAAAAATATCCGCTTCCTTAAAGCTCACTTTATCAAAAGATAGTATTTTATCAGTTGGCTGGACATACAAAAAGGCAGGCAACTCTAAAAGAACCTTATCATCGTTCCCCTTCCGATAGACAAACTGATAATTGCTTTGAAATGTCTCATCGCCCTCAGCTCCCAGAACACTTGGAACAATTAAGTGTCCGCGCTCTTCATGGTCTCCGGAAATCATTAATAACTCTCCATCTTCAAGATCTGTTTCTGCCCGAATGGAAGATGTACTTCCAACAGAATCTAGAGAAATAGAATCAGAAAGAATGGATTTCGGAAACTTGCTAACGGCATCCCCGTTTATTTCAGTAGGAGTATCCGTAATCTCTGGAGAAAAGGATGGTGTTACAGGCACAGATGTTTCTGAGGCAGTTGGATAAGACGCTCCGCTGGGCTGGCTGCTGCAAGCCAACAGCAAGTTAAGGGACAGCAACGAAAACAACATTAAAACCACTCTATTGATTTGGAATATCCCCCTTTAAATAGAAAATAACTACATTGATTATACATAATAACCTCATGAGATATAACCCGGATTCCCATCACAAAAAAACCGCCGCTTTCGGTGTGATCACCGATAAGCGGCGGCTATTCTCAGAAGAATTTCGAGATTACGCTTCGAAGCGTCTCGCTGCGCACAGGCTTGCTGATGTATTCATCCATGCCGGCGGCCAGACAGCGTTCCCGGTCGCCCTTCAGCGCATTGGCTGTAATGGCGATAATGACCGGTATTTCTTCGGACGGCATTGTGTCCTTGATCATCCGGACCGCCTCCAGTCCGTTCATCCTTGGCATCTGCACGTCCATGAAGACCAGATCGTAGGTATCCGTCTTAAGCGCCTCGACGGCTTCCTGCCCGTCCGATACCATGGATACGGCGTGCCCCCGTTTCTCGAGCATCTTCCGGAGCACAATCTGGTTCACCTCGTTATCCTCCGCCACCAGGATATTCAAGGGCGGTGTAGGCTCCTTCCCGGCAGCCTGTCCTTCTTCCGCAGCGGCCGTGAAATAGGCATGTCCAAGCAGCCAACATTCATCCGTACCGTTCTTCGTCACAATAATCCACCGCCCGTTTGTGGAATAGTTAAGAAGACTATTAGACACTCTATTAATTAAAAACTTTACTAATAATATGTTGCATATCCGGGCGAAAGTCAATTCCAAAAATCCAGGCTGATCAGCAGTGCGGGCCATGCTCCTGGTCTGCTTTTTCAGAGCGTAGACGGCCCTTTTCCCCAAGGCTTGCTATCACTTATGATGCGTTAATTGCGAGTCAATCTTCCCGCTCCGGCGAGCAGCTCCTGTACAGTCTCCGTGAAGACTCTCACCTGAATCGGTTTGGTGATGTATCCGGCGAATCCCGTATCCCGGGCCATGTCCAGATCCGACATCAGAGCGAACGCGCTAACCGCAAGTACCGGAATGCAGGAGGTACCGGCGCTCCGCTGCAGACATTCCATGATCTCATAGCCATTCATTCCCGGCAGGCCAATATCCAGAATGATCAGGTCGGGAAGCTGCTCTTGGGCGATTTCAAGCCCCTGCTCGCCGGTCTCGGCCTTCAGCAGCAGGACGGACGGCAGATTCTTCTTGAAGAGATGGTGCATGAGCGCCATGTTCAGCAAATTATCCTCTACATACAGAACCTTCTGCGCATGATCTTCCATGATGGTACCGTCCTCCTTGCTTCAGTCTGCTTGCCCTATCCTTGAAAATGAAAAAGCCGAAGAAAGGGCTTCCCCCTTTGCTCCGGCTCACGTTCGGCTCATTTGCATGTCCGACTCATTTCCACCTGATATATGATCTTATTTGAATGTATAGGCGATGACGCTGGTATCCTTCTCGAAATCCCAGTCCACATAAATGTCGGACAGTTCTTTGCCGAGCAGTGAAGCTACGGTCGTCATCTCCAGATAGCGCTTTTCCATTTTCCGCTTGGTCGTCTTCAACGTGTTCTCATAGCCAAGCCCGATCAGTTCTTTCTCGAGCGGGATCATTATGCCTTCCCGCCTGACGATCAGCATGCGCGGATTGATCCACCAGGAGATCGTCAAATCGGGAAGCTTCTGAACCTTGCTGCTCACCTCGTTAATCTGGGCGTGAACCTCTTCCTGTCTTATGTAGCTGTCAGCCGAAGCCTCACATCCCTCAGCAAGCGCCACAATCATCCCCGATGCGTTATGTATGCCCCAGTCGTAAAAAATCTCGCCGGTGTCAAATTCCAATTCGTTTTTTAAATAAGAAGAAAGCTCCGGCAGAAGCGATTTCATCAACAGCTCCCTTGTGTACCGAAAGGCCTGCTCCTCCTCCTTGTTAAGCAAAAAGCGCTCCACCGGTCCCATGAAGTTGCGGATATGCAGCGCCACACACTGCTTCCCGATTGAAGCATATACCGATTCGGGACCTCTCCCAAACCGTTCTCGCAGCAATCTTCCCGTATAACCGGAAAGCTGGCCCGCCAGGTCAATAGTACTCATACATTCTCCTCCAGCAATAAATTCTCAAGTTAACCAAGTGTGCCCTGGGGGAGCGGTCACCCTGCTGAAAACGGTGCGCAGCTTTAGTATAAGCTCTTGGTTTCGCATCGTATATAGAAAAATAGGCTTGTTTTCGGGGACTACAATATCCTCCAAAATGCCTCTTCGAATTCGACAAAATCAGAGAAAATCCAAGAAAAAACGCGAATTTCAGAGGAAAAAGACGGGCCAAAAAACCCAGCCCGCCCGGAAAATCCGTCCGCTCTATTATTTGGCCTGCCACTCTTCAATAGAAAAGTCCTTCTTGGCCAGCTTCTCCTCCACAAGGAAACTCTTGGTGCCTTCCAGCAGCGCCAGCCCGTCATCGGTATAAGCTGTATCCTTCAAATCTTCGATCGGGCTGACCTGCTTGACGATATCCGTCGTCGTATCCCCGATTTCAGCCAGGAACTGGTAATACTCATCGGGGTGCTGCTTCAGGTCAGCCAGCGCCTTCTCCCGGGCCTCGTTCCATACCTTCGGAAAATCCGGGAATTTGGCCAGATAATCTTCGGACACAACCGTCACGCTGGACCCCAGCAGATCCGGATGCTTCGTAGCGTCGTCCAGTAAAGGATACCCGCCGTCGATCTGCTTGATAGCCTGAACGCCGTTGTTTGTCGTCGCGTCAATGTCGCCCCGGGCAAGCGCCGCCGTCGCATCCGGTATCAGCATGTGCACCAGCTTATAGTCGGTAACGCCTTCCTGCTTCAACAGTCCAACCAGATAGCGGTGCATGAACGAGCCCTTCTGCGTGGCGATTGTCTTGCCCTGAAGGTCCTTCACTGTCTTCGGACCGTCCTTCTTCCCGATCAGATAACCGACCGTATGGGCTGATCCCTGGCCGATCAGGCGGGTCTTGGCGCCCCCGGAACGGGCGATAAGCGCCGGTGTATCGCCCAGAGAGCCGAAGTCCAGCCGGCCGCTGATCAGCGACTCCGTCTGGTCGGGACCGTTTGGAAATCCGGTCAGCTTGACTTCCGTAATTCCGTACTTCTTCAGTTCCTCCTGAATGATGCCCTTGTACAGGCCCCAGCCCTCGGCGCCGCCGGGCAGATTGAGCTTGTTGCTTCCGATGTATCCATAATTCAACACGGCCGGAACGCTGCTTGCCTCGCCACTCCCGGCGGACGCCGCTTCCGCCTTGCCGGCCCCGTCGGCCTGATTCCCGGCATTCCCGTTATTACCGCAGGCGGTAACCGCCAGCAGCATCAGAATCATGCCTGCAATCAGCGCCAGCCGGAAGCCCCGCGCCTCTCCCCTTTGAATCTCTCTGCCTGTGCGCGTCATTTACCATTTCTCCCCTCAGTAATTAAAGAATCTGTCGTTGTTGTCAAAATCCCGCACGGCGGGACAGCTGGATCATAAAAGTGTGGCTGGCAACGGGCTGACGCCCTTTGCCCCAGCCGACCTTGGCCCGGTATCCTCCGAGCAGCTCTCCCGAAGATAGCTGCTCTTCGGTCACACCGGTTGCGGCTTCCGCGTCGGGCGCCACATATAGGGCGTCAACCGGGCAGTACAGCTCGCACATGAAGCAGGTCTGGCAGTCGCTCTGGCGTGCGATCTCCGGCACGCCGGACTCTCCCTTGTCAAATACGTTGGTCGGGCAGACAGCCACGCACTGATTGCAGCCGATGCACCGGTCTGCGCTGACAATCTCGATCATAGCAGCGCACTCTCCTTCACCGCTTCGGGAGACACCCAGATTTCGTCCAGCCCGCCGCTCGCCAGACGGTAATGCTGACCGCTGTCAAGCGCCTTGTAATCCTCGCGCTTGTGCATGCCTCTCGTCTCGGTCCGCGCCAGCGCCGAAGCGTACATCCAGCGGGCCGTCGCCGTCATGGCGGCGGCTTCGCGCCGCTTCACCCCATGGGCGGTCAGGGCAACCTCGCCGCCGCGCAGCTCCTTCCACAGCCGGTCAAGCCGGCCCAGTGAAGCCGTAAGTCCCGCTCCGGTGCGGAACAGGTTAATATCGTATGGCTTCACCTCGTCCTGAACGGCCGAGATGTAATCCGCCGTCCGGCTCTGGGAGCTTCGGTCACCCTCATGTGCGGTGAGCGTAGAGGACGACAGTCCGGACGGGTTGCGGCCTGCGGCGCGGGCTCCGAGTCTCAGCGAGTAGTCGGCCGCCCCTCCGCCTGCGAAGGAGCCCGATGACATCGCCCAGGCGGCATTATGGCTGCCTCCGCCTGTGAAGCCGCCGCAGATCAGCTCGCGGGTCGCCGCATCGCCGGCGGCATAGAGACCCGGCACTCCAGTGCCGCAATTCTCGTCTGTTATGCGAATTCCTCCGGTGCCGCGAACCGTTCCTTCCAGCCGAAGCGTAACCGGGAAGGCATCCTTGAACGGATTGATGCCGAGCCGGTCGAAGGGCAGGAAGTAGTTCGTCTGCGCCACCCGCAGCAGCGGCTGCAAATCGTCTGGCGCCTGGTCAAGCTTGGCGTATACCTGGCGGCCGGCGAGCAGATTCCGGGCGATCACGGAGCGCCCTTTCTTCGAGCCGGCTCCTTCCACGACGCTGCCGTCCTCGTAATAGAAGCTGGCGTAGCTGTAATACGCCGTCTTTGTTACGGTGGAGAACGTCGGGCAGATGGCATAGGCATTAGAGAATTCCATGCCCGACATGGATGCCCCGGCCTCCGCAGCGAACAGCAGTCCGTCGCCGGTCAGCACGTTGCAGCCAAGCGCCTTGCTCAGGAAGGCGCAGCCCCCGGTGGCGATCACGACCGCCCCCGCCGTCACTCTCCAGGTTCCGCCGCTCTGCGTGCGGACACCGGAAGCGCCGGCCACGCCATGCTCATCGGCGAGCAGCTCCAGCGCCGGACTGTGATCGAGAATGCGGACGCCGGCCTTTTTCACCAGCCTGCGCATCAGTTTCATGTACTCCGGCCCCTGCAGCCCCCGCCGGTGCTGCCTGCCGTATTCGTCGACCGGGAATGGGTACCCTGAGACGCCAAGCCGGTTCATGTTCTCGTAGGTCTGATCCAGCACCCTGTCCATCCAGCGGTCCTCCGCCAGTTGGCCGCCCAGCGTATACCGGCTGGCCTTGGCCTTCTCACGGAGTTCCCGATCAGGCTCAACATACCAGACGCCCGTTCCGGACGGAGCCGTCGCGCCGCTTGATCCGCAGTAACCTTTGTCGGCCAGCACAACCGAAGCGCCCTTGGCCGCGGCTGTCAGAGCCGCCCATGTACCGGCGGGCCCTCCGCCGAGGATCAGGACATCTGCCTTAAGTTCCAATACACCCTTGTCTGCTCCCAATGTCATGCTTATGGCCTCCTTTAAAGTTGAATATGTGGCGGCGCCTTTGCGCCGGGAGAGATTCTATCCTCTAGCCCGAATAGCTGTCCCGCCAGGACAAAAATTTGCGTTCCAGCAATCGCACCAGCGAATCAATCAGCTTGCCGATCACAGCGAAGATCAAAATGCCGACGAAGATGACCGGCGTGTTGGAATTTTGTTTGGCTTCATTAATGAGAAATCCCACTCCCGACTGGGAGCCGATCAGCTCGGCGACAACCAGACCGATCCAGGCGACGCCGAGGGACAGCCGTACCCCGAGCAGGATGCTCGGCAGCGCCGAAGGAAGAATAAGCCGCCGCAGCCGCTGGAACGCCGTGAAGCCCAGAACCCGTCCAACCTCCTGCAGCTTGGGATCGCTGTTGCGGATTCCCAGGAAGGTATTAATGTAGAGCGGAAAGAAGGACCCGCTCAGGATAATGGCTACCTTCGAAACTTCGCCGAAGCCGAACCAGAGAATGATCAGCGGGGCGATCGCCAGATGCGGGACAAGCCGCAGCACCTGAATGCCGGGATCAAGCAAATACTCGGCGCTGCGGAACAGACCGTTCAACACGCCTAGCAGCAGCCCGGCCGCGCCGCCGATCAGAAAGCCCAGGAACGCCCGCCCGAGGCTGACGCCCAGATGTTGCGCCAGACCTCCGGATACGGTCAGTTCGATGAATGACTGGACAATGGTCAGCGGCGAGGGCAGAAACTCAGGCGACAGCCACCCGGCTCTGGCACCGGCCTGCCACAGCACCACTACGATAGCCGGGACCAGCGCCCCGGCGCCGAGATCCGACAGATAGGCCCTCCACCTTGACGCAGCACCCACCCGCTCAGCCGCTTTGGCTTTCGCTTCAGGCTTGAAGCTTCCCTCTGCAGCCTTGGTTCCTGCCCGAAACAGCGCCTTGGCTCCTTCACTCATGGTCATACTCCTTTCCTTAACCTAATGACTTGCTTTCCATCGCAGCAGCCGGCGTTCCGCGAGACGGACCGCTCCATCGCTCAGCAGGCCGCAGACCGCGAAGACCAGAATGCCGACGAAGACGACCGGCGTATCGGCGAACTGCCGGGCATCGGACATCATATAGCCAATGCCGGATGTCGAGGCGATCAGCTCGGCTACCACCAGACCCAGCCAGGACAATCCGAGCGACAAACGTACACCGAGCATAATGCTGGGAACCGCCGCCGGCAGCACCAGCTTCGTCACCTGCTTCACCCGGCCGAAGCCGAGCACCCTGGCAACCTCGAACAGCTTGTTGTCCACCCCGCGTATGCCCATGTAGGTGTTGATATAGATAGGGAAAAAAGCCCCTTTCGCAATCAGCAGCACCTTCGATTCCTCTCCGATGCCGAACCAGAGAATGAACAGCGGAACGACTGCGAGACTCGGAATCATGCGGATCATCTGGAACGAAGGATCAAGCAGCTTCTCCGTCCGCTTGAACAGGCCGACCAGAATGCCGAAGATGAGTCCAAGACCGCCGCCAAGCACAAAGCCGGAGAACGCCCGGGCGGCACTGACTCTGAGGTTGATCCATAAATCACCCGACTCCGCAAGCGAAACGAGCGAGGTCAGGATCGTGTAGGGTGTCGGAAACAGCAGATCGGAGATCAAGCCGTTCTGTCCGAGGATCTGCCATAGGCCGAGCACCAAAGCCGGGACCAGCAGACCGAGGAGCAGCTGTGCGCTTCGTCCGGGTCTTCCCGGCGTTCGGATGACGGCGGCGCGATTGCTCATCGGAACATCAATCCTCCATTCACAGTTAATTATATATAATTCCAATCAATTAAATCGGATTTATATCCGGCTAAATACCAGCTCCATCAGTCAGCTCCAGTTCCTCCACCTTCTCAAATTCGCTTAGCACCTTCAGCCGAAGCTCCTGAAAGGAAGTTGTTGCTTTTTTGCGGGGATACGGAAGATCGATGCGGACGACCTTGCGGATTTTTCCCGGCCTTGGGTCCAGAATGACCACCCGGCTGCCCAGGAAGACCGCTTCGTCGATATCATGCGTGACGAGAATCATCGTCGTTCCATTGTTCCGCCAAATATCCAGCAGAGCACTCTGCATATGCGCTCTTGTAAAAGCGTCCAGCGCGCCGAACGGCTCGTCGAGCAGCAGAATCTTCGGATTCCGGAGCAGCGCCCGCGCGATCGACACCCGCTGGGCCATGCCGCCCGACAGCTCGCGGGGGTAAGCCTTCTCGAAGCCCTTCAGCTTCACCAGCCCGATCAGCTCATCCACCTTCTTCCGGACTTCGGGACTTCGCAGAGACAGATCGGAAGCGATGTTCTTCTCAACAGTCAGCCAGGGAAACAGGCGATGCTCCTGAAAAATAAAACCTTTGTCGACGCCAGGACCGCCGATCTCCGCTCCACCCAGCTTCACCGTGCCGTCATAACCGGCATCCAGGCCGGCGATGATGCGCAGCAGCGTGCTTTTGCCGCAGCCGCTTGGACCGATAACTGTGATGAATTCTCCCTTCTCTACCTGGAGATCGACTTCCCGAAGCGCCTGCACGGGACCGCTCTTGGTATCAAACGACTTGTTCAGGCTGGAGATTTCCAGCAGCGCTTCGCCCATACATCCATTTCCTCCCTCATCAAATTAAATCCGGCCAGCGGGATGAAACTAATCGAGTAGGAGGGGGCGGCAAGCCCCCGTCCTCTCACACCACCGTACATGCGGGTCCGCATACGGCGGTTCCAAA
>NZ_JAHCMB010000136.1 GCF_019904155.1 Paenibacillus sinensis
CCGGTAGTTATCCCAGTCTGAAGGGCAGGTTGCCTACGTGTTACTCACCCGTCCGCCGCTAAGTTAATCCGGAGCAAGCCCCCTCATAACTCCGCTCGACTTGCATGTATTAGGCACGCCGCCAGCGTTCGTCCTGAGCCAGGATCAAACTCTCCATTAAAGAAAAGCTGATTGCTCATTTTGAATCTGACGATTCATTTACATGAATCAGTTCTTAACGCGTTCATTTGTTCAGTTTTCAAAGAACTTGCCCCTGCATTCGATATTCTCACAATATCGCACACAGGAATTTTATCATAACATATTGGTTGATCATTCGCAACTCTTTTTTCAGTTATGCGCTTTATTTCAACATAACCTTTCGAGCCGCAAGAAATAATATACCACGCTGATGTGATGAGTGCAACTCTTTTTTTCTTTCAATATAATCGGTGTAAAAATCATTGCCCCCTGATATTCCAGCGGTTATGTTTAGTGTTATTTATAGAAAGGAGCCACTATGAGAAATCATTCTGCCCCCACTCTCACCGCCGACAGTACGGGTGATAAGGCACAGCCTACTTTGCAGCAGGCCACGATATACCGCATCTTGCTGGCCGTCAGCTTCGTTCATCTGTTTAACGATTCGATTCAGGCTGTAATCCCGGCGATCTTCCCCATTCTAAAAGACAATATGCTGCTGTCATTCGCCCAAGTCGGATGGATCGCGTTTGCGCTCAATGTCACTTCGTCGGTCATTCAACCGGTTATCGGCTATGCGGCGGACCGTCATCCACGGCCGATCCTTCTGCCGCTTGGGATGGGAAGCACGCTGTTGGGCGTTCTTTTGCTGGCTTATGCTCATAACTACGTCCTGGTTCTGCTCTCCGTCGTACTGATCGGATTTGGCTCCGCCGCGTTTCACCCCGAAGGGATGCGGGTAGCCCATATGGCGGCCGGTCTGAAAAAAGGCCTGTCGCAATCCATATTTCAGGTTGGAGGAAATGCCGGTCAATCGTTCGGTCCGCTTCTCACCAAATGGATCTTCATTCCTTTCGGTCAAATAGGCGCATTGGGCTTTACCGCTATTGCTGCCGCCGGCGTCGCCGTTCAGGTCTATGTAGCACGCTGGTATCGGGAAATGCTGAACACCGGCTATACTTTCCGTAAGAAAGCCGCCTCGCGTTCCATCGATCCTGCCAGGAGCAAGAGCATTCTTCGCGCAACTGTTATTCTGGTCCTGCTCGTCTTTGTTCGTTCCTGGTATGGCCAGGCTATAGGCAGCTATTACACTTTTTACTTAATGGATAAATACGGACTTGCGCTGAACAGCGCACAGAATTACATCTTTATGTATCTCGCGGCGGGGGCTATCGGCACCCTGTTCGGCGGGCCGCTGGCAGACCGCTTCGGACGGAGAAACCTGATCCTTCTCTCTATGGTAGGAACCGTTCCGTTCGCATTGGCTCTGCCCTTTGTTAGTCAATTTTGGGCTGGCGTGCTGCTGCTCATCGGCGGATTCATTCTGCTGTCCAGCTTCTCGGTTACGGTCATTTACGCGCAAATGCTGTATCCCGGCAATATCGGCACCGTGTCCGGATTAGTAACAGGCCTGGCCTTCGGTCTCGGCGGAATCGGCTCCCTGTTAATCGGCCATATGATCGATGAGATCGGAATCGCCCGGGTATTCATCGCCTGCGGCTTCCTGCCGCTTCTCGGCCTTCTGGCACTGCTGCTTCCCGGGGACAGTCAATTGGAGGAATGGGCAGAAGCGTAAGAGAAGGGACATACCCTCAATTGGGCTCAGGACTCTCGAAGAGAGATCTTGAGCCTTGTTGCGCTGCTTTCTCGCGGAAATGCGAAGTTATTTTTAAAGCGCCCCCGCTTGCGGTACAATAAAATCAATTACTTAAAATTTAAAGCACCACTGTTTTTCGAACCGGGAAGGAGGCTTAAGTGATGATCAAAGAGGCGCTGGCCCGCATCCGGAAAGGCTATGGCAAAAAGCTGGTGTCCATTCATGCGTGGAATGCCTGGCTGGTGCTGTTCCTGTCGGTAAGCGGCCTCATGCTGGTTGGGGCTTTCTGGAGAGAGTGGCTGGGCGAAGGGCGGGTATGGCTGAAGTGGGCGCATACTTATATCGGGCTGCTGCTGCTCATTCCGGTGCTCTACTACTTGTTCCTGGCCTCGAAGCATTGGAAGAGACTCAAGGGTAAAGCGGCGCAAAAGGCGAACGTCCTGTTCGTTCTGCTGCTGCTGGCCGGATGGATTCTGTCGGGCATCGTGCTGTGGCAGTACAGAGCAGCCGGTCCCCGCGCAGCCAATGCAGCGCTCCTGATCCATGATCTGTTCACCTGGGTCGGTCTTCCGGTCATTATTTATCATTCCATCACCAGAACGCGCTGGCTGAAGGAACCGAACAAGCGGTCCATCCGTCCGGAAGAGGATCGGCAGACGGAAGCAGCCGCAGACGGGACACAGACAAAAAGGCAGAGACCCGAACCCGTGTACACCCGGCGCAGCTTCATCAAAACAGCCGTCGGTGCCGGGCTAGCCCTGACGATTGGTCCGACGTTCGTGCGCTGGATGGGCCGCTCGCTCCAGCTGTCTCCCGGGGACGCTTCAACAGACAACGCCAACAAGATGATTCCCGATCCCGCGCCGCTGGCCCAGTCCTCTCCTCCAATTGGAGGCGGGGCCCAAGGGAATTTCCGCGTCTACACCGTAACGGATATCCCCGCATTCGACAATTCCAATTGGTCTTTTACAATCGATGGCCTGGTCGACCAGACCTTCACCTGGAACTGGGAGCAGTTCCTCAAGCTGCAGCGGGAGGTGCAGGTGAGCGATTTTCACTGCATTACCGGCTGGTCGGTCTACAAGAACACCTGGGAGGGCATCCCTCTCGCCCATCTGCTGGAAATGGCTGGCGTGAAGAGCACGGCGACTAGCGTCAAGTTCTACTCGGGGGACGGCGTATACACCGACGCGCTTACTCTGGATCAGGCGAAAATGGAGGATGTGCTCGTCGCCGTCCTGCATGACGGCAAGCCGATCTCCAATCAGCTCGGCGGCCCGGTCCGGCTAGTCGTGCCTCAGATGTACGCTTATAAGTCCGTGAAATGGCTGAACCGGATTGAGCTGATCGACAGCGACCATATCGGCTATTGGGAGCAGCGAGGGTATGACAACGACGCCTGGCTGCCGGGGAAGAAGCAGACGCTGTAACCGCGATCGGATTGAGAAGTCTTGCACGAAAAGAGGCAGTCCCTGACGACCAGGGGCTGCCTTTGCTTTTTATATGCGATAGGATGCAAGTCTTGTACGTCATTGCCGACTGTTCAGAAATAGGCTACGCTGTTGGAAATACCCAAAAGGAGAAGATAGATTTGTTAAAAAGAGTAGCTAAGTACATACTGGGACTCAGCCTGATTCTGCCCCTTCTGCTCCCGGCGCAGCCGGCGGCTGCCGCTGGTGCAAATCTGAAAGACCAAGCCAACTTTACGTTCTCGGCTTACAAGATGGACGTTGGCGAGAGCGTAACGCTAGTAATATCGCCGGCTCAAGAAATGTCGCAATTTAATGTTCTCGATCTGGAGCCTGTATCCTCGGACGAATCCGTACTCCAGGTAGAATCAACCGATTATTTTAAATATAAAATCACCGGTCTTTCGGAAGGTACAGCTGATATCGTCTTTACTTATCCGGGATATGATGAACTGCGCTTTACGCTGACGGTCGGAACCAGCCAGGAAGAGAAAGACTACTGGGCCTATAAGCAACAGTTCGAGAAGGTGGCGCAATACGACGATGTTGCCATGACTTATTATGCCAAATATCAGCTCGTTACAACTTCTACCCGGAAACAGGCCTATTACGCCTACGATAAGGTCATAGTGCCGAACGTGACGCAAGCCCTTGCCCAATCCAAGAAAATCAAGACCGATAATCCGGAATTGGCCACCCTTCATCAGGATTACATTAAAGGAATGAAAACCAAACTGGACGCCGTTATTCTGTTCAAGAAGGCGCTTGCCCCGTCATCGCCCGCCAAGTTCAGCTTTGTTTCCGCCAACAACAAGATAAAAGAAAGCAACAAATACATTACCTTGCATTTGCAAGAGGTTAAGGCCTATCTCAAAAAATACGGGATACAGGATGATACGCTTAGCGATTGAACGACTGGGGACAGGTTGAATTGGGGTTCCCCGATCCGCCAGGTCCGCTCTATTCGCCCAAACTAAGCCAGTACGGTATCCATCACGAGCCGGAGGAAGCGCCGGTAGTCGGCCTCATAGGCTACTGCTACTTCCGGCAAATCTCCCCATACATGATGATGACGCGAATCCATGATCGTCATGCCGAGGGTAAGTTCGCCTTTGGTCTCAACGCCTACCCTGGCCTTCAAATACTGAATGAGCGAAGGATCGATAACAGCAGCGACCGCCATGGAATCAATCAGGACACAATAAGACTCGAAGCCGCGGCCGAGCACGAATTGAATCATTTGATGCAGCACGCCCGCCTCGGGCTTGGGCGACTTTTTGAGCTCCGCCAGCTCCGCCTCGGTGAAATTGACATCAAAATGGGTGGACACATCCAGCCCGATAGCCTGGAGCGGAATTCCCGATTTAAACACCATGTCCGCGGCTTCGGGATCGACATATACGTTCCATTCGCTCTGGGGGTTGTCCCCTGTTGCATTTGCTGTAGAATAGCGGTTCAGTCCGTACTGGCCGGCAATCGCGGTAATCCCGCTGATCAATGGAATAATCTCCGGCGCTTTCATGATGGCCATCGCAATGTTGCTCATAGGAGCCAGCGCCACAATATGAATGTCCCCGGCGTTCCGCTTCACCGTCTCGATGATCAGATCGACGGCGTGACTGTCGTGAAGCGGAGTTGTGGGGGTAGGCAGATGGACCTCCGCCTGCCCGTCCGAGCCGTGCGAGAAGGGATCGTTTGGCAGATCACGCACAAGCGGCTTGCCCATCCCTTTTGCTACGGGAATATCGGTACGCTCCAGCAGCTCCAGCACCTTCAGCGCGTTAACGCTCGTTATATCAACCGGATAATTGCCGGCAACCGCCGTAATGGCTTCCACCTGAAGCTCCGGCGATTTAATCGCCAGAATCAGCGCCAGGGAGTCGTCCATCCCAGGGTCGCAATCAATGATGACTTTCTTCAAACCATTCATCCTTTCTTCGAGTTCTATACCGCAAGCTTACTTCACACTTCCCTGCGTAAGCCCGCTCACGAGATACCGTTGGAAAAATACGGTCAGCAGAATAACAGGCAGACTGGATATGATGCCGCTCGCGGACATCAATCCCCGGTCCAGCCCTTTTTGGCTGACAAAAGTGCTCGTCAGAACCGGCATCGTCTTCGTATGCGCCCCCGTCAGCGTGACCGCGAACAGAAATTCGTTCCAGCAGAAAATAAAGCAAATCAGCGCAGTTGCCGCAATTCCGGGCATGATCACAGGAAGTACGATCCGGATGAACGCCTTCAGCCGGGAACAGCCGTCGATCAGCGCTGCCTCCTCCATATCCACCGCCAGCGAGGCGAAAAAGGCACGCAGCAGCCAGATCACAAGCGCCATGTTCAGCGCAGAGTACGTCAGGATCAGCAGGATGTGCGTATCCAACAGATGCACCCGATAGGCGAACAGAAAGACGGGCACGATGACGACGACCGGCGGAATCATCCGCGTGAGCAGCAGTACATTCGGCAGAAGGCTTCCGCCTGTGCTGAAGCGTTCGATTGAATAAGCCGCCAAAGCGCCCAGCACAGTCGTAATCAGCGTCGCCGCACCTGCGATCAGCAAGCTGTTGATCAGACTGGTCATGAAATCCGGATGCTGAAACAGCTGCACGTAATTCGAGAATGCCGGATGCTCCGGAATCCAGACAGGCGGAATCGCCAGCTGGTCCACAGGAAGCTTGATCGAGGTAAGAACGACCCATAGAATCGGCAGCATGAAGAAAATCAGGAACAGACACAAGACGGCTGTCTTGAGGCTTTTAAACAGGTTCCGTCGCACTCGTCTAGCACTCATCTTCGCTTCCCTCCCCGATTCACGTAAGCCAGCAGACCGAAAATGCAGACGCCCAGCACCAGCATGACGCCGACGGATACAGCCGAAGCGTATCCCATATCGTACCGGCCGAAGGCGATTTTATAATTGTAAATGGACAGCAGTTCGGTAGCCGTTCCCGGACCGCCGCTGGTCAGGATATACACAAGGTCAAAGGTCCGCATGGCGTCCATGGCGCGAAGAATGCCGACCGACAGCAGCGATGGAAAGACAAGCGGAAGCGTTATCCGCCAGAATTCCCTCCACTTCGAAGCTCCGTCCATTTGGGCAGCCTCGTAGATTTCAGGCGAAATCCCCTGGAGATTGGCCAGAATCAGGAGCATGACGAACGGCGTCCACTGCCACACATCGGCAAGAATGACCGAGAACATCGCCCACCCCGGTTCGGTCAGCAGCTTGGACGGGTTGAACGGAATATGCAGGAACCCGAAAATGGTCTGGAGCGGAGTGAAATCGGGCAGCAGGAACAGACGCCAGGCTACGCCGACTACAACAGGCACCATCATCATCGGGATCATAAAAGCGACCTTGAACAGCGTCTTCCCCCAGACCTCTCCTTTTAACAGGAGCGCAAGGATCATTCCAAGCACTAGCTCGGCCGCCACCGCCCCCAGCGTGAACAACACGCTTCTCCATAGAGAGGTGAAGAAATTTTTGTCCGACAGCAATCTGGAGAAGTTATCCAGCCCTGTGAACCTGATGCCCAGATCGGGCCGCTGCAGCGGATAGGAAAAGAAACTTAGGCCAAGAGCAGCCACAATCGGGATGAGCAGCACGACCACGATAATCAACACGCCCGGAAGGGCAAACCACCATTTCTCTCGCGAATCGGAAGACATATAGACTAACCGCCTTACCTGAAAAATTGGAGAAGGGGCGAGAGCGCCCCTCCATGCATCACACTTTTCCGCTTATGCTGCGCCCGGCCTTGTCTCAATATCCGCGCGAGCTCATCAATTCGTCATACTCCGACGCGGCCTGGTCCAGCGCCTCCTGCGCCGTCTGCTCGCCGTTCAGGAACCGGGATACCGCGCTTGGCAAAATATCGCCGGTGATGGTGGACCCTTCAGGGATCAACGGCAGCGGCTTAAGCTTGAAGGAATTCATAATTTCGGCATGCGGAGCATAGAAGCTGTACTGGGAGGACAGCGTGCCGGTCAGCGCCGATGTGCGAGCCGGGATGTTGCCGACCGGAGCGGCTTTCTCCATCATTTCCTGACTGGTGGCGAACTCGATCCATTCCAGCGCCTCTTGCTTCAGCTTCGAATCCTTGGTGATAACGAATCCGTAAGGCAGGTAGAAGCGCTTGATGTCCTTCGTGTTCTCA
Source organism: Paenibacillus sinensis (assembly GCF_019904155.1). Taxonomy (GTDB): domain Bacteria; phylum Bacillota; class Bacilli; order Paenibacillales; family Paenibacillaceae; genus Paenibacillus_AQ; species Paenibacillus_AQ sinensis. The sequence goes on from NZ_JAHCMB010000136.1 coordinate 7,404, forward strand.
TCATTGGCCGGAATGGCGCTAAAGCCGACTTTGCCAACGACCTTGGACTGTGCCGGGTCCTGCGCGACCTGGGCGATCGTTGTCGCCATTTCTGCCATCGCACTGCGGCCCTGCAGGAATTCACCCGACGCATCGGACCAGCCATACTGCTTCGCGGCGGCAGAGGTGTACTTGAACATGTCCTTCAAATCGTTCAGTGCCTTCACGCCTGCTTCGTTGTCGAACTGCTGCTTGTACTGGTCGTCGTAGAGATCGCCCCCATAGTTGAACAGCCGATTGTAAAAAGCGAATCCGAGCAGGATGCTCTTCTCCCCCATCAGCGTCACGCCGCTGAGATTCTGGTCGGGGCGATTGAAGAACTCGGCAATCTCCTTGTACTGCTGCATCGTCTTCGGCGGCGCGAGATCATACCCGTACTTGGCTTTGAAAGCAGCCTTCTCCTTCTCATCGTTGAACAGGTCGGTCCGGTACAGAATCCCCTGCGTTTCATTCATGTAAGGAACAAAATACAGCTCCTTCTTGTCGCCGAAGTAGGCGTTCTCGATTCCCGGGAAGTCGTCCAGTTTCAGCTTGTCCAGCTCCGCCTGATCGGTCGAGATCGGAACGATGTAGTTCGGAACCTGAAGCTCAGGAACCCAGCCGATCGGCACATAAGCCAGATCAAAGTCGGCGGAGCCGGAGGTGAATTTGAGCGTCAGCTGCTGATGATACTGATCATAAGGAAGCTCCACGACCTTAACCTTCACACCATACTTCGCTTCGAAATCCGGAATGATGCTCTTGAACGCATCGGCATGAGAGCTGGTCTCCGCCATAATCGTCAGCGTCCCTCCCCCTGCCGCCGGAGAAGAAGAGGCTGCGGACTCGGCCGCGCCTTGCTCCGTCTGCTTCGAACAGGCCCCCAGAATAGCTGTGACACTAAGGACGAGCGACAACAACAATGCTTTTCTCTTTGTACTCACCGTATGGTTCACTCCTTCAGTATGAATGAAAATACCTTTCTCCACTTGCTGCCCCATGTCCGTCGCACCGTCAGATAACCTTACACAAGAATGAGTTTCCATTGCGGTCTCATATATTTGTTGTTAGGATAATATCAATAATTAGTGATAAAGATCACCCTTATTCGGTCAGTTTTTTCTATGATTCGGCTAACTATCCCAGAATGGAGGGTAAAAAGTGGATCGTCTGTTGTTTCTTTTCCATACTGATCATCCGAAGGACACCTATATCCAGCTTCATCAGCATGAATGCTACGAGCTGGTCTATTATCTGAACGGAAACGGAACGACCATGATCGGCTCCACACAGTACAGCTTCAAACCGAACACTTTCGCTTTCATTGCGCCGCGGACGCTGCATGACGAGAGGCACTTAACCGGCTCCGAGCTGCTGTTCATCGGCTTTCACTGCGAGCAGGACGGAGCGATCCGCCATCTGAATCAGGTGTTTGAGGATGATGAGAAGCATACGATCCGGCAGCTGATGTTCCGCATGGAGCATGAATTTACCGAGCAGCAGGAGAATTTCTTCGAAATGCTGAACCTTTTGGTCACCGAACTGACCACCCAGATCCACCGTCTGGTCGGTCTGAACAAGCATATCCGTCCAGGCGGAGGCCGACTCAAATATGCGATGAACTTCATGGACGAGCATTTCCGGCAGCGCGTTTCCATCGAGACTCTCGCCCGGATGTCCGGGTACAGCTATGACCGGTTCAGGCATTTATTCAAAGAAACGGCCGGCGTCTCTCCCCAGCAGTATTTGCAAAATAAGCGGCTCGAATATGCCAAATCGCTGCTGCTTCATTCCCAGCTTCCGATCTCCGTCATCTCGCAAAAATCCGGGTTCTCGAAGGATTCCCAGTTCTGCACTATTTTTAAACGGGAGACGGGACTCACTCCGCTGAAATTCCGGAAAACCCCGGCGGGGTAGGCTCATGCGCATTGCATTGCCGACAGCCATTTCAGGCTGCACGGAGAGCGTGCTGTCTCCCGCGCAGAATGGCGAGGTTCTGAAGAAAGAAACTTTGAAGATGTTTCATTCCACAACAAAGAGCCGTTTCCGGCGAAATTTCGGAAACGGCTCTTGCATTTGATTTTTTGTTCAGGGGAGGGCGTTCAAGGCCGGTCCCATGATCGCGGCAAAAAGAGCCGCCGCCGTCCCGCCGCCATCCGTCATGTAATGATTCCGGTCTGTCCGGTCAAATCCGATCCAGACCGCCGCCGACCACCCCTTCGCATAACCAGCAAACCAGGCGTCCCGATTGGCCGCGCTTGGTACACCCTGGATATCCAGCTGGGTGGTTCCGGTTTTGCCGGCAACCGTTATTCCGCTGAGCCGCGCCTTGCGCCCGGTTCCCTCATTTACGGCGCCAACCAGCATGGCAGTCATCATTTCGGCGGTACGCGCCGCGATGACCTGCTGGCTATCCGGCGTACATTGGTACAGCAGATGACCGGAACCATCCCGCACCTCGCGTACGAGGTGACCGGTGCTGAAGCGGCCGCCTGAAGCGAACACGCCGTACGCCTGAGCCATTTGAAGCGGTGACACTCCACCGTGCGTGCCACCCAGCGCGATGGCGAGCTGCCGGTCTTCCGCAGGCAGTTCAATCCCGAGCTTGGCCGCAAAAGCAAGGGCCTGCGTCACCCCCACCTCATTCAACAGCCAGACCGCCGGCGCATTGATCGAACGCTCGACCGCGGTGTTCATCGTCACCGTTCCGCGATAGACGCCTTTGACATTCCCCGGCGAATATCCACCGTAGGAGGCCGGCCGGTCGGGCAGCAAGCTATCCGGCGTGAACCTGCCGCTCTCCAAAGCCGGTCCGTAGACGAGGATCGGCTTAATCGCGGAGCCGGGCTGCCGGGCGGCGGAAACGGCCCGATTCATACCGCCGCCGGTCTCGTCACGCCCGCCGACCATAGCCTTGACCTCACCGGTGCGGGAATCGAGGATGACGACCGCCCCCTGCGCCCGCTCGCCGCCCGCATCCGGCGGGAAGTTGGCCGGGTTCCGAAAGGCCGTTTCCGCCGCGCGCTGCGCCGAGGGGTTCAACCCGCTCGTCACGGTGTAGCCGCCCTCTCGAAGCTTCGCGAGCGGGATTCCGGTCCGCGCGGAAGCCTCTTGAAGCGCCGCGACCGCATAACCCGCCGCGCTGTGCTCTGCGGCGCTTCCGGGGGAGGGTGCGGCATCATGCAGACCGGCCTGAAGCGCCTGCCGTTCCTCGGCGGCGGTGATGAGGCCGTTGCTCTTCATAATGCCCAACACCTCCCGCATTCGCTTCACGGCCAATTCCGGGCGATCCACCGGATTATAAATGGAGGGTCCCTTCGGGATACCCGCCAGAAGGGCAATCTGTGCGAGTGTCAGTTCCTTTAAATCACGGACGCCGAAATAATAAAACGCCGCCCTTTTGACTCCATATTGACCCCGCCCCAAATACGTCTCGTTGAGATAGAGACGGAGAATTTCGGCTTTGGACAAATGGCGTTCGAGCGCCATAGCGATTGCCGCCTCCTTCAGCTTTCTGGCAACGGTCTGCTTCCTGCTGAGGAACAGGCTCCGCGCCAATTGCTGCGTGATTCCGCTGCCTCCCTGCTCGACCCGCATCGCGGACACGTTGCTGGCCAGCGCCCGGGCGAGGCCGCGATAATCCAGGCCCTTATGCTCATAGAACCGCCGGTCCTCCACCGCCATCACCGTCTCCAGCAGCAGAGGCGGGAGCTCGCCAGACTCGGCATTCTCCCGGTAGCCCCCGCCCGGGATCGGGATACGTGACATTACGGAGCCGTCCGCCGCCAACAGGACGGTCGATTGGGGCAGCAGCAGCTTGTCGGCTTGCTGCGCGAGCGTCTGCTCGCCATACAGGCGCAGCCCGAATAAGAGCAACACGCATGCGCCTGTAAGCACTACGGCGAGATCGAAGGCCGCGTACGGCAGCCGGCGCAGCGGCCCGGCAGCCGTTCCGGAGGCCTTCGGAAGACGATGGGCGCGCGGAGAATAGCCCTGGCGCCCAAAGCGCCGGCGAAGGAGAAGCTGGCGCATGGACATCATGGCTGCTCCTCCCTGTGAAGCAGAGCCGCTGACGAGGCGTCCAAGGGTGCTGCTTCCTCCGCGCCGTTCCTTGCGGCTGTGCGGCTGGCGGCAGGATCGGCGCCCCTTTCAGATGAATGGGCAATTCCGCCGTTCCGATCGGGACCGTCTCCCGTGTCGCCCCTTCGAGAGAGACCGGGGCGCTCTGACATAGCGGGCGGCAGACTTCGGTCCGCCAGATCCTCGAGGATGCGTTCCAATATCCGAGCTTCCTCTATAAGCTCAGGGAATCGTCCGGGCCTTGCCGCGGCATCCGTTTCGAATGCCGCCTCTTCCAGCCCGCGCCGAAGGGCGCGGCTGCGAAGGCCCAGCGCCAGCCAGTCGCCGCTTGCGGGCAACGGAGCAGCCGATGGGGCGGACTCCGGCCGGTTAAACTCGCCCATCCCCGGCTCAGTCGAAGCAGGCCGGGCGGACGCTCCGGCCCCTGCCGGCCCGCTTGCCGCCGGTTCGGGCGGCGGAGCGGCAGCGGCGCCATCGTCGGTCTCCCCGTGCCTGTCGCCGGGCTCCTCGGACCGGCCATCCTGGCCATCCCGCATCATCGCACGGTTCAGACTAACGGCGATGTCGCGCAGCTCGCCGCCGGACATCACCCTTACCTTGCCGGCCACATTCCCCCCGGCCAGTTCCCGCGCGCCCCGGGCAATCTCGCGCAGATCGGCGGCATACTGCCTGGAGCGAAGCGCAAAGCAGAGGGTGAACAGCAAGGTAAATGCAGCAGCAGCCACCGGTGTCCTGCCCAGGTGATTGATCGTCCACTTCACCAGATGAAACCAAGCCGCGGACGAATCGGCGCTCTGGGTACGGAACAGGAACCCCAGCACCTGCCGGGCTGCAACAAGAAAAGCGCCGCTTAGCAGGGCGCTTCCCAGACAAATATAAAGATAGCCATAAGATACGGTTCTGAAGCGATGCATGCTGCCACCTCCGGGTAAGAGGGACGGCGGCGTGTCTGGCTCGCGTCCCCTTTGCACCAGTATAGCGGCAAGTTTTTAAGATTCCCCTTCCATCTTTCTTAACTCTTTCTTAAGATAGTTCAGTCGGAGAGCAACGGAAGCGTAACGATGAAATCCGTCCGGTCCGGATTGCTGACGACGGAAATGCTGCCGCCGTGCATTTCGGTGATGCTCTTGGCAATCGCAAGTCCAAGACCGGAGCCGCCCTCCTGCCGGGAGCGGGATTTGTCCGCGCGATAGAACCGCTCAAATACATGCGGCAGATCGGCGGCGGCGATCATCTCGCCGAAATTGCTGACCCTCACCAACACGTTGGCGGGCTCTCGGATGATTTCAATTTCCAGCAGTCCTCCGTCGCTGCCGTATTTGGCCGCATTGGCGATCAAATTCTCAAACGTCCGAACCAAGTCCAGCGGCGCCGCTTTGATCGAGCAGGGGCCTTCGTCACCGGTCAGCACCATTTTCATCCCGGCGCGCTCCAGAAGCGGCCCGGATTCGACGGTCAACTGCCGTACCAGCGCAGATAGGTCGATTCGCTCCATAATCCGCTGCGGCCCGCCGCCGCTGACCCGCGTATATTCGAACAAATCGTCGATGAGCTTTTGAAGGACGAGCGATTTCTCATAAGCGATTCCGGTATAATAACGCATCTCGACCTCATCCTGGCAGCGGTCCTGTTCTATGTATTCCAAGAAACCGAGAATCGACGTCAGCGGAGTCCGCAGGTCATGCGACACTCCGGTGATCAGATCATTCTTCGCCCGCACGGCGCTCCGCTCCTCTTCCCAGGAACGTTCCAGCCGCTCGGCTAGCGAATTGATCGTTAGGGCGACCACGCCTAATTCATCCCCGGTCCGGACCTCGATCCGGCGGGACATGCCTTCCGAAGCAAGCTCGGTGATGCCTCTTGTGATCTCCTCGAGATATAGAATGATTTTTCGGGAGTAGATAAAGAAGAACAGCAGAAAGCTCAAAATGCCAACCGCCGTCATCACGGATGTCGAGCCGAAATGATTGATTATCCAGCGAAGCGCTCTAGTATAGGGCGAGTTGGAAGGCCACGGATTCGTATAGAGAAGGGATTGAACCATCCGGTAACCGGCATAGAGCAGCAGTCCGCCCGAGAGTACACTCAGCGCAAATGCGTAAATAAACTTCCAGCGCACGGTATATATGAATTTGGTCCCGCCCATTTTAGAGTTCACCGGCTCTCTCTCCTTACCGTCAGTTCATCCGGTCAAGCTTGTACCCGATTCCCCATACCGTATGAAGGTAGCGGGGCTTTCTGGAATCGACTTCAATTTTCTCCCGGATATTGCGGATATGCACCATAACGGTGTTCCCGTTGTCCATCGGCGGCTCTCCCCAGACCCGTGTGTAAATCTGCTCGACGTTAAACACCTGTCCCGGATGGCGAGCCAGCAGCTCGACAATCGCGAACTCGCGTGGAGTTAGCTTGACCGGCCGCCCCTGAACGGTCACTTCATGATTGACCGGAGACACGATCAGATCATCACACACCAATTCGCCCTCCGCAACCTTCTCCCGCAGCTCCCCGCCCAGCACATGATAGCGGCGAAGCTGCGACTTCACCCGCGCCAGCACCTCCAGCGGATTGAACGGCTTGGCCACATAATCGTCCGCCCCGATGCTTAGTCCGCCAATTTTGTCCAGGTCTCCGCCTTTGGCCGACAGCATGATGATCGGCATGCGCCGTTCTTCCCGGATCTTCATACAGGCTTCCAGTCCATCCATGCGCGGCATCATCACATCCAGAATGATCAGATCGACCTTCTCCCGGCGCAGCAGATCCAGCGCCTCCCGGCCATCGAACGCCTTAAGCAGACGGTATCCTTCATTCCGGAAGTAGATTTCCAGCAGCTCCACAATTTCCTTCTCATCATCCACCAGCAGAATTGTATCCCGTTCCATGTCACATTCGGTTCCTTTCCTTATGTGCCATCCGATTTTCCGGAGGGAGTATTCGTTATTCGAAAAAAATGCACAGCCTGTTCCCAACACGCCGTTGATTCGTTCCTGTGCATCCCCCGAATGAGCGCTTCTTATTCAGGCGCCCCGCCGTCCAGCAGCCGCAGCAGCTCCTCTTCATCCTCGATCACGGGGATGCCGAGCGACTGCGCTTTGGCCAGCTTGCTGCCCGCCTTCTCGCCGGCAATGACGAGATCGGTCTTCTTCGAGACGCTGCCGGTTACTTTTGCTCCAAGCGCCTCCAGCCGCTCGGCCGCTTCGTCACGGGTAAGCAACTGCAGCGAGCCGGTCAGCACGACCGTCTTGCCGCTGAAGAAGGAATTCTCCACCGGCGCGGCCGGAGCTTCCGGCGCTGTCGGATTCACGCCTAGCTCCAGCAGCCTGCTTATCCCTGTCACGATGAACGGGTCGGCGAAGTAGCCGACGATGCTCTCCGCCACAATGCCGCCGATATCCGGCAGCTCGGCCAACTCCTCCGCGTTCGCCTGCATCACCGCATCCAGGCTGCGGTAATGGTCGGCCAGCATTCGGGTCGTCGCTTTTCCTGTATTCGGAATGCCGAGCGCGAACAGGAAGGACGCCAAATCCTTGCCCTTGCTGTCTTCAAGAGCCTGAAGCAGATTGGCCGCCTTCTTCTCGCCGAACCGCTCCAGCTTCACGAGCTGCTCCAGGGTAAGCTCATAGAGATCGGCCGGTTCCCGGACGCTCAGCTCATCATACAGCTGCGACGCCGTCTTCTCGCTGAATGTCTCAATATCCATGGCGTCTCTGGACGCAAAATGGGAAATCCGGGCCACAATCTGCGGCTTGCAGTTCAGCTTGTTGTTGCAGAACAGATGCGCGCCCCGCATCTCCAGCGGGAAGCCGCAGGCCGGACAGTGGTCCGGGAACACAATCTCACCGCCGTCGCTCTCCTCGGTCACCTTGCCTAGAATTTCCGGGATGACATCGTTGGAGCGGCGAATAAAGACGCGGGTGCCGAGCGCGTGCTTCAGATTTTTGCGTTCGATGTCGCCGACATTGTTCAGCGTGCAGTTCTGCACGGTTACGCCCGCCAGCTCCACAGGCTCCACCTTCGCCAGCGGCGTGATCTTGCCGGTACGCCCCACATTCCATACGACCGCTTCCAACACCGTCGTCGTCTCCTCGGCCTCGAACTTGTAGGCAACCGCCCAGCGCGGGAATTTGTCCGTATAGCCCAGCACTTCGCGGGTGCGGAAATCGGTGACCTTGATAACCGCGCCGTCGATCAGATAATCAAGCTTCGAGCGTCCGTCTTCAATCTCCGCCAGCTGCTCCGTCACGTCATCGAAGTTCTCGAAATAGGTCAGATACGGATTGACCTTGAACCGGTTGTCCCGCAGAAACTGCATCATCTCCTGATGAGTCTGGAACTCGGTCCCTTCGCTGTATCCCACGTTATAGAAAAAAGCGCTCAGCTTCCGCCCGGCCGTCACCTTCGGATTCAGGTTGCGCAGCGCCCCCGCCGCTCCGTTCCGGGCGTTCTTCAGCGGCTCGGCTGCCGTCTTGTTGTACTCGGCAAGCGCGGACAGGTTCATAATGCCTTCGCCCTGAACCTCGATCACCCCATCCGTGAAGGGAATCGTCAGCGGGATCGACTTGATCGTCTTGACCTGGGCCAGGATGCCTTCGCCCGTCACCCCGTTACCCCGGGTTGACGCCTGAACGAGCCGTCCGTCCCGGTAGGTCAGATTCAAGGTGAGCCCGTCGAATTTCAGCTCTACGGCATAACAAGGCTCCGGAAGAAGCTGATCCGGATTTTTGGCGTTATAGTCGTTCACCAGCTTCAGCACCCGCGTGTTCCAGCTGCGGAGCTGTTCAATGTTCTGGGCCTTATCAAGGCTCCAGAGCGGCGCAAGATGCTTGTGGGGCACGAAGCCCTTTAGCAGTTCCCCGCCCACTCGCTGGGTTGGGGAATCGGGCAGCATGACTCCGCTCTCCGCTTCCAGAGCCGTCAGTTGGTCGTACAAGGCGTCATATTCCTTGTCGCTGACCAGCGGTGCGTCCAGCGTATAGTAATGATAGTTGTAGTTGTTCAGCTCCGCTACCAGTTCTTTCATTCGTTCAGTTGCATCCATGCTGGGAACATCCCTCCGTGGGTGACTTAATTTTTCTTGCTACTTATTGTACTGTTCCATATGCAGCCAGAGGAGCCCCGGCAATGAACAATGACCGGGCAAGCTGCCTACTGCACAGAAAGGGCGCGGCATTCCAGTGGAACCCGCGCCCCTCCGCTCACTCCGCCTTCGTAATCGGGGCGAAGCTCGCGAGCAGCTTCTTCACGCCCGTCGGGGCCGGGAAGGCAATCTGCAGCTCCATGTCATTGCCTGTTCCCTTCACGGCGACGATGGTGCCAATGCCCCATTTGCCGTGCGAGACCTTGTCGCCCGCCTTGTAATCGGCGGGCGATCCCCCGGCCGGCCGCGGCTGCGCCCCGGTGCCGGACGTCACGGTCACGCCGCTGCTGCGTCCCGCAGCCGGCGAGGCCGCGCCGCCCCTGGAGCCCGGGGCGGCTGACGGGGCCGGAGACGCTGTGCTCCGGCCTCCGAAGTTGCTGCGCCCGCCAGCGCCGAAGCCGCGGGCGCCATAAGCGCCGCCGGAATCTCCGCCGCGGCGGAACCGGTCGGGACCCTCACCGGCCGTGTCCTCCTTCAGTTCCTCGGGGATTTCCTCGAGGAAGCGGGACGGCGGATTCTGCGTCGTCCGCCCGAACAGCGTGCGCATCCGCGCGCAGGAGAGGAAGAGCTGCTTCTCCGCGCGGGTAATGCCCACATACGCCAGCCGGCGCTCCTCTTCCAGCTCGTCATTGTCCTGGAAGGCGCGGCTGTGCGGGAAGACGCCTTCCTCCATGCCGACGATGAATACCGTCGGGAACTCCAGTCCCTTGGCGCTGTGCATCGTCATCAGCACAACGGCGTCGGAGCGGTCTTCCTCGCTGTCGTTCATGCTGTCGATGTCGGCAATCAGCGCCAGATCGGTCAGGAAGGAGACGAGCGATTTGTCTTCATTATTTTTCTCAAATTCCATCGTTACCGACAGAAACTCATCAATATTCTCAAGCCGGGACCGCGATTCAATCGTATTCTCCTTCTGGAGCTCCAGCTTGTACTGTGACATTTCCAGCACCTTCTCTGTCAGCTCCGTCACCGACAGGAACTCCACCATCCGGTGAAGCGCCAGAATCATGTCGTAGAATTCCACCAGCGCATTGCGCGTCCGTCCGGCGAAGCCGAGATCGTCCACCGTCTCCAGTACCTGGTAGATCGAAACGCCACGGGCTGCGGCCGCATCGGACAGCTTGGACACCGTGGTGTCGCCCAGCCCCCTCTTAGGCACGTTAATGATCCGGGTTAAGCTGATATCGTCGTCCGGATTGGACAACAGCCGCAGGTAGGCGAGCAAGTCCTTGATTTCTTTACGGTCATAGAACTTGATGCCGCCGACGATCTGGTACGGAATATCCGATTTGATCAGAATTTCTTCTATTACCCGGGACTGGGCGTTCGTGCGGTACAGGATAGCATGATCCTGATAGGACTTGCCTTGCTTCACATTCTTGCTGATTTCGCCGGTGACGAAATAGCCTTCGTCATGCTCGGAGTCGGCCCGGTACACCTTGATCTTCGGTCCCTCGTCGGAGTCTGTCCACAGCTTCTTCGGCTTCCGCCCGCTGTTCAGCGCAATGACCCCGTTCGCGGCGTTCAGGATGTTCTTCGTCGAGCGGTAATTCTGCTCCAGCAGAATGACCTTGGCCTCCGGGTAATCCTCTTCAAAGTTCAGAATATTCGTAATATCCGCGCCGCGCCAGCGGTAGATCGACTGGTCGCTGTCGCCCACGACGCAAATATTATGATGGCTGTCAGCCAGCATGCGGCAGAGCATATACTGCGCCCGGTTCGTATCCTGGTATTCGTCGACATGAATGTAGCGGAACTTGCGCTGGTAGAAATCCAGTACCTCCGGCACTTCCTTGAAGAGCTGAATCGTCGTCATGATCAGGTCGTCGAAATCAAGCGAGTTGTTGCTCTTGAGCTTCTTCTGGTACAGCTTATAGACCTTGGAGACAAGCCCTTCGAGATAGTCCCCGATCTTCATCTCGTACTGCTGCGGCGTAACGAGCTCGTTCTTGGCCGTGCTGATCATCGACTGAACCGCTTTCGGCTCGAATTTCTTCGTATCGATGTTCAGCTCCTTCATGCAGGCGCGGATGACGGACAGTTGGTCCGTGGAATCGAGGATCGAGAAGTTGGAGGTAAATCCGATCCGTTCGATATCCTTGCGCAGAATGCGGACGCACATGGAGTGGAATGTGGACACCCAAATATCCCGTCCATCCGGTCCGACGAGCCGGGATACGCGCTCCTGCATCTCGCGGGCGGCTTTATTGGTAAAGGTGATCGCCAGAATCGCCCATGGCGGAGCCTTCCGATTCGAGATGAGCCAGGCGATCCGGTGCGTCAGCACCCGGGTCTTGCCGCTCCCGGCCCCGGCCATGATGAGCAGCGGTCCCTCGGTCGCCTCAACTGCCTGCCGCTGCGGCGGATTCAGCCGGCTTACGGCATCGATTATGTTAACGGATTGCATGAATAGCATGCCCCTTTCTAAAGCGCCTGAAAAGGCTTCGTTCAAAATACATACACTATACGCTTCGCGCCTTAACTGCGCCAACCGTTGATAGCGCGCGCTCTATGTCTTGGTAGACAATATTCCCTACTATAACGGTATCGGCCATTCCTGCTGCCCGGGCAGCATCCTCCGCTCCGGTGATCCCGCCTCCATAGAACAGACGGGCCTGTCCCACCGCTTCGCGTACGGCAGCCATCGTCTCCAGATCACCGAACCGGCCGCTGTATTCCAGATAGACAATCGGAAGCGACATCAGCTTGTCGGCGATATGACCGTAGGCCGCGGCCGCTTCCGGAGTCAAAAACGTCTCCGCATGCGTGACGCGCGCGACGGTCGAATGCTCATTCAGCACAATGTATCCCTCGGCGATCAGACTCTCCCAGGGAATAAAGTCGGCATAACGTTCTATGGCTGCCCGGTGCTGCCCCACAATCCACGCCGGATCGGGCGTGTTCAGCACGATGGGGATCATATACAGATCAAAACCGGGAACAACGGCGGCCAGATCGGACACCTCCAGGGCGCATGTCATGTTGTACCGGGAAATCCGCTCCAGCAGCTCCTCCGTATTGTCATACGTCAGGCCGGATGAGCCTCCGACAAGGATGGCATCGGTTCCGGAATGGCATACCGCCTCCAGCTCCCGTTCTCCGATCGTCCGGTCGGGATCGAGCTTGAAGACATGCTGCCAGGTTTCTATCATTTGACGCGCCGTATTCATGGAATTCCAACCTTCTTTTAAGTGAGCTTATACAAAATGCTGAAGTCATTACAGGGCGTCTGCCACCTGTCTTGTACAGTCTATGTTAAAATAGCAGGATAGGCCTGTCAATTTAATTCAGCCCAAAAAGGCGAACATTTTTTCGCCTTTTCAATCAGCAGCTTCCGCGTCCACGAAGGCGGATAAGACCGCCGCATCACATCAATGTCCCTATAGATCAGGTTATCCGCCAAACCCCCAGGAGATACGGCGCAGCGCGCCCGATTTCTCAAGCTCGTCCTCCGATATGAAATCCGAGTAGAACCCGTCCGCCCCCATCCGGTACAGCTTCCCGATCTCACTCGGCTCGTTGAGAGTATGCACGTAGACGCGCGCCCCGGCATCCTTCAGCTTCGAGATGAATTTCCCGTTCGCCCGGCTGACGGGCATCGTGATGTTCACGCCAGTCTGCTTCACAAAATCAATCACCTGCTCATCGCTGTCCGGCGACTCATACAGCGTATAGATGACCTCCGGAAAGGTATAGATCTGGTTCAATTGCTCCAGCATCGGCCGGTTGTAGATTTGGGGTATAATTCGGTTCAGCAGAGCCGGATCACGTTTTTGCGTGGCGTCGACCAGCATTTCAAACTCATCCATTATGGATTTAGAGCCTGATTTCTTGATATCCGTCACAATATAGGCATCCGGATAATGCTCAAGCAGGTCAAGGACCGTATCCCAATCCATGGCGGAATAAATATCGAGGATCGGCGTGTCCATGAAGTCCGCATATGTCGGAACTCCCTCCCGCTTGTCTGTAGGCAGCGTATCCCATTGGTTCAGCAGCTTGCTCATATTTTGCGTCCATTCATGCCTCGCCACCAGCCTTTCGTCGCTGGTCAGCAGCAGATCAGTCTCGAACAGCCGGGTGCCCTTCTCATAGTTGGCGACGAATGCTTCAAAAGCGTTCGTATACGGGTGACCGTCAATCCCGCCCATCGCGTGGGCGACAATACGGTATGCGGCGTAGCCGGTGCCGGTCTGCTTCTTGGACCCGTGCGGCCATATCGCCACCATAAGGATAGTCAATGAGAGGAAAATCGCGAATGTCAGGACTGCTTTTTTCTTCATATACAGGATTCCTTTGCCTTATGTCTTGTAAAAAAACAATTCCCCGCTCCGCCGTTGCCCGGCGAGACGGGGAAGATTAAGTATGATAGCTCACTCAATAGGCATTCTTGTTGACAAAGCCGTTGCGGATCGTCTTGACGATAATCCGGATATCGAACAGCAGGGACCAGTTCTCGATGTAGAAAATATCATGCTTGATACGGTCCTCAATGGAGGTGTCCCCGCGCAATCCGTTGCTCTGCGCCCAGCCGGTAATGCCGGGCCGCACATGATGCTTGACCATGTACTTCGGGATTTCATCCTTGAACTGCTCGACATAATACGGACGCTCCGGCCGGGGACCGACCACGCTCATATGACCCATCAGCACATTGAAGAATTGGGGCAGTTCATCCAGGCTCGTTCTCCGGATAAAGGTTCCGAACCGGGTCCGACGGGGGTCCACCGGTGTGCTCCAGCCGGTATCCTCTTCCTCGTCCTGCTGCATGCGCATGGAACGGAATTTGTACATGGTGAAGTTTCTGCGGTTCAGCCCTACCCGCTCCTGACGAAAAATAATCGGACCGGGAGAGGTAAGCTTCACGCCCAGTATTACAGCCAGCATAATCGGGCTTGTCACCAGAATGGCGAACAGCGAGAATATGATGTCGAATGCCCGCTTGGCCATCCGGTTCCCGGTTAGATCCAGCGGGATGTCGCGGACGTTGATCATCGGCATGCCCGCGAAATTATCAAAGTACGGACGCGCCGGCAAATAATCGAAGAAGTCGGGGATGATCAGGGTGCGGACGCCGGCTTTTTCACAGGTTGCGATAATGGTAGGGAACTTGTGGTGCACATCCAGAGGAAGCGCAAGCACCACCTCGTCGATCAGCATCGTATCCAGCAGACCCGGCAGCTCGTCAATTTTCCCGAGGATCGGCTTATATCTCTTCGCTTCAAGAGGGTCCCAGGTCTGGTAATCATCCAGAAAGCCGATAATCTCATAGCCGAGTTCAGGGTAGTTGGCGAGATTATCATAGATTCGTCTACCCAGCGTACCCGCCCCGAGAATGAGGACGAACTGGCGGTTGAAGCCTTTTTCCCGGAATGATTTCAGCATCTTCTTCAGCACGTAACGGTAGAGCATGGTGGAGAGCATAATGGTGCTGATATATACGGTCAGATACTGACGTGAAATATCGATCTCGCGCAGAAAGTACATCAGGCCGAGCAGAATCAGAAGGCTCAGTCCGTTCACCTGGAAGATCTTCAGGAATTCATCCGCGAAGCGCTTCTTGCGCTTGGGGAGATACAGCGACAGCAAAATGCCCATCATCACCGCAATCGCCCCGTACACCATGCTCCAGTAGGCATACGATTCTACCGGCATATGGTTCTCGTAAGGCATCCAGCCGCTCTTGAATTTCAGCCACCAGGAGAACAGGAATGCAATCTGGATGACGATAAAGTCGGCCACCATATACAGTTGGGTCAAAAACCGCTGGTTGCGGCGAATCATAATCTCACCTCGGCATTATTGTCGGACCGGTTCGCGGTCTGGGTCTGCCCCAGAGCGGAAAGATCAGGAGCCGGTGCAGGCTTCCCTCTGCCCACCGTCAAAGCATTGCGCAGCAGTGCTGCGGCAAACTTGACGCCCACTCCCGCATATACGGCGCCATTAACCGCGAAGAAATACTTCCTACGGTAATGTTTATGATGAAAGAGGATCATAGCGCGATGGAATTCATAAATAATTTTGAGCGGCCTGCGCCTTGCGCTTCCGCCCTTCAAATGGATGATCAATGTTCTCGGGTAGTAGTAAATCTTCCAGCCGGCTTCCTTGATGCGATAGCACCAGTCCAAATCCTCGCCATACATGAAGAAAGTCTCGTCCAGCCCTCCAACCTGCCGGATCGTCTCCTGACGGACCAGCATGAAGGCGCCGACCAGGCAGTCCACCTCATACTCATCATTCGGATCAAGATACCCGAGCTGATAGCCGTTGAACCGGGGATTGTCAGGGAACAGCTTGCTGAAGCCGAACGCATAGTAGAAGGACGCCGAAGGTGTCGGAAATCCGCGCTTGCAGGCCTTGTCGAGACTTCCATCCGGCAAAATCACCTTACAACCCGATGCCCCGATATCCGGCCGGCTGTCCATGAAGGCGATCATCGTCTCCAGCGTATCCGGGCGTACCACCGTATCCGAGTTCAGCAGCAGCACATAACGCCCGTCTGCGATCTCCATCGCCTGGTTATTGCCTTTGGCAAATCCGACATTCTCCGAATTGGCAATCAGCTTCGCTTCCGGGAACCGCTCCCGGATCGCTTCCACCGACCCGTCGGAGGAGTGATTGTCGACCACAATAATCTCGTAGGAGTAGTTCGTCTCCGAGTCATATACCGACTGTATACAGTCCAAAGTCAGACGCTGCGTTTTGTAGTTAAGGATCAGAATACTGACATCAGGTTTCACAGGTTGTTACGCTCCATACAAAATTAGTAATCTATCGACAATATTATAGCATAGATTGACATAGATTAACGGTGCGGTTTTCGCAAGTTTCATCTGTTTTGCAAGTTTCCTTCTGATGGTGCGATTCATGAAAAAGGTGATAACAAGGACAATCGTCTGGAATCATCTTCAAGATAACGAGCGCTTACCTGGAAATAAAAAAAACCTGTTCTCCCGCTCAGGCGGAAAAACAGGCGATTGCGCAATCGCAATGAATGACAGTAAGGGCATCACAGCTTGTCCAGCTCGAGCAGGGATTCCGCCGTAATGGCGCCTTCCACTCCCCCATATACGGTACCATCCCGCAGAATGACAATGGTCGTGGGGTATGCCCTTAGACCGAATGCTTTGAACAGTGTGGAATCAGGGTCCAGCAGAACCGGCAGCGTATAGGCATTGTCCTTCATATACTGCTTCACCGTCTCCGGGTCTTCTCCGGTATTGACGGCGAGCAGCACAACATCGTCGCGCTTCTGCAGAATAGACGAAGCCTGATCCAGCTCCGGCATCTCTTTCTTGCAGATGGTGCACCAGGTTGTCCAGAAATTAAGCACGACAATCTTGCCCTTGTAATCCGCAAGCGACACTTGTCTGCCGTTCAGATCCTTCAGACTGAAATCCGGCGCCCGGAGCTTCCCGGACTCCGCCGGCTCCTTCGCCCCCGATGCAGCCTTAAGCAATTCGATGGGCGCCACGCCCGACAGCGGAGTCTGCGGGCCCGCCTGGGCGCGGCTGTAGATGAAGGCGCTGCCCGCGAGCAGGAAGACCAGCAGGGCGATCCAGAGCCACAGCAGCTTTTTCATTTTCATGGCATGTTCTCCTCTCTGTTTACCAGTTCGTCAGCACCCTTCCCGTCAGTGTCAGTACACCGGCCGCAATCATCACGATTCCGGAGAGGATGCCGATCAGCCTGTTATGCCGCTGCAGAAAGCGGAATGTCTCCTTAAGCTCATGGTAGATGAGCGACGAGAACAGGAACGGCAGGCCGAGGCCAAGCGAGTACAGCAGCAGCATGGCCATCCCCTGCGGCACGGAGCCGGAGGTGCTCGCCATGAGCAGCGACGATGACAACAAGTAGCCGACGCATGGCGTCCAGCCGAACGCGAAGACCGCACCGAAGGCTAGGGAGCGAAGAACCGTCAGCTTGCCCGGCTGAAAGGACAGACGCCGCTCTTTCTGGAGGAAGCCCAGCCTGAACACCCCGGCGAAGCTCAGTCCGAACAGAATCATCAGCATTCCGCCGAGAAGACGAAAGAGAGCCAGATGTCCGTTCAGAAAAGCGCCGACTGCGGTTGCCGCCGCTCCCATGGAGACGAATACCAGCGTGAACCCGGCGACAAAGGCCGCGGCGTTCCGGAAGAGCCTCCCGCCACTTCGGCGGGGCTGCGAAGGGCTGGCCTTGCTGTCTGGCGCGTGGGATTCCGGCTGCTGCGACTCCGGGTCGGCGGCCTGGGAGTCGGCGGCGCGGGAATCGGCAGTCCGGGGATCGGCGGTCCGTGCATCAGCTGTCCGGGGGGCGGCGGTTAGGGCATCGGTGGTCCGGGAGCCAACAGCACAGGGAGCGGCCTTCCCGCCTGCTGCGCGGGATTCCGCCTGATGCGACTCCGGGGCGTCGGCCCTGGGTTGGGCAGTCTGAGAGTCGGCGGCACGGGAGTCGGCAGTCCGGGAATCGACAGCCCTTGAGTCAGCGTACTCTTCCCGATTGTCCTCCTGACCGGCCACACCCGCCAGGTAGAACAGGTAGACCGGCAGCATCGGCAGCATGCAGGGCGAGATGAAGGTCAGCACGCCCTCCAGGAAGCTGAGTCCGTAATTGGCGGTCATGACCCGCCCTTATGCCTCGGCGGCGGCAATGCCCGTTACGGTGAACTTCCCGTCGTTCAGACTTTCGATCCGGCCGCGTATGGCGCCTACCAGCCCGCTCTCGTCCAGATGCGTAACCGTCACACGCTTGCCTTCCCGGTCAACACTGACATGCAGAGCGCCGGGCACCTGCAAGGCAGCTTCCGTGATTTTCGCTTCGCATTTGGGACAATGCATGCCCTCCACAATAAACCTGGTTGCGACCGTATTCTGCGATTGTTCCATTTGAATACCTCCTCCGATTCCCACTAGTCTTGTCTTGCAAGACGATCAGGGGTTCTCCCTGTTCAGGATTTGGTCCGCTTGCTCTTGCGTAAGCTCATAATGATAGAACTTAGAGTAGAATTCCCGCAGCTCCGCGTTCATGTCCAGATCGGCGAATGCATCGGGATGAAGGATTTTGGCCATCTCCATGACCAGCAAAATTTTCTGCAAACCCATATCCCAGTAAAAAGCACCGCTTGGCGTCAAATACACCTGCTTGTCCGCCACGGCCTTGATCAGTCCGTACCGGCCGTCGCTGTAGGCGTTCGAACGGATTTTCTCCGCCGTTTCCAGGTCATTGATTCCGCCATGGTCGATAAAAATATAGGCCGGGTTGTACTGCACCAGTTGCTCGAACGTAATCTGCGAATGATTGCCCGCCTCGAAATCGGCGGTAACGGACCGGCCCCCCGCAGCCGAAATCACCTCTGTCAAATCGGAATATTTGCCGTAGGTGGACAGCAGATCGATAGCCGAATAATACACGGCAGGGCGATCGGCGTCCGGCAGCTTGTTTGTAACATCCGTCACCCGCTTCAGCTTCGCACGGAAATAATCCTCGTATTCCCGCACCCGCTCCGGCGCTTCGCCTCCAACGGCGTTGGCGTACACCTCCAGCTGCTTCAGCGAGCTCTCCAGATTGGCGGTCACCGCTCCCGGCACATTGTCTATCTTCAGCTCGTCCAGCTTGTTGCTCTCGTTCGGCCGAGGGAATCCGAGCACCAGATCGGGCTTGTACGACAGCAGCGCTTCGATGTTCACGGCGGTATGCACGTTCTTCAGCTTGGGCAGTGTATTCATCCGCTTGAAAATGAGCTGCGCCCACGGAAAATTGTCCACTTGCACGTCAGAGCAAGCCACAATCCGGTCCTCCGCGCCAAGCATGACCAGTATTTCATAGGAAGGCCCGTATACGGCGGCGATTCGCTTGGCCTCCACCGGAACCTTCAGCTCCTGGCCCTTGATGTTCGTAATGGTCCGCTGCTCCGCTCGGGAGCCGCCGCAACCGGCGCTTACCGCGAGCAAGAGACAGGCTGCGAGCATTAGCATTATGCGGCGGTGCCTGGTCATAGAGCCCCTCCCTCTTCGCCGCCCGTTTCCGGCGGAACTTTTCCCGCGCTCCGAACGGGCGGCCGTTATTTTTCCTTCATTAAAAGTAGATATAAAAAAGCGGGAGCCCCGACGATGGAGGACAATATCCCGAGAGGGATTTCCTGGTCGAACAGCCCCCGGGCCAGATCGTCCGCGATCAGCAGAAAGCTCGCGCCAAGAAGCGCCGAGGCCGGCAGAAGCAGCTGGTGATTCATTCCGGTCAGCATCCGGGTCAGATGCGGAATGAGCAGGCCCACCCAGCCGATCATCCCCGCAACAGCGACCGCCGTTGAGGTCAGCAGTGTGGCGCCTACGATAAAGATCATCCGCAGCCGTCCCACATTGACGCCAAGCGACGACGCCTCCTCATCTCCGAAAGACAGAACGTTCAGCCGCCAGGAGAGCAGCAGCAGCGGAACAGCGCCCAATGCCATCGGCGCCAGCTGAAGCAGCAGGTCGGTTCCTGTGACATAGCTGAGCCCTCCCATCAGCCAGAACGTAATCGCCGGGAGCGTGTTGTACGGATCGGCGGTGAACTTGATCACGGAAATCCCGGCGCTGAACAGCGCGCCGACGATCATGCCGGTCAGGATGAGCGGCAAGGGGCCGCTGGCCGCGCTTCCCGCCACGGCTCTGCTCACGGCGAACGTCAGCAGCACCGCCGCGAGTCCAGCGGCAAAAGCAACCGCCTGAACGGCCAGGCCGTCCAAGCCCAGAAGTATCGCCAGGGCCGCGCCGCAGCTTGCCCCTGCCGCCGCGCCAAGAATGTCCGGCGAGACGAGCGGATTGCGCAGCATCCCCTGATAGGCTGACCCGGACATGGACAGGGCGCCGCCCGTCAGCACCGCCGCACCGATCCGCGTCAGCCGGACCTGCAGCAGCACCTGGGCCGCCGCCGCATCGCCTTTTCCAAGGATCAATCCCGGCAAGTCGGAGAGGGAGATGCTGTATCTCCCCACAAGCAGGGAACCTAAAGCCGTCAGCACAAGCAATGCTCCCAATGCCGCAAGACAGCGGGATGGCTCGGAGAAGACAGCCTGAAGGCTTGCCTTCACCGATTGGCCATTGCGGATTCCGCGTTTGCCGGACAGTGCCGGAAGATTCTTGTTCATCTCTAATGCTGATGCTCCCCGGCATCCGCCAGATAGGCTGGGGCATCCGCTGCTGGGAGGAACTTGTAGACATACAGATTTTTGTTCTTCAGCTTCACGCAGGCCAGATAGCCGCCACCGCTCATGTAGTAGTCATTCTTCAGCAGCGGAGCCAGCTCGTCCATTTTGGACGGATCGCTGACGATTGGATTGGCGCCGAAATCCTTCGTCTGGATGAATTCCCGGTCGTTGTCGGCGATGTATCCGAGGAAGAACGGCGACTTCGGATCTTTGCTCTTGTTCATGCCGACATAGGGATCATACGCCTGGAGGGTGATGCTCTCGATTTCCTCTGTATTTTCCAGATAAGGATACAAGCCTGTGTCCTGTAAATATTTCAGCGTATTCTTGAAAGACGGTGTCAGATAGATGATGCTGTTCTCCAGCCGGTAGCCAAATTTCAAGCTCTCCTGAC
The DNA here is from genome assembly GCF_019904155.1 of Paenibacillus sinensis. Taxonomy (GTDB): domain Bacteria; phylum Bacillota; class Bacilli; order Paenibacillales; family Paenibacillaceae; genus Paenibacillus_AQ; species Paenibacillus_AQ sinensis. Next base: position 28,206 of record NZ_JAHCMB010000136.1, read on the forward strand.
CGCCGTCCTGGGTGAACATGATAATGCCGAGTGCCTGATCCTTCGGGAAATAGCGGTCTTCCAGGCTCTGCGCCTCAACATCGTCGGCAATATGTCCAAGCAGCTCCTTGCGCTGGCTGTCCGACAGGATCACCTGTCTCGGGTTCGTATAATTACTGTTCGCCAAATATACGAGGCCATTCCGAAAAGCACCCGCCGCCCAATACTGCGATTCGGTCGTTCCGGTAATGGTGCGCCGCGTCTGTTTCTCCACAGCCTCCGTCTTGTCCAGCGCCAGGAAGTCCGAGAGAACGCTGAACTTGGTCCGGTCATAGTAACGGGTCAGATGGGAGCCATTAGTCAGCGTATAGTTCACGATAATATCGTAAGGCACTGTCGTGTCGGTAAAATTGTCCCGGTCCAGCGCCAGCTTGCCCTTTCCGCCGTCGATCAGCTTCTGATGCAGCTCCGTGATGGTCTTGAGATCGCTCTGCGTTGTAAAAGTGTAGTTGCTCATGACGTAATAGCTTCCGCCCGTGCTGACGCCGCCGACCTGGCCGTCCAGATAGTTCGGCGAACCGGCGTAGGACATCTGGACGCTGGCGATCCGGTCAATCTGCGGAATCCGGGTTGAGTAGCCGAAGCCCCCGGTAACGAGAATCACGACAGCGATCAGAACGACGCCAAGTCCGAAGGGCAGCTTCAGAATGCCCCGGCTAAGTCCGCGCGAGCCGTTCTTCTGAATCAGCTCGGTAATGAGGAAGAAGACGATAAAAGTCAGCGATGCCGCCAGAATGGAATAGCCCGTTCCCATATCGGCTCCATATTCCAGCACGACGGCGAAGCCGAAGAGCGGCAGTAGAAAGGTGGATGCCGTGCCCAGAATCCGGTTCGTCCCTGAGACACCGGCGATCTCGGCCTTGCGCTTCGACAGGGCATATATTCCAAGTGCGGCTATGGCCGCGCTTGCGGCAACCCAGGCCAGCAGAAGCGCGATATGCATCGGCGGCTGGACGAAACCGTCAAAGCGGGTGTACTGGGCGCAGTAGTCTTTGGCCGCCTGATAGAAGAACAGCACCGGATTGAAGCCGGACAGCTTGTCCAGCAGGCTCGCGCCTACTTCGACCGTCCCTGTGCTGGCTGAGAAGCCGAAGGAATTGCCGAAGAGCAGCTGCTTCATCAGCGAGTTGGCGCCGTACAGCACAATGGAAGGCGCACCCAGCGCGAGGAGGGAGAAGAATACGGCCTCCGTGATCGTGCCGACCATACAGCAGATCAATGCCGTCACACAGAAAGCGGCAATACCCATAATGAGGAATCCGGAGTACATATACCCGGCGCCCGAAATGGCGATGTTCGCGTAGCCGAGGCCGCTGAAGGCCGAGACATTCATCATGAGCGAGACCATGATCGGGATAAACAGGACAATCGCCAGCATGAGAACGCCGATCAGCAGGCGCAAGCCGAACTGCTTGACCCGCGTGATGCCCTGGGCAAAATACGTATCCGACGAGCGCTTCACCAGCATGAACCGGAACAGAACGACCGCCAGCGCGGCCCCGAAGGCGATGACGGCGGCAAGAATAACCCCGGTCAGGCTCTCGTAGTAGAACCGGTACTGCATCTGGTTATGCGTATAGTTCTCGTCGAAGATCGACTTTCCGGGTATGAAGGCAGTAGATACCGGAATCAGGAGCAACAGCACCGCCAGACCGAGAGCGGAGACGCCGAGGCTCTGGGTCAGCGCGCGGGTGAAGGCGTGAAGATAGACCGGAAAGGCGCGTCCCCGCGAAGAATCGGCCGCCTTCACAGGCGGAGTAGGCGAAGATTCCGGCTGCGGCTCTGTCTCGATACGCTCAAAAGAAGGTTGCGATGTCATATTCCTTATCCTCCATCTCATCCAAGAAGATTTCTTCGAGCGTCATCGGCTCGCTGGCGATCCAGAGCGGAGCGGAAGACTCCAGCATCTTGCGCAGCTCATCCTCTCCACCGTCCCAGGTGAAAATAAAGCCGTCCCCGTCGCGCGTAATATTCCGGGCCGCGATGGCCGCAAGCCGCTCCGCCCCGTCATTGCGCGGAAAGGCGATCCGGTATTTGGTCCGCCGCTTCCGCATCTCATCCACCGTCTCCGCGAAGGAGAGGCGTTTGTCGCGGATAATCGCGATGAAGTCGCACAGACCTTCCAATTCCCGCAGATTATGGGACGAGATCACGATGTTCGTCCCGTGCTTTTTCATATACTCGAACATAATGCTCTTCAACTGATTGCGCTTGGACAAGTCCAGGCCGTCGAAGGATTCATCCATCAGCAGGTACTTGGGCATTGTCGCGAACGCAAGAATAAGCGCCGCCTGCCGCTGCATCCCCTTGGAGAAACCGCTGATCCGGGCATCCGGGTCCAGCTCGAAGAAATCGACGAGATCCTTGAACGTCTTCTGGCTCCACTTTGGATAAAAACCGCTGAAGAACAGGGCCATCGAACGCAGCGAGCCCTGCGGAAGGAAGAACGGATCATCCTGGGCCATGAACAGTCTGCGCTTGATCCCCTCATTCTCGTATACCGGAATGCCGTCAATTGTAATTCTGCCGCTCTCGGGCCGGTAAATTCCCGCGATCATCTTGAGCAGCGTCGTCTTACCCGCTCCGTTGTAACCGACCAGTCCGCAGATCCGTCCATCCGCAATCTCAAACGTGATGTCTTCCAGTGCCGTGAACCGGCCGAAGGTTTTGCCTACTCCTTCTATGGATATCAAGTTCTCCACCATCCTTTGCATCTGTCTCTGTGAACAGCGGGCCGCTCCTTGTATATTAAATGAACCGCTTAGGAGGAACGGACCCGCCTTATGGCATTCCCTGCTGTCAGGCCGCATCGCGGAACTGACGCCGCCGTCTCATACCGCTCAGAATCAGCGCCGATGCCCCGGCTGCTATGACCAGCAGCACCGCGACTGCGACAACAATAATTCTGCCGCCGGAGGAATAGGAAGGCGCTCCTACGGCCAGAACGTAATCGGAATTATGGCTGATCGTGAACGAGACATAGCCCGCACTCACGCTCAGATTCGTCGCCGCCGGCACAAGCCGCCCCTTCTGTGTATCGAGCAGATACAGGGTCAGGTTGTCCGAGTCGCTGAACCGGCTGCCGGTATTGACATAGATCTCGGCCGGACCGGGGAGATCCCCGTCATGGACGAAGGAAATATAGAACGGCTTGGTAAGCGAGGACGCCGCCTTCTTGAGAGCGGGCGCCTGTTCCGGGAAATCAATCTGGAAGCTGATATCCTCAGGCGTTCCCAGCGTATCGCCGTCGAAGTTCCAGGAGTACAGCACATTCCCGCTGTCATTCAGCTTCTGGAAGGTGAGCCGTTCATTCTTCTCCTTAGCTTCCTCCATCGCCGCCTTGCCGGTCAGAATGCCGGTATCGGTCAAGGTAATCATCTTCATGGCGCCGCGCATCGTCTGCATTTCCTTCGTCTCGGGCGTATCCGCTCCGGGCGAAGCACTTGGCTCCGACGACAGCGCCTCCGGCTGAAGCTGCTCCCCGCCTTCACCGGCAAGCGTCTTCGGCGTGACGGGCGCCAGCGCCTGCATTTTGGCGATGACCTCCTGCTGCTCCTTCTCGCTGATGTTCGTTCCCTGCGCCGCCACGAGCGGCACATAGGGCGCGATTACCGCGACATATGGCTTCGCCGCGCTTACGTAGGGCTTGCCGCCCGCCCCGGCGGAGCCTGTGAGGCTGCCAAGCGTGCCGGAAGAAATGCCTTTGCCGGAAGCTCCGGTCCCGCCGCCGGAAGCCGCAGCTGTTCCGGAACCGCCGGAGGAAGGGACTGTGCCTCCTCCCGCCGATGAGCCTCCGCTGCCCGTCGTTCCCGATCCTCCGCTGCTGGTTCTTCCCGGGAACGCCGCGCTCATATCGGCCGAGGGAAGCGGAAGCGCCGATACCGGCGATGGCTGCGGCACATTCTGCACATATTCAGGCCGATACGGGGTCGGCTGAGCCTTGTCCGGAACGCCCGAATTGCCCGCGGCGGCCGAAGCTAACGGAGCAGGATTCTGCGAATACTGCGGAACATACGGCGTCGTTCCGCTGTTCACCGCAGGCGCGGGGGACGGCCCGGAGGCATTTTGCTGTGAGGAGTCCTGTCCCGATGAAGCGGAATATTCCGGCTGCGGTGCGGACGATACTTTAGGCGATGTTGCATCAGGCACAGGCACATACGGCGTCGCCACCGGAACAGGACTTGGGACGACGGCCGGCGGATTATTCGTGATCGGCGAAGGCTGATTGATCACAGGACTCGCGGCCGGCGGATTCTCCGTTCCCGGATTTCCACCGCCAGAGCCACCTCCACCGCCGCTGGTGCCTCCTCCTTCCGAATCACCGCCGCCCGCATTCGGATTCTCCACCGTCACCGAAATGGTCTCCGCCGACGATTCACTATGCTGCCACAGTGTTCCGACCACCGTGACGGTGGTGCTGCCGGCTTTCTTGCCCTTGATCGTAATGGTTCCGTTCGAATAGGATGCCGACGCGACGAACGGATCGGCCACGCTGACCGAAGCGCGGGCATTCTCCGTCTTGCGGTCGGGTCCCGCGCAAGCGCAGGCGCCAGTAACTTCATCGCCGCATTTGCCGTTGCATTGCTGCGGACAAATAGCTTGTCCACAGCCGATAACTCCCGAGTACGATGCCGGACTCATGGTCGCCGAGATCGTAGTGGTCTCTCCGACATTAAGCGTCGCCGAGCTGTCCCCCAGGGACAACTGGACGGTCCCCCGATTATAGTAGCCATACACGGTCTGGCTGCCTGCTGCGGCCGTGATGATGACCAGAGCGAACAGAGTCAGCAGGGCCTGACGAATCACTCTACCTTTCACTCTTTTGTCCCTCCTTTTGTTTGGATAGTTGGATTCCAATGGAAAAGACAAGCGGAGATCCCCCTCCGCCTGCCTATGCAATTAATTCAACTCAAGTGCTTTGGCGATCAATGTGACTGCTTCAGCCCGGGTAGCCGTAACCGCCGGAGCGAACCGGTTGCCTGTCTGTCCAGAGACGATGCCCGCTTGTACCGCGGCACTCACCGAGGCCTTTGCCCATGCCGCAATGTCTCCGCTGTCGGCGAAGTTCAGAGCGGAGCCGCCGGAAAGTCCGAACGCCCGCACGGCCATAGCAACCATTTCTTGCCGGGTCACCTGCTGGTTCGGACGGAAGGTTCTATCATCGTAGCCAGTGACAATACCATGATCGGCTGCGATTGCCACAGTATTCTTGGCCCAATGGCTGTCCATATCGGAGAACGCAGATTGTCCCGTTGCCTGCAGATTCAGAGCTTTAACGAGCATCGACGCGAATTCCGCACGGGTCACCGCTTTGCCAGGCTGGAATGTACCGTCCGGATAGCCTTGAACGACTCCATTTCCAAGAAGCTTCACGATATAAACCTCGGCCCAGTGGCCGGAAATATCGCTCGGTGTGGACGCTTGAGCGGTTGACCCCTCGGCGAACACAGAGTATTTCGTGAAATGGGTTGTCTCCGCCGTAATCGTTCCGCCGTCTGCCGTGCCGCCAATGCGTTTCCATTCACCGGCAGTTTCATCGTAATAGTAGATACTCGGTGTTGCCCCCGCTGGAATCAATGCCGGATCGAACTTCAGCGTAATCTTGACCGAGCGGGTGAACGTATAGCCGGCACCGCCGACAGTAAATTCATAAGTCTTGGCAATCGGTGTCAAATCTCCGGAAGCGGCCGGTGGCGCCGCAACCTCAGCTACCCTCACTTCAACCGCTCCGCTGCCCGTGAGCGCGCCGGCCGGAATGTCCACCGCCGCCGAATCGCCCAGACTGACTCTGGCGCCTGATTGCGGATTTACCGACGCCGATCCGGTTGTGGTGACTGTCGGCTGCGGAGTCGGAGAAGCTGAAGCCGCTGGAGAGGCCGTTGCTGCTGCGCCGCCTCCTCCGCCACCGCCCGATCCGCCGCTGCCTGATCCGCCGGATGTGTCCGCTGTGTTCCATTTGGCATACAGAGTCAGATCACCGATAACCGGCGATTGGAAGCTGTACGCTACAGTCAGCTCTTCATCCAGATACCAGCCGCCGAACGCATAGCCGGTCTTGGCCGGAGCAGTTGGCAGTGCCGCGGTCTGACCGTAAGCAATCGTCTGTGTGCTCACAGCTGTACCACCGTTCGGTTCAAAGGTGACGGTATAGCTGCTCACGGTCCATTTGGCATACAGCGTGACATTTCCCTGGACAGGAGCACCGAAATCGTAGACGGTTGTCAGTGCGCTGTCGCTGTACCAGCCGCCGAAAGTATAGCCGGTCTTCACCGGAGCAACCGGCTGCTGGGCGGGAGTTCCATACGCCACGGCCTGGCTGCTGACAGCCGTGCCACCATTCGAGTTGAAGCTAACGGTGTAGCTGTTCGCCTTCCATTTGGCATAGAGCGTAAGGTCACCCGTCACAGGCGCGCTGAAGTCATATGGCATCATCAACGCTTCATCGATGTACCAACCATCGAAACCGTAGCCTTCCTTCGCTGGCGCTCCCGGCAGTGTCGCGGTTTCACCATCATTCACTTTCTGCACTGCTACCGATGAACCCCCTCCTGTGTTAAAGGAGATGGTGTGGACAATCGGCGTCCACTTCGCATACAGCGTCAAGTCGTCCTCAACGGCAGCGGTGAAAATATATTTCGTTGTCAGAGCCGCATTCACATACCAGCCGCCGAAGGTATAGCTGGCTTTCGTCGGTGCTTCCGGCTGGGCTACAGGTGTTCCGTATGGCACCGCCACAGCACTTATCGCCGTGCCTCCGTTGGAGTTGAAGCTGACCGTGTAGCTGTCCTTGACCCATTTGGCGTACAATGTCACATTTTTCGTAACCGGCGCATTGAAGTTGTATGCTGTGGTCAACGCTGCGTTGCTGTACCAGCCGCCGAATCCGTATCCGTCCTTCGCCGGAGCTTCCGGCTGCGCCGCCTTCTCGTTGTAGGTGATGCTCTGCGCCTGAACCGCCGTTCCGCCGTTCGTGTTAAAGCTGACGGTGTAGGTGCGCGGCACCCACTTCGCGTAGATCGTCAGATCGCTGCTCACTGTGCTGGCGAAGTTATATTCATGCGTCAGTTCGCTGTCGGAGTACCAGCCGGCGAATGCGTACCCGTACTTGCCGGGATCGTCATCCGGGCGAACCGCAGGTTTTCCATAATCAACCTTTTGGGACTCAATCGCCGTTCCACCGTCGGTGTTAAAGGTGACGGTGTATTGAGTAAAGAGCCATTTTCCCTCAAGCTTGACATTCGCCGTAATCGGAGTGTTGAAATCAAATTTGAGAGTGGTTCCGCTGTAATACCAATCTGCAAAAATTCTGCCTTCCCATACCGGATCGGCCGGACGGGTTGCCTTCCCACCGTACTCAACATACTGTGCCGGAGGGTTGGTAGGAACTCCTGAAAAACTAACGCTATATTTGATCGGATTCCACTTGGCATACAAAGTCACATCACCGGTAGTGGGAGTTCCGAAAACATACGTCTTCGTTAACCCGGGGTCTGTGTACCAACCGTCGAACTGATAGCCGGTGCGGACCGGATCGGCCGGACGTGTGAAGAGCGTGTTATAGACCGCCGTCTGGCTGTTAATTATGCCGCCTCCGTTCGTTTCAAAAGTCAGCTTGTACGTATCAATGCTCCATACGACATATAACAGCAAATTGCTGCCGCCGATTGTAACGGGGTCACCCGGATGATAAGTAGCCGTAGTGGCAGTCTGGGCGGTTCCCCACCCGCTAAATGAATAACCGGTGCGAATCAGGCTGCCCGGTTCGGCAATAGCCGTCTCGGTGCCGGGTTCTTCGGTCACGCTTGCTGGTGCAACGCCGCCAGTATTTCCGTTCCCGTTATAGACAATCGAATATTTCGGATTCTCCGCCCATTGAGCGTACAGGTTCACATCTCCCGCACTCAGGGTCAATGTCGAACCGGCGGGATAGCTGACGCCCGAGCCGTCAGGCAGAGTATTCCAACCTGTGAAGGCATAGCCCTGCCGAGTCAAGCCGGAACCATCCGCTACTGTAAGCTCGATGCCGGACGGAAACGCATTGGAAGCCGGAACTGTCCCGCCATCGTTGCCGTTGCCATTATAGCTTAGCGTATATAATGTGCCGGGCACCCAATTCGCATAGAGCGTGAGGTTCCCATACGTCATTGTGAACGACTCGCCGGGCGCATAGGTCACCCCTGTTCCATCGGCCTGCGTATTCCATCCCGCAAAGGAATATCCCATCTTTGTAAGACTTCCGCTATTCTCTGCCGCCGCAACCGCCGAATCGCCGGTGGCGATTCCCGGAGCAGGAACACTGCCCGTATCACTGCCATTTCCGTTATAAGACACGGTGTAATTAAGGGCGAGCTTGGAAATATAGTACTTCGCATTGTATCCTACATAGAGGTTTCCAAGGCTGTCAGCGACAATCGCTTTAGGGCCTACAACTTCGTCAGTCGTTGAAGAAGAACCGTTCCCGGCAATCGTTGTGATAATGCCGTCTTCCGCGTTAACCTTGCGGATTTTATGATTGAGAGTATCCGCAATATACACATTACCGCTATTATCGACGGTGACCGCTGATGGCCCATATAAATAAGCCTCCGTTGCCGGACCGCCGTCGCCGTTGGTAGCAGTCGGAACGATTCCCACTTGAAGGCCGGCTCCAGCAACAGTATGAACCGTATGGTCACCGGCAAGTATTTTTCGGACCTTATTACCCAAAGGTGAATTATCGCTTGCCGTAGACTCCGTATAGTACAGATTATTGGCAGCATCCACAGCCAGTCCGGCTGGAGATGAGAGAATTGCTTCTGTTGCGGGAATATTCTCCTTGGCCAATTCACTATCCGCTGAATAAAAAGCCTGGGAAATCCCTGCAAATCTGCTTATTTGCCTATCTGGTGATATTTTATAAATAAAGCCATATCCATTCGATTCGGATAAATAGAGATTATTATCCCGGTCACATACCATCCCAGTAATAGGCCCAAACGTAACTCCAGATGCATCCCCATCAGGAATAGGAGGGGTGTTGGAGCTTCTTGTAACCCCGGTACCTGCGATAACCGTAATCCTTTGGGTGGCGGCATTCAGTTTAAAAAGATAAAAACCGCTAAAAAAATATATATTATTATTCGTGTCGAGCGCCAAATTGGTGAGAGCTCCAATCCCGACCTCCGTTGCCGGAGCCTCGCCAATTGTTGAAACCTGCAGATTGTCGCCATTGCCGGCAATTGTTGTAACAATTCCGGTGCTTCGATCAACTCTCCGAATTCTTTTATTAGTAGTGTCTATAAAATAGAGATTTTCATCGCTATCCAGAGTCAACGCTTTAGCTGCCCTTATCTTCGCAGAAGCTGCAAGACCATTGTCACCGGCATCGGCAAAAGTTGAGCTTGGTGCGCCTGCGTTTCCTGAACCAACCTCTCCCATACCGACATACCTGCTGAGTGTATAACTCTCTTCACTGCCATTTGCAGCAGCCACATCAGAACGGCCACCATACATTTCCGGCAATAGACTTGTCAGAAGCAGTATAAGAGCTAACAGCATTCCGGTCATTCGCTTCCATTGCGATCGGTTCCCTTTGGCATTCCTTGCCAGTTCACTGCATCTCATTGAGCACTAATCCTCCTTCGGTGAATACGGATAGTTATATGACAATCATCTCAGTCGCATTGCCTTGGCCAGCAGCGTCACCGCTTCCGCCCGGGTTGCCGCCGATTTGGGGGCAAATTTATTCCCTTGCTGACCGGAGACAATACCGGCCTTGACGGCCGCTCCGACCGCCGACTTCGCCCAATCCGATATTTCTGCGTTATCTGCAAATTGAAGCTCATTGCCGCCGGTCAATTGGAACGCATACACCGCCATAGCTACCATTTCCTCCCGGCTTACAGGCTGGTCAGGCATGAACCGTCCGTCCGGGTAGCCGTTGACAATCTGATAATTCGCCGCAGTCCGGATCATTTCGCGCGCCCAATGCTGCCCGATATCATTGAAATCTGCTGTGCCTGTACCGGCAAGACTAAGCGATTTGACCACCAGCGCGGCGAATTCCGCCCGCGATATGCTCTTGTTCGGCTTGAATGTACCGTCCGGATAACCGCTGATCGTACCGCGCTGACGCAGCTCCTGAATATAGCGATTCGCCCAATGCCCTTCAATATCGTTCAGCGGCGCCAGTTCTCCCGTACCCAGCACGTCTGCGGAAATTTCAGCAAATACGGCAAACTTGGTGAAGTGATACACGGATGCCGTGATTTGATTGCCGTTCACCGTTCCTCCTACCCGTACCCATTTGGATGTGCTGGTATCATAGTAGTAAATCGCCGCTTCTCTGCCTTTGGCAACCTTGGAAGAATCGAAAGGCAGCGTGATCGTCACCGGCTTGGCGAATGTATAGGAAGACCCGCTGCCAACGGTGAATTCGAACGTACTACTGACTGCGGTCAGAGTGAAAGGTGCCATTGGCGGACTCGCAACCTCTGATATGCCTACCTTCACCTTCGCGCTTCCGTTCAGAGCCCCGGGCGGTATTTCCACCGCCGCCCCTGAACCAAGCGAGATTGATCCTCCAAGCGCGGGAGTAACAGAAGCTGAACCACTGGTAGATGCGGCCGGTCCACCGGAAGCAATCAGCTCCCTGTTGCGATTCATTACCTGAACGAGAGAAGACGTCAGATCGTTCACCTGGGATTTCAACGCGGAATTCTGCGTCAGCTGTATGTTGATCTGTGCCTCTGCCGATTGCAGCTTCACATAGTTCGTCACCAGCGCCTGCTGCGATGGAGTAAGTGCATCGTACCGTGCGCGAACAGCTGCGACGGCGTTCTGGTCCGCCAGAGATACCAGAGAAGGCAGCGCCGCAATCGCCGATACCACTACATTCGCAATTTCAGTGTCGCGCTCCAGCTGCAGCTCCTGCAGCGCAGCCTCCGCTTCCAGAAGCCGGTTATACATGGCCAGATTATCTCCCGACTGCACCAGTTCCTTCTGCCGGTCGGTCAATGCTTCATACGCTGCGCGCGCTTCTTCGATCATCGCTTGATCATTCAGCGTAACCGCACCTGCATCCGGCAGGTTAGAGAACTTGGCGATCACCGGATTGATTGCGATCAATTGCTCCCGAAGATCAGCCATATCCGCAAGCTGCTGCTCCGCATTTACCAGCAGCGGGTAATTCGTGACCAGCGACTGCTGCGACGGGGCAAGCCCCTCATAAGCCGCGCGGGCGTTCGTTACCAACTCAGTCTGGGCAATCGACACCTGTGACGGAAGCGCCGCGATCTGCGCAATTACAGAATCGGCAGCCAACTGATCGGCGTTTGGTCCCGTTATAAGGTACACACCTGGCTTGGCCGTCAGAAACGCAACCCCGGAAGTCCCGGAGAAATCCGCTGTGGAAATCCGCGACAAGGCTGTACTGCTTGAACCGTCTGAATTGTAGGAATATACCCTCAACCGGGAATAATCACCGGGAAGGTTAACGGACAGAGCCACCCGCGCTTCCGTTCCAAAATCCCGGATCGCCGCTCCGTCCAGTTTGGCGCTGACATCAACTGCGGCTTCTATCTGCTGTCCGGCTGGCAGAAGTGCGGAGAGTCCGTTCCAGGGAGAGTCCAGATAAGTGCTGTCCATCACAACCGTTCTTCCCCTGCTTCCCAGAATGCGGTCAAGCGCAGCGACAGGCATAGTTATGTTGGCGCGTTCAGTGTACACATCTACATTGACCGTCGGCGGCAAATCCTCAATATCCGAATGGGTGATGCCCTCCGCCCTGAATTCTCTTGCGGATGCTGCGTTCAAGTTCAGCTTATTCGCATCGGCTCCGAAGGGAATGCTGTAATCGGGGTCATCAGGGTACAAGTCCCGGGAATTGATGACGCCGTCGTTGTCCCAGTCGAAGGTAAAGCGTGCAACCACAGAGTAGGTTCCACCATTGACCAGCTGTCCGGTATTACTATAAAACGGCTGTGATATTCCCGCAGACGCCGCACCAGCCTGAGCAAGGTCCCCGTCCATCCTCTCTCCGGGTGCCGTGACGCTATATCCGGCCAACACGAACCCGTCTGGTGTTGCGGCTAGGGTGTGAAGAAAGTTGGTCCCTCCTCCCCAGCTCAGTACCTGTTCATGCCCGGTTCCTCCATAGAATCCGACCCACTCCATATTGAGATTCTCATCTGTTCTGAAGATAACAAAGTCAAGCGGCTCTCCCCCTTTGGGATTCGAGGCAATTTCATTATCAATATCGCCAGATAAGGCAAGCGCCTGTCCCATGAACAAATAGCCGCCTCCAGGCGCCGCAACAACCGCCGACAACGTGTCCTGCCACTGCTCGCTGCTGCCGGCGAACACTCTGTCTTCTGGTCTTGAGTACGATTTCTCGCTGATCAACCCTCCCGTCGCCAAATCATATTGAACCGCTATTGAAACATATTTACTCGAGCGCACCCCTGCTATCGTCAATCTCGTTCCGTCTTTCGAGATTACTACATCATTAAGGACTGTCGTGGTTGAACCAGGAAAATAACTCTTCCCCCATATCTGCTTGCCATCAATATCCAGACGTGCGATCAATCCACGGGTTTCAGGTGTCGCATTAGCCGCTGCCAGAGAAGCCGGACCAACATCCGATGCGGCGGGTTTTGTGTTAAGTGAAGCGGAAGAAGAGCTCCCAACGACCGCATATCCTCCGCTGTCAGGCAGTTCAACAATGCTGTTTAATCTGTCCTCTTGGGAGCCCCCGAGATTTTGCAGCCATTCCCGGGTTCCGTCTGCAGTGCATTTGACCACAATTCCATCTGATTTCCCTCTACTGTTCCCCTCAAAATCTCCATCTTGCGAGTCGCTCGTTCCGGCGGACACAAAGCCCCCGTCAGCAGTCGCTTTGACGCTACGCAATATGTCAGTTCCGCTTCCGCCCAGAGTTGCTACCCCAAGCACACGTCCCGATGCATCCATTTGCATAATGAGAGCGTCTCCTATTCCTGACAATCCGTTTGTACCAGAATATACATTAACGGTCCACGAACCTCCTGAATAATCTTTTAGAATAACCGGGCGACGATCGGCATCGCCGCTATTTCTTGTGAAAATCTCGCCGACCGCGACGAGGCCCCCCCCCTTCAGCTCGGCCACATTCTGAAAATCTATCGTATATGAGCTACTTCCCGAAACCGCATATAACCCATTAGCCCATACTTTCTTCATCACACCGTCCGTGTCGGATGTCTTGACCACCAACCCAGTAATTTCAGCTGCGGCATCGCCTGACAGCTCGTCGTGGTTCAATCCCAGTTCTTCTGTATCCTGGAGCGACAATGATAGCGTGGACACGTAGTCTCCGGCAGAATCGACAATTACACTGGTATTGTCATATGTAGTAATTCCGGTAACCATTGTTGTCTGGTACTTAGCCGCTGCCCATGAACTTCTAACCATAGGAATATCAGTACTCGGGTCATACTCGGCCGCCGCAGCCTTCTCCGTCAGTCCAGCTTGTCCCAAGATCGGCAGAAGCAAGGTCAGCGACAGCATGGCTCGCAGCATCATGCTACTCTTACGCGGTTTGGTATTCATTTCTTTCAATATCTCTCCCCCCGTCATACAGTTTCAGTAAATTTACAAAATATATAATCATACCGCTTTTCATTAATCAATATCAAATATAACTAAACATACTCATATCAAGCTTAATTCCAAAAAAGTTCATCGAATTTTGTCATTTTTTCGCGATTTTAATTATATTCAATTATATTTGATGATATTTGTTGATATTTAGTTGCCATTTTGCTATCCTTCTGGTGAATCTTAATTACCATCTCTTCCAGTTGCATCAGGTTTGGACATAAGCGCGAAGACTGCACCAGTATTTCAAATTTCTGATGAAAAGGAGACTCTTACCACAATGACGACGTATTCAAGACAACCGCTGGCCTTGCGTTGGCTTGCCCTTCTTGCCGCCGCTATCCTCTCGTTGAGCGCACTGCTCATTTCTCCGCTTACAGCTCACGCCAATGCAACCAACCCGGAGAAAACCAGCATCAGCATCGTTTCCTCCCATACAGGTGCGACTCAGGCTGCCGCGAACCCGCTTCAGGTCGTTACTGCCACCATCACCTTTGACCAGAACATTACGGTCAGCTCAGCTTCGGCTCTGCGCGCTGAACTGGATGTAAGCCTCAACGGCACCAACATCCCGGCGATCGGCGAGACTTCTCCGGACCCCTATATGGTCTTTGATGTTGGTACAATCGGCACCAATTACTTCACTGTGAAGATCTATACTCCTGATCCTCCGCCTGCCAACGGTGAGTTTTCAATTGTGGGAGCCGATCTCACCATTACCTCCGCCTCTACCAATGCCACTCTGGGCAAGGTGCTAAACAGCGTGACGAAGACCGGTACCTCCAATGTCGCCCTGTGGCCCAACACGGCCTTCTCGAATCAGATCATTGCGACCGGTCTTGGATTTGGAACAGCTACCTCGACTCCGGGAGATAATTTTACAAGCATTTCACCGTCTCTGACTATTCCAATCAGTTCCCTACCACAGGTTCGCGGGGTGAACTACGTGGAGCTTGGCTATACGGACGATACTGGGTTCCACAAGGTTTATGCAACCACAGATCCCTTCGGGGACTATACGTATTTTTTAGCTGTCTGGCCAACGGGTGTTCCCAGTCTCACAGGGTGCATTCCGTTATATTCAGGGTCGTTCATAACTAAAACAGCCAACGACTACGCCAACACCATCGCATCGGCAATCAATTATCCATTCAACAATACCGGTTACACTGCCACAGTCACTGGCGGTACGCTCACGGTTACCAAGAATACCATGGTTTATGACGATGGAGAGACCATCTCGCTGCGTGTCATCAACTATACGAACCAGTAATAGTTAAATTAGCTGCTGTGTAATGCAAGGCTCACTCATCCCTTCCAGTTGCATCAGGTTTGGACATAAGGGCGAAGACTGCACCAGTATTTCAAATTTCTGATGAAAAGGAGACTTTTACCACAATGACGACGTATTCAAGACAACCGCTGGCCATGCGTTGGCTTGCCCTTCTTGCCGCCGCTATCCTCTCGCTGAGCGCACTGCTCATTTCTCCACTTACGGCTCATGCCAATGCAACCAACCCGGAGAAATCCAGCATCAGCATCGTTTCTTCCCATACAGGTGCGACCCAAGCTGCCGCGAACCCGCTTCAGGTCGTTACTGCCACCATCACCTTTGACCAGAACATTACGGTCAGCTCTGCGTCGGCTCTGCGGGCCGAACTGGATGTCAGCCTCAACGGCACCAACATTCCTGCCGTCGGTGAAGTGTCACCGGACCCGTACATGATCTTCGATGTTGATACGATCGGCACTAATTACTTTACTGTGAAGATCTATACTCCTAATCCTCCGCCTGCCAGCGGAATGTTCGCCATCATGGGCGCTGCACTGTCCATCACCTCCTCTTCGACCGACGCTACTCTGGGCAAGGTGCTAAACAGCGTGACGAAGACCGGTACCTCCGATGTTGCCCTATGGCCCAACACAGCCTTCTCGAATCAGATCATCGCGACTGGACTTGGATTTGGATCGGCTACCTCGACTCCGGGAGACAATGCAACTAGCACTGCACCATCTCTGTCAATTCCGATCAGTTCCCTGCCACAGGTTCGCGGAGTAAGCTACGTAGAACTTGGCTATACGGACGATACAGGGTTCCACAAGGTTAATGCAACATACGACAGCTCTGGGTTGCCCTTCTCCTGGCCATCAGCAGTATCATCCCTGACAGGTACGATTCCGTTGCACTCGCATATGTTCGTCACGCTGACCGCCAACGACTACGCTAACACCATCGCATCGGCAATCAACTATCCAGGTAACACTACCGGTTACACTGCAACTGTCTCCGGTGGTACGCTGTCGATCACCAAGAATACCGGGGTTTATGACGATGGCGAAACCATCTCGCTGCGTGTCATCAACTACACGAACCAGTAAGATGATCTGTTGACATCTGACTTGTATCGACTGTCTTCCCGTAATTGCACCGACTGCCGTACAAGCATCCGCTTGATCGGCCGGACTTCCACCATTCGCCCTGGTCCAATGTCCAGCCTGTTAGGTATACATCTTCAAGAATAAGCTTCATGCAATAAGACAGGCCCTGTTCAGCACATAACTGAACAGGGCCTGTCTGCATTTCTTTATCTTTTTCGTCCTAACCTGCCGATACACACCTTGCCTATACCTAACCTCTCCCCTTAACCAGCAAATACAGGAAGAACGGCGCGCCGATCACCGCAGTCAGAATACCGAGCGGGATTTCCTGGGCGAACATGCTGCGCGCCAGATCGTCAACGGCCAGCAAATAGATAGCCCCCAGCCCCATCGACACCGGCAGCAGCGTCTTGTGATCCGGTCCGACCAGGAGGCGGGCCATATGGGGAACGACCAGGCCGACCCAGCCGATCATGCCGCCCACAGCCACCGCAGAGGCCGTGAGCAGCGTGGAGCAGAGAATAACTACCATACGAATTCTGCGCACATTGACACCAAGCGCCTCCGCCTCCTCTTCCCCGAAACACATCACATTCATCTGCCAGCGAATGCACAGAAGCGGCACGCTCCCCAGCAGGCCAGGAATCAGCAGTATAAGCAGATCCCTGCCTGTGACGGCGGACAAGCCGCCCATCATCCAGAACGTTATCGCCGGCAGCTTGCTGTACGGATCGGCCGCATATTTGATCAGAGAGGTCAGAGAGCCGAAGAGCGCCGATACGACCATGCCGGTAAGCAGGAGTCCCAGAACCGTCACCATGCCTCCCCTGCGTCCAATTGAGGCTCCTATGACATAAGTGATTAGGACTGCCGCTAATCCGAAGACAAAAGCCAGGGCTTGCACCCCGAACGTCCCCGCAGACATCAGAATGCCCACAGCCGCTCCGAAGCCTGACCCCGCCGAGGCTCCCAGAATATCGGAGGACACCATAGGATTCCGGAACAATCCCTGATAAGCGACGCCTGATACCGCAAGTGCCGAACCAATCAGCATCGCTGCAAAAATACGGGGAACCCGCACCTTAAGCAGCACCGTCTCCACCGGATTCGACCAATCCGCCGCTTGTCCCCGCAATCGGCCCGCCAAGATTTCCGCCATTTGCTCCAGCGAAATCCCGTATCTGCCCCAGGTGAAGGAGCCCAGGAACACCACGCAGGCGCAGAGAATCAGAACAACGGCCACCGTCCTGCCGCGAATAACGGTTTTCCCGCCAATCCCCCCGCCCTCTGCAGAGCCATGACCTATAGAATGATGCTGCAATTTTGGTCCCCCCGAACATTTTATTTATAACCAAATATATCTGAATATAATTAAATATAATATAATCACCCGATATAAACATCAATAGTCAATTCGGGGAATTTTCTATTAGGCTCCCGTCAGAACTCTTCCGAAACGCAACACGCATCCGCCAAGTCCAAAAAACCGATACCCAATCGGGCATCGGCTGCATACTTGTTCTTTTTTAACCAGTAACCATCAAAATGGCTGTCTTCACCGGCCTCCGGCTACCGTTACATCCCCGTTCTATCGGCCAGTTCGGAACTATGATCTCTACAGAGTAATCCGGGGTGATCCGTCCGCTATTCTCCATATAGCCCGCTCCTGGTGAATTAATAGTTCGTGACCGACAGGCGAAGCGGCATCAAGGACGACAGCGAAGAATGGTTCACGGCTGCCTCTTTACTGTTTTGACCGGACCATCTCCTGAATGACCTTCCGTTTCCGCTTCAGCGTCTTCCATTCCGCCCCCCAGCTTCCCCATGCCCGAAGCACGCCAGGCTCTTTCAGCAGCATGTATCCGTGAACGGCGATCTCATACGGTAGGGCGAAGACCAGAGTCTTCAGCAGCGTGCGGGCCGGCTCGTTCTTAACGAGCATTTTGTAGCGGTTGAGATAGGATTTTCTCCGGATGAACAGGGGTTTGCTGCCGCGCCCCGACGTCTTCCAGCCCCGCTCATGGTACCCGACCGCTTCCGCGTCATACCAGGCCTTCCACCCGAGCAGCTGTGCCCGCCAGGCAACATCGACATCTTCCTTATATGCAAAAAAACTGCCGTCAAAAAACTCCCCGTCCACGCTGATATCCTCGATCATTCTCTGTGAGTACATCGCCGCCGCCCCGGACACGCCGAACACCTCGCCCGACTTCTTCCAGTTCTCCGCCGGCTCCCCCATCCCCCTATCGAACGCGCGGCGAATCCGGTTCATCCGCAGGCCTGTGCTGTCCACAATCGTCGGATCGCCTTTGAACAGCAGCTTCCCCGTAGCGCTCCCAATCTGCGGATTGGCCTCCATTTGTGCCACCAGCCGGGACACATAATCAGGCGCAAGGACGACGTCCGGGTTCAGCACGAGCATATAATCGGCATCACTGGCGGCAATAGCCTGATTATGGGCGGGGGCGAAGCCGGTGTTAACTGGATTGCAAATGAGCGTAACTACTCCCTCCGGGCTCCGTTCCACTTGCTGAGTAGTGCCGTCAGTTGAAGCATTATCAATAACAATAATCTGCGAGATAGGATAGGTCTGGCCCTTTACGGCCTCCAGACATTCCGGTATATCGGATTCACTGTTGAATGTGATGATATGTACGCTTACCTTTTTGTTAGCCATAGTCCAGTCCTTATACAAGTGATTGATTACATTCCACATGAACTAGTATAGCGCAAACGGCCATCTAGCTGAATCGAGTAGGAGGGGGCGGCAAGCCCCCGTCCTCTCACACCACCGTACATGCGGGTCCGCATACGGCGGTTCCAAA
>NZ_JAHCMB010000122.1 GCF_019904155.1 Paenibacillus sinensis
GAAGATGTGAAAGCTTCGGGGAAGGCGGCGACGGATATGTACCCGGCGAGGGAGTCGGGGCCGTATTGCTGAAGCCGCTATCGAAAGCGATCGCAGATGGCGACCAGATCTATGGGGTTATCAAAGGCACAGCCATCAATCATGGAGGAAAGACCAATGGCTATACGGTTCCCAGCCCCAATGCGCAAGGAAGTTTAATCGGCCAAGCCTTGAAGGAAGCCGGAGTGAATCCGCGGACCATCAGTTACCTGGAAGCCCATGGAACCGGAACGGTCTTGGGAGACCCGATCGAAATTACCGGATTGACCCGGGCTTTTGGGAAGGATACGGCGGACAGACAGTTCTGCGCAATCGGGTCGGTGAAGTCCAACATCGGGCATTGTGAAGGCGCAGCCGGAATAGCGGGATTAACCAAAGTGTTACTGCAATTCAAGAATGGCCAAATTGCGCCGTCGCTCCATTCGAAGGTGCTGAATCCGAATATAGATTTTAAGGAAACGCCCTTTGTGGTGCAGCAGGAACTGACGGAATGGAAACGGCCGCAGATCGAAACCAATGGAGAGGTCAAAGAATATCCGAGACGGGCAGGGGTATCCTCCTTTGGAGCCGGCGGCGCCAATGCCCATGTGATCATCGAAGAGTATATTTCAGAGGAACGGGAAAGTTCCGAATATGCGGTTAGTCCCGATCATCCGGTCTTGATCGTATTGTCGGCGAAGAATGAAGAACGCCTGGAAGAGCAAGTGCGGCAATTGCTAGGCGCCATTCAAGAGCAAGCCTTCACCGAAAAGGAGGTCATCGATATCGCCTATACGCTCCAGGTGGGGCGGGAAGCGATGGAAGAGCGTCTGGCTGTCATCGTAAGTTCCTTGAAAGAACTTCAAGACAAGCTGACCGGCTTCCTGGAAGGGAAGGACGATATCGAAGACCTGTACCGGGGACAGGTCAAACGTAATAAGGAGACGATGGCGCTCTTCACTACGGATGAGGATCTCAGTAAAGCGACCGATGCCTGGATAAGTAAGAGGAAATACGGAAAGCTGCTGGATGTCTGGGTGAAAGGATTGAACGTGGACTGGAACAGGCTGTATCCCGGTGTCAAGCCGCATCGAATCAGCCTGCCGACATATCCTTTTGCAAAGGAACGATATTGGTTATTTGGGGATGATAGTGAATCTAGCCAACGTAAGATGTGTTTTCTAAAAAAGCAATGGGAACAATGCTCCTCCACTCCTGCACGAAAAGCAGATCCGACCATAGCCATCCTATCCACGCAAGAAACAATGGGATTGGCCAACCATATTATCAGTCATTTTCCGAGAAGCCGTATTTTGGACATTAATGACTTGGGGCCCGAGCTCCGTCAATCGCCGTCCAAACGTAAAATGTATGATGGCCTGATTGATTTGACTGGTTGTGGAACAGATAAAAATGACTCTCTTACATGGGTTCCTTTTCTGCAACAATTGATTGAACAAGGGGATAAAGATGGTCTAACGATGTTATGTGTTACAAAAGGCTTGGAATCTTGCCATCATTCAACCATCAACTTATCGGGTGCCTCACACGCAGGATTATACCGCATGTTGCAAAGTGAATATAATCAAATGCGGTCACGTCATATGGATCTTGAGCCATCGGTCGAAGATAGCGAATCGGCACAACAGATCGCTTCGGAGTATTTAATGGACAGCGAAGAGCCGGAAGTATGTTACATGAAGGGGAAACGATATCGTTCTTATCTGCAGGAATACCAGGAAGTGAATAATGAAGAGCAAAAACCGGTATTCCCCGAGGAGCATGTGCTCTTAATTACCGGAGGAACGCGAGGCCTTGGCTATTTATGCGCTCAACATTTTATCGCCGAATATGGCGTCAAGCGTATCGTTCTTACTGGACGAGAACAGCTCCCTCCGCGAGAAGAATGGGACTTATTAAAGCAGCAGCACCCTAACACCCTCTCCCAAAAAATACGAGCTATCGAAAATTTGGAAGCCCAAGGTGTTCAAGTGCAGGTAAGATCGGTTCAATTAACCGATCCTTTTGCTGTACAAGAATGCATCAGGGAAATCAAAAACAGAATGGGGCCTATAGGGGGAGTTATCCACTGCGCGGGGATGAATGATCGGGAAAATCCCGCTTTTATCCGGAAACCACTCCACAGCATCCAACAGGTGTTAGAACCGAAGGTGGCCGGGTTGCAAATCCTAAATGAGAGCGTGAAAGATGAACCATTACAATTCTTTATTTTATTTTCATCCGTATCCGGTATTGTTCCAACTTTAGCAACTGGACAAAGTGACTACGCCATGGCGAATGCCTATATGGATTACTTTGCTGAGTCAAACGCTCATTCGCTCCCGATCATCAGTATTCAATGGCCCAACTGGAAAGAAACCGGCATGGGGGAAGTCAAAGGCCGAACCTATGAGCAAACGGGTTTATTAAGCCATACAAATCGTGAAGGTTTGAGTCTGCTGGATAAAGTGCTGGCTCGTAAAATCGGTCCGGTCATTCTCCCGGCAGTCGTAAATCCGGATATATGGAAACCTGATCAGTTGTTATCACGTGCCATTCAACAAACGTCCGGAACGAACAACGAAGCGCAGCGCGGCATCCATGTCCCGTCTGCAAAGACAGCCAGTGCCGTTGCAGATTCAACTGAAAAATATTTGCTGGAATTATTTGCGCGTGAATTAATGATAGATCCAGCAAAGCTGGACGTTCAAGTCCCCTTTCAGGACTACGGCGTAAATTCTGTTCTATTAGCTCAAATATTGCAAGAAATCAACAAATGGGTCTCCGATTCTCTGGACCCTTCAATTTTTTATGAATATTCAACCATTGAGTCGTTAGCAAGATGGATGTCCAATAGGCATCAGGCTACTCTATCTGACGTCTTGGGAATCCACTCAATGGAGGAACATCGTGACTCAACTCGTGATGTACCGAATGTAGCCGATCCCCTTGATCATTCGGAACAGCCGGCAGAACCACAATTCCCAAAGAGTTCAGATATTGCCGTAATCGGTCTTTCTTGCCGTTTCCCGGGGGCAACAAATCTCGAAAAGTATTGGAGGTTATTAGCGGAAGGGAGGACGGCAATCGGATCGGTACCAAAGGAAAGATGGGGATATCCAACGAGCTATTATGCCGGTCTAGTGGATAATATCGCCCATTTCGATCCTGAATTCTTTTTGATTTCCAAAGAAGATATCGGTTCCATGGACCCCCAGGCTTTATTAGTACTAGAGGAATGCCTTCATTTATGGTATCACGCAGGGTACACTCATCAGGAAGTTAAGGGGGAACCAATCGGGGTTTATTTAGGAGCCAGAAGTCAATTTCAACCTGATCAATCTCATTTGAGTAATACCCGAAATCCGATTATGGCTGTTGGACAAAATTATTTAGCCGCCAATATTTCGCAATTTTTTGATCTGCGTGGTCCTAGCCTTGTTCTGGATACAGCCTGTTCCTCCGCATTGGTCGGGATGAAGATGGCAGCTCAAGCTTTGCATAGCGGCGAGATTACTTCTGCGGTCGTAGGAGGGGTGAGCTTGTTGAATACGGATTCGGCACACCGGCTGTTTCAGCAGCGGAACATTCTAAGCCCTGATCCATCCTTTCATATTTTCGATCAACGTTCCCAAGGCATTGTACTGGGAGAAGGAGTAGGGATGGTTCTCTTGAAAACCGTAGAGCAGGCCCTGGCGGACGGAGACCGGATATATGCCACAATAAAGGCAATCGCTGTCAATAATGACGGACGTACTGCCGGACCAGCAACTCCCAACCTCCAGGCCCAAAAAGAAGTCATGAAAAACGCTTTGGCCCAGAGCGGCAAAAAAGCAGAGGAAGTAAGCTATATAGAGGCCAATGGTTCAGGCTCCGAGGTTACGGATTTACTGGAACTTAAAGCAATACAGTCCGTGTATCGTCCTTCCAACTCTGCCATTTGTGGTTTGGGATCAATAAAGCCGAATATCGGGCATCCGTTATGCGCCGAAGGAATTGCCAGTTTCATTAAGGTCGTCCTTATGCTCGAAAACAAACAAATCGTCCCCTTCTTATCTGGGGAGAAGGCAATGACGCATTATGATATGAAATCTGCGCCCTTTCTTTTTTATCGCAATCTTACCGATTGGACCAATATGCCACGGGTAGCCGCCATTAACTGCTTTGCCGATGGAGGCACGAACGCCCACGTAATATTGGAATCTTGGGAAGAGTCAAACTCATACATCGTTAAAAGGCATCCTCTGCCTCCTCCAGAATTGAAGCGTTATGACGTCCGGGAGGAAAAGACAGCGGTTCTTGCCACCACAACTGTGGCTCAGGACCCTCTGTCAATTCGTAATCATCAAAAGACATCGAACACCGTTAGTATCTGGAAAAGAAATATAGTGGAGGAATCATAAAATGAATGAACAATTCCTTATCGGCATCGACAATCCTATACTCGGCAACCATAAGGTATATGGTCAGGCCTTGTTACCTGGTTTGGCCTATATTGATATGTTATATCAATTTTTTCGGGAAAACGGTTATGACTATACCCAGCTTGAACTTCGAGATTTAACCATTTATAACCCTTTAATTGTGGAGGATGACCGTAGTGTCATGCTTCACATTCAATGCTCGGAAATTCAAAAAGGACAATGGCAGATCCGCATTGAGGGCCAGGAACAAGCGAATGGAATTTTATCAGCAGAAAAAAAACATTACGTAAGTGCTGAAATGCATCAGATTGCTCCTGTGATGTTCATTGAAACGATAGACGTCAATTTGATCAAACAATCAGCAAATGCAAAATCGATAGACGAAATCTATGAAAAACTTCGGGATCATGAACTGGTACATTCCGGATTTATCAAAGCCGAGGGAAACGTCTATACCCTGAATAATCAGACAATCATGGAGCTCTCTCTCGGACAAAATGCACTGCCCAGCGCATCCGGTTTTATGTTTCATCCTACTTTAATTGATGGAAGCGGAATTGGTGCAGTCGACTTAATCTCCAACCTATTTACCGAGACGCAGCAGCTATTTTTACCACTGGTTTATGAGTCGTTTCGAGCTTCCGCATTATTGCAGCAAACCTGCTATGCCCGCATTCCGATTTCATCCATCCAATCCAAACATGAACTGATTTCTTTTGCTTTGGAGTTTTTTAACGAATTCGGGAAAAAAGTGGGCGAGCTTAATAATCTGTCCGCTAAACTAGTTCGGGAACCCGGATTAATAAATGCTCAACGCAAAAATAACCCGCAATCATTGTTGGAGCAGCCTAGCTCAATGTCTTCGGAAGCAAACGCTGTGCCAGATCGCGTTCAAATACGATCTACCGAAATGGAGCCTTTTTTACAGCAGCTGCTCGCGAATCAGGTGAAAAAACCAGCTCATTTAATTAATACACGGATCGACTATTATGAAATGGGATTGGATTCTTCCGGATTATTGGAAATGGTCCATGCTATTGAAGCGAAGCTCAAGGTCAAATTACCGCCAACCTTGTTATTTGAGTACACAACCATAGCTGAATTAGCAACCTATCTTATACAAAACTACGCAGCGGAATTTAATCGATACAGCAATATCAAGCAGACCATCGAATGAATCCGGAACATGTAGAGATAATCCGTAGAACAGGAGGGGGGAATGATCTATGGGCACTCATACTGTATACCCATTAAAAGTGCGAAATCGAAAGCATATTAATTTCACCTATATTATTGTTGATGATACTACCAGAAATATAGCCATTATAGACCCGGCCTGGGAATTGGAGAATATAGAATCAACCTTGCAGATGTTGGATGGCCATCTTACAACGATATTATTAACACATTCTCATTACGACCATGTTAATTTAGTTCATGCATTATTGGAGAAGTATAATCCGCAAGTCTATTTATCTCATANAAGATAACGACTTTATCATGCTTGGCGATACGCAAATAACATGTATACTTACCCCGGGGCATACTTATGGGAGCGCTTGTTATCTCACATCGGATCATTTATTTACCGGAGACACCGTATTTATCGAAGGCTGTGGGCTCTGCGATACGGTCGGGGGAGATCCGGAGCAGATGTTCCATAGTATCCAAAGGATAAAATCCGCGATTAACCCTATGGTTCAAATATTCCCTGGACATTCTTATGGCAAAAATCCTGG
>NZ_JAHCMB010000159.1 GCF_019904155.1 Paenibacillus sinensis
AAAAAAGAGCGAGCCATCTGTACGATGACCTGCTCTTTTTCTTCATTTTTGGGCCTGTGCCTTATCTTAATGACATTGGAGTACAAGGCTGTGCTCCTTTTTGCGCTTAACGGATGAAACCCTTCAGCTTATGAAATCAGTATGCGATATGCGCGCTTCGGGCGCTTCATAAATCGGCGCGCTTTCGCATAAGGTGTACAGTACAGGAAGGGGGAGCGTCTACATATGACCCGGATCGGCCGCAGTCTGAAGGGATGGACGGGCGGACTGCTGGATTTGCCGCAGGATCTGCTGAGCGACATGCCCCGGATCACCCTTATCGGGAATCGGGAAATGATCATTGAGAACCATCGAGGCGTGCTGCACTTTTCCCCCGGGCAGCTCAAGCTTGCGCTGGCGAAGGGCTCGCTTGAGATCGTCGGAGAAGATCTGGTGGTAACGTCCATTTTGGGAAAGGAACTGACGCTTACAGGCATAGTCAGCGAGATCAAATATAAGGAAAGCGGGGAGAGCAGATGAAGGAACCGCCGCTGTCATGGATGCGCGGAACGGTGCGGCTGCATATCCGGGGCGAGCGCCCCGAGCGGTTCATCAATGCCGTGAACGAAGCGGGTATCGCCATATGGAATGTTAAAGCATCCGGTAACGGAGCGGAGCTGCATGTGCTGCTGCATGACTTTTTCGCTCTCCGGCCGCTTCTGAAACAGACAGGCTGCCGGATGCATGTCAAGGGCAGGATTGGACTGCCTTTCGTAGCGTCGCGGCTGCTGAAGCGTAAATTTTTTGCCGGGGGACTGCTGCTGTTCGGCATTGCTCTCGTGCTTCTCTGTTCATTGGTATGGAGTGTAAGGGTGGAAGGGAACAGCCACTTGGCCTCGGAGGATGTGCTGGACGCCGCCCGCCAGGAAGGCATATATCCATTTCAGTGGATATGGCACTTGGATTCGCCGGACAAGCTCTCCAAGAAGCTGGCGGCCCGGCTTCCGGGGGTATCTTGGGTAGGGATTCAGAGAAGCGGGACGGCGATTACAATCCAGATTGTCGAAGCCGCGCTGCCGGAAGCGCAGAAGCTGAACAGCCCGCGTCATCTGATCAGCCGCACCGATGCGGTGATCACCGATATTTACGCAGAGCAGGGCAGGCCGGTCGTAGAGCGGAATGCGAGGGTGAAGAAGGGCGATGTCCTGATATCCGGCATTCTTGGCGATGAAGAGAATTCCCAGACGGTTGTGGCGAAGGGAGAGGTCAGGGGTCTCGTCTGGCATGAGTACAATATCGAGGCTCCGCTGGCACGGACCTATACCGCCTACACCGGGGAAAGGAAGGACCGCAGCTATTTGGTCATCGGAGACTGGGCGGTTCAGCTGTGGGGATACGGGAGAGGACATTTTACAGAATCCCGGACGCTGATCGAGCATGATCCTCTCACCTGGAGAGGATACAGCCTGCCGCTGGGATGGATGACGGAGAAGGAAATGGAGCTCCAAGAAACCGAAACCACCCTTACGCCAGAGGAGGCGAAGCAGGAAGGTCTTGCCCGGGCGGTGGCCGATATCAAGGCCCGTTATGGCAGCGAC
This sequence comes from Paenibacillus sinensis, assembly GCF_019904155.1. Classification (GTDB taxonomy): domain Bacteria; phylum Bacillota; class Bacilli; order Paenibacillales; family Paenibacillaceae; genus Paenibacillus_AQ; species Paenibacillus_AQ sinensis. The sequence goes on from NZ_JAHCMB010000159.1 coordinate 1,578, forward strand.
AGCGTCGTCAAAGCCCAAAAAATTTTGCATGAGAAGAAAGAGAATGGTAAAGTTTATATGAAAGTGTTGTTTGAAGTGGATGAAAGAATTGCGGAAGAGCTTCCGTTAGTATACAACCAAGGAGACTGAGGCTATTTGTCAGATAAGACTGCAAGCATACGCATATCTTTGCAAAACGCGGGAGAAGCGCTGGCGCTTTTCGGCCCGCAGGATGGATTCCTTAAGCTGATTGAGAGAGAAATCCCCGCCGTGATCGATTCGCGGGAAGCAGAGCTCAACGTGAGAGGCGGAGAGCGGGAAGTGGACATGCTGGCTCAGCTGTTCCAATCCCTGCTCTCCCTGGTGAGAAGCGGATATATCCTTAGCGAGCGGGATGTGCAGTATGCCGTCGAGCTGGCCAAGGATTTCCGGGCCGATCAGCTGCTGGACCTGTTCAAGGGCGAAATTACCACCACTTTCCGCGGCAAACCGATCCGAGTCAAGACGATTGGACAGAAGCATTATGTCACAACCATCAAGAAGAGGGATATCGTATTCGGCATCGGTCCTGCAGGGACCGGAAAAACGTATCTTGCCGTTGTGCTCGCCGTAGCTGCCTTGAAGGAAGGGGCGGTCAAACGGATTATCCTGACCCGGCCGGCCGTGGAAGCGGGAGAAAGCCTGGGCTTTCTCCCGGGAGATCTTCAGGAGAAGGTGGACCCCTATCTTCGCCCTCTGTATGACGCACTCTATGATGTCATGGGGCCCGATCAGGTAGCCAAAGCACTTGAGCGCGGCCTGATCGAAATTGCGCCCCTGGCGTATATGCGTGGACGCACGCTTGACGATTCCTTCATCATCCTGGACGAAGCGCAGAATACGACGCCAGAGCAAATGAAGATGTTCCTGACACGACTCGGATTCGGCTCCAAGATGGTTATCACGGGGGACGTTACCCAGATCGACCTGCCAAGGGGCAAAAAATCCGGATTGATCGAGGCCAACACGATCCTGTCCGGAATCGATGAGATCGGGTTCGTCTATTTCGGTGAACAGGATGTAGTGCGGCATTCCCTGGTGCAGAAGATCATTGTGGCCTATGAGCATTCAGCTGAAAACCTTGAATAAAGGGGACTGTCATCATGACTTCAAAGCAACCCTCCAAATTCAGCGGATTCACCTACAACAATTCCGGCTGGAAGTATAGCGCGGGGGCGCGCTATGCTTTGTTTTTGCTGCTGGGTGTTTTGTTTTATTTCAGCCTGTCTACGGATCTGCTGCCCAAAAGGTATGACATTCGCGAGAATACGCTCAGCGCCAAGGAGATTACGGCGCCTATGCAGATTCAGGACAAGAAGGCGACGCTCAAAGCTCAGGAGCAGGCGGCGGAAAATGTTCAGCCCAAGTACCAGATTATTCAGATACGTGCGGAGAATCTCGTGACTTCACTGCTGGACCGGATCGATCGGCTCAATCAGGATGATTCCATCTCTCAGAGCGACAAGACGGCGATCTACCGGGAGGAGATTCCTCAGCGTGCGAATGATTACGTGCTCAGTTTTGTGGCATCGGCCCGCAGCGCCGGGACATATTCGGATAATCTGCTGACCGAGATGCAGGACAAGATCAAGGAGCAGGCATATTCGATTCCCGAGGAGACGTTCATCAAGATTCCGCGCCTGACGTCGCAGGATGTTATTGATATGAAACCGGTGGCGCGCGACATCGTCAGCCGGCTGATGAACGACCAGATTACCGATGCCGACGCGGCCCGCGCCAAGGTGGCCGAGCAGGTCAGTATAAGTTCCCTGAACCAGCGGACGGCACGCGAGGTCGTTCAGGAGCTGGCCCGCCTCGCGATCACAGCCAATAAGTTCTACGATGAGGATGCGACCAAGGATGCGGAAGTGCAGGCGCGGGACAACACGCCGCCCGTATATATCGAACAAGGTGAGGTGCTGGTCAAAAAAGGGCAGCCCATTACGCCCGAGTTATACCAGCTGCTGGACGAGAACGGGCTGCTGCGGACCAACGTCGATTATTGGCCTCAGCTTGGTCTCTTGATCCTGTCTGTCCTGCTGGCGTTTGGTCTCCTGATGTTTATCCGGCAGTCGGGGAACACCGGGTCTTCCGGCTTCAAGTACAATAATTCGCAGCTGCTTATGCTGTTTCTCGTCTTTTTGATTACGGTCCTTTCCCTGCGAATCGCGGCGTTTCTTCAGAGCGATACCCGGCCTTACATGGGTTATCTGGCGCCCGTCGCCATCGGGGCGATGCTTGTGTCGCTGCTGCTAGATATAACGCTGGCCTATTTCTGTTCGATTTTGTTCTCTGCGCTTGCCAGCGTCATTCTGAACCTGCAGCCGAATACGATCTTCGATTTCAATTACGGCTTCTTTGCGCTTATTGTCTCGTTCACCGCCGTGTTCGCGACCTATCGTGCGGGCCAGCGGGCGACGCTGTTCAAGGGGGGCATACTTGTCTGTCTGCTCGGATCGCTCACCGTCTTCATGACCAAGCTGCTTGGCGGCGGCGACTGGCAGCAGGTTCAAACCGTATACGCCATCGGGTTCGCATTCGCCGGCGGCCTTGTTACCGTCGTTCTTGTCATCGGACTTATGCCTTTCTTCGAATCGGCCTTCGGTATTCTTTCCGCCTTGAAGCTTGTGGAGCTGTCCAATCCGAATCACCCGCTGCTGCGCAAGCTGCTGATCGAGACGCCGGGAACGTACCATCACAGCGTCATGGTCGGCAATTTATCGGAGGCCGCAGCCGAGGCAATCGGCGCGGACGGTCTGCTGTGCCGGGTCGGTTCGTATTACCACGATATCGGCAAGACGAAGAGACCGTTTTATTTTATCGAGAACCAGAACAATATGGAGAATCCGCATGATTCGATCGATCCCATGCTGAGCAAATCCATCATCGTTGCCCATGCCCGCGACGGGGTGGAAATGCTGAAGGAGTATAAGCTTCCGAAGCCGATACGGGATATCGCGGAGCAGCATCACGGAACGACGTTCTTGCATTATTTTTACCATAAAGCGCTTCGGCAGGCGGAGGAGAAAGGCGTGGAGCCCGACTTCACCGAGGATGATTTCCGTTATCCCGGCCCGAAGGCGCAGTCGAAGGAATCGGCGGTTATTGGCATTGCCGACAGCGTGGAAGCGGCCGTGCGATCGCTGCGGAGCCCAACTGTGGAACAGGTGGAGACGATGATCGAGAAGATTATCAAGAGCCGTCTGGATGACCATCAGTTCGACGAATGCGACCTGACGCTGAAGGAACTGGATATTATCGCGCGAACGCTGAAAGAGACGGTGATGGGCATTTTCCATTCGCGGATTGAATATCCGGAGGACGCCAAGAAACCGAAAAAAGAGGAAGGGGCCGTGCATGCATGAGCTTGCAGCTGGTATGGAACAATGAACAGCAGGAACTGGAAATCGGCGATTCGCTGATCTCGCTGCTGGAGCAAATTTTAGAAAAAGCGGGCAAGCTGGAAGGAGTCGACGGCGGCGAAGTTGATCTGACCTTTGTCGATAACGAACGGATTCATGAATTGAACCGGGAATACCGGGGCATCGACCGTCCCACCGACGTGCTCTCGTTCGCTCTGAACGAGTCCGGGGAGGACGAGCCTGAAATCGTCTATGAGGTCGAAGATTCGTCGGATGAAATTCCCGATATGCTGGGAGATATCATTATCTCCGTCACCCGGGCCAAGGAGCAGGCGGAAGAATACGGACATTCGCTGGAGCGCGAGCTGGGCTTTCTGTTCGTACACGGGTTTCTCCATCTGCTGGGCTACGACCATCAGGACGAAGCCTCCGAAGCGGAGATGATGGGCAAGCAGGAGCAGGTGCTCTCGCAGGTGGGGCTGACCCGCTGATGCCGAAAAATACGGCGGCGGGTCCCAAGCGTTTCTGGAAGTCGTTTAGGTATGCGGCCCAGGGCATCGCGCTTACCTTCCGGAACGAACTGAATATGCGGGTTCACTCCGGAGTCGCCGTCATCGTGCTGGTTATGGCCGCTTTATTCAAGGTATCTCCGGGTGATTGGATGCTCCTGCTGCTGGCGATTACGCTGGTTCTCAGCGCGGAGCTGATGAATACGGCGGTGGAATCGGTGGTCGATTTCGTGTCTCCGGACATTCATCCTTTGGCCAAGGCGGCCAAGGATGCCGCCGCAGGGGCGGTGTTGTTGACCGCGGTGTTCGCGGTGCTTGCGGGCCTTTATGTTTTTTATCATCCGGTGATGGACTGGATTACGGGGTTTATGTCATAATCTGAATACAGCATTATACCAATTACAGGCGGATAAGCTCCCAGGGCGGTTCCGCCGTCTTTGTCTTTATTTCTGTGAAAGCCCGCCGCAAGGAACGCAGTCCAATCGGGCAACAATAATGATATCAGGGAGAGGGATATAATATGGATTCCAAACTTCTGCTAGAGGAAGCTGTCAATGCACGCGCCAACGCCTATATTCCATACTCCCGTTTCGGTGTGGGAGCTGCGCTGCTCGATCAGGACGGAAAGGTGCACCAGGGCTTCAACATTGAGAACGCCGCATACGGCGCAACCAACTGCGCGGAGCGCACCGCTCTGTTCAGCGCGATGGCCCACGGTCAAAAGCCCGGTACATTCAAGGCGCTGGCCGTTGTCGGCGACACGGATCTGCCGATCACGCCCTGCGGCATCTGTCGCCAGGTGATCGCGGAGCTGTGCGATCCCGATATGAAGGTCATCCTTGGCAATATGAAGGGCGATATCCGTGAGACGACGGTGCGCGAGCTGCTTCCCGGCGCCTTCGGCTCCGAGGAATTGAGACAAGGACAGAAGCCGTAAGAAGCGTAAAGTAAAGGAGCTTTGTGCCCTGCGCAGACGTAAGCGATGCCCCGAAGGGGCCAGCGCGCACACGCACGAAGTAGCAGGCAAACGCAGCACATCGCTCCTCGTCTTTGTGCGCAGACGTAAGCGATGCCCGAAGGGCCAGCGTGCATACGCACAGAGCAGCAGGTAAACGCCGTACATCGCCTCTCGTCTTTGTGCGCAGACGTAAGCGATGCCCCGAAGGGGCCAGCGTGCACACGCACACAGCAGCAGGTAAACGCCACGCATCGCCCTCGTCTTTGTGCGTAGACGTAAGCGATGCTCCGAAGGGGCCAGCGTGCACACGCACGAAGTAGCAGGTAAACGCAGCACATCGCTCCTCGTCTTTGTGCGTAGACGTAAGCGATGCTCCGAAGGGGCCAGCGTGCACACGCACACAGCAGCAGGTAAACGCAGCACATCGCTCCTCGTCTTTGTGCACAGACGTAAGCGATGCTCCGAAGGAGCGAGCGTGCACACGCACACAGCAGCATATAACCCGCCACATTACGCGCACCACCTGCTTTCCAGGCGCCAAAGTGAGCGGGTGACCAAAGGGAACGTAAGCGAGTCCTTCGCCACCGTCCCATCAACGACGCAACCGCAGCAGGCACGCCAATTTCAGGGTGTCCAGAGGGCGGAGCCCTTGGAGTCCCCCTACCAGGGGGATTGAGGGGGTAGAACAGGAGGAACATATGTCATTCCATTCAGGCTTTGTCGCAATAATCGGCAGGCCAAACGTCGGCAAATCGACACTGATGAACCAGGTCATCGGCCAGAAGATCGCCATCATGTCGGACAAGCCGCAGACTACACGCAACAAAATTCACGGGGTATACACAACGAATAAGTCCCAGATCGTCTTTCTCGATACGCCGGGCATTCACAAGCGCCAGTCCAAGCTGGGCGATTACATGAACCAGACCGCCATAAGCACGCTGGGCGAGGTAGAGGCGGTGCTGTTCCTGATCGATGCATCCGAGGGACTCGGAGGCGGAGACCGCTTCATTGCCGAGCAGCTGAAGAACGTAAAGACGCCGGTCATTCTCGTCATGAACAAAATCGACAAGCTGGAGCCGGATGCGCTGCTGCCGATGATTACGGAGTACAGCAAGCTGCATGATTTTGCCGAGATCGTTCCGATTTCCGCCAAAGTGGGCAGCAATGTGAACACGCTTCTGGAACAGCTGGAGAAGTATTTGCCAGAGGGTCCGCAGTATTACCCGGAGGATCAAGTCACCGACCATCCGGAGCAGTTCGTCATCGCTGAGCTAATCCGTGAGAAGATCCTGCATCTGACACGCGAAGAGATCCCGCATTCCATTGCGGTAGCGATTGAGGACATGCGCGCCGAATCGAACGGAGTCGTGCATATTTCGGCCGTTATTTTTGTTGAGCGCGATTCGCAGAAAGGCATTGTCATCGGCAAGCAGGGCGCTATGCTGAAGGAAGTCGGCAGACGGGCCCGCACCGATATCGAGAACCTGCTGGGCTCGAAGACATTTCTTGAGCTGTGGGTCAAAGTGAAAAAAGACTGGCGGAACCAGGAGCGCGTTCTGCGCGATTTGGGCTTCCACAAGGATCAGTAATCTCTTCTACAGGCGTGCCGGACTGCCAGGAATTGCAAGGATAGAACCCATCGCAAAGGCCATCCTACTCTAGGAAGGCATCGTGATTTGCGAAGGGGGATATACGAATGCGAGATTTTTCGTGGAAGTATTTTGCAATGACTGGTGATGTCGACGCCTACTTGCTGTACCGCCAGGCAGCGGATATGCCTGAAAGGGAAGCTGGAGCCGTGGGGGAAGAAGAGCAGGTCTATGATGAAGAAGCGCAATAAGGACTGGTTGCTTGCCCAGTGGTTGGGGGAAGAGGCATGCTACACAGGGTGGAAGGGATCGTCCTCCGCAGTATGGACTACGGCGAAGGGAATGCAATCATTACACTTTGCACCGAAAATACGGGCAAGGTAGGCGTTCTCGTCAGGGGAGCCAAGAAGGTGAAGAGCCGCCATGCTGCTCTGGTCCAGCCTTTTACACAAGGTCTTTACGTATTTTTTCGAAATAACAGCGGCCTGGGCACGCTGAACTCCGGCGAAATTATCGATTCCCATCATGCGATCCGTGAGGATTTGGTCAAAGCGGCCTACGGGGCTTATGCATGCGAACTGCTGGACCGTGTGCTTCACGACGAAGAGACGGGCAGCTTCTGGTTCCGGCAGCTGTCGGCATGTCTGACCGCGCTGGAACAAGGCAAGGAACCGGGCGTCATCACCAACGTGTTCGAGATGAAAATTCTGCAGGCGGCCGGCTATGGGCCGCAGCTTGACGCCTGTGTCGTGTGCGGCGAGGAGAAGCCGGACGAGGAGCTGCGGATCAGTCCGAGGCTGGGCGGCACATTATGCCGCACCTGCCGGCACAATGATCCTCCCGCTCTTGAGGTCTCGCTACGGTCGTTGAAGCTGCTCCGGCTGTTCGCCGCCCTCGACCTGACCAGACTTGGAAATGTCGATGTCAAGGAGAGCACCCGAGAGGAGCTAAAAAAGATCATGCGCGGTTTCATGGACGCCCAACTTGGGCTGCATTTGAAATCGCAGAGCTTCCTGGACCAGCTCGATAAATACGGGATTTGACGAAAGCCCTCTTTTCCGTTAATATAGGAACAGTTTCTTCTTGAAGTCTGCCACTATGAGGCAGCATATCGGAAGGGCCGCCGCCGGGTAATTAACGGCAAGCATGTTGAACGGAAAAGTAGTGGCCGAGGTGCTGATTTTAGCGAGCCGGGGATGGTGAAAGCCCGGTGTAGGCAGCGGTTATGAAAGGGCGTCCGGGAGTGCGCAAAGCGGCAGTGAAAGTGGATTCCGAAATTCGCCGGATGATCCGGAAGATTTGTGGAATCAAGTAGGGTGGAACCGCGGGAGAATGCACAGCTCTCGTCCCTATGTCTGAATTTCAGGCATGGGGGCGGGAGCTTTTTGATATGTCAAAAGCACCGCCTCCATCGCAGATGGAAATTTAAAAGCGAAGGAGTCGGGTAACATGAATTTTCAGCAGATGATCTTGACGCTGAATGAGTTCTGGGCTAAACAGAACTGTATTATTGTTCAGCCATACGACACGGAAAAAGGCGCAGGCACAATGAATCCGATGACGTTCCTGCGTTCGCTCGGACCGGAGCCATGGAAGGTTGCTTATGTCGAGCCTTCCCGCCGTCCGTCCGACGGACGCTACGGGGAGAACCCCAACCGCCTGTACCAGCATCACCAGTACCAGGTCATTATCAAGCCGTCGCCTGACAATATTCAGGAAATTTACCTGGACAGCCTGAAGGCGCTCGGCGTTGATCCGCTTCAGCACGATATCCGGTTCGTCGAAGACAACTGGGAGAATCCGTCGCTGGGCTGTGCCGGTCTTGGCTGGGAAGTGTGGCTGGACGGAATGGAAATCACACAGTTTACGTATTTCCAGCAGGTGGGCGGCATCGAGACAAGCCCGGTATCGGTTGAGATTACGTACGGCATGGAGCGCCTCGCTTCCTACATTCAGGAGAAGGAAAATGTATTCGACCTGGAGTGGGTGGACGGCCTGACGTACGGTGATGTTTTTCACCAGCCGGAAGTGGAGCATTCCACTTATACGTTCGAGGTATCGGATGTAAGCATGCTGTTCGGCCTGTTCAATACGTATGAGGCGGAAGCCAGACGGGCCATGGACCGGCATCTCGTGTTCCCGGCTTACGATTATGTGCTGAAATGCTCGCACACCTTCAATCTGCTGGATGCGCGCGGCGCAATCAGCGTGACAGAACGTACGGGCTTTATTACAAGAGTGCGCAATCTGGCACGCCAGGTAGCGGCGACCTATGTGGAGGAACGCGAGAAACTCGGCTTCCCGCTGCTGAAGAAAGAAGGTGTTCACCTTGGCTAAGGATCTGCTGTTTGAAATCGGCCTGGAGGAAATCCCGGCACGCTTTATCCGTGCGGCGATGGAGCAGCTTAAAGAGAGAACGGAGAAATGGCTGGAGTCTTCCCGTATCGAGCATGGCGAGGTGCAGGCGTTCGCGACGCCGCGCCGTCTGGCGGTTCTCGTGAAGGATGCTTCCGAGCGTCAAGCGGATGTCAGCGAAGAAGTGAAGGGGCCTTCCCGCAAAATCGCACTCGGCGAAGACGGGGCATGGAGCAAGGCAGCGCTCGGATTTGCGCGAAGCCAGGGCGTAAGCCCGGACGATTTCATATTCAAGGAATTGGGCGGCGTTGAATACATCTACGCAACCAAGAACAGCAAGGGTGTCGAATCGGCGTCTTTGCTGGCTGAAGGACTGACGGGCATCGTGCATGCGATGACTTTCCCGAAGAATATGCGCTGGGGCGCCTATGACTTCAAATTTGTCCGTCCGATCCGCTGGCTGGTTGCTCTGTTCGGCAGCGCCGTCATTGATTTTGAAATCGCCGGCGTCAAGACCGGCAATGTCAGCCGCGGCCACCGGTTCCTCGGCCAGGAGACGGTTATTCAGCAGCCATCACAGTATGTGGAGGCGCTTCGGGGACAGTATGTGCTCGCCGACGTCAAGGAACGCGAAAGCCTGATCCTGGAGCAGATCAACCGTCTGGCCGGCGAGAAGGACTGGACGATTGCAATCAAGGAGGATCTCCTTGAAGAAGTACTCTTCCTGGTAGAGACGCCGACCGTGCTGTTCGGAACCTTCGATCCGTCGTTCCTGAATATTCCCCAGGAAGTGCTGATTACGTCCATGCGCGAGCATCAGCGTTACTTCCCGGTACTGGACAAGGACGGCAAGCTGCTGCCATACTTCGTAACGGTGCGCAACGGCAATGCCGAACATCTGGAGACGATCGCCAAAGGCAACGAGAAGGTGCTGCGTGCAAGACTGTCCGACGCCAAATTCTTCTATGAAGAAGATCAGAAGCTGAAGATCGAAGATGCGCTCGCAAAGCTGGAGAATATCGTGTATCATGAAGAGCTTGGCAGCGTCGCAGACAAGGTGCGCCGCATCCGGCAAATTGCCGATGCGCTGGCCGCCAAGCTTGGCGCAGCTGAGCGCGCGAAGGTCAGCCGCGCAGCTGACATCTGCAAGTTCGACCTCGTGACCCAGATGGTCTACGAATTTCCGGAGCTTCAGGGAACGATGGGCGAGGATTACGCCCGTCTCGCCGGTGAAGACGAGCAAGTAGCCAAAGCGGTGTTCGAGCACTATCAGCCGCGGTTTGCAGGCGATGTCATTCCGTCGACCGAAGCCGGGTCCATCGTCAGCATCGCCGATAAGATCGATACGATTGTCGGCTGCTTCTCGATCGGCATTATTCCTACAGGCTCCCAGGACCCCTATGCGCTGCGCCGCCAGACGGCGGGCATCGTGCAGATTGTACTGGAGCGCAAGCTGCCGATCGGATTGAACGATATTTTTGATATCGCCATCCAGGTGCATGAAATTAGCCGGAATTTGAAACTTTCCGAGGGTGATCTGCGTATAACCCTATATGAGTTCTTCGGCCTTCGCGTCAAGCGTCTGCTGGAAGGCAGCGTGAGGTATGACGTGATCGACGCGGTGATGGCTGCGGGCTATAACAATGTCGTGTCCGTTGTCTCGCGAAGCCAGGCGCTGGCGGATACAGTTGCGTCCCAGGAGAACTTCAAGAACACTGTTGATTCGTTCACCCGTGTCGGAAATCTGGCATCCAAAGCCGGAGAAGCCGCACTTGATCCTGCTCTCTTTAGCGAAGCGGCCGAGAGCGCATTGTACGATGCATGGCAGTCGATTCATCTGCCTTATGTCAAGGCGCTGGACAGCGGCGATATGACTCTCGCGCTTTCTCTTCTGTCAGGCATGAGCAACGCCATTACTGTATTCTTCGATTCCGTTATGGTTATGGCGGAAGACGAGGTGGTCCGCGGCAACCGGCTGGCTCTGCTCGCAGGCATCGACGGAGACATGAAGAGCTTTGCGGACTTTGGCAAGCTGGTCTGGTAGCTTCATTCTGGCCCCTGATCTGTCGATATATAGAGAAGAGGCCGCATTTGTTGTATAAATCACGGTTTTAGGGTATTAATATACGGAACGGCGCCGGGCAGCGCATGCTCTCGGCCTCAAAGCGGACAAACGGATAAGCCCCGAGCTTATCCTTTGTCTTCTTCTATGTCTCCGAAACAAGGCAGGCCTCCCGATCTTGCAAGTTATCAATCGCAAAAAAGAGACAAGGCATCTGCTTTAAGTGACTCCAAACGGAGTTTTTTCTTATTTTTTGGTTCGCGGGGATCATGCCGGAAGGATTTTTCCCACCCGGCGCGTATATATATTACACGGGAAACGGTGACAGCCCATGACAAGTCCTGGAGAAACAGTCGTAGTGGTGGACGCGGACGCCTGTCCGGTCAAGAAGGAGACGGCGGAAACCGCGCGCAGCTGCGGCATACCGGTGCTGATGGTTTCCTCCTATGCACATGAATTGCAGAGCGTGGAGGGAGTGGACATCGTCCATGTCGACAACAGCGATCAAAGCGCCGACCTTTATATTGTCAATCATGTCAAGCGCGGAGATGTTGTTCTGACAAGCGATTACGGGCTTGCCGCGATGGCGCTCGCCAAAGGCTGCCATGTCCTTTCGTTCCGGGGACAGACCTATGACGAGGGCAACATGGATATGATGCTGGAAGGGCGTCACGCCAGAGCGAAGGAACGCAGGCGGGGACACTATTCCAAAGGGCCGAAGCCGTTTACCGAAGAGGATCGTCGCTTTTTTCAACATAAACTGACAAAACTTTTGAGAAATTTGCAGGAGAATGTTCAGCCATAGCGAATACTATTTATTTGTCAAGAGATGAAGGTGGTTGTTAGTGGCAAGCGGACACGGCAATATTCCCGAGGAAGTTATCGAAAGCGTGCTGGCGCGTCATGATATTGTCGATACCGTAGGAAAGGTTGTCCATCTCACCAAGCGGGGTAAATATTTATGGGGCCTCTGCCCGTTCCACTCGGAATCCACCCCGTCCTTCACTGTAACTCCGGAACGAGGAGTGTTTCACTGCTTCGGCTGCGGCATGGGCGGAAATGCCATCAAATTCAGGATGGAAATCGAAGGGTTATCCTTCCCCGAAGCCGTAAGAACTATGGCCGAAGAGAGCGACATTCCGGTGCCGGATGGAGCGGGCATGCAGTCCGCGCACAGTCCCGAAGTGGACCGGCTGTATCAGGCGCATGAATGGTCTGCGAAATTGTATCACTATCTGCTGAAGAATACGGAACACGGCAAAGCCGCGATGGAGTATTTGAGATCCCGGAAATTCAGCGATCAGATGATTGACCAGTTCCAGATCGGATTCGCGCCGGACCGTTGGGATACGCTTCTACAGTTTCTGGAGAGAAGGGGATTCGATCTCGCCGAAATGGAAAAAGGCGGTCTGCTCTCATCCAGAAGCGAAGGCAAAGGCTATATCGACCGTTTCCGCGGACGGATTATTTTTCCGATCGCAAACCGTGCGGGCAAGGTGGTGGCATTCGCCGGGAGAATTCTCGGAGAAGGCCAGCCGAAGTATTTGAACTCGCCGGACAGCAAGCTGTTCAACAAAAGCCGAATTCTGTACAATCTGCACCAGTCCAAATCATCCATCCGCAAAACGCGGCAAATCGTCCTGTTCGAGGGATACGGTGATGTTATTTCGGCCTGGGATTCGGAAGTGCATAACGGCGTAGCGACCATGGGTACTTCTCTCACGGAGAACCATGTGTCGATGATGAAGGCTCTGGCTGACGAGATTATCATCTGCTATGACGGAGACCGGGCGGGACAAGCGGCGGCGATGAAGGCGATCCCGATGCTGGAAGGCGTCGGCCTGCGAGCTAAGGTTGCCGTACTGCCGAACGGACTCGACCCCGATGAATTTGTGTCCCGATACGGCGGAGAACGCTTCAGGGAACAGATCGTCGAGTCGGCGGTATCCACTGTAAAATTTAAGCTTATATATCTGAAAAAAAACCATATACTCCTAGAGGAAGACGGCAAGATCGCATATGTCAAGGAGGCGCTACAAATAATTGCTTCCCTCCATTCCTCGACGGAGAGAGAAGTGTACTTGAAGGAAATCGCCTCCGAGCTGGAACTGAGCTATGACAGTCTGAAGCAGGATTGCAATTTGCTGCGGGCTTCTATGCAAAAAAACATGCCCGAAGGGGATAATAACGATAAAAGGTGGAATAATGGTAGGCATAAAAAAGGGCAGGTGCAGGCACGTGCGCTGCTGCCGGCTTACCATGCCGCCGAGCGGAGCCTGCTGTCGCTGATGTTTCAGGACAGCGACGCCGCCGCCTATGTGAACGAACGGCTCGGCGAAGAATTCAACATCGATGATCATGCGGCAATTGCCGCTTATCTATACGCCTATTACGCTCAGGGCAAGCAGCCGGATATCAGCCGGTTTCTGTCCTCGCTGCAGGACGACCGGCTGGAGAAGATCGCGGCTTCCATATCCATGATGGAGACGCCGCCGGCATGGAGTCCTGAGCTTCTGGATGATTATATACGCGAAGTCCGGAAGTATCCCGTGCAGCGAATGATGGAGAAGAAACGGGAAGAGATGATTCAGGCTGAAAAAGCCGGTGATTATTTGCGTGCGGCACAAATAGCAAGTGAGATTATAGCCCTAGAGAGACAGTAACCGGTCTCGGAGGTAACACTAGGGAGGAGGGAGTCGAATAATGGCGAACGATCAGCATACCGAATTGGAGACGGAATTTACGCTCGACCAGGTCAAAGATCAGCTTATTGAGTATGGAAAGAAAAGATCTTCACTGAATATCAAAGACATCATGGAGAAATTGTCGCCATTTGATCAAGACCCCGAGCAGATGGATGAGTTCTATGAGCAACTCAGTGATCTGGGGATTGAAGTGGTTAACGAGAATGATGAAGAAGTGTCTCTCCGCCCGAATGACGAGAACGAGAACAGCGACGGAGACGACTTCGGCTTTGATGACGATCTTTCGCTGCCGCCTGGCATCAAGATCAACGACCCTGTGCGGATGTATCTGAAGGAAATCGGACGGGTGCCGCTGCTCTCCGCCGATGATGAAGTCGAGCTGGCCATGCGGATCAAGAACGGAGACGAAGAGGCGAAGCGCCGTCTGGCCGAGGCGAACCTGCGGCTTGTCGTCAGTATTGCGAAGAGATATGTGGGCCGGGGCATGCTGTTCCTGGATCTGATTCAGGAAGGCAATATGGGTCTTATCAAGGCCGTTGAGAAATTCGACCACAACAAAGGGTTCAAATTCAGTACCTATGCCACCTGGTGGATTCGTCAGGCCATTACCCGGGCCATTGCGGACCAGGCGCGGACGATCCGCATTCCGGTGCATATGGTGGAGACGATCAACAAGCTGATCCGCGTCTCCCGTCAGCTCCTGCAGGAGCTGGGGCGCGAACCCACGCCGGAAGAAATCGCGGCTGAAATGGAGCTGAGCGTCGAGAAGGTACGCGAGATCATGAAGATCGCGCAGGAGCCGGTGTCGCTGGAGACGCCTATCGGCGAAGAGGATGACTCACATCTGGGCGATTTCATCGAAGATCAGGAGGCGCTCGCGCCGGCGGACGCCGCCGCATACGAGCTGTTGAAGGAACAGCTGGAGGACGTGCTCGACACGCTGACCGAGCGTGAAGAGAATGTACTTCGTCTCCGCTTCGGGCTTGATGACGGACGCACTCGTACGCTGGAGGAAGTCGGCAAGGTGTTCGGCGTTACCCGCGAACGGATTCGCCAGATCGAAGCGAAGGCGCTGCGCAAGCTGCGTCATCCAAGCCGCAGCAAACGGCTTAAGGATTTTCTGGAATAAAGGCTCTTTATGGACCTTCTGCTGCATGCGGCAGGGGGTCCTTTTGTTTTACAATATAAGAAAGCTGAAGCTGAGCATACATCATTGGTCTTCTATTTCTCGGTAAACGGCCGGTGCCGTTTATCTTTGAGTTCACCCAGCTACCGTCTGAAATGAGGGATATGCCACTTGAACATGGAAAAAAGAGACATTATTTTAAGGGAAATCCAGTATTGGCGTCGGACCAAGCTGCTCTCGGAGCAGTACTGCGATTTTTTGACCAATCTATATGATGACGAAGGAATGGCCAAGAACCGGAATCCCATTACACTGAAGAATCTGCAGCAGGGAAGCATCAAAATATGGCTGTTTGCTTTTGGAATTATTTCCTTGATTTTGCTAATTGGTTTTTATTTTAGCGTTTTTCCATTGGGTTTGCAACTTGCTACCTCCTTTTCGATGCTGGTTGTGGCTTACGGTTATGCCGGTTTATTAAGGGACCGAATGCCTGCGTTCAGCTTCTCGCTGGCGGGAATCGGCGCATTTCTGACGCTCGGCTTCGGACTGTGGATTATTTCGCTGCACGAGCTTGATCAGGGAATTTGGATTCCCGTTCTTGTCGGACTATGCGGCTTGCTCTGGATTGCGATTGGCTTCTTCTTTCGGATCGGACTGCTTCATTTCAGCGGCTTCGGAGCGCTTTGTCTACTGTATGCAGGATTTGCGGACAGGCTTCGCCCGGATGCCGGCGTTTGGGAGCTGCAACTGCTCTGGCTGCCGCTGTGCGTGCTGATGATCTGGCTCAGCTGGCTGCTGCATCACCGGCTCAAGGGTGTATCCGGCGTTTATTTCGGAGTGGGCGCCCTTCTCTGGCTCATGCCGGAGATTGACATGGTGCTTCTGAGCAAGGATTATCCGGGCTGGATGTCGCTGCTCCTGATCGGTAAAATCGCAGTGGAGCTTGCCGCGCTGTTTCTTTTTAGAAAAAAATGGATCGAATGGGTGACTGCATGAACAACATCAAATTATCGCGAAGACTAACCCTTCTGCTGGAGCAGATTCCGGCCCGTTCCACCGTGGCCGATATTGGTTCCGACCATGCGCTGCTGCCTTTGGCTGCCGTTCAGACCGGACGTGCAGAGCGGGCTATCGCAGGCGAGGTGAATCCGGGGCCATTCCGCGCGGCTCAGAAGGCCGTGCAGGACGCCGGCCTCGGCGGCCTTATCTCCGTCCGCCAAGGAGACGGGCTTGCGGTTCTTCAGCCCGGCGAGGCGGACTGCATCACCATCGCCGGTATGGGTGGCTCGCTGATCGCCGCCATTCTGCAGAGGGGCGCCGAACACGGTAAACTGGCAGGTGTCCGGCGTCTTCTGCTTCAGCCGAACGTCGGCGAAGACATCCTGCGCCGTTGGCTGCTTGCGAACGGCTGGGTGCTGACGGCGGAAGGGCTGCTGGAAGAGGATGGCAAGCGGTACGAGGTGCTGACTGCCGAGCCGGAGGACCCGGCGGCGGGAAGAACCAATGACACGCTCTACTCGGCGGCAGCTGAAGCCAAGGGCAGAGAACCGTACAGCATGGAGACGCTGCTGCTTATGGGACCCTGGCTCATCAGGCAGCGAGGGCCTGTGTTCGCGGATAAGTGGGAGGATGAAATCCGGAAGCTGGAGCGGATTTTTCAATCGCTGACCAGATCGGAGCTGGAATCCGCAGATGAGAAGCGGACGGAAATCGAATCGAGGATACGGGAAATCAGGGAGGTGCTCTCATGACCGTCAAAGGTCAAACGGTAATTCAATATATGGAGCAGCTGGCTCCGAAATCGGTAGCCGAGGAAGGCGACAAAATCGGACTTCAGCTAGGCAGCCTGAACAAGGATATTACCGGTGTGCTGGTAGCGCTTGATGTAACCGACGATGTGGTGGACGAGGCGATCGCGAAGGGCTGCAATCTCATTATCGCCCATCATGCGATTATTTTCCGCCCTATACAACAGCTGCAGACAGACACTCCGATGGGACGTCTTTACGAGAAGCTGATCAAGAACGATATCGCCGTATACATCAGCCATACGAACCTGGATGTGACGGAGGGCGGGATGAATGACTGGATGGCCGAAGCCCTCGGGATCGAGAACACCGCTTCGCTCAAGGATATCCATACCGAGCAGTTGTCCAAGCTGGTCGTCTTCGTGCCTAAGGACCATCACCAGAAGGTGCTGGACGCCATTCTGAATGCGGGAGCGGGATGGATCGGCAATTACAGCCATTGCAGCTTCAACATAGAGGGCGTCGGTACCTTTGTTCCGCGTGAAGGCTCCGATCCTTTCATGGGCAAGCAGGGCGAAATGGAACGGGCCGAGGAGATCCGTATCGAGACGATCGTTCCGCTCGGCATCCGCGGTAAGGTGGTGCAGGCAATGCTGAAGGCCCATCCTTATGAAGAGGTCGCATACGACCTCTATTCGATGGATCTTAAGGGCCGGAGCTTCGGGCTCGGCCGTGTCGGGCGGTTGAAGGAGCCAGTGACCCTGGAGCAGTTCATCGAGACCGTTAAGACAGGACTTAAAGTGGATAAGGTTAGGGTTGTCGGAGACCTGGATAAAAAGATTCAAAAAGCCGCGGTTCTCGGCGGCTCGGGCGGCAAGTTCCTCTCCAGCGCCATTTTCCGGGGGGCTGACGTGCTTGTTACGGGAGACATCGACTACCATACGGCGCAGGATGCCCTGATGGCGGGCGTGGCATTGATCGATCCCGGCCATAATGCGGAGAAGATCATGAAGGAGAAGGTTGCTGAATGGCTCAAGGACAAGCTGAGCCATAGCAAGAGCGATACGCCTGTATACGCTTCGGTCATTGATACGGAGCCTTTTCAATTTCGATAACAGGACTGGAAGCATGCCAGGGATTTCTCACTAAAGGGGAAAGTTAACACTTGTTATAGGTCGTAACAATCTGTATAATATACAATGTTGTTCGGAAAGTTTGACAGACAATCGCCGGCGGCCGCAGGGCCGCGGGAGGAAAGTCCGGGCTCCATAAGGCAGGGTGCTGGATAACGTCCAGTCGGCGCGAGCCGAAGGATAGTGCCACAGAAACGGACCGCCGATGGCCGCAGGTCGTCAAGACTTACGGCACAGGCAAGGGTGGAACCGAGGTGTAAGAGACCCCGAGGAGCGATGGTGACATCGTTCCTGGTAAACCCCACCTGGAGCAAGACCTAATGGAACGCAGCCGATTCCATCACGGAAGAAGCAGCCTTCGCCTGAGGCGCGTTTAGGTTGGTCGCTGGAGCTGTGCAGCAATGTACGGCCTAGATAGATGATTGTCGCTCACAGTGGGAGGGTAGTTCCCGACAGAACCACAACGAGCACAGAACCCGGCTTACGGCAAACTTTCCTAAACTGGCAACACTTGATATGACCTATAACGTCATAAAGCGGCGGCGCATCCGTTAATTCGGAAGCGCCGCCGCTTTTTAGATTGCGTGATTTTGTTTGCATGTTTTAGTCTGCAAGCGGCAAGTGGTTAGAGAGCCGGGGCTTCGGCCAGGCTGTTCCACTCTGCAATCGCCTCACCCAGCCGTTCTATGGCGAGCGGCAGCTGCGCCGGCGGCGTGTGGGTGAAGTTCAGCCGCATTGCATTGAGCTTCGGCTGGCCAGGGAAGAAGACCTCGCCTGGCACAAAGGCAACGCCTCTCTCCAGCGCCAGCGGCAGAAGCCGGGTGGTGTTGACGGACGGGTCCAGCGTCAGCCACAGGAACATACCGCCCTGCGGTTCCTCAAAGGAAGCTCCTGCCCATCCGGCCGAGCGAAGAGAGGCGGACAAGGCCTTCATGCGCGAGGCATATTCGCGTGAGATTACGGCAATGTGGCCTTCCAGATCGAAGAATGACAGCAGCTCGTCCAAAGCCCTCTGATCGATTGTGCTTGAATGCAGATCGGCGGCCTGCTTCGCCCGGGCAATCGTCGCGATGAGCTCGCGGCTCCCTGCGATCCAGCCTGTGCGAAGGGCGGGCGCGACGATTTTGGAGAAGGTGCCGGTATAGACAACCGTGTCCCCGCCGGAGGCGTCGTCAAGCGCCTTCAGAGAGGAGAGCTTGCTCCGATCTCCGCCGGGAAAGGCGATCTCCCCATAAGGGTTGTCTTCCAGAATGAGCGTATCATAGCGGCGGCACAGCTCAAGCACTGCTCTCCGGCGTTCTTCGCTCCAGGTGGCTCCGGTCGGATTTCCGAATGTGGGGACAGCATACAGCAGCTTGGGGCGGTGGGCCGCCAGCTTCTGCTCCAGATCGTCCGGGAGCATGCCGTCATTGTCGCTCTCGACCGCTACGATGTTTGCGCGGTAGGAGCCCAGCACCTGGAGAGCCGCCAGGTACGTGGGGGACTCGACCAGAACGGTGTCGCCGGGATCGATCAGCATGCGGCACAGCAGATCGATCGACTGCTGCGAGCCGGTCGTCAGCAGGAGGTTGTCGGGAGAAGCCAGAATTCCCTGCCGGGCGAGCCGGGAAGAGAGGCTTTCGCGAAGCGGAAGATACCCTTCCGTCAAGCCGTACTGCAGAACCGAAGAGCTTCCCGACAGGACACGGGAATACGCCTCGCGCACCGCTTCGACCGGGAACAGATCTTCGCCGGGCAGCCCGCCTGCCAGCGAGATCACATCGCTGCCCTGGGTCAGCTTCAGAATATCGCGAACTGCGGACGAACCAAGATGATTCGCCATAACGGAATAGGAAGGTTTCATAAATTTTTTGCTCCTCGCCTTTGATTTTGATGGTATCATAGCGGCAGAGCTGTATAACAGTAAAGGATCGAGTATAACAGTCGGAGGCGATGGTCATGCATATCGAGATACACCGAGACAGCGGCAGGCCGCTGCCGCTTCAGATCAGCGACACGCTGAGCCAGCGCATATCGTCGGGACTTCTCCAGCCCGGTGAACGGCTGCCTTCCGTGCGTAAAATGGCGGAGATGCTTGACGTGTGCCAGGTCACCGTCAGCAAGGCTTATGCCGATCTCGAAAGGCGGGGATGGCTGATCCGGCGTCACGGGCTTGGCTGTTTCGCGGCGGCGCCGGGGGGCGGAACCGGTCACAAGCCGCTGGGAGACGGACAGGCTGCCGCCGACAGATCTGGAGCCGGTAAGCGGAGAGCTGACGAGAAGTCGTCATCAGGGCATGCAGGCCATCCGCTATCCCGCTCCGCTTCAGGCCGGACAGAGCCGGAGTGGCAGAAGGAGTATGAGGACTATTTGCCTCGTGCCCAACTGTGGCGCAATTTCAATTTCTCCGAGGCGGAGTATTCATTTCATCTCGCAGCTATTGATTCCGGCATGCTTCCGCTCAAGGAAATCGGCGCCGCCATGACTTCGCTGGTCGCGAAGCGCCCGGAGCTGATGTCGGCCTACGGCAATTTCCAGGGAGATCCGTCGCTCCGGGAGGCGGTGCGCAAGCATCTTCGGACACGGGGGATTGCTCTACCGCCGGAAGGACTGCTGATTACGAGCGGGACTCAGCAGGGCATTGATCTGGTGGCCCGGACATTCGTCGGTCCGGGCGATACGGTCTATTTGGAGGCTCCGAGCTATACCGGAGCGATCGACGTATTCGCCGGCAGGGGAGCGGAAATGATCGGCGTCCCCGTTGATAAGCACGGGATGCGCGTTGACATACTGACCAAGATGTGCGACCGGCGGCCGCCCAAGCTGATCTATACGGTTCCGACGTTTCAGAACCCGAGCGGCGTCACGATGAGCCTGGAGCGGAGACAGCGGCTGCTGGAGCTGGCCCGCAGCTACAGCTGCCTGATTGTGGAGGACGACCCGTTCTCCGACCTGTATTTTGAGTCGCCGCCCCCGCCGCCGATCAAGAGTCTGGACGCGGAAGGTCATGTGGTCTATATGAAGAGCTTCAGCAAGGTGCTGGCTCCCGGAAGCCGGGTAGCCGGGGTCGCCGCGGAAGGCGACATCCTGGAGCGGCTCACCGCTGCCAAGGCCGCAAGCGATCTCGGCAGCCCGCTGCTTATCCAGCTGGCGGTGCTTCCTTTTATCACCGACCGTTATGAGGCATACATGAAGGGACTAAGATCTGCTCTGAAATCGCGAATGGCGCGGGCGGAGGCGATGCTGAAGCGTCATGCGCCGAAGGGAGTCCGCTGGAATACACCGGAAGGCGGACTTAATTTCTGGCTGGAGCTGCCGGATTCCATCGATACCGGGGAGCTCTACGACCGGGCAATCCGGCAGGGCATTTCTTTTCTGCCGGGCAATGTCTGCTATTCGGGCGAGCCGTCGGCCCGTTATATTCGAATCTGCTACGCCCAGATGGAAGAAACGAAGATGGAGCGGGGGCTGCTGCAGCTGTTGGAGCTGCTTGGAGAAGCGGCAGGAGGCGGGGCGGCGCCAGGAGCTAAATCAAACAGGCCAGCCCGGCAGGGCTGACCTGATGTTGCGGGAGGGAACGGCGGCGCCGTTCCCAAATATCCAGCATCACCGGCCAATGGAAGCTGCTCGACCGGCCCGACCGACCCAACGGAAGCTGCTCGACCGACCCGACCGACCCAACGGAAGCTGCTCGACCGACCCAACGAAAGCTGATCGCCTAGCGGCTGCTGCGGCTGTCCGGCTCGGTCCGGCTCGGTCCGGCTCGGTCCGGCTCAGTTGTCTACATCATCCCTTTCAGCCGCTGCTGGAGCTGCTGCAGCCGGTCCTTGACATGCAGCGGCCACTGCTCGACAGGAACTCCTTCCCCGGCTGCGGCCTGAAGGGTCCGGTACACGTCAAGCCGGCCCCAGCCGAAATATTTGTCATGTCCCTTCGCGCCCAGATCCACCGCGTTCTTGGTCATCAGATCCATGACCTCCTTGTTGGTCAGATCGGGATTCAGCGAGCGGACCAGACCCGCAAGGGCGGCTGCATGGGGGCTGGCCATCGAGGTTCCGGACAGCGCGGCGTACTGGCTGCCGATATATGTGCTGGCAATGCTCTCGCCCGGGGCGGAGACATCGACATAATCCCCGTAGTTGGAGAAGTCTGCTCTCTCATCGGAGGCGGTGGTCGCGGCTACAGCCAGAACCTCGGGATAGGCGGCGGGATATCCCGGCCGTTCCGTATTGTCGTTGCCCGAAGCCGACACCAGTACGACATCCTTGTTATAGGCGTATTTAATGGCGTCATGCAGGAACTGGGAATCCGCATAGTTGCCCAGACTGAGGTTGATGACCTTGGCGCCGTGGTCAGCCGCCCAAATAATGCCCTCCGCGACTGAATACGTCGTTCCAGCGCCGGTGTTGTCCAGCACTTTGACCGGCAAAATCTTATTGTACCAGCTTATTCCCGCCACGCCCTCGCCATTGTTGACCAGAGCGCCGATAATGCCTGTCACATGTGTGCCGTGGCCCACATCGTCGTCGGGAAGTCCTGAACCGGATATGGCGTTGTATCCCGTCAGCAGCTGTCCCTTCAGGTCAGGATGGTCAGCCTGCACGCCCGTATCCACCACAGCCACCGGAACGGTGTCGCTTCCGCGCGACAGGTTCCATCCCTTGCCGGTCTCAATTGCAGGGAGATTCCATTGATAGGCGGAGAAGAGCATATCGTTCGGAGCTACATCAAATGTCATATTTTCGCCGACAGTATCGTTGGTTAAATACATATAGTGAGGCTCGGTGTACTGTGGACGCCATCTGCTTTCGAAATAAGCTTTAAGCTCCGGGTACGTCATGTCCGACGAGCGGAAAATATAGGCATACCCCAGCTTGCGGGGCGTACTGCCGTGGATTTCCCGGGCGATGGCCTCGAGCTGCCGGTTATCCGGAGGCCCGTTCCGAAACCGGACAACAACTTCATTCTCGTAGTAATGGCTGGCGTTCTCGTTGTCATGCCCGGTCTTGACGGTAATGTCCCGCAGTGTATCGGTATGGACGGATTCCACCCTGAAACGCCCTTCCTTCGGATAAGGAATAAGCCGGAGATTCTTCTGCTGATGGCTCGTGACCTGCTTAAGAACCGTCCGGTCAATCAGTCCGATGACGCCGTACCGTCCGTCCGAACTGCGCTGTCCCATCAGAAAATAGCTTCGGGACCCGACAGTGAATGCTGGAGATTCGTAAGTGCCCTGCCGTTTAATCGTCGTCTTGGCCGCACTGAGGTACTCCTTCATCACCCGCTCCTGCTCCGGCGTACCCTTGGGATGCACCGATTTGAAGGTGCTGGCCTTCCCTGTGGAGAAGTCGATCCACATCAGCATGGCGATATGCCCGTGGCTGCGCTGCAGCTTCCTGGCGTAGGCAGCGACCTTATCGGCGGACTGTCCTGCGGCTCCCGAGAGCATGGCTTTCAGATCGCGGCCCGCATCGGCATGGGTTAAAGATTCCGTCGTCTTCACGTCCTGCGAAATGTACGTTTTCTTAACCTTATGCTCCTGTAAGGCCTGGCTGCGCCCGCTCTGGGAAACACCGGTCTGAGAAACACCGGTCTGGGGAACACCGGCTTGGCGGACAGTTCCGTGATTCGTAGAACGCACGCCGAGTATGAGCGCTGAAGCGCAGACGGCCGTCAGCAGGCCGGCGATCGCGATGTTTTTTCGGGACATTTTTCCCGCTCCTTCCTGTCTCATCTGCTACCGTTAGCATGGAAGAGGCCCGCCAGATTTATACATGCGTAAAAGGGATACCGCCGAGCCAAAATTTGTGATAGGATAGACATGAAAACGATTAATTTGCAAGTAATTTTGTAACACGACGCCAAGGAATTCTAAGGGGGATGGGCCGCCATGTCAGCCAATGTTCAGAAACTGTGCGAATCCACGAGAGAAAAGTTGAAAATTGCCATTGAAAAACTGGAATTGTTCCTTAACCATAACGCATTGCCGCAGCTTGCCGACGGGCAGGATGAAGAGACGACCCGATACTATGAGGGTTTTCTGTCCGATCTGCGTCATCTGCTGGTCTTCTCCGAAATGTCGTACGAGAAGCTGGGTGTTGCGCTTCGCCGTGCCAATTTTGACGAGGATTTTGCACAAAAAGCGTTATACAACGTTTATCACTATGGCGTGAACAACTTCTTCTATCCGAAGAACGAAAGCTATTCCGAAGACGGCCGCTATGCATACACTGGTCAAGACGCGATCCGCTTCCGCAAAAAGCCCGTTCAATCGGCGCGCAGCATTGTGCTGGATATTACGAAGGTGTATGAAGAACTTCGCGACGAGCTCACCTATTACGAAAATGATTATTTAACGGAAAAACGAATGCAGAATCAAGTGTAGACGACAGGGCTTCCAGCGCACGGATGTGCGCCGGAAGCCCTTTTTTATACCAGATCGCATAAAGGATTCGCAAAATCAGGTTCTATTCCGGTTACCGTTCCGTGGCTTCTTTTGGCTGTCCGGATACCGCATACCAACGCCTCGGCAAGGACATAATGATTCCGAGGTGATCATTAATGAACAATACCGCGAAAACGGTAGTCAACTGCAGCGTAAGCAACTGTAATTATTGGGGAGAAAGCAATATTTGCCGCGCCGAGTCCATCATCATCGAAATCGACAAGCATTCCGGAGGCCGCATCAAGGAAGAGTATGCCGAAGAGATGACCTTCAAGGATCATCATGATATTGCCAAGAGTTCCTCCGCAACCTGTTGCCTGACCTTTAAGCCGAAAGCTTAGGAGGCCGCCATGGACAATGAACAGAGGGGTCCTGAGCCTGTCCGGTCCAGACGCAAAAAAATTATGATCCGGCCCCGGACCGATTATCCCCGCAGATCGCCAGATCATCGCGAGGAATACGCCGCTGAGGTTAGTCCGCTGCCTGTGCGCGACCGTTCGCCGGAAGTGAAGGAGTCGGCAGAAGCCGACGATGCGTACAAGCCGGTTGGCTATGCCTCGGTAGGCCTTGGAATCGCATCTCTCATCATCTGGCCCATTATTCTCGGTCCGCTTGCAGCCGTGCTCGGGTATTATGCCTACAGCAACGGACGCAAGACGGCCGGAGCCTGGGGTCTTGGAATGGGCATTGTGGCCGTACTCAGCTATTTCGTGATGATTCCTTTTGCCCGCTGACTCCGGCGAAGCATGAGAAGACCTTCAGATTCAGCAGCATGAATCTGAAGGTTTTTTAATGGACATCAATCCCGGGGAATCGCTCGCTGCCAAAAGAATGCCGCCAGGCATTTACTCCTGATCCTGATCTTGAAATTAGATCTTGAATGCCTGGCTAGAATTACGAGAACACTCCGTGCAAATGCCGCCGCTTCCTGGTAAAATAACGAAATCCTTAACAATTCCGGCTCTTCTGCCGATAGATTAAGTAACAGAATGAAACCAGGAAAGAGGGTATGCGGCAGCATGAATACCAACCCAGCCGTAACCGGCCGGATCGAACAGCTGAAATGGATCAATTTGAAGAGTTCCTCTAATGCTTCGGGGGCAGCGTCGGTTGACGATAAACAATCAACAGGAGATACGAGGTTCCAGACCATACTTGAAGATGCATCGGCCAGAAGAGCCACGGAGAACGTATCCTCCCAGAGCACGGCATCCTATACCGAAGACGGCCTTCTGTGGCAAAGTCTTGGTGCGGCAGCCGGCGCTATTTCCGGGGAAATAGCAGGGCTTGGTGCAGAGAGCAAGCCGACCGATTACGAGGATCTCATTCAGGCTGCGAGCGCCAAGTACGGTGTGCCGGCAGATTTGATCAAAGCGGTTATCGATACGGAATCATCGTTTAATCCGAATGTTGTTTCTTCGGCCGGAGCAAAGGGACTTATGCAGCTCATGGACGGGACGGCTCAGGGACTTGGAGTTTCAGACCCTTTTGATCCCGCACAGAGCATTGACGGAGGCACCCGTTATTTGTCCTATCAGCTGAAGCGGTTTGACGGACAGGTGAACATGGCGCTTGCCGCCTATAACGCCGGACCGGGCCGCGTGCTGAAGCTCGGTGTTAACTCGGATGCGGAGCTCTTGCAGAGGTTGGACGAGCTTCCGAAAGAGACGCAGGACTATATCGCCAAAATTGAACGCGCGAGAAGCAAATACGCGCTATAATATAAAGGGTCAAACGGTCCGTAACTCTGCCGCATGGGCGGCAGTAGGCATCGTTTGATCCTTTCACTTTATGGTCAGAGAAGGAGTTAGCCCATATGATTTACTGGGATTATGCCGCTGCTGCGCCTCCGTATGAAGAGGTCGTGCGGACGGTGGAGCAGCTGATGCAGCTGCACTACGCCAATCCCTCCTCGCTTCACCGGGCCGGAGCCGATGCCGCGGCGCTGATCAGACGCGCACGAGAAGTATGCGCTTCCGCGCTGGGTGTCCGAGCGGAGGAAATAACATTCACTTCGGGCGCGACGGAGAGCAACAATCTGGCGATCAAAGGTGCCGCGCTTCAGTATACAGGCCGGGGCAGGCATATCGTAACGACGGAGCTGGAGCATCCCTCCGTCTATGAGAGCTGCCTTCAGCTGCGGGACATGGGCTGGGAGATTGACTTCGTGAAGCCGAAGCCGGACGGTGGCATCGATCCTCGTGATATCGCAGCCGCCGTACGTAAAGATACGGTGCTTGTCAGCGTTATGCACGTCAATAACGAAACCGGGTCGGTGCAGCCGCTGCGCGAAATCGCCCATGCCATTAAGGAGGCGAATTCGCGGACGCTCTTCCATGTGGATGGCGTTCAGGGCTTCGGCAAGCTCCCCGGAGGCCCCCGCGACTTTGGAGCGGATCTGTACAGTCTCTCCCCGCATAAAATCCGGGGGCCGCGCGGTGTCGGCCTTCTGTATGCCAGGGAGGGCGTCCGGCTGTTCCCGCTCATCAGCGGAGGCTCACATGAGAATGGCATGCGCGCCGGAACCGAGAATTTGCCTGCCATTATCGCAGGCGCCAAAGCGGTGCGGATCGCTTCGGAGCGGCAGAGAGAGCTGGCGGGCCGGCTGCTGCCGCTGCGGGACCGCCTGCTGTTATTTCTGCGCCGGATTCCGGAGCTTGTGGTGAACAGCAATGAAGCGGGAGCGCCCCATATCGTGCATTTCTCCTACCCGGGCATGAAGGGGGAGGTGCTGGCGCGCCAGCTGGAGCAGCTTGGCATGCTGGTATCCACCCGTTCAGCATGCTCCTCCCGTACGGCGGAGCCAAGCCGCGTGCTGCTTGCCATGGGAAGAGATGAAGCCGCCGCGCTTGGCGGCATCCGGATCAGTCTCGGCGACGGACATACGGAGAGCGATGTCGCCGCTCTGGAGACCGCCATTGTTGAAGCGGTGCAGGCATTGAAGATAGCTGAAGGAGGCATGCGGTAACATGAGACAGACAGATTCCGCCAAAGGCTTGAAGGGCGGTACAGAATATGCGGACATGCTGCTGCTGCGTTTCGGCGAATTCACACTGAAAGGCAAGAACCGCAGCCGCTTCGAGAAGACGATGCTGCGGCAGGTAAGGGAGCGGGTCAAGCTGTATCCGGGCGCGAAGCTTATCACGGAATACGGCCGGATCTATGTCGAACTGGGAGGCGAACCGGCGGTGCCGCTCATCGCGGCGCTGGCGAAGGTGTTCGGCATTGCGTCGATCAGCCCGGTGAAGGTTGCACGGTCCGAGCTTGAAGATATCGTGACGAATAGTCTCCGCTTCATGGAAGCCGTTGCTCCGGCTCCCGGCACCACGTTCAAGGTCAATGCCAGGCGGGTGTGGAAGGACTTCCCTTACGGCTCCCAGGAGATGAATCGTCTCGTGTCGGGGCCGCTGCTGAAAGCCTTTCCCGCGCTGACGGTCGATGTCCGGGAGCCCGAGCTGGAGCTGCGGGTTGAGGTCCGCGAGAACGGTACTTACTTATTCTGTGAGAACATCCAGGCTGCAGGCGGCTTCCCGCTGGGTACGAACGGCAAGGCGATGCTGCTGCTGTCCGGGGGCATCGACAGTCCGGTGGCCGCATGGTCCTCCATGCGGCGGGGACTTGAAGTGGAATGCGTCCACTTCTTCAGTTATCCTTATACGAGCCGGGAAGCGCGGCAGAAGGTTGTCAATCTTGCCAGAGTGCTGTCGGGATACAGCGGCCGGATACGGCTGCATCTCGTTCCCTTTACGGAGGTTCAGACCTCCTTTGCCGGGATCGGACAGGACAACCTGATGATCACGCTGATGCGCAGAGCGATGCTGCGCATTGCGACGATGTTGGCCGAGCGCGAAGGAGCGCTGGCGCTGGTTACGGGCGATAGTCTCGGCCAGGTCGCGAGCCAGACGCTATCCAGCATGAACGTGATCGGCCGGGCGACCGATCTGCCGATTCTTCGTCCGCTTGTCATGATGGACAAGGGAGAAATAACGGAGCTGGCACAGACCATCGGCACATACGAGCTGTCAATTCTTCCGTACGAAGACTGCTGCACGCTGTTCGTGCCGCGGTCGCCTACGACGAATCCGAATTTGCGGATCGTCGAGCGGATTGAAGCGACCCTTCCGGGCTATGCCGAGCGGATTGACGAGGCAGTTGCTGAAACCGTGACAGTTGACCTGACTCCGCACGGTAACGAACGCCCGGCGGATGAAATGGAAGCTGCTGTCCAGCTGGATGACTGGTTTTAAGACAACTGTAAGGACAAGAAGCATAGCTTGCCCGAACTTCGCATACAAGTGGATATATGCAGGTTCGGGAGGGGTGTCAAATGGAATCGATTTGGCTGCTCGGCGAGATTTTGATGGTCAACCTCGTACTGAGCGGAGATAACGCGATGGTCATTGCGATGGCCAGCAAAAATCTGCCGGATCATCATCGCCGGAAGGCAGTCTGGTGGGGCTCGGCCGGAGCCGTCCTTCTGCGTATTATACTGACGCTGGTTGCCGTGCTGCTGCTCAAAATCCCCTATATCCAGGCTGGGGGAGGGCTGCTGCTGCTGTGGATTTCCTTCAAGCTGCTTCTTGAGGAAGAGGATGTGCACAAGGTCAACGAAGCCGCGACGTTGTGGAAGGCCATCTGGACGATTCTGACCGCCGATTTCATCATGAGCCTGGACAATGTGCTCGCAATCGCCGGACTGGCGAAGGGGGATCTGGCGCTTGTGATTATCGGCATCGGGCTCAGCATTCCCATAGTCGTCTGGGGCAGCGGCCTGATCGTCGGCTGGCTGCACCGTTTTCCGGTGCTGATCTATATCGGCTCCTATATTCTGGCTTACACGGCGGGAGACATGCTTCTGCATGATGCCAAGCTCGGCTCCATGCTCACGCTGATTTTGCCGCGGCTTCACACCATGCTTCCGGTTGCACTCGGCATCGCCGTCGTGGCGGCCGGGGGAATCAAGCGTCATACCCCGAAAGCGGAATAGACGAATCGGATATAAGGGCAGATCACCGGCTCAGAGACAGGCTGTATCACTAAGCTTGTCTCTGAGCCGGTTTTGCCTATGCCATGATCTGTGCAGTTATCTTGCAGCTATCTTGCAGCTATCCTGCGGCAAGCATGTCCGGATGACAGCAGAAGGGGCGGAAGATGGCGTTTTTCGTCTTTTTCGGATAGAATAAAGAATATGCTGGCAGAGCTGCAAGCAAGCGAGCCCCAAAGCAAGCTGCCAATCGATATAGTTGAAGGGATGATACTGATGTCTTCCAAAAACGACATGAAGCTGGGTCTGTTCATCATCTGCGCCGGTTTATTTATTTTGCTGGGCAAGCTGGGCGTCTTCGGATTCCTCGGACGCGCGCTCTGGCCGCTGCTCCTCCTGATACCGGGACTGATTCTGCATGTCTTTGTCTTTGGCAGACGACTCTCGCCGGCAGCGCTCATTCCCGCTGGTATTATGACTGTATACGGCCTGCTCTTCGGGCTGTGCAACACCTTCGGATGGTGGATGATGGCCTATCTGTGGCCGGTGCTACTGCTCGGCATTGCGGTCGGTCTCTATGAATACAGTTTGTACGCTTCCCCGCGCAGCGCCGGACTCACCGTCGGGTCGGCCGTTCTGGGCATTGTAAGCCTTCTGCTGATGTTCCTCGGCGTACTTGGCTCGGGGTTCATCTATATCGTCGGAGCAATACTGATCGTGGCGGGTATTTGGCTGATACTCGGGCGAGGCGGGCGACGTGGCGGGTATCGTCGAGGCTGGTAATTGTTTTTTCATGAAAAGACTTGCTTTTCACACTGCTTTCAAGCTACAATTAATCATATTGATGAAGCGTCGGGATGATAGTCCGGCGCTTCTTTTGTGGAACCGATGCCCCTGTTTCAAATTTTCTTTATTCGATAAATGAAAGGATTTGGATACAAATCATGCATTCAAGAGAACAGATTCGCAATATCGCGATTATCGCCCACGTCGACCACGGCAAAACGACGCTTGTCGACCAGTTGCTGCAGCAATCGGGGATTTTCCGCGAGCATGAGACGGTACAGGAACGCGCCATGGACTCCAACGATCTGGAGCGGGAACGCGGCATTACGATTCTGGCCAAGAACACGGCCATTACCTATAAAGACTTTCTGATCAACATCGTGGATACGCCGGGACACGCCGACTTCGGCGGCGAAGTAGAACGGATCATGAAGATGGTAGACGGCGTTCTCCTTGTCGTTGACGCCTACGAAGGCTGCATGCCGCAGACGAAATTCGTGCTTCGCAAAGCGCTGGAGCAGAATTTGACGCCGATCGTTGTCGTCAACAAGATTGACCGTCCGGCTGCTCGTCCGGCCGAAGTAATCGATGAAGTGCTGGACCTGTTCATCGAGCTGGAAGCGAGCGACAACCAACTGGAGTTCCCGGTAGTGTACGCCTCTGCGCTTAACGGCACCTCAAGCCTTGATCCGGACAAGCAGGATGACAACATGCTGGCTCTGTACGAGACGATTGTTGATCATATCCCGGCTCCGACGGAGAGCGTAGAAGAGCCGCTCCAGTTCCTCGTTACCCTGATGGACTATAACGAATATCTGGGCCGTATCGCCATCGGCCGTGTGAATCGTGGCATCATCCGTGCCGGTCAAGCGATTACGGTCATTCAGCGCGACGGCAAGCACAAGAGCGCGCGCATCGAGAAGCTGTTCGGCTTCCAGGGCTTGAAGCGGGTGGAGACAGAGGAAGCCGGCGCCGGCGACATTGTCGCCATCGCAGGCATCAAGGACATCAATATCGGCGAGACGATCGCCGATCCGGCGAATCCGGAGGCACTGCCGGTTCTTAAGATCGACGAGCCGACCATGCAGATGACGTTCCTGGTCAACAACTCGCCTTTTGCCGGCAAGGAAGGTAAATGGGTCACTTCCCGCAAGCTGCGCGAGCGCTTGTTCAAGGAGCTGGAGACCGACGTATCCCTTCGTGTGGCGGAGACGGACAGCCCTGACGCTTTCGTGGTATCCGGACGCGGCGAGCTGCATCTCGGCATTCTGATCGAGAATATGCGCCGTGAAGGCTATGAGCTTCAGGTCTCCAAGCCTGAGGTTATCGTCAAGGAAATCGACGGTGCGAAGATGGAGCCGTTGGAACGGCTGCTTATCGACGTGCCGGAGGATAGCATGGGCGCTGTAATGGAGAGCCTGGGAACACGCAAGGCCGAGATGGTGAATATGATTAATCACGGAACCGGCCAGGTTCGTCTGGAATTCCTGATTCCTGCCCGAGGCCTGATCGGCTACAATACGCATTTCCTGACGCTGACGCGCGGCTACGGCGTCATGAACCACGCATTCGACAGCTATGCACCGCTGATCGGCGGACAGGTTGGCGGACGCCATCAGGGCGTGCTCGTCTCGACCGAGACCGGCGTCTCTACCTTCTACGGCATGATGGGCGTGGAAGACCGTGGCATTCTGTTCCTCGAGCCGGGTACAGAAATCTATGAGGGCATGATTGTCGGCGAGCATACGCGCGACAACGACATCGTCGTCAACATCTGCAAGGAGAAGGCTCTCACCAACGTCCGTTCGGCAACGAAGGACGAGACGGTTAAGATGAAGACGCCGCGCCTCTTCTCGCTGGAAGCGGCTCTGGAGTACCTGAACGATGATGAATACTGCGAAATCACGCCAAAATCCGTTCGTCTCCGGAAGAAGATTCTGAACAAGAGCGAGCGCGAACGTGCCGAGAAGCATCGCAAAATGGCCGAAGCCAACATGTAATTTGCCAGCACGGACCCAGCCGCCGGGATATATTCCATCCGGCGGCTTTTCTTTTGCAGAAACCTTTATGACATCGGCTGTCATACGCATACGGCGGAGAAGGAGCCTGGCGAAGCTGATGAATGATCGCAACTTTTACGCCGGTTATACGTCTGACTATTAACGGCGGTGCCGAATATCCAAAGACGAAGAAAAGGACTTTGATTTATTATGAATCCAAATAAAGGCGCTCTGCCTCCCCGGACGAGAGGACAGGGAAGCGGCGGCAAAAGGCCTGCGGGGCCGGCCTTAAGGTCCAAGCCTCCGGCTAAAAAGAAGAAGAAGCGGGGCTTTATGGCCCGGTTGGGAAGAATGGTGCTGGTCGGTGCGCTGCTCACGGCGCTCGTGGTTGTCGGCTATTTTATATACCTGTACTATAAGCTTGACAGCGGGCTGCTTAATACGGGCGTTGACAAGCCGGTAGCGGCGCAGAATTCAGCCAAGGTCAAGCCGCTGACGGTGCTGCTGCTCGGCACGGACTACCGGGAGAAGCATAAATCGTATTTGACGGATGTAATTATGGTCGTGGCATTGAATCCTTCGACTCAATCGGCGACGGTTGTCTCGCTGCCCCGTGATACGTATGTTGAACTGGATGGGTACAAGCGGACTAAAATCAATGAGTTCTATACCCGGTTCCGGGGCAAGGAAGATACCTCCGGCATTTCAGCCGAGAACGAGATGAAGACGATGATGGGCAAATATCTGGGTGTGCCGATCGACTACGTAACCGTGCTGAATTTCGACGGCTTCCGCAAGGCGGTGGACAAACTGGGCGGTGTCGATGTCAACGTCGGCTACGATATGTGCTATAAAGACAACGCCGACGGAACGAATATTAATCTGAAGCAGGGCGAGCAGACCCTGAATGGCGATAAAGCGCTTGATTATGTCCGCTACCGCAAATCCAACTGCACTCCGAAGACAAAAGCTTCCGACGATTTTGACCGCAACCGCAGACAGAACGAGGTACTGCATGCCCTGATGGATAAAATGCAGTCACTCGGAGGTGCTGTGAGGATCGGAGGCGTCCTGGACGCGTTGGATGACAACATGACCACCGACATTGAGAAAGACCAGATCAAGAACATGATTGCCGCCTACTGGCAAATGTCAAAGAACAATGTGGAGTTTAAACCCGTAACCGGCACCTGGCGAAGCCCTTATGTATATATTAACGATAAGGAGCTCGAGTCGGCCAAGCAGAGTCTGAACGACCGTCTGGCGGGAGCGGCCCCGGCCTCTCCATCCCCTTAAGTCGGTCATTCCAGCCAAATTGAATGCAAGTTTAGGCCTATGCTATAATATAAATAAGATTAGCTTAAAGACATGCGACATAAGGGGGACTGCAGAATGTCCGAGTCTGCCGCTGTACTTACCGATTCCCTGCTGAAGATGCTGCAAAATGAAACCTACGTCCTGCTGAATACCGTCGATGCGGAGAGCGGAGGCCCTACCTCCACCGTCCTATCATGGATATATGCAGTGGACGCAGCTACATTGCGGCTTGCCATCGATCATCGTTCCCGGCTGGTTCGCAACATGAAAGAGAATCCTCTTGTTACGCTTACGGTCTTTGGCGACCGTTCGATTTATGCCATCAATGGCCGGAGCGTCGTGAAGAGCGATCCGCTTCCGGACGTTCCCTTTGAAATGTGCTGTTTCGATGTGGAAATTTCTGCCGTGCGAAACGCACTGTTTTACGGTGCCCAACTGGAGTCCGCCCCTACGTACGCCAAGATCTACGACGTACGCGCGGCGGAGAAGCTGGATGGACAAGTGTTTGCCGCCATGCAAAAAGCCTAGTGAATACTCACTGGGCTTTTTTTGGCTTCGCGCATATTGTTTTCACGGGCTCATCATATAACTGTAAATTTCGATCATCTTCTTTATTCCGGCGGCCCGTCAGCCGATAAACATCTTACTGCCGGCCCCGTGGCGTCGTGTCGTCCGGCAGCTGCGGAATAATCCGCCCGATGATATCGGCCATTTCGGCGGAGAAACCGGAGACCGGGTGTCCCTGTCTCACATGCTTGCCGAGCTCGGCAAGCCGTGCGGAAAGGTCCATATCGGCGGTTACCATCGAATTGACGGCGGCGGGGTCCTTCCGCAAGGCTTCGGCTACGGAATATTTAATCGTTCCGACTCTCGACCGGGTTAAGGAACCGTCGACATCGATCCCGACAACAGCATTTTTGCCAAGTACGACACAATGAGCGCCTTTGACGCCGGGAACCCGCAGGGCGAGCTGCTCCAGATGATCTTTCAGTTCCACATCGCTCCGGGTAACGACCCCTGAACCGTCTGCGGCGTAAGGATGATATTCCACCGTTCCGTCAACGGTCAGCGGCCGTACACCGTTGCCCCCGTAATTCGCGGCATTAACAGCCGGCCGTTTATTCTGAGGAGAGGGTGATGACTCTTTTTTGACCATACCGCAGCTTGTCAGCAGCAGCAAAAGGACCAGCAACAGACATATTGATTTTCTCATGGGTGCTTGCTCCTTTCGTTCAAGATAAGTACTGGCTTTAGCTTTGCCAGGGGCGGAAAGAGTTATGTATCCTATGACAAACCAGGCGCTGTGGAGGGGATACCATGAAAAAGATCTTTGTACTGGATACCAATGTACTGCTTCACGACCCCAATTCGATTTTTTCGTTTAAGGAGAATGAAGTTATTATTCCCGCCGTAGTGCTTGAAGAGATTGATTCCAAGAAGCGCAATGCCGATGAAATCGGCCGCAACGCCCGCACAGTCTCCCGCCTGCTGGACGGTCTCCGGGAACGGGGCCATCTGCACAGCGGCGTGACGCTGGAGCATGGGGGGACGCTGAAGGTCGAGCTGAACCATCGCAGCTTCGTCCGGGTTCAGGAAATGTTCGGCGAGGTATCCACCGACAACCGGATTTTGGCTGTAGCGCTGAATTATCTGCAAGAAGAGAACGAGAAGCCGGAGCCCCGGCCGGTCGTCCTTGTCAGCAAGGACGTGCTTGTCCGGATCAAAGCGGATGTGCTGGGCATTACGCCCGAGGATTATTTATCCGACCGCACGGCTGATCTGAACGAGCTGTATGCCGGTTATCAGACGCTGCCGGTTCATCCCGCCTTGATCGACGAGTACTACAGCAACCGGACACTTGCCGTCAAGCAATTACAGCTGTCCTATCCGCTCTATCCCCATGAATTCATTATTCTGAAGGATGAGATCGGCACAGGCAAATCGGCGCTGCTCAAGGTGAATGCCGACGGCACCCGCCTGGAGCCGCTGTATCTCGGCAATGATCCGGTATGGGGAATCAGCGCACGCAACGCGCAGCAGCGGATGGCGCTTGAACTGTTGCTGAATGATGAAATACCGCTTGTCACCGTTACAGGCAAAGCCGGAACCGGCAAGACGCTGCTGGCGCTGGCCGCAGGACTGTTCAAGGTGGAAGACGAGCATAAATACAAGAAACTGTTGATAGCACGGCCTGTCGTCCCCATGGGCAAAGACATCGGATACCTTCCCGGCGAAAAAGACGAGAAGCTCCGGCCCTGGATGCAGCCGATATATGATAATCTGGAATTTCTGTTCGATACCAAAAAAGCGGGCGACATCGATAAAATACTGATGGGCCTCGGAAGCATTCAGGTCGAGGCGCTGACTTATATACGCGGCCGCTCCATCCCGTCTCAGTTCATCATCATCGATGAGGCGCAGAACCTGTCCCGCCATGAAGTGAAGACCATCGTATCGCGTGCGGGCGAGGGCAGCAAGGTTATCCTGATGGGCGACCCTGAGCAGATTGACCATCCTTATCTCGACGCCGCAAGCAACGGACTCAGCTATATCGTCGAGAAATTCAAACAGCAGAGCATCAGCGGACATATTACTCTCGAAAAAGGCGAGCGTTCCCGCCTGGCCCAATTGGCGGCGGATCTGCTCTAAGGCGTAAGGCGGTTTCCCGCAACGATATCCGAATAATCAGGGAACAAAGTTTAAGCCGGGAGAGAGTTCTCCCGGCTTATTTTACGTCCATCGGCAGCCGAATGGTAAAACCTTTATAATAGAAGAAAGCGTTATCAGAGACGCAGACAAAAAGCCGCAGGGCTGGTAAAATGGGGGAGACGGTTTTGGCTAACGGACAAGGAGGAGATTATGCAGAAACGCAAAAATTACGGTCTGCTGTTCGCGATTTTGCTGCTGGCGCTGACCAGCCTGTCGCCCAATATGGACCTGAGCGAAAGCGATAATCCGCTTCCCCGCAATGACAATCAATCCCCTTCCCGGATCTCCTCCCTCCGGCAGACGGGGGAACCCGCGGCTCTGCGCGTGGCAGTTGCGCTGGATGATGACGGCTTCGCGGAATTGCAGCGGATCAGCGACCGGTATGCGCTCTCCAAGGGTATATCGGTCACGCTGGAAAATCTGGGGCCGGGTACAGATAGCGATGCTCTGATCCACGAGCTCACGGTAGGCTCCATGCCCGATATTGTCATGACGGATGCCGGGCAGATCCGGGAGCTTGCACAGGGTGGCTATCTGCTTCCCGCAGACGCCTATCAGAATTCTCCTGGAGGAACACCGCTGACGCCGCTTCTTCCTCTCTTGCAGTGGAACGGCTATACCTGGGGGGTGCCGCTGGACATCGATCCCTACGTCTTCGTCTATGAGCCACAGGTGTTGAAGAGCCTGGGGATGGAGCATGTGCCGGGTTCGGCGGATGCGTGGGACAGTCTGCTGAAAGCGATGAAGCCGGAAAGCGGCAAATACGTGCTGGCTTTGGACAAAAATAACCCTTATGGCTTATCCGCGCTATTGGAGAGTATGGGGAGTCCGCTGTATCCGGCGGCCCGCAAGG
Organism: Paenibacillus sinensis; assembly: GCF_019904155.1. Classification (GTDB taxonomy): domain Bacteria; phylum Bacillota; class Bacilli; order Paenibacillales; family Paenibacillaceae; genus Paenibacillus_AQ; species Paenibacillus_AQ sinensis. The sequence goes on from NZ_JAHCMB010000159.1 coordinate 38,219, forward strand.
CGCTGGAATGGGTGCAGAAGAACCGATCTGCGATTTATTCCAGCGACGGCCGGGAGAAAACGGTGTGGAGCATGCTCAAGCAAGGGCACGTCGCCATTGCAGCCATGCCTTACTCTGTCTGGAGGGAACATGCGGGAAGCGGGGAGGGGCTTACGGTGGAAACTCCTTGGGGAGCCGATGGCGCGGAGCCTCAGACGCTGCTTAGCCGCAGCTTCGCGCTGTCCGCCCAATCGCGCAGCCCTGAGGCGGCTGCCGATTGGCTCTCCTATTTGACCTCGCCGGAGGCGCAGACCGACTGGCTGAAGAGCACCGGCATGCTGCCGGCCGCTTCCGAGCCTTACCGGGATGAGCCGGATGTTGCTGCGGATCTTCCCTTTGATCCCGAAGCTCTGCTGAAAGAGAAGACGCAGGCAGATGAACCGAGGCCGGCATGGACGACTATCGTATCCGCCGCCAGGGAACTTCTGACCGGCAAGCTGGATGCGCCGGGTTTCCTGGCGGCAGTCAGTTCGGCCGCAGAATAGCTTTTCTAGAACTTGATGGCGAGTTCCACATGCAGCACCCCGTCCCTGCTCTGAACCTCGCTGGTCTTCAGGAAGGAAATGAATTGGGACGGATAGAAACCTAGATCGAATTCCTTCTCCAGCTCCCGGCATGTCGTGTCCGGGAGCTGGAGTCCGTTAAAGATGATGCTGTCAACATGGAACATGATACCGTTAACCGGCTCCTCCTGTACGGAATAATGGCCCGTAAGGGTCATGGAGAGATCGCCGTTTGTTCCGGAGACAATCACCTGGTCGTTCTTGAAGGCGAACCCGAATTGATCGAACATGGCATTCTGGCTGCGAAGGAACGCATTCAGATCCTCCTGCTTCAGATTAAGCTCATACTTCATCCCTTTGCGGGTCAGGATATCGTCCCGGCCTTCCACGAATTCCGGAAGATTATCCATCGCCTTGGACAAGGCCTTGAAGTAGGTCTTGATTTCATGGAGACCGATATTCTGCCAGTATATCGTAAATTCCTCGAGCAGCGAGGCCATGCCGCTTGGGTCTCCGCTCTCATTGATTCCGCCTGCGATTTCCCTGTTCAGGCTATCCACACGGTTCTTCTGCTCCTCCAGTGATTTCTTAAGTTTGTCCAGTTCCTGAAAGGAGCGGTCGGCAGCCGCCAGCGTCCGCTGCAAATCCCGGTATTCCTTCTCATAATCCGCAAGAATCTCTTTGTCGCGCCCCATGATGATCTCGTAATAGTCCAGCAGCACGAACCATGAACTCAGCGTGTCCGCTGACAGCAAGGCCGTAAGCCACGGTTCCCGGTCCCCCGTATAGTAAGCGCGGACGACAGCCCCGGCCCGCTTTCTTTTATCCTCGATATCAGTCTGTTTCTGCTCGGCCTGCTTCTTGAGGTCGGATGATCTCGCCGCCAGCTTGCTCTGCTCGGCAGAGACCCGGTCGATTTCCTTCTGTATCTCCGTCTTGGACAGCGTCTTCTGCATCAGTCTGCGTGTCTCCTCATTGTCCGGAAAAGCGGACAGAGACGAGGGAGAGGAAGGTGCAGGAGATGCTGATGCAGCGGCAGCGGGATCTGCGGAAACGGCCAGGGACTGAGAAGCCGGAGGAATTAGCAGCAGGAAGCATAATGGAAGCAGAAGCAGCGTCTTCAGCTTGGTATAGGTATGCAGCGTTCTTCGCCTCCAATCCGGGCATGCTGTCTGATGAAGCGCCCGATTATTCCATCATATGTATAGCTTCTCAAAAATATAAGGCCAACGATAAGCGGCCCGCTTACCATCAGCCTTCTATGCTTGCCTCTTATTCATTATACCCGCCGCCTAAAATGGAGTAAACGAACTCAACGATAAAACAGGTATTTTCTTCCGGTTTGTGAAAAGCTTGATTGACAATTTGAGGATAGTATTGAAATCGCTTTATTTTACCACCAGGTGTATGTCCTGCAGTCAAATTGGAAATACAAAAGAGTATCAAATAGATTCTATGAACTCTATGAGAGGCATAGAAATGGAGTAAGCAGCTTTTATTCCCAATCAATCCGCCGGCTGACGCGGCCGGTTGCGACAAGGGTTATTTCAAGATGTCACTAGGAGGTTTGGCTTTTATGACAGCCATCAGACAAGACGCCTGGAGCGAAGAAGACGATTTGGTACTGGCGGAGGTAACGCTGCGCCATATCAGGGAAGGCAGCACCCAATTGGCAGCCTTTGAGGAAGTCGGGGAGAAGATCGGCAGAACATCGGCCGCCTGCGGGTTCCGCTGGAACAGCTGTGTACGCAAAAGCTATGAGGAAGCGATTTCGATTGCCAAAGGGCAGCGCCAGAAGCGAAACTATCTTAAGAAGCAGGGCGTGGCGCGCGGTGCGCAGGTAGCGGGCTTCGGCGGGGGCGAAGGAGAAGAGCCTTTTGTCCATGAAGAAGCTCAGAATTCATTGTCCATCGATGCGGTAATCCGCTTTCTGCGACAATGGAAGGGGACCTATCAGGAAGCGGGCCGTCAGCTCAAAATGCTGGAGCGCGATCTTCGGGAGAAGGAAGAAGAGCTGGCCGACCTTCGTGCCGAGAATGAAAGGCTGTCCAAGGAAGTCAATACCGCTCAGAGCGATTACCGGGTCGTGAACGACGACTACAAAGCGCTGATCCAGATCATGGATCGAGCGCGCAGATTGGCCTTTCTGAACGAAGATGAAGAAGAAATCAAGAACCGTTTCAAGATGGATGCCAACGGCAATCTGGAACGGATCGATTGAGCGATCAGGTGTAAGAAGAGAATCCCGTATCCAAGGCATGGGAACATGGCTTGGGTATGGGATTTTTCTTTTGCTCTTACGGCATTTATACTAGAAGCAAAACATCGGATGGTGACAGAAGGTCGTGAAAATCGATATTATGGGCGCCGGTTCGCTGGGCCTGCTGCTGGCGGGAATGCTGATGGATTCCGGCTGCGAGGTCCGGATATGGTGCAGAACCCCAGATCAGGCGGCGAGTCTCTCGGAATACGGCTTGACGGTTAGCTCTGTGAATGGCGAGGTCAGAACGCATCTGGAGGGTGGAGCAATCAGCGCGGCACCCGCGGCTAACTTTGCTGCGGAATGGCTGAAGTTGCCAGGCGACTGGCTGCTGCTTGCCGTCAAACAGACGGCGCTGCACCGGGAACTGCCGGAGCTTCTGATACCGCTGCGGGACACGCGGATGAATATTCTGTGCCTCCAGAATGGATGGGGGCATTTGGAGATGCTGCAGTCGCTGCTGCCTGCGGCTTCCTTGTATGCCGGCGTTACAACTGAAGGAGCGAAGCGGGAATCCGGAGTCCGGGTAACTCATGCGGGAAAGGGACACACCTACATTGGACGATGGGGAGAGGGGGCGGGTGAAAGCTCTGGCCTCGAATCCCTTCTGACTGCCCGGCTTGAAGCGGCAGGATTTTCGGCATCGGTGTCGAATCAAGTGGAAACCATGATCTTTCGGAAGCTGATGATCAACGCCGTCATTAATCCACTGACCGCCATCTGGCGCATACCGAACGGAGAACTGCTGGCATCCGCTGCACGGATAGACCTGATGAGAGCACTTTACGAGGAAGCGACAGCGGTCTGCGATGCGGCCGGGATATCCCGGGAGGACAGCTTGTGGGACGACATTCTGAATGTATGCCGGGCAACCTCCGGCAATCGTTCCTCCATGCTGGCCGATGTGCTGGCTTCAAGGGAGACCGAAATCAAATGGATAAACGGAGCCCTGGCCGAGCTTGCGCGGCAAACCGGCGTTGATGTTCCTCTGCACAGAGGAATAATCCGGATGATAGAGGGCATGATCGTATAAGGAGAGGTGAAGCCGTTTGGAATGGCTCCGCAATTCGCTGATTGTGTTGAGCGTTATGCCTGTGCTGCCTTTTGTGCTTGTCTATACCGTCGCTACCCTGTACAGGATGGACAGGAGGCGGGCGCTGCTGCTCGCCATGGACGTGACCACCGTATTTTTGCTATTCTCGGTGTCGGCGCTGTTTAACAATCTTTTTCACTCGGGGTTCGGGTTCTATCTCTTTCTCCTGTTCGTCCTTTTGGCTGCGGGCTTTATTGGAGGCGCGCAGAACCGGCTGAAAGGCAGGGTAGATGGCAAAAGACTGGTGCGTGCCGTATGGAGACTCGGTTTTGTGGTTATGGCATCGGGCTATTTGCTGTTTATGGTGGCGGGTGTGGTCAAATATATCCTACAGACAATGTAAGCTTGTCTAACGTAGTCAATCGGCTTTTGTCACATAACTTTAAAAATTTTAAAAAAAATTGAATTCATCCGACAATAAGCTAGATTTTTTTGACCACTGGTTGTATAATCATAAACCATATACCACATTCTATTTAGGGGGAACTGCTAGATGAAGAAGAGTAAAAGTCTTTTACTCCTGTTCGCACTCGTTCTTGTCATCGGAACTGTGCTTGCAGGATGCGGCGGTGGCAATAATTCTGCCACGGAGAATACCGCGGCAAACACCGGCAACACTGGCAACACTCCGGCAGCTACTGACGGAGCCGCAGCGGGAGAGAAGCTTGCTGCTGATCAAACGCTTAAAATCAACCTGAGTTCCGAACCTCCGACATTTGACCCGGCTCTTGCACAAGACAGCCAGGCCAACACTGTCCTGAAGACGATGTATGAAGGCTTGACCCGCATGAATGACGAAACCGGCCAAGCAGAACCGGGCATCGCCGAGAAATGGGATGTTTCCGCTGACGGTCTGGTATATACCTTCCACCTGCGCGACGCTAAATGGAGCAACGGCGACGCTGTAACTTCCGCCGACTTCGTACGCGCTTGGAAACGCGTCCTGGATCCTGCCGCTACTGAACCGGCACCTTACGCTTACCAACTGTACTACCTGAAGAACGCTCAAGATTACTATGAAAAGAAAATCACCGACTTTAACCAAGTAGGCGTTAAAGCCGTTGACGACAAGACGCTCGAAGTAACTCTTGCAGCTCCGACTCCTTACTTCCTTGGCCTTCTGTCCTTCTACACTTACTATCCGGTTCACCAATCGGTTGAAAGCAATCCGAAATGGGCAACCAGCAAAGATACTATGATTGTTGACGGACCTTTCACTCTGACCGAGTGGACGACTGGTCAATCTCTGGAAGTATCCAAGAACGACAACTACTGGGATAAAGATTCCATTAAACTTAGCAAAATCGACTTCTCGCTCGTAAACAGCGGCGCAACTGAACTGTCCGCTTACGAAAGCGGCCAGCTGGACCGCGCAGGCGGCCCGAACGGTGAAATTCCGACTGAACAGCTGCCGATCGTACAGCAGAAATATCCGGATGAGTTCAACAGAAAAGGTATTGCAAGTGTATACTACTATGAGTTTAACATCACTGAAAAACCGTTCGACAACGTTAAGATCCGTAAAGCCCTGGCTATGGCGATTGACCGTCAAACTCTGATCGACAAGGTTACGCTTGGCGGACAGCTGCCGGCATTCGGTTATGTACCACCTGGTATCGCTGGCGCTGACGGCGAATACCGTACAGCTGTCAAAGACAACTACTTCACGGAAGATCTGGAACAAGCCAAGACACTGCTGGCTGAAGGTCTGAAAGAAGAAGGCCTGACTAAACTGCCTGCATTCACCCTGTCCTACAACACAAGTGAAGGCCACAAGAAGATCGCCCTGGCTATTGGCGACATGTGGAAGAAGAACCTGGGCATTGATGTGAAGCTTGAAAACCAGGAATGGGCAGTATTTATCGAGAACCGTCAACATCTGCAATATCAAGTTGCCCGCGCTGGCTGGACCGCTGACTACAATGATCCGATGACCTTCCTTGATATGTGGGTAACCAAAGGCGGTAACAACGATACCGGCTATGCTAATCCTGCATACGACAAGCTGATCGCTGAAGCAAAAGCAACCAGCGACAACACGGTTCGCCAAGAGAAATTCGCGGCTGCCGAGAAGATGATCATTCAGGATGACCAAATCCTGATCCCGATCTACTACTACACCAACAACTCGCTGACCAAGCCTTACCTGAAAGGCGTAACGCTTGACTTCAGCGGCGCAATCGACCTGACTCGCGCTTACCTGCTCGAGCACTAAGATTAAGCTTTTATAAAGGAGACTTACAGATATTTAATTGAAGATTTAGTATCTGAAGTAGAATGAACACTTCGGGATATATATGTGGAATTCCATATATATCCCTTTTTTTTGTATGTCTGTCCGCATTCCAAAGTTTGGTTATTTAACAAAATTAGAAAATGGACAAGCGGTCAATAATTGCATAAAATCAATATTAGGTTTGAAAAATTTGTCGAAGGAGGTGTTGACGGGCATGATACGTTATGTTGCAAATAAATTTTTCTATATGCTGGTTTCGCTGTTTGTGCTAATCTCAGCTACGTTTTTTCTGATGAAAGCCATTCCGGGGGACCCGTTCACATCCGAGAAGAAAATTCCGGATGAGATCCGCCAGCGTCTGTATGAACAATACGGCCTGGATAAGCCCGTCTACCAGCAGTATTTCAAATATTTGGGCAATATCGTGCAAGGGGATTTTGGCGTGTCCATGAAGCGGATGAATCAAGACGTTTCGCATATTATCGGACAGACCTTCTCCGCCTCGCTGAAGCTCGGCCTTGTGGCCATCCTGGTATCCGTCATCGTCGGCGTCTTGCTGGGCATGCTGGCGGCTCTGTATCACCGGAAGTTTATCGACTCGGCGGCCATGGTTCTGGCGGTGCTGGGCATAGCGGTTCCAAGCTTCGTGCTGGCGACCATTCTGCAGTATGTCTTTGCTTCAAAGCTGGGCTGGGTTAACGTTATGGGATTTAAAGAAGTACGGGATTACTTCCTTCCCGTATCGGCTCTATCGGCTCAGCCAATCGCGTTTATCGCGAGGTTGACGCGTTCGAGCATGCTTGAGGTGCTGCATGCGGATTACATCAAGACGGCGAAAGCGAAAGGTCTCAGCTGGATCACTATTCTGTTCCGCCACGTACTTCGCAATGGCATTATGCCGGTTGTTACTTACATGGGACCGATGACTGCGAACATCGTAACTGGCTCTGTCGTTATCGAACAGATCTTCGGGATCGGCGGCATCGGCAAGCAGTTCGTAGAAGCAATCAGTACTCGTGATTATCCGATCATTATGGGGATTACCATTTTCTACGGCATCCTGCTCATGGTTGCCCGCTTCATTACGGACGTCGCCTATGTATTCGTCGATCCGCGCATTAAATTAACCGGAGAAAAGGAGGGCTAATCAAGTGGCAGCTAAACAACAAATGGTTCCGCCCGGCGTAGACCTGAAGCCCGAAGACTTCCGGAAGATCGGCGTGGACGAGAAACAGGCTGAAGTCATTCAGCGTGAGAGTCTGTCGGCCTGGCAGGACGCCTGGAAGCGTCTGCGGCAGAATAAACTGGCCATGGTTTCGCTCGGCGTACTGGTAATAATCATTATCGGCGCCATCATCGGCCCGCATATTACCAAGTTTGATTATTATTCCAATGATTATCTGAATACGAATGTACCTCCTAACGGAGAGCATTGGTTCGGTACAGATGATCTGGGCCGCGACATGTTCGTCCGTACCTGGTACGGCGCGCGTATCTCCCTGATCGTAGGCCTGGCGGCCGCTCTGATCGACCTGTGTATCGGCGTTGTGTATGGCGGGATTATGGGCTTCTTCGGCGGCCGTACAGACAGCATCATGAACAAGATTTCCGAAGTTCTGTATTCCATTCCTTACCTGCTGGTGGTAATTCTGCTGCTCGTTGTGCTTGAGCCAAGTCTAGGGACGATCATATTGGCACTGACGATTACGGGCTGGATTACGATGTCATGGATTGTGCGCGGTGAAATTATGCAGCTCAAGAACCGCGAGTTCGTCCTTGCTTCCCGTTCCATGGGCGCAGGTTCCAAGCGGCTGCTGTTCAAGCATTTGCTGCCAAACGCCATTGGCCCGATTATCGTTACCGTTACCCTGTCGGTGCCGAACGCGATCTTTGCGGAGGCATTCCTGAGCTTCCTCGGTCTTGGCGTGCAAGCCCCCAGAGCTTCGCTCGGTTCCATGATAAGCGATGCGCTCACAGGCTGGCTGATTTATCCGTGGCGGATGCTGTGCCCGGCTATTCTGATCAGTGTAACGATGCTCGCCTTTAATATTTTCGGCGACGGTCTTCGCGACGCGCTTGATCCTAAACTCAAGAAATAGGAGGTGACCATAATGGACCCGATTTTACAGGTTAAAGACTTGCAAGTATCATTTTTTGTGTCGGGCGGTGAAGTACAGGCTGTCCGCGGAATGAATTTTGAAATTGGCAAAGGCGAGACAGTGGCGATTGTCGGCGAGTCCGGCAGCGGCAAGAGCGTCACGGCCCAGTCGATCATGCGGCTGATTCCGTCACCTCCTTCCAAGGTGAAGCAGGGCGAGATTATTTTTCAAGGGCAAGACCTTCTGAAGAAGAGCACGAAAGAGATGGAAGCAATTCGCGGCAAAGACATTGGCATGATCTTTCAAGACCCGATGACCTCACTGAACCCCACGATCAGAGTGGGCAAGCAAATCACGGAAGTATTGATCAAACATCAGAAAATGTCAGCGGCCGAAGCGACCAAGCGTGGCATTGAAATGTTGAAGCTTGTCGGTATCAATAATGCCGAGGCCCGCTTTAACCAATATCCCCATGAGTTCTCCGGCGGTATGCGGCAGCGTGTTATGATTGCGATCGCGCTGGCCTGCCGTCCGGCTCTGCTGATTGCGGACGAGCCGACCACAGCGCTTGACGTAACCATACAGGCACAGATCATGGAAGTAATGAAAGATATGCAGAACAAGCTCGGCACATCGATCATTCTGATCACTCACGACCTTGGCGTTGTCGCCGGCATGTGCGACCGTGTCATCGTCATGTACGCGGGTGAAGTGGTCGAGACCGGAACAAGATGGGAAATCTTCAAGAACCCGCAGCACCCTTATACGAAGGGACTGCTTAATTCGATGCCTCGTCTGGACCAGAAGAAAGGCGAGCCGCTGATTCCGATCGTCGGAACGCCGCCGGATCTGATCAAGCCTCCTGTCGGCTGCCCGTTCGCCGCGCGCTGCAGCGAGGCAATGGCAATTTGCGAGAGAATTGATCCGGGCACTACGGAATTCAGCGACACGCATACAGCGCGCTGCTGGAATCTGCATCCGATGGCCAAGGAGGCGCAAAAATCTTGAGCAAACAGCTGATCGAGGTGGAAGGCCTCAAGAAATATTTCAATGTCGGCAAAGGGAAAGTGCTGAAGGCGGTCGACAATCTCAATTTCTCGATCCGTGAAGGCGAAACGCTGGGTATGGTAGGCGAGTCAGGTTGCGGCAAGACGACGGCGGGACGCACGGTGCTCCGTCTGTATGAGCCGACGGCCGGCAGCGTGAAGTTTAACGGAACAGATATTTACAAGCTGTCTCCGGGTAAAATGAAAGCTATGCGCCGCGATATGCAGATGATCTTCCAGGACCCGTATGCGTCGCTTAATCCGCGGTTTACGGTTTCGGATATCATCGGTGAGGCGCTGGACATCCATGGCATGGCAGGAAGCCGCGCCGAGCGCAAGAAGCGGGTCGAAGAGCTGCTGGATATGGTCGGTCTGAACCATGACCATGCAACCCGCTATCCGCATGAATTCTCCGGCGGCCAGCGCCAGCGTATCGGCATTGCCCGCGCGCTTGCGGTCAATCCGAAATTCATCGTCTGCGACGAGCCGATTTCGGCGCTTGACGTATCGATCCAGGCGCAGGTCGTCAACCTGCTCAAAGAGCTACAGACCCGTCTTGGACTGACTTATCTGTTCATCGCTCATGACCTCTCCATGGTTAAGCATATCAGCGACCGTGTAGCCGTTATGTACCTGGGCAAGATGGTCGAGCTTGCTGAGAGCGAAGAATTGTACGCCAATCCGATTCACCCCTATACCAAGGCGCTGCTGTCCGCGATCCCGATTCCCGATCCGGAAATCGAAGTGAACAAGAAGCGTCTGCATATGCATGACGAGCTGGCAAGCCCGATCTATTCAGCCGACCAGCAGACCAACGAGGATGAAACAAAGCTGGTCGAAGTTTCGAAGGGCCACTTTGTTGCCAAGGCATATGCCTGATTGCAAAATGCTGCACTAATCGAGGAATGTAACAGGTTTCCCCCGCTTCTGTCCGGAAGCGGGGGAAACCTTATTTTTTGACAAACGCCGACCATTCTTGGGATATTTCCCGGGAAACAATCGTTGATCAAGATCGTTGTCAGGCAATAATCCTCACTTAACGCTTTGACGGAACGTTCAGGTTTGGATACAATCAAAAAGGAAGTTTTAGAGACGCCTGACAGCTATACATAGGGCGCATCAGCAGAACAGGAGGCAACCTGATGAACGTTGTACCGGAGCCTCTGCCGGGCGGACCGGCGCTCGCCCAAGCTTTCTTGAGGGGCGACGAGAAGGTGTCGCATTTATTCGGCGGAAGCTATCAGCATGCAAGTACCAGACAGGATCGTGCCGCCTGGCTGGACAGCCAAAGTGACAGCCGCGTGGATCGCAGCCGTCTGACGGAAGTACTGCGCAGCTATAACGCCAGATTCAATCATCATGAAGCGGTTCGGCGCTCACTGGATTTGCTGGAACAACCGGAGACGCTGGTGATCTCCGGCGGCCAGCAGGGCGGACTGTTCACCGGACCGCTGCTCGTCATTTATAAAGCCATAACCGCGATCATTGCTGCCAGGGAGGCGGCGGCGGAGCTCGGACGCCCTGTCGTGCCGGTCTTCTGGATCGCGGGCGAGGACCATGATTGGGATGAGGTCAATCATACATATGTGCTGGACCGGTCCGGAGAAGTGGTCAAGGTGAAGGTTGAGAGAGAGGATGCCGGGCGCAGCAGCGTCAGCTGCATCCAGGTGAGCGAGGAGGACTTCGCGAAGCCGCTTGAGCAGCTTGGGGAGCTGCTTCAGGAGAGCGAATTCAAGCAGGAGATCATGGAGCTGGCCACACATGCGGCACGGCATGGGAGCATGACTTCCGCGTTTGCCGGAATGCTCGGTGCTTTGCTCGGCCGATTCGGTCTGATACTGCTGGACTCGGCGGACCCAGCCCTGCGGGCGCTGGAGCAGCCGCAGTTCCGCGCGCTGATTGAGAGGAACGACGATCTGGAAGCGGCATACCATAAGGCGGCGGATGATATCGTCAGCGGCGGACATGAGCTTCAGGCCGATGTGGCGGAGGGTGGCGCGAATCTCTTTTACATTCACGAGGGAATGCGGCTGCTTCTGGTCAAGAAGGATGGTCGTTTTACAGACCGCAAAGGGCGTGTGGCTTTCAGCAAGGAAGAGCTGTTGGACCTGCTGGAGAGACATCCCGAGCGCTTCAGCAACAATGTACTGACCCGTCCGCTGATGCAGGAGTATTTGCTTCCGGTCCTGGCAACGGTGCTCGGGCAGGGGGAGATTTCTTATTGGGGAATTACAGGACGGGCTTTCGCAGAGCTGAGCATGAAGATGCCGCCGATTCTGCCCCGGATGTCCTATACGGTCGTCGAAGGTACGCTGCATAAGCATATGGAGAAATACGGGCTGATCTTTGAAGACGTGCGCGAAGGGCTGGAGGAGAAGAAGCGAAGCTGGCTGGAGGCTCAGGACGAGCTTCAGCTAAGCCGGAAATTTGACGAGATCAAAGTCTCCTTTGCTGCCATGTACGAACCGCTGATCGGGGAGATCGGCACTGTGCAGGCCGGACTGCTCAAGCTGGGCGCCGCCAACAAGGAGAAAATTCTGGACCAGATTGACTTCCTGGAGAGCAAGGTCATGACCGCAATGGCCAAGCAGAGCGAATCGGCGCTCCGGCAGTGGGAGCGGATTGAATGCTCGCTGATGCCGCTTGGCAGGCTGCAGGAAAGAGTCTACAATATCACGTATTATTTGAATAAATACGGTTTGTCCTGGCTGGAGCAGCTGCTGGAGCTGCCGGCAGACTACACCGGGGCTCACCGGGTCCTCTACATGTAACCGGCCGAAACGACGGCTATGCAAGACGCAAGTTCATCCCATCCGAAGCAGGAGGTACGTTCATGAGTTCATTATCCCGGCAAAACAGTATTGTAGCCGATATGTCGCTCGCAGCCGAGGGACATCTCAAAATCGACTGGGTTCGCCAGCATATGCCTGTGCTGAACCGGATTCGCGAGCAGTTCGAGGCGGAGCAGCCGTTCAAGGGGCTGAAGGTCTCCATCACTCTTCATCTGGAAGCCAAAACGGCTTATCTGGCCAAGGTTGTTCAAGCCGGCGGCGCGGAAGTGACGATCACGGGCTCCAATCCGCTCTCGACGCAGGACGATGTCTGTGCGGCGCTTGTGGAGGACGGCATTACGGTATTCGCCAAATACAACCCGTCGCCTGAGGAATTCAAGGCGCTGAATATCAAGGCGCTGGAGAGCAAGCCTGATCTCATTATTGATGACGGCGGCGATTTTGCGACGTTGCTTCATTCGGAACGCCCTGATTTGATGGTGAATATTCGCGGCGGCGCGGAAGAAACCACTACCGGCATAATCCGGCTGAAGGCGCTGCAGAAGCAGGGCATCCTGACATTCCCGATGGTTGCCGTTAACGACGCGTACTGCAAGCATCTGTTCGACAACCGTTACGGCACAGGCCAATCCGCCTGGGACGGTATTATCCGGACTACCAATCTCATGGTGGCGGGCAAGACGGTCGTCGTCGTCGGCTATGGCTGGTGCGGCAAGGGCGTGGCCATGCGGGCCAAAGGACTCGGAGCGGATGTTATTGTAGCGGAAGTGGATGCGATCAAAGCGGTGGAGGCTCATATGGACGGCTTCCATGTGATGCCGATGGTGGAAGCTGCAAAGCTGGGCGATTTCTTCGTCACAGTTACCGGCGACAAATATGTCATCCGCGGCGAGCACTACGATGTGATGAAGGACGGGGCGATCCTCTGCAACGCCGGTCACTTCGATGTCGAAGTATGCAAGCCAGAGCTGGCCGAGCGCTCGGAATCCATCCGCACGGTTCGCAAGAACATTGAGGAGTACCGGATGAAGGATGGCCGCAAGCTGTATCTGCTCGCTGAAGGCCGCCTGGTCAACCTGGGCGCCGCGGACGGCCACCCGGCCGAAATCATGGATATGACGTTCGCCCTTCAGGCGCTGTCGCTGAAATATGTCAATGACAACTACAAAACAATCGGAGTCAAGGTGGAAAATGTACCTTACGACCTGGATGAGCAGGTTGCCCGCTATAAGCTGGAGAGCATGGGTCTCGGCATTGATACATTGACACCTGAGCAGATTGCTTATCTGGACAGCTGGAATCTGAACGATTAATGTATAGACGGCTTCAAGCCAAAACGCAAAAAGTTCCCGCTCCTTGCAGGATGCGGGAACTTTTTGCGTTTTTCGGTAAACATCCGTTGCTTAAAAGTCGACGCCTTCCTCCTTGGACAACAAAAAATTACAAGCTATGCGCATGGGGATACCTTCTGTTTCAGCACTCAAGCTTATCCTAATTATACCCAATTATAATAGAAGAAAAAAATGGGAGTGCGGGATCTTTACCAGGATTCGCCACCATTTGCTTACCGTCGAGACATGTCGGGTCAATAGAGCGGAACCCCACATGGGGAGATAGCCACGGGGAATTTCAGGATGCTGCATGGAGATGGCCATACCCGTGCTCACCGGCATGCGCATAGTGCAGTTATGTCCGTGCTCACCGGCACATGCATCGTGCAGTCCTATCCGTCATTCCGCGCTGTGTACCCGCATCCGAGTGAGCCGGAGTTGAAGCATGTTACCAAGATACCGTTTTTCAGCCGAAACGGGTGGTAATAGTTCCCAGGTTAATCATCGTCCGAACGCAGAAATACCCCTTGGGAAGGGCGTCGGACTGTACGAAACTACGCCAGTAAGGCTGATTTCACAGCGTGTGAAGAGAACGCGGATAAAATCCGTTCAGGAATAAATTTCCTAATTTCGGAAAAAGGTTTTTGATTTTTACCGACGAATCTATTATGCTTAAGTGGTGAAAAGTGGGGTAAAGTGGAGACCAAAGGGAATTAGGGAGTGGGCAGCCTATGTTTATGGGGGAATACCAGCATAGTGTTGACGATAAGGGACGGATTATCATTCCGGCCAAATTTCGTGAACTGCTCGGCATGTCCTTCGTGGCAACCCGGGGTCTTGATTCCTGTCTGTTCGTTTATCCCATGGAAGAATGGGCAATCATGGAACAAAAGCTGAAAAGTCTGCCGCTGATGAAGTCCGACGCCCGCGCGTTCAGCCGCTTTTTTTTCTCGGGAGCGACCGAATGCCAGTGGGACAAGCAGGGCCGGGTTACACTGCCGGCCAATTTGAGAGAGTATGCGAAACTTGATAAGGACTGTGTCATTCTTGGCGTTTCGAACCGGGTGGAAATCTGGAACAAAGAGCTTTGGGAGCAGTACTTCGGGCAGTCGGAGGCGTCTTTTAACGAGATTGCCGAGAAGCTGGTGGATTTCAACTTTGAATTTTAGCCTAATAACGATTACTGCCCTGGAGGGATGAAGCTTGTTTCACCACATCACGGTTCTGAAGGAAGAGGCAACGGAAGGTCTTAACATCAGGGAGGATGGCATTTATGTGGACTGCACGCTTGGCGGAGCGGGCCACAGCTCCCTGATTGCCTCACGCCTTGGGGACAAGGGCCGGCTGATCGCGTTCGATCAGGACGACTGGGCGCTGGATAACGCCAAGGAGAAGCTGGCTGGTTACATGGACAGGGTTACGCTCGTCAGGAGCAATTTCCGCTTCCTGGAGGAAGAGCTTAAGTCCCTGCCTGAAGTCCCACAGAAAGACGGAGTTCCCCAAGTAGACGGCATACTGTTCGACCTTGGCGTGTCCTCCCCGCAGTTCGACGAAGCGGAGCGCGGCTTCAGTTACAATCACGACGCCCCGCTCGATATGCGGATGGACCGGGAAGCATCCCTGACTGCATCGGACATTGTAAACACATGGCCGGAGCAGGAAATCGCACGCGTTCTGTTCCAATACGGCGAGGAGAAGTTCTCCAGACGGATTGCGGGAAGAATTATTGAGCGCAGGGCACAGTGTCCTATTAATAGCACGGGGGAACTAGCCGATATTATCAAAGAGGCAATTCCCGCTGCAACGCGGCGAACCGGCGGTCATCCCGCCAAACGGAGCTTTCAGGGGCTTCGAATCGCCGTGAATGATGAATTGGGCGCTTTTGAAGAGGCTCTGCACGCATCCGTGCGATGTCTGTCCCCGGGAGGCCGCGTGTCCGTCATTACGTTCCATTCGCTGGAGGATCGGATCTGCAAGCAGATTCTGAACAGCTATGTCAGCCGCTGCACCTGCCCGCCGGATTTTCCGGTCTGCGTGTGCGGCGGCGAAGGACAGATGAAGCTGGTCAACCGCAAGCCGATCACGCCAAGCGAAGAAGAGCTGGATGCCAATCCGCGTGCCCGTTCAGCCAAGCTGCGCATTGCTGAAAAATTGTAATAGACGAAAAGGAGAGTCGAAGGATGGCCTATACCCGCGGCAATTTGGCTGTAGAGCAGCAAAGAGAACCGAAACAAAATCCGCGCTACCGCGAAAAGACAAAGGTTGTCACAAGGCGCACTTCACTTCCGCTTCAGGAGAAGCTGCTGTATCTGCTGACTCTTGGGCTGTTTGTCATCGTGGGGACCGTCCTGGTATGGCGTTACGTCCACATTTATGATTTGAACAAGCAGGCGCAGTTGCTCGACTCGAAAATTTCCACCGCCAAGAAGCAGATCGCAGTCTACCAGAAGCAGAAGCAGGATTTGGAACAGCAGGTGCCCGCCAAGGCTCGCTCCTGGGGCTGGGTGTCTCCTACCGACGAGAAGACAATCTTCGTCCCGCGCGACGTGTCCTATACCGATGACAAGTAGCCGATGAGCCGTCAGTTAAGCGAAAAAAAGTTGTGAGGTTTGCGAATGGTGAAAAGAATAAAGCTTCGATCGCTGTTTATAGGGGGATGTATTACCCTCTTTTTTCTTGTTCTGGTCGGAAGGGTATTCTGGATTCAGGTGCTGCAGAGCGACTTCTGGCAGCAGAAAGCCAGTGAGACCTGGGCGCATAAATCGATCATCAAGGCCCAGCGCGGAGAGATTACCGACCGCAATGGCACGGTTCTAGCAAGTGACGTGCCCGCCTATACCATTGTCATCGATCCGGAAGTTATACATACGCAGGGCATCCGGGACGAGGTGGTGCAGGGGCTTCACGAGATTTTGAACAAGCCGGTATCCGAGCTGGAGAAGCTGGTTGACGCCAAAGACGAGAAGGGCAACTTTTGGAAAAGCCGCGAGGTCCGCAATGAAGGCTGGAAGGTAGATCAGACCGTTGTCGACAAGGTGATTGCTCTTCGCGACAAGATCGAGAAGGAGCACGGAATCCGTGAGACGGGGATCGGCTATGTCAGCGACCAGAAGCGTTATTATCCGAAGAATTCATTGGCTGCGCATGTACTGGGCTACACGGACCGGGAGGGCAATGCCGTAGCGGGCCTTGAGGCTTTTTACGACGAGCAGCTCAAAGGCACCGATGGTTCCCTCAACTATCAGAGCGACGGGAACGGTGTGAAGCTTCCCAATGGGGATGAAACGTACAAGCCGGTCGTGAACGGCGATAACCTGAAGCTTTCGCTCGACAGCACAATTCAGTATTATATCGAAAATGCGATGAAGGAAGCGTATGATCAATATCATCCCAAGACCATGACTGTCATCGCTGCCGATCCGAATACAATGGAGATTCTGGGCATGGCTAATCTGCCGACCTTCAATCCCAATGAGTATGGGGCGACGCAGGATCAGGGTGACTTTTACAATCATGCGGTCAAATCGATTTATGAGCCAGGCTCGACCTTCAAAATCGTGACTTTGGCCGGGACCGTTCAGGAGAAGCTGTTCAATCCGAATGCAACGTTCATGTCAGGCTCTATCCGGATCAAAGGTTACAGCAAACCGCTGCATGATATCAACCGCTCCGGCTGGGGAACGATCAGCTATCTGGAAGGCGTTAAGCGTTCCTCCAACGTAGCTTTTGTCAAATTAGGTTACGAGATGCTGGGCAGAGACCGCCTGGTTCAATATATCAGGGACTTCGGCTTTGATACCAAGACCGGTATCGACCTCCCCGGCGAAGCCAAGGGCGTTCTCACTCCTCATTACAATGTGGAATATGCAACCCTGGCATACGGTCACGGCAAGGTACAGGTTACGCCTATCCAGCAGCTCGCCGCCGTCTCGGCGGTAGCCAACGGCGGGAAGTTGATGAAACCGTATCTAGTCAAGGAAATTGACGATCCCAACACCGGCAAGGTGACTGTCACCAAGCCCGAGGTGGTGCGGCAGGTTCTCACCGAAGAGAGCGCCAAGCAGACCGGCCTCTATCTGGAGCAGGTCGTAGCTGACCAGACGATAGGCACTGGTCGTCATGCCTATATCGAGGGCTATCGGGTAGCCGGCAAGACTGGTACGGCTGTCAAGCCGGATGGGAAGGGCGGGTATGATTACACGAAGAATGTGGTATCATTCATCGGCTATGCGCCGGTGAACGATCCAAAGATCGCTGTCATCGTCATTATCGACGACCCGCAAACCGAGCTTGGCGGTGGCGGAGTAGCTGCACCAATCTTCCAGAAGATCGTGTCCCAGTCGCTGGAGTATATGGGAGTGCCCAAGACATACACCGATCAAGAGAAGAAGACCAAGAACCAGACGGAAGCGGCTGTTACGCGCAAGGCCCCGGATCTGACTGGCCAGACGATGAAATCGGCCAGACAACAGCTGCTGAATCAGGGCTTCGATTTCGAGAGCGTAGGCTCCGGCGACAAGGTGATCAGCCAATATCCGGAGGCTGGAACGGCTCTTGTGACGGGTCAGAAGGTGTATCTGCTCAGCGAGCAGACCGATAACCCTTCCATTCCGGACCTGAAGGGCGCATCGCTTCGCGATGCTCTGGAAATTCTGAGCCTGCTTAAGGTCGGAATCCAGGTGAGCGGCGAGGGTTATGTAACCGAACAGTCTGTGACCCAGAAGAATGGTAAGGCGGAAGTAACCCTTACGCTGAAGCCATACGGTCAGGAAGAAGCCAAGGCAGAGGCCACCGGAGACGATACCGGAGCAGGCGGCGGTGATGGTAAAGGAAGCGCAGGCGCTGCGGATAATGGCGCAAATGCTTCAGTGAATGGTGCTGCCGCAGATCCATCTTCCGGAAAAGGCTCTGTCAGCAATGAGGCCGCGAACGCGCCCGCCACGACGACGAACTAGGCTTGTTCTAACCTCGGTTTGTCCCGAATAGCATGGAGACAAGGATAAACGCCTGAAGACGTCTATTCAAGAAGCCATGTCTATTTGCGGAAAGCGGGGTTGACGTATGAAAGTGTCGAAAATCATGTCGCGGCGGCGCATGCTGTGGACGTTGCTCGGGCTTGCCGTGCTGTTCGTGGCTCTGGCTCTGCGCCTGGCTTATGTTCAGCTGGCCGAAGGCGAAGAGTTGACCGCGAAGGCGGAGGATTCATGGCGCCGGAACATCCCGTTCACGGCGAAGCGGGGCGAGATTATGGACCGGAACGGGACGAAGCTCGCTTACAATGTCAGTTCGCCTACCATCTATGCCATCCCGGTCCAGGTCAAGGACAAGGGAGGGACGGCACAGAAGCTGGCTCCCCTGCTTGGAATGACGCAAGAGAAGCTGGTTACCCTTTTATCCAAGAGAGAATCCACGGTGAGACTGCAGCCCGGCGGACGCAAAATTACGATGGAGCTTGCCGGAAGCATTCGTGATTTGCAGCTGCCGGGCATCGTTGTTGCCGAAGACAGCAAGCGGTTCTATCCATACGGGGATCTTGCCGCGCATATTTTGGGGTTCACGGGAATCGACAACCAGGGGATAACCGGGATCGAGACCGTCTATGACAAGCTGCTGAAAGGGATCGGCGGGAACATTTCGTATCTCTCCGACGCCGGCGGCGGGCTGATGCCCGGCTCTTCGGAGAAATACGCGGAGCCGCAGGACGGACTGAATCTGGAGCTGACGATCGACAAGCAGATTCAATCGATTATGGAGCGCGAGCTGGATCAGGCCATGGTGAAGTATCAGGCCAACGCCAGCTGGGCAATCGCGATGAACCCGAAGAACGGGGAGATACTGGCCATGGCCAGCCGTCCGGGCTATGAGCCGGGGCAGTACAAGGAATACGATTCATCGATCTATAACCGGGACTTGCCGATCTGGATGACGTACGAGCCCGGTTCGACCTTCAAGATTATCACGCTGGCCGCCGCGCTCAACGAGCACAAGGTGGATCTGCAGAACGACCGCTTCTTCGATCCGGGCTATATCGAGGTCGGCGGGGCGAAGCTGCGCTGCTGGAAGAAAGGCGGCCACGGCAGCGAGACATTCCTGCAGGTTGTCGAGAATTCCTGTAACCCGGGCTTTGTCGTACTGGGCCAGCGGCTCGGTAAGGATACACTGTTTCAGTACATCCGCAACTTCGGCTTCGGCAGCAAAACAGGGATCGACCTGAACGGCGAGGAGAATGGCATCCTGTTCAAACCGTCCAAGGTTGGTCCTGTAGAGCTGGCGACGACAGCTTTCGGCCAAGGCGTCTCGGTGACGCCGATCCAGCAGATTGCAGCAGTGTCGGCCGCCATTAACGGAGGCAAGCTCTATAAGCCGCATGTCGCCAAGGCATGGATCAACCCGGACACCGGAGCTACGGTGTCGGAGGTCAAGCCGGAGCTTGTGCGGCAGGTCATCTCCGAAGACACCTCCAAGAAGGTGCGCGAAGCGCTGGAGAGCGTCGTTGCCAAAGGTACGGGCCGTCCGGCCTTTATCGACGGCTACCGGGTCGGTGGCAAGACCGGTACCGCACAGAAGGTCGTGAACGGCCGGTACTCCGCGTCGGAGCATATTGTATCCTTCGTCGGCTTCGCGCCGGCAGATGATCCCCAAATCGTTGTGTACACGGCCGTCGATAACCCGAAGGGCATCCAGTTCGGCGGCGTTGTCGCCGCGCCAATCGTGCAGAGCATCCTGGAGGATTCGCTGCATTATATGAAAGTACCGCAGCGGACCGATCAGCTCGCCAAAGTCTACAAGTACGGCGAGACGCCAATCGATACCGTGCCGGATCTCGTAGGGGCGTCGGTTCAGGATATTTACGAGGATATGAACATGAACTTCAACCTGGTCCGCTCCGGAACCGGCGATACGGTGATCAACCAGGCGCCCAAGGCGGGAACGCGGATGGAGCGCGGTTCAACGATCCGGATTTATATGGGCGCATCAAGTCCATAATGTTAGATAGAACGTATGACAGATTGAATGAAGAAGAAACGTGATCTGAATCAGTAGAGCGAGGGATTGAACATGAAATTAGAAGAACTCTCTTCCTGTCTGGCCGCCGCGCGCCTGTACGGCGACGGCGGCACTGAAATAACCGACCTTCAGGCCGACTCCCGGAAGGTGAAGGCTGGCGATCTGTTCATCTGCCTGCCGGGCTTCACCGTCGACGGGCATGATTACGCGCCGCAGGCGGCTGCGGCCGGAGCGGCGGCGCTTGTAGTGGAGCGGCGACTTGATCTTGATCTGCCGCAAATCGTGGTTGGCGACAGCCGCTTCGCGATGGCCCTGCTGTCGAACGTATTCTTCGGTTCGCCAAGCAGCCGGATGAAGATGATCGGTGTCACCGGAACCAACGGCAAGACGACGACCACTTATCTGATTGAGCGTGTTCTGGAAGATCACGGCGTCAAGACGGGATTGATCGGAACGATTCAAATGCGCTACGGAGGGGTCAGTTATCCAATGCCCCGGACAACGCCGGAATCGCTTGAGCTTCAGCGTCATCTGCATGATATGGTTACCCAGGGTGTGGAGAGCTGCGTGATGGAGGTGTCTTCGCACGCACTGGAGCAGGGACGCGTGAAGGGGACCGATTTCCGGACCGCAATTTTTACCAATTTGACCCAGGACCATCTTGATTACCATCATACGATGGAGGAGTACCGCGCCGCGAAGGGGCTGTTCTTCTCAAGACTCGGCAATGCTCTCTCTTCCCGCAAGGAAGAACGCAAATACGCCGTGCTGAACGCTGACGATGAAGCCAGCCTCTATTTCGCGGCACAGACGGCGGCGGAGACGATCACCTACGGCATCGACAGCGAAGCAGACGTCCGTGCCTCACGGATTTCCATAACCGGCAAAGGCACCTTCTTCCACGTGGATACCTTTAAGGGATCGGCGGATATTTCTCTGAAAATGGTCGGCAAATTCAACGTCTACAACGCGCTGGCCGCCATTACGGCGTGTCTGCTTGAAGATGTTTCGCTGGAGGACATCAAGCGGAGCCTGGAATCGGTCCCCGGCGTCAGCGGACGCGTAGAGGCAGTGGAGGAAGGCCAGCCGTATACAGTGGTGGTGGATTACGCCCATACGCCTGACGGACTCGAGAATGTACTGAAGACGGTGAATGAATTCGCTGAAGGCAAGGTGCTGACCGTCTTTGGCTGCGGTGGAGACCGCGACAAGACGAAGCGCCCGCTGATGGGCAAGATCGCCGCCAAGTACAGCGATCATGTGCTGGTTACCTCCGATAATCCGCGCACCGAGAATCCGGACGATATTCTGAAGGATATCGAGGCGGGGCTGATCGAGGACGACGTGGAGCGCAGCCGGTACGAGCTGATTGTGGACCGGCGCGAAGCGATCGGGAAAGCTGTTGATATGGCAAGCCCCGGAGATGTAGTATTGATTGCGGGGAAAGGTCATGAGACCTACCAGCTGATCGGCGGCGCGGTTCTCGATTTCGACGACCGCATTGTCGCCAAAGAAGCCATAAGGGGTAGAAGCCATTGATTACAAGAACACTGGGAGCCGTCGCTGCTATGTGCGGCGGCGAACTTTCGCCGGGCAGCTCTACGGAGACTCGTATCGAGGGAGTCGTCACCGATTCCCGTAAGATCACGCCCGGCTGCCTGTTCGTGCCGTTGTCCGGCGACAATTTCGACGGGCATGATTATGCCGCGGCCGCGCTGGCGGAAGGAGCCGCCGCGACGCTGTGGTCGGCGGGGAAGGGACCTGCGCCGGCGGGGAACGCCGTCGTGGTCGACGACACACTTGCCGCGCTGCAGGCGCTCGCCGCGTCATACTTAAGCGAAGCGGCGCCTCGCGTCGTTGCCGTTACCGGGAGCAACGGCAAGACGACGACCAAGGATATGATCACCGCCCTGCTGGAGACCACGTTCAGGGTTCACAAGACGCAGGGTAATTTCAATAATCATATCGGGCTGCCGCTCACCATTCTGAGCATGCCTGAGGATACCGAGATTGCGGTGCTGGAGATGGGCATGAGCGCGCGCGGCGAAATTTCGCTGCTCTCGTCGATCGGCCAGCCCGATACGGCCGTCATTACCAATATCGGCGAATCCCATCTTCTCCAGCTTGGCTCCCGTAAGGAAATCGCACGGGCGAAGCTGGAGATCGTGGAAGGGCTGCGCCGCGGCGGGCTGCTGATCTATAACGGCGATGAGCCGCTGCTCGCCGAAGTTATGAAGGAGCCGGAGTTCAAAGCGCCGGAAGGCATGCAGACATTCCGCTTCGGCCTGGAGGCGAGCGATGATGATTATCCGACCGGCATTATGAATCATCCGGGAGGCACAACCTTCACCTCCAGCCGTCATGACGGCCAGGTGTTCACGCTGCCGCTTCCGGGGCGCCATAATGTGGTCAACTGCCTGGCCGCCATGGCGGTCGCGGAGCATTACGGCGTCACCGGCGAGAAGATGGCGGAAGGCCTCGCGGGTCTCAAGCTGACCGGCATGCGAATCGAGCTGATCCAGACGAAGGCCGGCCTTACGCTGCTGAATGATGCCTACAACGCCAGTCCGACCTCGATGAAAGCCGCGATCGATGTCCTTCAGTCCATGAAGGGAGCCGGTTCCAAAATCGCGGTGCTGGGGGACATGCTTGAGCTTGGGCCCGAAGAAGCGGGCTTTCACGCCGAAGTCGGATCTTATCTGGATGCCGCCAAGGTCGACCGGGTCTTTACATACGGCCCCCTGTCCCTTCATCTGGCTGACGCGGCCAGAGCCTCTTTTGGCCCGGATCGGGTGCATGCGTACACCGGCAAAACCGAGCTGACAGAGGCGCTCCTGAATACGGTGGGCCCGAAGGACATTGTGCTGTTCAAGGCGTCGCGAGGCATGAAGCTGGAAGAGACGCTTCAGGCTCTGAGAGCCCGTTTTGATTAATGCTGTAATAGCAAGAGATTTGAGAGGGTGAACCCGTGGATTACCAACTGCTGCTACTGACCATATCCGTATCCTTTATCCTTGCGGTGATCGCCGCTCCGCTGCTGATCCCGCTGCTGCGCCGGATGAAATTCGGCCAGCAGGTCCGAGACGACGGGCCGCAGAGCCATCTGAAGAAAGCAGGTACGCCTACGATGGGCGGCATCATCATCATTGTGGCGTTTACGCTGTCGTACCTGAAATTCTCCGTCGTCAACACGGACTTTTACGTGCTGCTGGTGGCGACGCTCGGGTACGGGCTGATCGGCTTTCTGGACGATTACATCAAAATCGTCTTCAAGCGCTCGCTCGGCCTGACGCCGCGCCAGAAGCTGCTCGGCCAGCTCGTTGTCGGCGCGGTCATGTGCGCGCTGCTGATCTCCGCGGGACATAGCACCGCGATCAGCATTCCCGGAACCTCCGTCAGCTTCGACTGGACGGGATGGTTCTACTACCCGTTCATCGTCATCATGATGATGGCGATCACGAACGCCGTCAACTTCACGGACGGTGTCGACGGACTGTTGTCCGGCACGGCCGCCATCGCGCTTGCCGCCTATGCGGTTGTGGCGATGCAGGCGACTTCCATCGCCGCGGGCGTCTGCGCCGCCGCGATGATCGGCGCGGTGCTCGGCTTTCTCGTGTTTAACGCCCATCCGGCGAAAGTCTTCATGGGCGATACCGGCTCGCTGGGCATTGGCGGCGCCATCGGCGCCATCGCCATCGTCACCAAAAGCGAGCTGCTGTTCATTGTTATCGGAGGCATTTTTGTCATTGAAATGCTGTCGGTGGTCCTGCAGGTGACATCCTTCAAGACCCGGGGCAAGCGCATCTTCAAGATGAGCCCGATCCACCACCATTTTGAGCTGAGCGGCTGGTCGGAATGGCGGGTTGTCATTTCGTTCTGGGCGGTCGGCATCGTGCTGGCCGGTCTCGGACTATACATTAGCAAGGGGTTGTAGGCAATGAAACATCCGGATCAATACCGCGGCGAGGAGACGATCGTGCTCGGCCTTGCCAAGAGCGGCGTTCAGGTAGCCAAGGTGCTGCATGAACGCGGCGCCCTGGTTACGGTCAACGATAAAAAAGATAGAGAACAATGTCCCGAAGCTTCTGAACTGGAGTCTTTGGGAATTTCTGTTATATGCGGAGGCCACCCGGACGGCCTGATTCATGAAGGCGTCAAGCTTGTTGTCAAAAACCCGGGCATCCCGTATTCCGCTGCGCCCGTGCAGAAAGCGCTGGAACTCGGCATCGAAGTCGTTACTGAGGTCGAAGTAGCCTATCATCTGTGCAAGGCTCCGATTATCGGCATCACCGGCTCCAACGGCAAGACCACCACGACGACCTGGGTCGGCAAAATGCTGGAGGCCGCCGGGATGAATCCCATCGTCGCGGGCAATATCGGCACGCCGCTCTGTCAGGCGGCGCAGGAAGCCGAAGAAGACAACTGGATGGTGGTCGAGCTGAGCAGCTTTCAGCTGAAGGGCACGCAGGATTTCCGGCCCAAGGTGGGCTGTCTGCTGAATGTGGCCGAGACTCATCTTGACTATCACGGAGACATGCGGGATTATGTCGAATCCAAAGCCAAGCTGTTCGCTAATCAGGGAGCAACCGATACGGCCGTCCTGAACTGGGACGACCCTTATTGCAGGGAACTCGTGCCGTACATGAAGGGAATGATTCTTCCCTTCTCCATGACCGAGGAGCTCGTGCAGGGCGTGTTTGTCCGGCCGACTTATGTGCCGGATGTGGAGGATAACCTGAAGCGGACGATCATCTACCGCGATTACACCGAGAGCGAGACCGTAATCGCGGAGGTGGACTCCATCGGTCTGCCCGGCCGCTTCAATGTGGAGAATGCGCTGGCGGCCTGCGCCATCTCCATCGCAGCTGGAGCTGATCCCGGAGGTCTCGCGGAGATGCTGGCCTCGTTCCGGGGCGTGGAGCACCGTCTGGAATATGTTGCGGACAAGAACGGTGCCGCCTATTACAACAACTCCAAAGCGACCAATGCCAAAGCTACGACCATGGCACTTGTCTCGTTCAGGCAGCCGATCGTCCTGATCGCCGGCGGGCTCGACCGCGGCTCCGACTATATGGAGCTTGTCCCAATTCTTGAAGGCCGCGTCAAAGCGTTGGTCACACTAGGCCAGACCAAGGACAAGCTGGCTGCTGTCGCGAAGCTCGCGGGATTAAAGACGGTGCTCACCGTCGATAATGAAGGCAGCGCCGCCTCGGTGCTGCAGAAGGCCGTTCGGGAAGCCGCCGCATTGGCGGAAGAGGGAGACGTCGTGCTGCTGTCGCCCGCATGCGCAAGCTGGGATATGTTCAAATCCTATGAAGAGCGCGGGCGTATTTTTAAAGAGGCGGTGCATAATCTGTAAGTAGGGGGGCTTGGATAAGCTTCCACTACGAAGCAAGAGGTGTGCTCCTCATGAATAAATCAAAGCCTGCTCCTCCCGATATCTGGCTCGTTATTCCGATCCTGGCGCTGCTTGCCATCGGCATGATAATGGTTTACAGCGCGGGCTCGGTATTGGGCTTTCGCAATTACGGCGACTCCTTTTATTTTGTCAAAAGGCAGCTGCTGTTCGCGGCGCTGGGGCTGGCAGCCATGTTCTTCATGGCCAACCTGGATTACCGTGTGCTGAAACGGCTGGCCAAGCCCGCGCTGATCCTGTGCTTCATCCTCCTCGTCATCGTCCTGATTCCCGGCATTGGGGTCGTGCGCGGCGGCGCGCGCAGCTGGCTTGGCATCAGCTCCTTCGGCATTCAGCCTTCGGAGTTCATGAAAATGGGGATGATCCTGTTCCTGGCGAACTGGCTTAGCCGCGAGGACTACGACATTACGACGTTCACCAAGGGGCTGCTGCCTCCGCTTGCGCTGATCGGCGCCGCTTTCGGCCTCATTATGCTGCAGCCCGACCTCGGAACCGGCACGGTGATGACGGGAGCGGCGCTGATGATGGTGTTCACCGCAGGGGCAAGAATGAAGCATCTGTCGATGCTCGGGGCGGCGGGAGCAGCAGGCTTTGCCGGTCTTGTCGCCGCAGCGCCTTACCGGCTGCAGCGGATTACGGCTTTTCTCGATCCGTGGTCGGACCCGCTTGGCGCGGGCTATCAGATCATCCAGTCGCTGTATGCGATCGGACCGGGCGGCCTCGGTGGGCTGGGGCTTGGCATGAGCCGGCAGAAGTACAGCTATGTCCCGGAGCCGCAGACGGATTTTATTTTCTCCATTCTGGCCGAGGAACTGGGCTTTATCGGCGGCATCGCTGTTCTGATCCTCTTTCTGATTCTGATCTGGAGGGGGATGAGGGTAGCGATGAGCCTTCCGGACCGCTTCGGCAGCTATCTGGCGGTTGGGATCGTCTGTATGGTGGCGGTTCAGGTTGTGATCAACATCGGCGTCGTCATCGGCCTTATGCCGGTCACCGGCATCACGCTGCCCCTGATCAGTTACGGGGGCTCGTCGCTGACGCTGATGCTGACGGCGCTCGGCATTTTACTCAATTTATCCCGTTATGCGAGGTGAAGGGCAACATGCGTATCGTATTAAGCGGTGGCGGAACGGGAGGGCATATTTATCCCGCCGTCGCCGTCGCCAGGCAGCTGGAAGCGGAGGAAGAGCCCTCCGCGTTTTTATATATCGGCGGAACAAGGGGGCTGGAGAGCAAGCTGGTCCCACAGGAGAATCTTCCGTTCCGCGCGATTGACATTACCGGATTCCGCAGGAGCCTGTCCCTGGACAATGTGAAGACCATCATGCGGTTTCTCAAGGGCGTCCGGGAATCCAAGAAGATGCTGAAGGAGTTCAAGCCTGATGTCGTCGTGGGCACGGGCGGCTATGTATGCGGCCCCGTCGTCTATGCGGCATCCAGGCTCGGCATTCCCACGCTTATTCATGAGCAGAA
The DNA here is from genome assembly GCF_019904155.1 of Paenibacillus sinensis. GTDB lineage: Bacteria > Bacillota > Bacilli > Paenibacillales > Paenibacillaceae > Paenibacillus_AQ > Paenibacillus_AQ sinensis. The sequence continues at coordinate 65,515 of NZ_JAHCMB010000159.1, forward strand.
TGCGATCCCTGGCCTGACGAACAAGTTCCTGAGCCGGTACGCCAGTACGGTGGCCGTCAGCTTTGAGGGAACGGAGTCGGCCTTTCCGGGAAGCCGGAGAGTCATCTATACCGGCAACCCCCGCGCGACCACCGTCAGCGCGGCCAATCCGAAGCGGGGATACGCTTCACTGGGCATTCCCGAGAACAGCACGGTTGTGCTGGTGGTCGGGGGCAGCCGGGGAGCGAAGGCGATCAATGAGGCGATGATCGGGATGGCCCCCTTGGCCGAGAAGGAGCCGAATGTGCACTACGTGTACGTCACCGGCGAGCCGTACTTCGAGGACACGCGCAAGCGGCTGCGGGAGAAGCTGGGCAGCCTGCCGAACTGGCTGCATGTCGTTCCCTACATCCATAATATGCCGGAGGTGCTCGCCTGCACGTCGCTTATTGTGAACCGCGCGGGGGCGTCGTTTCTGGCGGAGATCACGGCACTGGGCATCCCCTCTGTACTAATTCCTTCTCCCAACGTCACGAACAACCATCAGGAAGCCAATGCGCGCCAGCTGGAGAAGGCGGGAGCAGCCGTCGTTATTCTGGAGAAGGATCTGACCGGGGAGTCGCTTCATAAGGCGGTCACTTCGATTACCGGCAACGGGGAGCTTCGCCGCTCGATGTCGGAGGCCTCGCGGAAACTGGGCAAGCGGGATTCCGCTTCAGTGATCGTGAGCGAGCTTCGCCGGCTGGCGGCTAAGAAGTAAAGCCTCTTCCCAGGGCGATTTATCCGTTTTTTTGGGCTTCCCGCAATATCGGGACCGCATCTGCCTAAGGGGGAGCCCGTCTGTGCGCCGTACTGTCACACACCTGCGAGCTGCTACATACGATATCTTATAAATCGTGACAATCACCCAGAACTGCTTGCCGCGTAAAAGGCAGAAGGCGCGCTCTTTGCGCCGGCCGGCCACTTCAGCGCCGCGCGTCTTCCGGCAGGCGGCCGACCCTGAAGGCCGGAATGTCCTTGATCAGGCATCTGTGCACCATGGAGCAGGGGTGAGCGGTAATCTCGGAGGTGACACATTGGACAAATTGGTGATTGAGGGCGGAATTCCCCTGTCCGGCACCATTCGTATCCATGGAGCAAAGAACGCGGCGCTGCCGATTCTGGCGGCGAGTCTGCTTGCCGAAGGCGTTCACTCGCTGGGGAACGTGCCAAAGCTGCTGGACATTTACACCATGCTGGCAATTCTGGAGCGGCTCGGCTGCAGAGCCAAACATGACGGGGATACGGTGACGGTGGATACGTCAACGGCATGCTCCTCCCATGTACCGGAGGATCTGATGAAGCAGATGCGCTCTTCCATCTTCTTGATGGGACCCCTGCTGGCGAGGTTCGGGGAGGTTACGATCTATCAGCCGGGCGGCTGCGCGATCGGCGAGCGCAAGATCGATCTTCATCTGCGCGGATTGCAGTCGCTGGGTGCGGAAATCGAAGAGTCCGGAGGCAAGATTCGCTGCAAGGCCGAACGGTTGAAGGGCGCCGATGTTCATCTGGATTATCCGAGCGTCGGCGCCACGGAAAATATCATGATGGCGGCCGCGACTGCGGAGGGCACGACGACGATCACGGGGGCGGCGAGAGAGCCGGAAATTCAGGATCTTCAGAATTTCCTGAATGCGATGGGAGCCTCGATAATCGGCGCGGGTACCGACACGATTACGGTTCAGGGCGTTCAGACCCTGCGGGCTTGCCGGTATGATGTAATCCCCGACCGGATCGTCGCGGGCACCGTCATGATTGCCGCCGCGGCGACTCGGGGAGATGTGACGCTTACCCATACGAATGCCGGGCATCTGAACGCGCTGATTCACGTGCTGAAGCGCGCTGGTGTTCAAATCTCGGTCTGCAATGATATAATTAATATCAGTTGTATGGGACGTCCCCGAGCGGTGGAACGGATCGTAACTTCGCCCTATCCTTCGTTTCCAACGGATCTGCAGTCGCAGATCATGGTGCTTCTGGCGCTGGCGGACGGCTTCAGCGTCATCAAGGAGACGGTCTTCGAGGGCAGATTCAAGCATGTGGAAGAAATGGTGCGAATGGGCGCCGATATTACAACGGATCTGAACCGCGCGTTTATCAGGGGCGTCAAGCGCCTGTACGGCGCAACCGTTGAGGCCACCGATTTGCGGGCCGGCGCCGCGCTTGTCATCGCCGGTCTTGCCGCCCAGGGAACGACTGTCGTCGAGCAGGCGCATCACATCGACAGAGGCTATGACGGCATCGAGCATCTGTTCCGGAAGCTGGGCGCCCGAATTATCCGCAAGACGCCCGTGCCAGGGCCGATCGATCTGGCCAATTAATCGTCTCTGCCCTCCTCCGGCACAATTGCAGGCGGAGGGGCAGAGCTTTACTACGGAGAAATGGTTATGACAAATACAAGGATGCCTGTCCTGCAAGAGGACAAGCCCAGGAAGAAGAAGAGCCGAAAACTTACCGTGATTCTGCTGCTGCTCTTCGCCGCGCTGCTGGGTGTTATATTCTTTCGCTCTTCGGTCAGCCGGATCACGGAGATTGATTTCCGCGGCAGCAAGTACTCCACACAGGAGGAGCTGCTGAAGCAGAGCGGGCTCAAGAAGGGCGGACAATTCTTCGCCGTATCGAAGGAGAAGGTGGCAGGGTCGCTTCAGAGCCTGAAGACGGTGCAGAAAGCGGTGGTGGAGAAGTCTTTTCCGGGCGTTATAACCGTTCAGATAACGGAATATCCGGCCGTAGCTTATGAAATCGATGCCTCGGGAAGCCTGAAGGCGATTCTGTCGAGCGGAGCTTCGGTGTCGATCGATGATAGCGGAATTGCCGTAGAGAAGCCGATTCTTACCGGCTGGAAGCCCTCCGACCCTTACCGGTCCAAGCTGTGTGCGGCGCTTGCGGATATCCCGAACGAGCTGACCAGCGATATTTCGGAGATCGTTCCCTCGCCGACGCCGTCTTTTCCGGACCGGATCAAGCTGTATACCCGCTCGCAGTTCGAGGTCATCACGGCCGTTTCACTGCTGAAGGATAAGGTGGGGTACTTGAATCAGGTTATCGAGACGAACAGCCCTGGAACCATTACCATGCTGGAAGCGGATTCCTATGTTCCTTTCATACCGGAAACAAACGATGACACCGAAGAGAATTAGCCCCTACTCATGAGGCACAAAAAATGCTACAATCGGTTTTATGGGCAATAATGATTTATCCCTCTTTTTTCTTCGGATTTTTTAATAGCGCAGAGAGTCCTTGAGATTTTACTTTCTTGGATTATTTTCCAGTTTAAGGTGCTTGATCGGTTAAAAAATTTGTAGAAAAAAGAGGGAAAGGATTAGGCATGGTGGAATTAGTAGAAAGACGTTTACCGTACCTAATCGAAGATATGGAAACCACTACGTCAAACAGGAGGTGCCATAGGGCTTGAGCAACAATGACATCATTGTTAGTTTGGACATCGGTACATCCAAAGTTCGGGCAATAATCGGGGAAGTAACCAACGGAACCTTGAATATTATCGGTGTAGGATCTGCCGACTCGGAAGGCATTCGCAAGGGCGCGATCGTGGATATCGACCAGACGGTCCAATCCATCAAGAACGCGATCCAGCACGCCGAGCAAATGGTAGGCATTCAAATATCCGAAGTGTATGTCGGCATTTCCGGCAATCATATCGGCCTGCAATCCAGCCATGGCGTCGTAGCCGTCCAGAATGAGGATCGCGAAATCGGCGAGGAAGACATTCTCCGCGTTCTGAAAGCGGCCGAGGTGATCGCGCTTCCGCCGGAACGCGAGGTGATCGACGTCGTCGCCAAGCAATATATCGTCGACGGTCTTGAAGGCATTCAGGACCCGCGGGGCATGATTGGCGTCCGCCTTGAGGTGGAAGCCACCATCGTGACCGGCGCCAAGACACCTATACATAACCTGCTGCGCTGTGTAGAGAAATCGGGTCTGAAGATCAAAGACCTGGTGCTGATGTCTCTCGGAGCCGGCGGGTTAGCGTTATCCAAAGACGAGAAGTCGATGGGAGCGGTGCTGGTCGATATCGGGGCTGGCGCAACGACGATAGCCGTATATGAAGAGGGTTCCCTGATCGCAACCTCCACTATACCGATCGGCGGAGAATTTGTAACGAATGACATTGCCTACGGTCTGCGCACGCTGACTGATCAGGCCGAGAAGGTCAAGCTGAAATACGGATGCGCCTGGATTGACGATGCTGCATCCGACGCCGTCTTCAAGGTGCTGCGCATCGGCAGCAACGTGGAGAAGGAGTTCAACCAGGAGGATCTGGCTGCGATTATCGAGCCGCGCGTGCAGGAGATTTTTCAGCTGATCCGCCAGGAAGTGAAGCGTCTTGGGTTTACCGACCTCCCCGGAGGTTATATACTAACGGGTGGTACTGTATCCATGCCGGGAGTGCTTAGGGCGGCGCAGTCGGAGCTTTCGGCTTCCGTCCGGGTCGCGGTTCCCGATTATATCGGAGTCCGTGATCCCGGATATACCGGGGGCGTGGGCATCCTGCATCATGTCGTTCGCAGCTATCGCGGCCGCAGCACAGGCGCCAGCGCGAACAAGAAGACAGTGAACCGCAGCAGCAAGCCAAGCGCGGCTCCCAGCCAGGAGACAGCTCCGAAGCAGGGATTTGTGGAACGTTTAAAAAATATTTTCAGCGATTTCATATAGCGAACGTCCAGAACTACTTGGACCGGCCATCCAAGCACTTTGAGGGGGAGAGGGAACATTATGTTGGAATTTGATTTTGAAATGGAGAGCCTGGCGCAGATCAAGGTCATCGGCGTTGGCGGCGGCGGCAGCAATGCGGTCAACCGGATGATTGAGAACGGCGTTCAGGGCGTGGAATTCATCACGGTTAATACAGACGCCCAGGCGCTGCATATGGCCAAATCGGAACATAAATTGCAAATTGGGGACAAGCTGACACGCGGGCTGGGAGCTGGAGCCAACCCTGAAGTCGGCAAGAAGGCGGCCGAAGAGTCCCGCGATTTGATTTCGAACACGCTCAAGGGAGCGGATATGGTATTTGTAACCGCTGGTATGGGCGGCGGCACCGGTACTGGAGCCGCGCCGGTCATCGCGGAAATAGCCAAGGAATGCGGCGCGCTTACCGTAGGCGTCGTAACCCGTCCCTTCACCTTTGAAGGCCGCAAGCGTTCCAACCAGGCGGAACTCGGCATCGAGGCGCTGAAGGAGAAGGTCGATACGCTGATCGTGATCCCGAATGACCGCCTCCTTGAGATTGTCGACAAGAAGACGCCGATGCTGGAAGCGTTCCGCGAAGCGGACAATGTTCTCCGGCAGGCGGTTCAAGGCATCTCGGATCTCATCGCCGTTCCCGGCTTGATCAACCTTGACTTCGCCGACGTCAAGACAATTATGACCGAGCGGGGTTCGGCCCTGATGGGTATCGGTATCGCGACCGGCGAGAACCGCGCCTCCGAAGCCGCACGCAAAGCAATTATGAGCCCGCTCCTGGAGACTTCGATTGAGGGCGCGCGCGGCGTTATCATGAATATTACCGGCGGCTCCAATCTTTCGCTCTATGAAGTGAACGAAGCGGCCGAAATCGTAACCTCCGCTTCCGATCCTGAAGTCAATATGATCTTCGGTGCCATTATCGAAGAGAGCATGAAGGACGAAATCAAGGTTACCGTCATTGCGACAGGCTTCGAGCACAAGGCAGCTCCCGCTGCGCCGGGACGCCGTCCATCAGCTGCCCAGAGCGAGCCGGCAGTGGACAAGAACAACAATCTCCGGCCGTTCGGCAACCAGACGAGCTCGGATCAGCTTGACATTCCAACCTTCCTCCGCAACCGTTCGCGGGGCAATCACGAATAAGCTTGGAACCTCGCCTTCTTCCAAAACGGCTTTCACTCATTCCCGGGTGAAAGCCGTTTTTTCTATCAAAGAAGACCTATGTCCCCTCTAATCATCTGCTCATGCCAGACAATAAACCTTCCGCTCTCCAGGTTTATTCCACCCGCCCTCATCCCATAAATCTCGACAAAAAAACCTTCACTTCCTCCCCTATGTTTAGACAGACTTTGAACCTTGGACTTTCTATACTATTCCTATCGCAGCTAAAGACCGTGAGCCAAGCCTGTGAGCCCGCAGGGTCATTATGAATGGCAGAGGTGAGGAGATGGTCGTCTATATCGATTTGATTTTTGCCGCCAATCTGCTGATCGACGCTGTGCTGCTGTGGCTGACAGGTTGGATGGTTAAAATGAAGATCCGCTGGTGGAGGCTTTGGCTGTCCGCGCTGGTCGGTGCGCTGTATGTGGTGATGATGTTTGTTCCCGAGCTGTCATTTCTGTACACCTTTCTGGTCAAGTTTGGCCTGTCCCTGATCATGCTGCTGACCGCATTCGGATGGAGGAGCCTGCAAAGCTTCATGAGAAGTCTTGGCGCGTTCTATATCATCAATTTTGCGGCGGCGGGAGGTGTACTGGGCGTTCACTATTTGCTGCAAAGCTCCGGCGACATCTGGAATGGCATTCTCTATACGGCGGCGGGAGGCTATGCTTATCGGTTAAAAATCGGCTTCTGGTTCATCCTGGCCGTAATGCTGGCCGTGCTTGGCTGCTACAAAGCCGTTCTATCCTCACGGGCAAAACGGGAGAAGCTCGAAACCTTTATCGGGTCGGTAAGGGTGGAGATCGGTGGGGTGACCGTATGCTGTCCCGGACTTCTCGATACCGGCAACCGGCTCTATGATCCATTGACCCGCACGCCGGTCATGGTTATGGAAGCTTCGCTCTGGGAGGAATATTTGCCGCCGGAATGGAAAGGCCGGATCTCACAGGAAGGCGCCGAGCAGCTGGTGCTGGAGCTGGACGGGCAGTCTTACGCCTGGCACGACCGGCTGAGGCTTGTACCGTACAGGGGTGTTAACCGGTCAGCCTCGTTCATGCTGGCCCTGAAGCCGGATGCGGTGGAGGTCACGCTGGGGGGGGAAGCCTTCAGCCACCGCAAGGTGCTCATTGGGCTGGATGGAGGAACCCTGTCTTCCGACGGAGCCTACCGGGCGATTATCCATCCCGAGTTGGCGGAGGGGACAGCAGCCGAGGACCCGGGAGGCGCAGCTTGACCGGAGAACTTGGGCGATATGGCTTCCCAAACTGGATGCCGGCTCTGTTCTCCCGGACAGAGTCGAAAAAATTCACAAGTCAGCCTGTTCGTACTTCTGGAAGGAGGAACAATGATGATCAAATGGAGACTGGCCTTTCAGCTCCAGTATTACCGCGTGCTGTTTCTGCTGGGACTGAAAAGCCAGGAAATCTACTATATCGGCGGAAGCGAGGCGCTGCCCCCGCCGCTGACCCGGGAAGAGGAGGATTATTTGCTTCAGCGGCTGCCGAGCGGCGATTCCGCCGTCAGAGCCATGCTGATCGAGCGGAATCTGCGTCTGGTTGTCTATATCGCACGCAAATTCGAGAATACCGGCATCAATATCGAGGACCTGGTCTCCATCGGTGCGATCGGCCTCATCAAGGCGGTCAATACCTTCGATCCCGAGAAGAAGATCAAACTGGCGACATATGCGTCCCGCTGTATCGAGAATGAAATCTTGATGTACCTGAGACGCAACAACAAGACGCGCAGCGAGGTGTCTTTTGACGAGCCGCTGAACATCGACTGGGACGGCAACGAGCTGCTGCTCTCGGATGTGCTGGGGACGGAGAACGACACCATTTACCGGAATATTGAGGAACAGGTGGACCGCAAGCTGCTGCAAAAGGCGCTGGAGAAGCTGAGCGAGCGCGAACGGCTCATTATGGAGCTGCGCTTCGGGCTTCGGGGCGGAGAGGAGAAGACGCAGAAGGATGTTGCGGATCTTCTCGGCATTTCCCAGTCCTATATTTCCCGTCTCGAAAAAAGAATCATCAAGCGCCTCCGCAAGGAGTTCAACAAGATGGTGTAAACCGGTTGGATGATGATCCGGAGCTTTAGATCAAGGGACACGCACCCAGGAATCCGATGGCTCTGCTGAGGGGTACAAGCAAGGAATAAAATGGCCTGCCGGGGAGATAATGTACAGTAATGTTTCTCCTTGGGAGGTTAATCATCATGACCCGAAACAAAGTCGAGATATGCGGGGTGGACACCGCCAAGCTGCCCGTTCTGACGAATGTGGAAATGCGCGAGCTGTTCACTTTGCTGCAGCAGCAGGGCGAGAAATCCGCCCGAGAGAAATTGGTTAACGGCAACCTGAGGCTGGTCCTCAGCGTCATTCAGCGGTTCAATAACCGGGGGGAATATGTGGATGACCTGTTTCAAGTGGGCTGCATCGGGCTCATGAAGGCCATCGATAATTTTGATCTGTCGCAGAACGTTAAATTTTCCACTTACGCCGTTCCGATGATTATCGGCGAGATTCGCAGGTACTTAAGAGACAACAATCCGATTCGCGTCTCGCGTTCCCTCAGGGACATCGCCTACAAGGCGCTGCAGGTTCGGGACAGCCTGACCAATCAGAATTCGCGGGAACCCACCATTTTTGAAATATCGGAAGCGCTTGGTGTTCCCAAAGAGGATGTGGTCTTCGCGCTGGATGCGATTCAAGACCCCGTATCCCTCTTCGAGCCGATCTATCACGACGGGGGCGACCCCATTTATGTGATGGACCAGATCAGCGACGACAAGAACAAGGACGTCTCCTGGATTGAGGAAATCGCCCTGCGGGAAGCAATGCAGCGTCTCGGACAGCGCGAGAAACGTATTTTATCGATGCGCTTCTTTGAGGGCAAGACCCAGATGGAGGTGGCTGAGGAAATCGGCATTTCCCAGGCCCAGGTCTCCCGTCTGGAGAAATCGGCGATCCAGCAGATGCAGAAACATGTGAAATCCTAAGTAAATACTGAGCGCAGTCTATTCAATCCCACCCGGGGCTTTCCCGAAGGTGGGGTTGTTTTTTTAATGAATGCGTCCAAGCCGCCTGAACATATAGTTAAGATATACATTTGCAAGAGGTGGGGGACATGAATCAGGAAACGACGTCTGGGGGTAAAAAAATGAGGATATCCGACTTCCAGGCCAAGGACGTCATTAACGTTGTCGACGGACGGCGGCTGGGCCAGATCAGTGATCTGGAGCTCGATCTTCGGCGGGGCGTTATCGAGGCGATCGTTGTGCCAGGCTATACAAGGTTTCTCGGACTGTTCGGCGGAGGCGCGGATCTCGTAATCCCTTGGCGGAATATCGTCAAAATCGGCTCCGATGTTGTTCTGGTCAAAATGGAGGAGCCGCGTCCTTTACAGGAAACCGAGGACCGGGAGATTCTGGTGCTGCAGCGTGAAGACCGGAATGAGCGAAGCGAACGAAATGAACGGAATGAGCGCCGCGCCTATTAACAATGCCAGAGTCACGAGGAAACCTGGCTCCTTCTTTTTTCGTATGAACAAGGAAGCTGTATGAAGCCGAATCGTGACTTGTGATACACTTAAAGGCGGGGTGAGAGAATGGAACCATTTGTTAGGCTGAAAAAAGAGCCGGCTCTTTATGAGCTTCGGCCGTGGAGCGGGCTTTATCCGGGCATCGTTGCGGGCTTCACCGGCAGGAGCGGCGGTTTCAGCGCTGAACCATACGACAGTTTGAACTGCGCCTTTCATGTCGGAGACATCCCGGAGGATGTCATCTCGAATCGGGAGACGGTCGCCGGGGCTCTCGGCTTTGCGCTGAAAGACTGGACATGTGGCGAGCAGGTACACGGAGCGGACATCGCGGTTGTCAGAGAGGAAGACAGAGGGAAGGGCAGCCTGGATCAGTCTTCGGCCTTTCAGAACACAGACGGACTGTTGACAGATGTACCCGGCGTGCTGCTGACCTCCTTCTATGCGGACTGCGTGCCGCTCTATTTCTGCGATCCCGCAGCGGGCGCCGTCGGCCTTGCCCACGCAGGCTGGAAAGGTACGGTCGCCGAAATCGCGCTGGCCATGGTCCGCCGGATGGAGGAGACCTACGGAAGCAGACCGGAGGATATCCACGCCGCAATCGGTCCAAGCATCGGAGGCTGCTGCTACGAGGTCGACGACTTCGTTATGGACCGCGTCCGTGCGCTGGAGGACAGCTTGCCGCAAGTGGAAAAAGGCGCGGAGCGCCTATACAGCCCTTCGGGAGCGAACACCGGCAAAAAGCTGCTTAACTTGAAAGAATTGAACCGACGCATTATGATAAAAGCAGGAATATTGACGACTCATATCGAAACTACATCTTGGTGTACAAGCTGTAATCGCGATTTGTTCTTCTCCTTCCGCAAGGAAAATGGAGTGACGGGACGAATGGCGAGTTTGATCGGAATAAAGGAGAGTTGACCGTTGTCCTCGACATTGCAGGAAAGAATAGCCGAAGTCAGCCGGCGCGTTAAGCGCGCCTGCGAAAGATGCGGACGCAGCAGCCAGGACGTCAGAGTAATCGCCGTGACCAAATATGTGTCGCTCGAGATGACGTCTGCCGTACTGGATGGCGGGCTTCAGGATATCGGAGAGAGCCGCTGGCAGGATGCGGAGAGCAAGTGGAAGGCGCTCGGGAACCGGGGGACCTGGCATTTTATCGGGCATCTGCAGACTAATAAGGTAAAAGACGTTATCGGCAAGTTTCAATATATTCACTCGCTGGACCGGCTGTCGCTGGCGAAGGAGCTTCAGCGCAAGGCGGAGGCGTCCGGCATTGACGTCAAGGTGTTTATTCAGGTGAACATCTCCGGCGAGGATACCAAGTTCGGGCTGGAGCCGGAGAAAGTGCCTGATTTTTTGCGGGACATCGCGGGTTACGACCGTCTCAAGGTGATCGGACTGATGACCATGGCGCCGCATGAAGAAGATCCGGAGCTGACGCGGCCGGTCTTCCGCGGTCTTCGCGAGCTGAGGGACAGGCTGAACGGTCTTGGACTGACGCCGGAGCCGATTACGGAGCTGTCGATGGGGATGTCGAACGATTTTGAAGTGGCGATTGAAGAAGGAGCCACCTGGGTTCGCCTGGGAACGGTATTGGTAGGCCATGAGGAGGGATCGTAATGGGCGTGATGAACCGGTTTATGAGTTTTTTGGGCCTGCAGGAAGAGGAAGAGGTTGTGGAGCGCGAGGCGCTTGCGCAGCATGAAGAGGAGGAACTGGCGCCGGCTCCGGTAGAGCACCGCAAAAATCAGCGGGCAGGCAATGTCGTCAGCATCCACTCGCAAAAGAATGTGAAGGTTGTGCTGTATGAGCCGCGGTCGTATGACGAGGCCCAGGAAATCGCCGATCATCTTCGCTCGCACCGGACCGTGGTCGTCAATCTCCAACGGGTGCGTAACGATCAAGCGATGCGGATCATCGATTTTCTGAGCGGGACGGTATACGCCCTGGGCGGCGGTATTTCCAAGATCGGCGGCAACATCTTCCTCTGCACGCCGGATACGGTGGAAATTCAGGGCTCCATTTCGGAAATCCTGGCAGACGACCAAGACTATAACAGAATGAGGTGAATGGGCGTTGCCCCAAATCTATTCCATAATCAGTATCCTGTACAATATCTATTTCTACATGATCATTTTCTATGTGCTGATGTCCTGGCTGCCCAACGTCCGCGACAACTTTATCGGAGAGCTGCTGGGCAAGCTGGTTGAACCGTATCTCCGGCCTTTCCGCCGGATCATACCGCCCCTGTTCGGTACAATCGATTTCTCACCCATCGTAGCGCTGTTTGTCCTGGAGCTGGCGATGAGAGGGCTGGTCGCGGTGCTGAACTACTTTATTGCATAGCCTATGAAGAACGATATTTACGGGCATTTTCACCCCGATGAACGGGCGTTTGTGGACCGGGCCTATGAATGGGTAGAGAACGCGGCGCGGTATCATGAAGTCAAGCTGACCGATTTTCTGGACCCGCGGCAGGGCTATATTTTGCAGACTCTGGTTAACCGGCAGCCTGACGTCCATGTTAAATGGGACGGTGGACACGAGGAAGCGGAGCGGAGAAGAGCTTTGATTGCGCCGGATTACCGCAATTTGGACAACGAGGACATGGGACTTCAGATTCTGAGCATTACACCGGAAGAACAGAAGCTATCCGATCTGGAGCATGGGGATTATATGGGTTCCCTGCTGGGACTCGGACTCAAACGCAGCAAAATCGGCGATATTCACGTCCTCCCAGGCGGCTGTCATGCCGTAGTGACGTCGGATATCGCCGATTATTTAGCTCTTCATCTGAGCAGCGTCGGCCGCGCTTCGGCAAGTGTGGATATCCTTCCCGTCTCGGCTCTGAAGAAGGCCGAGGTCAAGCTGGACCCGGTGGAGCTTACCGTCTCCTCGCTTCGCCTCGACGGCATTACCGCCGATGTGGTCCGCCTGAGCCGGAGCAAAATCCTCGCCCCGATCAAAGCGGGACGCGTGCGGGTCAATTGGAAGGTGGAGGAAGACCCTTCCAGTCATTTGAAGGAAGGCGATGTTGTCTCCGTGCAGGGCTTTGGCCGTTTCAAGATGCTTGAGGTCGGAAGCCTGACCAAGAAAGGCCGTTACCGGGTCAAAGTCGGGAAATTTGTATAAATTTCTTGCAGGAATTTCTCACGGCCTGTCGAAATTGATTAACTCTATAAGGGCAGCTAACATTTGCGGAGCTGGACGCCGATAATTGTTGGAGAGCAGATTTTCGTGAATCCGGCAGGTGAAGAGGGCCGCTCGCCCTGTCCCGAACTTGGTTGCTCAAGCTTACTTCTTCATCCTGCGGGATGAGTGGACGGCGGGGCGTAACCGGCCCGAAATTTCTAGGAGGTGCACAGCATGCCATTAACGCCGCTCGATATACACAACAAGGAGTTTGCCCGGCGGCTCCGAGGTTATGATGAAGACGAGGTCAATGAGTTTCTTGACCAGGTTATCAAGGACTACGAGAGTGTCATCCGTGAGAACAAGGAGCTTCATAACCAGCTTCTGGCGCTCCAGGAGCGGCTTGACCATTTCACGAATATCGAAGATACGCTGTCGAAGACGATCATCGTAGCCCAGGAGGCTGCCGATGAAGTGAAGAACAACGCCAAGAAGGAAGCCCAACTGATCATCAAGGAAGCGGAGAAGAACGCCGATCGGATCATCAACGAGGCGTTGTCCAAATCCCGCAAGATCGCCATCGAGACCGAAGAGCTGCGCAAGCAGGCTTCGATCTACCGGACCCGGTTCCGTACGCTTGTGGAAGCGCAGCTGGAGCTGCTGTCCCAGGATGACTGGGACGCGCTGGAGAGCCGCGAGGTCAAAGAAGAGGTATTCTAAGGGGAGTTCCAAGTCGGGACTCGCCATGAACTTATATGCAGCATGCGGCAGCGCAGCCGTATGTTATCGGTCGTACAGCATACGCCGATCGTTCCCGGAAGGGGGAGCGGTCGGCGCTTTTCGCGTTAATTGTGTTCATTAAGCGGACTTCGATCAGAAGGGGGTGAACTTGGAGGGGATGAAACAAGGCGAAGGGAAGCCTGGCTTTTTCGTAAACAGCACTGATCGGGGCAAAGACCGGAGTAATACCGGGAAGACGCAGCATGCTTGGGAATCCGCACAGACGCCCCATGACGAAGCATTCAAAAAGCTGCTGCAAACTTTTTTCGCAGAATTTCTCGAGCTGTTCCTGCCGGAGCTCGCCTGCCAGCTGGATCACGGCCACACCCGCTTTTTGCAGCAGGAACTGCTCGTTGATATTGTAGGCCAGGAAGCGCGCCAATTGGATCTGCTGCTCGAAACCCGGATTCGCGAGGGCGCCGCCTTTGTACTGGTGCACCTGGAGCCTCAATCCTACCGGGACGATGTCTTTCATGAGCGAATGTTCATCTATTTCAGCCGCTTGTTCGAAAGACATCGCAATGAATATAGACTGATCATACCCATTGCAATTTTCACAATGGACGACGAGCGGGAGGAACGGGATTCTCTCGTGATGAAATTACCTGAACACGATATTTTGCGGTTTCAATTTCTGCAGGTTAAGCTGAGGCGGAATAATTGGCGGGATTTTATCAACTCTGATAACCCGGTGGCTGCTGCACTGCTGGGAAAGATGCGATATACTAAGAAGGAAGCCAGGGAACTTCGAACGGCTTACTTGCGTATGCTGCTGCGGCTCCGCAGAGAATTGGACGACGCCAGGCTGGCCCTGATTATGTCGATCGCGGATCTGTACTACGGTCCCTCGCAGGAGGAAGACGAAGCCATTGTCCGCGAGCTGCGTGAGCATGGAGAAGAAGAGGAGGCGAGAGAAATCATGGAATTGATGCCGGCTTGGAAACGCTGGGGGTATGAGGAAGGCATTGAGCAAGGAATCGAGCAAGGCGTTGAGCAGGGGCGATTAATAGAGAAAGAAAAGGTAGCCCGGAACCTGATTTCGCTCGGACTCGATACTCCGACAATCGTCAAGACGACAGGGTTGGATTGTCAGCGGATTGAAGCGATTCGCCAAAAGACTAAATAATGACTATATCGCCTGCCTGTTGACATTTAACGTCAAAGAGGCTATAACTATAACATATCTGAAACGTAACATATGAATTCGATGACGGGACAAGTACGCCATGGCTGTGATCCCCAGAGAGTCGGCATCTTGCTGCAAGCCGATGTTCATCCCATGCCGGAATATCTTCCCCAAGAAGCGAGTCTGAAGCGGACACCAAGTCTGTGCGTAAGGCGAGCCGTTAACCGGACGTTACACCGGACCCGCGTAACTTGCGCGGGAGCTGAGATCGCGATTGTCTCGGGCCGTTCAGGCTGAGTCAGCGCGGAATTAGGGTGGTATCGCGAGCGTCGCCTCGCCCCTTAGGGGGCGGGGCGTTATTTGCGTTTGCGGGGCGACATCCCCCTAAATCCCCCTTTGTAAGGGGGACCCCAAGGGCTGCGCCCTCTGGACACCCGCAATTTTTGGTTGTTCAGCGGGGTGTGGCGCACTTGGGGGAGGGGTGTGGTGCGGGGAGCGGCCTTTCTCGCGCATTCCCCTGGCGGGGAACGCGCTCGTGGCCTTACATGCGCTGTCCGGCAGCGCGCGTCCCCACCCCGCGCGCCTGAGGCCCCTCGCGAAGCTGCCCCTAGCGGGGAGCGCAGCTCGGGTGCCACAGTAGAGCGGCCGCTTGCGGCAAGCGGGCATACCGCCAACGCAACTCAAACCCCGCCTCTGCCCCGGATATCGACAACTTTCCGGGTGTCCAGAGGGCGGGAGCCCTTGGAGTCCCCCTTGGCAAGGGGGATTGAGGGGGATCGACAAGGGATCGAAATTTTTAAGGAGTTGACTTAGGATGCAAAAAGTAGATATCAAAGAAAAAGCGCGAGACCGTGACGTCCGCATCTTGAAGAAATGGAACGAGGAGAATACATTCCGCAGATCGATTGATAACCGCGAAGGCAAGCCGAACTATGTTTTCTACGAAGGCCCGCCGACTGCTAACGGCGCGCCGCATATCGGTCATGTGCTGGGTCGCGTAATCAAGGACTTCATCGGCCGCTATCAGACGATGAAGGGCTATCGCGTCGTCCGCAAAGCAGGCTGGGATACGCACGGCCTGCCGGTCGAGCTGGGCGTGGAGAAACAGCTCGGCATCTCCGGCAAGCAGGAGATCGAAGCTTATGGCGTGGAGAAATTCATCAAGAAGTGTAAAGACAGCGTCTTTAACTACGAGAAGCAGTGGCGCGAATTTACGGAAGCGATCGGGTACTGGACCGATCTCGACAACCCATACGTGACCCTGAACAACACCTACATCGAGAGCGTATGGAACATTCTGGCGACGGTTCATGACAAAGGACTGCTGTACCGCGGGCACCGCGTCAGCCCTTACTGCCCAAGCTGCCAGACGACGCTGAGCTCGCATGAAGTGGCGCAAGGCTATAAGACCGTCAAGGACCTCAGCGCCACAGCCAAATTCAAGCTGGATGACAGCGGTGAATATGTGTTGGCTTGGACGACGACGCCTTGGACGCTGCCGGCGCATATGGCGCTTGCGGTTAATCCGGAAATGGATTATGTGCGCGTCGAGCAGGAAGACGGCGTATACATCATGGCCAAGAATCTGGTCGAAGAAGTTGCCAAAGGCGACCACAAGGTGCTGTCCGAGCTGAAAGGCTCCGAACTGGTCGGCAAAACATACCAGCCGCCGTTCAGCTATATCAAGGCCGAGCGCAGCAATGTCATCGTCGGCGCTTCGTTCGTAACGGATGCCAGCGGTACCGGTATCGTACACATGGCACCGGCACACGGCGAGGATGACTACAAGACCTGCCGCGAGAACGGCATCAGCTTCGTGAACGTAGTTGACGCTTCGGGCAAGTACACGGATATGGTAACGGATTTTGCCGGACGCTTCGTGAAGGACTGCGACCTTGACATCGTCAAGGCGCTTTCGGAGAAAGGATTGCTCTACGGCAAGGAAAAATACGAGCACAGCTATCCGTTCTGCTGGCGCTGCGATACCCCGCTGCTGTATTACGCAACGGACAGTTGGTTTATTGCCACAACGGCCATCAAGGATCAGCTGATCGCCAACAACAATGGCGTAGACTGGTATCCGGGACATGTACGCGAAGGCCGTTTCGGCAAGTTCCTCGACGAGCTTGTGGATTGGAACATCAGCCGCAACCGCTATTGGGGCACTCCGCTGAACGTCTGGGTCTGCCAGGAGACGGGCAAGGAATTCGCGCCGCACAGCATTGCACAGCTGAGAGAAATGGCCATCGGCGATGTGCCGGAGGACATCGAGCTGCATAAGCCGTATGTGGATGAAATCAAGCTGCGCAGCCCGTTCAAGGAAGGCGCGGAAATGGTCCGCACCTCCGAAGTGATCGACGTCTGGTTCGACAGCGGCTCGATGCCGTTCGCGCAGAGCCATTATCCGTTCGAGAACGAGGATAAGCTGGAGGATCAGTATCCGGCGGATATGATCTGCGAAGGCATCGACCAGACGCGCGGCTGGTTCTACAGCCTGCTGGCGGTGTCCACGCTGTTCAAGGGCAAGGCGCCTTACAAAGCGGTTATCGCAACCGGCCACATTCTCGACGAGAACGGCCAGAAGATGTCCAAATCCAAGGGCAATGTCATCAACCCTTGGGATATCATGAATGAATATGGCACCGACGCCTTCCGGTGGGCAATTCTGTCGGACAGCGCGCCGTGGAACAACAAGCGTTTCTCCCGCGGCCTTGTGGGAGAGAGTAAATCCAAGGTCGTCGACACGCTGGTCAACACCCATTCGTTCCTGACCTTGTATGCCGGAATTGACGGCTACGATCCGGCCCAGCATCCTTTTAAGCTCTCGAACCACAAGCTGGATCGCTGGATTCTGTCCCGTCTGAACAGCCTGATCCTGGTCGTGGACAAAGGACTTGCGGTCAATGACTTCGTCAACTCATCCAAAGCGATTGAGAACTTCATCGACGAGCTGAGCAATTGGTATATCCGCCGTTCGCGCGACCGGTTCTGGGGCAGCGGTCTCGGCGAAGAGAAGCTGGACGCTTACCGCACGCTGACTCATGTTCTGCTGACGACTGCGAAGATTGTGGCGCCGTTCATGCCGATGCTGGCCGAGGATATCTTCGTCAACCTGGGCGGAGGCGAAAGCGTGCATCTGGCCGACTATCCGGCTGCGGACGAGAGTCTGATCGATACGGAGCTGGAGCGGAGTATGG
Source organism: Paenibacillus sinensis (assembly GCF_019904155.1). Taxonomy (GTDB): domain Bacteria; phylum Bacillota; class Bacilli; order Paenibacillales; family Paenibacillaceae; genus Paenibacillus_AQ; species Paenibacillus_AQ sinensis. The sequence continues at coordinate 83,175 of NZ_JAHCMB010000159.1, forward strand.
AGAGCGCGCGGAACATCGTCGAGCTGGCGCGCAATGTCCGGAACGAGACGGGAATCAAGACCCGGCAGCCGCTGTCCGAGCTCATCGTTTCGATTGACCAGAGCTTCAGCGTTGCGGATTACGAGGAAATCATCAAGGATGAGATCAACGTCAAGAACATCGTGCTGGAGACGAGCGACAGCGGATTTGTCGATTTCACGCTCAAGCTGAACCTGAAGGTCGCCGGTAAAAAATACGGCAAAAACGTCGGCTTCATCCAGGGCTTCCTGAAGTCCATGGACAGCGACGCAACCCGTGAGGCGGTTCAAAGCGGTCAACTGTCGCTCACTTCACCGGAAGGCGAGGAACTGAAGATCACCGCGGATGAGCTGCTGATCGACAAGCAGGCCAAGCCGGGCTTCGCTTCCGCTTCCGGCTACGGAATCACTGTAGCGCTGAATACGGAAATTACGCCGAAGCTTGAGCAGGAAGGCTGGGTTCGCGAAGTGATCCGTGCAGTGCAGGATTACCGCAAACGGCTCGATCTGCCGATCGACAAGCGCATAGCGCTGTCGCTTAATGTGGATGCCGAGCTGAAAGAGGCGGTTGCCGCTTTTGAAAATGTCCTGAGAGAGAATGTCCTCGTGACGACTGTCAGTTTCATTGACGATCTGGTGCCGGAGACGGTAGATATCGGCGGCAAAACAATCGGGATTCTGATCGGGTAAAGACGGCGAATGACCTGTCCCCAAAGCGCATATACTAGGGAAGAAAGGTTCGCAGACGTATAACTTGCGGGGGAGCGGATGGAAGCTCCTGCCCGAAAGTGACGAGTCCCGGGGGAAGGAGTGCCCTCCTTCCCCCGGGCTCGTCTTACGTTGCGGCGCTAAAGGGACGGAGGCAGGAGTCATGAGTAAGCCGAACGGTCGGGAGCCAGGCCGATACCCGAAGTCCGAACAGGACAAAGGATTGAATATGCCACCGGCAAGGCAGCCCGATCTCCCTGACCCGGAGAAGCTGGACGCGGTATACCGGTTCGCGACAGGCTGGGCGCAGCGGATGGAGAAATCGCGAGTCATGGAATATACGGAGCTGCTGTATTCTCCTTGGCGGCTGATCTGGCTAAACTTGCTTTCGGGAACGGCGCGGGGGGTTGGAATCGCAATCGGGTTTACCTTTTTCGCGGCAACCATTATCTATGTACTACAGGTGCTTGGGGCTCTCAATCTGCCGATCATCGGGGATTATATCGCGGATATCGTGCGCATTGTACAGCATCAGCTTCAATTGAATACGTACTGACAGGGAGCAGCCGTACGGCTACTCCCTCTCACTTTTTCCGCCATATGGATCGAGGAGGAAATCTCCCTCTCCACTATCCAAATAGCGTTTATATTGCGGCCCCCCGATCACGGTTACTTCGGTTCCGGTAATGTCGGTGGCGATGAAGTTTTCCCAGGGCTCCACCCAGCCGTCCGGGTCATCTGCTTCGATTTCCATGTTGTTGTACGAATCGACATTGCTGCTCTCCGCCATTGCCGGGGAGTTCGAGCTTCCGTAGCTTTCGACGATCTGCCAGGCATCCTCACCGTCGAAGCCGCTGTATTCATGCTCATCCATGCTGGTTCGTCCAAAGGGCGGCGCTAAGAATTCCTCTTCCACCGGCCGGGTATGCGGCTTCTCCTGCCTTGGACTGTGGTCCTTCAGATACCGGGCGGTGGGAAGGGCGTTAAGCCGCTCATATGGGATGGGCTTGCCGGTCGCGGCGCAGATACCGTAGGTTCCGTCTTCCATAGCCTTAAGCGCTTCTTCGATCGCAATCAGCTCTAGCTCCTCGCGCTCCTGGATGGAGATATCCATGGAACGATGATAGAGATCGGTGGCGGCATCAGCCGGGTGATTATCGATTTCGGTTAAATCGCCGCTCATATCGCGCATGGAATCCTCCAGGCCATGATTGTCAAGGTCCTGCAGTCTGGAACGGATATCCTCCCGCTGCGCGATCAGGCGGCTGCGTAATTCCGCGAGCTGTTCGGGGGTCAGGTGATTCATGAGATCATCTCTCCTTTACGTCTCGGACGAACGCCGCTGAGGTGGCGCATATGCGGCCTTGTCTTCTTTGCTTAGGGTAGCCGTTTAACGCCTCTTTTACTAAATCAACATTTTCATGCCTTTCCCAAAATAACCTGACGAACAGGCCCAATGGACGGGTTCTCAAGGCCTGTGCTACAATATATAAGCCGCAATATGCATTTGAATCGGCTTCAAAAGGGACAATTAGAACGGAGTGACGAACTGAAGTGATCTATTATCTGATCGCGCTGATTATGTTTCTGCTTGACCAGGGAACCAAATATTTGATTTCCACCCGCCTTGCAATCGGTGAACAAATTCCGGTGATCGGGAACTTTTTTGTCATTACCTCGCACCGAAACCTTGGCGCCGCGTTCAGCATTCTGCAGAACCAGCGCTGGTTCCTCGTTGTGGTCACGATTGTCGTATTGGCAGGTATCGTATGGTATATAAACAAGCTGAAAAATACGCGGCGTCTGCTGTCCACAGCGCTTGCACTTGTGCTCGGGGGTGCGTTCGGCAATTTTATCGACCGGCTGCTGACAGGCAAGGTTGTCGATTTTCTGATGTTCAACTTCGGCAGCTATACGTTCCCGATCTTTAATGTCGCGGATTCCTGTATTGTCATCGGGGTTGCCCTGATCATTCTGGACTCTCTGCTGGATATGCGGGGCAGCCAGACGGAAGTGGTCGAAGTGAAGGAAACTAACGATCCGCAGGGAAAGGAATGAAGCGCTTTGGTTAAGGACGACCGCAATGAGCGGATGGAGGACGAGGCCGCAGAAGCTGCGGTGGCCATCTGGACCGTTCAGGAGGAGTACGCCCGCGAACGCATCGACAAATATATAACCGAGTCTTGGGAGGAGGAAATCTCCCGCTCTCAGGTACAGCAATGGATTGAAGGCGGATACGTAACGGTCGGAGGGCGTCCGGTCAAAGCCAATTACAAGCTGGCAGCCGGGGATGAAATTGCCGTTACCGTTCCTGAGCCTGCGGCGTCGGAGCTGACGCCTGAAGCGATCCCGCTGGACGTTGCTTATGAAGATTCGGACGTGATCGTCGTCAACAAGCCGCGCGGCATGGTTGTGCATCCGGCTGCCGGTCATCCCTCGGGAACTCTTGTCAATGCCCTGATGTACCATTGCAAGGATTTATCGGGCATAGGCGGCGAGATTCGGCCGGGCATTGTCCACCGGATCGACAAGGATACGTCGGGCCTTATTATGGCGGCGAAGAATGATGCCAGCCACAATTCGCTGGCGGCGCAGCTGAAGGCCCATAGCGTGACCCGCCAGTACTTGGCAGTTGTTCAGGGCAATATGGCGCATGATCAGGGAACGGTGGACGCGCCGATTGGCCGTGACCCCCATGACCGCAAGCTGTATACCGTAACGGAGAAGAACAGCAAGCATGCGATTACCCATTTTACGGTGCTGGAACGGTTCGGCGATTGTACGCTGCTGCAGCTGCAGCTGGAGACCGGGCGGACACATCAAATCCGCGTGCATATGAAATTCATCGGTCACCCGCTGGTGGGAGACCCGGTATACGGGCGGAGCAAAGGTATCCACATGGAAGGCGGACAGGCTCTGCACGCCGCCGTACTGGGGTTTGTGCATCCGTCCTCGGGAGAGTATCTGGAGTTCTCCGCACCGCTGCCGGGGGATATGGAAGAACTGCTGATCCGGCTGCGGAGCAGATAAGTACAAATCAACAGCCGATTTGTCCATTCAATTGACGCCGGGATTGCGGCATAGTTGAAGTGCAGGATTTGAGCTGGAAGTCAGTCTGCGACATCGTGGACTCATCTATATTAAATAGCCAGGAGTGAGGACGTTCTCATGAGTATCGAACAATATCAGAACACGTATATTCAGAATAACTTTGCTGACCGGATCGGCGGAGCGAACTATGGCAAGGACACCAACATTTACAAATTCGAGAAGATCAAACGTGCCAAAGCTTCGGCGAAGAAGGATTTTCCGGATATCGAACTGATCGATATGGGTGTAGGCGAACCGGATGAAATGGCGGATGCGGGTATTGTCGCCAAGCTTGCGGAAGAAGCGGCCAAGGAAGAGAACCGCGGATATGCCGACAACGGAATTGCCGAATTCAAGGAAGCGGCAGCCAAATATCTGAAGGAAGTCTTTAATGTAGACGGAATCAATCCGGAGACGGAAGTGCTGCACTCCATCGGTTCCAAGCCGGCGTTGGCGATGCTGCCGTCCGCTTTTATCAACCCGGGCGACATTACGATCATGACGATTCCGGGATATCCGGTGCTGGGCACGCATACGAAATATTTGGGTGGCCAGGTGTATACCGTCGAGCTTAAGAAAGAGAATAACTTCCTCCCGGACCTAAGCTCCATTCCGGAAGAGATCGCCTACAAGGCGAAGCTGATCTATCTGAACTACCCGAACAATCCGACGGGCGCAAGCGCGACTCCTGAGTTTTTTGCCGAGGTGGTAGCCTGGGCCAAGAAGTATAACGTCGTCGTTATTCATGATGCTCCTTATGCCGCATTGACCTATGACGGTCTGAAGCCGCTCAGCTTCCTGTCCGTTCCGGGGGCGAAGGACGTGGGCGTCGAGCTGCACTCCCTGTCCAAATCGTACAACATGACCGGCTGGAGAATCGGGTTCGTTGCCGGCAATCCGCTGATCGTGAAGGCGTTCGGCGACGTTAAGGATAACAATGACTCCGGTCAGTTCATCGCGATCCAGAAGGCGGCAGCTTTCGGTCTGGCTCATCCGGAAATTACCGAAGCGATTGCAGCCAAGTATTCCCGCCGTCACAACCTGCTGGTTGACGCGCTGAACAGTCTTGGTTTCAAGGCCGAGAAGCCGAAGGGCTCTTTCTTCCTGTATGTAGAAGCTCCTAAGGGCGTCAAGAACGGCCGCCGCTTCGAATCCGGCGAAGATTTCTCCCAATATCTGATCCGCGAGAAGCTGATCTCCACGGTGCCGTGGGATGACGCCGGCGCATTCGTGCGCTTCTCCGTTACCTTCGTCGCCAAGGGCGAAGAAGAAGAGCTGCGGGTCATTTCCGAAATCAAACGCCGCCTGAGCGATGTTGAGTTTGAATTTTAAGATCAAATAACATAAGGCGCCTCGGTCCTTTGGACTTGGGCGCTTTTCTTTTTCCCCCGCCAAAATAATTCCCTCGAATTTCGAATTAATACCGCGTATGATCCCGGGCTGACGGGTAAATATATTGATATAACCAACTGGGATAACATCATTCTGAGCCATATATGGTCACTTTGATATCGCTTCGTGGATTTATGCAAAATGCTCGAGTAATAGTTGACATGTCCCGTTCGGTCTGTCATAATCGTAACGATAAATGAATAGCGCCTTTAAATCAGTCCCGTGAGGCTGGCAAGGTTACGTGAATCGAGGTTCGCGGTTTTATAGAAGAAATCCGTCTGTCTGTACGGAGTTCTTTTGCTGCGCACCCACCATCACTCTACATTCGCGGATTCCACTCCTTGCCCGGTTCGGGCAAGGAGTTTTTTGATTCCCGGGTGTTTAGGGGACGGGCGCTGAAGTCCTGGAGGCTGGCAAAGCATGATAACCGAGAAGAACGTCATTATGGATGAAACGGCGATCCGCAGAGCGCTGTCGCGCATTGCTCACGAAATCCTGGAGAAGAACAAGGGGATTGAGGACTGTGTGCTGATCGGCATCCGCACCAGGGGCGTATATCTGGCCCGGCGAATTGCGGATCGGATCAAGGAGATCGAAGGAGCGGATGTTCCCTGCGGCGAGCTCGATGTCACGCCTTACCGCGATGACCTTGAGAAGACCACCGGCGGAGGGAGCCGCGAGGAGAACGGCAGTCTGCTGATCCCTGCGGGTGTCTTCGGCACCAGGGACAAGAAGATTATCTTGTTCGACGACGTCCTCTACACGGGGCGGACAATCCGGGCAGCGATGGACGCTCTGATGGACTGCGGGCGGCCGCGGATGATCCAACTGGCGGTTCTGGCTGACCGTGGACATCGGGAAGTGCCGATCCGTCCGGATTACGTGGGCAAGAACGTACCGACCTCAAAGCATGAATCGATTGAAGTGGCGCTTAAGGAAGTTGACGGCATTGACGAAGTGCACATCATTTCGAACTGGGAGGCAAAATAACATGATGACAGCGACCACAGTGAAGGAGCGCAGTCTGCTGGGGCTGAAAGGCCTCGACCGGAGCGAGATTACGGCGATTTTGGACAGGGCTTCCTATTGGGACAAGCAGACGGAGAAATTGAATCCGGTACTGGCCTCGAAATTTGTATCCAACATGTTCTTCGAGAACAGCACGAGAACCCGGTTCTCGTTCGAGATGGCCGAGAAGCGCCTGGGCGCCCAGGTACTGAACTTCGCGGCTGCCGCCTCAAGCGTCGAGAAGGGCGAGTCGATCTACGACACAGTCCGCACACTGGAATCGATGGGCATCGACGCCGGAGTCATCCGCCTCAAGCCGACCGGCGTGCTGCAGCAGCTCTCCGAGAAGGTATCTGTTCCGTTGATCAATGCAGGAGACGGCAACAACGAACATCCTACCCAGGCGCTGCTCGACATGTTCACCATGATCAAGACCTTCGGTGAGATCAAGGGACTGACGGTCTCCATTATCGGAGACATTATGCATAGCCGGGTAGCGAGATCGAATCTGTGGGGGCTGACCGAGATGGGGGCCAAGGTTCAGTTCTGCGCACCCGATAACATGAAGGCGCCGGAGCTTGCGGAGCATGCACCATATGTCACGATTGACGAGGCGCTGAAAGCGGATGTCGTCATGATGCTTCGTGTGCAGCTGGAACGTCACGCGGGCGGCATGATCAAATCGGCTGAAGACTACCGGGAGCACTTCGGCCTGACGGAAGAACGGGCGGCCCGGCTTGGAAGCGGAACGGTGATTATGCATCCGGCGCCGGTTAACCGCAACGTGGAAATCGACGACGCAGTCGTCGAAAGCGCCAAATCGCTGATCTTCCCGCAGATGTCCAACGGCGTCCCGGTGCGGATGGCGGTTATCGAGCGGGCAATTCGGTAGGGATGTGCATAAGGGTTAATAAATATACACATAGATGAATTTTTATTATATAATAATGAAAGAGCCCGGATGAATCCGTCGCGGGCGACAAAGGAGAAGCGTGAACGTGATTATCAAAAATGCCAGCGTGTTGAATGCAGAAGGCGGCCTTGAACGCAAGGCTGTCGTGATTGAGAACGGATCTATCTCCTCCATTGTGGATGACAGCGAAGCGGTACAGGGCGGCGAAGTGATCGACGCAGGCGGCAAGCTGCTCATCCCTGGACTGATCGATATGCACGTCCATCTTCGCGAACCGGGCTTCGAGCATAAAGAGACGATCGAGACAGGCAGCCGGTCAGCAGCGAAGGGCGGCTACACGACGATCGCCTGCATGCCGAACACCAAGCCGGTGACGGACTCTCCGGAAGTCGTGACCTTCATTAAGAATAAGGCCCGCGAGGCCGGACTGGTCAAGGTTCTGCCTTACGCCGCGATCACGCAGGAACAGAAGGGCGGAGAGCTGACGGATTTCGCAGCGTTGAAAGAGGCCGGAGCCATCGGCTTTACCGATGACGGAGTAGGCGTTCAGACTGCGCAGACGATGAAAGACGCCATGGCCCTTGCGGCCGGAATGAATATGCCGGTTATCGCGCACTGCGAGGACAACTCGCTGGTGGTTGGAGCGCCGGTCGCCGAAGGAAGCTTCGCCCGTAAGCACGGACTCAAGGGCATTCCGAACGAATCGGAGGCCATCCACGTCGGACGGGATATTTTGCTGGCCGAGGCGACGGGCGTGCATTACCATGTCTGCCATGTGAGCACCGAGCAGTCGATCCGGTTGATCCGCCAGGCGAAGCAAATCGGCATTAATGTGACTTCAGAGGTATGCCCGCATCATCTTCTCCTGTCGGAGGAGGACATCCCGGGTCTTGACGCCAACTGGAAAATGAACCCTCCGCTGCGTTCCCGCCGCGATGTGGAAGCATGCATTGAGGCGCTTCTGGACGGGACGATCGACATTATCGTCACCGACCATGCGCCGCACAGCGCCGAGGAGAAAGCCAAGAGCATGCAGCTGGCTCCGTTCGGTATCGTAGGCTTCGAGACTGCCTTCCCGCTGATGTATACGAAATTCGTGACCACGGGTCAAATGAGCCTGGCTCTTCTCGTGCAGCGGATGACAGCCGATCCGGCGCGGGTATTCTCGCTGAATGCCGGCGAGCTGAAGCCGGGCGCTCCTGCGGACTTGACACTGATCGATCTGGATACGGAGAAGAAAGTCGATCCGGAGAGCTTCGCCAGCAAAGGCCGCAATACGCCATTTACGGGCTGGAAGCTTAAAGGCTGGCCGGTCATGACCGTGAATGACGGCCGGATCGTATGGAGTGAATAGCCGGAAGCTTGGCTGAAGAATGAAGCCGGACTGAAGGTACAGGGAACGCCCTGGGACAACGTACGGGCGCTCCGATATGAGATACAAGACATTCATGCTGCCTTTCGAGAAGCATCGGATGATGGAATATCGTGGGGAACTCTCAATTTTACATTACAGAATGAAGAGGAGTGGGATGAAGAATGCAGGCAAGATTGCTGCTTCAGGACGGAACGCTGTTTACCGGCACCGCATTCGGCGCTGAGGGCGAGAAGACCGGCGAGGTCGTTTTTAATACAGGGATTACAGGCTACCAGGAGGTGCTGTCCGATCCTTCGTACTGCGGACAGATCGTGACGATGACCTACCCGCTGATCGGGAACTATGGCATTACGCGTGACGACTTCGAATCCGTGCGCCCATTCGTTCACGGCTTCGTCGTGCGCCGTCATGAGAGTGTGCCGAGCAACTGGCGCGCCGAGTACAGCGTCGACGATCTGCTGAAGGAGTACGGCATTCCGGGCATCAGCGACATCGATACCCGGATGCTTACCCGGATCATCCGCCATTACGGCACGATGAAAGCCATCATCACCACTTCGAACAAGCCGGTCCAAGAGCTCATGGAAATGATGAACGATACGACGATTGCCGAGCTTCGCAACCAGGTGGCCCGCACCTCGACGGCCAGCGCCTACAGCAGCCCGGGCACGAAGGAAAAGATCGTGCTGGTCGACTACGGCGCCAAGACGGGGATTCTGCGTGAACTCAATAACCGCGGCTGCGACGTGATCGTCGTTCCGCACAATGTAACGGCTGACGAAATCCGCCGGATCAATCCGGACGGCATTCTGCTGTCGAACGGTCCCGGGGACCCCAAAGATGTGCCGTATGCTGCCAAGACGATCGCCGAGCTGCTAGGCGACTATCCGATCTTCGGCATCTGCCTGGGCCATCAGCTGTTCGCCCTGGCTTGCGGCGCCGATACCGAGAAGCTGAAATTCGGACATCGCGGCGGCAACCATCCCGTGAAGGAGCTGGAGAGCGGACGCTGCTACATCACGTCCCAGAATCATGGGTACACCGTTAATGAAGAGTCCGTCAAGAGCACGGAGCTTGAAATTACACATATCAACAACAACGACAAGACGATCGAAGGTCTGAAGCACAAGCGGTTCCCTGCCTTCTCTGTGCAGTATCATCCGGAAGCAGCGCCTGGACCGCATGACAGCGGCTATCTGTTCGACCGGTTCCTTGAAATGATTGCACAGCACAAAAAGAACACTCCAGCCGTGTCCCGTCAGGCGCAGCTTGCCGCGAATGCCCGGAACTCGGCCTCTACAACGAAACCACAGCTTGAAGCCGTGAAAGGAGCCTATTAATCGAATGCCTAAGAACGATAAGCTTAAGAAAATTCTCGTGATCGGCTCTGGTCCGATCGTTATCGGCCAGGCGGCCGAATTCGACTACGCCGGAACACAAGCCTGCCAGGCGCTGAAGGAAGAAGGCGTAGAGGTAATCCTGATCAACAGCAACCCGGCGACTATCATGACCGACACCAACATGGCGGACAAAGTCTATATCGAGCCGATTACACTCGACTTCGTGACTGGCATCATCCGCCAGGAGCGTCCGGACGGACTGCTGCCGACCCTCGGGGGACAGACGGGCCTTAACATGGCCGTTGAGCTGGCGCGCGCCGGTGTGCTGGAGCAGGAGAACGTCAAGCTGCTGGGCACCCAGCTTCATTCCATCGAGAAAGCCGAGGACCGCGACCTGTTCCGCGAACTGATGCGCGAGCTGGAGCAGCCGGTGCCGGAGAGCACAATCGTGACGACGCTGGAAGAAGCGCTGGACTTCGCCGGAGAAATCGGTTACCCGGTTATAGTTCGTCCGGCTTACACGCTGGGCGGAACAGGCGGCGGCATTTGCGCGGACGAAGATGAGCTGCGCGAGACGGTTAAATCCGGTATCCGCTACAGCCCGATCGGCCAGTGTCTGATCGAGAAGAGCATCGCCGGCATGAAAGAAGTCGAATATGAAGTCATGCGCGATGCGAACGATAACTGCATCGTGGTCTGCAACATGGAGAACTTCGATCCGGTCGGCGTGCATACGGGTGACAGTATCGTTGTGGCTCCGAGCCAGACGCTGTCCGATCGCGAGTATCAGATGCTGCGCAGCGCTTCCCTGAAGATCATCCGCGCTCTGAACATCGAAGGGGGCTGCAATGTGCAGTTCGCGCTCGATCCGCAGAGCTACCAATACTATGTTATCGAAGTAAATCCCCGCGTCAGTCGCTCTTCGGCGCTGGCCTCCAAAGCGACCGGCTATCCGATCGCCAAGATGGCGGCCAAGATCGCGCTCGGCTACACGCTGGATGAAATCGTCAACCCGGTAACGGGTCAGACCTATGCCTGCTTCGAGCCGACGCTGGACTATATCGTCAGTAAAATACCGCGCTGGCCGTTCGACAAGTTCATCTATGCCAACCGCAAGCTCGGCACACAGATGAAAGCGACCGGTGAAGTTATGGCGATCGGCCGTACGTTCGAGGAATCGATCCACAAGGCGATCCGTTCGCTTGAAATCGGCGTTCACCGCTTCAACCTGCCAGGCGCCGAACAATTGGACGACGAGGTGCTGAAGACCCGTCTGGCGAAGCCGGACGATGAGCGTCTGTTCCTGATCGCCGAAGCGTTCCGCCGCGGCTACCAGCTGCAAGAGATTCAGGATATTACTCAGGTTGACTGGTGGTTCCTGGACAAAATCGAAGGCATCATCGGCTTCGAAGACCGCATCCGCGGAGAAGAAATCCTGTCGCCTCAGACGCTGTATCAGGCGAAGCGCCTTGGTTTCACAGACCGCGCGATCGCGGAACTGCGTGCAGAAGGCCAGCCGGGAGGCACTCTGACGAAGGAAGCCGAAGTGCGTGAATTCCGCCTCAGCCAGGGGCTGAAGCCGGTCTACAAAATGGTAGACACCTGCGCCGCCGAATTTGAAGCTACGACGCCTTATTACTACTCGACCTATGAAACCGAGAATGAAGTGCTTGCTTCCGACAAACAGAAGGTGATTGTGCTCGGTTCCGGCCCGATCCGCATCGGCCAGGGTATCGAGTTTGACTACTCCACCGTGCACGCAGTTTGGGCGATCCAGAAAGCGGGCTACGAAGCAGTCATCATCAACAATAACCCGGAGACCGTATCAACGGACTTCAATACCTCTGACCGCCTGTACTTCGAGCCGCTCTTCTTCGAGGATGTCATGAACGTCATCGAGCAGGAGAAGCCGATCGGTGTAATCGTTCAGTTCGGCGGACAGACAGCGATCAATCTCGCGGCTCCGCTTAGCGCTGCCGGTGTGAAGATTCTCGGCACAAGTCTGGAGAGCATCGATGAAGCGGAGGACCGCAAGCGGTTCGAAGCTCTGCTGTCCCGCCTGCATATCGCCCAGCCGAAAGGCAGCACGGTAACGACAGTCGACGAAGCGGTCGGCACGGCCCAATCGCTCGGCTATCCGGTGCTGGTGCGCCCTTCGTACGTGCTCGGCGGCCGGGCGATGGAGATCGTCTACTCCGACACGGAACTGCTGAGCTATATGAAGGAAGCGGTCAAGGTTAATCCGGAGCATCCGGTGCTGATCGACCGCTATATGCTGGGCAAGGAAGTCGAAGTCGACGCAATCTGCGACGGCGAGACCGTAGTCATTCCGGGCATTATGGAGCATGTGGAACGCGCAGGGGTCCACTCGGGCGACTCCATCGCGGTATATCCTCCGCAGCATCTGGAGGTTGGACTTCAACGGAAGATTGTAGACATCACCGTGAAGATCGCGAAGGAGCTCAAGACGATCGGGCTTGTGAATATCCAGTTCGTCATCTACAAAGGCGAAGTGTATGTCATCGAAGTTAATCCGCGCTCCTCGCGAACCGTACCGTTCCTGAGCAAGGTAACAGGCATCCCGATGGCCCACCTGGCGACCCAGGTTATCCTTGGCGGCAAGCTGAAGGACGAGGGCTATTCGGAAGGACTGTGGCCGGAGAGCGACTACGTATCCGTCAAGGTGCCGGTATTCTCCTTCGCGAAGCTGCGGAGAGTAGAACCGACGCTAGGACCGGAGATGAAATCGACCGGTGAGGTTATGGGTCGAGACAGACTGTACGCCAAGGCGCTGTACAAGGGCCTTATCGGGGCAGGCATGAAGATTCCGACGACGGGATCGATCATCGTTACTGTCGCTGACAAAGATAAAGATGTGGCCGTAGATCTCATGAAGGGCTTCCATCGTCTGGGCTACAAAATCATTGCAACCGGCGGTACGGCGCTGGCGCTGGAGCAGGCTGGCCTGAACGTAATGAACGTCAACAAAATCGGCGAAGGCGAGCCGACGATCATTGATCTCATCCGCGGCGGCCAGGCAAACTTTGTCTTCAACACGCTGACCAAGGGCAAGACGCCGGAGCGCGACGGCTTCCGCATCCGCCGCGAAGCGGTGGAGAACGGCATCGTCTGCATGACATCGCTCGATACCGTAACGGCGCTGCTGCGCATGCTGGAGACGATCAACTTCTCCTCGCAGTCGATGCCGGCTTTCGTCGGCCAATAAGCCGCATGTAACGGAAACTTGATAATCATACACCGATCAACAGGAACGGTTTGCGGGCATCGCAGACCGTTCCGCTGTGCCCGGGCCTGTTGCGGGTGCATGAAACGTTATCAGTAAAGGAGCATGAAGATGACCGGAGAGAAGGATACCGCTTCGAGCGCGCCTGTGCGTGAAGGAAGCAGTGCGAAGGACAAGCGGTGGGAGGAGATGGCCGGGCGGCTGATGATTCCGCTGGATTACCCGGATGCGGCGCAGGCGCGAGAGATGATTGGGAAGCTGAGAGGCATTCCATGCTACATGAAGGTTGGCATGCAGCTCTTCTATGCAGCAGGACCGGATTTCGTACGCGAGCTGAAGGAGAACGGCTACTCCGTCTTCCTGGATGTGAAAATGCACGATATCCCGAACACCGTCAAAGGCGGAGCGCAGAGTGTGACGGCGCTCGGCGTCGACATGTTCAATGTTCATGCAGCCGGCGGCTCGGCCATGATGAAGGCGGCCCTGGAGGGCGTCGAGCTCGCCACCGCGCAGAACCCGGCGCTGAAACGGCCGCTGGTCATCGCTGTGACCCAGCTGACGAGCACCAGCCAGGCCGTGATGAACGACGAGATCGGCATCCCTGGCGAAGTGCCGGATACCGTAGTGCGCTACGCGCAGCTGGCCGCCGCAGCCGGGCTGGACGGCGTGGTGGCTTCGCCGCAGGAGGCTGCGGCCATATCCGCTGCGTGCGGCAGCGGCTTCCGCACCGTAACGCCGGGCATTCGCCCTTCCGGATCGTCTCTGGATGACCAGAGCCGGGTTATGACGCCGGGACAGGCCATCCGGCAGGGCAGCCATTTTCTCGTAGTTGGCCGGCCGATAACCGCTGCACCCGATCCGCGCCAGGCTGCGGAGAACATTATTAAGGAGATGATCCTAGCATGAGCCCATTATTGAACCGAAGCGAACAAATTGCATCCTATCTGCTGAAGATTGAAGCGGTGGCGCTGCGTCCACAGCAGCCTTTTACCTGGACTTCCGGCATCAAGTCTCCCATCTACTGTGACAACCGTCTTACGCTCTCCTACCCCGATATCCGGAGCTACATCGCCGACGCATTCGCTGAGCTGATTGCCACGCAGTATCCCGGCACCGAGGTGATCGCCGGTACGGCGACCGCGGGCATTCCGCATGCCGCCTGGGTGGCGGATAAGCTGAACCTGCCGATGGCCTACATTCGCGATAAGGCGAAGGGACACGGCAAGCAGAACCAGATCGAGGGCATCATCTCTCCGGGACAGAAGGTCGTGGTGATCGAGGATCTGATCTCAACGGGCGGCAGCTCGCTTAAGGCAGCGGAAGCCGTTAAAGAAGCCGGCGCCGAACCGGTTGCTGTTCTCGCCATCTTCAGCTACCAGCTGGACCGGGCGGAGAAGGCGTTCCAGGAAGCGGGCATTCCGCTGCAGAGTCTGTCCGACTACGGCACACTGATTGAAGTAGCGCTGGGACAAGGCAAAATCGCCTCTACCGACATGGAGCTGCTTCAGTCGTGGAGAAAAGATCCGTCTTCGTTCGGCGTCTAATCCATAAATCCATCGATCCGGTCTGACCGGCTCAAATGAACAGCCCATCGCCTTTTCGGCGAGGGCTGTTTTTGCTGTACAGCGTGCCCAGAGGCACGCATTATCTAGTTGGTGTAAGTCCAATCAAGGGAGGGGCCAAGCCACCCTTGTAGCTAGGATACCTGCGCATGGCGAAATCTGTGTGCAGAAGCGTATCGACGAAAGTACCGGTCAGAAACCGGGCGAGCAACAATCCAGGCCGCAACATCAAGTGAATCCTGCCGCGTCGTCAAAAAGGCCCTGCGAAGGGAAAAAGAGGGTGCCGAGTCTCGTGTATATAGACGAAGGCCAAGGAAGCTGTGCAGAACTTGGAACAACAGCAAAGAATCCTCCGGCGTAAAGGGAACGGCATGGATTGAAAGATAATGCAGTGAACTGGGGAGACCCTCCCCCACACGGATTTTTTTTAGGAACCCGTAAAAAGGCGCTCTATAAGTCCAGAAGACGAAATGAACCGTCTGTGGGAAGGGAGTCCGAGGGGCTCATAGTACCGAAGAACCTAAGGACAACATAACCCTAGGGAGGGAAGGAGCCCTGCTTTGTTTATGCTTTTGGAGGAGGTACGAGTGAGTGAATGCCAAACGGCTAACGACACCTAAGGAAAAAGTTCAAGAACTCCAAGAAAAGCTAGGTTATGCGGCCAAGGAGAGCAACAAGCGTAAATTCCATGCGTTGTACGACAAAGTTTACCGGTGGGATGTGCTGTGCGAAGCCTGGAAACGGGTGAAAGCGAACAAGGGAGCTGCGGGAGTAGATGCGGTGACGCTCGTAGAAATTGAGGAACAAGGAGAAACACGTTTCCTCAAGGAATGCGAGCGAGAACTGAAAGAAGGCAATTACCATCCGCAGCCCGTCCGGCGGCACGTCATCCCAAAGAAAGACGGGAAGCTAAGGCCGTTAGGCATACCCACCATACGTGACCGAGTGGTACAAATGGCAACCAAACTCGTGATTGAACACACCTTATCTTGAGAAGTTTCTGCTTTCGTTTTTCGGTGGTGCATTCCTAAGAAGTCGAATCCTTCGTCTCCTGTCCACAGGCCTACAATGCGTGTTTTGATCGGGTGTAAGGTTAACTCTAGACGTTCCATTATCCTGCTTATGAGCTCATAGGCATGTTCGGCGTCCTTTTTGGTTTTACAGACCACCACCAGGTCGTCTGCATACCTTGTCAGTTCTCCCAACCTACTTCCGTGTTTCTCCCATAGCCGGTCAAAATAGTTCAGATAGATATTCGCCAAAAGTGGTGAAATCACGCCGCCTTGCGGTGTTCCTAAATCGGAACGCCTTACGTTTCCTTCTTCCATGTCTCCCGCATGAAGCCACTTCCGTATTAACTTTAAGATCCTCCTGTCATTGATACGCATTTGTATCAGTTTCATGAGCTTCTCTTGATTAATGTTGTCGAAGTAACCTTGGATATCGACGTCGACTACCCAGTTCCCTTTGCGGTTGCAGGCTACTGTACCACACAGCAGTGGCTAACGAAGAAGGCAGAAGAACGTATTCGAAACGTGGTTAAAGAAAGATTAGCACCGCCCGGCATGCGTTCTAAATCGTTTGCGGAACACGTGGAATGGCTCAATCCCAAGATTCAGGGATGGAGAAATTATTACTACACGAACTACAGCCAAAAGAGGTTAGCTAAGCTGGACTGGTATATTCTACAGCGATTCACCCGGTGGTATGCGAAGAAGAGACAGCGCAGAAGGTGGATGGGTTCATTATCCGAGGTTAAATATATTGCCAATAAGTATGGATTAAAAATGCTATTGTAATCTGCATGCCCATGAATGACAAACATCGGAAAGCCGTATGAGGGAAAACCTCACGTACGGTTTGATGAGGAGGAGGATGTCCCAAAAGTCATCGTAGATGGCTGAGGGACAGTCCTCTTTTCACTTAGTCAAACAAAAAGAAGCCGTTCCTTGGTAAAATGGAAGTGTCGAGCAACCATTCAAGGAGGGCTTCTTTTGTACATTCAATATACCATGGATCAACTCTGCTTACCAATGGATTTGGAAGAAGACATTCCCGCTAATCATCTCGTTCGCATAGTGAACGCAATGGTCAATCGTTTGGATGACGCCACCTTCGATGCAGCGTACCCCGGAGGAGGGCGAAACAGTTACCATCCCAAGATGCTCACCAAAGTCATCCTCTACGCCTACACGCAACGTATCTACTCCTCCCGTCAGATCGCGAAGGCTGTCCGGGAAAACATCATGTTCATGTGGATCGCCGGCCGTCAGCGTCCAGACTTTCGCACCATCAATCGGTTTCGCTCCGAGCGGATGAGGGAAGTGCTGGAGACCTGTTTACAACCGTCCTGCAGTTTCTGGCAGAGGAGAACTACGTGCAGTTGGAGCATTACTTTGTGGACGGTACCAAAATTGAAGCCAACGCCAATCGGTATACGTTTGTCTGGGGAAAGGCGGTTGTGAAGCACAAAGCCAAGCTTCAGAAGAAGGTTCACAGCCTATTCGCCGCCATTGAAGAAGACGAGAAGCAAGAAGAAAGAGCGCAGATGGACAAGGATCTTCACGAACTAAACGAATCCTCGGCCATCACCAGCGAGAGGCTAGAATATGCTGTCCAGCAATTGGAGGAGCGTCTGCAAGAGAAGCCCAAAGACCGGCTGCTCAAGAAGGGGGTACGCATTTTCCGCAAGGACTTGCTTCCTCGCCTCCAAAAGTACGAGACCCAGGAGGCCCTTTTAGGCAGGCGAAACAGCTATAGTAAAACCGACCCGGACGCTACCTTTATGCGAATGAAAGAAGACCATATGCGAAACGGTCAGCTCAAGCCAGGGTACAATGTCCAGATCGGTACCGGAACCAATTCATCCTCGGGTACAGCGTCCACCAGCGGCCGACCGATACGCGTTGCCTCATCCCACATCTGGAGAAGGTAAAGACACAGTTCGGAAGGCTGCCGAGAACCGTGATTGCCGATGCGGGATATGGCGGGGAAGAGAACTACGACTATCTGGAACAGAAAGAATTGGAGGCCATCGTCAAGTACAACACATTTCATCGGGAAAACAGCAAAGCTTGGAAACAGGACATCAGCAAGATCGACAACTGGACCTATGACGCTGAAACGGACACCTGGATCTGCGTGGCCGGGCAACCGCTTCCTTTCCGCCGAGTGAGCCAGGAGGAGACGGAAAGCGGGTACAAAATCGAATATCGGCATTACCGGGGGACAGACTGTGAGGGCTGTCCACTCAAGCCGCAGTGTACAAAGGCCCAAGGGAATCGTGAGGTCAAAGTCAGCATGAAGTATATGAGGTTTAAGAACCAGGCTAGAGAGAAGCTCCGCAGTGAAGAAGGCTATGCTCTGTCGGTGAGGCGCATGATTGAGCCAGAGCCAGTGTTTGGCGCTATGAAAAATAATCGAGGCTTTAAACGGTTCCTGCTTCGAGGCTTATCCAAAGTAAGCCTCGAGGTCGGGTGGCTTTCCCTTGCCCACAATTTGCTTAAGAAAGCAGCGGTGGACACCAAAAACCAAGGAGCTGAGCGAGAATAGATCGCTTAGCTCCTTGGTTTCTTCTGAGGGTGATCCTATCTTGTTACATAGAGTATTCCAAAGTTACCTTTTGGGACACCCTCTTTATTCTAGTGCTGCGCATTGCATAATCGCGTTCTTCAGGGGCATCCTATATGTGCAGTAGTTGAGACACTTTTTTTAAAAGGAGACATCCTGATGAACTGGATTTACTTCGCCAAGCTATTTCGAACCCGGTTTCAAGCGGGATGCCTGGCCAAACGGCTGGAACAGGACGGCTGGATTTACGGCTATCATGATCCCAGTTATGTGGAGATTTACCGTTCACGCAAAGGCAAGTACGGGGTTCGTTTTTTACCTTAATGTATTTCACTCTTGACTTTAGGTCCTGCTATCCTGTATATTGATTATTGTCGCTGTTTGAATATTGATCACTGACGCGGGGTGGAGCAGTCCGGTAGCTCGTCGGGCTCATAACCCGAAGGCCGCAGGTTCAAATCCTGCCCCCGCAATAACGCTTCACCTAAGCATTACCCGTTCTTATTCATACGGTGATTTTGATCAGGGCCCTTAGCTCAGTTGGTTAGAGCGGTCGGCTCATAACCGATTGGTCACAGGTTCGAGTCCTGTAGGGCCCACTATCCTGAAACCCTTGCGTAGCAAGGGTTTTTTGCTGTTTTAGGATAGGTTGGGAAGGGAAAATAGGGAGGGATAAAGACTGTATTGCGTTTGCTGGTCACATTTTGGTCACGGCGTAATTGTATTGGTTGTTTCGCTTGTCAACCTCACCCTGCTGTCTGTATGATCAGCAGCTTCACGCTGCATATCGGGTAACAGATGTGAATACCGACCTTAGATAAATCTGAGTATTGCTATAGCCAAGCCGTTCTGCTCTAATCCTAGGATTGACCCCATTTGTTTAGAAGCATCAAGGCATGTGAGTGCCTGAAACCTGATTTTAAACAAATCAACATTTTCGGTGGGAGGCAAACGTCTCCGTAATGCGGTGCAAAGCATCTAACAGATTAGATTCATCCAATCAGATGGAATCGTTCAGGAATGGAAGTATATCACTTGAATCTGCTGGAAGCTTGGCACACTTCAGAAGGAGTGAAGGCACAGACGCCAGAGGCTTGGGCGAAAATTGTGAGAGTGGCCACTCAGGCTTTACGATCTGAGGCTTGGATGAATCGCAAGGTAGAAGCTCTACAGCTCCCAAGCGCAAATAATCCCGTGCAGCGCGTTCCTTATGGTCTGGAGATGGCGCTGCGAAGTCTGCTGGCACTTGTTCGTGAATTTCAATTACAACTTGCGGCACTCGATAAAGTGGTCCTGGACTTGTCGGAGACTCTGGCCGAAGTCCAACTTCTGAAGTTCATTCCTGGGGTCGGAACAAAGTTGGACGAGGAATATATTTCTTAAATTGGAAATGTTTATCATTTTCATCTCCCAAGCACCTGGTGGCATATGCCAGAATCGATTCGAGCGTCTTTAGTTCAGGGGAGTTTGTGGCGACACAGAACAAGATCACGAAACGGGGATTTAAACAACTTCGACGAGCGGTGTATTTAGCGTTAACGTGCGGACTGCGAGGAGAACTGAATCCTCGGCTCAGGGAGTATTACGATAGAAAAAAGAGTGAGGGAAAGTCATATCAAGTAGCCGTGGTCGCTTGCCCAACAAGTTCCTCCTTCACGTGTACGCTATGCTTAAGAAAGGGCAACCCTACACTCTTTAATTTATTGCACC
>NZ_JAHCMB010000131.1 GCF_019904155.1 Paenibacillus sinensis
TTTCCGGTAGGATTCTATGAACTGCATCCTGATGCAAGCGTCAACTTCCATATGAATGTATTCTATAACTGGACAAATGATAATGTCTTGCTTGAAGAAATGAGGGAAGTAGGTAAAACTGCCCTCAACTATGAAACATTAATTAAGCGGTTTATAGAACTTGGAAACGAGTCTTTGAAAAAAGATGCAAAGTTGCGTGCAGCCTTTTATTTCAGAGGCGCTGAGTTTTTTATTCCACAATCAAATTCACTCAAGCAAAATTTACGCCATCAGTTTATTCAACTCTCCAGGGAAGCTTATGGTATTACAGAAGATCAGCACTATTTAATTCCCTATGAAAGAGGCTATCTTTCCGCTTATCGTCTTTCGGCAGAAAACCGGAATAAGACGTTGGTTTTATTTGGAGGTTTCGACAGTTACATCGAAGAGCTTTTTCGAATGTCTTTGGTATTCAGAGATGCTGGATATGATGTTATTATCTTTGAAGGTCCAGGACAAGGCAGTGTCTTGGAAGATTACAATATTCCAATGACACATGAATGGGAAAAACCAGTTAAAAGCTTGCTTGACTATTTCAAGGTTGAAAATGTAACCCTTATAGGCCTCTCTTTAGGCGGCGATTTGGTGTTGAGAGCAGCTGCTTATGAACCAAGAGTAAAAAAAGCAGTTGCCTATGATATATTATCTGATTTTTATGAAGTGGTAACGCGGCAAATCCCTCCATTTTTCCGGGACAAGCTTAAAGCCCTGATCGATGAAGGAGATTCGCAAACTGTAAATGATACCTTAACTCAATTGATGAAGAAAAGTTTAATGCTGGAATGGGGTCTTGCTCAAGGAATGCATGTTACAGGAAGCAAAACCCCTTATGATTTCCTTAATGGCACGAAGGCCTACAGCACGAGTCATTTCTCTCATTTAGTAACTCAGGATGTCTTGTTGCTTGTAGGGCAAAACGATCATTACGTGCCAATCCAACAGCTTGCAGATCAAATTTTGACGCTAACAAATGTTCGATTGCTATCGGCAAGAGTGTTTACTCCTCATGAAACATCTGATACTCACTGCCAGATTGGCAATGTTGGACTGGCTTTGCATGTTATTCTTAATTGGATGGAACAAACAGGCTAAGTCTTTGAAGTGCAACTATGAATTTTATACAAGAACTCCCTTTGATATACATCACATATGTATGCTAAAGGGAGTTCTTTGACGCTGGTGAGCAAAGTGCGTCTCCAGAGCCTTATCGGACCGGAATCTCTAGACCGGTATCAGGAGAGCCTTACAGGAATAAATGCCTCCATCTGTGCCCAACCTTGTGCTTTTATAATATCGGGCGGTGTGAAAATGTGTCCCATAGAATAATGGTTTGCGCGAATATCAAGGGCAAATATTCCGGATTGCTCAATATCATGCAATGCCTCCTGATACAGCTTGTCACGGGCTTCGTCATCGCCATCTCTATAAGCAAAAGTAAGATAATAGCCGCCCTCAAAATCCAGTGTATCAAAACCGCCGGTTTCGCCGCTCTCTGTTAATGCCCAAATCCAGACCATACCCTCTTGCTGCTCATCATAATAGAGAAAATCTCTTGGCATAAAACTTTCATGGGGTTTTGGTGTAATCGTGGAGAAAAACGCATCGAATTTGCCTAATTTTCCTGTAGAAGAAAAATCAAATTCCTTGTCTGCCTCTGATGCTACCGCCTTGAATGGCGGCAAAGAAATGATTCTGAACTTCATAATAAACCTCCTGGATTCATTGTTTGGAATGTGGATTCTTAGCCTTGAATTGGTCAATTACTGACACAATCTCGTCTATACAATCTGCAAAGCTTCTCAGCTTATCCGCAATTTTCATGCGTCTTTCCTTATCCTGCAGGGCATCCAGCGTCACATTGAATCCGCCGCCCAAAGCCTCTAAATCCGTCCCGTTGTCATTGTTCCAATATCGTTCCATTTGCTCATACAGCATAATTATATCTTGGATAAAGGTTAGGCCGGGATTCAGCACCAGCGCCTTCTCCAAAAAGCTCTTGCTGACACTGCTGTTGGTAGCAAGACAGCACACGTAAGCCGCATGCATCTCCCAATATTCAAAGGCTTCCGGCCGTATCTGCTCAAAAAAGCCTTCATCAATGCTTGTGGCCCATGTACGAAATGCTTTTACACCAAAACAGTAGTTGTCGGTTTCAAAGGTGAGCAGTTTCGGCAAAGATAAAATCCTCTCGCGGTAAACTTCAGCCAGGTCTTTGCTTTCCTGTTTGTCCCCGATAAACAGCCAGCCATAGCAATGCTCACCCTGTGCCTTACAGCCTTGTGGCAGTAAATCCACCAAAAAAATCGAATCGGGTTCTGTTCCGTCGCCGCCCATATAGAGCAGGGTTTTGCCGTAATCTCCATAGCCGACAAGCACACTCCAGCCAAAACGGTTATGCGGATTGCTGCCGTAATCATTGATAATAACGGGCAGGCCCTTATCGATATACGCCATCAGCATCTGCACATACATGTCCCGGTTGCCCAAGATCTGCTTCAGCGGAACAAAAGTGCTGCTATAACCGGCTTTTTCAAAAATCTGCTCAATAGAATGGTGGTTATCCTTTTCGCTGAGCAGGTAATCTACCACACCGTTTCCTCTGAAATGATTGTTTGAGAAAATCTGTGCAAAATTCTCGCCTGTTATCCCTGCAAAAAACCAGTAGTCAAATTCCTTTTGGCCCAGGCATTCCATCAAATAAGCCGCACAGCCGTTGAACCAGTAGTTTTCGCCATATTCAGGATGGACGATTTGCCTTAAATTCGGTAGTGTATTATTGCTTCGCTTGACATTTATGCTTAATACGCCTTGCTTTATATTTGTTTTAGGTGAGGTTTTCAGCTGCGAAATTTTGATGGAGCGGAACAGCTTTTTCCCTTGTCCGTTTGTGCCGATTATAACTCTCTGAGGTGTTTCCAGATGTAAATCCATATCCATATAAGTGAACTTTACTCCGCAAAAACGAACCTCATCGTTTAAAATAACGGCAAAATGCCTTTTGCCGACAATCCATGTAAGCTTATTATATTGGCCGTGGGGGTAATTGCCGATATCGGGATACAGAAGTTCATTGCCCAGTACAGGCTGGTGAAAGGAAATGGCGTGTTTTTTCTGGGCTTTGTCGGCATAGTTCTCCGCGTTTATAGTGTATGTACAGTTTCCGTGTGAAAACCACAGGCTGCCCTCGGTAGTTCCCCAAAGGTATTCCTCACTGTTCTCATCTGCCAAAAATTCAATATCAATGCGAAAGGGCAGCCTTACGGCTACGTTCGTATCAAGCTTTCTTTCGGAAATCCAGGCGATAAATTCTGCTTCACCATTCTCCAAAACCTGATAGTGCGGATAGTAAATGGGCGTGATTTTATGGAAATCTACGTCATATTCACGTAAAACCGGATTGGCTTCTGCAATTTCCTCTACGGAGATACCGTAAGCTTTCTCAAAATCATCATAATCCGAAAAAATCGGTTTGCGCTGCTTGACTGAAAGGTAAATGTTCACCCGTTCTCGCTTGCTATCCGGGGAAAATACGGATTCAATAAGGGTTGCGTGGCGTAAATCTCCGTTGTGCAGAAAATCCACTTCATAGTTTGGGTTATCGTCGAAGCCCTGCAGCATTCTGTACTGTAAAGCTCCCAAATCTTCATCTGCAAAGGCAGAAGAGACCGCAAACAAGCCGCCGGAGAATTCCGTGCACACAAACGGGCAATTCTCAACAAGCTCGTCTAACCTATTCATAAAGATAACGTCATCCCCATGCTGATACTCGAATAAAGTTCGGCTTCCCGGTTTGCCAAAAGGAATTTGATTAGCGGAAAGCCAGTCCCAAAAGCCGTCTATGTCCGAAATTCCGTTATCCGACCGCATAGAAGTCGCCGCGAGCATCGGAGGCAAAGCCACAATATCCATATCCAGCGGTTTTGCCAGTCTTTCTGAAAGCGTATTCAGAGTTTCCATGGATAAATCCTGTTTTTCATTGGACAACAGCTCTGCTTCCACCTTGTCGTAGAGCAGGGGCAAGGCCGAAATTTGCGTAATTCCGTGTGCGGTCATGGCGGTTAAAAAGTCGCTGACATACGTTTTAAGCTGGGAGAGGGCATTAATTTCATCGTCGATTTCCTCAATGCGTTTGACAAAGCTCTGCACCAGTATGGCCATGTCCAGACTTTCATAAATCCGCAGAATATCCTTGATCGGAATTTGCATTTTCCGCAGCACCAGAATCTGCCTCAGTCGGTTGATGTTGTCGCTGTCATAGAAGCGGTATTTCTCAAAAGCCGGGCGTTCGCTTTGCAGCAAACCTACCTGTTCGTAATATCTTAGTGTCCTTGAGGATATCCCGAATTTTTCCGTCACCTCGGTAATTTTCATTAAGTCCATAACCATGTCCTCCGCGCTATTTTATCGCTATTATATCAGTTGACCTAACGTCAAAGTCAAAGTCAAATACTTCAGATAAGTAGGTGCTTTGCGATAAAAATACAGGCAGCGCCTCAAGAAAGAGATGCCGCCTTGGCGCGGACCTTGCCTATGGTACAATATTGATAAAAAGGTGAGCTACCCAATTGAACTTGCTCGCTGAAAAAAGGATGTACCGGACGATATTCAAGTATGCTTATTTTGGAAGGAGGGGTGGCAATGGAATGGGTTGATCGGATGAATCATGCCATCGACTATTTGGAAGCTCATTTATGTGATGACATCAATCCTGATGAGATAAGCCGGATTATGGCATGTCCTTACTCTGTGTTTCAGCGTTCTTTTGCTCCGATTACCGGAATACAGCTGTCTGAATATTTGCGGCGAAGAAGACTGTCTTGTGCTGCATATGATCTTCAACACACACATCAGCGTATTTTGGATATCGCGGTTAAATACGGTTATGATTCGGCGGATGCTTTTGCTGCGGCATTCAAGCGCATGCATGGGATCACGCCGCAGGAAGCACGCAGACCAGAGGCCAATCTTAAATTCTATGCTCGCCTGACCTTCACACTTATGATAACGGGGGTACAGGAGATGGATTACAGAGTTGTTGATAGGAATGTCTTCCGCGTTCTCGGAATTCGGCGTACAACGCCTTCCGGCGGCGGCACTTGGGGAACTGTCAAATCTGATGGTACTCGTGAAAAGATGGAAGAGATAGCCGAACATAAATGCGATCTGGGGTTGTGTTTTGGATTTGACTCCGAAGGAAACAACGACTATATGTGTGGCGTCGAGTATGACGGCGAAGATATTCTCGGGTTTGATTATTATCAATACCCCGAAGCGGTCTGGTTGGTCTTCGCTGCAAAAGGCACAATTTCCAGTGGTGTTTTTGGCCAAACATGGAAGCGCATTTATGGAGAGTTCATGCCACACAGCGAATACCGCCAGCTAGACCTGCCTACCATTGAAAAGTATATTGAGTGGAATGAAGCCTCTGATGTCTGTAATGTAGAGATCATGATTCCGGTTCAAAAGTAACTATATTTTTGAATTGTTCCTATGAAGCCTTGAAGGGATTGCTATAATAGAAATAAGGTAGGAATCACGAACGGGGGAATCATATGCCGGACGACTGGAACAAATCCTATACACTTATGCACAAACTGTAAGCCGTTCAAGCAGACGCATGGCGAACAAATCAAACTGGTCACGTCGTTTGACTGGCTCGACTTGTCGGCTTTGCATGGCATAGAAGAAGAGGTCAGAGCGGTGTTTCGCGATTCGGTATTTGTGGATGAGGCCCGGTGCGAGGCGATCTGTCAGGCTTTGAACAAACGGATTGAGATGCTTACGGAGATCATTCAATCCCGCCATGCCAAGGGGTGGGCGGATGATCGCAGCGCAGATGTCACCCGGGATATCGCGTATAGCGGAGCGCAGCCAGAAGAAGAGCGGGATCAATAAGCTAATAACTGGTAACATGTCCTGTACATTCTGAAGGGGGTACAGGGCTTTTTCTTGTTTTGCCTACCGACAATACGCCACCAGCAGCTCCTTCCCAGATGCTTGCATCTCACAACTTCAAACCATACAGTCGATTAATGTAGGTATATGAGCATCGAGTTATGCAAAATGCTGATACATATATCAGGTTCAGAGGAGACACTACCATGATTTCGCAAAGTCATTCACATCAGAAGAGAAAAAGGGTGAGCCTGTCCGCTGTATTGATCGGCTTCGTCAGTCTTTCGCTGCTGCTGACGCTTACCATCGCCATTATCTCATCTACGCAGACCCAGAAACAGTCTCTGATGAACAATACGCTGGCACTCAATTATTCCACGGCGGTTCAGATGAGCCAGACGATGGACTCGCTGTTCGAATCCATGCAATCCAGCCTGAGCTATGCGGCTGATACGATAGGCCAGTCGGGGGGCTCCATAGGAGATGATGAGCTTGAATTCCGATTAGAGCTTGTCCGGAACAGCAGCAGCTACTTTAACTCCCTTATGGTAGCGGACCAGACGGGCTTAATCCGCAGCGTATCCCCAAAATCCATAGGGACAGCCGGTTCCTACATAACTTCAGAGGAAGGCTTGACCGCTCTCAAGTCCAGGAAGCCATTTATTTCTGAAGTGTACACGACTCCGAAAACCAAACGAAGAATCATATTGGTCAGTGAGCCCATTTTTGACCGGAATGGAGAGTATAGAGGCCTGATTGGGGGAACGGTCTATCTGCAGGACAAGAATATCCTGAACCAGATTTTTGGCAGCCAAATTAAAAAGGATGGAACCTCCTATTTCTATATCGTGGATTCCAAAGGGCGCTTGTTGTATCATCCCGACAAGGCAAGAATCGGAGTGGACATCAGTGCCGTTTCTGTCGTCCAGCAGTTGATGAAGAATCATGAGGGAAAGGGGCAGTATATTAATTTGAGTGGAGTGGATCTGCTGGCGGGGTATGCCAAGATTCCCTCCACGAACTGGGGGCTTGTCGTAGTTTCGCCTACTCAGATCATCTACGACCAGTTATACCATCATGTCAAGCTATTGCTTCTCTACACATCGATTCCCTTGCTGGTGCTGATCCTTATTGTGGTCTGGGCGGCCCATCAGCTGGCCAAACCATTCGTGGTCCTGGCTAATCTGGTCCAGCAGTTTGAAGAGGGCGGCGTGGAGCTGCCCGAAAGGAGAGACCATTGGAACCGGGAAGCGGATCTTTTGACTCGAACGGTAGTGGGGGCTCTCCGGAATTTCCAGCGGCAGAACGATCAGTTAAGCCAGGAGGCGAAGACGGACATGCTGACCGGGCTATCGAACCGCAGAACGTTCGAGGATACTATCCAGAGCTGGGCCGATCAGCATATCGCTTTTGCCATACTTGTTCTGGATATTGACCGGTTCAAAATCATTAACGACACCTATGGACATCAGGCGGGAGATTTGGTGCTGCGTCAGGTGGCTGCGACCATTCAAGAGGAAGTAACTCCGCAGGACCTAAGCTCCCGATTCGGCGGTGAGGAATTTGTCGTGCTGCTGCAGGGGGCGGATGGTGATGAGGCCTATCTGAAAGCAGAGCAAATCCGGCTGGCGGTGGAACGGGCATCCATGCCGATCGATCATACGGTAACCGTCTCGATTGGCATAGCCATCTATCCGCTGCATGCTTCGGTACCCACGGAGCTGTTCCATCTGGCGGACAATGCCTTGTATCAGGCGAAGGCGGAAGGGCGAAACCGCACGGTTCTCATTCAAGCGGTGGATGTGCCTGGTCAATAGACCAGCATCGCTGCTCAAACTGAATGAAGATGCTTGAACGTAATGACTGTAGCATAAGGCTTATTTCGGCCTCTAGAATTACAGTCAGAACCGGTTCTCTATCTAAAGAGAGCCGGTTTTCTGTATGAGTTGGGGATACAGTCCGTTAAAACTGTTAACAAAAGGTGAAATTTGTCCTCAACCTGTCTGCGATCTCTTCAATTGAGAAATGGAGCAGAGTGAAAAACCAAAAGATGTAACCGCTACATCAATAGAATAAAAGCGCATTACAGTAGTTAAGTGTTAATAAACATGACGCCAATTTTGAACGATTTGTCAATGTGACTTGGATGCGCTTTAGAGTCATTGACAGGCCTGGAACTGGGAGACTAATATGGCTCTAACAAGTAAAACCAAATGCCCATTCAAGTTATATAATCTTACATTAAGTTGCCACTGACGCTCATTGCACAATCCTTTTTGGCTGGGAGGTGTTGCCATGGAAGAGAAAGAAGCCGCAGTCGAAGCCAACTCGCCGTCACCCGCTTCGGATCGTGTCCGCATCGCGGTTGCAACCCGGGGAGATGGCAAGGTCAATGTCCACTTCGGGCACGCCACCGAGTTCTGGGTCTATAACGTTTCCGAGCAGGAGACGGAGTTTCTGGAGAAGCGAAGTGTGGAAGCATACTGCAGCGGACGAACCGATTGCGTGAGTCCCGATGACAAGAAGAAGATTTTCGACGATACAGCGGAGATGTTAGGCGACTGCCGGATTATCCAGTGTGCGGGTATCGGCGATTCGCCAAGAAGCAAGCTGCTGAAGAGAGGAATTATAAGCTTGGCAGGCAGAGGCGACATTGAGGAACTGCTGCTGGAAAGCCTGGAATTTTATCGCGACCTGGGATTTTAAATAGAAAAAAATATGGAGAGTGATACACATGGCAAAGAAACTGAGACAAATCGCATTCTACGGCAAAGGCGGTATCGGTAAATCCACTACTTCGCAAAACACGCTGGCTCAGCTGGCCACCACTTTCGGCCAGAAGATCATGATCGTTGGCTGTGACCCGAAAGCTGACTCCACTCGTCTGATTCTGAATACGAAAGCTCAGCAAACCGTGCTTCACCTGGCCGCTGAAATGGGTTCGGTTGAAGATCTCGAGCTCGAAGACGTAGTAGCTACCGGTTTCGGCGGCATCCTCTGCGTTGAATCCGGCGGTCCGGAACCTGGCGTGGGCTGTGCAGGACGCGGTATCATCACTTCGATCAACTTCCTGGAAGAGCAAGGCGCTTACGACGGCATGGACTTCATCTCCTACGACGTACTGGGTGACGTTGTGTGCGGCGNTGCCCGCGGTATCTTGAAATACGCGCACAGCGGCGGCGTTCGTCTGGGCGGCCTGATCTGTAACTCCCGTAAGACCGACCGTGAAGACGAGCTGATCTCGGAGCTGGCTCGCCGTCTGAACACGCAGATGATTCACTTCGTACCTCGCGACAACGCCGTACAGCATGCCGAGCTGAGAAGAATGACGGTTACACAGTATAATCCAGAGCATCCGCAGGCCAATGAATACAAGCAACTGGCCGACAAGATTCTGCACAATGAAATGCTGACCATCCCGACTCCTATCGAAATGGACGAACTCGAGCAGCTGCTGATCGAATTCGGTGTGGTGGAAGACGAAGAAACGGCCCTCAAGAAACTGGAAGCCAAAGAAGGGGCTGGAGCCTGATTACCTAGCCGCAGATTAGTTCGTATCCTCCCGATATCGTAAATGACAGACAGGCTTGTGAACCGCCGCAGAGGCGTTCCACAGGTCTGTTTTCGTCTGTAGAAGGAAGATGACCGGTGAATTAGCCGTAAATGGGGATTGATCCACACTTGCGGTATCGGGTAATCTATCCTCATGTGTATAAAAAGTAACGGGGCAAATGAAAGCGGGGCGGTAAGAATGAAGCCGGAGATCGGGGAACTGAAGAGTCTGGCGCTGCTTCAATCGGTGCGCGGCGATACGTTGGAGGAGGTCATTGGTTGCTCCAAGGTGATTCCGCTGAACAAGACCGAGCAGCTGTTTTCCGAAAAAGACAAAATCACACATGCTTATATTGTGCTCTCGGGCAATCTCACCGTCTACCGGTACACCGAATTTGGCCAGAAGCGGGTCATCTATCTGCTCTCCCAGGGTGAGCTGATCAACGAGATCATCTTCGACCATAACCACGCTTCGATCAACTGCGAGGCCTTTGACCGCAGCCGGGTACTTGCTATAGAACGCGATCGGCTGCTTCAATTGATGGAGCACGATTTTGCGCTGACCGCCGCCTTTATGAACGCCATGGGCAAAAAGATCCGCAGGCTGTATTGGCAGATCAAGAATACGATCCCGCTGAAGATCGAGAAGAAGGTTGCGGCCAAGCTGTGGAAGCTGTGCAAGGACTATGGCGTGGAGGCTCAGGAAGGCATACTGATCGATCTGGATATTACAGCCGGTTACTTGGCCGACATGCTCGGAAGCTCCAGGGAGACAGTCTCCCGGGCGCTGACGGAACTGGAGAGCCTTGAGCTCATCCTGCGGCAGAACCGCCGTATAATCGTGGTTGACCGGGGCAGGCTGGCCGGGTATTTCAAGAGCTTATAAATGGATTGGACGGGCATTCTCCTGATGGAGGGTGCCCGTCTCTTGCTGCCTGGCCAATGTAACGCCATCCGGCAGTCTTAGGCCTGCCCCGACTTAGGTCCAGTTCCAAAAACCGTCCCCGGTCCGTTTTGAGAAACGGCGATTCATCCTACAATAAGGACATAAGGAAGAGGTTAACGAAAGGCGGTGAGAAGTAATGAGACAGAACAAAGGAAACGGACTCGCGGTTATCCTGATCGCTATCGGAGCAATTATGCTGCTAGGTATGGCGCTTCCGCTGATCCACGGTATTTTCAGACTGTTGTTCCCGGTGATCCTAGTGGTGCTTGGTTATTATGGAATCAAAAGCGGACGCAAGCTGATCGGCTGGATCGTGTTGTTCATCGGCGTGATGTCCCTGATCGCGAAGCTATCCTGGCTGATCGGACCGCTGCTGGGTCTGGCGCTGGTCGTGTGGGGAATTTCGGTTCTTAAAGGCAAGAAGAGCTCCCACTATTAATCGGGAGATGCCTATCATCCAATACTGGCAGGGAGGGAACGGCAAATTATGAGCGTTTTTCGACGAATGCGGGATATAACGGTAGCCAATTTGAATGAGAAGCTGGAGCAGAGTCAAGATCCCGTGAAGCTCATCGATCAGTTTCTGTATTCAACCCGGGAGGAGATCGGCGAAGCCGAGAAGCTGTATCAACAGTATGCGAATCATACGAAGCAGCTTCAGCATCAGGTAGATCAGGCAACGTCGATGCGTAACAAGCGTGAAGAGCAGGCGCTGCTCGCGCTGAAGGCTGGAGAGGACAATCTGGCGAAGCTGGCGCTCCAAGAGAAGATCATCTACGAGGAGAAGCTGGAGCAGTACAGTACGCTGCTGGAGCAGAGCCGCCAGTCACTGATGGAGCTGGAACAGCAGGTTGGCGAACTGAAGCTGGAATACCAGACAGTATACAGCAAGCGCCAATATTATGCGGCCCGGATGGAGACACTCCGGCTGCAGCAGCGAATGAACCAGCGCGCCGCCGCTTACGGCGGAAGCGATATTCCGAAAGTATTCGGCCGCATTGAGGACCGCCTTACCGATTGGGAGCTGGAAGCCAAGAGCCTCAGCGATCTTCGGCGGATGGGACAGGAGTATGCGGTACAGGCCGGAGAGACTGTGGCTACCGTGCTGGAAAGGGAACTTGCGAAGCTGAAGGAGAAGCTGAACAAAGATGGAAAGGAGTAGCGAAATGACGAGGTTGTATCGTTCT
This sequence comes from Paenibacillus sinensis, assembly GCF_019904155.1. Lineage (GTDB taxonomy): Bacteria > Bacillota > Bacilli > Paenibacillales > Paenibacillaceae > Paenibacillus_AQ > Paenibacillus_AQ sinensis. Next base: position 11,620 of record NZ_JAHCMB010000131.1, read on the forward strand.
ACCCGCGATAAAGTACTTACAGGGCTTACCGGCGGATTGGCGGAGACGATCGGCATCGACTCCACGCTGCTGCGGATTTTACTGCTGATCAGCATCCCGTTCACAGGCGGTGCCGTGATTCCGGTCTATCTGATCGCGGCCCTGATCTTCCCCAAAGAAGCTCCGCCTTACTACCCGCCCTTCGGGTTCGGTCCCGAAGCGACGGAGGGAGGCTACGGCCCGTATCATAAAGCTCATGACGACGGCTATGCCCGCCGCGGCTGCGGCCCGCAGCGCCCATTCGGCCCTTACGGCTCGCATGGCCCGCATCACGGCCGCCGGCCTTATGAAGCGCCAGGCCCCCGGGATGCCGGATTCAGCAAGACCGGCGCGTACGGTGCCCAGGATTCCGGGCTGGATGACATGATGAAGGACATCGAGAAGAAAGCGATGCAGAAGGAAATCGAAGAACTCAAGCGCAAGCTTGCCCAATACGAGAACGAGAAGGGAGTTAAGTAATCATGGGAGTTTTCAAAAGAATTAAAGATATGACCAAAGCATCTGTCAACGATCTGCTGGATAAGGTGGAAGATCCGATTGTTATGCTGAACCAATACCTCCGCGATATGGAGGCCGAAATTCACGAAGCCGAAGTGACGGTTGCGAAGCAGATGGCGAACGAACGCCGCATGAAGCAGCGCGTGGAGGAAGCAGCGAAGCTGGCTGCACAGCGTGCTTCCCAGGCGGAGCTGGCTCTGAAGAACGGCCAGGAGGAAGTGGCCCGCAAGCTGCTGGAAGAGAAGATCTATTTCGACCAGAAGTTCGGCGAATACAGCGATCTGCATGCACAGGCTGAAGTTCACGCCAAAGAGCTGGTTCAGCAGCTGCATGACATGAAGGATGAATTCTACAAGCTGCGCAACAAGCGCAATGAGCTGGTCTCCCGTGCCCAGATGGCCAAGGCGAAGAAGCAGATGTCGCAGATCAGCAGCGTGCACAGCATCGAGAGCGGCAGCGCTTCGCTCGGATTCCACCGCATGGAAGAGAAGATTATGCAGCTCGAAGCAGAAGCCGATGTGCTGCGGGCGCCGTACCATCCGACAGCGCCGGTTGCTTACAGCCCGGTCGATGCGGAGAAGCAACTGAAGGTGGAAGAACAGCTGAATGCGCTGAAAGCGAAGCTGAACGACGCTCCCGGCCCTTCGCTGAGCAAGGAAGAGTAAGCGTCGGTCTCCTGGACGAACCTAAGAATCTATCTTCATAAAAAGAGATGGTTATGATATGCTGAAACGAGGTTAAAGCCATACGGATGGATCTCCATCACGTCATGGCTTTTCCCTCCGTTTAGCGGCAAGTATAAATAAGCCGGTTGTCCGGATGATAATACGAGGGAGGTGCGGGAATGGAGAAGCGAAATCGAATCATTGCCTTGGGATTGATCGCGGTCGGATGCCTGATGATATTCGGCAAATGGATCGGCTTTTTTTCCATTGCCGCCCTTCTGTTTCTGCTGATGGGAATATACCGGACAACGTCGGGGAAAATCAAACAGGGCTACACGCTGCTCGGAATCGGCGCGGTCATGCTGCTGCTCGATCATCTGGTGCTGGTGCTGGGCATCTGCCTTATCTCCCTTGGAATATTCTTTGTGAAATCGAAGGGGCTTCAGCAGGGCAGAAACCATATGCAGAAGCAGAACTTCTCCTCCAGCTTTAATTGGGACCGGTCGCCCTGGGTTATGCACAGTCTCAGCGCCTGGCATGTGCTTGGCGAGACGGATCTGGATCTGTCGCTGGCCATGGCGGAGGACAAGGAGACCATCATGCTGTTTCAGGGCATCTTCGGCGATATGGATCTGCACTTGGCGGACAATTACGGCGTGGAGATTGAGGCGTTTGTGCTGTTCGGCTCCATCGAATTCGGCAATCACCGCGATACGGGCATGATGAACCGGCTGAGCTGGAAATCACCGAACTACGAAACAAGTGAACAGCGGATCAGGGTCAGCGTATCATATTTAATGGGAGATCTGGATGTCAGACTGCCGTAGTGGCATTAAGGAGGAGAAGCTTCAGGTGGATAAAAAGAACGCCAACATCATGTCGCGCAGCATGGGCGAAGGGGCTTTGTTCTCCTTTGTCCTGCTTCTGGTTATTCTGTATATCCTGTATACATACGGATATTTAAAGCCATTCTCAAGCTGGTATTTGGGCGTGCGCACCGCATCGCTGCTGCTGCTGCCGGTTGGCTTGGGAATCGGCTTTAGCTTCTACCAGAGCTTTCGGGTCAAGCGCAGGCTGGAGCGGATGCGGGAAACGCTGCTCATGTGGGAAAAAGGAAACCTCACCCTCACCATGCCGTCGCTCGGCGAGGATGAGCTGGGCCGGCTCGCCGAGCAGCTTAATGTCATCGGCGGCAAGTGGGAGAACCAGGTCACGACGCTTCAGCGTCTCTCCACGAACAACGCCCAGCTTGCGGAGCAGGCAAGGGTGTCGGCCATCGTGGAGGAGCGCCAGCGTCTGGCGCGGGAGCTGCATGACGCCGTCTCCCAGCAGCTGTTCGCCATCTCCATGACGGCGACGGCCGTGGGGCGGACGCTGGAGAAGGATTTCGACAAAGCCCAGCGCCAAATCGCGCTGATCGAAGAGATGGCCGCTGTTGCGCAGTCGGAGATGAGAGCGCTTCTGCTGCATCTGCGCCCGGTCTATCTGGATGGCAAGCGTCTGGAACAGGGCATCCGCGAATTAATCAAGGAGCTCAAGGTTAAGGTGCCGATGGATATTCATTTTGAAATGGACCCTGGTGTTCAGCTCGTTAAAGGCGTGGAGAATCATTTGTTCCGCATTGTCCAGGAGGCGATCTCCAATACGCTCCGGCATGCGAAGGCGGAGAAGATGGAAATCCGCGTTCATCGCAGAGGCGACACGGTCCGCATGAGCATCCGGGACGACGGGATTGGCTTTGAAATGGATGAGTCGAAGCAGACCTCCTACGGCCTGTCCAATATGCAGGAACGGATCACGGAGACCGGAGGGTCCATTCAATTCATAACCGCGCCGGGCAAAGGCACGCGCATTGAAATCATGGTGCCGCTGCTTGCCGAGAACGGGAATGTGAAATCGCAGGAAGCTGCGGGAGCGGAACAAGGCTAGAAGGGCGGAGACATTCGTCATGCAAGGGCGCTCGGCGGTGCGAACGCAGAGACTGCCGGAAATCTTTCGTCCAGTTCCCGGTCAAACGTCAAGTCCGGCATTTCAGCGAGGATGAGAATCGTTTGAGGGGATTCGAGGGAAGAGTTCCGCCGGAACTCGCGGCTGCGACAACCGGATGCAAAGGCCGGATACAAAATTCAATTCTGGGAGGGAATGCTTCAATGGAAACGGGTGAGCCGATTAAGGTGCTGTTGGTGGACGACCATGAGATGGTGCGGATCGGTCTGGCGGCGGTCCTGGGAACCGAGGATGGCATCGAGGTGGTCGGAGAGGCCGGAAGCGGCGAGGAAGGTGTCCGGCTGGCGCAGGAGTACAAGCCGGATGTCGTGCTGATGGACCTGGTGATGGAAGGCATGGATGGCATCGAGACGACCCGGCAGATCATGAAGTTGTATCCGGAGTGCAAGGTGATCGTGTTGACCAGCTATCTGGACGATGAAAAAATGTACCCGGTTATCGAAGCCGGGGCATTCAGCTATCTGCTCAAGACCTCACGGGCGAACGAGGTAGCCGACGCGATCCGGGCGGCCGCACGCGGCCAGTCTGTTCTGGTCTCCCAGGTGGCCTCGAAGATGATGAACCGGTTCCGCAGCGACGCGCGGATTGAAGCGCCGGCCCATGCGGAGCTGACGGACCGTGAGATGGAAGTGCTGAAGCTCCTGGCTCAGGGCAAATCCAATCAGGACATTGCCGACCAGCTCATTATCGGTATCAAGACGGTGAAGTTTCATGTGACGAACATTCTGGCCAAGCTGGGCGTCGAGGACCGCACGCAGGCGGCGATCTACGCCTACAAGAACGGACTGGCCGAGTAGCACTGTCTAGCGGGTCCGTATAATCGTATAATCCAACCGTATAAAATCTTCCAAACCGGATATCCTGACTAGTAGATTGCTAGAATGGAATTCGGTGAGGGAGAGATACGGGATGACAGTTACAGCAAGATGGGGAAGAGTGATTCTGCTGCTGGCCTGCTGCTGCGTTATCACGGCGGCGCTTGCCGGCTTCGGCGGCTCATTGCGGAATGAAGCCGAGGCGAGCGGGGCGGAGCGCAGAGCAGAAGTGCAGCGCGCCGGAAGCGGAGAACCGGCGGAGACGCTGACCCGGCTGGCCGTCATTGCCAACCGGTTGACCGAACCGGGATCGAAGGTTCGGGTCGTGCTGAAGTGGCAGGGCGAGACGGAGACCGCACAGGCCGAAGGCGCGTCCGCCACCGCGAAGCTGGCGGAAGACCTGGGGCTCTCGCATCCTGCTCCGGCGGATATGGAGGGACATGCCGCTTACCGGGCGGCAGGAGAGAGCGGCGGCGTGCAGATCAAGACGCTGGAGACGGCGCTGGATGACGGCTCCAGCTATGTGATCGTCACGCTGGAGACCGCCGATCTGGCGGCGACAGAGGCCGCCTTCCGGGCGGGAGCGGATGCGGCCGGTGCGGCGCTGGCACGCGCGGGCATCATGGCGGACTGGAATGTGTCGATGCAGGGCACTGCCCCTGGACAGGGAGATCCGCAGTCCGCTCTGGCATTGGCGCAGCGCGGCATCGCAGCGGCGCTGCCCGGCCTGAAGGCGGAGGAGAGCTACGTCGATGCGGCTACGGCCAGCTTGTCGTATTCGGTGCCGGGGCTGGGACGCTCCATCCGAAGCGGGGATCATCTGCTCGGAGTGCAAGCTGCTGTGCATCATGACGGCATTCGGGATGTCAACCGGGTGACCATCGGCTTCCCGTTAATCACGATCGAATATTGAGAGCCGACACAGCCGCCGGGGCAGATCCCGTGAAGGCTGTGTTTTTTTACAGGCATAATCAGGGCTCTGCATCGTATAAGTCATAATAAAACTATCCATAAGAAAGATTAATGGAATTTTACGAAATCCCGACGTAATCTGTCAGGAATCTAATGGCATCCTTTTTCGGAATATGATAAAATGACATCACGTCGTGATATCTTTTTGTTTAGCTAACGACTGAGAATGGATTTCAATAAACTATATTACATAGAGAAAGATGAGGAGCCATGGCTGAAAATCAAACCTTTGACGCACAGAAAGCACCCGGCGCAGTATTTTTTATTTTTGGCGCAACCGGCGATTTGGCCCGGCGCAAGCTTTTTCCGGCGATTTACAGCTTGTACCGCGAAGGGAAGCTGGCTGAAGACTTTGCAGTAATCGGCGTGGCCCGGCGTCCCCGTACACCGGACGAATTCAAGGAAGATATCAAGCAGTCGATCGCTGAATTCAGCCGCTACCAGGCTATTGATGACCAGGAATGGGCCGGTTTCGTCGATCATTTCGAATATAAATCCCTCGATATCAACAATATCGACGGCTTCCGCGAGCTGAGAGCGCAGACGGAGGCGCTGGAGGAACGGTTCCACATTCCGGGCAACCGGCTGTTCTATCTCGCGCTTGCTCCCGAGCTGTTCGGCAGCGTATCGTTCAACCTGAAGGAAGGCGGTATGCTGGACGGGGAAGGCTGGAGCCGTCTTGTGATCGAGAAGCCGTTCGGCTACGATCTGGAATCGGCGCAGAAGCTGAACGAGCAAATCCGCCAGGTATTCAAGGAAGAAGAGATTTACCGGATCGACCACTACCTCGGCAAGGAAATGGTTCAGAATATCGAAGTGATCCGGTTCGCCAACGCCTTCTTCGAGCCGCTGTGGAACAAGCAGCATATTGCCAACATCCAGATTACTCTTGGCGAGACCGTAGGCGTTGAGGAACGCGGCGGTTACTATGACCATGCGGGCGCGCTGCGCGACATGGCTCAGAACCATATGCTTCAGCTGCTCACCATGATCGCGATGGAGCCGCCAAGTCGTCTGCTTGCGGAGGACATCCGCGACGAGAAGGTGAAGGTGCTGCGCTCGCTGCGGCCTTACTCTACACCTGAAGAAGTGCGCACGAATGTTGTCCGCGGTCAGTATACCCAGGGCCTGTTCAAAGGTAAGGACGCTCCGGCATACCGCGAGGAAGACAAGGTGAATCCGGAGTCCAACACGGAGACTTATTTTGCGGCCCGTGTGTTCGTGGACAACTTCCGCTGGGCCGGCGTGCCGTTCTACATTCGCACAGGCAAGCGCCTGCCGGTGAAGACCACCGAGGTCGTTGTGGAATTCAAACGCATGCCGACCAACGTCTATCTCGGACAGAAGCATAATCTGGAGCCCAATCTGCTCGTCATTCGCGTAAATCCGATGGAAGGCATCTATGTGAAGATCAACGCCAAGAAGCCGGGCTCGGAATCGGATATCGAGCCGCTGGCGATGGATTTCTGCCAGAGCTGCATGGTCGGAATCAACTCGCCGGAAGCCTATGAGCGCCTCCTTCACGATGCGGCGCGCGGCGACTCCACGTACTTCACCCGCTGGGACGAAGTATCGTCGGCCTGGTCGTTCGTGGACCATATCGCCAAAGCCTGGAGAGAAGAGGCCGGCGATCTGGCCTTCTACCCGGCCGGAACCTGGGGACCGGAGGAAGCCGACAAGCTGCTGGCCCAGGATGACTTCCACTGGTGGCCGGTGAACGGCCAGGAGGAAGATAATGTGGTGTGGAAGGTTAACGACTAACCGAACATCGACTGAATCTTTTATAGCTATATCTGATAGTCCCTCTGCCGAAAGGCGGGGGGATTTTTTGCATGGACGGATTTGGCGAAGGGCACTATTAGTCAGAGAGATCTGGGGGCGGAAGAGCAGGACAGTGAATGGGATTTTGCTCTCATACGGGTGAGATTTTGAATCCAAAAAGGTTATTCAAGGCAAAGCTCTGTAGCAGATGCTGTTCAGCGCCGGGTGTTCATGAAGGGGCCTCGATAGGCGTTTATCCCCGGGAGTGGCACGTAATTTGGGGCAGGGACATATTTTTTCAGGGGGCAGGCTTTTGGGTAGATAACGCATGCTCCATTTTGATATAATTTAAAGGATGCCCGTGCTGCCGATTATCAAGCAGGGCTTTGATATCGCAGGTATAGACCGGGACTAAGCCCGATTTGCTTGATAAGGAGCGCGGAAGAATGAAAGCCACACCGATTTGACCGAAATGTAAACCGATAGCCTACCGGACGGTTCACAATACAGATATGAAGGGATATGTGCAATGAGTCAAATAACCGATCAACAGCTGCAGCAGGAAGTGGACAAACGCCGGACGTTTGCGATCATTTCTCACCCTGACGCAGGTAAAACGACACTTACGGAGAAGCTGCTCCTGTTCGGCGGCGCCATCCGGCTGGCCGGAACGGTCAAAGCCCGCAAGGCGAGCAAGCACGCAACAAGCGACTGGATGGAGATCGAGAAGCAGCGCGGGATTTCCGTTACCTCCTCGGTGATGCAGTTCGATTACAATGGACACCGGATCAACATATTGGATACACCGGGTCACCAGGACTTCAGTGAGGACACCTACCGGACGCTGACCGCTGCGGACAGCGCGGTCATGCTGATCGACGTCGCCAAGGGCGTCGAGGCGCAGACGATCAAGCTGTTCCAGGTATGCGCCAAGCGCGGCATTCCGATCTTCACCTTCATCAATAAGCTCGACCGCGAAGGACGAAGCCCGTTCGAGCTGATGGAAGAGCTGGAGCAGGTGCTCGGCATCCGTTCGGTGCCGATGAACTGGCCGATCGGCTCGGGACGCGAGCTGTGCGGCGTATATGACCGGATGAAGAGCCAGGTTGAGCTGTTCCAGGGCGACGACCATTCGGTCATCAAGGTGCAGAAGGTGGAAGATTATAAAGACCCGGTTATCCGTGAGATGGCGGGCGAATATTTGCACGACCAGCTGTGCCAGGATTTGGAGCTGCTCGATGTGGCGGGCGATCCCTTCGATTACGAGAAGGTGCTGCGCGGCGAGCTGACGCCGGTATTCTTCGGCAGTGCGATCAACAACTTCGGCGTGCAGACGTTCCTGGAGAACTTCCTGCAGCTGGCGCCGAAGCCGGAGCCGCGCAGAAGCACAGCGGGCGTGGTTGAACCGACGAACGAGAAGTTCACTGGTTACGTGTTCAAGATTCAAGCCAACATGAACCCTGCGCACCGCGACCGGATCGCCTTCCTGCGGATTGTGTCCGGCAAGTTCCAGCGGGGCATGAGCGTGAAGCATGTGCGGGCCGGGAAGGACATCAAGCTCTCCCAGCCGCAGCAGTTCCTCGCCCAGGACCGTGATATTGTTGAGGAGGCTTATCCGGGGGATATAATCGGCCTGTTCGATCCCGGCATTTTCCGGATTGGCGATTCGCTGAGCCAGGCGGGGGATGTGGAATTCGACGAGCTGCCGACGTTCTCTCCGGAAATCTTCGCCAAGGTCAGCATCAAGAATGCGCTGAAATCGAAGCAGTTCCAGAAGGGGATCGACCAGCTGACGGAAGAGGGCATGATTCAGGTGTTCCGGACCGTCAGCTTCGACGATATTATTCTCGGCGTCGTGGGACAGCTGCAGTTCGAGGTGTTCGAGTACCGGATGAAGGGCGAATACGGGGTAGATGTGCAGCTTCAGCGCATGCCGTATCAGTTCGCGCGCTGGATCATCGATGAGAATAAGCCTGATACGAGCAAGTTCCGTATCAACTCGACGCTTGTGACGGACAAAAAGGGCAACTTCGTCGTCCTGTTCGAGAATGAGTACGCCATGCGGACGGCGATGGAGAAGAATCCGAGCGCTAAGTTCCTCGAAACCGCACCCTAAGAGGCGTGGTGGCGGAGAGAACGGCGTAAGAGGAGCAGGCTAGCAGGCTCCATTTCGTTCAGTAAATCGCTATTTGATCAGTGTGTGATCAGCGTTTAATCAATATGGGGAAATACAGCAAAGCCTTCGCGATTCGCGCCGCTTCCTGCGGCGCATTCGCAAAGGCTTTTTTGGGCTGTGTCAGTCGTGTCAGCTATGTCGGATATGTCTGATTGTGTCCGGCTGTATCTGCTGCGTGAGAAAAGATGTCTGACATATGATATACAACTGCACAGAGCATCCTTCCGATGTCTGGGTTACTTCAAGTGCGCCGCGCAGCGGTCCGCAGCCCGCTGTCTGCATATCAGCTCTCAGTCGTCAGCGAGCCAAGCGAAATCTTGTCCAACCGGTCGTGGAGCATTTCGATCACCTTGTCTTTCTTCGCGGGGTCGAGATCCTTCCAGATCATTTCGAACAGGACGCCGAGTCCTGGCAGGGCGGTTTCCGGACCGTCGACGGAGCCATCGATCATCTCCCGCAGGATGTCCTCGGACTGGCCGTGGGTCTTATGGATAATGGCCTGTCGCAAATCGAGTGTGACGGGCATGGGGCAGCCTCCTTTTTGGATAAGAGAATGGGTTATGCTTCGCTGGATCAATCAACTAAGCTTGCCTTAATATATCCGGAATCTGCGTCGAAAATTCAAGTTTCTCCGGCCGTATGCTATACTGTTACCGATATTGTTGACAACGGGGGGGCGCAGGAATGGCCAAGAAGCAGTACGCCATCATCGGGATGGGCCGGTTCGGGTCAAGCATAGCCAGGGCGCTTAGCGGGATGGGCTACGACGTGCTGGCGATCGATGCGGACGAGCAGCGCGTGCAGGAGATTTCAGCCATCGTCACGCATGCGGTGTCGGCGGATTCGACGGACGAGGAGGCGCTTCGGGCTCTCGGCATTCGCAATTTCGACGTCGTTGTCGTGGCGATCGGAGAGGATATTCAATCCAGTATTTTGACAACGCTGATCCTGAAGGATCTCGGTGTTCCCGTTATTCTGGTGAAGGCGAAGAGCGAGCTGCACGGCAAGGTGCTGAGCAAAATCGGAGCAGACAAGGTCATCTATCCGGAGCGGGATATGGGAACCCGGGTAGCCCACCACTTGGCTTCGCCGAATATTTTGGAGTATATTGAGCTCTCGCCGGATTACAGCATTCTGGAAATGAAAGCAGCGGCAGCGATGATCGGCCGGAACCTGCAGGAGCTCGACATCCGGGCGAAATACCGCTGTAACGTAATCGCCATCCGGCGCGGTGATGAAATGAACATTACACCCAATGCCGATGACCGGCTTACCGGAGGGGATGTGCTCGTAATTGTGGGGCACAAGGACAGCTTGACCAAGCTGGAGCTGGCGTATCAATAGGGGCGGGGAAGACCTCGCTGCGCGAGCTGGTGTCAGAATATGTGCATAAGGTTTTTATAAGCTGCGAAGAGAAGAAAGGTTGGACCCTATGGAAATTATGTCCCCGCAGAACGCGCGGGTTAAAGAATGGGCGGCCCTGCAGGAGAAGAAGCATCGCGACCGCCAGGGAAAATATATCGTTGAAGGCATTCATCTCGTTCAGGAGGCGCTGCTGGCGGAAGCGGAGGTCGAGGTACTGGCCTATGATTTGGAAAAAGGCATGCCTGCCGAGCTGGACGGGCTGCTTCAGGCCGTCTCCGGCATGGAGACGGTGGCGGTCTCGGCCGCCGTCATCGCTAAATGCAGCAGCACCGGCACGCCGCAGCCCGTATTCGCGGTCGTGCGCAAAGCGCAGAGCGCGGCGGAAGAGGCGCTGCTGGTGCATGGTGCCCTTGTCGTGGTCCTGGATGGCGTGCAGGACCCAGGCAATGTCGGCACGATCATCCGCAGCGCGGACGCGGCGGGCGCGGACGGCGTCGTGCTCGGGCGGGGCTGTGCCGACCTGTACAATCCGAAGACCATCCGCTCCACGATGGGCTCGATGTTCCATCTGCCGGTAGTGGAGGCAGATCTTGCGGAGCTGCTGCCAAAGGCGCGGGAGCGCGGGGCGCTGCTGGTCAGCACTTCGCTGCAGGGGGAGGATTCCTGCTACAGCCATGATTTTTGCGGCAGCCAGTGGCTGCTGATCGGCAGCGAAGGCCGGGGAATCTCGCCGGAGACGGCCGCCCAGGTCGACAAGAGCATCATCATTCCGATGCGCGGCCGGGCCGAATCGCTCAATGCGGCAATGGCCGCGACGATTCTGCTGTTTGAGGCGATGAGGCAGCGGGGGATTTAACCTAACTTAGGACTGTTGTGAGTTGTGATTCAGATTGTCACTGTTTGTAATTTAGCTTGTCACTTATTTGGAACGAACTTTTGTCACGTGAAATCAATCCTTATTAAATGGTATTATCCCCATCAAGTAGACACTCGTAAAAAACCTTATGTGTTTAACATGAGGGAATGAGTAAACTTGGAGGGGATTTTTGTATGGCGAAAAAGGGACAAGTCTTTCGATCGTACACAGAGGAATTCAAAGTAGAGGCCATTCAAACGATTGAGCAGAAAGGTTTGGTTGGACAAGCAATCGCCTACAGTCTGAATCAGTGGGAGAAGCTCATCGCTTTTCTGAAGGACGGAAGGCTTGAGATCGATAACAATCGAAGCGAGAGGTCGATCAAGCCGTTTGTCATTGGGAGAAAAAACTGGCTGTTTGCTAACACTCCAAGAGGCGCAAAGACCAGTGCAGCGATTTGCAGTATCATCGAGACGGCGAAGGAAAATGGTGCATCCGTATAAGTACCTCATGTATCTTTTCGAGAAATTGCCGCAGCTCGAAGATCTCCGTGATCCGAAGTCGCTAGAGCCGTTTTTGCCTTGGTCATCGTCAATTCCACTGATGTGCCGTGTCTTTACTTAACCGCGCTGCCTACGCGGCCGTGAGCTGGCTGAGAAGCCGCATCAGTTCATGCTGGAATTTCTGGATCGTCTTCATAAGGAGTGGGATAACAATGATCATCCGTTCATCCCATTGAAGGTGGTGACAACAGCAATTGAAGGAAGAATTCATTCTCGGACCTTTTCATAACATACGGAAGGAGTATCCCGGGTCAATGGCCCCTTGGGGATACTCCCTTTGTTCGCGATTACGCTCTTGCACCACCGTCCACCGGCAGAACGACGCCTGTGACGAAAGATGCGCGATCGCTCAGTAGCCAGGCTGCCGCTTGCGCGATCTCATGAGGATCGGCAGGACGTCTAAGAGGCGTCGATAAGTTGTTTTTTTCGATTATATCTGGAACTTGAGCAACTAATTCCTCGATCATCTCGGTCATGGTGGTGCCAGGTGCAATAGCGTTTACGCGGATACCCGAAGGCCCGAATTCAATGGCAGCCGTTTCGGTCAGACTATTAACAGCTCGTTTGGCAGCTCCGTAGACAGACAACCCCGGATTACCTCTGAAGCTGCCCACGCTGCTGTTATTGACAATGGCGCCGGTACCTGATGTATCGAGCATAGCCTTGATTTCCGCCTTCATTGCTGCCCAGATTCCTTTGTAATTTACAGCTTGAAGAAGGTCGAAATCCTCCTCTTTGACCTCTGTCATGGGCAAAAAGGGGGTCGCAACCCCAGCATTATTGAATGCTATATCCAGGCGACCGTGACGTTCAACGGTCGTTTGAACCGCCCGTTCGATGCTGGCGGAATCGGCCAGATCGGCTACAATGTAGTCAGCTTTACCGCCTTTCGCGATAATTTCCTCTACTCCAGAGCGCAGAGATGCTTCTGTTCTTGCGACGAGCGTAACCAACGCTCCTTCTTCGGCGAAGAGTTTGGCTGCCGCTGCCCCGATGCCGCGGCTTGCCCCTGTAACCAGAGCTACCTTATTGCTAAGCATTCCCTCAGAATTGTTATTTTTTTGCTGAGTTGTTGTTTGCATGGCTTGTCTCCTTTAAAATCGGTAATGGTTTGAAAGGCTTCAATCTGGGTTGAAGCATTTTCTACAATTGAGTATAATTTTCTAATATATTTCTGACGAGAGGTTGCTTAATCATAGGTTTCCGAGTAATAGATAAGGAGGGGGCGAGATGAACGATAGCGAGCGGCGTTCGGCTCTCGGTGATTTTTTGCGCAAACGGAGGTCCAACCTTTCTCCTGCGGATGTGGGATTGCCGACTGGGACGCGCCGCCGGACAGCCGGATTGCGTCGCGAAGAGGTCGCCCAACTGACGAATATCGGCACATCCTGGTACATGTGGCTGGAGCAGGGACGTGATGTCCGTCCGTCAGTACAAGTGTTGGAAAGTCTAGCTGCGGCTCTCAGGCTCAGTCCCAATGAACGACGCCATCTCTTTTTTCTTGCAGGAGAATCGCTTCCTCCTTACTTGTCTCCTCATGAAGAAAGTATAGGGTCAGCATTTCAAAGGATGCTGGATGACCTAAATCCGAATCCTGCATATGTTTTGGGAAGACGCTGGGATTTTGTGGCCTGGAATGATGCTGCAGATGAGATTTTCTCTATTTCCTCAGCATCCCCGCCCCATGATTTGAATTTAATCTGGCGGTATTTCACCGACCCAGTATGGAAGGGGCGCTTCAAAAATTTCGATCAAAAGGCTACGGGAATGATTGCGGAATTCCACACGGCATCAGCCCGCTACGTTGAAGATTCGTCGTTTGCCGGATTAATTGAAGATCTTAAACGAGTAAGTACTGAATTTGACCGGCTATGGCCGCAGCATGAAACTCCCGGCTCTCTTGAAGGATTGAAAGAAGTGGAGCATCCTGACATGGGGCGCCTGGAGTTTGAACATATTACCCTGCAAATCCCCAATGATCCTGATATGAGAGTGATGATTTATACGCCTCTCACAGCAACAAGGTCAAAGCTGGAAAAGTATTTGACAAAGAGATTACCTGCAATAAAGTAAGAAAGAACACCATAGTAGCCGAAGCGCGGGGCATTCGATTTGCGAGTTTTATAACCTTTGGATATGCATGTCTTTAAGATCCGTTTCGTATTTCAATCCGTAACCCATCATTCGGTCTATGTCGATATGCACCATCCAGATGAAGCCGATCATAATGAGGAAGTCGACTGAGAAAGCCAGTCCCGCCAGTAACAACAGCAAATATGTGACGAACGTATGGGCAAAATTATGCAGATACGCTCCCGGTTTATCCGACTCAACCTCAAAGATGGTCATTAGACTCGCCCCTCTCAACCCCTCGATCTAGCCGGTGCACAGCCGGCCAGCGGTTGATCCCATCGCCCACATAGGCGGAAACGCTCTACTTGCTGTTAATAAAAATCGGATACTAGAGTATTCCAACAAGTTAAAGGATCTATTTAATAACGAATACATGAAAGACTCATTTTATGATGATCTTATGGAACTGGAATATATACAATTTAGACTCTTGCATAAAACTGTCAAAGACACCTCATCATTTCCCACAAACCATGGAACTAAAGGGGCAGAGTTTAGCAATGTTGTAT
>NZ_JAHCMB010000035.1 GCF_019904155.1 Paenibacillus sinensis
TTAGGTGCAAAACGAGTCACTTTATCTTATGAATTGAATAAGAACCAAATGGAAGATTTAATGAATGCCTATTATGAAGAAAATGACAGCTATCCTTCGCTGGAAATGATTGTATATGGCAAGGCTCCCTTGATGTTTACCAAATATTGTCCGATGAAAAAAATGAATCAATGCAGAGTTTGCAAGACGAAGAGCTATGCATTAAAAGATGAGAACGGAACGTTCCCTATCCTTTCCCATGATGATTGTACAACGACTGTCCTTAATGGGAAGACGCTTAATCTTTTGGATGAGCTGCAAAACATCAAAGGAATCGAGGCATTCCGATTAAGCTTCACCGTTGAATCACAAGAGCAGGTTGTGAACGTTATTCATCAGGCCTCAGGCAAATTAGATGGCTCAATGAATCATGCCGTCTTTAATCAGGAAACCGACACAAGAGGACATTTTAATAAAGAGATTTTGTAGGCAGCCAACCCTAATCGTCACCACTATCGTTTTAAGAAAGGCAACCATATGATAAAAGTGGATAACTTATCCTTCTCATTTCCGCAAAAAGAGCTATATAAGGACATTTCGTTTCAGCTTGAAGAGGGGCAACATTGCGCTTTTATCGGAACAAGCGGCAGCGGGAAAAGTACACTGATCGATATCCTGATCGATCCCGAAAGGTATTTGTTTGAGGGGAAGCTAGAGATAGATCCGACCTGCAAAATCGGGTATGTCAGTCAGTTCTCGCAAGTAGACAAGCCTGAAGAAACAACCGTTTTTGACTATATCGGGGAAGCCTTTATCCAGATACAAGATGAGATCGCATCCATTTATGCTGAAATGGAAACCACATCGGACATGGATTCGCTGCTGGAAAAGCTTCAATTGGCTTTGGACGCATTCAATTCAATAGGCGGCGATGATTTTGAAAGCAGCATGAATAAGAAACTAAATCTGGCAAACCTCATGAAGCTTAAAGATCTTAAGGTATCCGATCTGAGCGGCGGAGAATTCAAACTTATTCAAGTGATAAAGGAAATGCTTAACAGTCCGGACTTGATGATTATGGACGAACCGGATGTGTTTTTAGACTTTGAAAACCTAAATGCGCTTAAAAAATTGATTAATACCCACAAGGGAATGCTGCTGGTCGTTACGCACAACCGCTATTTGCTCCATCATTGTTTCAACAAAATCATACACCTTGAAAACAAGGAGATCCAAGAGTTTGACGGGCGATATATCGAGTATAAATTCTCATTGATTCAGACCAAAATTGAGCTGCAAGAACTCGCAATTGCGGAAGAAGAAGAAATCGGGCGAAACGAGAACATCATCAATAATCTTAGAGCGATCGCGACTAATAATTCAGAAGCAGCCAGAGGCAGAGCGTTAAAAGCCAGAGTCAAGTTTCAAGAAAGATTGGAAGCGCGTAGAATCAAAGCGCCGTTTGTTGATATTAAGCAGCCGGATATTACTTTTGGTATGGATCAGGAAATGGAAGAGACCCCTGTTGTAAGCGTCCATGATTATAGCATTGCCTTCAATGAGCTGCTTTTAGAAAATGTTAGCTTTGAGATTCAATCTACGGATAAAGTAGCCATTATCGGTCCAAACGGTACCGGGAAAACGACTTTGCTCCGAAAAATCATTGAAAACAATCATGAGTCGATCGAAATAAAGGCTGATGCCAAAGTGGCTTATTTATCTCAGCTTCATGGCGAAACGCTAAAAGAATCCAATACCATAATGGATGAATTCATCGATGCCGGGTTTAAAACGTATGACGAGATCCGATCGTATCTTTCAAACTATAATTTTGAAGGAGAAATCCTTGATCAAAAAATTGAATCTTTGTCCGGTGGAGAAAAAAACATGCTTCAGTTGGCCAAAGTGTCTGCCAGCAAGGCAAACATCCTGCTTCTTGACGAACCGACAAGCCATTTGGATATCTATGCACAGATCGCACTGGAGAAAGCCATCGAAGACTATAAAGGTGCGATTTTGATGATTTCTCATGATTTCTATTCGGTCGTAAACGGCATGCATTATGTGTTAATCATTGACGATAAGAAGATTAGAAAAATGAGCATGAGAAAATTTAGACAGATGATTTATGCGAGTCACTTTAATCGAGACTATTTGGAAACGGAACAAAAGAAAAAGTCGGTTGAAATGAAAATAGAGTTGGCATTAAAAGATAACAATTTTGAACTTGCAAAAGGATTGGTCGATGAGCTGGGAGAGATCATTAAGCTGCTTTAAATGATAACTCTCATGATGACGGGCGAGGTAAAGGTCGGAGCCGTCAACGTACGGATTCGTTCCTGCTTGGGCGTCAGTGGTTCGAAGGACAACTCGGACGTGATGTGTCGGCGTTTTGCCAGAAGTGCTTCGGCACGGCACAGAAAGTCAAAGTCCTGTTGTATCTTGATCCTTGGGATCAGTACGGCTAAGTTCCCACCCCAATACTAACGAGGTTGGAGGTGGGAACTTAGGATAAAAGAAGCTGCCGAGATTTTCTCGGCAGCCTACCCTGCTACTGCACTTAAGGAGAAGTATAAGAACGACGTCAGTGCGGATGCCAGAAAACAACAGCAAGTCGAGATGATGCAGCTCTACCAGAAGCATCAATTTAATCCCTTAAACATAGGGTGTTTACCGATGCTTATCCAATGGCCAATCACCCTCGCATTTTACTACGCCATTCGTCGTACCCCAGAGATTGCAGCTCACGATTTTCTGTGGTTTAGCTTGGGGAAAACAGATATGATTTTGCCGCTTATTGCCGCTGCGGTGTATTACGTTCAATTCCGCGTGTCTCAATCCGTTTCAGCGCAGTATCAGCAAAATCAAAATAACCAAATGGCTTTCATCGGGTTGTTGTCACCGATCATGATGGGTGTGTTTTCTTTTATGATGCCTGCCGCGTTACCATTATATTGGGCGGTTGGCGGTATATTCATTATCGTGCAAACGATCATACTCAATAAAATGTACACGAAGCCAAATGTAGCGAGTAAAAACCTGCCCACTGGTGTAGAAGATTAATAAAATTGAACCAGTCAAAAAACAATACTAAATACAAGGCATCTGAGGCGCGACCTCAGATGCTTTGTTTTTATGCTACAAAATGATTCCAAGTTCAATGCTTTCGATCCCCTGCGACATTAATTTGCCCTCATGAATCCCCCAGTCGCATAAAATTAACCGTCCGAATCAAATCTATAAGCATAAATGTAAGCAAAAAATACGCACATTTTCGTATCTGAATGAAAAGGTATCAAAGATTTTCCGTAAAAAGTCTTTTACAAAACTGACGTATGATGTAAGATGTATTTTAACCTTCTTTAATGCGGTGAACCGCAAAATCAGATGGAGAAAGGGTTGAAGCACATGAGCATTACAGAGAACGTGGCACCGTCGCAAGAGACCTTAAACCCCTTTGAAATTGTGAAACAACAGATTGATGAAGCGGCTGCCTATTTGCAGCTTTCGCCGCATATTACCGATATTCTGAAAAAACCGAAGCGTGTGCTGACCGTCAATTTTCCCGTCAAGATGGACGATGGCAGCGTAGTCGTCTTCGAGGGTTACCGTTCCCAGCACAACGACGCGGTCGGTCCGGGAAAAGGGGGCATTCGTTTCCATCCTAACGTTACGCTGGACGAGGTCAAAGCATTGTCGATGTGGATGTCCTTCAAATGCGGCGTTGTGGGTCTGCCTTATGGTGGCGGCAAGGGCGGGGTTATCTGTGATCCGCATCAGCTGAGCAAAGGCGAGCTGGAACGTGTCAGCCGCGGCTTTATGGAGGCTATATTCGATTTCATCGGTCCCGATAAAGATATTCCAGCGCCGGATGTTTACACGACACCGGAGATTATGGGCTGGATGATGGATACATACAGCCGACTTAAGGGAGTCAACACGCCGGGCGTCATCACAGGCAAACCGCTCATCCTCGGCGGCTCCAAAGGCCGGAATGAAGCGACGGCGCAAGGCTGCGTGTACACAGTGCTTGCTGCGCTCAAGGAGCTGGACGTATCTCCGGAAGGTGCAACGGTTGCGGTGCAGGGCTTCGGCAATGCCGGACGGACCGCGGCCAGACTGCTGGCCGAACAAGGCTGTAAGGTTGTTGCGGTCAGCGATTCGAGGGGGGGATTGTATCAGGCGGAAGGTCTTGACTTGCCGAGAGTTTTTGCGCTTAAAGACCATGCCAAGCTGGCCGACTACGGCGAGCCTTACGTGATTACGAACGAAGAGCTGCTGGAGCTGGATGTCGATATCCTCGTCCCCGCGGCACTCGAGAATGTGATCACCGGCGCTAATGCGGCCAACGTCCGGGCCCGGATCATCGCCGAAGCGGCCAACGGCCCGACCACTCCGGAGGCGGACAAAATTTTGCAGGAAAATGGCGTGCTCGTCATTCCCGATATTCTGGCCAATGCAGGCGGCGTCACCGTATCGTATTTCGAATGGGTGCAAAATCTGGCCAACTTCTACTGGACGGAAGAAGAGGTGCTGGAGCGTCTGTCGCAGCGGATGTACGCTTCTTATGATGCAGTCCGCGCCTTGTCCCGTGAGCACGGCACCGATCTGCGCACTGCCGCTTTCATGATCTCCATTAAACGGATCAGCGAAGCGATGATCGCCCGCGGCTGGGTCTGATCCAGCATATTATGAAATGGAGGACACGATAACCATGACCCAACCTATTTCCATCGGCATCGTCGGTTACGGCAATCTCGGACGTGGCGTCGAGGCGGCAATCCGGCAAAATCCTGATCTTCGACTGGAAGCGATTTTTACGCGCCGAGACCCCCACACCTTAGAGGCGGGCACACAGATGGTGTCCATTAACGATATTGAGGCTTATCGGGGAAAAATCGATGTGCTGATCCTATGCGGCGGCTCCGCAACCGATCTGCCGGAACAGGGCCCGGCTCTGGCGAAGCTGTTCCATACGGTCGACAGCTTCGATACCCATGCGCGAATTCCGGAGTATTATGCGGAAGTGGAGGCCAGCTCCCGGGCGGCGGGGACTGTCAGCGTCATTTCTACCGGCTGGGACCCGGGACTGTTCTCGCTGAACCGTCTGCTGGCAGAAGCCGTGCTGCCGGAAGGCAGCGAATTCACCTTCTGGGGCAAAGGTGTGAGCCAGGGCCATTCCGACGCCATCCGCCGTGTTCCCGGCGTCAAGAACGGCATCCAGTACACCATTCCGCGTGAAGAAGCGGTGGCGCGCGTACGCAGCGGGGAGAACCCGGTGCTGACTACCCGCGACAAGCATCTGCGCGAGTGTTATGTAGTGGCCGAGGACGGCGCAGACCGCGAGGCGGTTGCGGAGACGATCCGCAGCATGCCGAATTATTTTGCCGATTACGAGACTGTAGTTCATTTCGTGAGCGAAGAGACGCTCGCTGCAGAACATGGTGCAATGCCGCATGGCGGCCATGTTATCCGAAGCGGACGGACTGGAGCGGGGAATAAGCAGCTCGTCGAGTTCAGTCTGAAGCTGGACAGCAATCCTGAATTTACCGCCAGCGTGCTGGTCGCCTATGCCCGCGCGGCCTACCGACTGGCGCAAAAGGGAGAGTCCGGCGCGCACACCGTCTTCGATATCCCGTTCGGCCTGCTCTCGCCGAAATCGCCGGAGCAGCTGCGCAAGGAACTGCTGTAGCGTTAAGCCGAAGATGCCCAGTGCCCGCTTGCCGCTATTGCGCTGCGAGTTGTGGTTCCATTGGCAGGCAGAGTCGGTTCATCTATAGTAAGTGTAAAAAAGAAACCGTTCCTTTCGTATATGGTGGGTGGGACCTCCATTTTACCAAAGGACGGTTTCTTTGCGCTTGTCTCCTGGAAGAGCGAAGCATCTGCTTGAACCAGCTCATGGTCTTTTCGCTTCGCTTTTAAATAAATGGGCAATGAACGGGTTAGAAACTCAAGGGGAATGTTTCCTCGAAATGGTCCTTTTTCTCAAAAAGGTTATACCAAGCAGCCGCAATCACATCCGGATCTCCGGTTGTGCCGGCTTGTATCATCGTGCCGATGGAGAGGTGCCCGACGAAGACCCCTTTTTCTTTCAGCTCATTGTGCAGGTTGGTGGCATAATTACGAATACCGGACATAACGATTCCGCCATTCCCTACCATAGCCAAAGGATGCATGGCAGAGATACCGGTCGTAAATAATAGGGCTCCAGCGCCATTTTGTATCATCTCAGGCAGTACCTCGTTGACTGAAAGTATGGCAGGCAGTAAAAAACTATGGATCTGTTCCAGCACACTCTGAGGTGTTGTTTCCAATACATGCGTGAATTTTTCCCACCCTGCATATGGGCTGAATTCCAGCACTTCAATGGAACCGAACGCTGATTTCGCGGCCTGTATGGCTAGTTTTAAGGCAGCTAAGTCATTAACATCCGCAACAAAAGCGCGCGCTTCAATATGCAGCTCTCCGAGTTCCTCTATCATTTTGGATAATTTATCCTGGTTGCGAGAGATAAGGGCCACTTTAAAGCCGTTCGCTCCAAATTTTTTGGCTAGAGACAGCCCTAGTCCTGGTCCTGCCCCTACGATTGCTATAGTTTTCATTTTTCTGAGCTCCTTATTGTGATATAGTGTTAAACTAACGCATGTTGCTTTATTGGATAATATACTGCCGCTTCTTTATGGGATCAACCAACAAACGGTGCATGACTGTTGCTATAGCAACAAGTTCAATGAAATGTCGGGGATCATGGAGGTCAAATATGGCGAACAAAGTCATGAACATGAGAATGACGCAAACAAAGCAAGCCTTGATAAACTCGTTCTTTCAGTTCGTGTCAATAAAGGATTTTGAGAAAATAACGATTGCGGATATTGCCAAGGGCGCCCAAGTCAATCGTGCCACCTTCTATGCGCATTTTAATGACAAGTACGAATTGTTGGACTATATCGTAGGCGACTCTGCCTCGACTGCTATCTTGAATCGAACGAAAGGGGAAGTTAAATTCGATCAAGAGAATATTGCTCAACTTGTCTTGGCATTATGCGATTTTTATCAACAACCCAACATCCAATGCCGCAGCAGCTATGTGGCTTTAGTCGTACCGCAATTGAAAGACAAAGCAGTAACCGAATTGAGGGCTTATTTGTTGAAGGGGTTAGCCCCCTTTTGCTCAGAGGATGAGAAGACTTTCTATTCATCTATCTTTGCGCAAATGATTCACGAAGGAGCCCTCCAATGGGCCACAGGGAATATTGCTTTGGACAAAGAGGAAGTTGCCGAGAAGGTTGCGGTATTAATCGTTGGGGGATTTAATCAGAATTGAAGAGTTTGGCAAAGTCTCGGAAAGAACAGAAACTTTTATTATCATCAAGATGTACCAGAAGAAATTGAAGTCGGATATTGGACACTGGTTAATAAGATTCGGTAGAATGAGTAAAGAACGCAGACGAACGAATTAAAGGGACATCCTTTAAAGCGTATATTGCTAACGATTATTTGGAGGAGTGAGTGCTTTGGAATTTAACGATGTCATACACGGACATAGATCTATACGAGAATATGAAGAGAGAGACGTAAGTCAGGAACTTCTGGAACAAATATTGGATGCGGGTATTCGTGCCTCTTCAAGCGGCAATATGCAAGCATACTCTATTATAGTAACGAAAGACAAAGAGCTTAAGAAAAAGCTATACAACGCACATATGGAACAATCGATGGTGGTCGATGCTCCGGTTTTATTAACCTTTTGTGCTGACTTCAATAGAATGAGAAAATGGCTGTTGCTCCAGGATGCACCTGTGCATTTTGATAATTTCATGAGCTTTATGATCGGAGCCATTGATGCAAGTCTGGCAGCACAGAACTGTGCTCTGGCAGCAGAGAATGCGGGACTGGGCATTTGTTACATGGGTTCAACGCTTGCGAACTGTGACCAGATTGGTGAACTGTTGAACTTGCCACCCAATGTCGTGCCGATTGTCGGCTATTCATTGGGGTATCCTGCAGAAGCTCCTGCGCTGCGTGACCGATTGCCGAAGCATGGGCTTGTACATTATGATCAGTACCAGGATTATTCAGATGAAGACATTCAAGACATCTATAGAGAAAGAAACGAAAAGGGATGGAAACGCTACATGAACGTTCCTGAGCTTAAAGAAATGACAGAACAATTGGGATTAAAAAATCTTGCTCAAATCTATACGATGGTTAAATATACGAAAGAATCTCATCTCGAATTCTCGCAGACCGTACTGAATTACTTAGAGAAGCATAACTTTATGAACAATATGGAATAAGATGTGGTTGCGCAAAAATTGAATATCACAGGCCGTTCGCAGGCGGCAAGCAATCTGGGTGCAGTTCGGTAATCTCTCTCCATTTCATCGGCTTCACCTCCGATTGTGTGGCTCATATACATAAAAGGTAGGAGAGAGGAAACTCTCCTACCTTTTTGGCTAGAAACCAAAACTATTTTTTTACCGCAGTCATGAGCATTAAAGTTAAGTAATTATCGGTGTCGGCATCGTGAAGGTCGAAGTCAGCCGTAGCTCTCCACAGCGCCTTGCCGTTCGGAATCTCCTCCGAGCATGTAACGTCGACAAGGTTTGTTTTTTGCCACATACTTCTCCACCAACCGGCACTATGCCAGGTATACATATCCGGTTCCCATAGCGGAACCAGCCCCTGCGGCAAGCCCTCGGTAAATTCACGTGTTAGCGCAGGGCTGACAACCCCGAACTGACCGCCTTGCTTGACTAATCTCGCGTAATGGTTGCCGAAATAGCACTCATCGGTTCCAAAATAATGGTACGCATCAATACTGATCGCCGCATCGAAAAAATCACTGGCATAAGGCAAGCTATGAGCCTCAGCCTGGATTGGAACTACCAGATCATGGACTCCTGCTTTGACAAAGCGCTTGTAGTTATCGCTTGCACTAAACCAGAGATCATTTGCGAATACAGTGACTCCATATTCCTTGGCCAGAATAATCGATGTGAAGCCTGTTCCGCAGCCCATGTCCAGAATTCGCATTCCGGGTGCAAGCTTCATTTTTTCGCACAGCAGCTCAAGCAGGCAAAGGGCATCCGGGCCCATAATATATTTACTATTCGTTTGTTCTTCAAAATCTGTAATTAATTCATTGATCAAGTTCCCGTATTTTTCTTTAAAACGATAGGTTCTCATTTTTATTCTCCCTTTTTGTCCCTGTAAAGGCCAACAAAGGGCAGGGCATAGGGTAAACCTTATCACATTCATGCCCTTTACAGGGTTAATTAAAACTCACCTTTCTTACTCGCACAATGCTCTTCATATGGCACATCCTTTCCGTTAGATGTAATAAATTGTAATGTTTCGTACGTATGGGCGTCAATCCCTAACATATACAGTTACAGACAGCGCAAGAGAATGATACCATCATTAAACAACTTTGGGGGGGATTCCGATAAAGGTAAGGAAGTAACCCATTCGTTTTCTTTGTGAAAGGAGAGTCCCTGTGTTATCTAGATTCGTAAAAAACGTTGTCGTGTTGGGTTTGGTTCTCGTATTGTTGCCGGCAACGTCCATTTGGGCTGCATCCCTCATTACAGACCCGGTTTTGGCAAAGGCTATTCGTTCGGAATTGAAGCTGTCAGCCAAGAAGGAAATAAAAGCGGCTGATCTGCAAAAGCTGGAAACCTTGTATCCCCAGGAGGGAGGTGCTAAAATCTCCGATTTGCGTGGACTTGAATATGCCGTTAACATGGAGAACTTATTTCTGCTCGGGAACAAGATCAAGGATATTACACCGCTCAGCAAGCTGAAAAAACTGACGATGTTAGCCATTGACGATAATCAGATTACGGACCTTTCACCGCTGTCCGGGTTAAGTTCACTGCAGCAGCTCATCGTGGACGATAATAAGATCAAGAGTCTATCGCCGCTGAAAAATTTACATAAGCTGACCGATCTTCTTGCCAGTCACAATCAGGTGGCAGATTTAAGTCCTCTTCGAGGAATGAAGTTAAAAACGGCCATACTGAGCGGGAATCGAATTAAGGATTTGACGCCGCTAAAGAATCATCCCACGTTGGAGCAGCTATATTTGGACGACAACCTCATTCAGGATATTGAAGTGCTCAAGACGATACCGAATTTAAAGGAAGTATCGTTGACGATCAACCCGCTGAATAAGCAGGCGAGTCAGGTTGTCGAAGAGCTTGAGGACAATGGCGTTACTGTAGATTTGGGGAAATAATAATTACCCGAGAAGCCTGATTTTCAGGCTTTTTTCTTTGGAATGAGCCGGTCGTTCAAGCTTTGTTCATGTTAGCTGTGATTCGTATATCGAAGACCGAGTAGGGGAAATGTACTATATGTCGCATGAATGCCCAGATTGGAGTCCATTGTTGGGTATATACATTTTTTCCATACAAGGAGGAGCAGGGTAATGAGCAAGGTTGCAATTGTTACGGGTTCTGCAGGCGGATTGGGAAAAGGAATTGCAGAGCGGCTGTGCAAAGACGGGTTCAGCGTTGTGCTGCATGACATAAATGAAGCGTTGCTGAACGACACGGCTTCGGAATTCAAAGGCAAGAATTATCAGGTTATAGGTGTTAAAGGAGATGTATCTGTGCGTGACGACCAGTTCAATCTGGTTCAGGCAGCGGTTGATCAATTTGGACGTTTGGATGTTTTTGTTAACAATGCGGGTGTCGAAGCCGTGTCTCCATTTCTGGAGATTACAGAGGAACAGCTGAACAAACTGTTCAGAATCAATGTGTATGGCGTCGTTTTTGGCACTCAAGCTGCTGCCAATCAATTTATCAAGCAGGAAGCAAAAGGGAAGATCATCAATGCATGCAGCATAGCAGGCCACGAGTCCTACGAAATGCTCGGCACTTATTCAGCGACCAAGCATGCTGTGAAATCCTTTACACACTCCGCCGCTAAAGAGCTGGCTAAATTTAAAATAAACGTAAATGCCTATTGTCCCGGTGTTGCAAAAACGAAGATGTGGGATCGGATTGACGAAGAAATGGTTAAGTATAACGACGACCTGAAACCGGGAGAAGCCTTCGAGAAGTTCTCTTCAGCAATTGCCCTCAAGAGATACCAGACGCCTGAAGATGTCGCGAACCTGGTATCTTTCCTGGCTTCGGATGATTCGGACTATATTACAGGACAAGCCATACTCACGGACGGCGGTCTGGTGTATCGTTGATTTCAAAAGAAGAATCCACTTTCGGCTCATGCCCGGAGTGGATTTTTTTCTTCACCGATTTATTACTCAGGTTTCCGTTTCTTGTTAATCAAAAGAGCACTTGCAAATGATCCAATAAGCAAAAAGATGGCAATGAACAAATCCACATCTTGTATGCCAGCGTTGAAAGCACTATAAACAATATTCTTAATGTTTTCAAAAGCGGGCATTTGTATGAAACCTTCAGCTTGTTTACTATCAAAAATTTGTGAGCCAGCAAAAGCCCCGGCTTTATGAAAAACATCAAGCATTTGTTTTTTAAATTCTGGATCCATATTTTGAATCGTCCTAATATGTTCATCTAAGGAATGGTTATATCCTTCCGTCAACTTAATTCCTAGCATTACCACACCAAATGAAATGCCGACTTGCCGGAATACGTTTAGAATACCAGAAGCCATTCCGACTTGTTTTTTATTAACAGAACTCATTACTGCATTAGATATTGGCGGATTTACCAAAGCATTACTAATTCCTAAGAGAACAAACCCAGGCATTAAATAGCTCCATTCTAAAGGAACTTTGATCATATGACGAATAAGAATGATCCCAATTGCTCCAATAAATAGTGCACCACTAATCAACCAACGATTGCCGATTTTTCCGGAAATAATCCCAGCCAAAGGACCCAATATCATGGTGAACCCGCTGATTAGCAGCATTTTAACTCCAGTTTCAAACGCAGAGTAGCCCATATAATTTTGCATAAGAATGGTTAGGTAGGTGAATCCACCATATAAACCGGCTCCTAGAACAAAAGCCGCAATGTTGGCGCCGTTAAATGACCCATTTCTAAAAATCGATAACTCGATCATGGGTTGATTAACTTTTCTTTCAGTCATAATAAAAGCAATGAATAAAATGATCGATAAACCTAATAAACTTAAAATGTGCCAATCCGTCCACAAATAATTTTCATGCATTTCTTTTNAAATCCCAATAAATCAATTTTTTCATTACGATTTCTATTACTTTCCCTAATGAAGAATATGCCTAATAGGATGGCTAAAATACCAAAAGGAATATTGACCAGGAAGATGGACCGCCAACCCAAACGATCAACTAAAGCACCGCCAATAAGTGGCCCACCTGCAATAGCAAGACCAACCGCACTGCTCCAAATACCTAATGCAAGTCCTCTTTGTTGTTCAGGAAATGAAGATGTAACAATCGTTAGTGATAATGACATCATTGCTGCTCCGCCAATTCCTTGGAAACCTCGGAAAATATTTAACCAAAGATCACTGCTTGCTAAACCACTTGTAAGAGAACCTATGATAAAGATGCTTAATCCCAATAGAAAAACTTTTTTGCGTCCGATGATATCACCTAATTTCGAGACTGGTAATAACATCGCAGCATAAACTAAAGTATAAGCATTCAATACCCATTGCAGATTTGAAAAATCGGATGAAAAGTTTTTTTGAATCTCCGGTAATGCTACATTCACAATTGTAATATCTAGCATTGCCATAAACACGGCTAAACTCACTGTGATTAAAACCCACCATTTTCTAATAGATTGCTCCAAAATAAAAACTCCTTTAATGTTTTTGTGTGCACAAATGCATATATTAAATAAAATGAAAAGCACCCTGCTATTTCAAATTCAAGAGTGCTTTCATATTACTCGCGGCCTCTTCAAACGTATCGACAATGAATTCATTATTTGCTTTGTAGTAAACTTCCCGGCCTTCTTTCCTTCTCTGCACAATATTAAACCGATTCATAAAATCCAGATGACGAGAAATCACTGAACGATTTTGAGGAAAATACTCTGCTATTTCCCCAATAGTCATTTCCCCATTAGCAGAAAGGAATATCAACAGTTCACTTCGAACGGGGTCGAAGAGAGCTCTGAAAAATTCAATATTAATATTGTCTTCAATCAGTTTCTTACATTTATTTGGATCATGATTGAGTCCCATAATCTCACCGCCTGATTCTATTATATGCATCTGTGTGCACGTGTCAACAAATTAACTTTTGAAAAAGGTATTGAAGTCGCCTCTCAAATAAAGGTAAAATTATCTTATTTCAAATTTTGATATGAACATGCTATTAAAGCACAGAGGGGGGTTAATGAATTTTGCCAATTGCTCGAGATCAAGTATTGAGGCGTTTCGGAATGATGATGCTGTGTTTGCTGCTCTCATTGACTTTGATTCATCCCGTGTACGCCGCTGCGCCAACAATACCAACAGTAACGGTTGACCAGGAGCAGATTACGATCAGCAACTACGACTCTGGCGCGACGCTAAAGGTGTATGCTTCAGACGGCAGTGTCAAATGGCAGCAGACCAACGTGACCACTTCCAGTGTAACGCTCGACTTATTGCCGGATGCTTCCTTTTATTATGTGACTCAGGTTGTTGGCGGCGATGAAAGTACGAATACCCCGTTCTTTAACACTTCATTGCGGACGCCGATAGCGACAGCCGGAGTCGAATATATCGATGTGTCCAACGTATCGGGCAATACGACGCTGGAGCTGTACAATGCTTCTACCAGCGCACTTGTATCTACAATTGTTTCCAGTCAAGGGAACGGAGTGTACCGTTTTGATAATGTGGTGCCAACGACTCAGCAATATTATATTATCCAATCGATTAATGGCAAGCAGAGTGGTAATACGCCCTTTCTGACTTCTAGCCTTCGGGTGCCTGCTGCTGTGGGCGGGGCGGAGTATGTAGATTTGTCCAACATCTATCCGGGTGCGACGGTCACCCTGCATCAGAGTGACGGTACACCGGTATCCGGTAGTCCGACGGATCAGGGCAATGGCGTGTATCGCTTTGCTTCTGTGCCTGCAGGGCAGAACTATTTTGTCACCCAGATGATTAACGGAGTGGTCGCAACCTCCAATTCAGTTAACGTGACGGAGGATCGTCCGGATGCGCCAAGCATTGTGCCCGGGGATGAATCGCTGACCGTCAATCAGGTGATACCGGGAGCAACGTTAAATCTGTACACTACGACAGGAACATTAAAGGGAATGTATCCGACGGTTAGTACAGCTACTTACACGATCAATGATATTGTGCCGGACGTGGACTGGTATTATGTAACCCAAACTGTCGATGGCAAGGAGAGCGTCAACTCCAACTTTGCCAACCCGACCTTGCATATTCCGACCGCTGTAGGCGGAGTAGGGTACATTGACGTTTCCCATGTTACCGCTGGCGCGTTATTGAATTTGTATGATGCGGCCTCGGGAGTGCTCGTATCCAATACCGCTGCCGATCAGGGAGACGGAGTGTACCGTTTTGAAAATGTGATGCCCCGCAGCGGAATGTATTATGTGACGCAATCGATGGGCGGGCGCGAGAGTCTGAATACGCCATTCATCAATTCTTCCCTCCCGACTCCGGCTATTGCATCCGGAATTGGCTACATCGATGTGACCAATGTATATGCCGGTGCTTCCGTGATCCTGTACAAGGATCAAAATATCATTGCCACCGGTCCTGATGACCTGGGCAATGGAACCTACCGGTTCGCGGGCGTCCCTGCAGATTCTGGATACTACGTGGTGCAGAGTATCAACGGCGTACTCAGTGAGGCATCCAGCATGGTTACTGTGCATGAGCTGCTGCCGGATGCGCCGACTGTAGCCGCTATGGACGAGTCCATACAGGTTAGCGGCTATGTCACGGGCGCAACTCTGAAACTGTACCGCACGGATGGGACGCTGATCCGCACCTCGACCAGTGTGACCGGTTCGGTGTATACAATGGAGGATGTGCTGCCGGACCCGCTGTATTACTATGTAACCCAGACAGTGGACGGCAAGGAGAGCCCGAATTCCGCTTTTGTTAACTCTATTCTGCGTATACCGTCTGTAACGGCAGGCGTGGAATCTATCGATGTCAGCAATGTATCGCCACAGGCGATATTGAAGCTGTACGATGTTGAGAGCAATACGGTTGCGTCCAGCACGTATCTGGCTTTGGGCAATGGAGTTTTCCGGTTTGAGAATGTAGTGCCCCGTGAAGGATTCTATTATGTAACACAGGCGGTATATGGAGTGGAGAGCGAGAAT
Source organism: Paenibacillus sinensis (assembly GCF_019904155.1). Lineage (GTDB taxonomy): Bacteria > Bacillota > Bacilli > Paenibacillales > Paenibacillaceae > Paenibacillus_AQ > Paenibacillus_AQ sinensis. The sequence goes on from NZ_JAHCMB010000035.1 coordinate 15,267, forward strand.
TCGGTCTTTGTGAATCCGATCTTGCGAACTCCGGTTGCTGCGGCAGGCCGTGAATGGGTGGAAGCGAGCAATATTTATCCAGGTGCGGCCATCCGTCTGTATCGCAGCTCCACCAATGAAGAACTGTCCATACAGCCTGCCGATCTGGGTAATGGCACTTTCCGTTTCGAGGGTGTAACGCCCAAGGGCAGCTATTATGTGGTTCAGTTCATCAATAATGTAGCAAGTCCCAAATCCAACATCGTCGATGTATTGGAACAAGAGCCGGATTCCACCGACACGGGTACGGATAATCCAACCATTCCGTCCACTTCACAGGAGCCGGCCACGCCTGTTGATGTTCTGATCAACGGACAGGTGCAGAAGGCAGGCACGCTGATCATCTCGGTGGCGGATGGACGGATTGTCCGAACTCTTCAGCTGAATACGGAGACCATGCGCAGCTTGCTGAGCAACCAGCCGAACGGCGCGGTTGTGACGATCCCTTTTGCAAGCTCCCAGGCCGGAGGGGTGATGGTCAGCGAGCTTACGGGCGATCTGGTGCGCCTGATGCAGCAGAAGGGAGTTCTGCTCGAAATCCGCACACCGATAGCGATTTATCGGCTGCCTGCACAGCAGATCCGGCTGACCGAGGAATCAGGGAGCAGCTTATCCACCGATCAACTGTCCGAGGTAAAGGTAAGGGTGACCGTATCTGCCGCTTCCGCCGCAGACAAGAGCAGCGTTGACCGGCTTGTTGCAGCGGGAGGCTATGAGCTTGTTGGTTCGCCAGTGAGCTTCGAGATCACCACATTACTGGGCGGTAAAGCGATTGTCACCGATCATTTCGCAGACTATGTGGAGCGGTTGATTCCGATCCCGGACGGCGTAAACTCGAATCGCATCCTGACTGCGGTCGTTCTGGATGGCAATGGCCAACTTCGCCACCTACCTACCCGGATCGTAACGCAGGATGGTGGTCGCTATGCTTCGGTGAAGAGCCTTAGCAACAGCACTTATGCGCTGATCACGAACAAACAGACGTTTAGCGATATCCGGGAGAACTGGGCAGTGTCAGCGATCGAAGAGATGGCTTCACGGCTTATTGTGCAGGGTACAGGCAGCGCCCAATTTCAGCCGCAGCGCTCCATCACCCGCGCCGAATTTGCCTCCATTCTCGTCAATGGACTGGGGCTGAACACAAATTCCGGGTCCACCGGGTTCAGCGATGTATCTGCGGATGCCTGGTATAGCAATGCTGTATCGGCAGCCGTGCAGTATAAGCTGATTCTCGGTTATGACGACAATACATTCCGGCCGCAGCAGGGAATCACCCGCGCTGAGGCGATGGCCATGCTGCTCCGGGCTATGGAGTTAACTCATTTGAGTGCTGGCAGTGCATCAGGTGGTACGGCTAATCTGCAGCAGTATGCGGATCAGGAAGATGTTCCTGCCTGGGCACGCGAAGCGGCGGAAGCAACCATACAGGCGGGATTGATCAACGGCCTGCCGGAGAACCGCCTTGCTCCGCAGCAATCCGTTACTCGTGCGGAAGTTACGACAATGATTCAGCGATTGCTCAGTAAGGCGGGTTTGATTTAAGTCTTTCACTGGCGACTGTGATCGCTGTTCTGGATAGACCTGAGAAGCAAAAAACCGACGTCGGTACGCAGCCGACGTCGGTTTTTTGCAGTTATGAAAGGGCCTCAATACCAGGGGCAGTAACTTGCTCTCAAGCAGCATAAGCCCCTCGGCTCCGTCATTATTTTGCATAAATAATGAACCAATGAGGGACACTGAAATCGACATTATTTTCTATGAGAGTGAGATGTATCCACGTGCTTACAGCCGTTTTTTTAATCATCACCTGTGTCATGTTTGCATTCATTTATCTGATTGATGCGGTTGGGTTGAAGATGAAAGAGATTACGGTGTTTTCGATAAATGGCGCTTACTACCAAATCGCTGTTTTTGTTATTGGTTTGTCCTACTGCGTTTGGAAGGATTGGCGCCTAAAAGCTGCGCGGAAGCGGATTTAACAGAATGGAGGCAGCGAAATGAAAGAGGCTAAATTCGTTATCTCGCCCTGGCAGTTATTCGCCCTCATCGTGCTGTTTGAATTAGGAAGCGCCATCGTAATGAATGCGGGTTCTTCGGCTAAGCAGGATGCTTGGATTTCGATTGCCGCTACCACTGTACTCGGAGTGGGCCTATTCGCCTTTTATCGATTGCTGCAAGCCAGGCAGTCTTCATACAACCTGTTCGAGCTTGTTCAAATATCGTTCGGGCGTTGGATCGGGAGCTTCATCGTTGCCATCTATGTCATTTATTTTTTATATGACGCTGCAAGAGTAATGCGCGACCTTCTCGAATTGTTATCGAATGCAGTGCTTGAAAATACGCCGATCGAGGTGCTGGCGTTCACATTTTCGATGGTCATTGCTTATATGATCTGTCTTGGATTCAGCGTTATCATCAGAACGGCCGAATTCTTTTTCCCTATAATCATAGGCATTATCCTCGTCCTGTTTCTATTGGTTCTAATCGACCGGGATTATCAATTCCATTATTTGAAACCGGTGCTGGGGGATGGGCTAATGCCGGTAGCCTCGTCCATCTTCCCAACGCTAATAACATTTCCTTTTGGCGAATTGGTTGTATTTCTCGTATTTATGCAGCATATAGCCCCATCCGCCCGTGTTGGTGCAGTATCCAGTACAGCGATCGGCATTTCCGGATTGATTCTGTCAGGTGCGGCAGTTCTGGAGACGGTATCGCTTGGTGTGAAAATGAAGGAGCGCACGAACTTTCCTTTTCTGGTTACGGTGAGGGACGTTTCATTCGGTTACTTCTTCGAACGGATGGATATGGTCGTTGTCTTCGTTATGTTCATTACGATTCTTGTGAAAGTCTCTTTATTTATGTTTGGCGCGCTTAAGGGCATAGAGCATTTGTTTCGGATTCCTTATCGCATGTCGGCATTTCCGATCGCATGTCTGGTGGCCATACTCTCAATCAAGATTGCAAATACGTTTGCGGAGCATATCAGTGAAGGACTCTCGTTCGCGTCTATCTACGTACATATTCCAATGCAGCTGGTCATCCCGCTCATCGTCTTCATCATGCTTGGGGTGAATCGCGTTCGGCGCGTCAAGAAAGGTGGGGCACTGTGAAGACAGGATGGAACGAACGCAAGCAAGAGAGCCGGCTTACTTCCGCGCTCAGCACTGATCCTAATCAGACGCTGCTTCAATTGCGTGAGTTGTTCGGCAATCCGATAGATTTTCAGTCTACGGAGATCCGAATCGGTACAGCAGATGGATTCATGTGCATGCTCAAGACACTGTGTGATTCCAAGACGATGTCAGATAAACTGCTCGCTCCTCTTATGAAGATGGCTGCGGCAGAATGCAGTCCTCTTCAATTCCCGGAGTTGGAGCAAATACGACAAGAAAAGTTAGGCGTTCTGCCTTTCGTTTATGCAGGCACTATTCGTGAAGCAGCCGAACGAATGTTGGCTGGTGACGCAATCCTTATGGCTGCGGGTGTTGACCAAGTGTTATGCATCGAGATTGGCGGCATAGCAGCCCGATCGATCGAAGAACCGAAGACTCAGCGTGTCGACCGCGGCTCTGATGATGCCTTCACGGAAGCGATGGATACGAATCTATCATTGATACGACGGCGACTGCGAAATCCACTCCTTCGGATCGAGTCGTTCACAGCAGGGGAAGAGACCGGAACTTCGATTAGCTTCGTATATTTGGAGAACGCGGCTGAAGCCTCACTTGTGTCTGATTTCCGTTCACGATTAACAGCAATGAAGGCAAAGGCCATATATGATTCCGGCAGCGTAGAGCAGTTGATTAAGGACAAGGGTTCCTGGTTCTTCCCGACATTGCTGGATGTGGAGAGACCGGACACGGTGGCGTCCATGCTTGTGGAAGGCAACTGCGCTGTCATTGTGGACGGCAGTCCTTTCGTTCTTGTCGGACCGGCAGTATACGGCCATTTTTTCATATCAGCCAGCGACTATTACTTCCAGCCTCTCTTTGCCCAGATGATTCGGCCGCTGCGGCATGCTGCGTTTCTGATCTCTTTGTACTTGCCTGCCTTTTATCTCTGCGTGATCAATTATCATTCACAGATGATTCCGACAACGCTGCTCTATTCCGTCAGCGGGCAAGAACAAGGCTCGCCCTTTCCAACGGGCTTTATGCTTATCGCGATGACGCTTATATTTGAGGTAATTAGAGAAGCGGGCACCCGGGTTCCTAAAAATATCGGCCAAGCTGTTCCTCTCGCCGGGGCGATTATACTTGGCCAAGCGGCCGTTCAAGCCGGTATCGTATCGAGCATAATACTGATCGTTGTAGCTGCAACAGAATTGTGCGGATTGGTCACGCCTCATTATGAATTCAGCAACACGGCTCGAATCATTCGCTTCGGATTGCTGCTGCTCAGCTCGGTATTGGGCATTTACGGCGTCTTTTTGGGTACGGCTGTCATTGTCATCCATCTGGCCAGTCTGCACTCATTCGGTGTTCCTTACCTTAAGCCCTTCGCTCCGCTGCGATTGAAGCAGCAGAAAGATATGGTGGTCCGAACACCGTCTATCTACGAGGATTCATCGAAATGATCAGCTATAAGAATCGACAAGTGGCTAGCTTGCTTGCACTTTGCATGTTCGGACTGGTCTTGACTGGCTGCTGGGACATGCGCTCGGCTAACGAGTACATCATCGTAAGCAGCATGGCCGTGACGGCCGGCGATCAAGCGAATTACCATGTTTATCTGCAGATGATTAATCCGCTGGAGTTTACATCCGACCGTGCCAAAGGTAATAGTCCAACGTTATCTATTGGTGCAGAAGGGAATACGATGGACCAAGCCTTCAGTCAAATCGAGCGGAAGACGGCCCGCAAGCTGGAGCTAAGCCATATGATGCTGCTTATTATGGACGACAAGCTGCTTGAAACCGATAAAGGCATCCTTTTTTTCGAGTTTCTCGAATCGATGAAGGACATTCGGAATGATATTCAACTCGTTGCGGCTCACCGGGTAGCTGCATCGGAGTTTACCAAGCTCTACTTTCCGGAGAACAAGGTTTCGACCGTGAAAATCCGCATGGGTCTCGATTCGGCTGAGATGAACTGGGGTGGGTCTCCGAACACGAATTTGAAGCAATTCATTACGGCAATTACGTCGGAAGGCCGGCAGCCAGTGATGTCGTCTATGACGATTGAGCATCCATCGGAACAACAGCATGCTGTAGACGCCGGGAAGAATACCGATTCGCCAACCGAGATGATTAGCGACGGGATAGCTGTTATGCGCAGGGCGAAGCTGGTGGGACATCTGAACACAGAGGAGACGCGAGATGTACTGTGGACCCAAGATCAGATCAAGAACACCTCGCTGACGGTACAATGTGGCGAAGGTGAATATATCCAGGTGCGTGTTGGGAGGTCCAAGACGCATCTGGATGTCGATTATGAAGGCAACCGTCCCAAGATCAGAGTCCGTATCGATGTCGAAGGGACCGTAAGCGAGAACCAATGCAAACGGATCATGCTAAGCAAGATTTCCGGATTTGATCAAGTACGCAAGCTGACAGAGAAGGAAATTCAAGGCCATGTCGAAGCTACGATTGCCAAGGTGCAGAAGAAATACGGCGTCGATATATTCGGGTTCGGCGAGGAATTGATGCGCAGCCATTATCAAGCATTCAAAAAAGTGAAGTTGAAATGGGACGATGAGTTCGTCAAGGCGGAAGTGACCGTCGAGGCAAAGGCAGAAATACGGCGCGACGGCATGACATCCGAAAATTTCTTGCAGGATATACCTAGCTAATCGCAATATGGTGTTACTGGCAATGGTAAAATGAGCAAGACATTTCCAAGGGCCGCTGCACCACGGTATGCGGCTCTAAGCTGCTGCCATCAAATAATAATATCAGGGGCTATCTCTCAGTGATCGTAGATGATTAACAGAGAGACAGCCCCCATTTTAATTCCACCAATGATTCGAAATCCGCAGTCTTGTCATTCCGCATTGGCAGCATCGAGCTGCACAGCCTTCCAGCAGGAACGGATGATTTCCTTCACACTGTCGCCGGTTAATTCGAAGTTGCCTTGCAGATGAGCCTTCAGCACGTAGACGATTGTTCCGTAATGCATCTGCACCATCATCTCCGGGTTCAAGGGGACGAACAGCTTTTGCCCGATGGCTTCTTCGTACAGCTTGTCCATAGGCCCGCACCAGCCATCTGTATAGACGGCCTGCTTCACCTCGTTGTAAATGTAAGGCGAGAACGAGTACTGCTCAATAAACTGAAAGCCCTGCGGGTATTTCACACCCAGATCAATCACCCGATTCCAGCCCAATTCGAATTGTTCACGTATAGACCCGCCCTTAGACAGACCTTCACGCACATACTCTCCATTGAATGTGACAATCGCTTTGTACAACTCGTTGATGATATCTTCTTTGCTCTGAAAATAATGATAAATGTTCCCGGTCGAGACGCCGGATTCCTTCGCGATCAGCGCCATCGAGGTAGCTTGCAGTTCCTTCTGAATAATGAAGTTAAGTGTCGTTTCGAGGACAGCCCGCTGCACCTTGTTGTATTTCTCAAACATACAGATCCTCCATATCCATCTCTAAATCGAACGTTCATTCTAAAAAGCATACACATTATTCGCTCTGAAGTCAATTCAGCCGATGGATGATAGGGGCGGTCACATATAATTTTTAGCTATTGTCTCCAAATAATCTTCGATTGGCACTGCATTTCTGAGCGCCATCAGGTCATTGCCCGCCGCGCCGACAACGGTACGGAATTTCTTGCTTTCGCCCGCCGCCTGAGCGACTATGGCATCTACGATCATTTGCGGGTCATCCAGACCGCCATCGCTTGCCGATGCCTCCATCATCCGTTGCACCTTCGTCATCAGATCATCGTAATCCTTGATGTTCTCGTCCCGGTTCCAGACGATGCTGTTCGTGAAATTATTCCCTTTCGAGCCTCCCTGCTCGATCAATCTAAGCTCGATATTGAAGGGCCGCAGCTCGTAATACAGACCTTCCGTCAATCCTTCCAAAGCGAACTTGGACATGTTGTAGAGCGATCCGAGCGGCACTGCTGTCGTGATCCCCATGAAGGAGCTTATATTGATAAACATGCCACCTCCATTTGCTCGGAAATGCGGCAGAAACTTGCGAATGACATTGATGGGTCCCCGCGCATTTACGGCAAACTGCCAATCGATTGCGTCTTCTTCGGCAAGCTCCAACGGCCCGTATGTGCCCATGCCGGCGTTATTGACGACAACATCAATTTTCCCGAATGCGGCTATAGCTTGTTCAACGGCAGTTTGAACCTGATCCGCCTGGGTGACATCCAGTTTGAAAATTTGAATATTGTCATACGAGGTAAGCTCCGTTTCTTTCTCGGGCGAACGCATAGTAGCCGCTACATTCCAGCCCATCCGGGCAAATCGAATCGCCGTTAGCTTTCCCAGTCCTGAGCTGGCCCCTGTAATAAAGACGGTTTTGTTCATAAATGAAACCCTCCAATTATCTAAATTGAACATTCATTCTATAGACAAAGCATTGTTGTATCGAACGTTCATTCTAATTCTAGTACGCGTGAATTGATTTGTCAAATGGAACATAAGTGCTGCCTTTTTCGCAAGATAAATGATCAACGATTCTGGGTAGTCAATGTGTTTGTTCACACAATGTTCACTTATGAAACGGTTTTTAATATCGCTATAATAACAAAGTCGTAATTAAGAAGGGGGAGATAGAGATGACAAACCATCTGCATGCAGAAACAAGACTGCCTAGAAACAGAAAAGAAGGCATTCTGTTTATGTTGATTATTTCAATCATTTCGGTAAACACGATCGCGCCGGTAATAACGGGGTTGGAGCTGGGATTCAGTAAAGAGGTGTACCTCAATACCTTGAAAATTATACCGGTAATGTGGGTCATCATCGTTCTATCTGTAAACTTGATCGCCGAGCCGATCGCTGGAAAGCTGACGCCAAAAATCGGGGGACAGAGTGATGGATTTAACGCCAGAGTGTTATTGCATATTGTACTTAACGTAACGGTGTTATCGATCTGGATGTCCATTATAGGAACCTGGGTAGGAACAAGACAAATCAGCTTGAAGCCGTTTGAGAATTTCCTCCATATCTGGCCCAGAAACTTTGGTGTAGCCTTTTGGATTGAACTGCTGATTGCGCAGCCTATTGCCAGATATGTAATGAAAAAGCTGCACGCCAGACAGGCGGCTCAAGCTGCAAGTGCAAATTCGTAGCATGTATCGGGAGGTTGGTTTCAGCGGCGCGGAAGAGGCAACGATTGTCCTTGGAAAAAATAAAAAGGAGCCGTGTCCGAACACGACTCCCGGTGCTTAAGCCCTCCTAATAGCGGAGGTCTTTCTACAGGATATATGCCAGCTTGCTGTTGCGGAAATACAAATACGTATTCCCATACATCGCCAGCCCCAGCGAATCATCTGTCTCGTCGGGCTCGCCCCAGGCGAGGTACACTTCCTCAAACGTCATCCCCACAACGACCTTTTCCTCCTGAATCGCCTTCCACATCTTGTCGCTGACCTTGAATACGGTCTTCGGGTTCTTGAAATAAAAATATTGGTTGATTTCATCCTGCACATCATCCGCAGCTTCTGTCGTCATATCAAATTCCTGCCCGTTGGCCCGGCGTACCCGGATCAGCAAGGTGCTGTCCTCGGGATCGGGAACGATGTTAAGAATAGTGACCTTCTCCATGTTCTTGAACGGGCTGTCCTGAATCACTGAATTGTTCATCCAGGCCGGGTATCCGTTATAGACGGTCTTCAGGTACTGAAGATACTCAGAGGTGTAGAGAGATTCCGCGCCGTCTGCCGGATCATACAGCGTCCAGACGGTGCCGTCTTCCTTCTGCATGGTGAATTCGATTGTCGAGCCGCCATCATAGCTTACACCCGTAACCCAGTTGGAGCCGGGATGGCCGAAGGCGTACACTTTCCTGCCGACAACTCCACCGATGGTTCCAGGCAGCTTGCTGATGCTGTAGAGCATTTCACTGCTCTTGGTTTTGCCATCATCTGTCGTCCAGATGAAGAGGCAGCCCGCGCTTGACGCATATTTGCCGTCCAGATTTCCGATCTTCAGCAGCGTCTTGAACGCTACATAATTGGAGTTCTGGTACAGCATCGAATTGGTCGCGTCGAGCTTGGCGGTTCCCTTGCCGCCTGTCAGCACAATGCCGGAAGTCGCGTTGACCGAAATGCCCGGAATCTGCGCTGCGAGCTTGACCGGTACATAGGTTGTACCTTTGGCTACCAGCGATTTGGCGGGCGAAATGAGCAACTTGCCGTCCACAAAGGTTGCAAGCTCAGTGTAGACGGGCGCTTGGGCGGCCGAGGCCTTCTCCGCGCCGATTGGTGTGACCGCTCCGATCAGGAGCAGCAGTGCGGCGAGCAGCAGCACCATGTGTTTCTTCATATTTAGTTCCCCCAGTGTATGTATTGCTGCCTTGCGATCTCCACGCAGACAGCATCCTATAATTCGACATCGCTTGCGGTTAATCCTTCCAAATTGGCAAAAAGTCCCCCCCTTTTAGCAGCAAGGCCGGAGTATTTTTGCCCCTTTTTCGAGCTGGCGGTACTTATCGCGGTTACGCGGGGTTATCCTCAATTTGACGATGACCATTTTGGGGGCTTACGTCCTGTCAAGGCGCAACGTGGGAAGCGCAGAAAATTGGCGAAACGATCAAATATGCGACCATTATCATCGCCACCGTACCTGTGCTGTTTATGTATCCGTTCCTTCAACGCTTGTTCGTCAAAGGAGCCCTGGTCCGTTCTATCAAGGGTTAAGGAATCTCAACGGGGGGTGTCCCAAAAGCCATGAAATGGCTGCTTGGGGCACCCCTCATGTTTAGAGCAGGATCGACATGTGTGCTTGGT
>NZ_JAHCMB010000217.1 GCF_019904155.1 Paenibacillus sinensis
AAATGTAAGTCTCTGAACTTTGAGTAGTCTACTTGATACCGGAAAATCCTTATAAAACGTGGGTTTATTGAGAGGCAGGGACCCAGCTCATAGGCCATTTATTTATGCTGAAGCTGAACATCGACATCGCCACGATTGCCAAGGCGACCGGATTATCGGAACAAGAGATTCTTGCAACCTTGATTCGTGTCTTCGCCAATTAAACATTGAGTAACCAAGCAATAAACCGCCAAGGGCCGAAACTTTGAAGAGGAACTTTTATTTTATTACGCTCGCCAATTTCCTTATTGCATTAAAGGACAGGATTTTATATAATCATTATGCAACCGGTTGCATCAAGGAAGGAGTAAGATATGGAGAAGTTGACCATTCAACAAATAGCCGATCTTGCCGGGGTCAACAAGGCTACGGTATCGCGGGTTCTGAACGGGAGCAGCAGCATTTCCGAGAAGACACGGCAAAAGGTCGAGCAGATTATTAAGCAGCACAACTATGTGCCCAATTCCATTGCCCGCGGATTGGCTTTTAATAAGACGTTTACTGTTGGTTTTTGCTTTGATTACACGGATAAGCGGGCCTATGCGAACCCCTTTTTTTATAAGGTGCTTCAGGGAATTGAGGAGATCGTGTATCAGAATGATCATCTGTTTCTGATGATGAGCGACCACCGGCTGAAGAAAAGCAAGTCCACCTTTGAACGGGTTGTCGCCGATCATCGGGTGGACGGCCTGATTATTCCGAATACGTTGTTAAATGAGCAAAATTACAATTTGCTCCTTAAACATAAAATGCCCTATGTTGTCTCCGGGGAAAATATGCTGCGAAAGGAGGGAGTACCGTGGGTTGATATCGACAATGTGCAGGCTGGCCGGATATTGACCGAGCATCTGATTGACCTTGGCTGTCGCCATATTTTGATCTATGCGGATAAAAGCGCGGCAGAGCGGGACAAGTTTATCGCCGACCGTCTGAAAGGGTACTCAGAAGCCATCAGCCGGGCAGGATTGGAAGTTAACGTCATTCACAGTCCCGAAGCTTTGAAAGCGGTTAATCAAGAGGGGGACGAGCAACCAGAAGGTCTTCCGCAGCCGGATGCTTTAATCTGCTGTACACATGAGCAGCTGTTTGAGGTTCTCGACTGGGAACTGGGACATTCTGTTTTATCCCGACTGGCTTTGGCCACATTTGATAATTTCCCAATATCCCGTTATATGAAGTATCCGATTCATTTTGTTGAGATTGACCTGGAGATGATGGGCAAGCAGGCGGCCCAAATGCTGTTCGCGCTAATGAGCAAAGAGGAAAGCGTGGTGCAATCCATCTTGATTCAGACACGCATCGGCAGTAAGTGATGAAGAACATACTGGAGTAGAGGAAGGATTTCAATGACTACAAACTTTTATCACGACCCGGCGGTGGATGCTGTCCTGATCTCGCCAAGGCAGATGGAGATCCGGCTCAGGCTCCCAAGTCATAACCATACAGTCCGGCTCCTGCACTGGAATAAATACAAGCTGGAGCAATATGGGATACAGTCCCAGCCTATGGTTATGTGGGCGGAATCCGAGGATTACAAGTATTACCGTACGATATTGACTGGAACGGAGTCTCGTATCCGTTACCTGCAATATAAATTTGAATTTGAAAGCGGGGGTGAGCGGTATTGGCTTCATTCCGACGGCGTGAAGCTCACAGAAGAAACGAAAGGCGGGTTCGCGTTATCCTATGCAGGAGACAGGGATGCCCTTGATCCGCCGGATTGGATCGGCAGCCGGGTATGGTATCAAATATTTCCGGAACGGTTCAGCAACGGAAATAAGGATAATGATCCTGAAGGCACAGAGCCATGGGGAAGCGTGCCTACACGCGACAACTATATGGGCGGCGATCTGCAGGGGATCATTGACCGTCTGGATTATCTCGACAGCCTGGGTATCAATGCGTTGTATCTCAACCCGATATTCAGCGCCACATCGAACCATAAGTATGATACGATTGATTATTTCGCCGTTGATCCGCAGTTTGGAACGGCCGATGACTTGCGTCGGCTCGTCAGCAAATGCCATGAACGGGATATCAAGGTGATTCTGGACCTGGTCATTAATCACTGTGGGTATTATCACCCGTACTTCCAGAATGTGATTAAACAGGGGGAACAGTCGGAGTATAAGGATTGGTTCTACATTAATCAATATCCGGTAGTGCGAAGCGAAGAGGGGTATGATTCAGTAGGATACTATCAGTGGATGCCCAAGCTGCGGACATCGAATCCCGCTGTTCAGCAATACATCTACGATATCGTTTCTTTTTGGCAGAAAGAAAGCGGTATCGACGGATGGAGGATCGATGTCGCAGACGAGGTGGAGATCAGCTTCTTGCGGGAGCTGAAATCCGTGGTGAAGAGATTAAATCCCAACGCTATCATTATTGCAGAAATCTGGGACGATGCCAAGCGGCTGATGCTGTCCGGAGCGGTGGACAGTGTCATGAACTACGAGCTTCGCACCCTCCTGTTCGATTTTATTCTGGACCGTTCCATCACCTTGCGCCAGTTCCATGCTCGTCTTGTTCATTTTACCCACCGGTATTCACTTGCGGAACTAGGGCAAATGTTCAATCTGCTGGGAAGCCATGACACCGAGCGGATTTTGACCAGATGCGGCGGGAACGAAGAGGATTTATTGCTGCTGCTTGCTGTACAGTTCATGCTTCCCGGCAATCCGACTGTGTACTACGGGGATGAAATCGGTATGACTGGAGAAAATGACCCATACTGCCGCGCAGCAATGCCATGGGAAGACCTGATGATGGAGCATCCGCTGTTTAAGCAATGGCAATTCTGGATTTCAAGAAAAAAAGGTGATACAGCACTTCAGAATGGCGGAATTGAGCTGCAATATATGGAAGAATCCGAATGCTACTTGATTCGCAGAGCGGATGAATCCCAAAGCATGAGCTTATTGATTAATTTCTCTTCATCGGAAGTGCAGCTGGAGTCTATTCATAATGATCTGGGCCTTCATGAAAGCACTTGCTTATACCGTTCATCCGAGCTTGGTGCAGCAACTGCAAGTCTTCACCCTCGGCAGTTTCATGTATATCAAAATACGATATAAGGAGACTAACATATGATGATCAAAAGGAGCCTCTTACTGTCAACTGTGCTTGTATTGCTTGTTGTTCTATCAGCTTGCGGTTCAGGCAACGGCAATAAGCCGGAAGCCGGAAATGCCAGTTCTCCACAGGCGGACAAGCAGGTAACCATAACGTTCTGGCATCACTACAGCACAGCTTCTCCGGAAGAGAAAACCTTGACCGAGAAGCTGATCCCCGAATTTGAGAAACAGAATCCGGGCATCAAGGTGAATGCCGTGGCTTTTCCTTGGGACGAGCTGCATAAGAAGCTTCAAATCAACAGCAGCGGAGGAGGAGAGCTGCCCGATGTAGCCCGTCTGGATATTATCTGGGTTCCGGAGCTGCAGGATTCCGGCGTTCTGGCCCCGCTGGATGAGGAGTTTGCCGATTTTGATACAGTCGCGCAAGGGCTGCTGGCAGGTCCGCTCTCGACCGCGAAAGTCGGTGACCATTATTACGGTGTCCCGCTGAATACAAATACCAAGGTGCTGTTCTGGAACAAGGACATGCTCCAAAAGAGCGGAGTGAATCAGGCGCCGGCTACGATGGATGAGTTCTTCAGCGCGATCTCGGCGGTTAAGGCTCAGTTCCCGAAAGGCTGGGGGTACGGTGAACCGGCTTTGCAGGGCTGGAACGTATTGCCATGGATTTGGAGCAATGGCGGGGATATTCTGTCGCCGGACTACAAGACTGCTGACGGCTATTTGAATTCGCCGAAGACGGTTGACATTATTGCCAGATTGAGAAAGGCGTATGCGGCCGGAGAAATCTCAGGCTTCAAGCCCGGAGATGTATCCGTAACGGAAGGCCATGCACAGGGAAGCTATGCCATGATGGCCGAGGGACCATGGTCTGTGGCGCAATTCAACTCGCAATTTCCGGATTACCAGGCTAATATGGCGCTGTTCCCGGCGGGTTCGGCAGGCTCCGTGCAGGTGCTTGGAGGCGAGGACTTAGGGGTGCTGAGCAAGGATAAGAAGGAGGAGTCCTGGAAGTTCGTTAAGTTTATGGTATCCGAATCTTCACAGGTAGAGATGGGCAAAATCGGCCAAATTCCGGTTAACCTGGCGGCGATGAACAATGAGGAAGTCCAGAAGATTGATTACTATCCTATCTTTATGGAACAGCTAAAAACAGCCAAGGCACGTCCTCCTGTAAAATCATGGCCGCAAATCGACAATGTGCTGGGCGATACGATGACCCGTATTTTCCTGACGGATAAAGATGTCAAAGCTGAGCTTGATGCGGCAGTTGTGCAGATCGACAAACTGTTAAAGGATTAACTATTAATGAAGGCGCCTTCATCTGAATCATGAAGTGAAGGCGTCTCCTCTAAATAAGGAGTCATATCTATGCGAAAAAGGGAAGGGACTGCCGGATATCTGTTTTTTCTGCCCGGTTTTATGTTTTTTTCAGTGTTTATCCTCTACCCGTTAATTCGGAATTTTATCTACAGCTTCTATGACTTCAGACTGACGGATATTAATCATCCCGTGTTTACCGGAATCACCAACTATAAGCATGTGCTGTCTGATTCCATGTTCTGGATTTCCTTGCGGAATATCCTGGTGTACGGATTGATTTCCGTGCCCGGGCAGATGATATTCGGTTTCTTGGTAGCCTATGCCTTGCATCAGAACCGTTTTGGAATTAAGCTGTTTCGTGTGGTTTATTTCCTGCCGGTTATCACATCCTGGGTGGTAGCCTCACTGATTTTCAAATTCGTGTTCATGGACCAGGGCTTCTTGAATTATGTAATCACCGATGTGCTGCATCTAACCGGAGAGACAATTAGCTGGCTGAGCGATCCCGGCAAGGCGATGTTTGTTATTGGCGCTCTGGGCATCTGGAAAGGGATCGGATGGGTGATGGTAATCTACCTGGCTGCATTGCAGGGAGTGCCCAAGGATCTATACGAGGCTGCAGCGCTGGATGGAGCCAGCACATGGGAGAAGATTCGTTACGTGACGCTGCCTTCCATTCGCAACACTACTTTTTTTATCCAGATGATGTTGATTATTGGGGCATTTAATGTGTTTACTTCCATTTACCTGATTACGGATGGCGGACCGCTGCACCAGACGGAAGTGATGCTGACATGGATGTATGAAAAGGCATTTACAGAGTATGATCTCGGTTATGCCTCGGCTTTGTCCTATGTGTTCGCTGTCATTATTGCCGGGTTGACGGCTATACAATTTCGCCTGAATAGACAGAATTAAGGAGGCGATCTCATGCGTTCGTTATGGAAACCAATAGTACTGTACACGCTGCTCATTATAGGCGGACTCATTTCCGTGTATCCGCTTGTTTATATGTTCCTGACGGCTTTAAAGCCGATGACCCTGTTGTTTGAATTTCCGCCCCGGCTGGTTCCGTCAGAGATAACCTGGGGGAATTTCACCGAAGCTTGGGTCAGTCAGGATTTTGCACGCTACCTGTTCAACAGCGTTTTGGTCACACTGTCCAGCTTTGCCTTGATTTTTGTATTATCCTCCATGCTGGCCTTTGCCTACTCCAGATTTCATTTTAAAGGAAAAGGCTTGAGCTTTGCGATTCTGATGGGCGGACTGGTCATTCCGAGCCTCACACTGCTGATTCCGCAATTCCTGCTGATCCGCCAGCTTGGCTTGTACAACTCACTATGGGGATTAATTGTGGTATATGCCGCCGGCAGTATTCCCTTTACCACGTTTCTGCTTAAGGGATTCTTCGATTCCATCTCTTTTGATATTGATGAATCCGTGGAGATGGAGGGAGGCAATGCCTGGACGCTGTTCTATTCCATCATTCTGCCGCTGTCGAAGCCGGCTTTTGTGCCGGCAACCATTTTTAACGCGCTCGTTGTGTGGGAAGAGTTCCCTTGGGCGCTAACGATCATCAATGATCCGCTGAAGCGGACCTTGCCGGTGGCGCTTGCCAATTTCCAGGGTCAATACACCACCCAGTGGGGGATCGTATTTGCCGGGTCATTGATTGCGATTGTGCCCATCATCCTGTTATTCCTGATGCTGCAGCGTTACTTTATCGCCGGCATTACCGCCGGAGCCATTAAGGGGTAAAGCCTCGGCCTCGCAATAAAGAAGTTCAAGAGCAGCGGGTACCGACAGACGGTGGCCTGCTGCTGTTCGTTATGCGGTTCTAATGAGAGAAGCGATTGCGCAAGCAAAAGCTTTTCTTTTTTTATGGTCGAAAAACTTTACAATCTGACGATCGTCAGATAAAATGATGGCATTTCCTATTTTTTAAATGGAGGTAAATTGAACAATGAGTACTCATGCAATAGACACCGAGGGGTCGAAGCTTTGGGGTAGAGCTTTTATTTTTATAATGCTAGCTAATTCCCTTATGTTTATGGCCTTTGAGATGCTGCTGCCTACATTGCCTTTGTTTGTTTCCCACGTAGGGGGAAGTGCGTCACAGATTGGCCTGGTTACAGGGATTTTTATGTTCTCAGCCATTTTGATCCGTCCGTTCACAGCTTCATTGGCCGCTAAGATGGACAAAAAATATTTGCTGCTAATCGGTGTCGCGATATGTGCATTGGTGACAGGAGCTTACTATCTGGCTTCAAATATAGGGATGATATTATTGCTGCGTGTCCTGCATGGGCTGGGATTCGGCATTGCAACGACTTATTTTGCTACGCTTGTAACCGAGAATATCCCTAAGGACCGTCGTGGAGAAGGGATGGGGTATTTTGGTGTTGGCGAGACTGTGGCTGTATCGGTGGGACCGCTGATTGGCACGGCTATTTTGACCAAATATGATTTTCATGGATTGTTTTATGGCGGAATGGGGATTGTTCTTCTTGCATTACTGATGGCGGTTTTTGTATCCCGAAAGCCTGGTGAGGGCGGCAGCAGCGTGCAGGCTGGGGCCAAAGTCAAATTCATAGAGAAAAAGGTTTTGTTTCCCTCAGTACTCATTATGCTGGTGGGTGTAGCGGCTGGAGCGATTATGTCCTTTCTGGCTCTTTATGCGAAGGAGCAAGGGTTCGAGACAATTGCGTGGTTTTTCTTTCTTATTGCTCTCGGGAGTTTTTTGGTTCGTCTCGTATCTGGTAAAATGTTTGATAGACTGGGCCCCGGCTCGGTGCTCGTCCCTTCAGCGATCGTGATGATGGCCGGGATTTGGCTCTTAACGATATCTGATAGTAATGTCATGTTCTTGATCTCGGCAGTTGTATACGGGTTCGGGTTCGGCGCCATTTTTCCGGCTCTTCAGACATGGTGTGTTAACCTGGTTGAGGTGCATGAGCATGAGCATGCGATGGCATCCTTCTTCAATTTTTTTGATCTGGGCATAGGCGGTGGTTCAATGATTCTTGGATTAATCGCCACCCTGTATTCCTATATTCAAGTCTATTATATAGCTATAGCCGTAATGGGCGTTTATTTGCTGTTATACCTTGTTTACGGAAGAAAAAAAGCAGCGGAGGGAATCAATGAGCAAAGACAAGATTAAAGAAGTTGCAGTCCAGCATTTTAACCGGTACGGGTATTACGGAGTGAAGATGGCTCAAATTGCAATAGATGCGGGAATCCGGAAGCAGTCGCTTTCCTATCATTTCCCCTCCAAGATCGCGCTGTTTACGGAAATATATGGAGAAGTAGTTGATGTGGAAATATCGTTTGTCCGTCATTTTTTTGCTGCTAATCAACAGTCCGCTTGGGATGAGCGGTTGTATCAGTTCCTTGTTGAACACAAAAATCGCTTCATAACGCATACGGAGATTAATTTCATGTTTGTGGTCTCTTTTGTCACTCCAACTGAGGCCAATGAGATTATCTCGATCAAATATCCGCAATACTTGGCGGCTCTGAAAGATGAAGTAACTCAGTTGTTTGCCCGGGAGCAGATCGCGTGGCTGGCCCCTGAAGAATGCGCACAAGCCTACGTTACCCTTTTGGATGGACTGGATGTGCAGCTGGTGTACGAGAATCCGGATGCCTACGATCAGACATTGAAGATTTCTTGGCGTGTATTCTCGCATGGGATTCAAGGCAGCTGATTGTTGCTTCGTGAGATATGGACGGTTTGGTTCTGCCCGTGCTTTCCCGGCGATCCATACAGAACAAAGTACCCTTCCGCAGCTGTTCTGAGGGCCTCTTAAGGTGGGGGACTTTTGACTGAATAGCAAGCGTTCACATTTACGGATTCTGATATGTCTCATGGACTATTAAGCAGAATAAGCTAGTATTCAGGAGGAAAAAAATGCTACTATTTACACAATTAAAAAATTATCAATAGCGAAAAGAAGGGTTGAACATTGACATATGAAAGTGAGCAGCAGGAAGACCTGCAGGAATTGACTGAAAAGGCGGAGAGCGGGGATGCAGAGGCTCAGTACCGCCTGGCGCATTGGTATTACAGCGGCGTGTATGGCGCCAATAAGGACGATGAGAAGGCCTTCTCCTGGTATTCGCAGGCTTTCTACTGGTTCTCCCAGGCGGCTGAACAGGGTATCATTATGGCTCAATACTATTTGGGCGTGTGCTATGAGAACGGATATGGCGTGACTGAGAATTATGAACGGGCCGTTTCCCTGTACAGTGAAGGGGCGGATCAGGATCTTCCGCCTGCGCAGTGTGCGCTCGGGCTGTGCTATGAGCACGGAACCGGTATCGAGGAAGACAAGGCCAGAGCGATGGAGCTGTATATGCTGGCAGCCGAGCAGGGCTATGCCCCGGCACAGTGCAATTTGGGCTTTTTTTATTATCTTGGCATTGTAGAGAAAGAGGATAACGTTCAGGCAGTTAAATGGTTTACTAAGGCGGCTGAACAGGGTCATTCCCGGGGGCAGCTTCTGTTGGGCGAATGCTATGAGAACGGATACGGCATTCCGATGGATAAGCCAAAGGCCAGAGAGCTGTACCGCAAGTCGGCAGAGCAGGGTTATGCTCCGGCGCAGTGCAATCTGGGCTTTTTCTACTATCATGGCATCACGGTTGAAGAAGACAACGAGGAAGCTGCCCGCTGGTTCGCCAGAGCCTGTGAGCAGGATTATCCCCGGGCGCAGTATCTCTTGGGCGTGTGCTATGAGAACGGTTATGGCGTCGAGCAAAGCCTGGAGCAAGCTGCCGCCCTGTACCGCAGCGCCGCCAAACGGAATTATCCGGATGGACTATGTGCGCTGGGCGTATGCTATGAATTTGGCAAAGGTCTGGAGCAGGATTATCAAAAGGCGGCGGAGTTCTACCGATTGGCGGCGGAGCAGGGCCATCCTGTGTCTCAGTGCAATTTGGGCTTTTTCTACTATCAAGGGATTGCGGTGGAGGAGGACAACGAACAGGCCGCCCAGTGGTTCGCCAAGTCAGCGGAACAGGGTCATTCACGAGCGCAGTTTTTGTTGGGCCAATGTTATATGCACGGGCATGGTGTGGAGCGAAATCCAGAACACGCTGTAGAGCTGTTCCAGCTTGCCGCCAGGCAGGGGGACCCCCGTGGACAGACGGAGCTGGGGTTATGCTATGAGTTTGGAACCGGTGTGGAGGAAGACAAAGCCAGGGCTATGGAGCTGTACCGTCAGGCGGCCGAGCAAGGCTATGCTCAAGCGCAGTGCAATGTTGGCTTTTTTTACTATAATGGCATCGTAGTGAAGGAAGATAATGACGAGGCTGTCCTTTGGTTCACAAAATCTGCCGAACAAGGCTATGTCCGTGCGCAGAGTCTGCTCGGCGTGTGTTATCAGAATGGCTGGGGGGTAGAGAAAAAAACGGAACAGGCAGTGCATCTTTATAGGCTTGCTGCCGACCGCGATTACCCGGAAGCGATGTGTAACCTTGGGTGGTGCTATGAAAACGGTGTAGGGGTGGAGCAGGACAAGGAACAAGCGCTTGAGCTATACCGCCAGGCAGCCGAGCAGGGCTATCCCCGGGCACAATGTAATCTGGGCATCTTTTATTACTACGGCATTGCTGTGGATGAGGACAATGATAAAGCGTTCTACTGGTTCTCCCAAGCCGCGGGGCGCAGTAATTATCACGCGCAATATATGCTTGGAGAATGCTATAAGAATGGCTTTGGCGCAAAAAAGGATCTGACGAAGGCCGCCGAGTATTACCAGCTGGCTTCGGATCAGGGGCATCTGCGCGCGCGCAATGCGCTAGGTGGTCTTTATGAATTCGGAAGCGGCGTCGAGCAGGACCTCACAAAGGCAATTGAGCTGTACCGCAGCGGAGCCGAGCAGGGCAATGCCGACTCCCAGTACAGGCTGGGCTTGATACTATATCTGGACGGAAACAAAGGGGCTGCTGGGGCAGCAAGCTGGCTTGCAAAAGCCGCGGAGCAGGGACACCGCGTTGCTCAGCATAAGCTGGGAGATTGCTATCTATTTGGCCATGGCGTAAAAGCGGACAGAAAAACGGCGCTGGAGCTGTATACGCTTTCCGCTGAGCAGAACTACCCTCAGGCACAGTATGATCTGGGTGAGGCTTATCTAAAGGGAACTTTATGTGAAAAGGATTACGATCAGGCGATCCTGTGGCTGGAGAAGGCCGACGCACAGGGTGAGACCAAGGCTGGTCATCTGCTGGGCATTTGCTATGAGAACGGTTATGGCGTCGAACAGGATTTGCGGCGGGCTTGTGAGTATTACGGTATTGCCGCCGAACACCGGTACACGGAAGCGATGAAGGATTTGCACCGATTGGCGGAAACCGGCTATATTCCGGCACAGTTCAATCTGGGGCAGCTTTATTATCACGGCTATACAGAGGATGAGGAAGAGAAGGCAGAGAATTTACAGGCGGAAATATGGTTCAAACGGGCGGCAGAGCAAGGCGATTCCGATGCGCAGTATATGCTTGGGTGCTGCTACTATGAGGCAACCGGGGTTGAGAACAACCTGCCCCTGGCTGCACAGTGGCTGGCAGCTGCCGCGAAGCAGGATCATCTGAAGGGGCTTCGCCTTTTGGCGCACTGTTATGAATATGCGGACGGTGTACCAAGAGACAAGAGCAAGTCCAACGAGCTATACCGCCGTGCGTTTCAGATTTGTCTTGCTCGTGCCGAGCAGGGAGATTTATCCGCGATTTCTCTGCTGGCGAAGAGCTATTGGCTCGGTCAGGGCGTCAAGCGGGATTATGCCATCGCGGTGCAATGGTATGAAAAAGCCGCGGAGCATGGAAGCATTGAGGCCATGTGCCGGCTAGGTGAATTCCACGAGCGTGGTCAAGGCGTAGCCAAGGATGGCGCTCAGGCCGCAGAATGGTACAGAAAAGCCGCAAATCGCGGCAGTGCTCATGCACTGGCCGAGCTCGCGCGCCTTTATGAGAAGGGCATTGGTGTGGAGCGCGATATGCAAAAAGCATATGAGCTGTATTGTACAGCCGCCGAGCGTGGCAGCGGCCAGGCAGAGGAGGCGCTAGAACGGCGGTTCGGCCATACCGAGTGGTTCCGGAAGAAGCACGAGGATGATGCTGAGAACGAGGGTGACGAAGACGACGAGAGCGACAAAGACGGTTCATTATTGTTTGACAACGAGGAGTACAAGGAGTACTGCCGTCAGCTTGACCGTTATAACTGGGATGATGGCTTCGGATTTCCGCAATCTCTATTATCCGACTCCGGCTGTGATCTTGCGCTTGCCCTGAAAATCTTCTATCTGGCAGACGGGTACGGGTACCTGCAGCGCTTTCTCGGTCAGGAACCGACAGGCTCTCCTGAATGGCTGGCTTTCATGGATGCACTGTACGCAAGGCTTGTGGAGAATCAATTTCCAGCCACGGAGAGCCGGTATCCCGGCAGAAAGCATCCTTATCAGATACCTCTGAGCAAGGTGCAGCGGCTTCGTCTGCGCAAGGCAAATGTAGCTGATGTGTTGTTGGAAGATGTGTGACATGCATACATAGAAAAATAACCCAAAGCGGCGATCGTATGATATCCTCTCGTGCTTATGCCAGAAAGGATATCATCGCCGAATGGGTTATTTAGGAACAGCACCTCATTTCAGTGCGATTCCTGCTTATTAATTGCCGAGCGAGGATCAGCGCAGCGTCTTCAGCGCGCCGCTCCAGGCTACGACTTGGTCGAGCATGCCGTTAACATTAGTCAGATGCAGATCCTGCGGCTTAAAGACTGCGCCGTTCTCAAAGTCGGTGAACAGTGACAGCGCAGGATGCACGCGGACATCGGCGATCGACAGTTCTCCCAGAATGCCGCGAAGATGCTCGGCGGCACGGGCTCCACCGACAGAACCATAGCTGACGATGCCGGCGGCTTTATTGTTCCAGGCTTCGCGGGCGTAATCCAGGGCGTTCTTGAGAGCTCCGGAGATGCTGTGGTTATATTCCTGCACGATGAATACGAAGCCGTCGAGGCTGGCAAGCTTGGTGTTCCAGGCTGTAGCTTGCTCTGTAGCATCCTCTTCGCCCAGCAGTGGCAGCTTGTAATCAGCGATGTCGACGATTTCGTAGTTGGCATCCCCGCGTTTCTCCGCGATACCCTTCACCCATTCTCCCACCTGAGGGCTTAAACGACCTTTCCGAGTGCTGCCCAGAATAATTCCGATATTTAATTTAGTCATTGTGTTCTCCTCCTGATCGGCATTTTTGCCAAATAATTTATCCAGAAAGCCCATTGCACACACCACCATATTCTGCTGATTGTTAGTTTCTCCTGAACGCGGAAATACGATCCCCGATGAGTTCATGAATTCCGGTCAAATTGAAGTGTTGGCCAACTGACTTTAATTTGATCTGTGTATGATTGCTATGGCACTATAATAATTCAATCACATTATAAATGTCAAGCTACTAACTATTAGTTTGTTGATGTTTTTTTCTTATCAAGCTCTCCAGATGGTTCATCAGCTGATTATCCACATAAAACTCTGATATAAATAACATTNGTTGCTAAAGTTCCTATTATGGCTAAAATCATGTTGGCCTTCCGCGGGATGTGTTACAATCAATGCTGCCGATGGCTAACTACCGTACTACTTATTGGAGGTCATTATGAAAAAAGTAGAAGCGATCATCCGTCCCGAGAAGCTGAGAGAGGTTATAGAGGCTCTTCGCATCATAAATGTAACCGGTTTTACAGTCACTCAAGCTCAGGGACGCGGCCAGCAGAAGAACACGACAGGCGTTTATCGGGGCAAGTCCTATACGGTGAATCTGCATCACAAGATCAAAATCGAGATCGTGGTATCCAACCACAAAGTGCAGGAGACGATCCAGACTCTTATCCGGACCGCTCAGACCGGCGAGATGGGCGACGGCAAAATTTTTGTCAGCACCATTGAGGAAATGTACAATATCCGCACCGGCGAACCCGACGAGACCATTGATGAATTAATGTGAACTGCATTACATGAATGACAAACCTGTGAACAAAGAGAGGCGAAGTCCTGAACTCGTCTCTTTTTTGTGTTAGCAAACATAACATTTCATGTTGACAATGATAGGCCTCGCTTTTACTATTAGAGATGCTCATATCGTGTCAGGGAGGATAACATCAACATGAATGCCGGAACTGAAGTAGCAATGAATACCGTATGGGTTGTACTGGCAGCGGCCATGGTTATATTCATGGAAGGCGGGTTCAGCCTGCTAGAAGCTGGCTTGGTACGGACGAAGAATGCGGTTAATGTGACAATGAAAATCTTTGTGGATTTGACGGTGGGAGTGCTGGCCTTTTTTCTCATCGGATTCGGACTCTTGTTTGGCAAAGACTCGGGCGGTGTCATCAGCTTCAATTTCTGGGGCGCTTCCCAGTCGCTGAAGATGTCCCTCGATCTCCCGCTCGCAGCCTTTGTCTTGTTTCAAATCGGATTCGCCATTGCGGCGATCTCCATTATTTCCGGCGCGGTTGCGGAACGGATGAGCTACAAGGCGTATATTTTGATCGCTGCATTCGTGGCCGCTATCCTGTACCCGATCTCGGCGCATTGGATCTGGAACGGAGACGGATGGCTGGCGCAGCTTGGCATGAAGGATTTTGCAGGCTCCGCTGCGATTCATGCCCTGGGCGGGTGGGCGGCATTCGCCTTTGCCAAAGTGCTCGGCCCCCGCAGGGGAAGATTCAATTCGGACGGCAGCGTGAACGTATTCGCGCCAAGCAATATTCCGCTGGCTTCGGCGGGAACCTTTATTCTCTGGTTTGGCTGGTTCGGCTTCAATTCGGGAAGCACGCTGAATGCGTTTGATGTTAATCTCGCTTCCATCGCACTCAACACTACGCTTGCGGCAGCGGCGGGAGGAACAGCGGCGATGGTGTACACGATGTTCCGCTACGGGAAGGCGGACCCCAGTATGACGATGAACGGCGCGCTGGCCGGTCTCGTTGCCATTACCGCAGGCTGTGCCTTTGTCAGCGCCTATTCCTCGATACTGATCGGACTCATTGCAGGTGTGCTGGTCATCTGGGGAACGCTGGTCATCGACAAATTGAAGGTGGATGATCCGGTTGGAGCCGTAGCCGTTCACGGGATCAACGGAGTCTTCGGAACGCTGGCGGTCGGCCTGTTTGATAAGAACGAAGGTCTCCTGACGACAGGCGGCTTGCATCTGTTAGGCGTGCAGGCACTCGGAATCGCAGTTGTCGTCATCTGGGGGCTCTCCATGAGCTTCGGCTTCGCGAAGCTGGTCCAGAAGACGGTTGGCCTGCGGGTGACGGCTGAGGAAGAAGAGGAAGGTCTGGATATGGCAATGCACGGCATTCCGGCCTACAACGAGCTTGAGCGGTTCAGTGACCAGCCGGGCATCGATCCTCGCCTTCTGCACAAGACTGGAACCGGACTTTAGAGCGGCAATGCTTGGAAGCATTGAACCTGGAGCCGATTCCAGAGCTGTATCTGAGCAGGAGCCGGAACTGAGAACCTGGAGCTGGCGCTCGAACTAGATCTGGAGATTTGCTTATAACAACGGAAAAAAGGGCAGCCCGGCTGAGGAATACCCCGTGTTTTTGAAACGGGGGGCAGATTCCTTGCATTTGCCGGGCGGCCCTTTTTAACGAAATAAATGACAAGCCAACCTCAGAACGTCCCCGCCGCTTCCTTGGCTCTGGCGATCCCGTTCTCCTTGATCTGCTGGGCTTTGTCCGGCTCCGCGTTATGCCCTTCAATGAAGATTCCTTCAAGTGACGGCACACCGTAGAAGTTCATCATGATCTGGATGTACCGGTGACCCATTTCCAGCTGGGCGGCTGCACCCTCGGAATAATAACCGCCCCGGGCTTGAATGTGGATCGCCTTCTTGTCCGTCAGCAGACCAACCGGTCCTTCGGCTGTATACCGGAAAGTTTTGCCGGCGACGGATATCGCGTCAAAGTAAGCTTTCATAACCGGGGGAAAAGAGAAGTTCCAGAAAGGGGTCACGAATACGTATTTATCGGCCTCAACGAACTGGTCACTCAGCGCAGCCAGACGTCCTACCTTGGTCTGTTCGTCTGCGGACAGCTGATCAAAGGCGGCGCCGGACTGTAGCTTGCCCCAGCCGCTGAATACATCGGCATCGATGTAGGGGATATGCTCCTTGTAGAGGTCGATCCGGATGATCTCGTCGCCCGGGTTCTTCGATTGATAGGTATCGATGAACGCTTTTCCGGCCGCCATACTGTAGGAGACCTGGTGGTCATGCGGGTGGGCGGTAATATAGAGCAGCTTGGCCATGTTGGGTTTCATTCCTCCTGGTGAGTGATCTGCCGTTAGTGTTGGATTTTCCCGGTGATTTATTCATGGCGATTTGCCGGGTACGTTAGAGATACGAACCAGCCCGAATCGCCGCACATACATAAATAACACATACATAAATAAAGCGGACCCCGAAGGACCCGCTTGCTATGAACGGCAAGCTGCTATGTAGTGCTTCTGATATCTTGGCCGGATAAGGTGCTCAATCGCCGTTGTTCGCATTCCGCAGTGAAAGCCTAGCCTATTGGTGTAGAAGCGTACTTGAATCTTGAATTTGTACTGGAAATGAAACGATAAACCTGTCAGAATACGAATAGACAAGGAAGTATTTACTCGATAAGCTCTGGTTTCCTCTTGATCAGCACGTCTTCGATGATTTCGATAAACTCCGCGGATGCCTTCGCCTGTACCGCCAACTCATAGATGTTCAGCAGTTGTTCATTGGTCAATGTTTCCAGTGAAGAAGGACGCGGAGAAGGAGTAAAATGATAGTTCATTAAATTCCTCCTTAAGGTTGAATGGTTGTGCAATATACATCCTTTCCAAATGATACCATTTGTTTGATGGCTTGTCTTCTTCTGTTCTCCCTCTCAATTCTTCTTTACATATCATGGGTATTATGTAATAATAATATTTTTTGTTAACTTAGATAGAGGAGAGTGTAAAAAATGAGCCAGCGTCCGCAACCTGAAGAGTATGACAAGTTTTTTGAGAAGTATATCGCTCTTGTTCCGGAGGAAGGAAGCTTGGAAGAACTGCTCGGCGAGCAGGCCAAAGCGGTAATCGCTTTATTCGGAGAACTATCGGAGGAACAAGCGGCTTATCGTTACGCTCCCGGTAAATGGAGTTTCAAACAGCTGCTGGGCCATTTGATCGACTCCGACCGGATTATGTCGTACCGGATGTTCTGGATCTCCCGGGGGGACAGCACATCGCTTCCCGGATTTGACGAGAATTTCTTTGTGGAAGCCGGTCAATATGACTCGTATCTGCTGAAGGATCTGATTCCTCTCTACGAAGCCTCCCGGCAGTCCACGCTGGCTCTTGTCGGCAGCATTAAGGATGAAGCCTGGACCCGGATGGGGAACGCGAACGGGCATGCCATTTCGGCCGGAGCCCAGCTCTGCCTGATGATTGGGCATGAACGCCATCATTTGAATATCATTAAGGAACGGTATCTCGGATAGGAGGGACTGGGATGGGGGTGTGGCGGAGTATCTTAAGGCTGTTGTGGTCGCCTGAGCGTCATCTGTTGGCTGAAACGTTCGATCAGTTCGAATACTTCCGGATCAAGGGAGCGCTGGGCAGCGTCGGTATCCGGCATCGTACCGTTTTCTCAGGGACGTCCGCAGCTGCTGAACGCCGCAGTCACCGCGGTGGGCCATCTACCATTCTATATCGGATTTATATCAGTTCTGAAGATGAAGGAAGAGCGGCGAAGGCGCTGAAGCGCTGAGGATTTTTAGCCCTTGAAGTCATTTCATGAAAAATAGGCCATGAACATCTGCGGCAAGCAGGCGGTCATGGCCTTTTCTATGGCTGGCTAGCCTATAGTGAAGGATTCTTGTGGCATTTGCGGCATACCGGATAGTAAGTCTCGTTGCCGCCGATCTGAATCTGCTTGCCGGTATAGACGGGCTTACCGTTCTCAACCCGCAGCGTCATGGTGGCTTTCCGCTCGCAGAACCAGCAGATTGTCTTCATTTCCTCGATTTTATCCGCATAGATAAGCATATACTTGCTGCCCTCGAACAGATTGTTCTGGAAATCGTTCTTCAGACCAAAGGCCATCACCGGAATGTCCAGCTCATCGACGATCCGGACGAGCTGAAGAATGCTGCTCTTGTTCAGGAACTGGCATTCGTCGATCAGCACGCAGTGCGGCTTCGGCTCATTCGAGCTGACGATGCCGAATATATCGGTGCTCTCATCGATCGCGATGGCCTGTCTGCGCAGACCGATCCGCGAGGATACATAGCCCACTTCATCACGGTTGTCGATGGCGGAGGTAAAGATCAGTACGGACTTGCCCTGTTCCTCGTAATTATGGGCAACCTTCAGAATTTCGATGGATTTCCCGCTGTTCATGGAACCGTATTTGAAAAATAATTGTGCCACTGGCTATCTGTCCCTTCCCTGAAAATGCGACCTCTCTAGAGTATCACACTCCCGCTGCGGCAGGCCACCAAAAAAGAGCCTCACTGGTCACCGGTCTGCCGAATCTGTTAAAATAACGTCATGCCAACCTGCCGCTCTTTGACAGCGCAGGTTATTTTTTTTCGGTAATCGATTCGGTAATTGATGATGGAGAGGAGTACACCAAGCATGGCAGAGGATCAAGACACATACAAGGAACGGATGACCAGATTGAAGGAAAAGGGCGCTCTTCCGCCCGAAGCGGAGAATCTCATGGAAGAGCTGCTCGCCAAGCTGGCGGAGGCGGAACGGAGCAATCTCGCGCTTCGCCGCGCCGCTCTCAAGGCGGCTGGAGGCCAGAGTATGTCCACCCGGCTGCGGGAAGCCTTATATGAATAGAAGGTAAGCCTATGTCCATTCTGTTTAAATTTCTCAAGCCGTACCGGACTGCTGCGATTCTGGCACTCGTCATGATGCTGATCGAGCTCTCGGTCGAGCTGTCGCAGCCCTATCTCATTTCCAAAATCATCGATAACGGCATACGCAGGCATGATTTATCTGTAGTGTGGACGTGGGGAGGATTCCTTGTACTCAGCGCCATTGTAGCGTTCTCAGCGGGGATTCTGAGCTCCTTCTTTGCTTCACATGCGAGCCAGGGCTTCGGCTTCGATATGCGGGACCGGCTCTATGAAAAAGTGCAGTCGTTCACGTATGCCGCGTTCAACCGTTTTGCCGCCTCGACACTGATCACCCGGCTTACAGGGGATGTCTCCCAGCTTCAGGATGCGGTATTCACAGGACTGCGTTTCATGTCTCGCATCCCGCTTGTGGTGCTCGGCAGCGTAGTCATGGGGCTGGTGGTGCAGTGGCGGCTTGGACTCGTGCTGACCGTGACCGTCCCGGTCATGATCGTCCTGCTGATACTGCTGATGCGCCGGTCCTCCCGGATGTTTCGGACCGTCCAGAACAAGCTGGACAGTGTCAACGGGGTCGTTCAGGAGAATCTGACCGGCATCCGTCTGATCCGCGTCTTCGTGCGGATGGGCTACGAAGTGACCCGCTTCGCCGAGTACAGCCGGAACCTGATGCGCAGCACGATTTCGGCCCTCCGGCTCACCGAAACGGCAATGCCGTTCGTCCTGCTGCTGATGAACGGCGGCATCCTGGTGCTGCTGTGGTTCGGCCGCATTGAAATCGCTCACGGGAACGCCACGCTGGGGCAGACGGTTGCCGTGATCAACTACACGCTGCGCGCGGTCGGCGGACTCTCGGCGCTGTCCGGCATCGTGGCCGCCTTCTCGCGGATGCGCGCATCCGCGCTGCGGGTGGGCGAAGTGCTGGACGCTCCAGGCGTCGAGGATACCCGCCGGAGCGAACGCGCAACTTCGGAGAATGGCGTGAACAATGCCGATATGGAGAACCCGCCCCAGCCTATCCGGGGAGCTGTCTCCTTCGAGCATGTGTCATTCCGATATCCGGATAGCGATATCGCCGTTCTGGCGGACATTTCATTCAAGGCCGAGCCCGGCGAGGTTGTGGCGATAATGGGGGCGACCGGCTCGGGCAAGACGTCGCTTGTGTCGCTGATCGCCCGGCTCTATGAACAGACGGAGGGCGTGATCCGGGTGGACGGCCGGGACACGCGTGAACTGAATCTCGCCGATCTGCGCGGTGCGATCGGGTACGTTCCCCAGGAGGTGCTGCTGTTCTCGGGCACCGTCCAGGATAATATCGCCTGGGGCAATCAGAAGGCGACGCCTTCCGAGATTGAAGCCGCCGCCCGGGCGGCGCAAATCCATGATACGATCATGAGCCTCCCGGATGGCTATGACGCTCTGCTCGGGCAGCGGGGAGTCAATCTGTCCGGCGGGCAGAAGCAGCGTCTCAGCATCGCCAGGGCGCTGGTGCGCAGACCGTCCATCCTGATTCTGGACGACAGCACGAGCGCGCTTGACGCCGTTACCGAAGGCAGGCTGCTGGCGGAGCTGCAAGAGCTGTCCTGCACGACATTTATCATCACCCAGAAGATCGCCTCGACGGCGGCAGCGGATCTGATCCTGCTGCTGGACGAAGGCAGGCTGCTGGCGGCCGGGACCCATGAGCAGCTGCTGGCCGGCTCCGGCCTGTACCGGAGCATCTGCGAGTCGCAGGGCGGAAAGGAGAACCTTCATGTTCAAAACCGTGCTTGAACCGTTCCGGCATCCGCGACCTGTCTTCGAACTTGGCGAAGGCCGGGCGCTGGGAGCGGGCCGCGGCGGGGGCAAGGCTCCGGTCAAGGCCAAGGACTGGTCCCAGGCGCTGCGCCGTCTGTGGAAGTATCTCGCCGAGCGCAAGCTGAAGCTTGGCATGGTCCTGTTGATGGTTGTGCTAAGCTCCGGGCTTTCCCTACTGGGGCCGTATATGATCGGCAGGGCCGTTGACCACTACCTGGAGGGAGGCGGAGGACATTGGGGTCTCTTTCTGGCGGGTCTTGGAGCGGTCTACGTATTGGTCGCCGTTACATCGTGGCTGCAGAACATCTGGATGATCGAAATTTCCCAGGAGACGGTATACCGGATGCGCACCGAGCTGTTCTCCCATCTGCACCGTCTGCCGATTTCATTCTTCAACCGGCGCCAGCAGGGGGAGATCATGAGCCGACTGACCAATGATATCGAGAATGTCAGCTCGAACCTGAACAGCTCGGCGATTCAAATCTTCTCCGGCGTGCTGACGCTGGCGGGAACATTGATCGTCATGCTGACGCTCAGTCCGCTGCTGACGCTGCTGACCTTTATCGTCGTGCCGCTGATGGCGGTGGGCATGCGCTGGATTACCCGGCGGACAGGCCCGCTGTTCAAGCAGCGGCAGCGCAACCTTGGCGAGCTGAACGGTTATATCGAAGAGACGCTGTCGGGGCAGCGGGTCATCAAGGCGTTCGGCCAGGAGGATCGGGTTATCACCGCCTTCCGGGAACGCAACAGCAGAATTATGCTGTCCGGCTTCTGGGCGCAGTCGATTTCCGGCTTTATCCCGAAGCTGATGAACGGCCTCAACAATCTGAGCTTCGCCATCGTCGCCGGGTTCGGGGGCTTTCTGGCGATCCGTGGCGCGATTACGGTCGGCGTAATCCTGGTCTTCGTCGAATATACCCGCCAGTTCACGCGGCCGCTCAACGATTTGGCGAATCAGTGGAACAGCGTGCTGTCGGCAATCGCGGGCGCGGAGCGGGTGTTCGAAATCCTGGACGAGGAAGTGGAGGTCAAGGATGAGAGCGGAGCGCATGATGCCGGAGAGCTGCGTGGAGAGGTGAAATTCGATGGGGTGTTCTTCTCCTACAGCGGGGATGGCGATACGCTGCATGATATTACATTCGAAGCCAAGCCGGGCGAGATGATCGCGCTGGTTGGCCCGACCGGAGCGGGGAAGACGACGCTGATCGGCCTGCTCTCCCGCTTCTATAATCCTTCGAAAGGCATGATCGCCGTTGACGGCATGAATCTGGCTTCTATCCGACGGGAGAGCCTGCGGAGCCAGATGGCGTTCGTGCTCCAGGATACGTTCCTGTTCAAGGGAAGCATCCGGGACAATATCCGCTACGGCAAATTGGAGGCGACCGACGAAGAGGTGGAGCGCGCGGCCAGACTGGCCAACGCCCATTCCTTCATCATGCGTCTGCCCGGTGGGTACGACCGCATGCTTGACGTCGACGGCGGCGGCATCAGCCAGGGGCAGAAGCAGCTGCTCGCCATCTCCAGAGCGATCCTGGCCGATCCGGCAATGCTCATGCTGGATGAAGCGACGAGCAGCATCGACACCGTGACCGAGCTGAAGATTCAGGAAGGCTTGCAATCGCTAATGAAGGGACGGACCAGCTTTGTCATCGCTCATCGGCTGGGAACGATTCGCCAGGCGGACCGTATTCTTGTGCTGAGCGGAGGAAGACTGGTGGAGCAGGGGAATCATCAGGAGCTGGTGGCACAAGGCGGCCTGTACAGCGAGCTTGTGAGTGGGGGAATGAGGCATTGAGCGAAGCGGGCCTTGCCTCGCTGTGGCGAGTGGAACACTGAAGAAGCCTCATAAGAGCCGGAACCGCAGGCAGAACAAGAGTGGGATAATAGCCCAGACAATACCAGAATACCATCCGGAAGAAAAAGCCGTGGACGGGGACCGTCACACGGCTTCTTTCGTTTCGCTGAGGCCGCCGGAACGTCTGGCAGTCCATCTTTTTCCAAGTGCGATCGCAGGTTTCTCTACATACTCATAGGACAAGACGGACAGCAGAATGGAAGCGGCGAGCGCAATAAGCAGGGTTGCCCAGAGGGGCAGAACATTATGGAACGCATATACAGAGGCAAAGAGCGCAATACAGTGATACAGATACAGGCTGTACGAAATATTTCCGAGAAAGAGAACGGGACGGATTTCCAGAAATCCGGAGATTTTGGGCGAAGCGAGAGAGGTCGAGATCAGAACGCATACGCCCGCCGCAATTCCCCAGTCGGAGAGCAGCGACAGCCATACCCCTTCCGCCTTGAAGAGCTTCTTCAAGACAGCATCGGAGATACCGGCGTACGTGTAGATCATCAAACCGGCGGCCAGCAGCACATATTTCATCGAGACGCTTAAGCGTAAAATCCCGGCGATCAGCGAAGTCCGGTGTTTGGCAAGCAGAGCCCCGATAATAAAGAACGCCATGTAATGCAGCGTGAAATAGAGATTCGAGGATATCGGCAGCGGATTGTCCGGTTTAATAAGATGATTGAGCAGAAGCGCAAGCCCCGAGAGCAGAATGCCGAAGGCAAGGCTGGTCTTCCAGCCGAACCGGATCATGAACATCATCAGAAACGGAAAGATGAGCGAAATCCGAAGCTCGACACACAGCGACCACAGCACGGGGTCCAGCGCAAAATCCTTGAAGCTCCCGAGCAGCAGCAGGTGATCAATGATCAGGCCGGGAGTCAGGGGGAAGCTCCACACATCCGTGAAGAAGCTGCTGAAGCCCGGCATCGCCCCTTCTCTATAGAAGGCCAGATAGGCGAGAATAGCACAGGCGACTGCCACGATATAGGGAATATAGATCCGGCACACCCGTTTGATCAGAAAATGCGAAATCCGTACCTTCGCGCCCTGCGCATAAAAGGGGAGGGAGAGTACGAAACCGCTGAGAACAAAGAAAAAAATCACCGCTTCGTGTCCGGCCTTGAATATGCGCAAGGGAGTGTAATTCAGCATTTCCAGCCACCATAATCCGGAGAAAATAAAGATAAAATGATGAATCAGAACTGTAGCGGCCGCGAGCCCTCGTAAGGAATCCAACTGATGGTACCTCTTCACTAAATAGCACCCCCACATGCTAGAATTACTAATATTATACATAATTATGATTCTTTACAATATGGAACGGAAGAGGGATAGACCGGTATTCAATTTCTTCAAAACAGCAGATAATAACGGTATCAGCGTTAGATTCGTTCGCTATAATGCGCTTTCTTTCGCAAAAAATGCAAATCAGGCATGATTGAGGATGCTTCCCAAGCGGGAAATCCCGGACGAAGTACCTGCTTAAAATTGCGATTATTTTCCGGGAAATGGGAGTGTAGTCCTGGTGCATTTGTTAGAGCAAAGCGTGGCTCCGCACTTATTGCGGTGGGCCGAGCAGGCGGGCCATGAGCGGTACAGACCAGAATCCGCCGTCCCTTCAGGACGGTGGGCCTATCCCGCGGCTAGCCGGTTACAATCTGCGCCAAAAGATGTCGAACCGCCGTCGGGTATAAATAATGATATGCGTTTGAATCCGCCCCCTTTCCGCCGTTTCTTCTCTCCGGGCCGAAAAGAGAGTACAATAGAAAGGATTCTGTGATTATGCGTATAAGGAACGGGAGGATACATATTCATGACCATTTCATGTGACGTGGCGATTCTGGGAGGCGGAACAGGGGGCTATGTTGCGGCCGTCCGGGCGGCTCAGCTCGGCAAGTCCGTCGTTGTCATCGAACAGGACAAGCTGGGCGGAACCTGCCTGCACCGGGGCTGCATTCCGAGCAAATCGCTGCTCCGCAGCGCCGAGGTCTATGCCGATATTGCCGAGAGCGATCAATATGGCATCGAAGTCTCAGGGGTAAAGCTCGCTTTCGATAAGGTCCAGCGCCGCAAGGAAGCCGTCGTGGAGCAGCTGCACCAGGGCGTTCAATATTTAATGCGCAAGAACAAGATTCAGGTTCTGAAAGGAAAAGGCCGGGTCATCGGCCCCTCGATCTTCTCCCCGAGAAGCGGCGCGGTTGCGGTCGAATTGGAGGATGGAGAGACCGAGACGGTGGTGCCGGATCGCCTTATCATCGCCACGGGCTCGCGTCCCAAGGTGATTCCGGGCTTCGAGCCCGACGGCGAGCTCGTGCTGACGAGCGAGGAGGCTCTGCAGCTTGAGGAGCTGCCGGAATCGATGCTGATTATCGGTGGAGGGGTTATCGGGGTCGAATGGGCTTCGATGCTGGCCGACTTCGGCGTAAAGGTTACGATCGTTGAAGCGGCGGACCAGCTGCTGCCGAGAGAAGACAAGGAGGTTGCCCGGGAGCTGCTGCGTCTGTTCAAGAAACGGGGAGTCAAGTGCCTGACAGGCGTCTCCGTAACGCCGGGTAGTATTACAAGAGAGGGAGACGGTGCCGCAGTCGAGGTTGTGAAGGGCGGTCAGGCGGAGACGCTCCGCGCATCGAAGATTCTCGTCTCGGTCGGAAGAACAGCGAATATCCAGGGCATCGGTCTGGAAAATACGGATATCCGCTTCGGTCAAGGTGTAATCGAAGTGAACGCCAATATGCAGACGGGCGAGCCGCATATTTACGCGATCGGCGATTGCATCGGCGGTCTGCAGCTGGCCCATGCTGCCAGCCATGAGGGCATTATGGCGGTGAATCATCTGGCTGGTGCAGCGCTGCATCCGTATCATCCACATCTGGTGCCCCGCTGCGTGTACACTCGCCCCGAAGTCGCAAGCGTCGGATACACGGAGCAGGAGGCAAAGGAACTGGGTCATGAGACGGCGATCGGCAAATTCCCGTTCTCGGCGATCGGCAAAGCGATCGTACAGGGCTCCAAAGACGGGTTCGTCAAAGTGGTTGCGGACAAGGCGACCGGCGATATTCTCGGCGTCCAGATGATCGGCCCGCATGTTACCGATCTGATCGGGGAAGCCTCGCTGGCCCAGGTTCTGGATGCGACCCCGTGGGAGGTCGGAGAAGCCATTCACGCCCATCCGACGCTGTCCGAAATTATCGGAGAGGCTATGCTGGCCGTTGATGGACGGGCCATTGGAATGTAAGGGCGCCGCCGCTTGGGCGGCCCTTTTCTTTTTAAAGAGAAACACTATATAATAGATGGAGACACGACTTAGTACCTGGTTTTAAGATCAGATCAGGATCGTGGTCCGGCCTCCACTCCGGACCCAGAATGAAGGAGGCACCTCCACTATGGATACACAAGAGACAGTACAAGGCGTCAACCGGCATGAACCGCTTGGCCTCACCGACGGCCAGGTTATCGACATGTACAGGTATATGCTGCTTGCGCGCAAGTACGATGAACGCAGCCTGCTGCTTCAGCGTGCGGGGAAGATCAACTTCCACGTATCGGGGATCGGCCAGGAGGCGGCGCAGGTCGGCGCAGCGTTTGCGCTTGACCGGGAGAAGGACTATTTTCTGCCCTATTACCGAGACTACGCGTTCGTGCTGTCCGTCGGCATGACGGCCCGCGAACTATTGCTGTCGGTCTTCGCCAAGGCGGAGGACCCGAACAGCGGGGGACGCCAGATGCCCGGCCATTTCGGCAGCAAACGGCTGCGGATTGTCACCGGCTCAAGCCCTGTTACAACACAGGTTCCCCACGCTGCGGGCTTTGCCCTGGCGGCCAAAATGCGCAAAGAACCAGCGGTTTCTTTTGTGACCTTCGGGGAAGGCTCAAGCAATCAGGGCGATTTTCATGAAGCATGCAACTTCGCCGGCGTGAACAAGCTGCCGGTTATTATAATGTGCGAGAACAATCAGTATGCCATTTCCATTCCGGCCCACCGCCAGCTTGGCGGGAAGGTCAGCGACCGGGCTCTCGGCTACGGCTTCCCGGGCATTCGCGTAGACGGCAACGATCCGCTTGAGGTATACAAGACTGTGAAGGAGGCCCGCGAGCGGGCGCTTCGAGGAGAAGGGCCGACGCTGATCGAAGCGATGATGTACCGGCTGTCTCCCCATTCGACGTCGGACAATGATCTGGCTTACCGGACCAAGGAAGAGGTCGAAGAGAACTGGAAGAAGGACGGCGTCGCGGCATTCCGGCAGTACTTGACCTCACTCGGACTATGGGATGAGGATAAGGAGCGCGACCTCGCCTCCCAGATTAACCTGGAACTTAAAGATGCGATCGAATACGCCGACAATGCGCCGTTCCCGAAACCGGAGGACACGCTGCTGCATGTGTACAGCGAATCCGAGGGAGGAGTATAGGCTATGGCGATGATGGAATATATCGATGCCATCCGGCTGGCGATGAAAGAAGAAATGGAGCGGGACGAGAACGTCTTCGTGCTCGGTGAGGATGTGGGCGTCAAAGGCGGCGTCTTCACCACGACCAAGGGACTTCAGGAGCAGTTCGGAACGGATCGCGTTCTGGATACACCGCTTGCGGAATCGGCGATCGCCGGTGTGGCGATCGGGGCGGCGATGTACGGCATGAAGCCGATCGCGGAGATGCAGTACTCGGACTTCATGCTTCCGGCGACGAACCAGATCATCAGCGA
Organism: Paenibacillus sinensis; assembly: GCF_019904155.1. Taxonomy (GTDB): domain Bacteria; phylum Bacillota; class Bacilli; order Paenibacillales; family Paenibacillaceae; genus Paenibacillus_AQ; species Paenibacillus_AQ sinensis. Next base: position 26,673 of record NZ_JAHCMB010000217.1, read on the forward strand.
GGCGGCCAAAATCCGCTACCGCTCCAACAATGACTGGAGCTGTCCGGTCGTCATCCGCGCGCCGATCGGCGGCGGAATCTTCGGCGGGCTGTATCATTCGCAGTGCCCGGAATCGATCTTCTTCGGCACTCCGGGTCTCAAGATCGTGGCGCCTTATTCGGCTTACGATGCCAAAGGGCTGCTGAAGGCGGCTGTGCGTGATCCGGACCCGGTGCTCTTCTTCGAGAACAAGAAGTGCTACAAGCTGATCAAGGAAGAGGTGCCGGAGGGCGATTACACCGTTCCGATCGGCGAAGCCAATCTGCTGCGCGAGGGCGACGACATCACAGTGATCGGCTACAGTCTGCCGCTGCATTTTGCCATGCAGGCCGCCGAGGAATTAGAGCGGGAGCAGGGCATCACGGCGCATGTGCTGGATCTCCGTACCCTGCAGCCGCTCGACAAGAATGCCATTGTGGAGGCCGTTCGCCGCACGGGCAAGGTGCTGATCGTTCATGAGGACAACAAGACAGGCGGTGTCGGCGCCGAGGTGGCGGCCATTATTGCCGAGGAATGTCTCTTCGACCTGGACGCTCCGATATTCCGGCTGTGCGGACCTGACGTTCCGGCCATGCCGATCAGTCCGCCAATGGAGAAATTCTTCATGCTGAGCAAGGAAAAAGTGAAGGACGAGATGCTTCGTCTGGCGCAGTATTGAGATCATGATGACAGGCGTTTTCGGTCTTTAAGAGACTGAATGCGAAGACATAAGCTCCGCAGCAGAGCGGAGCCTTCTTAAGGAGTGAAAGTATGGTAAGCAACAAGTTGACGGATGTGGCAATGCCTCAGCTCGCGGAATCACTCGTATCGGCCACGATCGGCAAGTGGCTGAAGCGTCCGGGAGATCCGGTGGAGCAGTATGAGCCGCTGTGCGAAGTCATCACCGATAAAGTGAACGCCGAGCTGCCGTCCACGGTGGATGGCGTAATGGGCGACATTCTGGCGGAGGAAGGGCAGACGGTCGCTGTCGGCGAAATCATCTGCCGCATCGCCGTGGCGGCGCCAGACGCGGCCCAGGCCGCCGCGCCTGTATCCGGCGCGGCAGAACCAGCGCCGGCCCCTTCGGGCCGGCCGGCGGCTCCCGCTGCCGCTTCGCAGGCAGCGGGCGGACATGCGGCGCAGAACCACGCCGCATTCGACCCGAACGCGCCGATGCGGGCGCGTTATTCACCGGCCGTGCAGAGCCTTGCGGCGCAGCACGGCATTGAGCTGTCCGCCGTACCGGGAACCGGGCTCGGCGGACGCGTGACGCGCAAGGACGTCCTGGCGTACCTTGCGCAGGGTCCGGCGGCGGCTTCGCAGCCGCCGGTGACTCAGTCGCCGGCGCCTGTGGCCGCGCCAGCAGCACGCCCGGCCGCGCAGCCGCAGGCCGCGGCCATTCCGGTGGCTGCGCCTATGGAGCAGACGGCGCTGCCGCCCGTGCGGCATTCCGGACTGCATCTGTCCGAGACGCCGCGCATTCCGGAGATCGAGGTGGAGAGCGGACGCTCGGAATACCTGATCGACGTGACGCCGATCCGGAACACGATCGCCACCCGGATGCGCCAGAGTGTGGCGGAAATTCCCCATGCCTGGACGATGATCGAAGTGGACGTGACGAACCTGGTGCTGCTGCGCAACAAGCTGAAGGATGAATTCAAGCGCCGCGAGGGCATCAACTTGACTTATCTGGCGTTCATGATGAAGGCCGTCGTCAGTGCCATCAAGGATTACCCGATCATGAATTCCGTCTGGGCGGTGGACAAAATCATCGTCAAACGGGATATCAACATCTCGCTCGCTGTCGGCACCGAAGATTCGGTCATGACGCCTGTCATCAAGCGGGCTGACCAAAAGAACATAGCCGGACTTGCCCGGGAAATCGACGAACTGGCGATGAAGACGCGTGAAGGCAAGCTGCGGCTTGAGGATATGCAGGGAGGCACCTTCACCGTCAACAACACGGGATCGTTCGGCTCCATTCTGTCCTACCCGATCATCAACTATCCGCAGGCCGTGATTCTGACCTTCGAGTCGATCGTGAAGAGACCGGTCGTTATCAACGACATGATCGCTGTACGCTCTATGGCGAATATTTGTCTGTCGCTGGACCACCGGATTCTGGACGGCGTCATCTGCGGCCGTTTCCTGCAGCGGGTGAAGGACAACATCGAGAGCTATAACCTTGATACAAACGTCTATTAAGACGGCTTAAGACTGCTGGCCGCTACGCAACTCTGCGGAGCGGTTGAAGCGGCGTGAAGGGCAGTGAATTGGCCCTGATTCCTTGGAGTGGGGATTCATATGCCGCCGCAAGCGGCTGTTCGGTCCGGCGGCTATCACGGGAAGGGAGATGCTAGAGCATGGACAACATGGAAGCGCGCAAGCTTGAAATATCTTATATTCCCCTGATCGAATACGGCCAGGCCTGGGAGATGCAGAAGGAATCGGTGCGCGCAATAGACGCGGGCGAACGTCCGGAGCGGCTGGTCTTTCTGCAGCATCCGCCGACCTACACGATCGGTTCGCAGAATCACCCGGAGCATCTGCTGATGAGCCCTGAGCAGCTCAAGGCGGCGGGCATCGCCGTGTTTCAAATTGACCGCGGCGGGGATATCACCTATCACGGTCCGGGCCAACTGGTCGGCTATCCGCTGCTGGCGATCGGCGAGCAAGGGAAAGTCGATCTGCACGGTTATTTGCGGTCGCTGGAGCAGGTAATCATCGATTACCTGGCGGAGTTCGGCATTGAAGGCGGCCGCAAGCCGGAGTATACCGGCGTATGGGTAGGCGATGTGAAGATTTGCGCCATCGGCGTCAAATTCAACAAGAGCAAGACGCGCAAAGGCTTCGTGACCAGTCACGGCTTCGCTTTCAACATCCGGAAAGGGATTGCGGAGGAAGGGTTCCGTGGCATCATTCCCTGCGGCATTTCGGATTACGGGGTTACGTCGCTGGAGGAAAGCACCGGACGGCGGTTCGAGATCGAGGAAGTCGCGGCTGCGCTGGTGCCGCATTTTCATAGAATCTTTCCATATGGTAGTCTCGTCTCCGACTGGGAAGGCATGCCCGCCGAAGCGAAATAACGATATCCGCAGACGGCTGCGCTGCCAATTGTACGGGCGAGCCGCTTATGCAGAGCCAATATATAACGTCAAACGGCGGCCCGGATTATCCGGGCCGCCGTTACTAACGAAGCCAAATTCAGAAGCCGAACCCGCGCCTGGCGGTCAGCCTGCCAGAAGAGGCTCGATAATGATAAGCAGCGTGGAAGCGACCATAGCGAGCAGCATGAGATAGATGACGATGCGGAACCATTTTCGACGTTGCATGAGTAACTCCTTTGGGGTTTGGTGTAAAATATAAGACACTATAAGTTTTGGCTTATAACAGGTCTTCTATTTCTCGGTTAACGCCCGGCGCCTAAAGGAAGCCGTGAGGCGTTTATCCCTGATATAAAATAATTGTAACGCAAATTTGAAAGTGAGGGAAGTCCAGTGGTAGAACGGGACCGATTGATATCGGAATTTATGGAGCTTGTCCAGGTGGACAGCGAGACAGGAAATGAGCGGAATATCGCCGATGTGCTCATCGGCAAGTTCAAGGAGCTCGGGCTGACGGCGGTCGAGGACGATTCGCAGAAGAGAACGGGCCACGGAGCAGGCAATCTGATTGTTACCTGGGCAGCCGAGAACACGGAGAATGCACCCAAGCTGCTGTTCACCTGCCATATGGACACCGTCGTTCCGGGACAGGGCATCAAGCCGACGCTCGGCGGGGACGGATGGATTACAAGCGACGGCACGACCATTCTGGGCGCCGATGACAAGGCCGGGCTGGCCGCGCTGTTCGAAGGCATCCGGGTTGTTCGGGAACAGAAGCTTCCGCACGGACAAATCCAGTTTGTCATTACGGCCGGAGAGGAATCCGGGCTGCTCGGTTCGCGTTCGCTTGACCCGAAATACCTGGATGCGGATTTTGGCTTCGCGCTCGATTCGAACGGCGAGCTGGGGGCCATTGCGGTCGCCGCGCCTACGCAGGCAAAAATCACAATGCAGATCATCGGCAAATCGGCACATGCCGGCGTGAATCCAGAGGATGGCATCAGCGCCATCCAGGTGGCGGGCAAGGCGATTTCGGCGATGAAGCTTGGACGCATCGATAATGAGACGACCGCCAATATCGGCAAATTCGCGGGCGGCGGTCCGACGAATATCGTCTGCGACTTTGTGCAGCTTGATGCGGAAGCGCGGAGCATCGTGCAGGAGAAGGTGGAGCGCCAAATCGACTCCATGCGCGAAGCGCTGGAGACGACGGTGCGCGAGTACGGTGCGAACTGCGAGTTCCGCAGCGAGATCATCTATCCGGCGTTCAGCTTCAACGGAGAAGACCCCATCGTGCAATTGGCCGAGCGGGCTATTTCTTCCGTCGGCCTGACGCCGAGAACATTCCATTCAGGTGGGGGAAGCGACGCCAACGTGTTCAACGGACTGAACGTGCCGACGCTGAACCTCGCCATCGGGTATGAAAATATCCATACAACCAAGGAACGGGTCAAGGCGGACGATATTGTCAAAGCGGCCGAGCTGGTAGTCGCGCTCGTGCAGGAAAGCGCCAAGCCGCTGTAATTTTGCGGGGAAGCACAACCCGTTGTAATTTGCGGGAAAGCGCCAAAACCGTTGTAATTGTGCGGGAAGGTTTGTTCGGGAAGGCGCCAACCTGCTGTAATCCCACGGGAAGCGCCCACCCGCCGTACTTTTAAGGAATCGGACTGCATGATGCGATCCATCCCCAATAGGCAGCCGCACCCTGAACCGGAAGATTTACTTCCGGCCCAGGGTGCGGCTTTTTTATGTCGGATGGGAATTAACGGGCTAGCTAGAAGAACGGGTGAAGGCTGCGGTTTGGTTCAGGCAGGGGATCAAGCTTCTTCCTGTGAACGCAGCCGCCCTGAGGACCCGCCGGAAGAGCGCCGGGCCGGTTGCGAACGATCGTGACCGGCGAGCGACAGCACGTACGACAGCGGCATATCCCGTCCGTATTTGCGCTGCAGTATGCGAATCGCCTCCAAAATTTCATCCGGTTTCCCTTTCAGCAGCAGGCCGATACGCCCGGTCCCCGAGCCTTTCCCGTTCTTCATGTCCATTTCCTTCTTTCTTCTGAAGTTTGCTATAATACACGGTATGCAGAGAAGCCGTAAAGGAGACCTGAAACTATGAAAGAACTGAATACTGATATGAAAAAACAATGGCCTGCGAACCCCGCTCTGGACGAAACCTTTGTCTCGACGCAGCCCATTTTCTCCGGAAAAATCATTGCGCTGCAGGTTGATACCGTCACCCTTCCCGATGGGGGAACGGCAACGCGCGAGGTCGTGAAGCATCCCGGCGCGGTAGCGGTGCTGGCGCTTAACAAGGGCAAGTTGCTTGTAGTGGAACAGTATCGCCAACCGATGGGACGCACCGAGGTGGAGATTCCGGCAGGCAAGCTGGACCCCGGAGAAGATCCGCGGGATGCGGCTGCGCGCGAGCTTCGGGAAGAGACGGGATATCACAGCGGCGACCTGTCACTGCTGAAATCCTTCTATACCTCGCCGGGTTTTGCCGATGAAGTCATCCACCTCTATGTAACGGATAATGCAGAGGCCGGAGAGATGGCGCTGGATGAGGACGAGTTCCTGGAGGTGTCGGAGCTGACGCTGGAGGAAGCCTACCAATATATCGCGGACGGGCGCATTGCCGATGCCAAGACGATGATGGCCGTCTACGCCTGGCATTTGTACACGCTGACGGGGCAGTGGCACTGATGAGCCGCAATGAATCCGAGTCTCTGCCTGGCGGCTTGGAGGACCGGAATGTAGCGGCGCTCTCAACATACTACTGCGACCTGCATGTCCATATCGGAAGGACCTCGTCGGGCCAGGCAGTCAAAATCAGCGGCAGCCGCGATCTGACCTTTGCGGGGATCGCGCGGGAAGCATCGGAGCGGAAGGGAATCGGGCTGGTCGGGATAATCGACGCCCATTCTCCTGCTGTGCAGCGCGATATGCTGGACTGTCTGCACAGCGGCGAGATGATGGAGGCTCCAGGTGGCGGCATCCGCTACCGCGATACGGCTATTCTGCTCGGAGCCGAAATCGAACTGCGGGAGCCGGGGCGGCGGGAATTCCATGTCCTGGCATTCATGCCCGACCTGAAGGCAATGGAGGAGTTCAGCACATGGATGAGCCGTCATATGCGGAATGTGAATCTGAGCTCCCAGCGTCTCTATGTGACGCCTCTGGAGCTTCAGGCTGAAATTCTCGCAAGGGGCGGACTGCTGATCCCGGCTCATATTTTCACCCCGCATAAAGGGCTGTACGGCTCCGCGACGGAGCGGATGGCCGATGTTTTTGATCTTGACGGGATCGCGGCGGTGGAGCTGGGCTTAAGTGCGGATTCGGAGATGGCCGGTTATTTGCCGGAGCTTGATCATTTCACGTTCCTGACGAACTCCGACGCGCATTCGCTCGGCAAGATCGGCCGGGAATACAACGAGCTGACGCTTGCGTCACCTTCCTTCGCCGAATTCAAGCTGGCGCTCGAAGGCAGGGAGGGGAGAGGCGTCGTTGCCAACTACGGCTTGAATCCGCGACTTGGCAAGTATCACCGGACCTACTGTGCGGGCTGCGGCAGCATTATAGACGAAAATTTCTTCACCTCGCAGCGCTGTCCGTACTGCGGCAGTGTCAAGCTTGTCCAGGGTGTGCTGGACCGGATTCTTAGCATTGCGGATCGTGAGCAGCCGATGGTTCCGGGTAACCGCCCGCCGTACCGGTATCAGGTTCCCCTGGAATTTATTCCGGGGCTGGGGAAAGCGAAGATGAATGTGCTGCTGGAGGCCTTCGGTAGCGAGATGAATATCCTGCACCGGACCGGAGTAGAGGAACTATCGAAGAAGGTCGGCGCCGATTTGGCGGATAAAATCGTCGCTGCCCGCTCTGGCACCCTGGAGCTGACCGCCGGAGGCGGCGGAACATACGGGAAAGTGGCGGCTCCGCTTAAAGAGCGTCCCTAGGGCTGGGGCGCTTTCTGTTATGGATTGTGGATGATATCTATCATGCGGGAGAAGCACGATAGTCTTGGGGAGAGGCAGCTTCAGGGACGAAATCAATAACAAATGCAAATGCGCAGAGCATTTGAGGATAGCTGGTCTGCCGGACAAGTACATTTATGACGGGCAAGCCACACGGATAAGGCATACCAACGGACAAGGCATAGAGTCGGACATCCTCTCATATGGTGGTAACAGAGACCAGGAGAGGAGAACATCCGATGCGGAACATGAGCCGTTCCTTGAAAGAGCAGACGCCGCTCTATATATTTGTCGCCGTCCTGTTTCTGGTGGGCGTCGTGTTCGGCGCTCTGATCGTCAGCGCGCTGACGCTGGACCAGCAGCAGGATCTGGCCGACTATCTCGGCAATTTTTTTACAAGCGTTGACCAGCAGGGACTGCCCGCCGCGCCGGAATCGTTCTGGAGCATCGCGGTGCTTCATTTGAAATGGATCGGTCTGATCTGGGTGCTTGGGCTGTCGGTTATCGGGCTGCCCGGCATTCTGGTGCTGGATTTTCTCAAAGGGCTCTTGATTGGCTTCACGGTCGGAACGCTTGTCAGTCAGTACTCCTGGGACGGGCTGCTGTTCGCGCTCGTCTCCGTCGCACCGCATAATCTGGTCGTGATCCCCGTACTTCTCGTATGCAGCGTAGCCGCGATCGGGTTCTCGCTGCTTATGATCCGCAGCAGGGTGACGGCCCGGCGACCTGTTCCGATCGGCAGACCTTTTGCCACCTATACCATGCTGTCGTTGGCCATGGCTGCTGTGCTGCTCGCCGTCGCCTCGTTCGAGACGTACGTGACACCGGCGATGATGGCTTGGGTAACGCCGCTGCTCGTCAAATAATGTTGGGTTAGCAAGATTCACTCTAGCCTGTCTCATCTCCGGCATATATTCATGGACATTGCAAAGATGACCCCGGGCGGTTGCGGGGTCATCTTTTTGAGTACCAATCTTCCCTGGACCAAGGCACTTGCAACGCTTTCTTGCGGAAAGCGCCAATATGAAATCAAGTTCTCGTCTTAACGGCTAATCCACTAAATGAAATAGGCCCAACAACGTCGGCTCTTGTGTTTGCTGTGAGATTTTCAGCTGTGAGTGTGTACACGTGGGCACCTGGTCGAAGATTACGATCTTCCGCCTGGAATGTAACGGCGTAATTCTGTTCCGAACCAACAGATTCGATGCCTTGCTGCGTGTTGTAAATCTCTTTTCCATCACGGAAGATTCTGAAGCGTATTTGTGCAATGCCCGTGACGCCCCGAATACCTATCGTCGCCACCAAATCTACCCGATTTGGCCGAGAATTCACCGGAATCCGAAGAGTGATTGATGCAAGACGAGATCTTGAACGCCGAATTGTAAATGAGTTGGCCGGGTTGAACTTACGGAGCGGCTGGGAGACAGCTTTATCGAGAATCCGTACCAAAAATATCAGCTCCTCTTGTTTGATTTCTACAAAATATGATGAAATGCAAGAGTGTGATTGGATCATTATCCAAACTGCTGATACTTTGAGTCAAATGCACCGAAATCAATTGAAAGAGCAAAATAAAAGTAGTGTTGGAGCGGACCGGATCGGGGAGATCGCCGCATCGACACGTGAGAAAATAAAAGACCTCCGCCAGTTCTGGCGGAGGCTGTCATGCTACTCGATATCAATGCTCCACTGGCCGTCAGCTTGAACCGAAATTACGTAGGTCCCCTCATAATCCAGTGTCTCTGCGGTAGAACCGGAATAGTGGCCGATTTCATTGGCCAGCGAAATTCCCTCGTTCAGATGGACAATGAAATTGGATTCTCCGGTATGCTTGAAGCTGAATCTTGTGAGCTTGGATTGGAGATTGACAAATACAACGTCATTTCCTTTGCCGGTCAGCTTTGTCGGAGCACTCTTGATGGCCGTTGGGATCGTTTGTGTAATCTTGAATTTCCATGACCCTTCGGATTTGATCTTCAGCATGTATTTGCCGTCATCATCTATGACGACGATGCTCTTGCCTTTATAGGGGCCGATTTCGTTAATGACATGATCTTCATTCTGCCCGGATTCATCCAGGATGTGGACGATGAAATTCGAATCTCCCGAATCCGAAGCGTCGATCACGGCAAATCCCGAATGCAGCTCAAAAAATTTCGTTGCCTGATCGCCTTTGCCGGTAAGGACGAGAGGCTGATCCGCCTCCGGAGTCGGTTCCGGAACCGGCTCCGGAGAAGGCGATGGCGACGGCGACGGAGCCGGAGCTCTGAATGAAGGGACTATTTCGCCTAACTCTCCATATATTTTCGCCACGTTCTGAACATCTTCATCCTCCATCGATTCAGCGATTTCCAGATATTTGAACCGGACATCACCGATTTGATCTCTTGATTTCTCGCGTATGCTATCCGCTGTAGATTTGGATTTTTCCGTATTCCATTTATTGGTCCCATATAATTCAAGGAAATCTTTAGTCTCCAGCAAAATGAGCTTCTTCTGCTTCTCCAGTTCCTGCTGGTCTACTTCAGGTTCAGGAGATGCTGATGGAGAGGCGGAGACCGCCGGAGAGCTGACAGCAGTGGCGCTTGGTGATGGGCTGGCGGTTGGTCCGGCCGATGGATCGGCAGTGGAATTGCTGCAGCCGCCTATTATTACAGCTAATAGAAAAGACAGTGTTATGAACCTCAATTTCGTTGAGACTTTCTTCATATATATCCCCCAGTTCTGCGTATATACCAAAAGTATAAAGGGACTGGGTATATTTTACTATGATATTATTTTCAGGTATGAGTATTGGATCAGCAGCATTGTGAGGCCAGCGGCGTCCGGGGTCCGGAATCTATCTTACTTGCCGTCTTCTGCACCGGCAGAAGCGTTGGGAGAGGGAAGCACGGAAGTCCCGTCCTCATAAACCGGCCCGGTTGGGGACTTAGAGGCAATCCAGTCCGCCTTGGCCTGGTTGAGCTTGCTCTGCATCTCCTGCAGCAGCTCACTCCGGATTTCGTCGCGAAGCGCTGCCAGATCCTGTTTGGTCGCCTGTTGCCCTTTGGCATCTCCGGCGGTGTTAGCTACGTCAGCTCCCTCCTTGACCCAGCCATCTTCTCTCAGAATCTTCGTCTCTCCTGTAATCCGGTTCATCCGGACGGGATATTTGCCTTCCAGCTTGTCATATTTATACAGCCCCGGATAGATCAGCAGGCCGAACAAGGCGATGATCAACAGGGCGAGCACCGCACGGCGCAGTTCCTTTTCCATAATTACATTCTCCTCTGATGCAAAATATTTCTGTCATATCATTCCATTATAGGCTTCGCCCCGCACTCTCGCTGTGACTTTCTCTCTCTGCTCTGACGCGCGCGCCCGTTAGCGGAACACTTTAGCCAAAACGTTTGACTTCTCAAAGTTCCCGGTCCTATAATGGGAGAAGCGGCTTTTACAGAGAATAATCGCGCATGTTCCTGGGGGGAGGGAGATTATGGAAGACCGGATCGACAAAATCAAACAGCAGCTGCAGTCCCAAGGCTATAAATTGACACCCCAGCGGGAAGCGACTGTCCGCGTTCTCCTCGAGAACGAAGAGGATCATCTCAGTGCCGAAGATGTGTTCATGCTTGTTAAGGAAAAGGCTCCCGAAATCGGTCTCGCCACCGTATATCGTACCCTGGAACTCCTCAGCGAGCTTCATGTCGTGGAGAAGATCAATTTCGGAGACGGCGTTGCCCGTTACGATCTGCGTACGGATACGGCCAAGCACCACCATCATCATTTAATCTGCGTGCAGTGCGGCAGCATGGATGAAATCCGGGAGGATTGGCTTGGGCCGCTTGAGGAGAAGCTGGAGAACGAGTTCAATTTCTCGGTCATTGACCACCGGCTCGATTTTCACGGTATTTGCTACCGCTGCCGGGAGAAGAACAAAGCGGACGGCAAGACGGAGTAATCCGCTGCTCATCGGCCGTTCAATGACGACTATCATTTCAGACCTTCCATGTTATAAAGGGATAAGATAAGCTCTCCCGGCTCTGCCGGAGGGAGCTTTTTGATTCTTTTTTGGCTAAGCGGGCTTTTCGGAACCGTTGTGGTTGTACATAAGAATGGCGGCAAACGCATAAAGTGAAGGACGGAGGGATGTCTATGGTCATTTCGCTGCCCAAGGTGCTTCGGCGTCTGATCTTCATTGTGATGTTTGTCGCTTTTACCTGCCTGTTCTATAATATAATGGACCTGGTTCACCGCTGGATGGGACCGGTTCCTGATCCGAATATTCCGGAAGGCTCAGCCGTCCGTGCATACACCGGCGTTAATCCGGCGGACGGAGAGCTGAAAGCGTCCCAGCGGCTGAAGCTGTACTATTGGTATGGGGAATAGGTCCTCTAAAGGAATTGCAGCGATGGCTGCCGAATGAACAAAGAGAGGACGGTGCCGAGAGAAGCGATGAAATCGACGGTACAGGACTTTCTGGAGTATCTTTCCCGGGAAAAAAACGCCTCGCCGCGAACCCTCGAATCCTATGGGCGGGATATTTCACGATTTTTGGACTATGCGGCGGGACGGGGGACGGAGCGTCCGGAGGATATTCGCAGGCCGCTCATTTCGCTGTATTTTGGCGAGCTTCGGTCAGAAGGGCGCTCTGCGGCAACGCTCAACCGGAACACGGTGTCGATCCGTGCCTTTTTTCATTTTCTGCTGAAGGAAGGCTTGATTTCGGGTGACCCTACTCTTGGCATGGAATCGGTTAAAGTGGAGAAGAAGCCGCCGCTTGTACTGAACATCGAAGAGGTGGAATCACTTCTTGCGGCTCCGGACCCCGGAACTCCCCATGGACAGAGGGACAAGGCGATGCTTGAGCTGCTCTATGCGTCGGGGATTCGCGTCTCGGAGCTTGTGATGCTGGATGTAGGCGATGTGCAGACCTCGATGGGGTTCGCGCGCTGTTCAGGCTCCGGCGGACGGGAACGGGTAGTTCCGATCGGAGGGGCCGCATCGGAGACGGTGGAAGCGTATGTGCGGACAAGCCGGGACAAGCTGCTTCGGGGAGACGAAGACCGGGCGGAGCCTGCGCTGTTCCTGAACAATCTCGGGAGCCGGCTGACCCGGCAGGGTTTCTGGAAAATCATCAAGAGGTACGCGAAGGAAGCGGGAATCCGCGAGGATATTACGCCGCATACGCTGCGCGCTTCCTTCGCCTCTCATCTGCTGGAGAGAGGGGCCGATCTGCGCTCCGTCCAGCAGATGCTCGGCCATGCGGACATCTCGACGACCCAGATGTACGGCGGTGCCGTGCGCGGAAATATGAAAGAAGTATATGAAAGACATCATCCCCGTGCCCGTCCGCCCGGCTAAGGCGGATGCCGCGGGACAAGCTTCCAAGCCGTATCAGCGTTAGTGAAGCATACATGAAGGAGCGTGACATAAATTGTCTACATTTGACAAGATCTGTTTTATCGTACTGGACAGCGTGGGAATCGGGGAGGCGCCCGACGCTGCAAGCTTCGGCGATGCGGGAGCCCATACTCTGGGCCATATTCTTGAGCGGAATCCGCAGCTCAAGCTGCCGAACATGCAGCGTCTGGGACTTGGCAACATCGCCCCGCTGCCGCATCTGGAGCCGGTCCAGGCTCCGCAAGGGTACTATGGCAAGATGCAGGAAGTTTCCGTCGGCAAGGATACGATGACCGGTCACTGGGAGCTGATGGGGTTGAAGATCGAAATGCCGTTCAACACCTATCCGGATGGATTTCCCCAGGAGCTGATCACGAAGTTCGAAGAGGCAACCGGCCGCAAGGTGCTCGCCAACAAACCGGCATCCGGAACGGAGATTCTGGTCGAATACGGCGAGGAGCAAATGAAGACGGGCGCCTGGATCGTCTATACATCCGCCGACAGCGTCTTCCAGCTTGCTGCCCACGAGGATATTATTCCGCTGGACGAGCTGTACAAGGCGTGCCATATCGCCAGAGAGCTGACGATGGCGCCGGAATTCTCGGTCGGCCGCGTCATCGCCCGTCCGTACGTCGGACAGCCGGGCAGCTTCACCCGCACTCCGAATCGGCATGATTATGCCGTGAAGCCGCCGGAGCCGACCGTCATGAATGCGCTGGCGGATATCGGCCGCGACGTTATTGCCGTCGGCAAAATCAATGATATTTTCACGGGTGAAGGCGTTACGGAAGCCTACCCGACGAAGAGCAACGAACACGGTATCGAAGTCACGCTGGAGCAGCTGCGCAAGCCGTTTAACGGTCTGCTCTTCACGAATCTGGTCGATTTCGATTCTCTGTACGGCCATCGCCGCGATCCGGAGGGCTACGGACGTGCGCTGGAGGTGTTTGACAAGGCGCTGCCTGATCTGACGTCCTCGCTCGGCGAGAATGATCTGCTGATCGTATCTGCCGACCACGGCAATGATCCCGTGCACAGCGGGACGGACCATACCCGCGAATATGTGCCGCTGCTCGTCTACTCGCCGCGTTTCAAATCGCCGGGCAGTCTTGGAGTCCGCTCCACCTTCTCCGACGTGGCCGCCACGATTGCGGAGAACTTCGGCGCCAAGGCTCCGGCATACGGAACCAGCTTTCTTCAGGAACTGAAATAAGGAGGAATACACATGAAGGATTCAATCAGCCTAGGCTCCATTCAGGAAGCGGCGGCCTATATCAAGAGCAAGGGCGCCGGCACGCCTGACATCGGACTTATTCTCGGATCGGGGCTCGGTATTCTGGCCGATCTGATCAAAGACGGAATCAGCATTCCCTACCATGATATTCCCCATTTTCCCGTATCGACGGTGGAAGGGCATGAAGGCGAGCTGCTGATCGGCACGATCGAGGGCCGCAAGGTCGTCATGATGAAGGGCCGCTTCCATATGTATGAGGGCTACGGCCCCGAGACGACGGCGTTTCCCGTTCGCGTTATGAAGGAGCTTGGCGTGAAGAGCCTGCTCGTTACGAACGCCGCCGGAGGCGTGAACACCGGTTACACGCCAGGGGATCTGATTCTGCTTACCGATCATCTTAACCTGACCGGCCGCAATCCGCTCATCGGACCGAATGATCCGGAGCTTGGTGTGCGCTTCCCGGACATGTCGGAGCCTTACAGCCGCCGGTTGCTTCAAGCCGCTAGGGATGTGGCGAAGGAACAGAACTTCACCTTCAGAGAAGGCGTCTACGCAGGTCTTCTGGGACCTACTTACGAGACGCCTGCCGAGATCGTGATGCTGCGCCGTCTGGGCGCCGATGCGGTCGGCATGTCGACCGTCTCGGAGACGATCGTCGCCCGCCATGCAGGCATCGAGGTGCTCGGCATTTCCTGTATCACGAACATGGCTGCCGGCATTCTAAATCAGCCGTTGTCCCATGACGAGGTTATGGAGACGGCCGAGCGGGTGCGCGAGACGTTCCTGGGCCTTGTGCTTGCGCTCATTCCGAAGATGTAAGCCAGCTTAATTCCAAATATCCGGGAGGGAATCCATTATGACACAATCCGCAAGCAATGCGCCTGAGGTACTTGCATACGGCGTACAGGTTAAAGAAGCCGCCGATTACATCGCTTCCAAACTTGGCTCGTACAAGCCGGTTATCGGCCTGATCCTCGGCTCCGGCCTCGGCGATCTGGGCGACCAGATCGAAGACGCTGTATACCTGCCTTATGAAGAGATTCCCCATTTTCCGCGTTCCACCGTTGAAGGACATGCCGGACGCTTCGTCATCGGCAAGCTGGAAGGCAAGGATGTCATGATCATGCAGGGCCGCTTTCATTACTATGAAGGCTACGCCATGCGCAAGGTCGTGCTTCCCGTCTATGTGATGGCCAAGCTGGGCATTGGCACGCTTGTCATTACGAACGCGGGCGGCGGCATGAACCGCGCCTTCAAGGCCGGCGACCTCATGCTGATCACCGACCATCTCAACATGACGGGAGACAACCCGCTGATCGGGCCGAATGATCCCGAGCTTGGCGTCCGCTTCCCGGACATGTCCCGCGCGTACGATCCGGAATATATCGCGCTGGCCAAACGCCTTGCTCCCGAAATCAAGGGGGCAGACGGCGAAAGCCTGACGCTGCAGGAAGGCGTGTACGCCGGTATCAGCGGTCCGACCTATGAAACGCCAGCTGAGCTGAATATGCTGGCGCTGCTTGGCGGAGACGCGGTCGGCATGTCCACGGTTCCCGAAGTCATCGTGGCCAGCCACAGCCGCCAGCGTGTGCTTGGCATTACCTGTATCACCGACATGGCGATCGGCGACGAGCTGGAGCCGCTGACCCATGAGCAGGTTGTGAAGGTTGCGAACCTGACCAAGCCGAAGTTCATCGGACTTGTCCGCGCATTCGTCCGCGAGGTAAGTCTCTGATATGAGAGCGGTTGACATCATCCAGAAGAAAAGAGACGGCGGAGAACTGACCCGGGAGGAAATCACCTTTCTGGTTCAGGGCTACAGCCGGGGAGAAATCCCGGATTACCAAATGTCGGCCTGGGCAATGGCCGTCTACTTCCAGGGGATGAACGCCCGCGAGACCGGCGATCTGACGCTTGAAATGGCCATGTCCGGCGATCAGGTGGACCTCAGCCCCATCGCGGGCATCAAGGTGGACAAGCATTCCACCGGCGGAGTCGGCGACAAGACGACGGTCGTCCTGGCGCCGCTTGTGGCTTCGGCTGGCGTGCCGGTCGCCAAAATGTCGGGGCGCGGCCTCGGCCATACCGGCGGCACGCTCGACAAGCTGGAGTCCATCTCCGGCCTGACCGTTGAGATGGACCAGAGCCGCTTCTTCGCCCAGGTCGGCGAAATCGGCGTAGCCGTCATCGGCCAGTCGGGGAACATCACCCCGGCCGACAAGAAGCTGTACGCGCTGCGTGACGTGACCGCGACCGTTGATTCCATCCCGCTCATCGCCAGCTCCGTCATGAGCAAGAAGATCGCCGCCGGCGCGGACGCCATCGTGCTCGATGTGAAGACCGGCAGCGGCGCGTTCATGAAGACGCTGAATGACTCCATCGCGCTGGCGAAGGCAATGGTGGACATCGGCACCCAGCTGGGCCGCCACACCGTCGCGGTCATCAGCGATATGGATCAGCCGCTCGGATACGGCATCGGCAACGCGCTGGAGGTCAGAGAGGGGATCGAGACGCTGCGCGGCAGCGGACCGGCCGACCTGACCGAGGTCTGCCTCATTCTCGGCAGCCAGATGCTCGTTCTCGGCGGCAAAGCCAAGGATACAGACGAAGCCCGCCGCATCCTGAAGGAGCGCCTCGAAGATGGCAGCGCCCTTGCGAAGCTGAAGGCGCTCGTAACCGCGCAGGGCGGAGACGCTTCGCAGATCGACGACCCCGCGAAGCTGCCGTCCGCAAGCCGGCAGGTGGAGGTCAAGGCGGCATCAGGCGGCCATATCGAGGCTATTCAGGCCGAAGAAATCGGCATCGCCGCCATGCTGCTCGGGGCGGGACGGGAGACGAAGGAGTCGCAGATCGACCTGGCTGTCGGCATCGTCCTGGCGAAGAAGGTCGGAGACGCGGTGTCGGAGGGCGAGACGCTGGCCGTTCTACACCTGAACGATGCCTCTGAGTCCAAGCTTAAAGAGGCCGAGTTCAAGGTGCTGGAGGCATACCGGATAAATGATCAGCCGGTAACGCCGCCGCCGCTCGTCTACGCCATTGTGACCAAGGTAGGCGTGACCCGGTTCTAGGAGACGGGGCCGCTTGCAGGTCTGACAGCATTCATCCGGAAGCCGATGAGGGTTAGCTCGGTGACAAGGGTGACCTGACCGCCGCTCGCGGGAACCCGCAGCAGGATCAGGGACGCAGTACTTACCATAACGAAGTCAAGGCCGGGTTAAGCTCCATGCTTAACCCGGCCTTTTGTATAGTTACAGCAATATGTTGCTATTTAACCTTATTTCACCACAACCGTGAAGCTGACAATCGGTTCTTTGGCATTAATGTTGGCCCAATAAGGACTATACAGCGTGACGATGTACGTTCCCGTTCCCTCCTCCGGCTTGATCCGGGCGGAGAAGCTCCCATCCTTGGCCAGTGGAGCACTAACGGCTTTGCTCTCTCTGCCCCCGGCAGGACGGGTGGTCAGCAAGAGCCCGGTTACACCGCTAGCCGCGTTCGTCAGAGTTCCGCGCAGCTCGGCATAGCTCTCTGTCTCCGCATAGCCTGCCGGCCAGACGGTTCCGTCAGGGGTAACAAGCGACAGGTCCAGCTTCCACCCGTCAAAGGACGGACTGCCGGTGTAGCGGAAATCAATATCCGCAGCCTTAAGGTCGGCCTGAATCGGAATGCTGTTGATGATCCGCCCGGTGATGGCATCCCGGTATACGAATTCATTGTCCCCGGGAAGCAGGGGAATGCTGACTTTGTACAGGGCGTATTTCAATCCATTATAGCCTTGAGGCGGGCTGGTCGATTCATAGCTGTATGAGTCAAAAGCGCCGAACCGGCTGTTCTCGTAGGAGAAGCCGCCTGTGCCGAGCAGCGTCACCTGGAGGCTGCTGCCGGTCACCGTCGGCTGCTTATAGTTGGTGAACCAATTGCTGTACCGGAGCGCTCCCGAACCCGATGCCGCATCGAAGCTGTAAGATATCTTAAACTGCCGCTGCAGGAAGCTGAGAGGTACGAGAATGGTTCCGCCGCTTCGCAGAATCTTGATGGAATCGACCTTCTCGTTCTTCCGGTACACTGCCCCTGTCTTCACATCCAGCTTCGATTCATTCACATACCCGTTCTCCGAGAAATAGACGGAGTGCTCCGAAGGCACGCTCTGCATTTCCCCATGGATAAAAGTGACGGCGTCCTTAAGAGGAAAATACGGGACCGAGCCGGAGACAAGAGGGGCTGCGCTCAGCTTTACCTTCTCATTCTCCCGTTTATTCAGCGCCGAAGACGTTCCAAGGCGGAAGGCCAGTTCGTCCTCGTAAGGAATCAGCACGACATCCGCCTGATCCAGCAGATTGATGACCGGTCTGCAGCTGGTTAACACGGACAGGAAATCGCTGAGGGATGTGCGGGCTGAAAGGGTATACCCTGTTGCCTGATCAAATGTCCAATAGGCAGAGTAGACTGCCTTGACGCCGCTTCCCGAGATCAGGATCGTCCCTGTGACGTCCTTCGAGAGCGGTGTCGCGAACTTGAAAGCCTGGGACCAGAACTGAACCAGCTTCTGCTTGCTGCTGGAGGTTCCCGCCGCCGCTTCGTCGGCGTACACAGTCCAGCCGTTCTTCGTCAGCAGCTTGACGCTGCCACGAGGCATGACCCCGCTGTATGGCGACGCCGAAGTCTCGAGCAATGTGTCGCCGGAAGCGCGGAATGCGGAGGCTCCAGGCAGCGTGGATGCCGAAGAGGGCTTCACGCCGCTTTTGAACAGCTGGATCTCATAGCCATCCGATGTCAATTTACTCGCGATTCCATAGTATGACAGGCCCGCATCAGGCAGGCGCGTCGGCAGATAAGGCTTCACCTTGCTCTCCGCATACAGCTTGCCGGCCAGCTGTTTCCACAGGCTTTGATACCCGAAGCCGGGGTCCAGCACGACCTTTGCTTCCGGCTTAACGGCTTCTTCGGCGGATGCGGTCCCTGCTCCAAGGCCGGAGACCAGCGCGGCCAGCAGCAGAAACTTCATACCAAGCCCGAGAATTCGCTTAAGCTTATCCTTCTCCTGCCTATGTTTGTTATGCTGAATCATTCTTTCAACCTCCCGAAATCCTTCTTTTTCCAAAATGCCCTGATGTCTAGACGCGATTCATTGTCAAAAGTTTCAAGAGGCCGTCGCTTATCTCTATTAACGCCGTAAACGCGCTGGAATAATTCCTTCCATTTCTGACAAAACTGGAACACAGTACCTGTGATAAAGGTAAACGCTCAGGAGGGGAATTGGAATGAAGAAATGTCGTATTGCTGTGCTTGCGCTGTGTATCCTGCTGGGGCTGCTGAGTCCCGTCTCGGTGTTCGCGGAGGAGAAAGGCCAGAAGGGTCAGAAACCTGGGAGCGCGGCGCCCGATCTGGCGTCTCAGTCCCGCTCGGCGATTCTGATGGATGCCGGAACAGGAACGGTGATCTACGAGAAGAACAGCCACGTTAAGCTGCCCCCGGCCAGCATCACGAAGATTATGACGATGCTGCTGACGGTGGAGGCGATCGACGCCGGTACACTGAAGCTGACGGATAAGGTGCGGGCGAGCGAATATGCCGCTTCAATGGGAGGCTCGCAGATCTTTCTGGAGCCGGGCGAGGAAATGACCGTCGACGATATGCTGAAGGGTATCGCAATGGCCTCGGGCAACGACGCGTCGGTCGCGATGGCCGAGAAACTGGCCGGCTCGGAGAGCGCTTTTGTCGATCTGATGAACAAACGGGTGGAAGAGCTTGGACTGAAGGATACTCATTTTGCCAACTGCAACGGGCTGCCGACCAAGGATCATTATTCCTCTGCCCATGACATCGCCGTTATGAGCCGGGAGCTGCTGAAGCATCCGCAGATTATTAAATACACGGGCTCCTACCAGGACTACTTGCGCAAGGACTCACCCAAGCCGTTCTGGCTGGTGAATACGAACAAGCTGGTGCGCTTCTATACAGGCGCGGACGGTCTTAAGACCGGATATACGTCGGAAGCCAAGTTCTGCCTCTCCGCCACAGCTTCCAAGGATGGGCTGCGCGCAATCGCAGTCGTTCTGGGCGAACCCAACACCAAGACGCGCAACAGCGAAGTGTCGGGCATGTTCGATTACATGTTCTCCCAATACAAGGTTCATACAATTCACAAGACAGGAGACACACTCGGCACCCTCAAGATCGAGAAGGGCGTCAAACGCGAGCTGCCGATTGTCGCTCAGGAGAACTACACGCTGCTGCTGAAAAAAGGAATTACCCAGGAAGGAATCCGGCATGAAACGGTGATTCTGAGTCCGGTGAAAGCCCCGGTCGCCAAGGGTCAGACCATCGGCAAGCTGGTTGTCTATCAAGGGACATCCGTTGTGAAGGAGTATGAGCTCAAGGCGCCGGAAGCAGTCGGCAAGGCGGGCTGGTGGAAGCTGTTCAAGCGGACCGCCGGCTCCATGTTCTCGATGAGCTGACCGATGAGCTGACCTGTCTTTTATGGATTTCGGAGATTCGGCTCTCCGGCTGACAGACAAGAGAAACGCTGCGCGTCCGCCTGGGATGCGGCACAGCGTTTCTTTTTTTGCCGCGAAAGGGTATATCTCTCTATAAAACTGTCAACACTGGATAACAGATTATCACACGGGCAAAATGGGGAATCCTGGCTGTTCAATGCGGATGTTGTCCTTCATTCTTGTAGATACTTGAGAGGTTTCTTCTAGTTTTGTCGGCAGGCAGGAGTCCCCCGCAGCGGTGTAGAAATCGTTGTCCGAAAGGCGCCGAGAGAGGCGTCTGAAAGCCGCTTCTTAAGCAGCGAAGAGGAGAGTGACGATTATGAATTCCCATGTGGAAATGGAGCATCACCGCGGAGTGCTGGTCGTGCGCCTGACAGGCGAGCTGGATCACCATGCCGCCGATTATGTGAGAATGGATCTGGACGAGGCGATTCTGCGCCGGCAGGTGGAGCATCTGGTACTGAATCTGAAGGATCTCCAGTTCATGGACAGCTCCGGTCTTGGCGTTATTCTGGGACGGTATAAGCTGATTCGCGGCAAGGGAGGAAAAATGGTGCTGTGCGATGCCAATCCGGCGGTTCGGAGGCTGCTCGATATGTCGGGCTTGCTCAAAATTATGTCTCTGTATGACAGTGAAGATTTGGCGCTTTCTGATCTGGAGGTGGCGTTATGAGCATGGAGCCGAGCACCAATTTCATGAGCGTCCAGTTCTCCGCACTATCGGAGAATGAATCATTCGCCCGCGTCGTGGTAGCGGCTTTCGTATCGAGGCTTGATCCGACGATGGAGGAGCTTAACGATCTTAAGACTGTCGTCTCCGAGGCGGTGACCAACTGCATAATCCACGGCTATGACGGCGATCCGGAAGGGATCGTCTATATCTCGGCTGTCGTCGAAGGGGAGACCGTAAGTCTCATGATCGAGGACAAGGGTCGGGGGATCGAGGATTTGGAGCTGGCGCAGCAGCCGCTGTATACTTCGAAGCCGGAGCTTGAACGCTCGGGCATGGGCTTCACCATCATGGAGAACTTCATGGATGAATTCGAAGTGACCAGCGAGCCGGGGCGGGGAACCACCATCCGGATGAAGAAGACGATTGTCTCAAAAAAAGCGCTTTTTAACTAGGGGATGGAGCTATGGATGCGGAATCAAAGAAAGCTCCGCCGACCTATTTGGACGATGCGGAGGTCAAACGGCTGATCGCGCTCAGCCAGGCCGGAGACACGACGGCCCGGGATACGCTGGTCGGCTGCAATATCCGGCTCGTCTGGTCGGTCGTGCAGCGGTTCATGAACCGGGGCTATGAGCCTGACGACCTGTTCCAGATCGGCTGCATCGGCCTGCTCAAGTCCGTGGACAAGTTCGATCTCAGCTACGATGTCAAATTCTCCACCTACGCCGTGCCGATGATTATCGGCGAAATCCAGCGCTTCCTGAGAGATGACGGGACGCTGAAGGTGAGCCGCTCGCTGAAGGAAATGGCGAACAAGGTGCGCAAGATGAAGGATGAGATGTCCAAGACGCTGGACCGGCTGCCGACGATCGGCGAAGTCGCCGAGGCGCTTGGTGTAACGCCGGAAGATATCGTGTTTGCCCAGGAAGCGAATAAGCCGCCTGCTTCGATCCATGAAACGGTGTTCGAGAACGACGGTGATCCGATTACGCTGATCGACCAAATTGCCGACGACTCCCAGGAGAAATGGTTCGACAAGCTGGCGTTGAACGAAGCTATTGGCTCTTTGACCGAAAGGGAGCGTCTCATTGTCTATTTGCGCTATTATCGCGATCAGACCCAATCCGAGGTCGCGAGCCGCCTCGGCATCTCCCAGGTGCAGGTGTCGAGGCTGGAGAAGAAGATTTTGCAGAACATCAAGGAACAAATCGCCCAGTGAAGCCCGTCCGGGCTTTCCGGGTCGAGTCCATATCCGCAGTGAGGCTTTCTTCAGGAAAGGATGCCGACCTGCGGTTTTTTTCGTGGCGGATCAATCCGATTGGTCTCTCTATGGAAAGCTGCTAGTGCGGTTCAATAGAAATTGGATTTAATTTACTTGAACGGGTATGCTATGATGATAGAAAATCCTGGACTAGAAATGGAGAGTGGAGTTATGAAAGAAGAACTGGCGAAAGCGCTGAACGAGCAGCTGAATTTTGAGTTTTACTCGGCGCATGTCTATCTGGCGATGGCGGCTTATTGTTCGGGCGAAAGTCTGGACGGCTTTGCCAATTTTTTTCTGATTCAGGCGGAAGAAGAGCGGTTCCATGCCATGAAGATCTACCGCTTCCTCAATGACCGGGGCCTCCGGGCTACGCTTGCGGCACTGCCTGAGCCGAAGAATGATTATTCATCGGTTCTGGACGCATTTGAACATGGATATGCCCATGAGCAGCAAAATACGGGCAAATTCTATAATCTGACCGACCTTGCGCTGGAGACGCGCGAGCATGCCACCATGTATTTTCTGAAATGGTTCGTGGACGAGCAGGTAGAGGAAGAATCGCTGTTCAGCACCATTATTGAGAAGCTGAAGCGGATCGACAAGGACAGCAACGCTTTCTATATGATGGACGCCGAGTTTGCGGCGCGCACATTCACGCCGCCTGCCGAATAAGGCGGATCAGGGTCAGGCCGCATCTTGGCAGATTGAAGCAGGCCGAATCGCGACGGTTAATAAGATACTAGACAGCCCGGACACACTGGTCTCCGGGCTGCTTGGCATGGAACGCGGGAGAGGATCAGAACCCCGTCATTAAAATCCGGCATATTGCGGTTGCCAAAAACAGGGCGATCGGTTAAAATTTTATTGATAATGATTATCAATATCATATAACTGAACTACGTCTGGAGGATAACGATGAACGAGGCGATGAATGAGCATTCTGAAATATACGATGTGACCATTATCGGCGGCGGCCCGGCCGGTATGTACGCTGCCTTTTACAGTGGCATGAGAGATATGAAGACCAAGCTGATCGATGCAAATGAGGAATTGGGCGGCAAGATGCTCATTTATCCTGAGAAGATTATTTGGGATGTTGGAGGCGTTACGCCGCTGAGCTGCCGAAATCTGATCGATCGGCTGAAGGAACAGGCAACCACGTTCGACCCGACCATTGTCCAGGGCGAGCAGGTGGTGGAGATGAAGCTCCAGGGTGACGGGATCTACCGTCTGATTACCGCATCGGGCAGCGTTCATTTGACGAAGACGGTCATACTGGCTATCGGTTATGGGATACTGCGGATGGCGAAGCTCGATATTGAAGGAGCCGACCGCTACGAGATTACCAACCTGCATTATACGGTTCAGGAGCTGGAGCCCTTTCGGGGCAAGCATGTGCTGATTTCGGGCGGAGGAGATTCCGCGGTGGACTGGGCCAATGCTCTTGAGCCCGTTGCCAGCAAAGTAACGGTCGTTCATCGCAGGAACCAATTCGGCGGACATGAAGGCAGCATTCTCAAAATGCGGAGATCATCCGTTGACGTGCGCACTCCATATAGCATCAGCCAACTGCACAGTACCAATGGTGAACTGATCGAAGAGGTCACACTGGCGCATTCGGAGAGCGGGGCAACTGATCGGGTACAGGTGGATGCCGTCATTGTCAGCCATGGACTGAAATCCGATTTCGGCCCGGTGCGCGATTGGAACCTCGAAATGGGGGAATGGAACGCCTTCGTTAGTCCACAGCTGGAGACCAATCTGCCCGGGGTATTTGTGGCTGGCGATTTTGCGCATCATGAGAGCAAGCTAAGGCTGATCGCCGGCGCCTTCACGGATGCTGCGCTTGCGGTGAACAGCGCCAAGCTGTACATCGATCCCTCGGCGGACAAGGTTGCGTACGTCTCTTCGCATAACGATAAATTCAAAGAGAAGAACAAGGCTCTGAGTGTCAAGCTCAATGCCTGAATTTCATTGAGCCGGATTGATCCAGCTCTTTTATGAACAATGGGCGGGGGATTCCGGTTGAAACGAAGAAGCTGTCGAGTGAGCATCGGGCAGCTTCTTCGTGCATGTTGTGGTAAGTTGAACGCCTAGCCGGATCTATTCAAGCGAGGGGCCTTGCGACATCGTTCGAATCAGGATTTTCGGATTGGAATCATCAATTTTCTAACTGAAGGAATGAAAGAAAGTGCAAAGAAATGAAGAAGGCTTGGATGAAGTCTCGGGATAGAAAGGAATACACAAACCATCTTTTTCTCTGGACAAATAAAAATCGCAGCCGGTGAATAAAGCGTTTACATCACTGATTACATATGCTATGATAAAGTTAATATGTTGATGCAAACGATTGCACAACTGACCGCTTATAGTGCTTCAAACCGACTTCAGCCGGAATAAGGAATGATTTGTCGATGAAAAGTGCGGAGCGGTCTTTTTCTGGAATTTGTGCAAACGTTAGCGCAACTAATTTAACAAAAAACTGGAGGGGATAAGGGTCTATGTCCATCAACGCAATGAGGAAACACCGGCGCTGGATTTCATTTGTAACCGCTGTAATTATGGTGCTTCAGCTGGCGCTTGGCATTCTGCCGCAGTCGGCGCACGCCGATACGGGAGCACCAGCTGCCGATGTGCTGGCCGATCAGCCGGGAGGCGGAACCAATTGGGTCGTGGTCGGAAGCTTGAACGGCTGGAATAACAGCGACTCGGTAACCCGGATGAAGCATCTGGTCGGAGGCTTTTATGAATATTCGACCGTGCTGGACGCCGGACACTACGAGTTCAAGCTGGTCAAATCCGGAACGTGGAGCGGGTTTGACAATGCAGGGAACAATTTTGCCTTTGATTTGGATTCGGCATCCAAGGTCAATTTCTACATAAACGAGGATCTGAATCAGGCGCGGATCAGCCTGCCGAATGTTCAGGGCATACAGCAGTATGTGCCGTCCCGTTCGACTGACAATTGGCCGAGGCTCGTCGGCAATCTGCAGATGAAGCTGGGAGAGAGCGACGATTGGTCGCCAGCGACCAGCCAGCTGTTCTTTGTGGATTATAACTTTGACAATTCAATCTATAAAATTCAGCGCACTCTTCCGGTCGGAAGCTACGAAGCCAAGGTAATCTTCGGCACTGACTGGAATACAAGCGAGAGCTATGGAGACGGAGGGCAGAACCTGTCCGTCAATGTGCTGGACCCGTCCGATGTGACTTTCACGATCGACAACAGCGCAAGCAGCAAAAAGCTGACTCATAATTATGTCCCGAAAAATTCTGTGTATGACGGTAAAATCGACAGCGGCTCGCTTGTCTTTGACAGCCGTTCGATCACGTACAAGAAGCCGTTCGGCGCCGTCAAAATGGGGCAGGAAGCGGTCACGCTGCGTATCGCCGCCCTTAAGGGAGATGTGCAGTTGGCGAAGGTTGAGCTGACCAATCCGGACTCGCTGTCCAAGGATTTTACGATGAACCGGGTAACTTCGGTGGACGGCAAGGACTATTTTGAAGTGACGATTCCGGCGTCCCAGTTCTCCAAAATTGGCATATGGGGCTACAAGTTCATTCTTGTGGATGGAGCGGCCAAAGTGGAATACGGCGACGATACCGCCAGAGGCGGCACCGGCACTGTCAGCACAGAAGGCGCTGTGCCCTATGACCTGACGGTCTACGACCCGGATTTCAAGACACCGGACTGGATGAAGGATGCGGTTGTGTATCAGATTTTCCCGGACCGGTTCTTTGATGGGGATGACAGCAATAACCGCGCCAAGACGGCCGACGGCTATCGCGGCGCGCTGACCGAGGATGCAGCCACGAGCAAAGGCGGGCAGAAGCTGCAATATTTCGACGGCGGTGTCAGCAATGATCCAACACCTGACCAGGTGTGGGGGGATTGGACTACTGCGCCAGAGAATCCCGACCGCTCCAAGGCGGAGAACAAGCCTTATTATCCGGATGCGAAGACGGATGGCGTATGGACGAATGAGTTCTATGGCGGCGACATCCAGGGCATTCAGGAGAAGCTGGGCTATCTGAAGTCGCTGGGCGTCACGACGCTGTATTTGAATCCGGTTGCATGGGCCGCCTCCAACCATAAGTACGATGCCACGGACTATGAGCATCTCGATCCGATGTTCGGCGAGCCGGTGTACAATACGCCGGGAGATCCGGCTTCCGGTCTTGATTACACGGAGACCCGGGCCCAGTCGGACCGCATCTACCAGCTGTTCGCCAAAGAGGCGCGCGAGTTGGGTATGCATATTATCAACGACGGCGTATTCAATCATGTCGGTGATGATTCCATCTATTTTGACCGGTATGAGAAATATCCCGAAATCGGAGCCTATGAATACTGGTCCAAGGTCTATGACCTGATGAACGGGCAGAACCTCTCGCAAGCCGACGCGGAAGCGGCGGTACGGGCAGAGTTCACCGCCAAGATCAATCCGCTGACGAATGAACACTATAAATATCCTGAGGATTTCACGTACACCACCTGGTTTACGATCTCGAACGAGCTGGTGAAGAACGGTGACGACAGCAATAAGCATTACAAATACGATGCCTGGTGGGGCTATGATTCGCTGCCGGTGATGGATGCTAAGGAGCCGCAGACCGAAGCGACCGATTTCTTCCCGGCGGACTCCGAAGCGATTGAAGGAGCGAATGAATGGAATAACATCGGCTACCGCGACACGGTCATCGGCCATGATCTGACGGGATTGACCGATGCCCAGGCCTCCCAGGAGATGCAGTCGACCAATTCGCAGCGCTGGTTGTGGATGGGTTCAAGCGGCTGGCGTCTGGATGTTGCTCCGGATGTATCCGGGGGAACCTGGCAGAAATTCCGCGAAGCCGTCAAGTCGACGGAAGGCAGAAAGGATGCGAACGGCAATGCGATCGAAGAGCCGGTCATCCTGGGCGAGGAATGGGGCGTAGCGACCAAGTATCTGCTTGGAGACCAGTTCGACTCTGTCATGAACTACCGCTTCCGCAGCGCGGTTCAGAGCTATATGATTTCCGGCGACGCGGCCACACTTAATCAGTCGCTGGAATCGATCCGCGAGGATTATCCGAAGGAAGCCTGGCAGGCAATGCTTAACCTGGTGGACTCTCACGATACCACAAGATCCATCACGAAATACGACAACCCGAATTATGAGGAAGAGCATCTCGTTATTGCAGATGATGCTTCCGACAAGGCGCTTAAGCTGCAAGCTTTGACTGCGATTATGCAGATGGGTTACCCCGGGGCTCCTACGATCTACTACGGAGACGAGGTTGGCGTTACGGGCACGAAGGACCCTGATTCCAGACGCACCTTCCCTTGGGAACGCGTTATTGAGAACAGTAATGGAAGCTACAGTGCAACAGGCGGCTATGAGGAGCTGTTCCATACGTATCAGACCGCTGCGCAGGTTCGTAATGACAATGAGGTCTTCCGCACCGGAGATTTGAAAGTGGCCTACGCAAGCGGGGACGTTATTGTCTATGCACGTAAAAATGATACCAAAGGCGCGCTTGTCGCCATCAACCGCGGCAGCTCCGCACAGACGGTATCGGCCGATGTGACAGGCTACCTGCCGGAAGGTCTGACTCTGCGCGACCAGCTCGGCAGCGGTGCCGAGGGAACGGTAACCGGAGGCAAGATCAGCCTGTCGATTCCGGCACTGTCCGGCATGATGCTGCTGTCGACCTCCGATCTGTCTGTACTCCCGACCGTAACGGGACTTCATGCGGCGGCAGGCAACGGACAGGTTGTGCTGAGCTGGAATTCGGTGAACGGGGCGGAAGGCTATACCGTCTACCGGGCGGCTATTGAAGGTGGCACGCTGCAAAAGGTAGGGGAAACGGCAGATCCTTCTTTCACCGACAGCACCGTCACCAACGGCAGCAAATACTATTACACCGTAACCGCCAAGCAGGGCGTTAGTGAAAGCGCGCAATGCGATATGGCATCAGCGACGCCGGCTTTTGCGATCCAGAGCGTTGCGACCGTGCAGCAGGCGAAGGATATGACGATTGGCGTCGGCAAGGTGACCTATGAAATCCAGGTCGAGATCAAGATTCCGGGCCTCACCGATGTGCCATCCAGCGTGTATCAAGAACCTTCAGGCATTGTCGCGAAGCTGATTTACTATCCGAGCGGAGCATCGCCGGATCAGGCGGTTGAAACGAAGCTCCGTTATAAGGATGACAATGTGGAGGAAGGGGCCAAAATTTATTGGGCAGCCTTCGAGCCGACCATGCCGGGTTCCTACACGTATTTGGCACAGGTCTCCACCGATAACGGAGAGAGTTTCACTTCATCCGCACCGGAGACGATGACGGCGTATGCCGATCCGGATGATACGATTCCGCCGGCTGCGCCGGTGCTGGCCGAAATTCCGGTCGAATCCAATATGACGAATCTGTCCTGGACACTCGATACGGAAGGAGCGGCGGGCGTTGAAGTGTTCCGCAAAGAAGCGGGCCATGATTACAGGCTGATCGCTTCGCTGGACAAGAGCGCGGTCTCCTACAGGGATTACACCGTCAGCAATGATACTCCGTATACGTACAAAATCGCGGCCTATGACAGCTCATATAACCGCGCGTACTCCGAAGAGCAGAGTGTAACGCCGAAGACGGTCATGATTGATGTGACGATGCGGCTGCATCTGCCTGACTATACGCCGAGCACCGACAGCATCTATATTGCAGGCGACTTTAACGGCTGGAACGCCAGCGGCACGGCTTTGACCGTTCCGAGCGGCGCGACCGACCGCAGCGTCGTCGAGTATTCCTTCAAGATGATGGCGGGTAAAACAATTCAATACAAGTACACCCGGGGAGCCTGGAGCACCGAGGCGTTCACCAGTCACAGCCGCTCTGCCAACGACACGACGGACATGGGCAACTGGGCGTACAGCTCCACCGACACCAATATGAAGCTGACCATCGTCAATCAGGGCGGCAGTAAACAATTGATCGACGATTACGTGCTCAGATGGAGCGACATGCCGATGATCGTGACCCTTCCGCGTACCTCTTACGGGTCCGATATCGACTACACAACCGATGAGAGTACGATGAATCTGAAGGCATTTGTTCCGTTCGGCGTATCCTTTACGATCAACGGACAGCCGATTCCACAGGGGGCAATGGACAGCCGGGGCAATGTTCTGCTGAACGGCATCCCGCTGGCCTATGGAACGAACAGCTTCGTGCTGCATATGGAACCTACGCCCGAGACGCTGGCGCTTCCGTGGTACACGGATAAAGGACGCGCAGGCCAGGCGACCAAGACGCTGACGATTACGGTTAACCGTACCGGCGGCAATCCGGGCGGAGGAGGAGAGACGCAGCCTTCGCTGACAGGGCTGACCGTAAATTCGCCTGCGGCAGCACTGACAGTCGGTGATACCTGGAGCACGGTTGTTACCGCGCAGTACGACAACAACAGTACGGCGGATGTTACGAACGGCGCAGTATTTGAATCCTCGCAGCCGGCTGTGGCAAGCGTGGACAGCAAAGGCATCGTCACGGCTGTATCGCCGGGCAATGCCGAAATTACCGCTTCGTACGGCGGTATGACCAAGAGCTATAGCGTGCAGGTAATTGCCAAGGAGCCGGAGGTGACGGCGCTGTCGGTCAGCGGACCGGCAACCAGCCTTGCCGTGGGCGGCACTTGGAGCACTGTAGTGCAAGCCGTCTACAGCGACGGAAGCCGGAAGGATGTCACAGCGGCATCGGTGTTCGAATCCGGCACTCCGGAAGTGGCGAGTGTGGATGCAAGCGGTACCGTCCATGCGCTTGCGGCAGGCACTGCTGTTATTACCGCGCATTATGGTGAATGGACCGGAAGCTTTGATGTTACGGTAACGTCCGCGGCGGGAAGCAGCGGTGGAACCTCTTCCGGCCAAACCCAGACTCCGGGAGTGCAAGTCATCACGGCGGCGCAGTTGAAGCCGGACGCAAGCGGCACAGCTGCTATTACACTGGGTGCGGGCGTGATCCGGCTTCTGCTTCCTGCAGAGGCAGCGACAGCGGCAGGACTGCAGACACTTGAGGTTAAAGCCGATGGAGTGACGCTCTCCATTCCGTCTCAAGTTCTGACTTCCCTCACGGCCCTGCTGACGGAAGATCAGCGCAAGGCCGGAGCCCGAATCGAACTCATCGTGAATACGCTGGATGCTTCAACCAAGCAATCCGTGGCAAGCGGGCTGCAGCTGCCGGCGAACACCCGTATGACATTGGCCGGAGAGGTCTATGACTTCAGCTTGCAGGCGGTGGCTGAGGACGGCACCCGAATGAATCTGACGGTCTTCCCGGCGCCGATTCAATTGACGTTCCCGCTGACTGACGGTACCCATTCCGAACTGGCGGGCGTGTATTATCTGAGACTTAGCGGTGTCGCCGAGTATGCAGGCGGTACCTTGAACGGCAGTCTGCTGAAGACTGGGGTGACTCATTTCAGCCGTTATGCCGTCATGGAATATGTGAAGAGCTACAGCGATCTTCCGGCGAGCCATTGGGCGAACGAAGCCGTCGCCGTACTCAGCGCGAAGCATATCGTAACCGGCGATTCAGCCGATACCTTCGCTCCGAATCAGCGCGTGACCCGCGCCGAATTCACGGCAATGCTCGTCCGGACGCTGGGACTGACGGCTAAGGGCAAAGCTTCGTTCTCTGATGTAGCTGGCAGCGCATGGTATGCCGAATATGCTGCGGCAGCCTATGAGCACGGAATCGTCAAAGGCAGCGGCGGACGCTTCAATCCGCAGCAGGCCATAACCCGCGAAGAAATGGCATCCATGCTGCTCCGGGCTTATCAGGTGAAGACAGGAGAGGCAGCTGCTTCCAGTAAGTCGTCAGCATTCTCAGATGCCAACAGCATCAGCAGCTGGGCGAAGGAAGATGTAGCGACGGCTGTTTCACTCGGGCTGATGAAGGGCCAAGGCAATGGCATCTTCGGCGCCAAGGCCGTATCCACCCGCGCGGAAGCAGCGCAGGCAATCTATAACTTTGTTATGAAGCCGTAAAATATCATATCGAATAGAAGGCAGGACCGGCCCGCAGCTATCCCGGATAGCAGCGGGCCGGTTTTTTCACTTGATTCAACTTAACCTGCAGTTCGGGCTGCTATATAGAAACGGATGGGGGTTGATGGAGAATGAAAGGAAAGCAAGAGGAGAGCGAGCGAAGATTGAGAAGAGATGAGAAAAGATAAAAAAAGAATGAAAGTGAGCGGTGAGTGAGAGAGAAGTGTAACGCTGTTATGAACAGTTGAAGCGGCCTAAGCAAACGAAAACCCCCGCTGTCTCCAGCGGGGGTTTCGTGACTTATCTCTTGGTAATATATCCTTCGGCCTTCAGCAGCTCGGCGATCAGGACCGCACCGCCGGCAGCGCCGCGGAGAGTGTTGTGGGACAGACCCACAAATTTGAAGTCGTACAGGGAATCTTCGCGCAGACGTCCGGCGGAAATGCCCATGCCATTCTCGATATCGCGGTCGAGATGCGTCTGCGGACGGTTCTCTTCTTCGAAGTAGGTGATGAACTGCTTCGGCGCGCTCGGCAGCTCAAGCTCCTGCGGACGGCCCTTGTAGCTGTTCCATTTGGCAAGGATGTCTTCCTTGGATGGCTTGTTCTCGAAGGAGACAAATACCGTAGCCAGATGACCGTCTGTTACAGGGACGCGGATACACTGGGTCGTAATATGCGGAGCAGAGGCCTTGACAATCTCGCCATTCTCCACCGTACCCCAGATTCGCAGCGGCTCCTGCTCGCTCTTCTCTTCCTCGCCGCCGATGTACGGAATAACGTTATCCAGCATTTCCGGCCAGTCGGTGAAGGTCTTGCCGGCTCCGGAAATCGCCTGATAGGTGCTGGCGACGACCTGGGTCGGTTGGAATTCCTTCAGAGCGGACAGCATCGGCACATAGCTCTGGATGGAGCAGTTCGGCTTGACCGCGATAAATCCGGTTTCTGTTCCGAGGCGCTTGCGCTGATGTGCGATAACTTCCAGATGCTCGGGGTTGATCTCCGGCACGACCATCGGAACGTCATGCGTCCAGCGATGCGCGGAGTTGTTGGAGATGACGGGAACACCAGCCTTGGCATAGGCTTCTTCAAGCGCCTGAATCTCATTCTTCTTCATATCGACAGCGCAGAAGATCAGGTCGAGTCCGGCTGCGACTTCTTCCACCTTGGAGGCGTCCTGAACCTGAATATGTTTAACGCTTTCGGGCATCGGCGTGGAAAGCTTCCATCTGCCCTTTACCGATTCTTCATAGGATTTGCCCGCCGAGTTGGCGCTTGCGGCAATTGCAGTAACTTCAAACCAGGGATGATTCTCGAGTAGAGCGATGAAACGCTGGCCGACCATGCCGGTCCCGCCGACGATTCCGGCTCTCAGCTTCTCTGTCATGACGTTCTTCAGTTCCTTTCGAAGGCCTTATATAATAGCGGCTTTTTATTGTACTGAATTATATAGGATATGCCCGGAACCTTCAATATGAGAATGCCCCCAGATGCTATATTTATTTCATGTTGTGTAAGGATATTGACAAAGCTCAGCGATTGGAAAAAATTTCTGGTAAACTGGAGATTGCTATTATGGAGATTGCGATTATTCTGTGGCAGAACCCCAAACGGTCGGCTGGTGCAACCGCCTGGCAGCATGTACGGGCAAATATGAACTGCCGCCTGGAAGGATCATCGAAGGCGAAGAAGCGGAAGAGACGCTGACGAAGAAGCTCCGCATCCATGCGCGGGGCAAGGTACTGGATGTTGGCTGCGGACATGGAGCCTACACGGAGCAGTGGGCCAAGGTGGCCGAAGAGGTTGTTGGTTACGATATGACAGAAGGGTTTATCGAGACCGCGAAAGCGGGCCAAAAACCTAACATCAGCTATGTGCTAGGGCGAACAAATGAGGGGCTGCCTTTTGACGATAACTCTTTCGATATTGCTTATACCAAAAAAGGCCCGACCAGCTGGTACGCCGAAGGGAACCGGATCGTCCGGCCCGGCGGCAGGCTGTTACTCTTTCATCCCGGCGACGGGGATGGAGATGGAGGAGAGCTGGGAATTTGCTTCCCCGGACTGTTTGCCCCTCCTTCACCAGGCACGCCAATCCTGGACAAAATCGAACAGCGCCTGGGCGCCAGCGGTCTGACCGGCATTTCACTGTCGAAAATTAAAGAAACCGTGTGGCTGCCGGCGCCGGAGGACGTTCTGTCTCTGCTGACCTTTGGCCAGAGCGACAGCTTCACCCGGTATGCTAGTGAGCAATGCCTCCCAGGGATTCGGAACCAATTCGAGAAGCATGCGGGCGGGAAGGGGCTGCTTACAACCAGCTTCTACTATTTCATCGAGGCAACAGCTACATAGGGCACTAACGCCTAAACCTGGTGAATCTTGACCAGATTCGTCATTCCGGCCTTCCAGATCGGCACGCCTGCGCACAGGACGACGGTATCGCCCTGCGAGACCATGCCGGTCTTCACCGCATTTTCCACCGAGGACTCGAACATTTCATCTGTCGTGGACACGGACGAACCCAGCACGGGAATAACGCCGGAGAGCAGGCAGATCTTCGGAAGTACCTCTTGATTGGGCGTCACTGCGATAATCGGCGCTTCCGGCCGGTGCTTGGAGATCATTCGGGCGGTGAAGCCGCTCTCGGTGGCGGCGATGATGGCTTTGGCTCCGAGCATCAGGGAAGAGCTTACGGCGCTGCGGCTGACCACCTCGGTCACGCTCTGCTCCTTCCAGTCGAATCCCTGTATGAACTTCTCCTTGTAATTGATCATCGTCTCCGCCTTGGCCGCTACGGCCGCCATTGTGCGTACGGACTGGATCGGGTATTTGCCCGCAGCCGATTCGCCCGACAGCATGACGACATCGGCGCCTTGCAAGACGGCGTTCGCAACGTCGCTGACCTCCGAGCGGGTCGGGCGGGGGTTGATCTGCATCGATTCCAGCATATGTGTCGCCACGATGACCGGCTTGCCGGCCCGGTTGCATTTGTCGATCATTTCTTTCTGGAGCATCGGCACATCTTCAACCGGCACCTCTACGCCGAGATCGCCGCGGGCGGCCATGATGCCGTCGGAGGCTTCTATAATATCATCCAGATTGGTCATGCCTTCATGGTTCTCGATCTTGGAAATGATCTGAACATGCCCCGCACCGCTAGCGTTGAGGATGCTGCGGATTTCACGAATGTCGTCTCCCTTGCGGACGAAGGAGGCGGCGATCATTTCGATTTTTTCGCCGATGCCGAAATGAATATGCTTGATATCCCGCTCGGTCACGCCTGGGAGCGTCGTATGAACGCCGGGCAGATTGACGCCTTTTCTCGGCTTCAGCAAGCCGCCGCTGACGATCCGGCACTCCATATCCGATCCGTTGACACCGGTTACGGTAAGATCAATCAGCCCGTCGTCAATCAGGATACGGTCTCCGGTCTTGATGACCGAGGTCATATCGGGATAATTCACGGAAATCCGCTTCTCGTCGCCGAGAATCTCCTCAGTCGTCAGTGTCAGCAGTTCACCGGCTTTCAGGGTGACATAATCCTCCTTCAGCTTGCCGATCCGCACCTCAGGTCCCTTGATGTCCATCATGATGGGTACGAAGGTGCCGAGCTCGGATGCAGCCTGCCGGATATTTCGGATTCGGGCGGAATGTTCATCAAGCTCTCCGTGGGCCATGTTGAGCCTTGCAACCGTCATGCCTGCCGCAATCATTTCCTTGAGTGTTTCGAGCGATTCCGATGCGGGACCGATTGTACAGATGATTTTGGTCTTCCTCATTTTAAGTTCCTCCTTGCAAGGCAAGATTGATGGACATATGCTGTGAATAGTATATCGAATAGCCATGCCGTTATTCATTGAATTACCCCAGACATAAGGGAATAAACGTAAAGAAGGAGTATGGACATGACGACTTGGAATCTGGAGGGAACGACCTGCCATCTGCTCGTCTGCGGCGGAAGCAGCTGTAGAAAGCGTAAAGGTGAGGATATCATTGATGCCATAGACGGAGAAATTGAGAAGCAAGGAGCGGAGGCGGTCGTTCATACGACATTAACCCGCTGTAACGGCCGCTGCAATGATGCGCCGGTGGTCATCTCTTATCCCGATGGTGTCTGGTACGGGGATATGTCGCCCAAGCACGGCAAAGCGCTTGTCCGGCAGCTGCTGCAGGGCGAAAGGCTGGAGGAGAAGATCGTCTATACCTTCGGGGCGGAGGGGATGCAGGCTGCCGGAACATCCGGAACAAAGGGGAAGAGGAAGGGAAAAGGCCGTTCCACTTCAAAGGAAGCCTAAAGAGAAGAGTAAGCCTGCTGACGGTATCCGCACAGCATAACATTGGCGGGAAGCCGAATAGGCTAAGGCAATTAATCTGCCTGCCCAAAAAACAAGAATAGCTGGAGGGACAGTATCATGTTCATGAATCTGCCGAAAGGCGATCTTGTGCTGGAAGGAGAGCTTTTTCGCAAAGACGAAGTCCGCTATAATCTGCTTCATCTGATCTGCGGGAGCCAGGAGGCGCTCCGGGTCAGAACGGAGGATGGCCGTCTTGTACTGGGACAGACCCCGGGGTTTAATCCCTGGCTGTGGATTAGCTCCGACGTATCTTCCCATGAGAAGGACGAGATGATTCGGCGGCTGGCCGGGTATATGGATGACCGGGAGTTCCCGGGGATTACCGCCGATCTCGATATCGCAGACCGATTTGCACGTTATTATTCAAATCTGAAGCCTTGCAAGCCTTATCCTTATATGACACTGGAAGCATATGACTGTCCCGAAGTCTTCATGCCTTGGGGAGTGCAGGGTATGCCGGAGAAGGCGACCGTCACGTATACGGAGAAGATCGCCGCTTATATGGCCGCTTTCTCGATGGAAGCCTTTGGCAGAAGACCGGATAGCAGAGAAGTGTACCAAGCCGCCTCCTCGGCAATCGGCTCCGGTGGCATGTATCTCTGGAATGATGGAGACCAGATAGTCGCCATGGCGAGAATCGCCCACCGCTCACCCCGGCACGCCCGGATCAATGATGTCTATACACCTCCCGCCCATCGAAAAAAAGGATACGCCAGCGCCCTTGTCGCCTCCCTATGCCTTACCTGCAAGCAGAACGGGCTGACACCGATGCTGTATGCCGATGCCAAAAACCCGGATTCCAACAAAGTCTACCGATCTATTGGTTTCGTTCATGCGGGCAGACTTGAGGAATTCCGGTTCGCCTAGAAAGACGGAATGCTATCCGCCTGATTTGACTTGCCCTCCGGATGTTGTCTATCCTTAATGCAACACTATAATTTGGGAGGCTCAAGTGGATGCAAAGGCTGCAAATCTGGCCGGAGAAATTTCGCAAATTTTTTCTCAATAATAAATTCGTCGTCTTTCTGCTGGTGCTTCTGCTGATCGGACTTAATGTGATGGTGCTCTCGAAGATACCGTTTGTATTCAAGCCGCTGTCGGTGCTGCTGCATACGGTGGCGCTGCCGCTGATTCTGTCGGGAGTCGCCTATTATCTGCTCAACCCGCTGGTGGACAGGCTGGAGAAGAAGAGCCGGTTGAAGCGTTCCTACGGCATCATTATCCTGTATCTGCTCATTATCGGCATTATCACGCTCATCCTGCTGACAGTTATCCCGATCATCCGTCGCCAGCTG
The DNA here is from genome assembly GCF_019904155.1 of Paenibacillus sinensis. GTDB lineage: Bacteria > Bacillota > Bacilli > Paenibacillales > Paenibacillaceae > Paenibacillus_AQ > Paenibacillus_AQ sinensis. The sequence continues at coordinate 63,486 of NZ_JAHCMB010000217.1, forward strand.
TTGGGATTGATCGACAATTTCCCGATGTACAGCTCGCAGATTCAGGAGGAAATCAACCACCTGATCGGCAGCAAATTTTTTGGCCAGCTTCAGGAGAAGACCGGCTCCGGCATCGATGAGGTAACGACCCGGGTCACCACCTGGGCCACCTCATTTCTGCGAAACGCCCTGAACGGTGTGGGCAATCTGGTCGGCACGATCACGGAGATCGTTCTCGGCATCGTGACGACGCCGCTGATTCTGTTCTACCTGCTGCGCGACGGCAGACGGCTGCCCGATTATATTCTGCGTTTCGTTCCGAATGGTCTACGGCCGCAGACGCGGTCGGTAATGTCCGAGATGAACGACCAGATTGCTTCCTATATCCGGGGTCAGATTATTGTGAGCTGCTGCATTGGAGCGCTTCTATATATCGGCTACCTGATTATCGGGCTCGATTACTCGCTGGTGCTCGCGATTGTGGCGGCGTGCACGGCGGTCGTTCCTTATCTTGGGCCCGCGATCGCGATTACACCTGCGCTGATTGTAGCTGCGGTCACCTCGCCGTTCATGCTGCTTAAAATGATCGTCGTCTGGACGGCGGTGCAATTGATCGAAGGCAAATTTATCTCGCCGCAAATTATGGGGAAATCGCTCAAAATCCATCCGATCACGATCATTTTCGCCATTGTATTTGCCGGTAAAATGTTCGGAGTAGTCGGCATTATCCTGGCTGTTCCGGGATACGCCGTGCTGAAAGTGGTCGTGACGCATGTGTTCCAATGGTTCCGCTTCCGTTCGGGTCTGTACGCCAAGCCGGGGGAAGACGAGGAGCCGCTATCTTAGACATAAAAGTCAATTTCAAAAACGAGTCTCGAAAATAAGTCTCGAAAATAACTCTCGAAAGCAACTCTTGAAAGCAGATCTCGAAAGCAAATCTCGAAGGCAACTTGAATGTTAGTATCGAAAGGATGTGTTCTTGTGCGGCATACTGAAGCTTCAACCGGCTATGGGATAGTTAGAGGAACGGAAGAAGACGGCGTTATCATCTGGCGAGGCATTCCTTTCGCCGCTCCGCCGGTCGGGGAGCTGCGCTTCGCGGCGCCTCGCCCCCCGGCATCCTGGGAAGGTGTCAGAGATGCGTCCTCCTTCGGACCCGTCAGCCTTCAGCCGCCGGATACTCGGGGAACCCGGTACCGGGGCCAGCAGCCGGTCTTCTCGGAGGACTGTCTGTACCTTAATGTTTGGTCGCCCGCCGGGGTGGACGAAACGCTGCCGGTCATGGTCTGGATTCACGGTGGCACGTTCCTGACCGGCTCGGGCAGCCAGCCGATGTTCGACGGCCGCGTGCTTGCATCGCGAAGCCGGGTCGTGGTCGTGTCGGTCAATTACCGACTGGGACCGCTGGGTTTCCTGCACCTCTCGCCGCTCGGCGAAGGCTTCGCCTCGAACGCCGGTCTTCTGGACCAGATCGCGGCGCTGGAATGGGTGCAGGGCAATATCGCCGCATTCGGCGGCGATCCGAAACGGGTGACCGTCTTTGGCGAGTCAGCCGGAAGCATGAGCGTCGCCGCCCTGCTGGCGATGCCGTCCGCGCGCGGGCTGTTCGCGCGCGCCATCATGCAGAGCGGCGCGTCGCAGGCGCTCCCGCCGGAGGCGGGCTCGGCCATAGCGGCAGCGCTGCTGGCCGAGCTTGGTCTGGACCGGAGCAGCGCGTCGCAGCTCCGGGTTCTGCCGGCCGAGAGCATTCTCTCGGCCGCATTCGCGGTGGCGCAGCGGCTGACCGGCGACTCGCCCGGCATGGTCTTCCAGCCGGTCGTCGATACCGACACGCTGCCGGAGGAGCCGGTCCTTGCCGTGAGCGGCGGATCGGCCAGCGGGGTTCCGCTGCTCATCGGCACGAACAGCCATGAAGGGCATTATTTCTTCCGGGAAGGGACGCCCGTCCCGCCGATGGAGAAGTCGCTGAAAGCGCTGGAGCAGACGCTCGGGCTCTCCGATCTGTCGGCGCTGGCGCCCTATTATTCGGAAGATTGGGAGGGGCAGGCGGGCATGATGACCGACCTGTTCTTCTGGCGCAGCGCGGTCGCTTTTGCGGAGAGCTATTTGGGCCATGGCCCGGTATGGATGTATCGCTTCGATTGGGGAGTGGAGGACCACACGCTGCTCTCCAAGGCGGTTCACACTGCCGAGATTCCCTATGTGTTCGGGAATATGGACTTCCTTCGGGGGCTGGGCATTCAGGTGACCCAGGCGCTTCAATCGCTGTCGGACGCGATGCGCAGCGCCTGGACCGCTTTTGCGTACAGCGGCAGTCCGGATTGTTCTGAGCTTCCCTGGCCGGAATATGAGACGGAGGAACGTGCGACCTTGATCTTCGATGAAGCGCCCGCGGTGGTCAAGGACCCGGAGAGCGAGAAGCGGAAGATGATCTTTGAATAAAGTGGTGAAAAGACTGCGGCCGGCATTTTTTTCTTGAAATTTTCATGAAAAGTCTTTACGAATGGCGTCGAAAGGAATATGCTTGGGCTGTGAAAAAAATAACGGAATACAAGATTCTCGGGGTAAGGTGAAATTCCTGACCGGCGGTGAGGTTCGCCAACAAGCGAACCGCAGCCCGCGACTCCCTCGCTTAAGCAATGAAGTGAAGGGACTGATCTGGTTAAACTCCAGAGCCGACGGTACAGTCCGGATGAGAGAGGATCAAGGATAGAAACGCCTGGTGCTGCCGGTGGAACGGATAGGCCCTGCGAAGAACGCAGGCGAACCGTTTCTTTAGGCTTGACGTTGATATCGGATAGAACCCCCGGGACGCATGATTAGGATGCGGCATCGGGGGTTTTTTGGTCCGGGTAATGGGATTCAAGGCAAGATTGTCTCATGGAAGTTAGACTTCAGGCAATCTATGTTCAATGGCGAGTCCCTGGGCAGTCCCGAAGCTTGTAGGAATGAGGAGTAATGTTCATGGTTAAATCAACTGCTGTTATTGAAGGCGCGCGGAAGGCGCCGCTGGGTGGAGGCTTCTGGCTGGTCGTCCTGGGCGCCGCCCTGTGGGGCGTGGACCCGCTGTTCCGCATTCTGCTGCTGAAATCGCTGACGTCTTCGCAGATTGTGCTGCTGGAGCATGTCGTGCTGTTCCTTGCTGCCGCGCCGGTACTGTGGCGGCGCCGTGCCGAGCTGAAGAGAATTCGCCTGCGGCATGCAGCCGCCTTGCTCTTCGTGTCTTGGGGCGGCTCGGCGGTGGCGACGATTCTGTTCACACAGGCTCTGTCCAGCGGAGATCTGAACGCCGTTATTCTGCTTCAGAAGCTGCAGCCGCTGTTCGCCATAAGTCTCGCGGCGGTCATCCTGAAGGAGCGGCTGCCCCGCTACTTTCTGCCGCTCCTGCTGCTTGCGCTGGCCGGCACCTATCTGCTCACCTTCGGATGGAGCATGCCGTTCGGGCATGCGGGTAGCTTCGTCACAGCCGGAAGTGCGCTGGCTCTCGGAGCGGCGGCGCTCTGGGGCGGCTCGACCGTTATGGGACGATATTTGCTCGGAACGATGCAATACGAGACGGTAACCTCGCTCCGGTTCATGCTGGCGCTCCCCTTGCTGTTCGTGATTACGGCGGCGGAGGGTGCGCCCTGGCAGCTGAACGGCGAAATCGGCACCTCGGCCCTGATCGCGATTAACCTGCTGCTCCAGGCACTGCTGCCGGGTCTGCTCAGCATGCTGCTCTACTACCGCGGCCTCAGCACCACGAAAGCGTCGTTCGCCACGCTGGCGGAACTTAGCTTCCCGATGACCAGCCTCGTGCTGAACTGGGCTGTCTACGGCCAGCTTGTAACCTGGGCACAGCTGCTTGGCTTCGTGCTGATCTGGACGGCGCTGTTCGCCATCTCTGCCCAGCAGAAAGAGCAGGCGGAGCCTGCTGCCACAGTGGAACTGCGCAAGATTTCCTGATATCCTCGCCCGCCCGCTGAGGGAGGCTATATCAGGAATAAACCCAGCTGAATATCGTATAACAAGCCCCTGTGGACAATCTCTGCAGGGGCTTATTTTAGCTGCTGAATCCTGCAAACGCTGCTTCTTTTGGGTAAAAAACTCCTTTTTCACCCATACTACCGTTATTCTAAGTCCGCTTGCGGCGGATGAGGGCCTTTAGTGGACCCGGCTATTATTCGACCGGACAAAATGCAGATGAACCGCAAGGAGGCAAGCCGATGCATAACCTGAACCGTTCCGTCATCTATATTCAGCTGAAGAGCCGGGTGACGCTGCCGCATGGAGCAGGCGTACGGCTTGGCGATATCGCATTCATGATTTCACCTCCGGAACTGAGAGAACCTCTGGAAACGCTGCTGCTTGTTCAACCGGATGCCGAAGACGGGAATCTGATCCTGATCGACATGCTGAAGGTCATCCCCATTGTGCAGACACTCGCACCGGAGGCGGAAATCGAGCCAATTGGAGAAGGACGGACGATCGTGGAAATATACAAGCCGCATACGCAGCGTAAGCCTTCCGGCTTCCGGTTCGCGCTGGTGTGGCTGCTGCTGTTCTTCGGCGCCGCATTGACGATCATGAATTTTCATGCGGATGTCAATATGGAGGAGGTCCAAATCCGGATTGTCGAGATGCTGACGGGCCGGAGGGACGAGCATCCGTACACCTTTCAGCTGGCCTATTCGCTCGGGATCGGATTCGGCATGGTCGTCTTTTTCAATCATCTCTTCAAGAAGAAATGGAATGAAGAACCGACTCCACTCGAAGTGGAAATGTTCCTCTACCAGAAGAGCATCGATCAGTATGTCGTCCATGAGGAATACCGAAAAATGGAGAATGAGGCCGGCTCGGGTGGGCGGAAGGAAAGAAGGCGATGACCGCAATCCTTGAATTGGCTGTCAGTCTGTTTCTCGGCATTGCCGGCGGAATCGCGGTAGGAGGCGGGGTCATCGCCCTGTTCGTCGTGCTGGACATGATTCCGCGTCTCGCTCAGCTGACCCGAAGCTATGACAAGGTCCATTGGTATGAAGGCGCTATGGTCAGCGGGTCGCTGATCGGTACGATCGCCGATTTCTGGCGCTTCAAATTTGGAGCGGGGCCGGTGATTCCGGCTGTTGTCGGCCTGTTTGACGGAGTGTTCGTCGGGATGCTTGCAGCCGCCCTTACCGAGGTGCTGAATGTGCTTCCCATCCTGGCGAAGCGGCTTCAAATGACGTCCTATTTGTTCGGCCTGCTGATGGCGATGGTCGCCGGGAAGGTAGCGGGCTCGTTGTTCGACTGGTTTGTATACCGACAGTAAACGGGGGCTTATGATGAGCAGATATATCCACAGTGGAGACAGCATGAATCAGGAAGACCCGGGCCGGGAAGAGCGGCAGCAGGAATCGCGGTGTCTTGAAAATGATGCGGAAGAAGCGAAGGACGCAGAATTTGAAGGCGTGGGATTGAGTGCGGACCCGGGCTGCATTCTGAACGAAGGCAGCAATCAGGCTCCCGCCAACGGGGATGCGGAGATTTCAGCCGAGCCGGGCACGACAGAGCGGGACTCCGAGGACAGCGAAGCCGGAGATGATATATCCGAAAGTGAGCAGGAAGAAGAGTCCGAAGAAGAGCCTGAAGAAGGCAATGGGGATACGGCTGGAGAAGATCAAGAGGATGGACCTGATAACGGAACGTCCTCCGAAACGGCTACAGAGGGTACATCGGCTCCAGTGCCTCCTGAAGCATCAGAGGGTGATTCGGCTGTTGAGAACCCGGTAACAGAGAGCAAAGATGGGGGTACGGGAACAGGCAATCCAGAGGACGATGCGTTCTCAAGTGGAGAAGAAGATAATGGAGCGGAAGACGGTCAGCCGGACTCTGATCCGGCAGGTCTGTCCGGTTCCGGGGAAATGGAAGCCTCCGTGGAACCGGGGACGGCGGATGCTGCGGGGGAGGAATCGCCGACGCCCGGCTGGGGCCGTGTGGAGCAGGATGCTCAAGGCAATGACTTCTCGGGGGAAGCTGAGCCTATTGGGGATGAAGCCAACATGGGGGATGGAAACCCCGGAGAAGGGGAGGCGGAAGATGCCCAAGGCGATGTAAACGAGCCGTCCGGGAAATCTTCCAAGGCTGAAGCGGATTCCGGCAAGGACAAGAAGAAGCCGAAGGACAAGAAGGAATCCCGCCTACAGGAGAAGCGCGACAAGGAGTTATCGAATTCGCTTGAGGAATCGATCCGGTACTGGAACGGAGACGACCGGGTTCCCGAATCACTGGATAAAACCCGAAGCGTGCTGACCGAGGTAATCGGTCTTGACACTTCCTTTGATATTGTGTTCAGAGAGATGAGCTTTGCCGGAACAAAAGCGGGTCTTCTCTTCGTGAGCGGCTTCGCCAAGGATTTCGTCATGGATGAAATCCTGAAGCGGCTGACCTATTTGACACCGTCCGACATGCTGACCGACGCCTTCGCCGCCTTTTTGAACGATTATATTCCGCATATACAGGTCGAGAAGACGGACCGCTTCAGCGAAGCGGTCAGCAAGACGATGATGGGCATGAGCACCCTTTTCGTTGACGGGGAACGCCATGTTATCGTCATGGATACCCGTGCGTATCCTTCAAGATCGCCGGACGAACCGACCATCGAGCGTGTTGTCCGGGGCGCGCGCGACGGGTTCACGGAAACACTCCTTAGCAATGTGGCGCTGGTTCGGCGCCGTCTTCGCGATCCGGGCCTTACCTTCAAGCTGCACCAGGTCGGCCGCCGGACGAATACGGACGTGGCCATTGCCTACATTGACGATATCGTGGACAAGTCCCAGGTCGAGGCGGTCTCCGAGAAAATCGCAGCGATCAATATAGACGGTATACCGCTAGCGGACAAGCAGCTTGAGGAAGCGATCGTCGGCAAGAACTGGAACCCGTATCCGATGGTCCGGTATTCCGAGCGTCCGGATGTTGTGGCCTCCCACCTGATGGAAGGACGGGTTGTCGTATTCGTCGATACGTCGCCCAGTGTCATGGTCATTCCGACCACATTCTTTGACCTGTGCCAGCATGCGGAGGAGAATCGGCAGACGCCCCTGGTTGGCTCTTACCTGAGGTGGGTCCGCTTTATAGGGATTCTGTGCTCGATCTTTCTGCTGCCTCTCTGGATGCTGTTTGTCATGCATCCCGAGCTTAAGCCCGCGTCTCTTGAATTTATCGGTCCGCAGAAGATGGCCAAAATCCCGCTGCTCGCCCAGTTCATGATGATCGAGCTCGGCGTCGATCTATTGCGGATGGCCGCCGTTCATACGCCGACGCCGCTCGGCTCGGCAATGGGCTTGATCGCCGCTATCATGATCGGGGACATTGCGGTGAAGACCGGCCTGTTCGTCAACGAGGTTATTCTGTACATGGCGCTGGCAACGATCGGGATGTTCGCCACGCCGAGCTATGAGCTTGGTCTGGCCAACCGGATTGTCAGGCTTCTGCTTCTCCTGGCGACGGGATTGTTCCATGTGCCCGGGTTTGTCATCGGCTCGACTTTGCTGATTGTGCTCCTGACGCTCAACCGGTCCTACAACTCGTCTTATTTATGGCCCTTTATACCTTTTAATGCAAAGGCACTCGGGTCCATCCTGTTCCGGCGGGAGGTCATGGCCTCCGAGACAAGGCCATCCTTCAACAAAACACGGGACAACACCCGTATCGGTCCGGCAAAAGGCCAGAACAACAAATCGTAGGATAATACAAATGAACTGTGCATTTGTCCATTCTACGTCGTTCCCATCCTCTGTTATACTGAATATCACAGGACGAATGCAATGGATATTCCAAATATGAAATCGGAGGATTGCACAAAATGTTCTTACACGGGACGAGCCGGATTAACGATGCCGGTCATTTGGAAATCGGGGGATGCGACGTTACCGAGCTTAAGGCCGAATACGGAACGCCTCTCTATATCATGGACGAACAGCTGGTCCGCCACCGCTGCCGCGAATACATGGATGCTTTCGCAGCCAGCGGGCTCGGCTTTCAGGTTGCTTACGCAAGCAAGGCGTTCTCGGTTATGGCGATGTGCCGGATCGCGGACGAGGAAGGGCTGTCTCTGGACGTCGTATCCGACGGCGAGCTGTATACTGCACTGCAAGCCGGATTCCCGGCAGACCGCATTCATTTCCACGGCAACAACAAGACGCCGGATGAAATCGAAATGGCGCTTGACGCGCATATTGGCTGCTTCGTTGTCGACAATTTCACTGAGCTTGAATTGCTGCAGGCCATCGCAGCAGGAAGAGGAGTGACAGTCAATATTCTTCTCCGCGTTACCCCGGGTGTTGAAGCTCATGCGCATCACGCCTATGCCGCGACAGGCCAAACCGACTCCAAGTTCGGCTTCGACATCGGCAACGGCTCCGCCTTCGAGGCGATACAGCTCGCATCGGCCAAAGAGAATCTGACGCTGCTCGGTGTTCATTCCCATATCGGCTCCCAGATTTTCGAGACGGACGGCTTCGAGATGGCTGTTGAGCGCGTAGCCAGCTTTGCCCGCCGCGTGAATGACGAACTGAACATTTCCTTCAAGGTCGTCAACCTTGGCGGAGGCTTCGGCATCCGTTATGTCGAAGGCGATACCCCTCTTCGGGTATCAGAATACGTCGCCGCTATTACGAACGCGGTGAAGAAATATTTTGCCGGGATCGGCGAGAGCCTTCCGGAAATCTGGGTTGAGCCGGGCCGCAGCATCGTGGGCGATGCCGGAACGACGCTCTACACCGTAGGCACAAGCAAGAACATTCCGGGTGTGCGCAAGTATGTCGCCGTGGACGGCGGCATGACCGACAATCCGCGTCCGGCGCTGTATGAATCGAAGTATGAGGCGCTGCTCGCGAACCGCGCGAATGAGCCTGCTGCTGAAACGGTGTCCATCGCCGGCAAATGCTGCGAGAGCGGCGATATGCTGATTTATGACGTGGAGCTTCCTGCCGTTGAGAGCGGAGACCTGCTTGCAGTTGCCTGCACAGGCGCCTACAATTACTCCATGGCGAGCAACTATAACCGCATCCGGCGTCCGGCTGTCGTCTTCGTCCAGAACGGACATAGCGATCTGGTCGTCAAGCGTGAGAGCCACGGTGATATTGTGGCCAATGATCTGGTGCCGGCCCGCATGACGAAGCAGCCGGTTACGAAGTAAGGATTCATTCGGCTATCAATCCGGGGAAGCCCTCTGCCATTGCGCAGTGGGCTTCCTGTTTATGAACAGCGGCAAGAGCCTCATTCGTTAACGGATATGCAGCCTGCTGCTTTGCTTTGAACCGGGTTTCATAGTACACTGGATAAGTACGCCTGCACCCTGAATCATGGAGATCCTGTGATTTTATCGTACATGGACGAGGTCCCGTCTCCTAGGATGTGAACGCGTACATACACATTTTGTTAATCTGAAAGGAGCTATTTACATATGGCTAAACAAGCGAAGATTACACTTGAGAACGGCGGCGAAGTGCTGCTGGATCTGTTCGATAAGGACGCTCCCAATACGGTGGCCAATTTCGAGAAGCTGGCGAATGACGGTTTCTACAACGGTCTTGTGTTTCACCGCGTAATTCCGGGCTTCGTTGCCCAGGGCGGCTGCCCGAACGGAACAGGAACCGGCGGTCCTGGTTATACCATCAACTGCGAAATCAACCCGAACAAGCATGAGCGCGGCACACTGGCTATGGCGCATGCCGGCCGCAACACCGGCGGCAGCCAGTTCTATATCTGCTACGCGCCGCAGCCTCATCTTGACGGTCAGCATACCGTGTTCGGCAAGGTTGTGAAGGGTATGGAATATGTCGACGCCTTCCAGGGCCGCGACAAAATGACCTTGGTTGAAGTTTACGAAGCATAAGTCGAGTTTCTGACAGCAAGACCAGTCATCAATCGAATACGCAGCAAGCTAAAGCCTCCGCAGGTTTCTGCGGAGGCTTATTGTCTTTTTATATAGGAAAATAGAGCTTCGGTTCTTCCCGCTTGACAGATTAAATTAAGGATAATAAGCTAGAAGCAGGTGTTCTCAATACAGAACAGTTCAGAGAACAAAAGGCGGCGCGGTGTTATCGCGTCCCTGCACACCGTCCGGAAGCCGCGGATACGAGGCAAGGATTTTAAGATTATACGGCGTTAAATGGATATTACGCATTGGGAGCATTTCAAGCGTTGGACATTCCGATACATAAAGGACGAGAGCGGGGGAATCCAAGAAACATCAAGACTGCAGCATCCCGTTCCTTAAATCCGGCACCGAGAGAATTATCATGATTAACGCTTACAGTTAACGGTTCACACAGCCTGGCAAGAGTACGGCACACCGTGAATATTTCTCCCTTGTGAAGAATAATCCATTTATATAATCTGGGCATTTTGCTCAAGCGTTAATATTCAAATTATGCAAAATGTTGAATGAATCAGCGGTACAGCACCGGCAAAACATGAGGGAAGAGGGGAATATAAAGGATGACACTGCGGAGAATGTTGAAGAAAAGGTTTGCCATGGGACTCGTGATCCTGCTGCTGATTGCCCAGTACAGCTATGGACTTGGATTTATGACTGATGCCAAAGCGGCTTCCATTGACAGCGACCAAAATATTATTACGAGCGTATCCATGGCGGTATACGGCCCCGACGGGCAGACGGTTACCGGAGATGTATACGAGCAAGGGGCTGAAGTGAAGCTCAATTATACATGGTCCCTGCCGGACGGACACGGCTATCAGGCCGGAGATACGTTTACCTTTCAACTGCCCGAGCAGTTCAAGCTGTACAACGATATCGGGGGAGCGCTGGAGTCCGATGAAGGCGATTTCGGAACCTTCACGGTTAGCCAGGCGACCCATCAGGTTACGCTGACCTTTAACGAATTCATTCAAAGTCATGATAATATCCACGGTACACTAAACATCTCCACCCGATTTGATAAAGATGTAATCAAGGGAAGCACCGTTCAGCAGATTTATTTTCCGGTCAATGGAGATACCCAGGTTGTCGTTGTAAGGTTTAAGCCTGATGTTGCCTCCACGATCGACAAGCAGGGAACGGCCGACCGCTATAACGCCACCTCCATACACTGGTCGGTGGATGTGAACAAGACGCTAGATTCCGTCTACGGCGCATCTGTAAGCGATCCGATCCCATCCGGACTTACACTCGATCCGGTGACGGTGGCTGTCTATCAGCTGGATATGCAATTGGACGGAGCTGTGAATCAGGGCATTCTTGTGGACCCGTCCCAATATGAGCTGGCATCCGGGAATGGCACGCTTTCGCTGCATTTCAAGTCTTCGCCAATTACGGGCGCTTACCGGCTCATGTATACGACCGATATTACCGATTTGACCAAGAGCCAGTTCACCAATACGGCGACCTTCTCCGGTACGAATCTGAACCCGGTGACCGCCTCTTCCACCGTTAAGGTCCTTAGAGCTCCGAGTCTGAAAAAATACGATATCGGCTATGACCGGATCACCCAGACGGTAACATGGAAGATTGAGTACAATTACAATTACGGCTTCATCCCGCAATCGGAGGCCGCCCTTACCGACCTGTTCAATAATACCCAGATCCTGGTTGACGGTTCGGTCAAGGTATATAACGTAAACGTCGATGCCAATGGTACGGCAAGCGTGGGTTCGCTGCTGGTTCCGGGAACGGATTATACGCTGACTCCAGCGAGCGCCAGCGGCAAGACCGGCTTCGTACTCCAGTTTCTGCGCGATGTAACGACGCCTTACGATATCCAATACCAGACGAAGCCGAAAGAGCGGCTGTTCGAGGCGAAGCGTATTTACAACACCGTTACCTCGGGCACGTACAAGGCGGAATACAATAAAGATATTTTTCCGGTAGTTATTACGAAGACGGCGGATGCCGCGAGCGCTGATTATGTCGCCAGAACCGTCAACTGGAAAATCACTCTGAATGAAGACAGCTATCCGATGAGCCATGTCGTCGTGAAGGATGTGGTTCCGTACGGTGGACTGACGTTCCTGCCTGACACCCTTGTCGTTACGGACGCCAAAGGCAAAAAAGTTCCGGCTTCGGCTTATACACTGGATTATGACCAGCCGGTTCAGCCTGGCAAAGGCTTCACACTAAGCTTCAATGATACGATTACCGGTAAATATACGATCTCTTATAAGACGAAATTTGATTTCAGTGCTCTTACAGGCAAGGATAAGTTCTACAATACCTCTTACTTGTATTGGGACGGAACGACCGGATATGCGATTGCATCCTTCGATCCGCGCTCTGAAGTGAAGAACAATGGCTTCAAGACAGGTGAATATAATGCCGTCAGCAAGGAAATCACCTGGTCGGTTGGAGGTAACTATAACGGCATGACGCTGAATAGCGCGATTGTCGTCGACAAGATTGAGTCCCCGCAGAAGCTGGTTCCCGGCTCCGTCAAGGTGAAGCAGATGTATCTGTGGTCCAACGGCAATACGACCAAAATGTCCGAACTGAACGTTCCTTATACGGTAACGATCGGTGACGATAATATTCTGAGAGTGAGCTTCCAGGAGCCGGTCAACTATCCGTTCTTCATCGAGTTCAAGACGAGTCTGGAAGGACAGCTGATCGACAGCAATAAGGCTGATAACAGCGCCTCCGTCTTCGACGGCGACAGCAAGGTGTCCGGCGATCTGACAGCATCGGTAACGATCCCGCACGGCGGCGACTATGTGTCCAAGAGCGGCTCGCAGTCCGGAGACAAGCTGAACTGGACGATTAATATCAATCGCGGGCAGTCTTATGTGAAGGATGCGAAGATTACTGATACGGGCAGTCCGAATCAACTGCTGCTGGCCGATTCCTTCCATCTGTATCCGACTGTCGTATCTCCTGACGGAACGATCGCCAAGTCGGGTCCCGAGCTGGTAAAAGGAACGGATTATACGCTGGATATCGTGACTACGGATGCCGGCAAGCAGACCTTTGTGCTAAGCTTCCTCAGTGACATCCGGTCGGCTTATATTTTGGAATACCAGTCGCTGATCGCCGCCCGCAGCGGCGAAGCGGTAACCAACAAGGCAACTTTGAGCGGCAATAATGTAATTGAGGTGACCAAAGAAACCTCGACCGAGGTTATCGTCGGCGTCTCCAGCGGTTCCGGTACAGGCATCGGCTCCCGGGGTACGCTGACGGTCCAGAAGCTGGATGAGACTGATCACCTGAAGCTGCTGGCTGGCGCCGAATTCAACCTGTATCGGCTTAACGGAGATGAGCGTCTCTTGATCGGCAGCAAAGTGACGGGAGAAGACGGCAAAGCTGTATTCAACGGTCTTCTGGCCGGCAGCTACGCCATAGTGGAGACCAAGGCACCGGAAGGCTATACGCTCGACGCGACCGAGCATGCGGTCAGCCTGGGAGCGGGCGCGACGATTACGCTTCCGGTAACGAATAAGAAGCTAGCCTCGCCGGAGCCTTCGGCAAGCCCGACGCCGACACCAACTCCAACACCGACTCCATCGGCTCCGGAAGTGACGGAATCGCCGACGCCAACTCCATCGGCTTCAACCGAGCCATCCGTATCGCCTTCGTCTGCTCCGTCCGAGGACCCGTCGGCCGGGCCTTCGGAAGTTCCGGCTTCGGCACCGCCTGCGGGCGCGACCGCCACGCCGACAGCAGCTCCGACGGGCGTCATTCCGACGGCCTCGCCAACGCCGTCAACCGGCGGCGAGGTGATCATCCCGGACGATACAGTTCCGATCGGACCGGCAGCGTCCGCTGTGCCTTCAGCCGTACCATCGCCATCGGCGGTTGCTTCGCCGTCGCCCACGGTGACGCCGTCCGAAGTGCCGATCATCGATGAAGTGCCTTCCGGCGGCGTGGATATTCCGGATGAAGATGTACCTAAGGGCGGTCCGGAGAACCCGGATAAGGGCTCTAACCCCGCCTCCGGCAAGCTGCCGAAGACAGGTGAAGGCAGCTCGATGCCCATCTATATGGGCGGACTTGGTCTCATCCTGATCGGTCTTGTCCTGAACCGCTGGCTGAGCCGCAGAAGAAAATCTTAATAGGTAGAAGTCAATCGTATTGTATCGACTGATGAATAAGAGAGCGCCCCGGCTGATGCCAGGGCGCTTTTTGTGCTGCCGGCCGGCGCTCGTGGCGCGCGGGCCAGTTCATCAGACTGCCTTTGAAGCAGCCTATTCTCATGCCCGTGACTTCCTTGTCCGGGCACGGGCTTATGCTTCAGTAAATGCGACAGCTGTGGGTATTATGGGCTATAATGGATAAACATGATAGACAAATGAGGCTTGGGGAGGTACAAGATGCTGCAGGAACAAGTGATTCAAAGAGTGCTTGGCGCCGCGCTTGAAACGGGAGCCGATTTTGCGGAGCTGTTCGCGGAAGACCGGACGGACGGCAGACTTGAAATGGTGGGCGGCCTTGTCGACAGCTCGCTGTCAGGCAGGGATTACGGTGTCGGTGTCCGGATTCTGAAGGGCAGCTTCGCGGTCTACGCCTACACGAACGATAGCAGCGAGGGCAATCTCATTGCGGTCGCGCGTTCGGCAGCAGCGGCCATTCGGGACGGAGGGGCCGTCATTCCGGCGATGGATCTCCGGCGGGCGGTGATTGACAACCGCCACTATATCGGAACGATCCCGGACAGCTCACTTAAGCAGCGGACGATCGAGCTTATGCGGCGAGCCCATCAGGCAGCTTCCGGCTATGACTCCGCTGTCTCCCAGACGCGCATCTATGCGAGTAATCAGCGCCAGCATGTGCTGATCGCCAACAGTGACGGTCTGCTGGTTGAAGATATGCGGATATACACGAGACTTGGCATCAGCGCCGTAGCGGAAGAAGGCGGGCAGAAGCAGTCAGGCTTCAGCGGCCCTGGCGCCTATGCGGGACATGAATTTCTGGAAGGGCTGGATATTGAAGAGCATGCCCGGACCGCCGCACGGATCGCGGTGACGATGGTGAGAGCAGGCTATGCCCCGAGCGGCCGGTTTCCGGTCATTATCGATAACGGCTTCGGCGGCGTACTGTTTCACGAAGCTTGCGGACATGGGCTGGAATCGACATCCGTGGCTCCGGGGTCATCCGTCTTCGCCGGCAAGCTGGGGGAACGGGTCGCCTCCGAACTCGTCACAGCTGTGGATGACGGGACGATCGCCAATGCCTGGGGCTCACTCAACATTGATGACGAGGGAGCAAAGACCCAGCGCAATGTGCTGATCGAGAACGGCATCCTGAAGGGCTATCTGATCGACAAGCTGGGCGCCCGCCAGATGGGCATGGCTGCCACCGGATCGGGACGGAGACAGTCCTATAAGTTCGCACCGGCCTCACGTATGAACAACACCTTCATCTGCAACGGAACCTCGACCCGTGAAGAGATTATCGCGGATACGGAATTCGGCATTTATGCCAAATCCATGGGCGGCGGATCGGTCAATACCGCATCCAGCGATTTCAACTTCGCTGTACAGGAAGCCTATATAATCCGGAACGGGAAGATTGCGGAGCCTGTCAAAGGGGCGACTCTGATCGGAAAAGGCATCGACATCCTGAGACGGATCGACAAGGTCGGCGACAACCTGGAGCATGGGCAGGGCATGTGCGGCTCGATCAGCGGAAGCCTTCCGGTGAATTGCGGGCAGCCGACGATCCGGGTGTCCGAGATGACGGTCGGCGGAAGAAAGGGGGAGTAGGCGGTGAACATTGCTGAATTTCAAGAGGCGCTGCTTCGCAAAGGCCGGGAAGCCGGATTCACGGATATGGAGATTTACTATTCAAGCGGGAAATCCTTATCCGTGTCCGTCGTAAAAGGCGAGATCGATGCTTATAAAATTGTGGAGAGCGGAGGACTGTCCTTCCGTGGCCTGATCGGCGGAAAGATGGGCTACGCTTCTACTGAGGCGCTGGATGAAGTCTCCATTCCCTTCCTGTTGACCGAAGCGGCCGGGAATGCGGAGGTTGTGGAGCTGAACGAGGACGAGGAGCTGTTCGAGGGCTCGGAGCACTATCATGAAGTTGACAGCTACTCGGCGGAGATCATGAAGACACCGCCGGAGAAGCTGATCGAAGCTGCTTTTGCCATGGAGCGTACAGCGCTGAACTCCGATTCGCGGATTGAAATGGTCAGACGCTCTGCAGCCGCAGTTAGCGAGAACGAAATATCGATTATCAACACCAAGGGACTGAACTGCCACCTGTGCAGCAGCAGCGCCACAGCGAGCATTTATGTGCTTGCGAAGGAATCTCCCGAAGCGGCGGAGACGGTGACGGGGGGCTGGTTCGATTATTCGCTGAGCAGCTTTGACGATATCGATCTGGAGGCGGTTGCCCTTACCGGAGTCCGGGAGGCGGTATCCAAGCTTGGGGCGGCTACTGTTCCCTCGGATAATTATCCGGTAATTTTCCGGAATGACGCCGCGACCTCGCTGCTGTCGAGCTTCGCTTCGGTATTTTCCGCCGAATCCGTAGACAAAGGCTTCTCGCTGCTAAAGGGCCGGCTGGGTGAAGTAATTGCGGGCAGCAATGTGACGATTATCGACGACCCGCTGATGCCTGGGGCTCCATCGGCCAAAGCGTTCGATGCGGAAGGCAGCGCTACCGGTCGGCATGAACTGGTGAAGGAGGGCAAACTGCTCACCTTCCTGCATAACCGGGCAACGGCGCGCAAAGCGGGGACGTCCAGTACTTCGAACGCTTCGAAAGGCGGATACAAAGGCAAAATTGGAGTGTCCTATCACAATTTGTATATCGCACCAGGTACAGAGAGCCTGGAGGAGATGATCGCCGGAACGGATAAAGGCCTGCTGATCGTGGAGCTCCAAGGCCTCCATGCCGGAACCAACGCCACCTCCGGCAGCTTCTCGCTCGCGGCTATCGGATATTGGATTGAGGCGGGCGCCATTGTAAGACCGGTCAACCAGATTACCGTGTCCGGCAATTTCTTTGAGCTTCTGAACGGCATCGAAACGGTGGGCAACGATCCCCGATTCATCGGAAGCTGCACCTCGCCGTCGCTGAAGGCCGTATCGTTAACGGTCTCGGGAGCATAGAGCTTCAGTATGCGGCTGCCGGGATGCCGGAATCAGCCTGTTAAGAGAGGATCGGATTGCTTCGGATCGGTCATTATTTCTCAAAGATTTTAATCAGGCAAGCGTCCGGGCATTATTCTGCTCTGGTCATTTATGAATGAACGAACGATTTCACTAGGTCGCCTACATGGCGGCCTTTATTAATTTTGGGCTTTGGCCTGCATCCTGCGCGGGAGACCAGTTGTTTTGTTCGTCAACCCGCATAGCATCGCGTCATCTATACAGTGAAAAAAACTTAAAATAAATTACATTTTGTGGAAAAAACACTTGACAGGCATATGATACAATTAATTTATAAAGGCTTTAAAATCGTACTAGGAGGCTTTATGCATAAATATATAACGGTTAACGGAGCTAGAGAAAACAATCTGAAGAATGTCAAACTCCGGATCCCGCGGAACCAATTCGTTGTATTTACCGGGGTGAGCGGGTCGGGGAAATCGAGCTTGGCTTTTGATACTCTGCATTCTGAGGGGCAAATGAGGTACATTGAATCCTTGTCATCCTATGCCAGGCTGTTTCTTGGCAATACCAATAAACCAGATGTTGATTCCATTGATGGGCTCTCTCCGGCAATTGCAGTTGAACAGAAGACTACTTCTAACAACCCGCGTTCTACGGTAGGGACCGTAACTGAGATCTATGACTACCTGCGTTTACTATGGGCAAGAGTCGGTGTGCCGCATTGTCCGAACTGCAAGAGAGAGATTCGGCGGCAATCTGTTGATCAAATTATCGATACCATTCAGCAGTGGCCAACCGGGACCCGGTATATGGTAATGGCTCCAATCATTCGTGATGAACCAGGCGAACATACGGAAGTCTTGGGAAAAATTAAATCGGATGGTTTTGCGCGGGTTCGGATTAATGGAGAAATGCTCAGTTTAGGCGAATCAATCCAATTAAAGAAAGATGAGAAGCATACCATTGATATCGTGATAGATCGGCTGACGGTCAAAGAGGGGGAGTTTCAAAGATTAACAGACTCTCTGGAAACCGCCTTCTTATTATCGGGGGATGTAGTGAATATTTACAGGGTTGATACCCGGGAAGATAATGTGTACTCTCAAAGATTTGCTTGTACGGAATGCGGGCTGTCACTGCAGGAGCTATCCCCGCGGATGTTCTCTTTTAATAATCAATATGGAGCTTGCAGAACTTGCACTGGGCTGGGATACCAGCTGAAGGTCGATCCATTAAAAGTAGCACCTGACCGGGCCCTTTCACTGAAGGATAATGGCATTGCAGTTGGAGGCTGGAGTAACCCGGAAGGCAGTTATTATTCCCAGATGTATTACAGAGCATTAGGCGAAAAATATAGCTTCGATTTGGATACGCCCCTCTCGAACTTTACAGAAGCGGCTCTTGATGCTCTTTTTTATGGAACGAAAGGAGAAAAGCTGCACATGGAGCGCAGCTCCGGGAACGGCGGCGATCTTAGATCCATTCAACAGGCTTTTGAGGGTATTATCAATCAGATGGAGCGCAGATATCGTGAAACGCAATCCGAAGCTATGCGCAAGGAATTGGAATCCTTCATGTCATCTCAGGAATGTCCGGATTGCGGGGGCAATCGGCTTCATCCCATGATTCTTGCGGTATTGGTTGAAGGGAAGAATATATCGGATTTTTGCAAATTATCAATAAACGAAGCAAGCAATCTGCTTATGAACTTTACTTTATCTGGAGCGAGGGCCAGAATAGCCGAACCTATAATAGAAGAAATACAAAACCGCCTGCATTTCCTGCAAGATGTCGGTCTTGAATACTTGACGCTTTCCAGAGCGGCGGGCACTCTGTCGGGAGGAGAAAGTCAGCGGATTCGGCTGGCAACTCAAATTGGCTCCGGCTTAACCGGAGTCCTGTATATCCTGGATGAACCGTCAATAGGATTGCATCAACGGGATAACAACCGTCTTCTAAGCGCTTTAAAAAGTTTGCGCGATCTGGGCAATACCTTGATCGTCGTTGAACATGATGAAGAGACGATGCGCCAGGCGGAATGGATCGTAGATATTGGCCCCGGCGCAGGGACTAACGGGGGAGAAATCGTTGCACAGGGTGCTGTAGCCGACATAATAAACGAGCCGCGTTCGTTAACGGGGCAATATTTGTCGGGGGAGAAGCATATTTCTGTACCCAGAGAACGACGAAAAGGCAGCGGACAAATGTTAACCGTGTTTGGAGCTGCGGAGCATAATTTGAAGGATATCGATGTATCCTTTCCGCTGGGAACGTTTATTTGCGTTACCGGTGTTTCCGGTTCAGGCAAATCAAGTCTTGTAAATGAAATCTTGTATAAGCAGCTGGCGGCAAAACTAAACAGAGCCCATACACATGCGGGCAAGTATCGGGAAATGGAAGGGATCGAGCTGCTCAATAAGGTTATCAATGTTGATCAAACTCCGATTGGGAGGACGCCAAGATCCAATCCGGCGACTTATACGGGATTATTTGACAACATCAGGTCACTGTTTGCCATGACCAATGAGGCCAAGCTTAGAGGATATGATGCGGGACGATTCTCTTTTAATATCCAGGATGGTCGCTGTGAGGCTTGCACTGGAGAAGGCTTGATGAGGATTGGAATGCACTTCCTTCCGGATGTCTATGTTCCTTGTGATGTATGCAAGGGGAAGCGTTATAATCGAGAAACACTTGAGGTTCATTATAAAGGAAAAAGCATCGCAGACGTACTTGATATGACGGCTTTAGAGGCATCCGCTTTTTTTGAAAACCTGCCCAAAATACGAAAAAAAGTGGAAGCATTGTGCCGGGTAGGCTTGGGCTATATAAAACTAGGCCAGGCTTCTACGACTCTTTCCGGCGGAGAAGCGCAGCGAGTAAAGCTGGCTACTGAGTTGTTAAAACCGGCTACGGGATCAACTCTTTATATAATGGATGAACCGACGACCGGACTTCATGTTGCCGATGTTCATCAGCTCATTCATATCCTGCATGATTTGGTTGATGGCGGTAACACCGTTGTCGTAATTGAGCATAACCTTGATTTGATAAAAAATGCTGATCATATCATCGATTTGGGTCCTGAGGGAGGTCCGAATGGTGGCACGATTATATGCTCGGGGACCCCTGAAGAGGTTGCAGCTTGTTCTGAGAGCTATACAGGAAGGTACTTGGATTTGAATGGATGAGAATGATCATCTAGTAATACAACGAGGGAGAGGGATAACTAATGCAGTTTATTGGGCAAGAGGTAACCCATATTGTTTTTGGTAAGGGGACAATCAGTAAAGTGGAAGAAGGCCGGGTGGAAGTTGATTTTCCTAATGCAGCCGGGCATAAAATGTTTGTTTACCCAGATGCTTTTGAAAAATTCATAAGCATGACCGATGGCAGAAGCCAGGAGAAGGTTCTTGTGGAAGTAGAGCAGACAAAAAAAGATCGGCAAGCTGAAAAAGCACGGATTGAACAGAAATTTCAAGAAGAACGTCTGGCTGCAGAGGAAGCTGCTAAAAAGAAAAGTGTCACTTCTCGAAAGGCATCGGTCAAAACGAAAAGAAAGTGACCTCCTCAACAAGCAGACTTACGAAATACGGACCTTACGGTGGCAATCCTGTCAATAGCAAGTCTGAGGGGTATGGATTTAGCACGTACACAGCGTAGAGGAGTATATCAATGTATGATTTAGCAAATGACAAAATT
>NZ_JAHCMB010000113.1 GCF_019904155.1 Paenibacillus sinensis
AAAAAGAGCGAGCCATCTGTACGATGACCTGCTCTTTTTCTTCATTTTTGGGCCTGTGCCTTATCTTAATGACATTGCCGAAGCGGGGGTTCTTTCCGGCTGTGCCTCTTGAATTGACCGTTCTTCATGCCGTGGGCTAATCCCTCGAATAGATTTCAAGGTCGTGAACAGACCAGTAATTTCCGCCGGACCCGGTCTGCACCACTCTTACATAACGCGCCTTCACCTTGGAGAAGGAGTACAGATACTGATCTTTTTTGCCTTTTCCGGTAAAGACCAGATTCCAGTTCTTCCCGTCTGCCGATACATAAATGGCTACCCCTCTGGGATAATCGTATTCCGACCGGGAGCTGTCGAGCAATACCGCCTCAATGCTGTGCTCCGTTCCCATGTCGACCTGAAGGCTCTCGCCTGAGGTCATGTTCTTGCCCGTGTCCCAGCGTGAGCTCAGCTCGCTGTCGATGGCAGCCCAGGGATTCGAAGAATTATTCGTCATGTTGCTTGAGATCGTCCAGCCGGTCCGGTCCAGCGGCACAAGCCCGGTAGCGGTAATCTGGGCCTCCTTAGACAGCGCTTTCTTCCCGGTAATCCGGACCGCGTACCGGTATACAACCCCCTCCTTAACAGCCCGGTCAATGAAGCTCGTCGCTTCCAGACCGGACTCGATGGTCTTCAGTTCCCCCTGTCCCTCCGCCCGCAGCACATCATAGCTTGTGCCGGGGGCTTCATGCCAGTTCAAGCGTACAGCGGTTCCTCTGATCGCAGTCGCGGTCAGACTGTCCGGCGCCTTGTCGCCTACCTCCGTGGAGGGCTGAAGAATATATTGGACCGCTTCGCCAGGTGCAAGCGTCTCGGTAAAGGTCAGCTCAGGCGATGCCTTGAGGCCGGTGACGTAGCTGCGGGCTTCCTCATACGTGTCCCCGTTGCCAAAGCGTTCTCCTTCGTATACCGTCTGCTTCGGCATCGTCACCTTCACACTGACCTTCTGCGTCGTGTTCTCGAAATTCACGAGATTAACCAGCACCTTGTTTGAGGTCGCTCCTGATCCGGGCAGAGGCTCCAGCTTGGAGGTGTCCACCGGACGGATATAGACCAATTTATCAGCCAGTTCGTCTTTATTAAGCAGGTTATAGGTGAGCGGCGCTCCATGCGTGGCATAGGCCGTGCTCAACCGGCGCATAATACTTACCCGTGAATCCTCGTTCTCTTTTGTATAATAAATCTCCGTCTTAGCCGGATCATGGGTTCTCAGATTGATGTCCTTAAATTGAAACAGACTGTAATTGTAAAAGAAGGCGGCATGCTGCACGAACATATCCGCATACCCGATATGAGCTCTCATGATCCGGTCAAAAATGGCAGCGGTCGACTCCTTAGCCCCATAATGCCAATCATCCGTATGCGCATCCGAGGTGCCGAACTCAGTCACCAGCATTTTCTTGGGCAGTCCGTCTTCAGCTCCGCGGAAAGTCTTCAAATTCTCGGTGAAGCTTCCTCCGTCTTTGGCGGCAAATGATCCGCCGTACGAATGGCCGTTAGTCAGATCCGTGATGTTCTCCAGTTCAAGCCGCTGGGCGGGATCGCGCTCCCAGCCGTCCGGGCTCCCGCACTGCTGGACAGTTCCCGTCTGGTTCCCGCAGCGGCGGATTTTGTATTCAGCCGCATAGGCCCAGCCCGGGGCAACGGTCAGAAGATGCGGGGCGATCTTCTTGCCTTCCGTGTTCAGCCATTTGGCTACCGCCAGATTAACGGCCTTGGAGCGGTTGAACAGCCCCGGCTCGTTGTCAACCTCGGCATATTGGATGTAGGAACCGTACTTCTTGAAGTAATCGGTAAGCTTCTTCTTGGCGCTGTCCGGAAGGCTGCCATCCGGGTTCAGCTTGATGTCGCCGGTGTACAGATACAGCGCAACGGCCTGCATGTTGTACTCCGCAAGTGTCTTGTAGTAGTTCTCCATATCCGAATTGGAATTGCCGACATTGCTGGGGCCGCCTGTACGCATAATATTGCCGCTGTATGCCACTCCAAGCCATTTCATTATGTATGGCAGATGGGCGGTGGCGCCTGTATCATAATAAAACTGCTTGTTGGCAAGCATCGTTCCTGTATTTACGTAATTGCCATGAATGGGCTCGCTGATCGGCGAGCTCAGGGAGGCCAGACTAAGGTCGTCCCAGGTCCACCGGGTATACTGATCCTCTTCGCTCGAGGCATATTCGGAACGGGCCGCCAGCAGCCTGAGGGTATTCTCCCCGGTCTTCAGCTGTTCCTTCGGAATGTACAGCTCATAGGTCTTCCTGAACGGATACTCGACTCCCGTCCCTCCTACACCCGCAATCTGAATGATGCCCGACAGCTCGCGGTTGGAGAAGACCGCCATTTGGGGAACCGACTGGTTGGCATCCAGGATGCGAACCGTGAAGAGGACCCCGTTCTGCGGGATTTTGCTCAGATTATAGGTGATTGTCAGTTCGGGGTTGAGCTTGCCGTTGAGGCCCGAGGGCAGCTGCTTCAGCTGCGATGCGCCAAGTGTCTTCGCGTTCAGGCTGAGCGACTGCTTGGCGGACGTAGATGTCTTGGTGGAGAATTCTCCCGCCGAATCATCCTGTGTGCCCAGTTTCCAGATTACATTGGCTTCGGGAACGTCAAAGGCACTATCTTTGGCCGCGGAACTGGTTTCGTTATCTGTTGCTTCATTCTTTCCCAGAAAAGACACGGACAGCAGAAATAAGATGATTAGTCCTGAAAACTTGAGAAGTTCAGATAAAGGTCGTGTTGGTCTCGGTTCTCTCATTCCCTGTCCTCACTTTCAATAGGAAGTCTGGAGCCCGGTTCGATAAGGAGCCCGCTACTCAGGGAGAAACAGTGCCTGCCGGGGAATTACTTCCTCCTGCTTGCCCGGAACTGTCCATAGCAGCTTGATATTAGCTTTTCCTTTGCTCTCGAAGTATTCGACCCGAATGGCATGATACGTGTTTCCCTTGAGCTTCACGGTACCCGTCCGGGCAATGTCGTTCTGCAGAACCCAATTCTTGATAATCGGCTTGCCGTCGATCCACAAGCGCACGCCGTCATCGGCCACCAGCTTGAATGTGTAGGTCCCCGTTGCCGGAGCTTTAATGCGTCCTGTCCATTGAACTGAGAAATAGTCAGCCGGCAGTTCTTTAACCGGAGATTCTGTCTTCCAGGCAAAATTGATCGTGCCGTCTGTCCGGGTGTAGACAGGCTCTCCTTCCAGGAAACGATTGTTGAAGTACTCGCCTTTGAGACCGTTTATGCTGCCATTGCTCCCACCGCTGTTACTGCTGTTACTGCTGTTACTGCTCTTGCCGGCGCTGCTCCCGCTATTTTGCTTGGACTTGATAAAGTCCTCTCTCGAAAGCGTATAGCCCGATTTCATGAAGCTGCTGATCTTCTGCGTGCTGTTGTTCTCGGTGAGCATCTTCCCCCAGGTCATCACGTAGACCCATTGACTCTGCGTCTTGGCCAGCTGCTGCGGGTCTGGCAGTTCGCCGTTTTCACCAATGGCAATCGGCTTGCCATTTGCGAGCTTGAGCAGCTTATCATAATAGGATTGCTGATAATCGTTGTTATAGATGTCGGCTGCCAGGATATCAACTTTACCTGCTCCCGGGTAGTAATCCTCATAAGGCCCCGAATTGCTATTCGGCGCATTGGGATTCCATACCCATATCAAGTTATTTAATTTATGTTTACCCACAAAACGCTCATACATGATATCCCACAGCGCCGAAAAATTATTTTTTTGTCCCCACCAGAACCAGCCGCCGTTCATTTCGTGGTACGGCCGCCACAGCACGGGGACGCCGGCATCCTGCAGCATTTTTAAATATACCGCCACCTGGTCCAGATCTGCTATAAGTTGATTGTACTTGTCAGTTCCGGGTGTAACATAGGCGTTGAACTCATCCTGGCTAATCCATTTGGAGACATTGAACCAGTCGGGAGAAGTTCCGGGAAGATATTCATGGAACGTCATGGCGACGATTCCGCCGCCTTTATACCAATTAATAGCGCTCTGGATAACACCCCGGCGCTGCTTGTCGATCGTGTCTGCATCCTGGCCGCTTATGGGGCCGAGTTCATATCCGTGGAGGATGGCATATTGGCCTGTAAGCTTCTTCAGCTTGTTCATTTGATCGTCCGGAGCTTCCAGATAATCATGCTGGCCCGAGATAAGTCCTTTGCCGCTCTGGTCATACAAATACTGAAGCAGCTCCCGCGCTTCCTTGGTCGCGTTCGGATTAACCGGGGATTGCGCAGTTCTTGTAAGCGTACCGGTTGTAACGCCGGATGAAGGTGCAGATTGAAGTGAATCCATTTCCCTTGTAACCGTCTCTTCCAGACTGGTGCCGGAATTCCAGGGACGCAAGGTAACAAGCAGCATCAGACACAGCACGGCAGCGATAAATCGATACTTGCGGGGAATGTTCAATGTAATCTTCCTTTCTTGGCATATCTGCCGCCGGAAGGTTCCTTTCATATTCCCGGTCTGTCCCATCAACGGTGGTTGATAGTTCAGAGGCCCTGCTATAGAACAAGCAGGGCCCGGCAAGGCTCGAATGAACAAGGTTCGTTATTAGGTTGAAGTATCGGCTGCCGTGCAAGTGTGCCGGACAGCAGTATATTTAGAGCGAATCGGGAAGGAAGAATGCGGATTCGGGCACCGTCTCCTTGGCTTGGCTCGGGCTCTCCCACATCAAGCGGGCATTGGCGCTTCCCGTATTATCGTAATATTCGACTTTAATATCATACAGCTTGCCGGCTTCCAGGTCGATTCTGCCTTTTCGCTCGATCCCGCTCTGATTGGCCCAGCTGTAGATTACCCACACCCCGTTGATCATCACGCGGATGCCGTCATCGGATGTTGTGTAGAAAGAGTAATTCTCACTATATTGCGGCTTGATCTTTCCGCTCCAGCGCACCGCGAAACCGTCGGTATTCACTCCTGTTCCGGGCGATCCCGTCCCCCAATTGAAATTGACCTGGGAGGCATTCTGTACAAGGGCAGGTGTTCCGCTAAATTGGATATTGTTGAAATATTCGCCCAGCAGTCCGCTAACGGGCTTGCCGGCATTCGACTCGGTAGAACCCGAAGTCTGGCCGTCAGAAAGATTCAGGACCGGCGTTTGGATCAGTACCGGAGTTGGCTCCGGTGTTGGTGCTGCCGTCGGTGTTGGTGCTGCCGTCGGTGTTGCTGCCGGCGTCGGCGTTGGAGTAGGCTCCGGTGTTGGCGTCGGTGTCGGTGTAGGTGTTGCTGCCGGCGTCGGTGTCGGTGTTGGGCTAGTTGAAGATGCAGAAGTTGTCAGCGTTCCCGGAAGAAAGAATGCGGATTCGGGCACCGTCTCCTTGGCTTGGCTCGGGCTCTCCCACATCAGGCGGGCATTGGCATTTCCCGTGTTATCGTAATATTCGATTTTAATATCATACAGCTTGCCGGCTTCCAGGTCGATTCTGCCTTTTCGCTCGATCCCGCTCTGATTGGCCCAGCTGTAAATTACCCATACCCCGTTAATCATCACGCGGATGCCATCATCCGATATTGTATAGAAAGAGTAATTCTCACTATATTGCGGCTTGATCTTTCCGCTCCAGCGTACCGCGAAACCGTCGGTATTCACTCCGGCTCCAGGCGATCCCGCTCCCCAGTTGAAATTGACCTGGGAGGCATTCTGTACAAGGGCCGGTGTTCCGCTAAGCTGAAGATTGTTGAAATACTCGCCGGTCAGACCGTTGACGGCTATTCCTGACCCCGGCTCGGAACCATTCTCCTCAAGAGGAGGGACCGGAACGGTAACGGGAATATCACTCACCGGTGTCGGTGTTGGCGTCGGACTTGGCGATGGTGTCGGCGTTGGCGTCGGACTTGGTGATGGCGTCGGCGTCGGCGTTGGTGTCGGTGTAGGCGTTGCAGTCACCGCCTCCATCCCGGATATCACGTCATCCCGGGTCAGCGTAAGACTGCTGTTCATAAAGTTCTTAATGGTAGACGTGCTGTTGTTTTCATAGAGCATTTTGCCCCAGTTCATCATAAAGACCCATTTATTCTGTGTCTGGAGAACCTTCGACGGATCGGGCATCTCGCCGTTCTCGCCAATCGCGATCGGCTTGCCTGCCGCAAGGCTGAGCAGGCTGTCATAATGGCTTTGCTTATAATCATTACTATAGATATCCGCGGCGAGAACATCCACTTTATCGGCGCCCGGATACGTGTTTTCATAAGGATCGGACCATTGGCCGGGAGCATTCGGGCTCCATACCCACAGCAGGTTGTTCAGCTTGTGATAGTTCGTGAACCGGTCATACATAATATTCCAAAGAGCAGCAAAGTTGGACTTCTGTCCCCACCAGAACCAGCCGCCGTTCATTTCATGATAGGGGCGCCACAGGATGGGAACTCCCGCATCCCGCAGAGACTTCAGCGATACGGCTACCTTGTCAAGCTCCGCGATCAGACTGTTGTACTGCGAAGTTCCGGGCGTCACATATTTATTGAATTCCGTCTGGGAGATGCTCTTCTGAACATTACCCCATTCATAAGTCGTACCGGGCAGATTCTCGTGGAACGTCATGGCGACGATTCCACCCGCTTTATACCAGTTCGTTGCGCTCCATACGATATTCTTACGCTGAGCCGCTACAGCCGAGTCGCTCTGGCCGCCGATCGCGCCCATCTCATAACCATGGAGAGCCGCATATTTGCCGCTTGTTGCCTGAAGCTTGTTGCTGAATTCATCCGGGCTTTCGAAGTAGTCGTGCTGACCGGTAATGATGCCCTTGCCGGAGATCGAGTATAGATAATTCAGCAGTTTGACCGCCTGGGGCGAAGCATCCGGGTTGACCGGAACCCGGGCCGCGGATGCCGCCGAGGCCGTGGATAGATTGCGTCCGCCAAGTTCTGGGACAAACGTCAAAATCAGGCTAAAGGACAACAGCATGCAGAACAGCCGATACGTGCGGTTGGTTTTCAATTTCATCTTCCTTTCGGTAACCAGGCTGCCTCAGAGAGGCCCTTGGCTTTGCGTCCCTACCTCGCGATAGGTTTGCCTTTGTCGTATTGGAAGGATTAACCTTCTACCGTACATATCGACGCTATTCCGTTGTTATTAAAGGCTTATTGCGTGAAAGAGCAGGAAATAAGTCGAAAGACCTGTTTAAAATCTTTGAATTTTGGGTAATACATTACTTTTGTACAAGAAGCTCATCCGCCTCAAGGCGGATTCACTTTTATGAAATAAACTGCTGCAGCTCAATGTCTTTCCAGTCCAGCGTAATCCGGATGTTATCCTCTTCCACCAGCTCGGAGCCGGTCTGAACCTCGATAAACTCCACATCGGTCAGCGCCAGGATGCTGTGTTTCGTGCCGGCCGGAATGCGTACCACGTCGCCGGCTTTCACATTATGCTTTTTCTCATTAAGAATAATGCTTGCTTCCCCGCTGATGAACGTCCAGATTTCGCAGCGCTTCAGGTGATACTGGTAGCTGATGTTCTTGCCTTCCGCGATATAAATCCGCTTGGTCAGCGCCTCGTTGCCCTCTTCGTATTTCACGTAATCGATAACGCGATAATGCCCCCAGCGACGCTCTTCGTACATCGGCCGCTGCTCCGTGCCTTTCAGCACTTCCTTGATGCGCGGACTTTCCGATTTTGTTGTAACCAGAATGCCATCGGGGCTGGCTGCAACGATAATGTCCCGGGCTCCAATCACCGTGATCGGAATATCCAGTTCGTTGACCAGGCAGCTTGACGAAGCGTCCTCAGTCAGCAAACCGCGTCCAAGCTTGTTGGTCGCCATCTCCTCGGTGAGCGTATTCCAGGTTCCCAGGTCTTTCCAGAAGCCGTCATACGAATGAACGACGATATTCTCTTCGCGCTCCACGACCTCGTAATCGAAGCTGATGGAGGAGAGCAGCTTATACTGCTTCAGCATGTCGTCATAAGACAGCGGAAGTCCCTTCTGCTGGAGAATATCCAGCAGGTAGCCCAGCTTGAAGGCGAAGACGCCGCAATTCCACAACGCTCCCTGGGCGATGAGCTGTTCGGCGCGGCTGCGGTCCGGCTTCTCCTGGAAGCCTTTAACCTGCCTTGCTCCACCCTTGGACGCTTCCCCGTCCGGAATGATATAGCCGTATTTCTCCGACGCAAGCTCTGGCACAACCCCGATCAGCGCCAGATTCGCTCCGGTTTCGTCCAGCACATTCTCCAGCTGTGCCACGGCATCAAAGAAAGTGCCTTCCACATAAGGATCAACCGGCAGAATGGCGACCGTCTCGTTAGGGAGCACGCCTTCCACCGAATAGAGGTAGACCGCCGTCAGTGCGATGGCCGGGAAGGTATCGCGCCGCTCCGGCTCCACGATGATATTCACGCTGCCGCCGAGCTGGCTCTGGATCATCTCCACCTGTCCGCGGCCCGTCGCCAGATAAGAGGAATCGGCAAGACCGGCTTCGCCAAGCTGCCGCCATACCCGCTGAACCATGGATTCCGATTCGCCCGACGGACCTTCCAGCACCTTCAAGAACTGCTTCGAGCGGGAATCATTGGACAAAGGCCAGAGACGTTTTCCCGAACCGCCAGACAAGAGTACCAGTTTCATAACAAGCAACCTCCCTCAAAATGGTCAATTTAGGACTGCCGTCAGCGCTTAGACCGCGCCCGCCACGCTTGGTGAAAATCCGCTTAATCCGCCCATCCGGGGACGTCCAACCGAGAAATATTCCAGGCCGGTTCCTTCGATTTGCTCTTTGGAGAAGACATTGCGCCCATCGATCAGTATCGGCTTGCGCATGCCCGCGGACACGAGATGGAGATTGATGTCTTTGAAAATGCTCCAGTCGGTCAGCAGACACAGGGCATCGCTGCCCATAGCCGCTTCTTCCGGTACGGCGCACCAGTGAATATTAGGGTGATCGTAATCCTTCCGGAAATTATCCGCAGCGATCGGATCATATACCTTCACAATCGCTCCCTCGTTCACGAGCGCTTCGACGATTTCCCGCGCCGGCGATTCCCGGACATCATCGGTATTCGGCTTAAACGCAAGGCCCCAAATTCCGATGGACGTGCCCTGAAGGCTGCCGATCGATTCGTGGAGCTTCGAGAGGATCATGAAACGCTGGCCCTGATTAACCTCAACCACGGATTTCAACAGCTTGAATTCATAATCGACGTTACCGGCGATTTGAATCAGCGCCTTGGTGTCTTTCGGGAAGCAGGAGCCTCCATACCCAATCCCCGCTTGAAGGAAGGAAGAACCGATTCTCCGGTCCAGGCCCATGCCTTCCGCCACCTCTGTCACATCCGCGCCAACCTTTTCGCAAATATTCGCAATTTCATTAATGAACGAGATTTTGGTCGCCAGGAAAGCGTTGGACGCATACTTGATCATCTCGGCGCTGCGGATATCCGTTACGACAATGTTTTCGGTGAAGCCCTTATGCAGCTCCCGCATCATCGGCTCCAGAACCGGGTTGTCAAGACCGATGATGATCCGGTCCGGATGGAGCGTATCCTGAATGGCGGAGCCTTCGCGCAGGAACTCGGGAGCGGACACGATATCGAACGGATATCCGGTATTCGCGGCAATAATCTGCCGGATCTTCTCGTTCGTGCCGACCGGCACCGTCGATTTCGTCATTATAACCTTGTAGCCTTCCATGGACCGGCCGATTTCAGCGGCTGCGTTCTCGATGTACTGAAGATTTGCTTCGCCGTTCGGGAGGGACGGTGTGCCCACGGCGAGGATGACGATATCCGAGCGGCGCACCGACTCCTGAAGATCGGAAGAGAACGACAGTCGTCCCTCTTTCAGATTCAGTTCGATCAGCGCCTCAATGCCCGGTTCATAGATGGGCGATTTCATCTGGCTCAGTTTGGCTATCTTCTCTTCATCCTTGTCGACACAGATGACATGATTACCCCCAAGTGTAAAGCATACGCCGGATACGAGGCCGACATAGCCGGTGCCGATTACCGCCAGATTCATACCATCATCCTCCTTTTAAAAAGTTGACATATGCCTGCTCGACATATTGTTTGAACTGAACGATAAAGTTCTGTTCATCGAATTTCTGCGCGTGCTTCACGATTTTGCCGATGTCCCACGCGTAGGACTCCACCTCGGCGATTGCCCTTAGCAGGTCGTCAACCTCCTGCCTTTTGAAGAAGACACCGTTGACATACGGCACGATTGTGTCCAGTGCTCCACCCGCCTGATAAGCGATGACCGGTCTTCCTGCGGCGTTTGCTTCAAGCGGGGTGATGCCGAAATCTTCTTCGCCAGGAAAAATATAAGCGCGGCACTGGGCCATGAGCCCCGTAACCTGTTCATCATCCAGCCTGCCGAGAAACTGCACATTGCTCTTCGCCATGCCTTCCAGACGCTTGCGGTCGGGACCGTCGCCAACAATCAGCAGCTTCAGCCCGTTGCGGTTGAAGGCTTCCACCGCCAGATCGATCCGCTTGTAGGACACCAGCCGCGAGACGATCAGGTAATAATCGCCAATCGAGCTGGAGCTGGTGAAGCGGGCCGTATTGATCGGCGGGAAAATCACGTCGGCGTCCCGGTGATAATAATTCCGGATGCGGTTCTTGACGACCGAAGAGTTGGCCACGAACTGATTCACATTTTTGGAAGTCCGCTGGTCCCACATCTTGAGCTGCTGCATGTAGAGCTTCAGCACCCTTTTGAACAGACCGGAGTTGGACTGCCGTTCCATATAGGTGTCGTAATCCCAGGCGAACCTCATCGGAGTATGGCAGTAGCAGAGATGAAAGGTGCGCTTGGGAACCTGAATGCTCTTCATAAACGCGCTGCTGGAGCTCAAGACGATATCGAAACCGCGGAAATCCAGATCGCGAATAGCCATGGGATATAGCGGCAGCACCCCTTTGAAGTTAGCCTTCACTCCCGGAACTTTCTGCAGCCAGGAGGCCCGGATGTCCGCATCCTTGAGATTCTCGGTCAGGCGGCTTCCGTTAAATACCGTCGTGAAGATCGGAGCTTCGGGATACATCTGGTGAAAGACCTCCACCACCCTCTCCGCCCCGCCCATTTGGATTAAGTAATCATGCGCTATCGCAATTTTCATGTGAATCATCCTCAATGTTTGATGGAGCAATTGGTTTCGCCAGTTCGCTTAGGCGCCTGCCAGCAGGCCTTTATAGTAAACTACGATATCTTTCACCGTGTTCTCGATTACAAAATGCTCCTTGACCCGTTTGATTCCCGCCTCCGCCATCATTTCTCTTTCCTCCGGGTGCTCCAGCATCCAGCTAATGGCTTGGGCCAGAACAGCGGAGTCGCCCGGCTGGATGAGCAGTCCGGTCTCATTCTGAACGACGATCTCGACAGGTCCGCCTTCGTTCGAGGCGATGACCGGAAGTCCCGCAGCCATGCCTTCCACAATAACCTGGCCGAAGGGCTCCGGTGTTATGGAGGTATGCACCAGCAAATCCGCCTGCTGCATCAGCCCCTGAATGTCCTCAACATGTCCGAGGAGGCTGACATTGGACAATCCTTCGCGGTCGATCGTGGATACGAGCCGCTTCTTGTACTCGTCTTCGCCGAAGAGTGCGTCGCCCGCCAGCCAGAACTTGATGCGGCTGTTGCTCTTCAGCATTTTGGCCGCTTCCAGCAAAATATGCTGGCCCTTCCATTCGGCCAGCCGGCCGACCAGCAGCACGTTGAAATCCTTCTGCTCCTTGCGGACGGCCGAGGCGGCGATCGCCTTGGCGAAGGCGGAGTAGACAACGAGCGTCTTCTTGGAACGGGGCAGTTCAAGCGCGTTGAGTGTTGATTTCGAATTGGCGATTACGCCGCTCGGAATATAACGCGACATAAGCCGGATGCCTTTCGCGACAACCGGCTTCAGATAAGGCGCGCCGATGTGGTCGCGAATATGCCAGATCAGCGGAACACCCGCTGACTTGGCAGCAATGGTGCCGTACAGCGCCGATTTCAGGGAATTGGTGTGAACGCAGGCTACATGCTCCTCTTTCAGGATCGGCGCCAGCTTGCGCCCGTAAGACAGCAGCTTCAGCGCCGCTGCCGGAGCACCCAGGTTGACGGTGTTGCGTCCGCGGTTGCGGATGCTGTCATCCAGCGGCACAATGCGGACGTCGATTCCCTTCTCGCGCAGCCGATCTGCCAGCGCGCCCTCCTCAGCCAAAATCACCAGCGGATTCACCTGATCTCCAATATGGGTCAGAATGTTGAACAGGGCGACTTCACCGCCGCTCCATCTAGCCGTGTGATCGATATACGCCACTCTCAGCATTGATTGTCTCTCCTTTCCCCATTGCCTCTTTGAATACCGTCTCCACCTGATTGCCCACATGCTGCCACGTATACTTCTGAAGCGCATGCTCTCTGCATTCCTCCCGGGAAGGAAGAAGCCTTCGGTTCCCGAGTGTCCGGGATATGCCTTCAGCCATATCCTCGGCCGTTGGGCCGTTAAAGAGCAGCTCGGGACGGAAATTCTGCAGTATTTCTTTATTGCCGCCGATCGGTGTCGCCATGACCGGAAGGCCACTCGACAACGCTTCGGCGGTGATGAGGCCGAAGCCTTCAAGCGCCTGGGAAGGAACGACGAACAGATCCGCCGCCTGATAATAAGAGGCCAGCTGGTGATCGGGAATGTAACCGAGCAGCCGGACTTTGTTCGATAATCCGTAATCGGCAATTCGTGCTTCCAGCTCGCCGCGAAGCGGTCCTTTGCCGCCGATCAGGAGAATGGAGTTCGGGAACTGTTCCGATACTGTACGCCATGCTTCAAGTAGCTGGAGGAGTCCCATCCGGTTCACGAGCCTGCGGACCGTAAGGACCGTGGTCGCTCCCTCCGGGAGATTCAGCATCCGCCGCACCGCAAGCAGGTTGCTTGCCGGTGTAAAGCGGTCGACATTGGCCGCTCCCGGAATGACGATGATCTTATGGAGCGGGATGCCATGAAGGGAATGGAGAATATTGCGGAAGGTTTCGCTGAGGACGATGAACGTATCCGCCAGCCGGTAAGCCTTGCGCTCAATCGACTTGGCGATCGCCGTCTTGACCTGATGCTTGATCCCCTGTCCCTCGATTTTCATCTCCTCGTTCCAGGGGCCGTGAAAGGTCGTAACGACGGGAATGCCGCGCTTCTTCGCTTCGATGGCAGGTCCTACGCCGTACGGAGCGAAATGGGAGTACAGAATATCGATTTCACCGCGGTCCATCAGTTCCGCCGCTTTACGCTGAAAAGCGTCTTTTCGCTTCCAGATTGACTGCTTGGGATCGCCTGCATTGTGAATAATGAGATTGTCGGGAGTATCCGGCTGATCGTCGCTGCAGATCAAGGCGTGTACCCGGTTCCGGGAAGAAAGCTGCTCGCAGACGGATTTAAAATACGTATTGAGCCCTCCGGGCTGTACAGAAGGCCAGCTCAGGCCCGTCGCCATAATGTTCAGTCCGCCGTTAGTAGGCATTGCTTCTTCCTCCTTTCTCCCTCTCTTGGTTCATCCGGCTGGCTTGTGTTTCCCGCAGCAATCGCAGGACTTGAAGCCGACCATGAATTCGCACATGATCCGGGGAATAGTGCTCATCTTCTTCATTCCCCGCTTCGGCCTTGATCTCTTCGGCGGTTCGGAATACCGGCGCCAGGCCGCGGATTGAACCGGCAAGCTCGCTAGTCAATGAATACATGCTGGTCTCCTCCTTCTTCTAACCGTTCCCATCCATTGTCGATCTCTACATATAGGAATTCATCATCGTCTTCCGGCCGCCTGTAGCTCTAACCATCGGGACCGGGCTGCGGAGCCGTGTAGCGGCAGGCCGCAGCTTCGGAGGAAGCCGCTGTGCCTTCGGGCTTCCGCTGCATCCCCCGCATTTCTCTCACTCCCAGTCCGATGCCGATCAGCATCCAGACGAGGTAAGCCTTGATTCCCGAGAAGCCGTTATCCGATACGAGTCCGATCACCACACCCATCCAGGCCGCCAGTGCCAGCCTCGCGTAGGGCTTCAGCGGAACCGGACCCATTACTCTTCCGACAATCTGTTTGATCACGGCGCCCAGGGCGAGGACAAACAGCAGTGCGCCCGGGGCCCCGAAGGTCAGCATCAGTGCGATAAATCCGTTGTCCATGATGCCGTATTCTCCAAGCTCGCCTCCGTTGCCCAGCTTGGTGCTCTGCCCGACACTGCCAATACCCTGGCCGACCGGATTGGACTTGATAACGGGAAGCATATTCCCCAGCAGGTTGAGCCGGTCATTGTAGGAGCGGTCCTCCTGAATCGAGGAGAATGTCTCCATCCGCGCCGTCAGCACTTCGGCTCCCGGAAGCTTCGGCACGATCCAGTACAACGCCATTGCGACGAAGATAAGCTGGATCAGCGTCTTCCACTTGCCCTTCGAGGAAGAGGAAGCGATATAGGCCAGCAGCATCACGAGCAGAATCAGCCACGCAGCCCGGACCAGTGTAGTGAGCAGACAGATCACTACGAGCAGGACGCCGACCCAGCCGAAGATGCCCCGCCATTTCTTCTCCAGAATCATCGGAACGAGCGCGAACACCAGGAAGGTGGCGGCTGGACCCGGCGAGTTCAGTGTGGAGAAGACCCGTACCTCAAGCGGTTTCGGAATACCGATGGAGTTCATGCCCGCATTCTGCATCCAGAAGGCGTCCCATGGCGGCATCGTCGTATACTGCACAATTCCGTAGACGGCAACCAGTACCGCAACCGCGGCGTATGAGCGAAGCAGCCGGTCCGTGTCCTGTTCCGTAAACGACGTTATCGCAAAATACGGAAGCAGGAGCAGCGGAACCAGGTAATTCATCAAATCATAGACCGAGCCGACACCGTTCTTGGCAAGCCCGATCAGGGTGGCGTAGCCCAGAGGAAGCGCGAAGAGCAGAATCAGCCTCATCCAGGGACGCTGGAGCTTATGTATCTCCCGCATGACCGGAATGGCGACCGTGGCGCCCACTAGAAGCGGGGCCAGACTTAGGAGCGAAACCGAATGATAGGCGCCGACGCTCCAGTCTGCTATCCGGCGAAGCTCCGGGGCGATCGCCCATACCAGGAGAGTGTAGGCTATGAGCTGCCGGGGTCTGAGCAGGGCCAGCAGAAAAGCCGGGAACAGCAGAGCCGCCACAATAGCCAACTGCAGACTGTTCGCCGAGCTGAGCTTGGCGCTGACGTAGCCGATCATCAGCGGAAGAATCGCACAGCCTGCCGCGAAGATGCCGGCGGTTGCCAGAGTACGTATATTTCCGATCAGCGGGTACCCGCTTTGACCCGAATAGCGGCTCGTCATAGCTCCATACACCTCCTGTTCCTGGCGTAAGCCTTTTATTCAAGACTCGGTCCGTTCGCCTTATCCCGTTTGCGCAGTTCTTTCAGCAGAAGGAGCAGGAATTGGGCGTCGTCCACCAAATACCTCTTCCACAGTCTTCCAGGTTCCTGGCTAAGCCGCCAGAACCACTCCAGACCGCTTCTCTGCATGAAATCCGGAGCCCGTTTGACCGAGCCCGAGAGGAAATCAAAGGTTGCTCCGACTCCGATCGAGATGGGTGCGCGATAGGATAAATAATGGCGATAAATCCATTTCTCTTGCTTGGGCGCGCCCACGCCGACAAATACGATATCGGGGCGGGTTTCATTCAGCATGCCGATGATCCGCTTGTTCTCCTCCTCGTTATTCTCGAACCCGTAGGAGGGAGAATAGCACCCCACGACATTGATATCCGGATAAGCCGCCTTCAGATTGGCCGTCGCCCGTTCCGGCACTCCTTCGGCGGAGCCGAGGAAGAAGAGCCGGTATTTCCTCTGCTGGAACGCATTGCCGAGCCTGTTGAACAGGTCGGCCCCGGACACCTTCTGCTTAAGCGGTTTGCCCAGCATTTTGGATGCCCAGATCAGCGGCATGCCATCCGCAACGACTGCGCCTGCCTTCGAGTAGACTGTCCTGAATTCCTTGTCCTTGCGCAGCTTGATCACATGATCCACATTGCAGGTCAGAATGTAGGAATGATTTCTCTCCCGGATTGTTGTATCGATATACTCCAGCAGATCCATGAAATCATAATTGTTAAAATTGACATCGAACATGTTCACTTGATTCATCGTATCACTTCTTTTTGTGGGGAATCGGTTGGCTGCGAAGCACGATACAGGCAGTTCAGGTACCAACAGAATGGAATAATGAATTGGACCGTCGACAGCGTGTTATCAGAAAACGAATAGATCAGAAATCCTAAAAGGAAGAGCAGATAATATTTCCTTACCGGCGGCGTTAGCGCTTTGGCGACCAGAAGGAACACGGTAAGCAGAGCCGCCCAGAGAAGTACGGAGCCGACATACCCGCCGTCGTAATAGAAGCGGATATATTCATTGTGGGGAACCACAAAGCCCTCATACAACGTGCCGTCGTTAGCCACTGTGACGGCGCCGATGCCTCTTCCCGCCACCGGCGAACCGGAAGCTTTCTCCAGGAAGAAGGCCCAGGCTTCCGAGCGTCCCGATAAGTCGATGCCTTCGCCGGTTTGTCTTTCAAATGAGCGTTTCTCGAAATTATCCCATTGCGAGTACACGCCGCCGGCGATTACAACAATCGAACACAGAATCGGAATGATATAGCGTGTCTTGCCTTTCAGATAGCGCCGGAAAATATCAAAGAAGTAATACAGCAGCATCGGCACCAGCGCGAGCAGCGGACCCCGGGTACCCGTAGCGGCCAGCGTCAGAAAGTTGATGCCGAGCACGGTATAGTAGAACTTCACATTCCCGGTTCCACTTCTTAGCTCAATGAATGGAATGGCCGTTCCGATGAAGGCCAGCATCGCCAGGTGAGGCGGAATGTTCGCCCCTTGAAGTCTGATCGCGCCCGTGAACTCCACATTGATCATGGAATGAAGATGCGCCACCTGAAGCAGAATGCCAATCAGCAGGCTAAGCGATGGCAATAGGCAG
The DNA here is from genome assembly GCF_019904155.1 of Paenibacillus sinensis. Lineage (GTDB taxonomy): Bacteria > Bacillota > Bacilli > Paenibacillales > Paenibacillaceae > Paenibacillus_AQ > Paenibacillus_AQ sinensis. The sequence continues at coordinate 16,966 of NZ_JAHCMB010000113.1, forward strand.
ATCATCCTGATATGCCGCTGGGCCACTTCCTTCTTCCAGTTGATCAGGAGAAATACGAACGGCAGGGATAGTCCGATGAATGCCTTGACCGCAATCTGCGCAGTCATCTGGGGCTCCCAGATGGAGAAGCTGAACGTCATGAACGTCATCGCGACCAAGGCCCACAACGGATAGCTGAGCTTGAATCGCAACCCGTTCACCAGAATGCACGGGATAAGCAGAATCAGCATTCCCAGCTTGTATAGAGACAAAATCTCGATCCCGAACGGGCTGCCGTAATACAGAAAGTTGATGGATACCGCCGTCGTCAGAATGACAAAATAGCTGATCGTATCCGGCCGGGTCAGAGAGACGACAACGAACAGAAGCAGACCGACGGCCAATACCGCAAGAGCCGGCATGTAGATTGCCGCCATTCCGAGAAACAAAGCCGACAGAAGAAACAGCATTCCGTACGGCAAAGCATAAAGTTTTGAAGCCCGGTGCCCGCTTATCATCTTCTACTCACCCCGTCGCCGATTCCCGATTTCGATTCTTCAGCATGTGGAGCGTTCCTCGAACACTCTCCAGCCGGCATTTGTTCAACAGCTTCCGTCCCTCGCTGCCCGATATGACGGAGAGCATGGAATCCACGGCGATGTACAGCAGTTTGGCTCCTGTCTTTCCCCAAATCATCAAGGTCCCGAGCGGCCCTCTGCTGCCAAGCGCATTGGAGAGCCCTTGGCTGTAGTACCGCTTCATAATCCAGCTCTCGGTGAGCCGGCTGGCCGGGACGAAATGATCGACAGCCATCTGCGGATGGTACAGCACAAGCTGTCCTTCCTTGCGGATCTTGCCGAACAGCCAGGTCTCCTCGCCGGAAATGAGCGAATCGCCCTTGCGTCCCAATTCCAGCGGGAACAGGCTCAGATTGAAGACTTCGCTTCTCATCGCCATATTGGCGCCGCAGGGATGATACTTCCCCGGGTACTCTTTGATCCGGTTGCCCAGATCCATGATGGTGTACGGGAATTCGAACGGCTTGATCAGCCAGTTCGGCCGCTTGGTCTCAAAGATCGGAGAAACCTTGCCGCCCATGGCCATTACGGAAGGCCTGCTCTCAAACGTAGTCACGATCGTCGAAATCCAGCTCCGGACCGGCAGCGCATCGTCGTCGAGAAAAGCGATCAGCGATGCTTTGGCGGCCAGGATTCCGGCATTTCGCGCTGCCGACAACCCCTGTACGGGTTCCAGCAGATATTTCATTCTGATAAGGCCTGCGTTTTTGTCCATGAACTGCTTGACTATGGCTGCAGTGTTGTCTGTGGACCGGTTATCCACCAGAATGACCTCAGCCTGATCCAGCATCTCGAGCCCGAGCAGAGAATCCAGCGTTTTGGATAACAGCCCGGCGCGGTTGTAGGTGCAGATGATGATGGACAGCCGGGGTACGTCTCCGTGCTCTAACATGGGCAATCACCTATTTTCCGAAATTAATAAGCGTTTTTCGATCCAAACAGGATCAGGACAGTCTTCACAATAATCTTGAAATCAAGCTTGGTGCTCCGCATCTGAATGTACGTGAGATCCAGCTCGACCATTTCCTCGAAGCCGACGCTGTTCCGGCCGGTGACCTGCCAGTAACCTGTGCAGCCCGGCGTTACGGTCAGCCGTTTCTTGTCGTACTCGGTATACTGCGCCACTTCATCCGGAAGCGGGGGACGCGGTCCCACCAGGCTCATGTTGCCGACCAGCACGTTCCACAGCTGTGGCAGCTCATCGATGCTGGTCTTGCGCAGGAATCTGCCCACCCGCGTAATGCGGGGATCATTCTTCATCTTGAACATCGCGCCGCTGACCTCGTTATACGCCATCAGGTTCTTCTTCAGCTCCTCGGCGTTGGCGATCATCGATCTGAATTTGTACATTTCAAACGGCTTTTCGTCTTTGCCGACCCGGGTCTGGCGGAAGAAGACCTTCCCCTTCGGATCGTCCAGCTTAATCAGCACGGCGATTACAGTGAACAGGGGCAGCAGCAAGAAGAGACACAGAGCGGAAAAAAGAACGTCGATTACCCGTTTGGTCAGCAGGTAAGAATTGGCTTCCTGCGCTTCTTCCTTGGCATGCAGCACATAAGCGCTCGACAGCATCGGCTCAGCGTCATCCGGCATTTTTGGCATGCTCATCTCCCTCTCATTCCTCCTTGATTTATTGCCCATGCGAGCAGTGACCGGCTCCCTTGATTAGACCGTAGTTTGTTCCGCCTTCTTCAACCATTCGGCCATGGCATCCATTACGGGATAACGAAGATCCTTGCTCTGCAGGGCGAATTCCAGTGTGGTCAAAATGTAACCCAGGCGCTCACCGACATCATATCTCGTTCCGTCGAAGTTGTAGGCGTAGACCCGCTCGCTCTGGTTAAGCTTCTGGATCGCGTCGGTCAGCTGGATTTCGCCGCCGGCTCCTTTTTCCTGCAAATCGAGGTATTTGAAGATCTTCGGTGTAAAGACGTAGCGTCCCATAATGGCCAGGTTGGACGGCGCCGACCCGAGCGGCGGCTTCTCCACAAAGTTCTGAACACGGTACAGGCGGCCTTCCTGCATATCAGGATCGATAATCCCGTAGCGGTTCGTGAACTCGTCCGGAATTTCCTGAACGCCGATTACCGAGTTCTGGGTTTCTTCATACTGATCGATCAATTGCTTCAGGCAAGGCGTGCTGCCGGTTACGATATCGTCGCCCAGCATTACGCCGAACGGTTCGTCTCCGATAAAGCGTCTGGCGCACCAAACCGCATGTCCGAGGCCCTTGGGTTCCTTTTGGCGGATATAGTGAATTTCAACCTTGGAGGAACGCTGAACTTCCTTCAGCAATTCAAGCTTGCCGTCCTCAAGCAGCCGGGACTCCAGTTCAAACGCGTTGTCGAAGTGATCCTCAATCGCGCGTTTGCCCTTACCGGTAACGATGATGATATCCTCGATGCCGGATTCAATGGCTTCCTCAACAATGTACTGGATAGTCGGCTTGTTGATGATCGGAAGCATTTCCTTAGGCATCGCTTTGGTGGCAGGCAAGAAGCGGGTTCCGAGTCCGGCGGCGGGAATAATCACTTTCTTCACTTTTTTCATCATCCAGGCCTCCTAAAAGTTTTGTTTTGACTAAACTGCTTGATAGGCTTCACAAAACTTGCTTCGTAAGCGTCGGCTAAGTTTTGTTTTGACTAAACTGCTTGATAGGCTTCNGGGCTTCACAAAACTTGCTTCGTAAGCGTCGGCTAAGTTTTGTTTTGACTAAACTGCTTGATAGGCTTCACAAAACTCGCTTCGTAAGCGTCGGCTAAGTTTTGTGTCTATAAGGGCGTCACGTCTACTTCGCTTGATTTATGGCAATACCGAGAATGGGTGTCCCGGCTTGTTCCATCAGGGTCTTCACCTTGCGGAGCAGTTCACGCTTGGACTTGCCGTAACGGGCGATGATGATCACGCCGTCCGTCAACGGGGCAAGCACGCGGGCATCGCTGTACGGAACGGCCGGAGGCGCATCCAGCAGGACCAGATCATGCGTGGCTTTCAGTTCCTCCAGAAGCTCGACCATCACGCTGTTGCCGAGCAGGTCGGGCGGGCTGCCTACCGTATTTCCGGCAGTCACGATGGTGAGATTGGCAAGATTGCCATACACCGCCACCTTGCCCGGCTCCTTCAGTCCGCTCAGACAATCGGCCAGGCCCGGCGAATTCTCGACACCGAAGACGGTATGCAGAGCAGGCTTCCGAAGATTGCAATCGACAACCGCTACCTTTTTGCCGTCCTGAACGAAAGAAACCGCCAGATTCGCCATAACGGTCGTCTTCCCTTCTCCCGATTCTCCGGATGTGAAGAGAAGAGACTTGCCTCCGTCCTGCAGCAGACCGGACTGCTTAATATAGGTACGAAGGGAGCGGAAGGATTCGGACACATGCGAGTTCGGATTGCTGTCCGCAACCAGAGTATTACTTAATTGCAGCATAAGCGCCCTCCCCTACCGTTGCTTTGGAATCCGTACCAAGATCGCGTTTGCGGATGACGGGAATCGTGCCGATCACCGGAAGACCCAGTTCGTATGCCGCTTCCTTCTCGGAGCGGAGCGTGCCGTTCAAGGTCTCCATCAGAAGGATGATTCCGAGCGCCGCCATCAGCGATACGACGAAGCTGATTACCATGTTCATCATAAAGCCGCTGCCGATCGGAGCGGGGACATCTTCAGGGTCCGCCGGAGTCAGGAAAGCGACGTTATCCATATGCATCAGCCCCGGCAGGGTACGAATGAAGGTTTGCGAAACGGCGTTGATGATGTTAGCCGCCTTCTCGTAATTGGTATCCTGCACGCTGAGGTTGATGATCTGGCTGCCTTCCGTCGATCTGAGAGCCACTTTGGATGCCAATTGATCCCCTGTCAGCTTCAATTCCGGATGTGCGGAGGCTACCTTGTTCATGATGGCCGGTGATTTGATGAGTTCCTTGTAACTCATGATCAAGTTCAGACTGTAGGTCAAGTTATTGTTGTTGTTGCCATCGGGTGACACCGCACCGTTGTTGACCAGCAGCTGACCGGACGCTTCGTAGACCGGAACCACGTAATTCTTGCTGAAATAATAGGTAGTGCCGCAGGAGATCAGAACGAAGAGTACAATCAGCCATAACCTTTTTTTGATCAGGTTCAGGTAATCCAGCATCGTCTTTTCCACAGCGATCCTCCTTCCGTTGGATTTTGAAAAATTCTGAAATTTTCATTAACTTAATTTAATTCTATCAATCCTCTCATTTTGAGGCATGGTCCCTGCCATTACTTTCATTTTCACTTTCGAATAAACGAAATTAATGCTTAAGGGGGAGCTATGGTATACTTTAGTGCCATATCCTCTAGTCCGTATTTCCCGCAACCGCTTTCGTATTAATGCGCGCCAAATAACCCCACACAGTGAGGCTTTTGGTGTAACCAGACATACAAAAAGGGCATGGACTCTAGGTCCATGCCCCGGTATTCAGACGATTAGTCAACCGACATTTCATATTTCGTCAATCCGACAGCATTCGCGTACAAGGCAGCCTGGGTACGGTCCGCAACCTGCAGCTTCGCCAGAATTTGGCTGACATGCTTCTTGACCGTGAACTCGCTGATAAAGAGCCTGGAGGCAATTTCCCGATTGCAGGCACCCTGGCCCAGCTCAATGAGCACTTCCCTCTCTTTTGGCGTCAGCTCATCGGTAGGACTCTTGCCGCTCATGCGCATCTTATCTTCCATAAGACCGGGATCGTAATATTTCCTTCCCTTATACACCAATTGAATGGCAAACAGCAGTTCCTCGGGCAGCGCCTCTTTCAGCACATAGCCATCGACGAGCACTTCTTCCGCCTTGAGGAAATCCTCCCGGCTCGCCGAAGAGGTCAGCAGGATGAACTTGCTGTCAATCCCGCGGCTGCGTGCCATCTTGATTACGTCCAGTCCCGATTCGTCTGCAAGTCTAAGGTCAATCAGCACGAGGTCGGGCCGAGTCTCTTCCAGCACACGTATCGCTTCTTCTCCGTTGGTCGCCTCACCCGCGAAGTTCACATCCGGCTGCATCGAAATTACCGAAGCCAATCCTCTTCTTACAAGGGGATGATCATCCACAATGACGATATCCATAATGCAAAAGACCTCCTTATCATCCTTATGCGTTCTTTAGTTCAACTACGCCTACCGGAATTGAAATCAGAATCTGGGTTCCTGCATTCTCGTTACTCGACAATTGGAAGTCACCGCCCAGCGATTGGGTCAAATGCTGCATATTCTTCATCCCGAGTCCCCCGCTGCCCTCTTCGGAGCGGGTCCACAACAGGTCGGTGTCAAATCCGACGCCATCATCGCGGATCGCAAGCCCTGCCCATCTGGGCTTAAGCGTAAGCTCCACTTCGATTTTTTGGGCTGCGCCATGCCGTATGGCATTGCCTGTAGCTTCTGAAATAATCCGGAAAAGCGCCTTGTGATAAGTATACGGGAGACTAAAGTCATCGCCCTTCACCTTAAAGTCGATTTCCACATCATTCAGCCGCGACAAATTTTTCAAGTGAGACCGCACCATGCCGAGCCATGTCGGCCCGCCGCTTTTCTTGGAGCTGAGGCTGTAAATCGTAATTCGCAGTTCTTTGGCTGCTTTTGTCGCGGAATCATGGATCAGCTCGATCTGTTCCTCAAGCTGCGAAGGGGTCATTTTGCGGAAGGATTGCTTGAGAGAGTGTGCCGCATAGACAATGCCGAACAAGCTCTGGGAGACACTGTCATGCATTTCATCGGCGATCCGATTCTGTTCATTCGTTACAATCAGCCTATTCTCGGCTACACTGAGTTCATGCCTTTCAAGCGTAATCGCGCTCAGTTCGGCCAGGAACATCAGCTGCTGGATGTACCATCTTCTTCCTTCGAGCCCTTCATGCGCCTCGAGCTTTACGCCGATCATGCCGACAAAGCGGGTGCTCATGCGGACGGGCATCAGAAGCAGATCCCCGAACCCCGGAAGACTTTTGAACAGCGGCTCCTTCTGGCGCCGCCAATCGGACTCATGTTTCTTCAGCTCTCCGAACAGGTTATTCTCCTCCTCGGAAAGCCAGCCGGTCTGGCGGCTAACGGGCGAAGGCTCTCCGGCAGTGCCGGCGAACCAGAATAACGCCTTATTGAGCTTCGTCAGCTTCACGGCATAATCCGTAATGACCTGTCCGATATTCATGAAATCATGCTCACTTGAGGTTTCCACGATGTGATAGAGCGATTTGATATGCTCAAGCGTCTCGTCCGTCCGCGCGTTGGCTTCCTCCCGCTGCCGTCTCAGCTTCGACAACAGCTGCATGAAGGTTACCGTAAGCGCAAGCGCAAGAAACAAATTTCCGTTCTCCAGCAAAACAGAGGCAAACGAATCTCCCGCAGATTTATAGAAAAAATAGCAACAACCAAAGAAAATTGCAAAATAACCGACCATCAGGGTCCAGCAAAAATAAAAAGAGAGCGAACCCGCTGCAATCAATATGGGATTCAGCGAATACAGCTTAAAGGGGCTGTTAAATCCGCCGGTAAAAATCGCCAGAAGCAAGATTATCATCATTTCGATGCTGACGTACAGCATCACGGCATGTGGCCTGTAGCGCATGGATCTGTATGTGCTGGTGAACACGAGAGCAAGCAGCACCAGGCCGATTATGATCAGAATTTTATAGACAACTGGAGGACCATTGGGCGTCAACAGGAAAATCAGTGAAGTAAGGGACAGTGAAAAATATCTGAAAAAAGTGATCATTCGATCTTCCGCAGTTAACCTGATATTCATCCCACCACCCAATTCTCCAAATTTGTGGAAAATGCGAGCATGAAGCCTTCCTGGGAACTGCCTCGTTAAAAGCATCATACAAAAGAAAAATCACAATAACAAGTTATCTTTCAGAGTGTGAACGGTTACACGATTAAAAAATCAGCATATTTTTTTTATTTTTCCCTGTTTATTCCGTCTGAAAAAGGGTATTAGGGAAACCTCAAATGTCATTAAGTTCCACTACATGTAAAGACTATGTTCTGTTTCTTTCCTTATGGCTGCCAGCTAAATCCGAGTTGCCCGTCAGGCGCGATGCCGCCGCCGGCATGAATGACTCCCCCCCGTTCCAATTCCCGCTATCTCCAGGTCCGATTTCATCTGCTGAAATTCGGCGCTATTTGGGGGACTGGCCCCTTGTGTATGAATGATCCCGCCATTGGACCCGCTGGCCCGGACTACGGATAGGCCATAAGGATTCCGGTAGGCCAAGCTGGTTATGCCGCTATGTATGTTATACCCCGGATAGCAAGTGGGATAACAGTCCTATTGGACGAGATATGCCAATAGACTGAAAAATATACCTGCGCTCACTCTTTACCATGCTCTTCCCCTTCCCCCTGTTCCCATGATTCGCGGTAAGCCCCAGCAGTTCATCATACTGGTTCTCCAGCATTTGGCGCTCCTTCTGCTTCGACCTTCTCCCGGCCGCCGGTCCAAACCAAGCTCTCCCCATCTTCATAGATGCGCCATAGGTCGGAGAGAGAAGCTGCCTGATCCGAGGCAAGCGCCCCTTTCCGCTCCCCTTCCGTCCAGAACAATCCCCCGGGCCTTCGGACCAGGGTCCGCCCGTCGGGCGTTGCAGCCTTCTGGCCCAGCCGGATATGGATCAGCATTTGCCCGAGTGTATACCATTCCCCTCTTCGATCAGGCTACCGGCCACGGAGCACCGCGGCTTTCAGTCTCTCACGGCGGGCAGCTTGATGATGGCTTCGGTTCCCTTCCCTTTGGTGCTCTGGAATTCGATGGTCCCCTCCATCGCCTCGATAATACGGAAGGAGACCATAAGCCCAAGGCCTGTTCCTTTGGTCTTGTTGGAGAAATAGGGCTCTCCGAGCCGGGCCAGCTCGCTGGCGGTCATGCCTTCGCCCTGGTCGCGGATGCTGACAATGACGAAATTCCCGGATTTCCAGGCGACGATGGTCACGAGCCCCCCGTCCTTATGCGCTTCGATGCCGTTCTTGACCATATTGATAAAAGCCTGTTTGAGCTTGGGTGCGCTGACCTTCACATACAGATCTTCCTCCAGATGCAGTTCAATTCTGCAGCCCTGTGTCTGGGCCAGCGGAAGAAGGATGCCAGCCACATGCCTGAGCTCGCCGCCGAGGTTCACACGGTCCACCTTATCCATCTCCGGTTTGGCGAATGTGAGAAAATCATTGATGATATGCACCGCCCGGTCCAGCTCCGAGATGGCCAGCTGCAAATACTCTTTCTGCTTGCTGTCCGAGCCGTCGCCGATAATTTGCAGAAACCCCCGGGTAACCTGCAGCGGATTCCGGACCTCATGTGCAACCGAAGCGGCCAGCTCGCTGATGATTTCCATTTTCTCCGAACGCTGAAGATCGTTATTGAATTTCTCCAGCTCCTTGGAATATTCCACCACCTGCTCGTGAGTCTTCGCGAACCGGCGCCCCAAGATGACGATGAGCGAGATCAAAAAGGCGACGAATCCCCATTTCCACCAATACAAGTAATACCGCTCGCCTGACGTATAGAAGATCAGCAGCTCAATCAGCGCCGTCATTGCGAATGCCGCAAAACCCGAGGTAAAGATAATCGCTTCAACGTTGTGCCTTACGGCATAACGCACCGCAAGCGTCAACAGAAAGACAAATTGAAGCATCATTAATATACCCGTGATATAGATCGTGAAAATATTATAGATTACGTTCAGTTGGTAGGAGGACAGGATGTTCAGCAGGCTCAGCGATATACAAAAGAGCGAAAATCCGATTTGAAATTTCCTCAGCTTGGTCACAAGCTTGTGACGGCCCGGGCCGAACAGCTTCTCAAAATAAAAGGTGAAGGACGGAAGCAGGGTAAAGAGCGCCAGATCGAAGAATATATCCTTCCATCGTTCCCTCTGGCCGACCAATATCGAGAAGTAAGGGGAGTAATAGATGATCAGCACCCCGGAAGACAGCATAATCAGCATCAGCAGAAATCCGCTGGCGAACAGATTTTTCTTCAGAAACATCGCGCAGATGCCCAAAATAACGGCAGCAAAAATCAGCGATCCGCCGATCACAAGATCCATCAGCGCCTCATTCAAATAATAATTCAGCAACTCGTTGTTGCCGCTCACCACAAATTCCTCCCCTTGGATCCAGACGGCTTCCGGTACAGGGTATTCCGGTCCTGCCGATTAAGAACATCATATTTCAGTATAGGTGCAGGGTCCATTATCCCTTCGACAATGTCGTCTGCTCTCCTCCCGTGGCATAGATCTTCCGGTGCGGTGAAAGACTACATAGGAATACAGGAACCGGAAGCTGCATGGATTCGCTCAGCTTTGGGAGGGTATACATTAAGTATAAGCGTTATCTTTATACTTGAGATACGGAAGGAGGAGCGCTTGATGAAAAACCCCCGGGTCAAGCACGATGCCGAGGACGAAGACCTCATAACCGAACGCGATATAGATGAAGAATTCGGCCTGTTTCAGGAGGGGTCCTTTCCGGATGCCCTGCCAGACGATAATCAAATAGAAGCAATACGCCATGCACTGCCTGAAGATGACGGCAGAACGGCGACACCTTATAATAAGGAGCTGAATGATAATGGCTAACTTCAAAAAAACGGAAGCCGATTTCGAATATGAGCGTTACTCCAAGCTGCGCGGCACCTCGCCGGAACAGGACATTCCCGCTGACGATATCCGTCTCGTCGGAACGGAGACGGCCCAGAGTCTGAGCGGGGAAGCCACCGGCAGCATGCGGACTCCCATCGAATCGCCCTTTGCCAGCCATGAGCGGACGGGAAGCGGCGCGCCCGATGAGGTCGGCCTGTTCGCCCCGGAAGACGAGGTTCTCGCGCTGGACCGTGAAATGGCAGAGGATGTCGGCTTAAGTGCCCCCGCCGCTGTCGGTGCGGCGCCCCCTCATACACTGGGCAGCGGGATTCTGAAAGGGCCTGCCCCCGGAAGAGACGAGCTCCTAAGCTCGGACACTTCCTTCGCCGCCGCCGCGGCAGGGCTAACCCAGGGAACCCAGGACTATCCTGGCGACGAAGCGGTATATGAGGACGGGACCGGTCCTCTTCAGGATGTCCCGGACGCCGAGACAATCGCACCGGGAAGCCCGGTTGACCCTTCCTCCCCGCCGATCGATGTAATGCCGGGTACGGATGTGCTCAACGGATCGACAGGCGAGGACAATGAGTAGGACACGTCTCCTTGTTATTCCCGTTATGCTGCAGCGCATAGACATTCCTAAGAACTAGGATTAGCCGCCGGATACAGGTCCGGCGGCCTTTTTTTGTCAGTTAATATCTATGAATTTTCGGGGTCATGATACCCAGTAACATCCTATTATTGTAAACCTGTTTAGAGTCTCTGCCAATCCCGATTCTTCATTTAATTTTACAAAGTTGAACCGGACAGGTTATGATGACTTCGATAGTACGTTTATAACCAAGGATCTATAAGGAGAGAGATGAACAAGTGAAATCGACGCGTCCGACACGCACCCGACTATTTGCCATTTGGGCGTTTCTGGGACTGGCTCTGCTCGTCCTGATGGCAGGCTGCGGCAGCAAGCCTGGAGCTTCCGGCGAGACGGCGGCTTCCCCTTCCCCGGCTTCCTCCGCAGAGGGCAGCAGTTCCGCAGGTCAGCCTTCGGCGAGCGCCAGCCACCCCATTGTGACCTTCGAGATGCAATCCGGCGGCATCATCAAAGCTGAACTATACCCCGAAGTCGCACCCAATACGGTCAACAACTTCATTTCCCTGATCAACAAGGGATTCTATGACGGCCTTATTTTCCACCGGGTGATCCCTGGCTTCATGATTCAGGGCGGCGATCCGGAGGGAACGGGCACCGGGGGACCTGGATACAGCATTAAAGGCGAGTTCCTCGCCAACGGCTTCACCAATGATCTCAAGCATACGCGAGGCGTGCTGTCGATGGCCCGAGCGAATGATCCCGATTCCGCCGGCTCCCAATTCTTCATTATGACCGATGCGGCGGCGTCTCTCGATGGAAGCTACGCGGCATTCGGCAAGGTAACCGAGGGAATGGATGTCGTAGACGCCATCGTCGCACTGGACCGTGACAGCAACGACCGTCCCAAAGAACCGCCTGTTATTAAAAAAGTGACGGTGGATACGCTGGGCGTAACCTACCCCGAGCCCGTGAAGGTTCAGTAGAATCAGGTTCAGTAGAAGCTCCAAATGAAAAGCCTCCTGGCTTCTGTCCGGCACAGCCGGCAGAGAGCAGGAGGCTTTTGATGTTAGTTCAGCTTTCAAGTCCAACCGGACATGATCCGGGAAGGCGTTCAGGGCCGTCTTCTGCTGATGATGTTATGTCCATCGCGCAGGAAGGTGCTGCGGCTGTTCTTCAGCAGGGCGATCCGTTCCTCGGCCAGATGGTCGGCAGCCGCATGGGGCGGAATGCCCTTCTGGCGGGAAATGTCGAGCACGCGCGTAATGTTGTCGTAAATTTTCGACACCTGCTTCAACGCGCGCTCTTTGTTGTAGCCGTTCAGCTCGTCGGCAATGTTGATCACGCCGCCCGCGTTGATCACATAGTCCGGAGCATAGACGATGCCGCGTTCATAGAGCGCGTCGCCGTGACGCGGCTCCTTGAGCTGGTTGTTGGCGGCGCCTGCAACGACCTTCGCCTTGATGAGCGGCAGCGTCGCATCGTTAATGACCGCTCCGAGCGCGCAGGGCGCGTAAATATCGCATGCTACCGAAGCGATATCCTTCGGATCGACCGGTTTCGCGTCGTAAGCTTCCTCGGCCCGGCGCACCGCTTCCTTGTTGATGTCGGTCACGATCAGCCTTGCGCCTTCTTCCTTTAAATAGCCGCACAGCGCGAAAGCCACGTTGCCGACGCCCTGAACCGCGATGGTCCGCCCTTCGAGCGAATCGCTTCCGAAGGCTTCCTTCGCCGCGGCTTTCATCCCACGGTATACACCGAAGGCCGTAACGGGCGAGGGATTGCCCGATGAGCCGTACGACTGCGAGATTCCGGTCACATAATCGGTCTCCTGGTGGATGATATCCATATCGTCCTCCGTCGTGCCGACATCCTCCGCCGTAATATACCGTCCGCCGAGTCCCTGTATATATCGGCCAAAAGCGCGGAACATCGCTTCATTCTTGTCTTTTTTGGGATCACCGATAATGACGGTCTTACCGCCTCCCAGGTTAAGCCCGGACACGGCATTCTTGTAGGTCATCCCTTTCGCCAGACGAAGCGCGTCCACAATCGCTTCTTCCTCTGTGGCATATGTCCACATCCGGGTTCCGCCCAGAGCGGGTCCCAGCGTCGTATCGTGTATCGCGATAATGGCCTTCAGTCCGGACGCCCGGTCCTGACAGAACACCAGCTCCTCATAGTCACTCTGTTCCATTGCCGAGAAAATATCCATATTCTCCAAATCTCCCGTCCTCTAAAAAAATCCGGCATACTCATTTGGCAGCCATACCCAAATTAGTACACCGGAGCGCAAAAGTCAAACGTCCTGCCTGGAGCCTACTCCCAATACTGGTCGGGCCGGTATTCGATTTCCCGTTCGGCCGTGACCGTCAGATTACCTGTGCCTTCATCATACTCAACCGGATTGTCTCCGACATAGTACCAATGCTTCACGATGGGCGCGCCTTCCGGTTCCTCGAACCGGAAGACGTTAAGCTCGGACTTCAGCTCCAGCACCTGCCGGCCTCTGTCCGGCGACACGCCCCGGATGGTCAAGCGCGTCAGACCGCCGTCCTGCTCGAAGCTGTACGCAAGTCCGTCCGCGCTGCTCAGCAGTGTCCGTCCGGTTACGGCATGCTTGACCAAAACTCTCTCCTGCTGGTTCATCTGTCTATTCCTCCATTCCAGACGGTTTCCTTTCACACAGTTCAGTTCGTTAAGGCAGATCGATCAGCATAATCAAAGCGGACTCTGCCGCCTCAAGCTTAAGCTTCTGCTCATCTATAATCCGGGCGGAATCTCCGGAACGAAGCCCGGCTCCTCCGGCTGAAAGCGTTCCTTCTATTACATATACAAAAATACGGCGGCCCGGCCGCTGCCGGAAGACCTCGCTCTGGCCGGCATGCAGTCGCCCCAGGTAGATGGTCAAATCTTGCCCGATGTCCACCGCACTGTCCTGGCCATCCGGCGTGACTACCGGCAGCAGACCGCCGTTCAGACGCTCCGGCGGATACTGTCCCGCACGGTAGGACGGCTCTTTGCCGCGAACTGCGGGCATGAACCAGAGCTGCAGCAGGCGCACCGGCTCGTCTGCGGATGGGTTATGCTCAGTATGAATGACACCCGTTCCGGCCGACATGCGCTGAACGCCTCCGAAGGTGCTCTCCGCTACATTCCCGAGATTATCTTCATGACGGAGCACGCCGGACAGGACGATCGAGACGATCTCCATATCGCTATGCGGATGGGCGCCAAACCCTCTCCCTGGGGAAATCGTGTCGTCATTGCATACGCGCATGGGACCGAACGCGGTATTATCGGGATCGTAATACTCGCCGAAAGAGAATAAATGGCTGCCGCTCAGCCATCCGTGATCGAACCGGTGAGCCTCTTCGGCCGGGTATACCTGAATCATCGTCATCATCTCCTCCTGTTGATCGGGATGGATTTCCTTGCAAACGGGCTGCGCACTGCCCAAGGCTGTTTACCACGATTGTAGCACGCAGCGGAGTCCTGTTCCAAACCGGCGGGCGAAAGGCGGTCTTCACCGCTCGGAAAGTCCCGCAGACGCTAATGAACCCCCGCCGGACGGCAGGGGTTCATAATATTAACCGGGCGCCGTTAGGAAGCCCGGGAATTGTAGTCGAATCAGATGGCTCAATCCGATAGCTCAGCCTTTGAATTCATTGTAGAACGTCACGTCTGACAGCGGGAGCCGGGTGGTGCGCCGGCCTTCTGCGGCGGCATAGCCCACGGCAATCAGCATAACATTGACATAACGATCCGGAATCTGGAACAACTCACGGAACTCCTGCACGTTGTATCCGCCCATGGGAACCGTATCATAGCCTCTCGCCTTGGCGGCAAGCATCAGCTGCATGGAGATCAGCCCGCCGTCCACCAGCGCGATGTCTTTCTGAATTTCCGGACCGAAGCTGGAATAAGCGTTCCAGCTGTTCTCCGTCATGCGGTTGCGGATCTCCGTAGTGGCGTAGCCCGCTTCAACGGCGGAATCCCAGATTTGATCGACATTGCGATAGGCTTCACGGTCGCCGAGAACAGCGATGACGGCGGAAGCGTCCACAACCTGCTGCTGGTTCTTCGCGATCGGCAGCAGCTGGTCCTTCAGCGCCTGATCCGTGATCACGAGAAACCGCCACGGCTGCAGATTGGAGGAAGACGGCGCCAGAATGGCATCGCTGAGCAGCTCGTTGATCTCCTGCTCGGAGATTTTCCGGCTTGGGTCATAACTTCTCACCGAATGACGCTCATGAATAACCTCTTGAAAAGATGGAGCAACTTGAACTTGATTTTCCATTGGATTCAGCCTCCCGGGATTCCCTTGTATTCTGTGCAGTTAATAACACAGTTATGAACAAAAAAATAACTCACTCGCCAAACTTCCGCCAAATCACAATGCTCAACTTCCAGTTTGATCCTTAACTGTTGCGCAATAAGCACAGTATAGAGCGCCAGAACAGTGTTGTCAATATCCGGCCCTCGCCGCTATATCAGCAACGGTATATTTCTTCAACACACCAAGAACGCCGCTGTCCACCTCATCCAGAATATCTGCGAAAGCCGTCTTCATCTGTCTGCCGAATTCGTTCGTGCATGCCGTTCCGCTGACTGCTTCGTGCCGGGCTTCACCCACCTCGAGCGCACGGTACACCTCTGCCAGGGTAAGCTGGTCAGCCGCCTTGTTCAGCATGTAGCCGCCATCCCTTCCCTCCCGGGTCACCAGAATCGATTCTTTGGCCAGCTTGGCCAGAATACGGCGCAGAAGCGTAGGCTCGGAAGACATCAGCTTGGCGATTTCACAGCTCGGGCATGTTCCGCCTTCCTTGGTCAGCACTACCAGCGCCTGGAGAGCAAGACCGAAAGATTTGTACTGCAGGGAGCCTATATTGCGTTTGGCCATTTGAGTCTCCTCCCTTCCTTCATTCCCCTTCATTGTAACAACGGTTATCCTTGCAGGCAACAGCTGAAGTTCATAAATCCGTACCCGCTCCAAGCTCCCGCATATAAAAAGAGCGCCGCCGCCATTTCAGACGGTGGCGCTCCTGTGCGCTCAAAGGGACAAGCTCCTTCGGACCCTTCCGGCCCTTCGGAGAGTATCCCGGCTGCATCCTTGTACGATGCCGCTCTTCTTACTTGGACAACGTTTCGGTCAGCACCGGAACGATCTGCGATTTACGGGAGACAACGCCCTTCAGGAGGGCCTTGTTGCCGTCCAGCTTCACGTTATAGGCTTGCTCCACAGCTCCAGCCGCGCTGCCCAGCGCGATGCCGACGGAATCGCTGTTCAGAATGTCCGTGATGACGAACAAGAACAGGTCGAGGCCCTTCTCGTCGATGCTGCTCTGCAGAGCAGCTTCGACTTCGGCCTGGCGGGACAGAACATCGTTCGTATCCACAGCATTGACCTGGGCGATTACGACTTTCTTGCTGCCCATCGAGAATTCCTTCGCATCCAGATTAAGCAGCGTGTCAATGCTCTTGTCGAGCAGGGAAGCGCCGGCTTTCAGCATGTCCAGCCCGTATACATCGGCATCCACGCCCGAGATTTCGGCCAGTTCCTTGGCTGCGGCTACATCCTCTTCCGTGCAGGTCGGGGATTTGAACAGCAGGGAGTCGGAGACGATGGCGGACAGCATAAGCCCGGCAACCGGCTT
The DNA here is from genome assembly GCF_019904155.1 of Paenibacillus sinensis. Lineage (GTDB taxonomy): Bacteria > Bacillota > Bacilli > Paenibacillales > Paenibacillaceae > Paenibacillus_AQ > Paenibacillus_AQ sinensis. The sequence goes on from NZ_JAHCMB010000113.1 coordinate 33,360, forward strand.
GCTGATTTCTACGCCGTTCTCTTTGTACAGCTTCTTCAGGATCGTCGCCGTACAGCCTACCGGCTCGGCGCGGTAGTAGAGCGGATGAGCTGTCTCGAAATTGGCGATCCGGTGGTGGTCAATGACTTCTACGACGCGCACCTGATCGATGTCGCTTGCGCTCTGCTGGCGCTCGTTATGGTCGACGAGAATAACCTGCTTGGCTTCGCCTGCCACTTGCTCAACCAGGCGGGGAGCTTCAACTCCGAAGTAGTCCAGCGCATATTTCGTTTCGGCGCCGATTTCGCCAAGGCGAATGGCCTCCACGTCCCAGCCCAGCTCTTTCTTGAGAGCGGCATAGGCGATAGCGGAACAAATCGTATCGGTGTCGGGGTTTTTGTGCCCAAAGATCAATGTTTTTTCCATTTCCAAGCTCCTTACTTTGGTTTTTGTTCATTTAATATATCACATAATGATAGGGACAGGCCACAATCCGGAGAGCCAAATGGCATTGTTCCAGAGTATGAGAAAGGCCTTGAATATTACGTATGTTACTGATAAAATTATAGTAACTTAAGTTTAGTTAAACAACAAAATGATTTGGAGGCATATGCCATGGAACTGAAAGGACTTCACCACGTATCCGCATTAACGGCCAAGGCTCCCGAGAATTATAAATTCTACACCGAAGTGCTTGGACTCCGGCTGATCAAGAAGACGGTCAACCAGGACGATATTTCGGTCTATCACTTATTCTACGGAGACGAACGGGGAACCCCCGGCACCGAGGTCACCTTCTTCGAAATTCCGAACGCAGGCCGCAACCGTGACGGCAACAACAGCATTTCCGCCCTGTCTCTGCGCGTGCCGTCGGACGCGGCACTAGCCTATTGGAAGGACCGGCTGGCGCAATTCGGAGCGGAACACGGCGAAATTGAAGAACGCGGCGGACGCCTGACGCTGTTCTTCCGTGATCCCGAAGGCCAACGCTTCTTCCTGGTCTCGGATGAGCATAACACAGGCGTCGCCGCCGGGCAGCCCTGGGAGAAGAGCCCCGTTCCTCATGAATTCGCCATAACCGGACTCGGCCCCGCCCACCTCACGGTGGAGAGCGCCGATCTGACGGCCACAGTGCTGGAGCAGCTGCTTGGCTTCCGCCGCAAGGGAACCTATCCTTCAACCGTTACGGGCCAGCCGGACGTCATCGTCTTTGAGACCGGTGAAGGCGGCTCCGGAGCGGAGGTGCATGTTGAGGAACGCAGCGACCTGCCGAATGAGCGGCTGGGCCGCGGCGGGGTCCATCATGTCGCCTTCCGCGTAGACAACGAGGAGGAGCTGCGGCGCTGGGTCGAACGCATCCGCACCGTCCGGCTGCCGAATTCCGGCTTCGTCGACCGGTATTATTTCCGTTCCCTGTACTTCCGGGAGCCGAACGGCATCCTGTTCGAACTGGCAACGGACGGTCCGGGCTTTGATACCGACGAGCCGTTTGAGAGCCTGGGCGAGGCCCTGGCCCTTCCTCCATTCCTAGAGCCGAAGCGCAGCGAAATCGAGGCGATGCTGAAGCCGCTGGATACGCGGCACTAAGCCTGTCCGCCCTCACCGCTGACGATCGCAACCAGCTCCGACAGCGAGTGGATTTCATAAGTCGGGACAATGCCGGGATCGGCCGGCTGAAGCCGCGGGTTGAACCAGCAGGTGTCGATCCCGTAGGCATTGCCCCCCTTGATGTCGGACGTAAGCGTGTCTCCGATAATGAGCACTTTGGATTTGTCTTCGGGACCAAGCCCGAGCCGGTTAAAGGCATAGTCGAATATGCCCGGCTCGGGCTTTTGGCTGCCCACTTCCTCCGAAATGATAATATGCGAGAATGCGCCGCGCAGCTCCGAGCCCCGGATTCGCGAATACTGGACCTCCTTGATTCCGTTCGTAATAACAGCAAGCGTGCAGCCCGGAAGCGCGCCGCAGAGCTCCAGCGCCCCTTCCATCAGAAAGGACGCCGCACCAAGATGTCTCAGGTAGGAATCGCTGAAGGCCCCCGGGTCCAGCTTGTACCCGTGCTCCGCAAAGAGCCGGGCGAAGCGCTCCACGCGCAGATCGGCCGACGAAACAAGACCAAGCTCCATGTCCTTCCAGAGCGCCTTGTTAATCTGCTGATACGTGGTCAAACTAGCTTCAAAGCCCTCGGGCTTGCCAAACTCCCGAAAAGCCTCCTGAAGCGCATAGCTCTCTCCCATTTTGTAATCAAACAACGTATCGTCCGCATCGAATAACAGTACCTCATACTTCATTCACAAAACCCTCCCGGCTTGAATGGAAATAACAGCAGCACCGGCCGGCAAGCGTCGTGTTGATCAATCCCGGCCAGGCGGTACGATTAGGCTTGACATCTTTGTACATTGTATCCGTCATCCGGGGCTTCCGGCAATGAGAGATAACCTCTTATTTATCGAAAAATACTGTCACTTCCGCTTCACCGCCCCAGATGCGGTATGGACATTCGCCCGCAGACTATCGCTGCCTGCGAGCGGCGCGGAGCAGCTGCGGACGGCACGGAGCTACAGCGGGCGGCGCGGCTGCGGATGGCACGAGCGACTGCGAGCGGCGCGGAGCGGCTTGCTGGCTTAATGATAAAGGCATAACAGCAGCTGGCTTAGCACTAGCGGCTTAACGGCTGCTGTCATAACGGCAAAGAACCTTCAGCCCACACAATCGGCGGGTCTGAAGGTTTCTTCTCGTTAGTCATATTTGAACGTGAATAGCCTTATGGCATCACAGCAAGCTATTCCTCCGCCAACCCGGCAGCTTCCTCCCCCGGCTGTTCCCGGATTTCGCAGGCCAGACGGCGGTAAATCCCGACGATTTCCTCCATCGGCATCCGCACCAGTCCGCTTGAAGAGGGCGCGACGAACTCGCGAACGCCGTCTACCACAGGCGGAACGCCGTCTACCACAGGCGGAACGCCGTCCTGGAATCCCCAGTCCGCCTGTCCGCGGCGGCTGAATTCCGTATAGACGCCTTTTCCCACAAAACAGGCGATCTTCGGCCTGAACCGTTCCAGCTTCGCGCGGAGCTGCTCTCTCCCGCAGTTGTACTCCTCGCGGGTAATTTCCTCCGCAGCCCGGGTTGGACGGGCGACAATATTGGTGAAGCCGTAGCCCAGCTTCAGCAGTTCCCCGTCTTCGGCGGCTTGGTACAGACGCGGAGTCAGCCTGCTTTTTTCGAGGATTCGCCAGAAGTTATTTCGCGGATTCGCGTAATGATGTCCCTCTTCTCCCGACTTCAGACTCGGATTGAAGCCGATAAATACAATCTGCAGGCCAAAATCCAGATGATCCTCCACCGGTTTCATTTCGCTCCCCCCTTCGCTTCACACTGCCCGGTTGCCCCCCACGCCGGATTTCTTTTTTATACGATCAGACTAGTTCAAAATGCCGGGGGGCAGCTCAGCTTTGCTAATGCGGAAATAATCGCCGTTGCCATTAGTGAGCTTCACCTTAATTATGCAGCTGTCCGCGACCGGCTTCAAGGAACGCCGCAGCTTCAGCAGCTCGCTTATCTGCGTTTTGTCCGTCACGGTCACCGCCTGATTTTGCGATTTGGCCTCCGCAAGGTAGGACTCAGGATTATTATTCCGAAGAATGTCCGGTGGAATCCGGGCCAGATCGGCCAGTTCGACGGAGACCACATCCTTCGCCTTGATCAGCACGCGGTCCGCGTATCCCTTCTCTTCCAGCCACGCGCCGAGCTTCCGGTATGAAGGCTTCCAGTCATACCAGTTGAACGAATAACTGCGTCCGATCGAATCATCCGGATAAATCTGTATGTTAGCCAGTGCAGTCCGGTCGTCCCGCTGATCGTTAAAGCTCATTTGCGAGATTTCCTGCTTAAGCAGTTCTCTGAACTCATTCATATCCTCGTCCGCGATCGTTGCGGAATGAAGCCCTGAGCTTAATTCAATCCGGGAATTCGGCTGATCGAGCTGGTCCAGCACATATTCCTTATCCTTGTACGCCTTCGATTCTATAACCGCCTTCAGCTCCGGTTCAAAACCGGCAACAGGAACCGAATACTGTCTCGACAAGCGTGTGCCGTCTTTCAGTTCATACACGATCGTTAAGCTGATGGATGAACGCTCATACCAGGCCAGTGACGAATTCTCTTTCGGCCGCGTCTGCACCACCGCCTCATGCAGCTTGCGGACGGCTGAGATATATCCCGGATCGGAGACAAACGGATCAACGCCATCAAAAGGGCTATGGGCCAGGTTCGTGTCAACCTCGTTCTCATTCCTATTCCGGGACTCAAAATACTGCCAGTATTGTCCGCCCGCATAGACGCCTGCAACTTTGTCCGGGGAAGGAACCCGGCTCTCAAAGCCGGTCAAAGGAGATACAGGCACATACAGAAGTACACCGATAACCGCGGCGTATCCAGTCAGCCGGAGCGGGAGGCTTCGGCTCCAGATTTGCCAGGTTTTGCGGATCACCATTTCCGCTGCAATATAGCCGGCCAATGCGCCAAGAGCATATCCGGCAAACGCCCAGCCGATCTGACCGGCGCGCATTTGCGCGAAGTAGGTACCTGCAATCAGCATGGCGCAGAGCATAACGCCGCCCTTGAACAGCGGATTGAAATAGGTGAACGCCATCGCCTGTCCGGCCGTCTCCGACGAGCGCTTGCGGTACAGCACAAAGGACAGCGCAGCGAAGACCAGTGTCAGTACGGCATACAGGGAAACCTCCCCTCCCTTGAATGGCCGGCTGTACACGTTCATCATATGAATAAGAAGCGACCAGTTCTCTACACCGCTGGTATCCGTTGTCGTAAGAAAACCGTACAGATACAGATTCAGATGCAACAGCACCATCTGCGACAGCAGGAAAGGCAGAATCAGCAGAATATAGACCACAACTCCCTGGAGAACCGTCTGTCCGATGCAAATGCCGACAAATGCAGTAAAGACGAACAGGAACAGCGTCACTACGCTGACGCTTAAGCCCCACCACCAGACCTCGGAGGCCCCGTATTGGAACGGATTGCCGCTCCAAAGCGTTAGCAGACCCGCCGCAAGAGCCGTAAGCCATACCGGAATCAGCAGCATGGCCGCCCCGCTCGCCAAATGATTGGCAAGCAGATGGCTCCGGCGCAGCGGCAGGCTGTGGGCGGCGTCCGCCGCTCCCTTATGCTGGAGATACCGGAACAGGATCAGGCCCGCTCCAACCGGCAGCGTGGCGGTGAACAGCATCGTCGGAGATCCATTCACCATAAACAGGCTCGTGATTTTCCGTGCCGGGTTATCGGGATTTGCGGTCAGCAGCATCTGCAGCGGCAGCGAGAACAGCAGGCCGAGCAAATAGATGACCGAAATCCAGCTGTGCTGCTTCACATCCTGCCGGATAACGCCCCGGTTAAAGAAGTATCGGCGAGATGTCATAGCCGGCCCCCTCCATTTCATAGATAAAGATTTCTTCAAGCGTTAACGGAAGAAGGTCCAGCACAAAGGGCTGGTAAGCGGCGAATGCCTGCTCGGTCTTCTTTCGCTCCCCTTTTACAATGTAGAGACAGACGCTTCCCCGCTTCTCTTGATGAAGAATGGTCAGTCTGGAGCCAATCGCGCTCTCGTGGCGCTCATCCCGGAAGGCGACCTGCACCTTGTGCGTATCGGTCTTCAGCTCATCCAGCTCCTTCTCGATCAGCAGCTCGCCGTTGTGCATGATGCCGACATGGTCGCACAGGTCCTCTAACTCGCGCAGATTATGCGATGAAATGACAGCGGTCAGTCCGCGATCGGCCACTTCCTGGAACAGCACGTTCTTGACGAGCCTGCGCATTACCGGATCAAGGCCGTCCAGCGGCTCATCCATGATCAGCATATCGGGCATGCAGCTCAGCGCCAGCCAGAACGCCGCCTGCTGACGCATCCCTTTGGACATGCGGTTCAGCTTGCGCTTGACGTCCAGAGGGAACAGCTCCCCAAGCTCTCTGAAGCGATTGCCGTTCCACCCCTCATAGACCGACTCGTAGAACAGGGCCATCTGCTGAATCGTAGCCTGCGGAAAAAAATACGGATAATCCGGCATGAACCAGACTCTGCGCTTGATGTCCGGATTCTCGTACACCGGCTTGCCGTCCATCAGCACGCTTCCCGCGTCGGGCCGGTAAATGCCCGCAGCGGTCTTCAGAAGCGTGGTTTTGCCCGCGCCATTCGAGCCGAGCAATCCGAATATGCTCCCTTTATGTATGTTCAAGGTAACTCCGGCGACCGCCTGGCGGTCCTGAAATCTTTTGCTGACCTCATGAAGTTCAATCATCTCCGCTCTCCTCTCCTCTTTTCTCCGACGCTTCGTGGTACAGCTCCCCGATCTCCGCCTCTGTAAAACCCAGATAGACGGCCTCCGCCATCAGGCGCAGCAGCGAAGCGCGCAGTTCGGCCCGCTTGATTGCAAGAGTTCCCTGCTGCGCCGGGGAGATGAAGCTTCCTTTGCCCGGACGGGAGTAAATATAACCTTCCCGCTCCAGCTCCCGGTAAGCCTTCTGGATCGTATTCGGGTTGACGGTGAGCTGCGCCGACAGCGTCCGCACCGACGGCAGCTGCTCATCGGGCTTCAGAATGCCGTACAGGATCATTTCCTTAATCTTGTCCGTGAGCTGCTCGTAAATCGGCTTCCGGCTGCGGATATCCAGCTCGAACACGGTCAATTCCTCCTTCCCCTCTCCTGCAGGACTGTTGCAGTACCCTGCAGATCAGACGTATTAACTGTACTATAATTAATAATACAGTTGATCGTCAAGAAAAAATCCCCGCCTGTGCAATTCGCACACACGGGGATAGACTCGAACTTCATTTATGCTCTTGCCTATGATATCTCGCTCTCCGCGGCAGACTTGATCTCGCGGCGGCCCCGGCGGTATGGCCGGTCGCTGATCACCGCAAACGCGATGCCGGGAAGCAGCAGCAGCGAAGCAACAGCGAAGGTGCGGCCGAAGCCTTGCACGGCCGCTTCCTTCAGCCCGGCCGAGATCCGGCCGGCGAGCTTCTCCGCCTCCGCCGACTGGGCGGGGATCGCCCGCTCCAGCGCGGCTCGCTGCGCAGGCGCAAGGCTCGCGGCGGCGCTGCGCAGCTGCTTCTCGACCGCCAGCGCGGTCTGCCCCGCCGGCGGAGCGCTGGTGGTACCCTCCGCAGCGGCGCCGGCGTTCTTCAGCGAAGCCAACAGCGCCTCCTTCACAGGAGGCAGCAGAACGCTGTCCTCGCTGACGATCTGGAGCGCACTGGCCTCGGCAGGCTTCATCTCATCCGCGATATTCTGCTGCAGGAGGGTGACGACGATGGCAACGCCGAGTACGCTGCCCAGCGACTTGGTCATATTCGTCACACCGGAGGCGATGCCAACCTTGTCCTCCGGCACATTTCGGACTGCGGACGACATAACCGGCGCCATCGTTAGCCCTATGCCAAGCCCCGCTAAGGCAAGCCGCAGCAGAACGGCGCCTACCGGCGAATTCGCCTCAAGTCCGCCGAGCGAATACGTGGCGCCGGCTATGACGGCCACACCCGCAGCGGCAAACCAGCGGCTGCCGAATTTTCCGGACAGCGGCCCGCACAGCGCCGAGGTCAGTGTGGAGCCAATGGCCATCATCGACAGAATCAGTCCGGCCTTCAGCTCCGTCATTCCCATCATCCTCGTAAGAAAGAACGAAGTCAGAAGAGATATGTTCATCAGTCCCGCTCCGACGATCAGCAGGGTAAGCGATGCGCCGTTGAACGGCTTGATCTTCAGCAGCTCAAGAGGAAGCATCGGCTCCTTCCCTCTCCGCTCAGCCAGCAGGAAGAACAGCAGGCCCAGCAGCCCGGCGGCGAACAGAATAAGGACAGCCGGCGAGGTCCAGCCTAAGTCCGATACCCGGATCAGTCCGTAGACGAGACAGAACAGGCTTGCCGTAATCCAAAAGGTTCCCGGATAGTCAATCCGCCGCCCGGCCGTCTCGTCTTTCGATTCCCGGATAAACAGCGGCGTCAAAATAAGGCTCAGAACCCCGAGGGGCACGTTGACGTAGAAAATCCACTGCCACCCCAATTGGTCCATCAGCAGTCCGCCAAGCGCCGGCCCGCTGGCCGCCGCCAGCCCCGATACCGCGCCCCATATGCCGATGATCGCACCGTGCATCTCCTTGGGGAACGTCGTGGTCGTGAGCGGAATTGTCACTGGAACAATGATGGCTCCGGCCAGCCCCTGAATGACCCGCAGCGCGATCAGAATGCCGAGACTCGGCGCAAATCCCGCAAGCAGCGAGGTTAGCGTGAACAGCGCGATGCCGAACATGAACACCTTGCGCCGCCCGAACTGGTCCGCCAGCCGGGACGCCGTGAGGATGAATACGGCGAATGCCAGATTATAGCCGTTCATCACCCAGGAAATGTCGCTGACATTCCCGCCGAAATAACGCGTCATCTCCGGCAATGCGATATTGACGATTGTCGTGTCCAGCAGCGCCATAAAAAAACCGAGTATGATGGCGGTGAACGCCATCACTCTGGCTGTCTTCTCATTCATTTTCATAATCACTCCCCGCATAAATGTGAACTATAGTTCATGTTCTTGATTATATGAACCTTAGTTCATGTTTGTCAACGATAAATATGAACTTCGGTTCAACTTTTATTGACAGGGGTTCCCCTCATAATTACAATCGAATCAAGGAGGGTTTGAACGTGAAGGACAGCGAAGAACTCATACAGGACAAGACGAGGCAGCCGCAGCAGGACCGCAGCATCAGGACCAAGGAAGCGATCGTACAGGCGGCTTCCCGGCTTTTTTCGGAGAAGGGCTATCACGGAACCAACACGAAGCAGATTGCCGCTGCCGCAGGCGTATCTACCGGCAGCTTTTATTCCTACTTTGTGGATAAGCGCGCCGTCTTCATAGAAGTGCTGAGGATCAACAGCAAGGCTATTCATGCGCATGTTGATGAGACGATCGAGAAGTTCAATCTTCATCTTGCGGACAAACGGGAGATTATTTCCGGGCTGATTGATGCTCTCGTCAAGTCCCATGCCCCCTATATCACCTTCCACCGTGAGCTGTCGGCCATGATGGTAACGGACGAGGAAGTCCAGGAAATTATGGAGGATCAGTTCGATCAGGCCAGACGCAAGACGCTGGAGGTGCTGAAGCTGAGCGAACCCGAGCTTCGCGTCCGCGACCTGGAGGCTGCGGCCGCTGTTATGTTCGAAGCGGTGAACAGCGCCGTTGACCGCATGGTCTTCTTTCGGGGCGGCATCGAACCAGACCGGATCAAGGCCGAGCTGACCGATATGCTGCTCATTTACGCATTTGGGGAATAACCCCCTTGACGGATTCATACCGGTTACGGTTAAGCAGGCAGCTGATCCTCTCTCATTGGTACACAAAAAACGTTCCCGAACCGCATAGCGGCCGGGAACGTTTTTTGTGCTGCAAATTATCGTACATCTTTCCAGAAGTTAACCGGGGTGAGATCGGATGTGATGATTTCGAATTGATACCCATGGGATTGGAGATAATCCAGTATACGGGGCAGAACGTTAAGAGTGGTCTTCTGATCATGCATCAGAATGATCGGCGCCGTTCCGCTCTTCTGGAGCTTGGTCAGCTGGTTGACCACCCCCCGGTAGATCGATGCGCTGTCGCTCTTGTACTTCCAATCAAGGGAGTCGATGTTCCAGTCCCACAGATGGTAACCATCAGACAGCACCTTGTCGCGGAACGCGCCTGTGAAATAGGGCTTGCTGCCGTAAGGCGTCCGGATCAGCCGGGTCGTTACGCCCGCAGCCTTCTTCAGAGCAGCGTTGTCCTGATTCATTTCATTCAGCGCCGCCGCTGGCGAAGCATAGAACTTGTTCTTCACATGGCTCATGCCGTGAAGCCCGAGCCCGTGGCCGCTTGCAGTCATGCGCTTGACCTGTGACGGATATTTCCCGATGTTCGGACCCAGCATGAAGAATGTTGCCTTCACTCCATGTTTATCCAGAATATCGAGCAGCCTGCCTGTGTTGGCAGAAGGCCCATCATCGAATGTGAGGTAGACGGTCTTGGCTGTCGGCTTCGGGGTACCTGGCTTCGGAGTGCTCGGCTTCGGCTGCGTAACACCTGCGGATGGCAGTGTCGGAGCTTTTGGCTTCAATTGATCCTGATACTTCGAAGCGAAAGCTTTGTCATCCAGCTTCTGAGAGCCGTCCGTCAGCCTAAGCAGATACAATTCGGGCTTATAGGATACGGAATACCCGAGCAGCGTTGCCACTTTGACCGGGACCATAATACTGCCGCCCCGAACAAAAGTAGTCACCGCCATCTCCGTTCCGTTGCCAGAGATCGCCTTGCTTCCTCCGGTGATCCTCAGACTGACGGAATTACTGGACAGCACCAGATCTTGAGGCGTCCCCCCCAGATTCAGCTTCAACTGCTCCGCCATCGCCCGAAGCGGAACGTAGAAGGTGTCATCCACGGCTGTTGCTTTCACATCTGTCAGACTGTCGTTGATCCCAAGCTTCAGACTTGTGCTCCCTACGGCCCAGGCCGAAGAAGCCATTCCCAGCAGCATCATACAAATAAGTGCGGTAATCCCAAACTTTCTGAACAATTTCGACAAATCTCCTGTCTATGTAGTTTTGATCTCTCCTCCCCCTACGATAACACAAACCAAGGGTGGTAAATTTGAGAGAATGTAACCGACAGGGCAAAATTTTGTTACTTTTCCGTGTGAAAGTTCGTCGCTCTTCCGATCGATATTTGTGACAAAGTTAGCAACATTTTTGGATTCATGAACAAATTATGAACAATACAAAATTGCCGCAATATAGCGCTTTTCCAGTGATTTATATCATATTTTCTTTGTTTTTGTGATATAATTTACACAGAATGTTAACGGAATGTTCATTTTTCTGGATTTATATAGGAATAAAAAAATAATTTGGTTTTTGCATTGTCTTTAAGGAATTTTTAATATAGATACAGGTTGATGTTTTCCGGTTAATTAGAACCAGTATTAAAGGAAAGGAGTTCATCATGAACAAAAAGGGGCCGTTATACGCATTGTTCTTCAGCCTTGTTCTGCTGCTTCCCGGCTGCAGCTCGCTTACGGTGCTGAATCCGAAGGGGCCGGCGGCTAGAACGCTGTCCGACACGATCATCCTGTCAATCCTCACGATGCTCGGGGTTCTGGCTGTGGTCTACATCCTCTACATTATCATGTTAGTGAAGTATCGTGCAAAAAAGAGCAACGAAGGATACATTCCACCGCATGAGGAAGGAAATAAATGGCTGGAGACGATCTGGATCGCAATCCCGATCATTATCGTCGCATTCCTGTCAGTTGTAACCGTTAAAACAACAAATGCCGTGGAAAATGTGCCTACGGATTACAAAGACCAGAAGCCGCTTGTCATTTATGCTTCGGCTTCGAACTGGAAATGGCATTTCAGCTATCCGGAGGAAGACATTGAGACCGTCAATTACGTCAACTTCCCCGTGAACCGTCCGGTCGAGTTCAGACTGTACTCCTTCGGACCGATCGCGAGCTTCTGGATTCCGCAGCTTGGCGGACAGAAGTACGCCATGAGCGACATGGTTACCTACCTGAATCTCGCCGCTGACGCCCAGGGAGACTTCCTGGGAAGAAACACGAACTTCAGCGGTAAGGGATACGCCCAAATGGAATTCACCGCCCGCTCCATGAGCAGCGATGATTACGACAAGTGGGTGAAGGACGTTAAGGAAACCGCTCAACCGCTGACTGAAGACCGATTCAAGACGCTGCTGGCGACCGCCCATGTCGGGCAGGAAACCTACTCGTCGAATCACCTGAGCTTCAGCCCTCCTCCAGGCGAGCATAGCGAGCATATGGGCGGAGACAGCGGAATGGATATGGGCAACGGCAGCACGGAGCATCAGGACAACAAGGAAGTTCATCCTTCTCCCGCTACAACCGAGGAGACCGAGTTCAACACAAAGCCAGACTCTGAACTGAACTCACCACTGCCGAGCTCTCCGGTTGATGAGCAGACACACCAGGGCCACTAGCCTTAGACTTACCCAATTACCCGAAAGGAGACCTCCCAAATGAATTTTGATTTGGAGAAATTCAAGGTTCCCGGCGAGCCTCTGATATACGGGGCAATGGCCAGCATTGCCCTTGCCTCGATCGCGATTGTTGTCGGTTTAACCGTTACCAAGAAATGGGGCTGGCTGTGGCGGGAATGGCTGACAACCGTGGATCACAAACGGATCGGCGTGATGTACATTCTGTCCGCCTTGCTCATGCTCTTCCGCGGGGGCGTCGACGCTCTGATGATGCGTCTGCAGACAGCCGCACCTGACATGAAGTTTCTGAACGCCCAGCACTATAACGAGGTCTTTACGACTCACGGCCTCATTATGATTTTGTTCATGGCGATGCCGTTTATTATCGGTCTTATGAACGTTGTCATCCCGCTGCAGATCGGCGCCCGCGACGTGGCCTTCCCGCGTCTGAACGCGGTCAGCTTCTGGCTCTTCTTCTTCGGCGCAATGCTGCTGAACATTTCGTTCGTCGTCGGCGGATCGCCTGACGCCGGCTGGTCGGCTTACTTCCCGCTGGCGAGCACTGAGTTCAGCCCGACCGTCGGCAACAACTACTATGCCATCGCCCTGCAGATTGCCGGTATCGGTACGCTGATGACAGGCGTCAACTTCATCGTGACGATCCTGAAGATGCGCGCCCCTGGCATGACGCTGATGAAGATGCCGATGTTCACCTGGTCCATTCTCATCACCAGCGTAATCATCGTCTTCGCCTTCCCGGTTCTGACCGTTGCTCTGGCGCTGATGATGTTCGACAGGTTGTTCGGCTCCCAGTTCTTCACAATGGCCAACGGCGGCATGGATATGCTGTGGGCGAACCTGTTCTGGGTATGGGGCCATCCGGAGGTCTACATCGTTATATTGCCGGCCTTCGGTATATACAGTGAAATTATCGCAACCTTCTCGAAAAAGAACCTGTACGGCTACACCTCAATGGTCGCCAGTATGCTGATCATCTCTCTCCTGTCCTTTCTCGTGTGGGCGCATCACTTCTACACAATGGGTCAAGGCGTTATGGTCAACGGCTTCTTCTCCATCACCACGATGGCGATTGCCGTGCCGACAGGGGTCAAGATATTCAACTGGCTGTTTACCTTGCGAAAAGGGCGAATCAGCTTCACGACGCCGATGCTGTACTCGCTTGCCTTTATTCCGATCTTTACGATCGGCGGTGTAACAGGCGTCATGCTGGCTATGGCCAGCGCCGACTATCAGTACCATAACACGATGTTCCTTGTGGCGCATTTCCACTACGTTCTGATTCCGGGCGCGGTATTCGCTGTTATCGCCGGCTTCCACTACTGGTGGCCGAAGGTTTTCGGCTTCCGTCTGAACGAACGGATTGGCAGACACTCCTTCTGGTGGATCGTGGTTTCCTTCAACGTCACCTTCTTCCCGCTGTTCATTCTCGGTCTGAAGGGCATGACGCGCCGGATGTACACCTATTCGCCGGAGACGGGCTTCGGTCCGCTTAACATGATTTCCTTTATCGGAGCGCTCGGCCTTGCCATCGGCTTCGTCCTTCTCGTCTACAATATTTACTGGAGCACGCGCTACATGCCGCGCGACGAGAATGGAGACCCTTGGGATGCCCGCACGCTCGAATGGGCAACGCACAGCCCGGTTCCGGAATACAACTTCGCAATTGAGCCGAAGGTCAGCACCCGCGATCCGTTCTGGGCAGCCAAGATCGACAAGAAGCCTTTGTTCGAAGGGGAGATCACGAAGATCCATATGCCGAACAACACCGGCAAGCCGTTCGTACTCGGCGTCATCTTCTTCCTGGCAGGATTCTTCATGGTATTCAGCATGTGGATTCCGGCCATCGTTACTGGCGTGGCAATCCTGATTACACTGGCCGCCATGTCCTTTGAACAGGATCACGGCCGTTATATTTCAGCTGCCGAAGTCACGCGGACAGAACAGAAGTTGGGGGGTAGAACGGTATGAAAGTAGATACCTCCAAACCGCTTGAATACTCAACACATGAGAACAGCAACCGCATTTTTGGCTTCTGGATTTTCCTTGGAGCGGAAATCGCACTGTTTGCCACTCTTTTCACCGTATATTTCGTGCTGGTGAATCGCTTCGCGTCAGGACCGAATGGCTCCGAGCTGTTTGAAATCGGACCGGTGCTAATCGAGACGTTCCTGCTGCTCACCAGCTCCTTTACCATCGGCCTGGCCATCCACGCCATGCGTCACGGCTATAAACGCGCAGTGATGGTGTTCTTCGCGATCACGCTGCTGATGGGCCTGGGCTTCCTGGGCATCGAAATCTCGGAGTTCGTTACTTATGTGAACGAAGGGGCCACGCTGCAGACCAGCGCGTTCCTGTCCAGCCTGTTCGTGCTTCTCGGCACTCACGGCGCACACGTAACCTTTGGCTTCCTGTGGGGAACCGGCATCCTGATTCAGATCTGGCGCAGAGGCCTCAACCCGGCTATCGCCAACAAATCGTTTATCTTCTCGCTGTACTGGCACTATTTGGACGTTGTCTGGATTTTCATCTTCAGCTTCGTCTACCTGAAAGGACTGATGTAACATGTTGAAGACGCTGTTTCCCATTCGCCATGTGATAGGCTACATCGCCTCTTTGGTCCTTTCCGCCGCCGCGTTGGCCGTCATCTATGGCGACTTCTCCCATGGGACCAACATGGCAATCCTCATCATCACTGCGGTAATCCAGGCTTCCCTGCAGCTCTTCCTCTTCATGCATATCGGCGAATCCGCCGACAACAAGAAAGAGCTGTACATCAACATCGTCTACGCACTGTTCGTTGCCCTGGTCACCATCTTCGGAACCCTGTTCATCTTTGTATGGGGCTGGTACAAGTAAAGCTCAGCTTCAATTTCTCAGACAAGAAAGCGTCCCTTCCGCTTCGGCGGGGGACGCTTTCTTTATACTATAGAAGGATTCGGCAGCCTCTTCGGGAAGACTCCGGTTAGCGTTTTTCTTATTGAACCGCGGATAAACTGGCAGCCGTCTCCTTATACTAATGAACACTACAGGAGGTGAATGGCATGCCCAAGAATAACGCCGATTCCAAAAAGGACCGCTCTGACAACCGGGCCGACGTTAAGAACAGTCCGCATAACTATGACCATTTTACCGAGGAGCATCCAACGCTGAAAGACGGCAAGACTGCCGACTATCCGGCCAGTCTGAACGGATTCCCCAAGAACGAAGGTTAGCAGCTGAGTTGAAGGAGCGGGCCGTCTTCCGAAGCGTAGTATCACAGAAGTACAAGGAAGCGGCTCCGTTCTAAGGCTGCGCCCCAAGCTCAAGCACCATCAAATCCTCATCGTGGTAAGTGCCGCCGGCCTTCAGCGCCTTCCGTTCCACCCCGTACACCTGGAAACCGACCGACTGGTACAGCCGGCATGCAGGCTCATTGTCCGACACCACAGTCAAGTTCAGGCGTTCCACCCCTTGACAGTCCTCCGCTCTTCGGATCAGTTCCAACAGCAGCGCTTTACCGATCCCGATTCCCCTGGCCTCAGGGGCGGTGTACATGCCATACAGATTCGCTTTATGGGAAGTCTTGGCGCCCGGCTCCCGCACAAAGGTAACGATGGCGGTGAGCCTACCGTCAACGAATGCGCCCAGAGCAAATTTATCACCGGACGGAGCGATTCGTTCCCTTACGATGTCCATGGAAAAAGCCGCCTCCCGTTCATAGGTCGAACCGAAGGCCGCAGGGCTGAGAGTCAAAGCGCGCAGCCGCAATTCCTGATAAGCTTCAGCATCCGATTCGTCAAGAACCCTTATATTCAGGTTATCCAATGTTACCTTCTCCCTTCCGCCTCTCCGGTTCACAAGGACCAGCGAATCACCGCTCCCGCGTAGACAAGCCCTCCTCCGAAGCCGAACAGCAGCAGTTTATCATCCTGCCTGACACGTCCGTCCCGAACGGCCAAATCCAGCGCAAGTGGAATGGAAGCCGCCGACGTATTGCCGAAGAGCTCCAGACTCAGCAGCGTCCGTTCAAGCGGAAACCCGGTGCGCTCGCAGATGGATTCGATCATCCGCAGATTGGAGCTGTGCGGCACGAACCAATCGATCTCGTCCACGGCCGTACCCGCCGCTTGTGCAAGCCGTTTCGTTCCCGCCGTAACCGTCTGAACGGCCCAGCGGTACACCTCACGCCCGTTCTGGTAGAAGTACCCGGCCGGATCAAAGTCGATCCCGTCCAGCGACTTCGCCAGCCCGGCGCGGTGTATGACCGCTCCGCCCGAGCCGTCGGAGCCGAGATCGCTGGCCAGTACGCAGGATGCGTCCGGTGCAAGCGTCCGCTCCATCAGCACAGCCCCGGAACCGTCGCCGAACAGAATGCAGGACGAACGGTCCGTGTAGTCCGTAATTTTGCTCATGGTATCGCCGGCGGCTACCAGAATTTTGCGGAAGGCTCCGGAGCGGAGCAGGCCATCCGCCATAACAAGCCCGTACACAAATCCGGCACAGGTCGCATTAAGGTCAACCGCACCTGCCTTCTCAATCCCGAAATGACGCTGGAGCAGACACGCCGTTCCCGGAAAAGGGTAATCGGGAGTATGGGTACACATCAAAATCAGATCGGCGTCGGTCACATCCACTCCGAAGCGGTCAATCATATTTTGCACGGCGGAAGCGGCCATATGACTCGTAAATTCCAGTTCACCGGCTATCCGGCGTTCCCGGATTCCGGTCCGTGTGACGATCCATTCATCATTGGTATCTACCATAGCCTCAAGATCGGCATTGGTCAACTTTCTCTCGGGTACATAGGTTCCGATTCCCGTAATGGCGGAGCCAAATGGACTGTGTGCTTGCATATGATCTCCTCCTGTTCACTTTCTTCCATATTAATTCAAATCAATTGCCACTCGAATCAATGATATTCAAATCAATGACATCCAAAGAAATTAGCACTTGATACTAGTACTTGGTACTAATAATAACAACCTCAATTTACACTGCCAGCGAGGCGCTGTCAAGTCGATTGTAGGCGTATATCGAGTGTGCGCGTGTGTCGATTGCGGGCGTACAGCGCTTTTTCAACATGGCCTGATCAAATTTCCGGACAAGACCTCTTCTCTTTAGCGGACTCAGATGACCTTAGCTCAGGTAAACCGGGCATATCCTTTACTCTTGCGGACCATGAGGAACTTATCCCATGCAGCAGCATCCATAAATCCTGGCAAATCAACCCATAATGGCCCTGGGGTCCGTAAGCTTCGAAAAATGGCTGTAATTTCCGAAATAATGACTCTGGAGTCCGCAGGTCCTAATAGAAGACCCATAGCCGCATTTGGCTCGGCCAGGGATTCGGCCAAGGAATTGCTTCAAATGCAAAAAGCCTGCTGAGAGCAGGCTCCAGCAGACTTATGCAGGTCCGTTCTTCCCTGTAATAAAGGGATAACCAACCCAATCCAATCACAGCTGATTCTACAGCTTGAATTCCGAAAGATCCTTCTGCAATTCCTCGGCGACCGTCGCCACATAGCGGGCGGAATTGGACATCTCTTCCATGGCCGACATTTGCTCCTGGCTGGACGCGCTGACATCCTCGACGCCCGCCGCCCCTTTCTGGGTGACCTCATTCACCATATTCATGACCTCGACCAGGTCGCCGCATTCATCGGACACATGAGAGACGGACTTGTTCATCTTCTGCATCTGATGAATGGCATCCTGAATGGAGCCGACGATTTGACCGAAGGCTTCCGCGATCTCGCGGCTTCCCTCTACGCCCTCCGACGCCAGCCTTGCCCCGCCATCCATCGACTCAACCGCAACGCGGGTCTGCTGTTGAATCTGTGTAATGATGTCGGTAATATGCAGCGAGCTCTTGGCCGTCTCTTCAGACAGCTTGCGGATTTCCCCCGCCACCACGGCGAAGCCCCTGCCCGCTTCGCCCGCTCTGGCCGCTTCAATGGAAGCATTGAGCGAGAGCAGATTCGTCTGCCCGGCGATGTCGTTAATAGTCGTGATGATTTCGCTGATTTGGCCGGACAGCCTTGCCAGAGAATCGATGGTGTCCTGCGACTGTATCATGCTCGTATTGATTTCGGTCATCTGCTCCGACACCCAGGCAACCTTCTCCGCTCCCCGGTCGGCGGAATCCGAAGCCAGCGCCATCAGCTCCGACATCTGTCCCGTCCCCTTCTGGACCGAACCGATATCCTCCGCCATCGCCTGAACGGAAGCATGGGTCTCCGCGATGGCGTTCACCTGGATCTCAAAGCCCGATGCAAGCTCGGTAGCGGTGGAGGCAATCAGATTGGAGGCAAGCGACGTCTGTTCGGCGCTTGCGCTCATCTGCTCGGATGAAGCGGACAGGGTCTCGGCACTCTCAGAAACACTGTGCAACATTCGCCGCAGGCTCTCCATCATCGTATTATAGGACTGGATAATCTGACCGATTTCATCTCTCGACGAATACGAGGCCATGGCCGTAAGATCTCCCTTCTCCGCCCGGCTCATCAGGTTCCGCAGTTCAGCCAGCGGCTTGGTGATAAGCCCGAGAATGAGACGGGATGCCGCAATACTGATCAGGACATAGACCACGATCAGAATAATGTTGGTGTTTCTCGCCTTATCAGCCTGCGAGGTAGCAGCCTCATACGTATTCTCTGCATCCTGCTGAAGCTGGCTGCCGATATCATTCAGCAGACCGTACATTTTGTCATTCAGCGTGTTGAATTCACCCGAGTACAGCTTGTAAGCCTGTGTGTTCTGATTAGCCTTGCCGAACACGATAATCTGCTCCCGCTTGGCGCGGTATTCCGGCAGCAGTGCTTCATACTCGTTCAGCTTCTGAGGGATGACCGCATTGCCAAAGCTGAGCTGCTTCAGCTTCTTGGTCGCTTCGTCATTGCCCGCTATCTTGGCTTCGATGTCTTTCGTAAGCTTGTCATTGGTTGCCAGATCCTCCGTCAGCAGAAGCGCCAGCACATCGGACTTAATCATTTCATTGTTCAGACGAATCTGTGAAATCCATTGTGCAGGCAGCAGATTATGCTGATAGATATCCTTGGAACGGCCGGCCAGCTGTTGACCCGTGATTGTGCCCGATATCCCCACACTTAGCAGAGACAGCAGCACGATGATCGTGAGCAGCCACATTTTTGTTCTTAATTTTAAATTTTTCATATTTGGTCTGATCCTCGCCTTCCCGGATGACTTTTTCTCCTTTCTTTTTTATCGGCGTTTGTAATTGTTTAAATGAATGATTTTAAAATTTGGATAAAATAGGCAAATATGAGATCGATTTATCAAACCTACCATATAGAGCTTCGAAAGCAAGCCGCAGCGGACCCTAAACGCAAAATAGCGACCCTCCAATAACAGAGAATCGCTACTTTTCATTTTTTCCCAGCAATCTTATCTGAGTGGGCTGTTGCAAGTGGAGGAGAAATCCACTTTTGGACGGCCTCTTACACACTATGGCGCCGTTTAACGCAGCAGCCCGTACTTTTGTCGGAAGCGCTCCAGCACCTTGATCCACCCTCCCGCAAGAATGGACAGGAAGAGGACGTTCGATACCGCATGCGCCAAGTCAAAATAAAAGCTCTGGGCATATACCGTCAGCACCAGCCCCCAGCTGAACGCATCCGGGAGCCCGATTAGGGTCCAGATATTCATAATCCAGCCGAACAGAAATCCCCATACAAAACCGAATGTCAAAAGTCCCAGGCGGCTTCTCATGAAGCCGGTATTCCGCAGCCAGCCGGCGGTCATCCCGACCATGCCCCAGGCGAACATCTGCCAGGGTGTCCATGGCCCCTGTCCGAAATACAGATTGGAGACGAGCGCCGCCACCGCTCCGATCACAAAGCCCGCTTCAGCCCCGAATACATAAGCCGATAAAATAACAATGGCCGACACCGGCTTGACGCTCGGCAGAGCGGCGAACGGAATGCGGCTCACGGCAGCGACCGCTGCAAGGACGGCAAGCAGAACCAGCTCGCGGGGCTCCAGCTTACGGCGCTCCAGCCGAAGGAACAACGGCAGCATAGCCGCGCCCAGCAGCACGAAGCTGAGAAGCAGATAATGCCGGTCCTTCAATGCGGATGAGAGCGCCAGACCTCCGATGAACAGGCCCAGGCCGATCAGCAGCGGCAGACGGAGCTTGGCCATCGCTTCATCACATCCTCAATCGTCAGTGCTTCAGGCAGCCAATCGCGCACCATCCGGCCAACGGCTGTCGTGTAGAAATAATTGGCGCCGAAAAAGGCAGGCGGCGCTCCCTCCGCCGCTATGCCTCCGTCAAACAGCATAGCGCAGCGGGTGGCGTAACGAGCCGCAAATTCGACGTCATGCGTAACTATAGTAACATTCCGGCCCTCCGAGGCAAGAGCGCCCAGCAGCTCCGCCAGTTCCTCCTTGGCGGCCGGGTCCAGCCCTTTGGTCGGCTCGTCCAGCAGCAGAATATCCGGCCGCAGCAGCAGCACCAGGGCAAGCGCCGCCCGCTGCTGCTCCCCACCGCTGATATCCTGCGGATGGCTGTCCAGCACGCCGCCAAGCCCCAGCTTATCCGCCAACGTGCCGATTTCCCTCTCTGCATCCGCCGCTGACAGCCCCGCATAACGGGCCATATGCGCCAGTTCCTCCGCCACGGTATCGTGGCTGAAATAGAGCAGCGGGTTCTGCGCCAGATAGCCGGCTGTTACGCCGCTTCCCGGCTTCAGACGTCCACGCTGCGGCTTGAGCAGGCCGGCCATTACCTGAAGCAGTGTCGATTTGCCGGCCCCATTGCCGCCGAGAATCGCAGTGAGCTCGCTCCTGTAGAGGGAGAAATTCAGCTTCTTCAGAACCTCGGGGCCGTCCTTCTCGTAGCGGAATGAGATTTCCCGGCATTCAAGCAGCGGCTTTGAGGCGCCGATGCTCCTGCCCTCACCGCCGGCCGTGCCATGACGGGAGGCAAGGCCGGGCAAAGGCTGACTAGCGGCAGGATCGGGCGAAGGCTGACTGGCGGTAGGACCGGCCGAAGCCGCTTCCGGCTGGAGCCGCCCGCTCCCGGCGAATTCAGTGAGCCAGCGTTTGCCTTCGCGGACGGTCAACGGGACCTGCTCCGGCCGCCGACCGCCCGGCTCGGGAGACAGCGCCAGGTATAGGCGCGATGCCGACGGAAGGTACGGCTCAAGCCCTCTTCCCGCCTCCCGGCCAGTGGCCAGCACAAGCTCCCGGGGGGCTCCAAAGGCGGTGAGCCTGCCCTGCTCCATCACCATCACCCGGTCTGCGAGCGGCATTGCTTCTTCCAGGCGATGTTCGCTTAGAATAACCGTCATCGACAGCTCCTCGTTCAGCCTCCGCAGCAGATGGATGAACTCCCGGGACGCCACAGGGTCGAGCTGGGAGGTCGGTTCGTCCAGCAGCAGCAATCGGGGATGAAGCAGCAGAACAGAAGCGAGATTGACCAGCTGCTTCTGGCCGCCTGACAGCTCGTGGACCGGCTTGTAGAGCAGCGGCTCCAGATTGAACAATCCGGCGAACTCCGCCAGTCTGCCGCGCATTACGGAAGGCGGAAGCCCCATATTCTCCATGGAGAAGGCCAGCTCCTGCCACACGGTCTCCATGACAATCTGCGCATCCGGATTCTGAAAGACCATGCCAATCTCGCCGGCAGCCGCCTTGGGCGGGAGCTGGCCAAGCTCCATCCCCCTGTACATCACAGTCCCGCTCTTGTCCCCAACCGGCGCCAGCTCCCGTTTGAGATGCCGCAGCAGCGTCGTCTTCCCGCTGCCCGAAGGTCCGCAGAGAACGATGAACTCCCCTTCCTCTACTCCGAACGATAATCGGTCCAATGAAGGCCGGGACGCCTCGGGATAGCGGAACGAAAGCTCCTGCGCGCGGAGTATTTCCATAACCAGATCTCCTTCCCTTCCACCCACAGCGGAAGCAACGTAAAAAAGCAAAAGGCGGCATACATCCCCGCTTCGGCAGTCGTAAAGACATGCGGCCGCATCCGGGGATAGATCATGAGAAATCCAAATCCTTCGTACCAGCCCCATAAAATGCCGGCGGCCGTGGCTCCCAGCACGATTAGAGCCGCCCTATCCCGGCGCTCCAGCCGGTGTACCGCATAGGAACTGCGTCTGCAGATTCCGTAGCCGCGGGCTTTCATGGAGTCCGCGGTCTGCAGCGCCTCCTCCAGCGACCAGGTCAGGAGCGTCTTCAGCAGCGTCATGCCGCTTGCCATGCGGGCGCGGAGATTGCCCTTAGACACGGTAATCCCCCGCGTTCCCTGAACAAGCGTGATCTTCCGCAGCCGCCGCTGAAAGAGCGGCACGAAGCGGAGCGTCATTAGCGCGAGCAGAGCGGTCGTGGGGGCCGCTGAGCCGAACAGATACAGGAAACGGTCCGGCGTCACCGTATAGTTGTAAGACAGAAACAGAATAATTACCGACAG
This sequence comes from Paenibacillus sinensis, assembly GCF_019904155.1. Taxonomy (GTDB): domain Bacteria; phylum Bacillota; class Bacilli; order Paenibacillales; family Paenibacillaceae; genus Paenibacillus_AQ; species Paenibacillus_AQ sinensis. The sequence goes on from NZ_JAHCMB010000113.1 coordinate 55,830, forward strand.
CAGTACGAGCATCATCATGAGCCCGTAGAGCACGGCTTCCAGTGTAACGGGCTGATCCATAAAATAGAACAGGATGACTGCCCCCCGATGCGAGAATAGCGGATTGAGCAGCGCGGCAGGCACTGCGACGATCAGGACAAAGGGAAGACTCCGTACCAGCGTTCTCCCCTGCCCCTGCAGAACGAGCAGCCCGGTCAGCGCCGCGATTTCCGTAATCAGAAACAACGGATGAAATAGCAGCAGCGTGAACGCCAGCAGACCGGCGTAATAGACAATCGTCACCGCCGGGTGCATGGACCGGAAGCCGCTCATTTCGGGGCTCCCAGGTCTTTGCCCATATCCAGCGTATACAGCCAATCGAGCTTATCCCCCGGCGAGAGCCGGTACGCTCCCGCGCTCTCGCTCGGGAATTCGCCGTTCACCCGGTACATCCAGCCGCTCTCCGCGCCCCTGTCCTGCTCGTACAGATTATCGATTCCCCGGACATAGCTGAAGGCCTTCGCTCCGCTGTACTCCATCTGGATTTTGCGAGCGCGGGTCACCCGCTTCAGCACCTCCAGCGCCGTATCCCCCTCCTGTACGTCTATCGCAGTCGGCGGCAAAATCGTTCCGGTCTGGTCATCGCCTACGATCGACACCGTGACGGACGTCGCCTTGGGCGAGGGGGATGGCGATGGCGCCGGAGCCTGGGACGGCTTGGCCGTAGCCGCCGGCTTCACGGAACCGGCGGAAGCTGTAGGCGAGGCAGCGGAAGCTGCCTTCGAGGCGGCAGGCTTCGCCGCCGCCGATGCCTTCGGCGCCGCGCTGCCGGCCGGCGCGCTCTTGCCCGGGCCGTCAGCCCCGGCCCGGGGCGATGCCGCCGGCGCTGTGCCTGCGGCGGCGGTTCCGGCTCCCGGCTGCACAGCGCCGGGAGCTGCGGATGGCCGGGGTGACGCTACCCCGGCCGAGGCTACTGCGGCCGCGGGTGTTCCGGCGGCCGCAGTTATGCCCGGCGAAGCGCTTGCGCCGGGCGTGGAACCGGCTTCCGGCGAAGCGGAAGCCGGTTCCAAAGCGCCGCCGATGCCTGCGGCGGCGGTCTCTAAGGCGGGCGGCGCACTGCCCGCCGGGGCCGCTCCGCGGTCCGAAGCGCAGCCGGACAGCAGAGCGGCGGACAGCAGCAGCGCCGGTAGCAATCTTGCGCCGACTTGACGGAACGTAATTCTCATCGTTGACCTGCACCTCCATTTAAACGGGAAAGAACGGGGGCACTCTTGCCTCCCCCGTTCGATGTGGAATGTAATTGGCGCGCGGGCGCCGCCAAGGTTCCGGCGGCGATCCGCACCTTCGATTATTCAAATACTCCTGCTTGGCGAGCAGGACTGCCCTGAGCTAAGTTAAGAGTTAAGGGTTCAACTTCTTGCTTAAGTTAAGGCTTAAGGCAATCTGGAGGCTACTACAGCCGCCATCTCGCGCGTCACCAGACCCTGCGGATCAAAGGTCGAGCCGACGCCGGTCATATAGCCTTTTTCCGTCATAGCGTTCACAGCGTTCAGCGCGTACGAGCTAATTTTGCCGCTGTCGGTGAAGCTGGTCTTCGTCAATGGAGACATCTTGTAAGCCCGCGCGATCATGACCGCCATATCCTGGCGGGTGATGTACGCGTCCGGCTTGAACGACGTAGCGGTTACGCCTCCGACCAGGCCGAGCGCCTTCGCTTTTGCAACATAACCATAATACCACGAACCGGCTTTCACGTCGCTGAAGCTTACGGTGCCGGAAGCTGACGGTTCATTGCCCGTAAGACGGAGCAGCAGGGCTGCGAACTGGGCGCGGGTGATCTTCGCCTTCGGAGCGAAGGTCGGCTTGCCGCTGCCTACGCCTTCCATCAGCTTGTTGTTATATACGGCGTGCACGGATGCCACCGCCCAAGGTGAAATCTGCTTCTCGTCGCTGAAGATCGTCAGAGATGTCACTTTCACGGAGCCCGTATACCGGACTACAGACGGAACTGCGTTCTCCCGGTGGCCCGTAATTTCCACCGTCTGGCTGCCCGGAGGCAGATCGGAGCCGAACGATGCAACGCCCTTGTCGTCGGTTACCGCCGTCTTTCCGCCGATGGAGACAGTGACGCCCGCTGCGCCTGCGGTTACAGGGTTGCCGTCAAAGTCCCAGGCAATACTGTTCACTGTGACTTGAAGCGGTGTGCCCTCCTTCGGTTCAGCCGGTTGATAGGAGACGGAGTCCACCAGCTTCGTTACGCCATAATCCCCGTAGTAGAACACGAGATGATCGCCTGCCTGCAGCGCAAGCTGGTCAACCGCGTCATAAACGTTAAGCCACTTGCCTCCGCGCTGAATCGTGTACATCCATCCGTCATATCCGCCGAATCTTGCCGATTCCACACCGCCGATACCGGCTACGAAGATGCCGAACGAACTGGATTTCGTCTCAACCGCGAAGCCTTCGGCCTGGGCCAGCTTGTTCAACGCGTCCAGGGCGATGCCGCTATAGACCGTGCCGCCGCCGATGGAAGCTGTCGGTCCTTCTACGTCAACCCTTACCTGCACTTTCGGCTTCGCAGCCGGCGGGTTGGCGGTAAAGTCATACAGATTGCCGCTGCCTTTAGCGTACAAGCCATAAGCCGCAAGCGCTTCAAGCGCCTGCTCAGTCGCCAGCAGATTGCTGCCGGTGCCCAGTGTGTGCGAGAAGCTGCCGTCCGCGAGGCGGAAGCTCAACAGGTGGCTGATCAGCGTCGCGCCACTCTTGGTAAAATCGGCTCCGGCAGGGTCAATGCCATAAGCCGTCAAGGCGATAATCGCCTGCGCTACGCTTTCGCTGCTCGCGCCATAGCCGCCATTCGATGACTGCTGCTTGGACAGCCAGGCTACCGCTTTTTTGCCGGCCGCCGCCACGTCGGCTTGTCCTTTATAAGGCGACAGCGCGGTAAGCGCCATAGCCGTCATGTCGGGATCGCTTGCGCTTCCGGCAACCAGCGTGAAGCCGCCGTCACTGTTCTGGCTCTTCAGAATCTGCTGAACGAGCTTGTCTTTGGTCCACACCGCGCCGGCCGGGATGCTGTAATCTCCGGAGCCCAGAGCGATCAGGCTGAACACATAGCCGTTGAGCGTTCCTTTCAGCCCGGTGTTGCCGTATACCTTCTCTACCAGATTGATTCCGGCATAGGAAGTCGGGTCCTGGCCGGACGCTTTAACCGCCAGCACCGTGCGTGCAAAGTCCGTTGCCGAGAACTTGGCGGCGCCGGCCTTGACCTGGCTCTCCAGAAACGTTACATAGGAAGCGGGAAGCTGATATCCTGCCTGTACCAGTCCGATCGCCTGCCAATCGGAAGAAACCCCCTGGCCCAGAACATACTCGGCGGCCGAATAGACAGCCTCGGTTGCGCTAACAGAGCTCCCGGAAGCTGCCACAGAAGCAGAGCTGCCGGATGCAGCCGCCGCTGCCGTTCCTGCTCCGGAGGCGAAAGATCCGCCAACCAGTGAAATAACTAACAATAATGCCATTCCGAGCGCGCTTGCTCTCGAAGAAAGTCTGTGCAGCATTGCCTCATCCTCTTTCCTGTTCAAAATATTCGGGGTTCGTTCATCCAAGGATAATCGCGAAGGCGCATCTTTTTTAGACGCCAAATGATCACCGAAGAATATAAGGCCGGCTATGAATACGCGGCTTATAGGACCTTCTATTCCCAAAAAAAGACCGCCCTCAAGAGGGCGGTCTTCTCAAACAGCCGGAAACGATGTCGCATCCTTTCCGGATATCGGCTGGTACTTCCGCGCGAATGTCCTCACCCCCCGAAGGACACCCGCTCCTGTGATCCGGGCGAAGCGGACCGAAAGCTCTGTCCGACACCCGAATAACATACGCCGCGAAGCGATATCGTCTACCGCTTCGCGCTGCCGTATGTGAAAAAAAGGCAGGTCTCCTGGCTTATGCCTCACCGCTTCCCTCCGGCCTTCCCGCTCCATCAAAAGAGCAGTGACCAGCTACCTCGGAGGGACGCTCCGCAATTACAGTGGCGGGACCGCGCCGGATTCCAACCGGCTTCCCTTTTAAGCGGGCCCGCAAGGGACCCGCACCTTTTTTTATGACGTATTCCATTATAAACATCATTAATCATATCGGTAATTGTTAAGGTTGTCCATATCCTAAAGTCTTACAGCGCAAAGATTATAACCGCGGCATCCCTCTATCGCAAAAATAACCCCGCAAGACGGACCTCGCAGCTCGAAATAGAAGAATGTATAAGCTGAGCGCTTATCAGGGTCTTCTATTTCCCGGTAAACGCATGGCGTCAGAAGACACCATAAGGCGCTTATCCTTGGGAGGCGAAGGCGCTGTGCAGGGTATGATATCGCGTGGCGGACTCCCGCTATTCCGCGGCCGGCGCTGCGGTTTCGCCCGCAGAGGGCGACGGCGACGCAGACGCCGCCTGCGGGTTGTCCATCAGGACGAGCGTGTAGTCCTCAGCCTTGATCGTGCTTCCGGCCGATAGCTTGGGCTTGGAGGCGAGCGTTACGGTCACCTGGTAGGGCGCGATTCCGCTTCCCGCCGCGCCCTGGCCACCGCCGGGAGCGGGCGAAGCCGTCCCGCCCGGCGACGCGGACGCTGCGGCCGTGCCGCTGGCGGCATCATCCCCGGAAGCTGCCGGGGATGCCAATGCATCATCTCCCCCGGCTGCGGGAGATGGTGAAGCGCCGCCTGCCGCGTTATCTGCGGCGGCTGCGCTATCGTCCGCTCCCGCGCTTGGCGCCGGGAGCGCGCTGCCTTCCGGCGCGGCCGTGCCGGATGCCGCGCCGGAGCCGCCGGGCAGCGAGCAGCCGTGGGACAGGCTGCTCACCTTGTAGATGACGGGCTCGCCTGCGCCCGTCTCCACCGTGACTTCCGCCGGGTTGAACTGGCGGCAGTCATCTGCGCTCGCGAAGGCGAACAGCAGCGAGCGTTCGTCTTCGCCGCCGCCGAGATACACGGCGGCGGGGAGATAGGCCGGGGCCGACGGCATCGCGGTCCCGGTAGGCGCCGGTGAAGCGGCCGGCGCTGCTTCGTTGCCGCCGCCCCTCGTCAGCAGGACGACGAGCAGCGTCGCGGCCAGCAGCACGATCACCGCCGTCCCGAGGAGAAAGGGAAAGCGGCGGGACGCCCATTTCCGGAGCGGCGGCGCCACTTGATTGCGGGCCTCCGTGTAGACTCCCTGCAGGGCAGGACCTGCGGCGGCCAGCTCATTCTTGCGGAAATCGCGGCTCTTGAACGCTTCCCTGTCATGAGCCGCAAAATGCTTCAATATCGCCCGCCGGAAGCCCGGATACAGCTTCTTGGACGAGACGGCGAACAACGGCTTGTCCTGCGACCAGGCGAGGAAGCGGTACACGGTCTCCTTGTCACCGGCCTTGCGCCGCACATGATCCAGCACGGAGTCATATTCCAGCGGTCCGCCTTCACGGTTCATGCTGTGATAGAAGGCGAGCGGAATCCGGGCAAAGGGCTCCGCTCCCCGGCTCTCTTTCAGCCAGCGCTGCCCCAGAAGCTGCACATCGTCCAGCTCCTGCGGCGCGAGCTTCTCGAAAATCCCGGCATCCGGGTCTTCCTCGCCGAACCAGCGGTAAGCAGCCCGCAGCACATTGGCCTTCCGTCTGCTCTGAAGATCGAGCGGCGGGTCCCACTCGCCCATATCGAGCGAGTAGCGGACAAAATTAAGCTCAAGCAGCTGCTCCTGCGTAATCTCCTCAAGCGACAGCCGGGACAGCAGGTAGCGGTCGGCTGCAGCCGCCAGCTCCTTCATCAGCGCCAGCGCGTCCATGCCGATGCCGGCTCCCCGGCGGCGGCTCTTCTCCGCCTGCTCGATATAGTCGTGGATCGCGGCCACCGCCATGACGGAGTCCTCTTCCCTCTCCAGCTTCTCGGGCAAATAATCGCGCAGCCCGTCCCGGAGCGCAGGAAGACGTAGCGCTTCCGGCATGAAGCGGTCCCAATCCGCCACAAATTCCATCAGATCCGCAGTCCGTTCGGCCGACGCCAGCCGGGCATCCACATACGGCTGGAACAGCAGCCGCGCGAACACAGGGGTGCCCAGCAGCTTGCCGAAGAACGCGGCCGCCAGCTCGCTGCTGCTCTCCACTACCCCGAATGCCCCCGCCAGATTGTCATCCCGTCCGGCGTTCTGCGCGTTCAGCATGCCGTTGATGAAATAATCGACGATGCGTGTCCGGTAATTGTGGCCCTTCAGCGAGAAATAATCCCGGAAGCTCTCCAGTATAGCCAGCTCCGGTACGCCCTTCTGCCGGACCTCGTCGAACTCCCGGTCAAACCGTTCCAGGAACAGATCGTTCAGCCGGATTTTCGTCTCCAGCGCGCCTTCCCGATCCAGATAGCTCAGCAGCCCGCCGAGTACAGCGGCCTTGTTCTCCCGGTACAATTCCTCGTCGCCCTGCTCGATCCGGTAGAACACCGCCAGCTCATTGTACGCCGCAAGCGACAGCTTCCGCTCGAAGCCTTCTCCCTGGAGCATCCCGTCCGCGAACGCGCCGAAATCATCCGAAGCCTCTTTGCCCCGCCGGAGCAGCTCCCACGCGAGATCGAGGAACGGCTTCGGGCTATTTGGAGCCAGGTCCGTATTTTGCGTCCGTCCAGCGGCCAGATCGAAGAGATATTCCTTCTCGATTTCCCGGTCGCCGGGACGCAGCGAGCCGGATTCCACGAAGGTCAGGTGGATGTACTTCCGGCTCTGCGGCTCTGCCGCGTATGTAAGCACGCCCAATCTGCGCCGGAACTCGAATGGCAGCGCGCCGAGCAGCACACCGGTCAGGTCCGCCGCCGCCTTGGGCAGCTGCGCCACCGGCACGTTCAGCGTGACGTAGATTTTCTTCTTGCCGGCAATGGACTGCATCGCGGCATGCAGCAGACTTTTGAACAGATCCTCGCTGATGCCGAGCGTTCGCAGCACCTCTTCCGGACGGAGACGAGGGCTTCCTGAAGCGGGAACGGCCGCCAGCTCCGGCAGCGCCTCTCCCGGCTCTCCGGTAAATCCATCCGCAAATTCCGCATTCAGATAATCGCTGAACCGGGTGACGATTTCATCGGCCCGCGAAGGAGGAAGAACATAGTTGTGCGTGAAGAACGCGCTTCGCAGTCCCGTGAAATCCGCGGATTGAAACCGGCTCTGTCCCAGCACCGTCTCCCCGCTCTCCAGATGGAACAAATGCAGGGCAAGCGGATACTGCGACTCGTCCTTCTCCCCCTTGGCCGCAAGCTCCGCCGGAGCGTCGTAGAAGCAGAAGGGATGGAGCACTTTTTTGATAAAATTATTGTCGAGACCGCCTGACTTCGCCACCGTATCGAAGCCTTCCGTTGACCGGAAAACCCCGCTCCGCTGGCGCGTATACATCTGCTGCTGGACGGCCGTCTCCATTTGAATGCCCACCGCTTAATCGCCCCCCTCGATGAACTTCAGCTTATGCAGCAGCCAGAGGAAAGGCTCGTCCACGCGGATCGGGCTGACGACGCCCTCGATCTTCTGATTCACCGGATTGCTGCCCAGCGCCGACACCGCGAAATACGCCGTATCCGAAAAATACACGTCCATCGTATCCTTGAACGGACGATCCACTTTGGCGAGAAACCGGCTGATTTCCCCGTCGATATTGTTCACTTCGCTGAGATTCAGTGTGCCGCGGTGCACGTAGTTGTTGAACACGTTGCTATTCGCCTTGATGTAGTCCCCGTCCTCGTCCTTCAGGGAATACAGCATATCGCTCTTGGCCAGCACGACCGCTGTCGGAATGTCGGTTCTGCTCTTCTCCTGATAGGCGATGAAGTCGCCGAAGAGCGTCAGCACCACGTCGCGCGGCTCATCATATTGGGATACCCATTCGCCGGGACGGTCGCCGATGTTGATGTGGATTTTATCCCGGATGGACCGGATTTGCAGCGGATCGACCATGAACAGAATGCCCGCCGAGTTCTTGATATGCTGGCCGTGCAGCCCGAGATAATCCTGGTCGACCATGCCTTCGCCCGCCACGTCGAAGAAGACGAGCGTCAGCGGCGGCTTCTCTTCATCCTTGAACACGAATTGGAAAATGAACGGCTCCTGCATTTTCTCCTTCTGGGTGGAGGACAGCAAATCGCCCCGCTGGAACAGCGGATCTTCGTACAGAGAGCGGAATTTCCGGCTGATCTCGGCGTTCAGCGGCATGCAGGCAGCGTCGAAATGACCGGCCGTCGTATGCTGGAGCGTGTGGATCAACGAGGTCATATAGACGGATTTGCCGACCTGGGATGCGCCGATGATGGAAATGATGTTGCTCGGCACCTTGCCCGCCGTCACCGGCAGCTCGTTGTGGCAGTACGGGCAGAGCCGCTTGCGCGTCAGGACGCCGTACCGATCGGTCAGCCCGGTCAGCACGTTGTCGCTGTAGTGGTGGTATTCCTCCGGGATGTCAGCCGGTACCAGGATCGCTTCCAGATCGTCCACCGAATCGAGACCGAAGCGCTCGCGGTACCGGTTCAGCGCGTCGTCTTCGCCGAGCGCGTAGTCCTCGTCATCCTCCCGGCTGTGCGCCGCGCGGAAGACGGCCTGCGAGGGCTCGAATTTGCTGAAGCAGTAGGGACATACGATATCGTAGAACAGCGGCCGCGGCTGCGGCTGGTTCTTCTTCAGAAACCTGCTGAAAAATGACATGATTATTCCTCCTAAGAAGAAACGGCTGCGCCGTCCTATGAAGGACGGCACCCGTTTCTCGGAAAAATTTAGGGCCTATTTAAGCGTACAGCTTATAATCCATAAATTTCAAGGATAACCGTCTGGAGGCGTCCTGTTGACGCCGGGCGTTTACCGAGAAATAGAAGACCTGTTTATTGTGCTTGCCAATGGACCCTTATATTTTCAAGAAGAAACGGCTGCGCCGTCCTATGAAGGACGGTATCCGTTTCTCGGAAAAGTTTAGGGCTCAAGACTTTGACTAAAATCAAATTCACCTTCAAAGCAATTCCCTTCTCAACGGACTCAGATGACGCTATTTGATGAAAACCGGCATATTCTCAACTCTTACGGAACGAGGGGACCTTATTCCGTGCAGAAGCAGCAAAATATACCGGCAAATCAGCCAATAAGGGTTCTGGAGTCCGTACGCGCCGATGAATGGTTGATATTCTCGAAATAAGGACTTTGGAGTCCGCAAGATCGGAAGACCACCGGATCGGAGGCCCGCTGGATCGCACACCTACAGGAGCGCAGATCGGCGGTTATAACAAATAAATGAATTAACAGGGCTTATGCTAAAGGCTGACGCCAGTTCTACCTGCCAATCGTTCGCGGTAAACAACCAACGAAATCGTTTAGATAGAAGACCAATGCTCACATTTGTTCCCAATTAAGCTATTAGTAAAGCGTATAGCTTATAATCCATAAATTTAAGGATAACGCCCGGAGGCGTCCTTTGACACCGGACAGGGGCGTCCATCAACGTTTAACGCACCGGCACCAGCTCGTAATAGCGGCCGTAGCGGGGGCCGTCGGTGAAGAAAATCCGGACGTAGTCATCCCGGCCAACCTCGATCGGCGGAAGCTCATTGCGTCCCGGCGCGAAATCCTTCACGAACGGAAACAGTGTCCCGTCCTCCTTCGCGGTGGGGTAGCCACCGCGTTTCTTGACATAGCACAGTACGTCCTTGCCGACAGGCACTTCGGCCGTTACCGTCATCCGGATGCTCTGCTCCCTGCGGAACAAGCCGCGCTTGCGGTCAATATCCACATAGATCCGGGCCTTGCCCGCGCTTACTGTAATCCGGTTCCCTCCGTCATCCTGCCGGATAAGCACCGTCTCCCCGTCTTCTGTATGACGGGCGAGTACGGTGTATACCACAGGTCCGATCTCCTCCAGCCGGTCCTGAAAGCCCGAGCCCGCCTTGTACTCCTCCCGGGTGTACAGCTTCAAACCGGTGAGAGCGGCGGATTCAGCAGGCTCTGCGCCCTCCGGGCTTTTGTGGATGTATACGGCCTGGAGCCCTTCCGGCCAGTGCCATCTCAGCATGCAGATCCGGTCCTCCACGCGGGAGGTGAGGCTTCCGATGGCGGGAAGACCCGGCGATTGCTCGATGTACCTCATCGACGCCAAGCTCCTTTCCTTATAGTTGGGCGCAGTTAGTACGGTCTTGCCCGGTCGTCCGGGCTAAAAGCCCTTGCTGCCCCTGCCCCCGCGTGACGGGAGGTCACGCGTCGGACGCGCCGGCTGCGCAGCCCTGCTGCCCCGGCGGGTCAGGCGCCCTTCGCCAACCGGAACGACGCCGGTGAACAGCGCCATCACGGCGGCGAGCAGCAGCACAGCCAGCAGCCGAACCATAACGTCAAGCACCGATCCCCCGCCAAGCCCGTATTCCAGAGTCAGGCCCGCGAGCAGTCCGGACACGAGGCCGCCGAGCCCGAAGCTTTTGGCCAAATGGCGGTTGTCGAACAGGATGCCGAGCCCGAGACCCAGCGCCCCGCCGATCAGAAGCAGCGAAAGGATGCGGACGACCGCGTAATACGGGCTGTTCTGCGCAGCGTCCGTCCGCTCGGTCAGCAGCGTCCGGTCGCCGAGCCGGTCATAAATCTGCCGGAACACATCAGCCAGCCGGTCCGCATCCGATACATCGTAATACTGTCCGCCCGTTACCGAAGCGATATCCTTCAGCAGGGTCGATCCGTCAGAACTGCTGAGACCCAGTCCGACCGTGTTCACGGCAACTCCCCGGTCCAAGTACGGCTGAAGCTCCGTGGCGGTATCCAGCTGGCTCACCCCGTCCGACAGCAGAATGACCATCGCTCCCCGGCCGGAGCCGCCGCCGCTCAACACATCCAGTGCGGCCGTCAGCGCGCCGCTGAGGTTCGTTCCGCCTGTGGTCGTCTGAAGACCCTGAATGGCCTTCACGACCTGCTCCCGCTTCTCCGTTCCCGACAGCGAGGTCAGCGGCTGCGCCACAGAAGCCTCGTCGCTGAACGTCAGCACTGCAACGCGATTGTCGTTGTCCATCCGTCCGACAAGCTCGCTTGCGGCTGCGTAGCGCCGGTTGTTCGGATCATTCTGTCCCATGCTGCCGGAATCGTCAATCACCATGACGATATCCTTGACCGGCCTCAGACCGCCGAAATTCAGCTCGTAGATAAATTCGGTCAGCACGCCGGCGCCGAGCACAATCGCTACGGTCAGCGGAAGCAGCTTCCACGATAACCCGAGATAGCGCTGCTTCCAGGAGAAGCCGTTGAGTTTCGGCGAGATAATCTCCGCCAGCAGGCAGCCAAGACCGACACCGAGCGCCACAATGGCAAAGTACACGCCGACCGCGAGAATGGAAGGCCAATTCTCCAGCAGGCTGCCGAGCAGAGCCTCACCGACGATCCAAGCGACCGCTCCGCCGATCAGACTGAACAACAAGAGTAGCAGATTCACCTTTCGCTGCATATCCATCCATCATCCTTTCGGCAGGGCTTCTAGCGAAGAGGGGGAAGCGACGCTTCATCCACACCGTGCAGCCCGTAGCCGTTCTTCAAATACGTTTCATAATAAACTCTGCCGTTCCGGTAGTAGAGCAGATCCTGCAGATGGAAGCCGCCCATCAAATTCAGCTTCTCCACACCGCTGCGCCGCCGTTCGTGCACGAAGCCCAGCCGGTAGATGCGCGTCGTCTCATCCGCGGACAGGGCGTAGCGCATAAATTCGGAATTGCTGTCGCCGAAGAAATACTTTTCCTCATGCCGATGCTCCTGGGTGTATTCAAAGAGCCGGACATTGATGGACGCCTCCTCCTCCAAGAGACGGTACAGCCGCCGGAACAGCTCCTCCTTCGTGAGAACCTCACGGTTCTCATAGGCCGCCGCGACATTCGCCCGCCGCAGCAGTTCCTCTTCAAAGGACAGCGCGAACGGATCTTTCGTCAAAATCTCGCGTCCGCATACCAGCGTCAGCCTGGATAGCCCCGCCTCGGCCCCCTGGTCCAGCAGTTCCGTCAAATCTCCCAGATAGCGATCGCTCTGCAGCGCATCCGATCCGCGGCGGGTCTCGATGTCGCCGATCACCTCTTCGGTCACGACCCGGTAGTACTCCATGATATTCCGGCCGACATCGCCCTCCGCACGGCCAATGCTGCCGAGCGCCGCCGCTTTCAGTTCTTCCTCCAGCCGCTCCATGGTGCGCAGCCGCCGGACGCTGGATTCATGCAGCGATTCCAGTGCGGCTTCGATCCTCAGGCAGAGGGCAAGCTCCGTCTCAAGCAGCAGCAGCTCGTATTTCAGGCCGTATCCTTCCGTAAAAAGATAATGGATCAAGTTCCGGACCGTCCGTTTATCCATCAGCGGAACGCGGGGGAACGGCAGCGATTCCACCCGCTCGCCGAACAATCGGCCGAGTTCTTCCCGCGACGCGGCGATCCCGGCTCTTAGGCCGGCCATATGCTGCCGCAGGCCGTGCAGGACACTGCCGGCGTTCTCAGTGTCGGCTGTCCATTCGACCAGCTGAACGAACGTCACGCGCGGTCCGGCTCCGTCATCGGGCGCCAGCAGCGTCTTCCAATCCACCAGCGGATTGACGCTCTCCAGCTGACGGGATGATGGTCCTACGAAGTTGCTGCGGAAGTAAGCCTCCCCGCCGGAGCCGAAGAGCATATCCTCCGCCTCGCCCAGCGCCAGGCGCTTAAGCTCGCCGTAGGACGGACGTCCGTAGCTCATCAGCCCGGTCATCTCGTTCAGCCCTTCCTTGTCCGGAAGGAGCCGGAGAGCCGCTTCCCGCAGCCGTCCCGGCGTTAAGCCCATCAGCTCCATCCGCTCTCGCGGAGCGGGGCCGCTTCCCTCCAGCAGCTTTTCTCGGAAACGCCGGAACGTATGGTACAGCACGGCCAGCGCAATCTGCCGGTTCGGACGCCGGACGCCGGAGAAGCCGGCGGAAGCGTATCCCTGCCGGCCCGTGCTGCCTCTTATGCCGCTTTTGAACGCCATATTATTGTAGCCGCCTTGATCCGGTCCGGAATCGCCGGCAGGCCGCATGACATTCTTGAGCAGACTGATGTGGGAGATAATATCGTAATTGTCCTGCATGCCGTTCACCGGCGAGGTTCCCCGCTCGTTCTTGTCCGACAGCACATAGACCAGATCGAATAGCGGCGAAGGCCCGTGCGAGACCGGAATGGAAAGCCCGTCCTCGGTTACGAGCAGCTGAGCCTCCATTCGGTAGTCCGGCGCTTGCATGCCGTCCAGTTCGCGCAGGAAGGCAAGGCCCTCCGAGCTGGACAGCCCGTAGCTCTCGGCCTGCTCACGCTCGCTGATCAGCGCGAACAAATCGGTCTGCACCGATTTGAACGACTGCCCGAGAATCGCCCGGGCGAGCAATGCAATCTCCGGCAGCAGCACATTGCAGGGGTCATCGACCCGGGTAACGATAGACAGATGAACGACATCGAAGGACGAATACATCCGGCCGAAATCGGCCATGTTTCCCGTCAGGCGGCGGAGCGCGGTATTCATCTCTGCCAGGTAGCGGCTGTCCCCGTGAAACGCCCGGTACAAATCCCGGCGGACGGTCTTCGGGTCCAGTCCCGCAACTGCCGGAAGCGTCAGCGTCCGGACGGTCTCTCCTAGTCCTTCATCCGGTCTGCTTCCGCCTTCAGGCCCGGCATAAATGCCGAGCACACCGCCGGCATTATCCCACTTGCGGCGGCAGCTCTCAAGCACGGGCAGGACGGCGGAGGCGCATTTATCCCCGACGAAGAGGAACAGAGCCGGGTAGTGGATACTGCTGCGGCCGTCTCCCAAATCCTGCAGCCTCTCCTCCCGGGCGGCATATTCCTCCGCGAACGATAAGACTTGCGAATAAGTCATAGACTTATTTCAGCTTTCTGCGGATGCTGCCGAGCTTGCCGGTCATCCCTTTATAGAAGGCATACATGTCGTCGCCGTCCGCATGCTCGACCTTCTCGTACTCCAGGGCATCTCGCGATTCAAGGAAGCTGACGTACAGGCTCTCCAGCTTGTAGAGCAGCGGCGAGACGTCCTCAACCGAGGTCATCTCACCCGCGCGCCGGGCCGCCTTGCGCAGCAGCTGGCTGCGGTTCTTCTCGTCCAGCCCGCGGAAGTGGCGGTACACCGCGTACTCCACATAGTTGCGTTCCTTCATGAGGTTGGCGAACGGCTCCCAGGATTCCTCTTCTTCATCCTTGTCGTAGACGTACAGGGCACCCTTCTTCACAATGGTGTCCGTATAGAGGGCTTCGAGGAATTGGTCCATCCATTTCTCTTCATCCAGGAACCGGCCCAGCACAGCGTCCAGCTCTGCAGCCTTGGCGGCCAGCGCCTCGTATTTCGCCAGTTCTTCCCGCACTCTGGCGGTGAGCAGCGGCGTGCGGATCAGGTTCTCCTGAGCCAGCTCCCGGTTGATGCTGCCGAAAATATCCTTCGACTCCTCGCGCTCCAGTCCGCTCTCACGGAGCCGGCGCAGCTCGTCGGCAGCCTTCTTCACCTCGCCCAGATTCGGGCGCGGCGCATCCAGTTGAAGATCGAAGCCCTTCAGGAATGATTCGAGATCAAATGGCTTGGTGAATATGACCGTATAGCGGTTGCTTGTGTTCTCGTCCAGACCTTTTTCCAGGATGACACCGGCTTCCAGCGCTTTTGCAAACTCGGTGCGTACTCTTGCGTTATACTCGCGGACGCGCGCGTTGCTGTACGTATCGCCCCAGGACTGCTCCGGAATCGGCGAAGGCAGATAGGTCCAGTTGTTCTTGTCCGTCTGCACCAGATGGCGTCCGATGCCCTCCTTGTCCAGAATTGTACGCTCATAGTTCTCTTCATAGACGCGGAGCGGCGTATAGACGAACAGCGGCACGCCATTGCGCGTATTCAGCCAGAAAATCCGGTTCTTGACCTCGCTCTCCTTGACGGTGAACTGGGATTTGCCGAGGGCGTTGTTCTGGTAGTTGCGAATGCCCTTCAGAATGCCGGGCGCCTTGACCGGAACGGATACGAAGCCCCAGGACGGGAAGTGCAGGCTGCCCGAGCTGTTGCTGAGATGGAATACCGGAACGGCCTCTTCATCAAGCTTGCCAGCGATGGTTCGCTCCACAAGCTTGTCGAGCGGCTCTTCGCTGCCGTACTTCATGACCAGGAAATCCTCCATCGACCGGGTAATCAGATCCCCGAACTTGTCGCTCAGGAACTCTGAAATGGAGCGGACGATGTCGATCTCCTGCTCCCGGACCCAGCGGCTGGAATTGCGAAGCATTTCCCGGGCGAAGTCGCGGATCAGGTCATCGCCGTCTTTTTGATCCATAATCTTCGAGATCGTCTTGGAAATATCCGGCACGCTGACGATGTTCCAGTAATACGTCTTATTGCCCTTATGGTCGGTCTGTTCTTCGTTGCTCGTCAGAATGTCGCCGTTCTTCTCAAAAATGGAGCTCAGCGCGTTCAGAATCTCCGTGAATACGCCGTAAATCCGGCTGTTCTCCTCGTTCAGCAGCTCGAACAGATCCTCGTAGAATTCGATCATGCGCTCGGTGCGCTCGGTGTCGGCATGGAGCCAGTACTCATTGATTTTGGCTTCGATGTAGGCGTTCTTCTTCTTCTCCTTGGAGACAAAAGCGCTCCGCGCATCGCCCAGCTTATCCTCCGCCGCTTCGCGCGCCGTCTCGATGTCGCGCGGCAGACGGAGCAGATTCTCGCGCAGCGCTTCGATATACGACTGGATCAATTTCAGGAGGCAGAAGCCTTTTTCCGTAAAAATCAGCCGCGACACATAGAACGGACCCTGCTCTGGATGCAGGAACGTCCGCTCCATCTCCTCACCGAACCGGCCGACGATATCGCCGGGCAGCTGTTTGCTTACCTTGATGTATTCCTCGCGCGCACGGGCCAGGAAACTCTGCTCCAGCTCGGTGTCCATATCGACCACCTGATGCTTGATAACATTGCCGTGGCTCAGGCGTTCGCTGTTCTCATAACCCGGCAGCGGCTCCGGAACGCGGGCCTCGAACGACTTGATGACGCTCTCCAGGTCGATGCCGAGCTTGCGCGCCAGCTTCTCGATATCCTCCTGGCCGGGGGCCTGGTGGAACATTTTATCCATCTTGTCGAAGAGGCGGAACGCCAGATAGGTTGTCATTTCCTCAATCGGCAGCACGGCGGACGAAGCCCCGATGATGTTGTATTCGTAGTTGGCGGGATAGCTCTTGTGCATCTGCGCGATATTCGTGCGGATATTGCTGATATAGTCGTGGATCGCGAATTCCTCTCCCGACTGCTTATCCTCGCTCGCCATGAAGTTCGTGATATTCTCCGCCGTCACGTTCATGCAGTAATCGTAGGCGCTCTCCAGCAGCTTGCCTTCCGTGTTCGTTGCGGAGATCAGATGGCACAGGTTGAACGGAGGCAGCGGCGAATTGACCGTAAGGATGTTGCCGTACTGCTGGCGGAACCGCTCGCCCCGGCTGTCCACGTTCATCCAGTAATCCAGCTCTTTCAGCGCCGCATAGCCGTTCTTGCGAATGTATTCGCGGGTATGCTCGCTGAGACTCTTATTGGATAGGTTGACGTCAGGCGTGAACAAATAGCCGAGCGTATTGACCCGGTCGATGCCGGCAGAGCCGTAATCGCGCTCGATGATGCCGCGGACGATATAGGCGATGTCCAGAAAAGCGCCGCTTCCCGTACCGCCCGACAGACCTGTCAGCAGGAAGACCATCAGCTTCTTGTTCGTGCCCACACTGAGCGTCTTGATCTTCTTGTCGATCGCGCCGACAACCTGATTGATCTTCGTGAACAGCAGCAGCCGTCCCGCCTGGCGCACGCCGGCGGCGCCGTTCATGCCGTCCGTAATGCTGAGCTCCGGCGACAGCCATTCGGTAATGTAGGGATCAAGGATGCTGCGGTTTTGCAGCAGGCCGCCGATCTCCGCGTTGGCCAGCAGGACGAATTCGTTCTGCGGATCGAGGCCGATGCCTTTGTAACGCTTGCCGCGGTCCTGTTCGTTCGTCTCGAAAGCCAGGAATTCGACGTTGTCCGGCTTGTCGCGTTTTTTCTTCGAGATCGGGTCTTCCGGCAGCTTGAACCTGCGGTTAATCTGATATTTAAGACGGAGAAGCGCGTCGATCCCGGTACCGCCCAGACCGATAATGAGCATCGGATTGTCGATGGTGTCGACCCTGATCTTGTCGCTGACAATGCCTCCCCCGAGTGAAACGTCGAGCTGTTGGATATGTTCTCTTACGACCGGTTTCATGTTCTCAACTCCTAAAAGTTTTACGATGAATTAACTTCTTGGCTTATGCTCCAGCAAAACTGGCTTCGGAAGCATTTCGCTCTTATACCAGATATTCTAGCAAAATTGTTTTATCCACGCTGTGCAGCGGCACCGATATCCGGTCTCCGCTCTTCAGCTCCAGCCCCCGGGTTACATCAGCTGCCCGTCCGGACTTCTCAACCGCGATGTCGCTGCCCCGAAGCACCAGTCTGTCGCCTGCGCCGGGCATGAAGACCAGCTTCTCCGACTCCTTAAGCTCTGGAGCGAGCTGGAGCAGCTGATGCAGATTGAACTTGCCCCGGAAGCCGTTCAGCTTCTTGTACTGCGGGTATGTCTTCTCCCCGGTGTTGGCGTCGAGCACCTCGACAACCAGCTGACCGACAAAGCCTTTATTCGCTTTCTTCATGAACATCCAGACGGCCGCAGCGCCCGCCAGAATCAGTATCGCCGCCGCAATCAGCGCGATCTTCACCCAGCTGAGACCGCCGCCCGTTCCAGCCTGTTCCGCCGGTGCCGGAGCTGTGCTCGGCGCCGGTGTGCCGGTGCCTCCGGCTTTAACCTCCACCGCGTTGCTCTCCCGGTAGAAGCTGCTCTCTTCGGCCCGCACCTTCAATTGATAATTATGATTGTCTTTGACTTCAAAATCCCCTTTAAATTCGCCGCCGCTGTTATCCAGCGGAAGCTCCTCGGTCTTCCCGGTGTCCAGGTCGGTTGCAAGCAGCACGGCCTTCATCTGACCGTACAGCTCCTGCTCCGTTACCTGTGTCCCGTTACTGAACAGATGCGCCGAGACCGGAACTGTGTCGCCCTTCTTGTAAGTCTTGGAAGGAACGGCTTCCAGCTGCAAATCCAAATCGTAGTTGAAAATCAGATTGATATCGATCTTGTCCTTCGGAACGCCTTTGACCTGCAGCTTCCAGTCTCCTTCCTGCGGAGACAGCAGCTTCAGCAGGCTGTAGGTTGACGATTTCGACAAAAGGACATCGTTCGACGGAATAGCGACCTCCTTGCCCGAAGGATCGGTCAGCTTCGCCGTAACCGGCTGCGAGGAGATGATGGAAATGTTGGCCTCCAGCACGCTGGCGTTCGGCACATTTACCGTGACCTCCTGATAGGCGCCGTTTGCGGTAATGGACTGCACCGGAACAACCTTCAGCTTCAGATGGTCGGCGAAAATCTCGCTCAGGATCTGTGGCAGATCATCCGCCGAATTCGTTACGAACGCTTTGCCGCCCGTCTGCGAGGACAGATCGGACAGGCTGTTCTTGTTCAGCTTGCCATCCGCGTTCAGCCCGATCGTATAGATCGGGTAACCGTTCTTCTTCGCAGTTTGCACCGCAGCGTCCAGTTCCTGATTGGACTGGCTCTCGGTACGTCCCGTCGATTTATTAAAATCATTGTTGCCGTCCGCCAGCAGTACGATCATCGGCTCATGATTCGGGTCGCTGCCGTTCTGGAGCACTTTCACCGCTTCATCTACCCCAACGGCGATATCCGTATAGGGTCCTTTATCCAGTCCGTCGATAAAATTCTTCAAATCCTGCTTGTCCGATGCCGAGTTGATGGTCAGGAGCGCCTTCTCGCGCTGAACCTTGTCGGTATAGGCGACAACGCCGACCTTGTCTCCCTTCGTTGCGAGCATGTCGATGAACATCTTCATCGCCTCGTCTGCGATGCCGCCCGGGTCGCTCGTCTTCATCGAATTGCTGACATCCAGAACGAGAACGGCATCGATCTGCGACGAAGCCCCGGCGGAAACCGCCGATCCCGAGCCTGCCGCATAGACGGAAGATGCGGCTGGTGGAACCAGCAGCATGAGAATCGCCAGCAGCGGAACCAGTACCCGCCCGAGCATTGTCAGAAATCTTCTATTAGAGTGAATGGAAAGCACTTCATTTTTCTTGGTGTGAACCTCATTACGATGCATGACATGACTCCTCTTGTGATTGGATTAGCGGCATGAGGGCCTATTCTAATTTCTGTCAATAGCATGCCATTATGATATAATTAAACCCTGTAAACTTCAACTTAAGGAACGCTGAGCAGCAATCGCCACGCTTCCTTCCCCGGAGCGGGACTCCTACTGCGGAGCGGATTTCCGTCTACGAAGGGAGATTTCTTTGGAAGAAACAGGATACCTGCGATAGCGGGTTCAGAGCGCTTCGTACTGCGATGTTCCCGGGACCGCCGTCTCTTCCCGAACAAGTCTAATCTTTTCAGAAAGGATCATTCCATGATTTCATACGTGATACTAGCCGCTGCGTTTCTTTATACATGCATCCAGATTCTCCGGCTCTTTATCCGGGGCCGCCGTCCGTTATCCAAAGAGGAGATCGACGAGAAGCTGCTGGCTACACTGAACGGAGGCGACCGGACCCATGGCTAATAAGAAGCCGGTTGTGCTGCGCCCATTCCGGCGGCCGCGCCATTCCTTCGACCGGCTGCGCGTCTGCACCCGCTGCGGAACCTTCACCGCGCTTCCCGGTGACCGCTGCGGCCACTGCGGTCGCTCCGCTCTGGCCCTGGTGGAAGTCCGGGCGGCAGCCCTTGTCGGCCGCCGCATGATGTACGCCAGGCTGCTCGTTGCGCTCCTGACGCTAGCCGCGGCCTATTTCGCCGCGGATACCCTGCAGCTGGCACTCAGCCTGGCAGCCGGCGTTATTCTGCTGCTGGTGCTCTCCACCGCCCAGCGCAGGGCAAGATCGGCCGAGAACTTACGCGGCCTGGATAGGCTCTTCGCCCGGGACATCGACCGGATCAGGGAAGGCCTGGAGCTTAACCGGCAGGAGGCCGTCTCCATTCTGCGTGAGAACGATACGCTGGCCTACGAGAAGCTGCGCGAAATCGCCGTGCTGCTGCGAGGCGACCGGGTGGCGAGGCAGCGTGTCGCCCTGCTGCACGGCTTCCGCCTGCGCAAGGACATGGATCTGGAGATGGAAAGTCTGCTGCTGAAGGACTTCGAGCCTCTGCTTGCCGAGTACATTGGCGAAGTCGCCCGGCTGCGGCGGGAGCTGATCAAAGACCGCACCTTCCGATACGTCATCAAACACGAAGCACAAATTGCGGAAATGAAGGAGGGCGCGGCGATCCTCGCCCTGGTCGCCGGAGCGGCCGTACGGCTGAAACGCTACGCCCTGTTGTATTCCGGCTTTATCGGCCGTTACGTCCACCTGCTGCCGCGCGACCGATTCCTAAGACTGCATCAGCTGATCTCATCCTATCCTCACGAGGCCTGGAACGGACTGGATGCCAGAGTCATGCATATTGCGGATACCAAATACCGCTGGGACTCTGAACTCGGGAGAAACATCCCCGACGCCTAAACAAAGCCCGCTTCTATATGACGAACGAATCGCGGCGAATCCTGCAGAAAATTGTGAATTTTTTGGGACCGAAAGCCCCTTGATGGAGAATTTCACATCTGTGAATTTCGATCCGGGAGGAATGATGGAACGATTCTATGTATGATGGGCAGGCAATGCCTGAAGTTAAATGGGGCTTATTTTGAACCGGACAAAAAATGTAGTTCCTTCCGGTCCCGTAACGACATCGATTTTGGCACCGTGCTTGTCCGCCACATTGAAGCAGACAGCCAGCCCCAGCCCAGATCCGCCATCCTTGGTCGTATAGAACGGCTTCCAGATATGCTCGATCTGGTCGGCCGGAATGCCCTTCCCGCTGTCCTTCACCGCCAGTACGACGAATTCCCCCTCCGGATAGGTACGGATGTTAAGCCTGCCGTCTGGCGGCATCGCTTCCAGCCCGTTGCGGACCATGTTCAGAATCAGCTGGCGGATCAGCTTCTCGTCGATGAACAGCAGCGGGATTTCGCCGAGCTCGGCGGATACCGACTTTCCTCCGACCGTCGCATCCGCCTGGATCAGCGGAAGAATTTTGCCGATAAGCGAGTTCAACTGGGCATACCTCATATCCAGCCGTTGATTTTTAGCCAAGCCGAGAAACTCGGAAATAATGGAATTCGCCCGATCCAATTCCTCGATCATCACGTCGATATAAACGGAATTGCCAATATCCTTCTTCTGCATCAGCTGCAGAAATCCTCGGACGGTCGTAAGCGGATTTCTCACCTCATGGCCGATCCCGGCCGCCATTTCCCCGATCAGATGAAGCTGATCCAGCCGTACCATCTCTTTCTCATATTCTTTGTGCTCGGTCAAGTCGCTAAAGACGGTCAGCATGCAGGGCTTCTGATTCAGCTCAAGCGTGACGGCGTGGCATAGGCAGATTTTGGACCGTCCATAGGCAGTGAACAGCGCGATTTCCACATTCCCGCCCTGCTGAAGCGATTGCAGCGAACCTTCCAGAATCCGCATGAACAGTGAGCCCGGCTCGCTGCGCTGCGGCCAGTAGCATTCCTCCAGCTCCTCGCTTCCGATCTCCAGCAGGGACAACAACGCCTCGTTCGAAGCGACGATCTTCTGATCCACCAGCGAAATGACCAGCACCGGACTTGGGATGACGGCAAAGATTGAGGCCAACTGCTCCTCCGAATGCCTGAGCTCCCTGTTCTTCTGGGCCAGCTCATGGTTCTTGGTCTTTAGCGCCGAAATCAGCGTGATGCGTTCCAGCACGATCGACACCTGGCTGACGATGGTGTGTATAATATCCAGCTCCAGATCGGAGAATGCCGTCCGCTTGCGGGAGCCGAACGATAGTGTGCCCACCAGTTTGCCGTACGAGATAAGGGGATATGCAACATAGGCCTGCAGGCCGAAGCGCTTGATCATAGCGAACCGGGAGTCAGAAGAATGGGCGACATCCGTAACGATAATCCGGGTCATCTTCTGGGCTGCGCCGCCGCAGATCCCTTCGCCAAGATGAATCCATTCAATCAGCGGATATTCCTCATCGGGAATCCCATGGTAGTTCATCAGATGAAGCCGTGATGTGTCCTCGTCAAAAATATAGTTCAGGTAAATATCGAGATCCAGATAGGCTGAGAGCTTTTGAAACAGATTGTCCAGCAGCTTCTGCGGGTCCTCGTTCAAAATCAGCTCCTGCGCAGCCTCCGACAAGACCATGAGCTTAAACCGGCTTTCTTCCTTGTCCAACTTGACTCCCTCTTCCGCATAAAATAACTCGGGTCGTTCTGTACGACCGCTCCATTCATTCATTTCGTCCCGTCATCGCCCGGAGAAACGCTCCTCCCGCATTCCCGGCCAGCGAGATCAGACCGTAAGCCGCGGCATAGAGAAGGCCGGTTGCATTCCCGTAGAACACAGTGTATACCGCCAGCACGAACAGCAGTGCCGGAAGCAGCGCTGGCAGCGGAGTGAAGCCGCATCTAAAACCCAGTTCAGCCGATAGCAGAAGCACGGCCAACGGGCAGACAATCAGCAGCAGCGTGACCAGTGCGCCCAAATCGCTCATCGTCCCGGTGAGGTTCCGGAGCACTGGCGGCATAGCGTAGAACAGCACGGCATATACGGCGAAATGGATCGCCAATCGTCTATATAAAGGGTTCACATGGCTCCTCTCCCAGAATTAAACTATTTTCCATTCCTCATCATAACGCGGTCCAAGAACAAAGCCAATATAAAAAAAACGGACTCTTTTTCAGCAGAAAGGAGGCCGTTACAAGAAGTTTTGGTTTTCATATCGAACAGTAGCGAAAAAGTCGGAAATCTGTCTGTTTAGGATTTCGTAAGCACTAATTCGAGCCGGACTTCGAATTCATTTTCCGTCTCAAGCACCACATTATGCGGATTGGTCATGCCGAAGTCGGAGAAGGTCACCTGTGTCGTTCCCGACAGCAGCAGCTGTCCACCGCTATATGCCGCCTCGCTCTTGAACACAACCTCTTTGGAAATGCCTTTTACGGTCAAATTCCCCTTGATTTCAACCGGGACGGAAGTACCCTCCGTCCATTCCTTCGGCAGTTCCGAGAACGAAGCCGCGGTAAAGGCAGACTCGGGATAAGTGCCGATGGCCAGGAAATCGTCGCTCTTCACATGCTCGTCCCTCTGCCCGTTCCCGGAATCGAGCCCGCTCATATCCACCTTGCCCTCGCCCTTCATGGCGGAAGGATCGTTCAGATCGACCGTCCAGCTCCCCGTTACGGCGTCATCGACGAAATTGACCGTTTCCCGTGAGGTCGTCACCGACCAATAGACTTTGGAAGCATCCGCGATTGTCCACTGGCCATTGAACTGGTCCTCGCTTACGGCGGCTCCTCCGGTGGACGTCGTATCGCCCCCTGCCGAAGGCGACGCGCTCTGCGACGGAATGACGGATTCAATCTCCACATTGTTGCCCAGCGAGCGCTCCATGATCATGTAGCCGATGATAACCGCCACTACGGCGATTCCGGCAATCCACCATATCCATTTTCTAGTCTTCAATATCGGTTCCTCCATTTCCATTTGTCTTCCATATCCGTTCACAGGCCATTCTATCAGCCCAATATGTCGGGAAGAAGTCAAAGCGGAGGCGGGGTTCCTGTGGTACACTACCTGTATGATATATCTACAATTTAAGCATTCCAAAATTAATACATCAAAGGTCAATCGTCTGCGGCTTCTTTCCGATCCCGGACGTTGCCTTTTACTAGAAGGAGGCTCCAGGCTATGAAACCGATTCTGATTGTCGAAGATGAAGAGGCCATTTCCAGAGTACTGGCGGCCTATCTCAAAAAAGCGGGCTTCTCCGTCAACCGCGCAGCCGACGGCACGGCGGCGGTGGAGTCCTTTGCGCTTTCTCCGCCCTCACTTGTGCTGCTTGATGTCATGCTTCCGGGAGCCGGCGGCTTTGAACTGCTGGAGCATATCCGCAGCAGAAGCAGCTGCCCCGTCATCATGCTGACCGCAAGGGACGGCATCGACGACCGTCTTGCGGGACTGGACGGCGGGGCCGACGACTATATGACCAAGCCTTTTGTGCCAGAGGAGGTCGTCGCCCGCGTCAAAGCCGTGCTGCGGCGTCCTTCCGTATGGTCCGATGGCAGCCGAAAACGCCACTTCGGCAGCCTGCTCATCGACTATACGTCAGGCCGGGTCTTCCTTAGCGGCGTAGAGGTCAGCCTCTCCCCCCGCGACCAGTCTTTGCTGCTCTTCCTCGCCGAGCATCCGAACCGGATGTTCACCCGGGAGCAGCTGATCGAACAGGTCTGGGGGATGGATTACGACGGCAGCGACCGGGCCGTAGACCTGTCGGTCAAGCGGCTGCGGCAGGCGCTGCTGGGCTGGCCGGCGGATGAGGGCGAAATCCGGACGCTGCGGGGAACGGGGTATCAGCTATGCTCCACATAAAGCGCGCGGGCTTCGGGAATCCAAGCCGCCGGACTTCCATTTTGAAATATTGGACGGTTCGCTATTTGATAATCATCAGCGTGGGCCTGGTGGCCGCAGCGCTGCTCACCTTCTGGTGGATTCGCCAGGAAGCGACCTCGAACCGGCTGCAGACTGCCGGACTGCTCGCTCAGGAAATTGCCGATCAGATGAATGACAGCGGCGTCCTGAAGGTTCCCCCGAATCTCGGACCGCTGATCGAGGACCGCAAACGGTTCTTCAAGCTGACCAATGATATGTGCGTCATCGTAACAGGCGAAAGCGGCGGGCTTCTGTATTCCTCTCCCCCGATGAACGATCAGCAGATGCGGCAGGAACTGAATGACAGCCTGACCGATGCCCGGAGTCCGGAATTCAAAGCGGCTTCCGCCCCGGTATCGTCCGGAGGGACACTGCTGGGCAAGGTGTTCGTGCTGCAGTCCAAGAAGTCGCTGTCCTACATTCCCAGGGAGGAGGTCATCTTCTTCTCCGTCCTGCTGCTGGCCCTTATTGGCCTCAGCTGGTTGACGATCTATCTGCTGTCCCGCAAGCTGGCCCGCCCGATCCAGCGGGTGGCCGCAGCTGCAGCCGAGATCAGCCTCGGCCGCTACGACGTTACGCTGAACGTGGAGGCGAAGGAACAGGAAATCCATGAGCTGCTGGGCTCTTTTCGCGAAATGGCGGGCCGGCTTCATCAATTGGAGCATTCCCGGAGTCTCATGCTGGCCGGCGTATCGCATGAGCTGAAGACGCCGGTGACCTCGATCAAGGGATTGGTTCACGCCGTCCGCGGGAAGGTTGTTGAAGCGGATGAAGCCGAGGAATTTCTGGACATCGCGCTGCTTGAGGCGGAACGGCTGCAGCGGATGGTGGCGGATCTGCTCGATTACAACGCTCTTGCGGCCGGCATGGTCAGTGTCCGGCATGAGCGGCTGGAGGCTTCGCGCCTGCTGTCCGAGATTATGTACCAATGGAGGCTGACGAAGCATGAGGACATGGAAGAACCGGAGCTCGTTCTTCCCGATACGCCGGTCTATCTGTCCGGCGATCCTCTTCGCATTCAGCAGATTGTAACCAATCTGCTGAACAACAGCCTGCAGGCGAAGCGCAGGGAGGCTTCGCTGCGGCTGTCCGTCCGGCTGACAGCCCGGGACGGACAGGCCGAAATCGCCCTCGCGGACAACGGCGAGGGCATACCCGAAGACCGGCGCAGCAGGGTCTTCGAGCCCTTCTTCCGCAGCAGCGAGCGCCAGACGGCCGCCATGCGCGGCCTCGGGCTCGGGCTGACCTTCAGCCGTCTGCTGGCCGAGGCCATGCACGGCTCGCTGGAGCTGTCCGAGCGCTCCCAGGACTTCGGCTGCACCGTCGTGCTCAGGCTGCCGCTCTGGAGCGCGCCGGTCCAGGCCGCATCCGTTGCCGCCAAGCCCAAAGGTTCCCAGCTCAAGAGTGCTCTGCCAGGCTTACCGGCGCAGGAAGCGCTCCGGCAGGCGCAGGCGGGCTTGAGGCAGACGACCTGACCGGACACGCCGGTCCATGGAGCAATCAGGCTTCTCCGAACCGGGTGAAATTAGCGGTAGCGGGATGTTCATAGAACAAGTTGCCAAACGCCTGGTGGCGTGGCGGTGAAAGTCAGTATCAAACATCATGAAGAAATAATAAATGCGTCCCTGCCAGCAGCACCGGCAGGGACGCATTGATCCATTTATGCTTATTTTTCTCCGGGATATTTCAATCCCCACTCGGAACGGACGGCATCCAGCAGCTTCATAATCTCGATGGACTCGTCCAGCGGTATAACCGGGCTCTCGGTCAGCCCTTCGGCCAGGCATCGGTTCACTTCATCCGCCTCGAAAGCGTAGCCCTGACACTCCCGCGTGTCGTTGAAGGTCTCCGCTAGCTCACCGCCGATATACAGCTCTACCTTATTCGGATTCACCACCGAAGACAGAACGATCCGGCCTTCAGTTCCATAAATATAGGCCGGATCGTCCAGTGTCAATCGGACGGCGCCATTCAATGAGGCTGTCACGCCGGAGCCGTACGACAGCAGGAGCGAGAAGTGCTCGTCGACACCCGTCTCCCCGATATGTACAGTGCTGGAGGCCTGCTTCGGATGCGGTCCGAACAGCATCGAGGACAGCGAGATTGGATAAATACCAACATCCAGCAGCGCTCCGCCACCCAGCGCCGGGTTCAGCAATCGGCCTTCCGGGTTCCAGTCGGCGCGAAATCCCAGATCCGCCTTTAGCAGCCGCACCTCCCCGATTCTGCCTTCCTTGATCCACTCCCTGACCTTGACGACAGCGGGAATGAACCGGCTCCACATGGCCTCCATAAGGAACAGGTTCTTCTCCCGGGCATACGTTACCAGTTCCTCCAGTTCTCCGCTGTTCACAGTGAACGGCTTCTCGCACAGCACCGCTTTCCCTGTGCTAAGCGCCAGTATGGCGTTCTCCTTGTGGAACGGATGCGGCGTGCCGATATAGACGGCATCCACCTCGGGATCGGCAACCAGCTCCTCATAGCTTCCGTAAGCCTTCGGAATGCCCAACTCCGCTGCAAACCGCTCGGCGCTTTCCGCCGTACGGGAACCCGCCGCCCACAGAATGGAGTCCTTGCTGTAGGCCAGATCCTTCGCAAATTTTTGCGAAATCCCGCCTGTGCCGATAATACCCCATTTAATTTTACGAATGTTTCCGGTTGTCATCATGTTCTCTCCCATCTTAAATCATTTCAAACAACGCGCGGATGCTGATTCCGGCGAACAACAGGGTAACCGCGGGTATGGCAATCCGCCAGACGGCATCGCCTTCCCGTCCCCCTCCGGGCAGACGTCCCTGAGGCAGCATTCCTCCAAGGAACGCCCGGATCAGCAGCATCACGACTAGTCCAACCTCTCCCACCCCGGCGAGCAGCAGCAGCTCGAAGCCCCATTTCCCGGTAAAACGGTCCGCCGTCCCTCCGGTGAAATGAACGGGAACTTGATCCGGCATCTTCGGGTAGAGTACAGCATACGCGATAAAAGGAATAAGGCCGAGGACAGCGCTCGCCGCTACGATGAATCTTGCTCTTCTCTTCATCTTCACTCCCTCCCCGCGCGAGACTCCAAGACCAGCTTCCGGACAAACGGAATATCCGCCGCCGCAAAAGGATAAGCCTCCAGCCGGCCCGCCTCCTCCCAGCGGTAATCGTCATGATCGGTCAGGCGGATGGCTCCGCCGATATACCGTGACTTCCACGCCGTGAGCCGGATATGCAGGGCTCCGTAAGCGTGCTCATTTTCCCCGAAAAAAGCATAGGGCTCCACCTCGATGTCCATCTCCTCAGCCAGCTCGCGCCGCAGACAATCGCAGATGTTCTCCCCCTCTTCAAGCTTGCCGCCGGGGAATTCCCACATTCCCGCCTGCGCTTTCCCTTCTCGTCGGCGGGCGATCAGAATCCGACCCTCTGCATTATATATCACGGCCGCAGCCACCTGAATCAATTGTCGTCACCTCCGAGCGGGTTTATGAGAAATATACCGTTCCCATCCCCGATTAGCAAGCGGCCTTCCGCCGGAAAGAGGAGCGGCTGTATCCGGGGCATGCTATAATCAGACAAGGAGAAACGGAGGGTTCGTCCTTCTGAGAGGAAGCCTATCCGTACCGGAGGTTAACCTTGCCATGGCTTTATGTCGAAAATGCCCGGTCTGCCTGATCCAACTGTTCTTGTCGAACCGAGCCGGATTTTCCGGTTTCCATTTACAGACCTAGGTTTTCTCACCCAAGTTTTCTTATCCAGATTTCCCTATCCAACTTACCGGAGGCTGATTATGCTTACTTTTGAACAAAAGATTCAAATTCTGGACTCTTATCCGCAGCTTGAGCGCAAAAACGTCTCGCTCGGCAGAGTCAATTACCACTTCGAAGGAAGTCTTCATGAGAAAAAGACCGTCGCGTATCATCTCCATCCGAACGGCAACGGTTATGTATTTGGCGGCTTGCTTCAAGGATATGATGCGGACGCCAAAGGCTTCGTCAATGTCCGGGAATTCTCGAAGGAAGAGCTTCGCCGTCTGGTGGACGCCTCAATCGCCTCTCTCTCCGAGCCCGCTCCCGAGGCTCCGGCTCCCGCACGCAAGAAGGCCAAGCGGCTTCCAGCCGAGAGTGAATGGGCCAATGCCAAGGGAGAGAAGCTGGTTCTTCGGGCCGAGGACGATCTGTGGTATCTCTACTCCGGACTGAGCCTGGAAATGGCGTTCGAGACGCCGGATGAGGCCAAGGAATATTTGGCGGAGGAAGGCTTCTCACCGTCGGCTCCCGGCGTATAATTATTATTAAAGTAAACGATTACAAAGGTGTAATCAGGAAGGAAGATGCCGCCCATGTCATTTGACATTGTGGAAGCAACAATCGACGATCTTCAGAAGGCCATGAATGCCGGCGAACTTACTTCACGCGAGCTGGTGCTGACCTATCTCGAGCGAATCGCCGAGCATGACAAGAACGGCTTGACCGTCAACTCTGTGATCGAAATCAATCCCGACGCGCTGTTCCTTGCGGAAGCGATGGACCAGGAGCGCAAGCTTCTGGGCGCCCGCGGGCCCCTTCACGGAATCCCGGTCCTTCTCAAGGACAACATCAACACGGGAGACCGCATGCATACAAGTGCCGGATCGCTGGCGCTGGCGGATTCGTATGCCGGAGAGGACGCATTCATCGTCGCCCGGCTCCGCGAAGCCGGAGCGGTCATTCTCGGGAAGGCGAACATGACGGAGTTCGCCAATTTCATGACCACCGGCATGCCCTCTGGTTACAGCTCGCGCGGCGGACAGACCTTAAATCCCTATAACGTCCTGATGCCGACGGGGGGATCAAGCGCCGGCTCCGCCGTGGCGGTATCCTGCAACTTCTGCACTGTGTCCGTCGGTACGGAAACGTCCGGCTCCATCCTGAATCCGTCAAGCCTTGGCTCCATCGTCGGCATTAAGCCGACAGTCGGCCTGCTTAGCCGATCAGGGATTCTGCCGCTCTCCCCCTCCCAGGATACGGCCGGGCCAATGGCTAGAACAGTCCACGACGCAGCCCTGATGTTGAACGCCATGCTTGGCATCGACGATTCCGACGCCGCGATGGGCGCTGGAGTCGGCAGAACGCATGGCGATTATACCGCTTATCTCGACGAGAACGCGCTGAAGGGTGCCCGTATCGGCATTCCCCGCGATTACTACTTCGAGGAAGTTGGCGAAAAACGGACGGAGTTATTTAATGCCGCCGTCCGCCTTATGAAAGAACGCGGAGCCGTTATTGTGGACCCGGCCGACATTCCTACAGCGCGGGAGATCCGTTATTCGTCCGTACTGCTGAACGAATTCAAAACCGCGCTGAACGGCTATCTGGCCAAGCTCGGACCGGGCGCTCCCATGCGCACATTGAAGGATATTATCCGCTTCAACGATGCTCACCCGATGGAGACGCTCCGCTATGGCCAGACCACTCTGCTCGATGCCGAATACCGGACATCGGGGGCCATGACAGAGCCGCAGTATTTGCGCGACCGGGTCCTTGATCTGAAGCTGTGCAAGGAGGAAGGCATCGACGCCGTCATGCGGGAGCACCGCCTGGACGCGCTGCTGTTCCCTGCCGACTTCGGCTCGCGCATCTCCGCCCGCGCAGGCTATCCGTCGGTTATCGTGCCCGCCGGCTACACCTCGGAGAACGAGCCGCTCGGTGTCACATTTTGCGGCCCTGCCTACAGCGAGCCTACGCTCATCCGGCTGGCCTACGCCTACGAGCGGCATTCAAAGGCCCGCCGGGCGCCCTCGCTGCGCAGCCTGATCTAGACATTGCCCTGTCTCGGACAGGGCTTTTTCGTTGTCCGTTTCGTTGCCCGGTTACTCCGATTACTGGGAATCATAGTCGGCCATCTGCCGATCCTCGTCCGCCATGCTCTGGATATCCTCCATTGTGACGGTCAGGAGCGCATAGCCCGTCTCCTCATGCAGCTTGAGCGCTTCTCCCTTAATGTATTTCGGGCTTCCCTGTGCAGCCTCCTCGTCATAGACAAGCAGGATACCGTCGCTCTTGCGCATGAGAAGCTCGTCTCTGGCCCTGAACTGCCAGCTTCCTTCGAACGGACGGTTGCTGATCGAGCCATAATAATCTGCTCTGGCTACAATCCGGCGGAATTCCTCCTGCTTCTCTTCCTTCCAGCGGCTCTCCGGCTCAGCATGGGCAGCGATGATGCCCAGTTTAAGCTCCGGATATAGAGCTTTCAGTTCAAGCGCCGTCTCGCATGCCCATAGATCGACCCCGTACTGTCCGGGAGTAATGATCCACTCCAGCCCTTCGTCCAGCAGAGGCGTGATTCGGGCAGCCAACGCTTTTTTAATATAGGGAATGCCGGGATGCTTGCTGCTGAAAATACCGATCTCATGCGCCCGGTAGCCCGTAACGAGCAAGGTCTTCACTTATGTTCCTCCTTCTGTTAATCGGATGTTCATTCAGGCTGATGTCCGCCTAACCCACGCTGTAATCGGCTGCCGCCACAGCAAGACAGTCGCGGATTCGGGAAGCATATTCGTTATCCGTCAGTATGATCAAGTAATCGCCCCCCTGCAGTCGGGCTTCCCCTCCGGGGATCAGCTCCAACTCTCCCCGCCGGATCGCAACGATCAGACAATACTCCGGCCATGTATGTTCCTTGATTCGTCTTCCGTCAAGCGTCGAACCCGGGTGAACGGGAATTTCGATCAGCGTTTTGCCGGAAACCTCCGGCTCATCCGGACCGTTTTTGTCCACAATCCGGCTCAGCAGCACCTCGTATACCGGCCGCGAACGGAACAGCTCCGCAATCATGTAAGCGGTCAGGCACACAACGCCTGTCGACAACAAATTGGAGAAAGAACCCGTCATCTCCGTAATCAAAAGAATACCCGTAATCGGCGCCTTCACGCTGGCGGTTAAATAACCGGCCATCGCCAAAATGAGAAAGCGGCTTGGCTCCAGCACGAAATGTCCAGCAAGGCCGTTGACCGCCTGCGCATAGAGAACACCCGTAATGCTCCCCAGAACCAGCATCGGCAGAAAAATCCCTCCGGGAGCCGAGGACCCGAAGCTTATAGCAGTGAACACCCATTTGACCGCAAGCAGCAGAAGCAGAGCCGCTATCGTATAGCGATTCGTAACAAGATCATCCACCAAGACGTTGCCTCCGCCAAGCACGGACGGCATGAAGATCCCTACTATGCCAGCCAGCACAAAAGGCAGCACAGGCTTGAATTCCTGTCGGATCGGCAGACGGCGGTACACGCTCTGGAATCGGTACAGCACATTGTTAAAAGCGATCCCCATACAGCCAACCACTGCGCCAAGACCAAGCAAATGCCCATACTGACTCAGCGGAACGGCGCCCAAACCCGATATGTGAAAAATCGGACTAAGTCCGAAAAACTCCTTCGACACAAAGTCGGCGGTAAGCGACGCCGCCAATGCCGACATCATAACGAATGGTGAGAAGCTGGAATGCAGCTCCTCCAGTGCGAAAATCACCCCGGCAATCGGCGCATTAAAAGCCGCGGCCAACCCGGCGCTGGCTCCGCATGTTATCAGAAAATTTTCTTCCGTTTTCATCTTTCCCGTCAACCGGCTGAAGCCTTGCGCAAGACTTGCCCCGATCTGTATGGAAGGTCCCTCCCGTCCGAGCGAAAGACCTGCGCCGATGCTGAGCGTTCCTCCGATAAACTTGCCCAGAAATACCCGCCACCAGTTCATCGCAAGCTTGCCCTTCAGCACTCCCTTTACCTGGGGAATTCCGCTGCCCGCTATCATCGGCTGTTTCTTCACCAACAGTCCGGTTATCCATCCGCCGGCAATCAGCACAGCGAACCATAGTGGAATGAGCCATAGATGAGTGCGCTGATACGCATAAATATTCAGAGCTGCGTCAAGGGCCGTTTCCAGAGAGTAGCGGTACAGCACCACACCTACTCCGGATATCAGACCAACTGCCAATCCTCCGGCCAGCAGTTTGAATTTAAAATCAAACCATGTAGACAGCACACTACCAGTGCTTCCGGTTTCTACTTTTCCCGTCATTTTCACTAACCTTCTTTGCTCTTCTCATTGCCGCACTTAGTCTATTATAGCGCAAATATGTAATCCGGACGGCCTTCTCCGGTCGTTTATTGAAGAGTCCGAATACAAAAAACCACTGCTGAATACTCAGCAGTGGTTCATGTGCTTGGCAGCTTCCTACTCTCCCAGGACCCTTCGGTCCAAGTACCATCGGCGCTGGAGGGCT
>NZ_JAHCMB010000200.1 GCF_019904155.1 Paenibacillus sinensis
TGGGAATGGGGATATGGAATTCTTTGGATAACCTTTTGAATTTGAGAGTTATTCCCGATAAGGAGCAGGTTGGGTTTTTCTTGGGAATTTATAATTTGGGGAATACCATAACTCAAGCTATTGCTCCAGTTATTGCTGCATTTATGATCTCAGCAATAGGATTCTCATCTATTTTTATAGTGTCATTTGTTCTCTCGATCATCGGAGGAATCTCCATTCTTTCCATTAAGTCCGTATCTCGGTAAGCCGAATATACGAGAGTTTTGGCCTATGACCGAGCCTCCATACCTGTATGTCGGTCATTCATATGGCGGGCTGATTATGAGGCTGTTCGCTTCCCAATATGAGGAGGTATCTGGTTTAGTGTGCTTGCGTTTGCTTGCAACCGGCAGGCGTCATACCTGTCCGCCCAGCCGGCGGACCACCTCCGCCAGCCGGGCGATCCCTCGCTCGAGCTCGGCCGGGGAAGCGTATGAGAAGGACAGGCGCAGATGCCGGCTGTCGGTGCGGTCGTACAGATCGCCTGTGTTGAGCAGCAGCCCTTCGGCCAGCGCCGCTTGAAACAGCTTCGGCAGCGGCAGCGGATGCTCCAGCCGAAGCCATACATAGAATCCGCCGGACGGGCGGTTCCAGGAAGCCAGTCCGGTAAAATGCTTCTCCAAGAGAGCCAGCAGCAGATCGCGCCGCTCCCGCAGCTTCACGCGCAGCGACTCCGTATGCCGGGCGTGGAGACCCTTCTCCAGCCAAATGGCGGCAGCCTGCTGGGACAGGGAGCTTGCACCGTAATCGGTCTGCATCTTGATGTCGGCCAGCCGCTGGATGACGGGCTCGGGCCCGGCGATCCAGCCGATCCGCAGCCCGGGGCTGGCCGATTTGGACAGCGTGCCGAGATGGAGCACGCGTCCGCTCCGGTCCATCGCCTTCAGCGGCGCGGGTGGCGGGGCATCCAGCCACAGCTCCTGATAGGCGCCATCCTCCAGAACGGGAAGTCCGAGAGCGTCGGTCTTCTCCATGAGCTGCCGTCTGCGTTCCTGATCCATCACAATCCCGGTGGGATTGTGAAAGGAAGGGATCGTATACAGCAGCGCCGCCCCGGTGCGTGCTGCCGCCAGCTCCAGTTCTTCCGGGATCAGGCCCTGCTCATCCATCGCCAGGCCGTGCAGCCGGACGCCAGCCGATTGAAAGGCGTGGATGGAGTACAGGTAGGAAGGCCTCTCCAGCAAAATGGACGAGCCCTTGGGAAGCAGGCCGAGCGAAATGAGCTGGAAGCCCTGGAGCGCGCCGGACAGGATCAGAATGGAAGCCGGATCGGCGTTAATCCCGCTGCGCGCCAGCTCCGCGCTGACCGCCCGGCGGAGCCGGAGGCTGCCGAGCGGCTCCTCATACGGCAGCGGCAGCGGGCCTTGCGCCAGCTCCGTCATTACAGCCGCCATTTCCGTCCCCGGCAGCAGGTCTGGACCCGGCTCTCCTGTGCCGAGCCGGATCAGCCCGGGGCTGAATTCCAGGCGGTTGATCGCCTGGATGGCCGGCAGGTTCGGGTAATGCCGGCCTTCCTCCACGTAGGCGAGCCAGCTCCCCCGGCTCGCTTCGCTGTTCACGGACCGGGCCACAGCCGTTCCGCCGCCATGTCTGCCCTCAATGAGGCCGTCCTCGGAGAGCAGGCCGAGCGCGGCGACCACCGTGCTGCGGTTGACGCCAAGCTCTCTCGCCAGCGTGCGCTGCGGCGGGAGCTTCGTGCCCGGCGGCCAGCTGCCGCTTGCGATTTTGCTCCGGATATAGGCGGCGATCTGCATATAGAGAGGAATCGGAGCGGAAAGGTCGGGGGTCCAGTCCGGCTTCGGGCCAGGACTTACTCTTCTGCTCTGACCTTCCTTATCCGGAAGCGGAGATTTGAGCGGCATGGGATCACTGCTCCTTCACGGCTGAGTTCTGCGTATCATAGCTTTCAGTATAGCATAGCAAAAGACGGCCGCCCGGCTTGGTTGGGCGGCCGTCTTCAGTTTTGGATGGTCACGGCCCGGGCCGGTAGACGGTATGATCGGTAAAGATCATATCGCGGGCCTGTCGCGGCTCCGGCAGTGATGGGCCAAGGAGGAGCAGCAAGCAATGACTGAAGCAATCGTACACGGAATGATATTGGCCATAGGCCTCATTCTGCCGCTGGGCGCGCAGAATATTTTTGTATTCAACCAGGGGGCGGCTCAGCCCGCCGTTCTCAAGGCGCTGCCCGCCGTGCTGACGGCGGCCATATGCGACACGCTGCTGATTACAGCATCGGTAGGGGGCATATCCCTGGCTGTTCTGGCGATGAAAGGGCTGACGCCGATTCTGTACGGAGTCGGCGCCGCCTTCCTGACGTTCATGGGCTGGAAAATATGGCGGGGCGGCTTCTCCGGAGGCCAGGCTGCCGCACTGCCGCCGAAGGGGCAGGCGCTCTACGCGCTGTCGGTGTCGCTGCTCAATCCCCACGCCCTGATGGACACCGTGGGCGTCATCGGGACGAGCTCGCTCCAGTACGCCGGTTGGGAGCGCTGGGCCTTCGCGGGGGCAGCCGCCCTCGTCTCCTGGGCCTGGTTCGCGGCTCTGGCCGCGGCGGGCCGGATGCTGGGGGCGGCCGACCCTTCGGGCAGGCTGCTCCGCTGCATGAACATCGTCTCCGCGCTGCTGCTGTGGGGCATGGCGGTGATGATGCTGTATCGCCTGCTGCGCCTGGCGGCGGGTTAGCCACCGATCTGCGACATGCGGCGGGCGGTTGGCGTATGGCTCTGCGCTTTCTTCTCAAGCGCCAGAGCCATTTCGTGGTTATGAGGCTTGCCGGCGAGCGCCCTGCGGAACAGCGCGCGGACGGCTTCGGGGTCGCCTGCCAGGGGGCGGACGTTATATTCGTCCGACCAGTACAGACAGGCCTTGATATGGCCGTCCGCTGTCAGGCGAAGCCGGTTGCAGTTGTCGCAGAAATGCTCGCTGACGGGATGGATGAGGCCAAAGGTGCCTCGGGCTCCGGTCACGCGGCGGTCCTGCGACGGACCCGCGCCTGCCGACGAATGGGCCGGCTCGGTCTCCCAGCCGGCTTCCCGGCATGCCTCCAGCACCCGCTCAAGCGGCAGATAGGTCTGCCGCCAGGAGTCGGTCGCGCTGCCGATCGGCATATATTCAATGAACCGCACATTCAGCGGACTGTTCAGGGTCAATGCGATGAAGTCCTTGATTTCGTCGTCATTGATGCCTTTCATCAAGACGACATTGAGCTTGATCGGCGACAAGCCGGCCGTCTGGGCGGCTTCGATGCCCTTCAGCACCTTCGCGACCTCGCCGCCACGGGTGATCATGGCGAATCGTTCCTGGCGAAGCGAGTCGATGCTGATGTTCACCCGGGAGAGCCCGGCGGACTTAAGGGACGTCGCCTTGCCTGGGAGCAGCAGGCCGTTCGTCGTCAGGGAGAGGTCCTCAATCTCCGGAATGTCAGCCAGCATGGCGACAAGGCGCTCCAGGTCGCGGCGTACCAGCGGCTCGCCGCCGGTCAGACGGATTTTGCGCAGTCCGGCGGGAGCGAGCGCCTTAACGATTGAGGCGATTTCTTCGTAGCTTAGAATTTCATCATGAGGCTGGAATTGCATGCCTTCCGCCGGCATGCAATAAATACAGCGCAGATTGCAGCGGTCCGTGACCGAGATCCGCATATAGTCGTGAACGCGTCCAAAAGGGTCTGTCAGCAGTTCCATGGCGTTGGCTCCCCTTTCGCTGGGCATACTGTTGTTATGATTATTTCAAATTTTATGGTTTTAAGGGTTCGCCGTCAATTCACATACAAGAAGACGATTCTTTTTATCTTAACATGAGGCAGGATAAGGGATGGGAAGAATTTGACGGTAATGCGACAATTGACCGGAAACTTCATAAAATGCTCAAAAAAAGCGCTTACAAATAAGGGTATAATAAAAACGCAAAGACCCGATAACTTTTAATTATCGCCTGCAACGAGTACAATAAGGATGGCCGCAGCAAGTCTGCACGCCGACAATCCGAAGGAGGACCTCTAAATGACTATGATGACCGTTCCTTCCCTGAATGTTCCCGACGCCTTTGGCCGCTGGCTGGAAACCAGGGGTTTCATATATCAGCTGTTCGCCGATTTTCTCGGCAGAAGACCGACTTTATCCCTGATCGCCCAGTGGAGCCGCAACCGGCAAATCGCCAAGGGAGCCGAAATATGGGATGCCGGGCGCGAAGTGAAATCTTATCTGTGCGGACGCAAGCCGCAGGAGCTGGTTGAACTGTGCGAGAAGGAAGGTGAAGAATACGACCGTCTGATGAAGGACGGAACACTGATGGGCGTTCAGCCGACAGAGGCTGCCCTTATCGGGGAGTCGGAGGCGTTCAGCAATGTGTTGTCCTGCCTGTACGCTTCGGCCGGCATCGTGTTCAAGAAATGCGGAGATGAGTCGGATGACCATATTGCCATCGAACTTGAATTCATGAACGAACTGCATGAGCGTATGCTCTTCAACAGCTTCTCGGCGAGAAGCGCGCTGGAGCTGCTGAACGTGCAGGAGAGCTTTTTACAGGAGCATCTGCTTCAGTGGACGCCTGAATTCTGCGAGCATCTGGATGAAGCGACAGACAGCCCGCTGTACCGGGGACTTGCCCGGATGCTGAAGGAATTCCTGCCGTACGATCTGCAAATGCTTCAGGCCTGGAGATCGTCCATGGAGAGCGCCGCCGCAGCGGTATAGTCCTGTAAGCCTGACCTTGATCCAACCGACTTCATAAGTAAGCCCTTCTTCCCCGCGGAAGAGGGGCTTTTGCA
Organism: Paenibacillus sinensis; assembly: GCF_019904155.1. Lineage (GTDB taxonomy): Bacteria > Bacillota > Bacilli > Paenibacillales > Paenibacillaceae > Paenibacillus_AQ > Paenibacillus_AQ sinensis. The sequence goes on from NZ_JAHCMB010000200.1 coordinate 4,808, forward strand.
ATTGATAACGGATAAGGGGCCCGCTTATTTCACAGCGGGGAATGGAGCAGGGGAAAATGTTCACTTTCGTTTCCCGGGGCGATGGATGCGGTTATAATGATGGCAGTAACATAGAGGAGGAAGGACATGGGGCTTTTTGTCGGCTTGGATATTGGAACGACCAGCACAAAGGTATTTGTGTACGAACAAAACGGTAAAATTCGCGGTTCCGGCAAAGCCGGCTATTCTCTTCTTGTACCCGAGCCGGGGAGGGCGGAGCAGCGCCCGGAAGACATTATGTCGGCCGTTATGGAGGCGTTCCGCCAAGCGATGAAGAATGCTTTCGTCAAGCCATGCGATATTGAGGCGGTGGGCGTCAGCACAGCGATGCACAGCCTGATGGCGGTGGACGGGGAGGGCAAGCCCCTGACTGATCTGATTACATGGGCGGACAATCGCAGCGCTCCCCAGCTGGAGAGGCTCAAGGACAGCGGGCTGGCGGAGGAGCTGTACAAGCTGACCGGTACGCCGGTTCATCCGATGTCGCCGCTCTGCAAGCTGCTGTGGTGGAAGGAGAACAAGCCCGGATTGTTTGACAAGGCGGCCAAATTTATTTCGATCAAGGAGTATTTGCTGCACCGTTTCTTCGGGGTGTATGTTCTGGACGTGTCGCTGGCTGCGGCTACGGGACTGCTTGAGGTCAGCGGAAAAGACTGGTCGGAGCGCGCGCTGAAGCTGGTCGGAATCAGCAGGGAGCGGCTCAGCCAAATCGTGCCGGTGACCGAGGTGCTGCACGGGATGAATCCGGAAATGGCGGACAGCTGCGGGCTGTCGCCAGATACGCCCTGGGTCGTCGGGGCGAGCGACGGCGCGCTGGCGAACATCGGCTCCGGCGCGGCGGGCCTTGGCCGGACCTCCGTCACGATCGGAACCAGCGGCGCGGTGCGCCGGTTCGCGTCCGAGCCGCTGATCGATCCGCAGGGCCGGACTTTCTGCTACGCTTTTGACGAGAAGCGCTGGCTCATCGGGGGGCCGACGAACAACGGCGGGATCGCGCTGCGCTGGTTCAAGGAGCAGTTCATGGACGGAGCTCCGTCAGGCGCAGGGGCGGACTCACGCTTCCGGGGCCAGCCGGAGAGAAGGCAGCGGCGCGGCCGGAACCATATCGTGATCGGTCCCGGCAAGCAGGGCTACGCCAAAGACGGCCCTCAGACGTTCGATGAACTGATCGGGATGGCAATGACAGTGCCGGCTGGTGCGGACGGCCTGGTGTTCCTGCCTTATTTGACCGGCGAACGCGCGCCTTACTGGGACCCGGATGCCCGCGGCGTCTTCGCCGGCGCGGGGCTGCATCACGGGCGGCCTCACTTCGCCCGCGCCGTGCTTGAAGGCGTGCTGTTCGCAGTCAATGGCGTGGCTGAGACGCTGAATGAGCTGGCCGGACCGCCTGAACGGCTGCTTGCTTCCGGCGGCTTTGCTTCCTCGGCGGCCTGGACCGGCCTGTTGGCCGACATGTCGGGCGTCCGCGTCGAGGTGCCGGACAGCTATGAGGCATCCGCGTACGGTGCCGCGCTGGTAGCGATGAAGGCGCTTGGGGCGCTGGATTCGCTGGAGCAGGGTGATGAACATATCGGAATCATCCGAAGCCATGCTCCGAATGAGGCGAACCGGGCGGTGTATGAGAAGCTGTATCCGCTGTTCAAGGACATGTACCGGCGGCTTGAGCCCGTATTTCCGCAGCTGGTCTCCATGCAGGTGCGCAGCTAGCGGTTCTCCAGGCAAGCGCATCACGTCACGGATTTCGTATGAGGATTTTCAGATGAGGTTTTCGGATGAAACGCAATAAGCCCTTCTTCGCTGTCAGCGAAGAAGGGCTTATTGCTATAGAAGTGCGAACCGAATCCCTGTCATAGACCGGGAGCGCGAGCCAGAGTCAACCGGGGTCCACCCAGGCGACCGTATAGACGGTCGGGCAGACAGGGATTCAAATTCACGATCCTTGTCATCGTGCAGGAGGTCGCCGACTCAGGCCTTGGGAACGCCCTCCCCGCAGAAAGGGCGCTTGCCGGCGCGTCAGCGTGTTCTTACTCTTCCGCCCGCTTGCGGCGGAACTTCATCAGGAACTCGTATACGACCGGCACGACGACCAGCGTCAGCAGCGTGGAGCTGATCAGACCGCCGATAACCGTGACGCCAAGTCCCTTGGAGATGATGCCGGCGCTGTTCTCAAGCCCTGTGACGAGCGGGAGCAGAGCGCCGATCGTGGCAAGTGCGGTCATCAGGATCGGCCGCAGGCGAGTGCCGCCCGCTTCAAGCAGCGCTTCGCGGGTGGATAGACCTTCGCGTTCCTTGTGGATAACGCGGTCGATCAGTACGATGGCGTTGGTGACGACAATGCCGATCAGCATGAGCGCACCCATGAGCGCGGACACGTTCAGCGTCTCGCCCGCGATCAGCAGGGCGACGAGGCCGCCGATGATCGTGAACGGCAGCGAGAACAGGATCGCGAATGGCGCAAGTCCGCCGCCGAAGGTTACCACGAGCACGAAGTAGACGATCGCGATCGCAGCTGCCATCGCGATACCGAGCTGGCCGAAGGTATCGTTAATCTGCTCGGTGACACCGCCGAATGTTACAGTGACGCCGTCCGGCAGTTTCATGGCGTCAACCTTATCCTTGACGCCATTCGAGGCGCTGCCGACATCGCTGGATGTGATATCTGCGGTGACGCTCACCATCATTTTGCCATCCATGCGGGTGATGGAATTCGGCGACGTGCCTTCTTCAATCTTCGCGACATCGCCGATTCGGACCGGAATGCCGAGCGGCGACGTCAGCGTCGCATCTTCCATCTGCTTGATGCTGCTGTACGTCTCTTTGTCAGAGTTGATATAGACATTGTAGTTCTTGCCATCGACCTGCACCTCGGTCAATACGGGACGGGTGCCCGAAGGGCTCAGCTTCATGGCGATCTGCCCTGCCGTAAGGCCGAGAGAGCTCAGCTTCTGCTGATCGGCGACGATGGTATATTGCCCGTAGGACTCGCTCAGGCTTGTCTCCGCGTCCTTGAAGTTCTTCGTATCCTTCTTGACGGTGTCCAGAATCTGATCGGTTACCGGCTTGATCTGTTCGAGCGAGTCACCGAATACATTGACGGTCAGCGTGCTGCCGCCGAGTCCGCCGCCAGACATGCCGGACATGTCGCCCCAGGTGCCGTCCGGCACTTCCTTCTGGAGCCCTTCGATTAATTGTTCCTTGACTTTGTCAAATTCGGGAGTGTCACTGTCATATGTGACGTAGAACAGGCCCGATTTGCTTCCTCCGCCCATGCCCATCATTCCGCCGCCGCCGATCGAATATTGCATCTGATCGACATGCTCCTGGGACAGGATGTATTTCTCGGCCTTCAGGCCGAGCGACTTCACGTCTTCCAGTGTCTGTCCGGCCTTCGGCGAGAAGGTCAGCGTGACGTTCTTCTCCTCCTGTGAAGGCAGGAAGCTGACGCCGATCGGCTTGATCAGGAACAGGCTGCCTACGAGGAGCAGCACCGCCGTACCAAAGGTGATCAGCTTGTGCGATAAGCACCAGTTCAGAATGCGGCGGTATCCGGCCGCCATACGGCCCGGCTTCTCGCCGTGATCCGCCTTGGATTTAAGCCCGTTCCGGAAGAGCGAGTGCGCAAGCGCCGGAACGAGGGTGACCGCCACGACGAGGGAGGCGAGCAGGGAGAAGACCATGGTCAGAGCGAACGGCAGGAACAGTTCGCCGACCATGCCGCTTACAAATGCGAGCGGCAGGAATACTGCAATTGTGACGATTGTGGAGGACATGATCGGCACGAACATTTCGCGCGTCGCCGCGCTGATCAGCTCGCGGCCGCGCAGATTCTCGCCGCTTAACGTAAGCCGGCGGTAAATATTCTCGATGACAACGATGGAGTCGTCGACGACGCGCCCTATCGCGACGGTCATCGCGCCAAGCGTCATCATATTCAATGTGATGTCCATCTGCCGCAGGCACAGAACCGCGATCAGGAGCGACAGCGGAATTGAAATGATCGAAATAATGGTAGAGCGGATGTTCCGCAAGAAGAGCAGAATAATCAGTACGGCGAACAAGGCGCCGAAGACTGCTTTGGACAGCATGGTGTGCACGGAGTCCTGAATCGGCTTGCCTTGGTCGAGCAGCACGGTCAGATCCAAGTCCTTATACTGCTCCTTCAGCTTGTCTATTTCATCCTTTACCTTGTTCACTACTTCGACGGTGTTGGCATCGTTCGCCTTAATGATCTGGATGCCAATGGAATCCTTGCCGTTGGTGCGGGAAATGGAGTCGGACTGTCCGGTCACTTCAATTGTGGCCAGCTCGGACAATTTGACGGTCGGCAGGCCCAGGTTAGCCGCCGCTCCGGCAGCCGTCCCTGCGGCACCGCCTGCTGCTGCTCCCGCAGTACTGCTTGCAGCTGCACCAGCTCCGGCTCCCGCTGCGCCCGCGCCGCTCATGCCCTGGCCCGCCGCGCCCGCGGCCTGCCCGGCATTTCCAGCACCCGTACCGGCTCCGGCTGGCGTATATGGGATGGCAACGTTCTTGAGGTCGTCGATGTTCGTAATATTGCCGTCAACGGCAACGGCCTTCTCGGACTGCTCCATCTCGAACAGGCCGAGCGGCACATGGATGGAGGAACCCTGAATAATGCCCTTGACGGTGTCCTCGGTGAGCCCGTACTGCTTCAGCTTGTCCGGATTGAACTTCAGGGACACTTCCTTGACATATTGCCCGGCTACGGATACGGAGGCCACGCCGTCCAAATCCTCCAGCGCCGGGCTGATGTCATTCTCCGCAATCCGGGTCAGACTCTCCAGATTTTGCTGGCTGTTGCTCGCCAGACTGAGGGAGATGACCGGCAGGGAGCTGAGGCTGAACCGGGTGATCTGCGGCTTCTGGACATTGTCCGGAAGCGTCACCTCATTCAGCGCTTCGCGGACGGCCGCCGTTGCGTTGTCCAGGTTGGTGCCGTATTCGAACTCGATGGTGATGTTCGAAGCGTTCTCCATGGACGTCGAATTCAGCGTCTTGATGCCGTCTACGTTGCGCAGCCGCTGCTCCAGCGGCTTGGTGACGTCATTTACGACACCCTCCGGAGCCGCGCCAGGGTAGACAGTTGTAATGTTGAGATAAGGAATGCTGATATTGGGCAGCGTCTCCTGCTTCATGGTCAGGCCGCTGTACAGGCCGGCGAACACCACGATAAGGGTCAGCAGCCAGATTGCGAACTTGTTCCGAAGCGAGAAATTAATAATACCTTTCATAACAGTACGGTAACACTCCTTCCGGTAAATCTCTTTTTTGTCTAAAACTCTACTGCTACCTACGTGTAAGATGACGGTTTGGTCTCACTTCCGTGTCGAAAGAATGAGGCTCTCGCATGGAGTAGTGAGGTTCTCAAGCTCTGAAGCAAGGGCGGCCAGTCCAGGACAGGACTGAAGATTGAGCAGCATGCCTTTGATGATTGCTCTTCGCGGCTGTACGCTCAGCAGTTCGCTCTCCAGAATGGACAACGACTCCCTGATGTCTCGGCTCTCTTCCGGCGAAAGGCCGGGAAGGCCGGCCGCCGACTCCTTCATTTCCCGGATCAGATGAAACGGATTGCTCTGCGCATCATCTTCATCCTTGGCAATCAGCGAGGTCAGCGTATCGGCGGACAGAAGCGGATCGGGCCGGGATGCCATCAGTCCCTCGGCGGCGATATCGAGCATTTGAACCAGATGAACGGCCGAGTGTGTCGGTGTAAGCGGAGATCTCGGGTGAAAAATAACCCGGATGTACGATTCAATCATGCCCTGCGCAAGCAGCCACAGCTCCCCTGTATAGGGGAGGATTTCCTGCCCGTATACCGACTCCAGACGACGCTCGAACCAGCGGATCAGGGGCACGAATATCCGGCACAGCCAGGCTGGCGGTTCCAAAGGATCGCTCTCCGCGAGATCCCGCACGGCCCGCTGGAGAAATTCGCGCAGCTCGTACATATGGGTAAGCATAGCCTCGACCTGGCTGCGCAGCATGTCCTTCGGAGACAGGCCGGTTTCCTGCTCCAGAGCGAGGAGAGGATCGCGGATCTTGCGGAAACAGTACAAATAGACGCTCTCCTGCAGCTCCTCCTTCGATTTGAACAAAAGATAGAGGCTTCCCTTGGAAATGCCGCATCGCTCGGCGATCTCCTGCATGGACGTGGAGGAAGCTCCTTTTTGGGCGAACAGCTCCATGGCTGTCTTGATGATCTCTATTTTTCGATCGGCTGATTTCACCGGGTAAGGAACTCCCTTCCATTGCTATTGACTTGCCGGTTCTCATATTGACTGCCAAGTCAAAGGTGATTATAGTATAATTTCGCCGGGGAAACAAACGCTGCTCAAAGAGGTTACAGTTTTGACTTATTTGCTATTTTGAATAGGGTTTGAGTAGGAAGAGGCGGGGCTTTCATGTACAATATATTTTGACATTTCAGTGAGGTTTTTGTCGAAGAAAAGGTAGGATGCCCTAATGAGAAGAGGAATTCAATCGGTCGTCATTATTGCCGCTCTGCTTGCTTTCTATTATTTCGGCTTTGGCATTTTCGGCAGTACCGGAGGGACGATCATCAGTATTTTTTCGACGCTGACTGTGGTTTCGATCAGTCTGGCGATCTTTATGGAGAACCGGAACCCGTCGACGACGATGGCCTGGATTCTGCTTCTGGCCCTGATCCCGGTCGTGGGTCTTGTGTTCTACTTTTTGTTTGGGCAAAATGTGTTCAAACGCCGCAAGTATGATAAAAAAGCGCAGCGCGACCTCATGGCCTATGAGCGGATCGAGAATGACGCGCTGCGGATGCATCAGGATTGGTCCAGCTTCAATACCGCCCAGCAGAAGCTGCTCGGCATGTCGCAGAGGCTGGCGCGGACGCCGATCTCCTTCACGTCGGAGACGCGGGTGCTGACCAACGGGGAAGAGACCTTCGGAACGCTTCTGCTGGAGCTCCGTCAGGCGCAGCATCATATTCATATGGAGTATTATATTTTCCGCGACGACGAGATTGGCACGCGAATCCAGCAGATTCTGATCGAGAAAGCGCGGTCGGGCGTCAAGGTGCGGTTCATGTACGACGCCGTAGGCAGCCTGCAGCTCTCCAAACGGTTTCTGAACGAGCTGTCGAATGCGGGCGTGAAGGTGGCGGCGTATGGAACATCGCGCACTTTCTTCTCCAGCCGGGTCAATTACCGGAATCACCGCAAAATCGTTGTGATCGACGGAGACGTCGGCTTCATGGGCGGTCTGAACGTGGGGGACGAGTACCTCAGCCGCAGCAAAACGTACGGGTTCTGGCGGGACACGCATATGCTCGTACGCGGCGAAGCGGTGCGGACGATGCAGATTATTTTTCTGCAGGACTGGATGCACACGACTGGAGAGCGGATTCTGGAGCAGGATTATCTGTCGCCTCAGCTGCGCTACACCTCGGGCGAAGGGGCGGTGCAGATTATCGCCAGCGGACCGGACAATGAGCGCCGGTCGCTCAAAAATATTTTCTTCGCCATGATCACCGCAGCCGAGAAGTCGGTGTGGATCGCGACGCCGTATTTTATCCCGGATGAGGACATCTACACGGCGCTGCGGGTTGCCGCCCTTTCCGGCCTCGATGTGCGTTTGCTGTTCCCGGGCAAGCCGGACAAGTGGATTCCGTTCCTGGCGTCCCACTCCTATTTCCCGATGCTGCTGGAAGCGGGCGTTCAGATTTACGAGTATGAAAAAGGCTTTATCCATTCCAAGCTGCTCATCATCGACGGCGAAATCGCCACGATCGGGACGGCCAACATGGATATGCGGAGCTTCCATCTTAATTTCGAAGTCAACGCACTGCTGCTGAAGACCGAAAGCGTTCAGCGCATCGTGTCGGACTTCGAACGGGATCTGCAATCCACCTCGCTCATCATTCATGAGAAGTTTATGGACAAGAAATTTCTGGTCCGGCTCCTGGAATCGGGAGCCCGCCTCATGTCTCCGCTGCTCTAAGGCAAGTGGGAGTTATCAGAGACGCCGAAGAAACGCTGCGCTGCAGCCGTTTGTTCGGCGTTTTTTGTACGAAGGCCGTGGCGCTGTGCGGGACTGTGCCTGGAATGGCAGGCCCTGCATATTCCACTTGCGCGATGTGTTATAATGAACACTGCACAGAGTCAAGGACGGGAGGAAGCACCATGAATCAATTGCCACGCGGTGCCGGCGGCGAGGCTGAAACGCCTGCTCCCGTTACGGGCGAGCGCAAAATCGAGCATGTCCGCTTATGTCTGAACGAAGACGTGGCAGGCCGGGGTGTGACCGCAGGCTTCGAGCGCTGGCGGTTTCGCCATAACGCGCTGCCTGAGGTGGACTTCAGCGGCATCACGCTGGGGACCACTTTTCTTGGGCGCAGCCTGCGCACGCCGCTGCTCATCAGCTCGATGACCGGCGGCAGCGCCGCGACCGGCGGGATTAACGCCCGGCTGGCGGCGGTTGCCCAGCGGCGCGGCTGGGCGCTTGGCGTCGGCTCGGTCCGGGCCGCCGTAGAGCGCCCGGAGCTGGCGGCGACCTTCCGCGTCCGGGACTACGCGCCGGACATTCTGGTCATCGCCAATCTGGGCGCGGTGCAGCTCTCGCTCGGATACGGCGTGGATGAGTGCCGGCGTGCGGTTGATATTGCCGGCGCCGATTGGCTCGTGCTGCACCTGAACGGCCTTCAGGAGGTGTTCCAGCCGGAAGGCGATACGGCATTCGGCGGTCTGCTGAACCGGATCGGGCAGGTATGCCGCAGTCTGGACGTGCCGGTCGGCATCAAGGAGGTCGGCTGGGGCATCGACGGCGAGACGGCGCGGAGGCTCTATGCCGCCGGCGCTGCCTTCATTGACGTGGCCGGTGCGGGGGGAACCTCGTGGAGCCAGGTCGAGAAGTACCGCAGCGCCGATCCGGTGAAGCGGGCCGCCGCCGAGGCATTCGCGGACTGGGGCATTCCGACGGCGGAATGCATTGCGGATGTCCGCGCCGCCTCGCCATCCGGCGCGCTGATCGGCAGCGGCGGGCTGCACAGCGGCGTCGACGCTGCGAAGGCGCTGGCGCTTGGCGCAGACTTGGGCGGCTTCGGGCGCAATTTGCTGGGCCCGGCCGTAGAATCGGAGGAGGCGCTGGAAGCGAAGCTTGCGCAGACCGAGCTGGAGCTTCGGACGGCGATGTTCGGCATCGGCGCCTCCTCCGTAGCAGAGCTGCGGGGAACGTCCCGGCTGGTCCGTATTTAGACTGCCGGTTGGCTGCCGGGCCGTACGGAAACTTGCGAAGGTTCCGGCCGCTCTTTGTCCGCTGTGGGTATGATCACGAAATAAGGAAGGACTACAATGATAAAACTGGTTCAAATGGATGAAGCGACATTCCAATTTTTCCTCAGACAGTCCACGAACGACTTTGCCGAAGAGAAGATCAAATCCGGTGCCTGGGAAGCGGACAACGCGCTGAAGCAGTCCAAGGAAGCGATGACCGGGTTTCTGCCGTCAGGACTTCAGACGGATGGCGCGTATCTGTACTCCGTTGTGGAAGAGGAGAGTGAGACTGCGGTGGGCTACATCTGGTTCAATGTGACGGAGGGCCGCCGCGGACGCGAAGCCTTTATATACGATATTTATATTTTCGAGCCCTATCAGGGCAGAGGCTACGGCAAACAGGCCATGCAGGCGCTTGACGAGACGGCGCGCTCCATGAATGTGAGCAAGATCGGGCTGCATGTGTTTGGACAGAATCAGCGCGCTTTTCAGCTGTATACTAAAATGGGCTACGGCGTCACGGACATCACGATGTCCAAAGAGCTGTAAGGCATATGATGCGATAACGGATGCGTGTGATGAAGGGCGCAGCCGTTATTTTTTTGCGAAAAAAGGGTTACGCGCGGGCAGGAAGAGAGAGTTTCCGCCCAAGTGACGGGGCGCGGATGTGTGGGACCTTTCGGAGTGCGGGCGAACTGTGGATGCTGCGCCGCCGTGATTCTGCACTGCCGCAATCCTGCGTTTTCTGCGATGTTGTGATTCCGCACTACCGTGAATCGGCGCTTTCTGTACAGCTGTGATTCTGCGCAGCCGTGATTCTGCACTCCCGCAATCCTGCAATGTCGTGCTCCTGCGGCCTGTGATGTTTCGATGCGGCGCCCTCTTTCTGTTTAGGCACGGATATTCGGTTGGATTCAAGGCGTCGGTATTTCCGGACTTCTTGCATACTGGGATTTCGCGAAAAAACGGCATACAAAGCATTGAGTCCATAGAGTGTGGACAAATGGCCGTCAATGTCTTTTAGAAGGCGGACATCGGAGGGATATTGAAGTCATCAAGGTGTTTTCTGTATGTAGATTAGTTGGGTGGTAACTCCTCTATATATTGTGATTTTGGAAGAGTTTTGGCAAATCGGAGGCTATGTCTCGTCAGCAGGGAAGTGTCCACTATTTAAAAGACATTTTCCATACATTTGTCCTTATGGAGTGGATATCTATTCCGCTGATGTACCAGGTGAAGCTCTGGCGGGCGATTGATTCGTGATATGGATTTGATGTTGGCCTGAAAGATATGACGACAAGCTGCCAGGATGCAGTGGATGAAGTGTCAGGATGCAGCGGATGAATTGCCGGGATGCAGTGGATGAAATGCTAGAATGCAGTGGATGAAGTGTCGGGATGCAGCGGATGAATTGCCGGGATGCAGCGGATGAAGTGTCAGGATGCAGTGGATGAAATGCCTGATGCAGTGGATGAAGTGTCAGGCTGCAGCGGATGAAATGCTAGGATATAGTGAATGAATGCCAGCATACAGCGAATGAAACGTTAGGATGCAGTGGTTTGCCGGGATGCAGTGAATGAAATGCAGTGAATGCGAGAGTGCGTTCGGTGCGGAATCCGATTCATTAGGCGAAGGCGCTGCGGTTTGATTGTGCGGCGGGAGGGGCAAAGCGCGCTGTTGCTGGAGTTTTTGTTCTAATATATAATGGGTTAGATCGCAGGGCTAAATTGGTCAATTATTGAAAAATGGGAGTTGTCATATAAATGGCTTTGAAAGCGGGTATCGTAGGTCTGCCCAACGTGGGCAAATCGACGCTGTTTAATGCAATTACGCAGGCGGGCGCGGAGTCCGCGAACTATCCTTTTTGCACGATCGATCCCAATGTTGGCGTGGTTGAGGTTCCGGATGAGCGTCTCGACAAGCTGACGGAGCTGGTTGTGCCGAACAAAACGGTGCCGACGGCGTTCGAATTCGTGGACATCGCGGGACTGGTGCGCGGCGCGAGCAAGGGCGAAGGCCTCGGCAACAAGTTTCTGGCGCATATCCGCGAGGTGGACGCGATTGTCCATGTCGTGCGCTGTTTTGAAGACGAGAATGTTACGCATGTGGACGGCAAGGTCAATCCGATCAGCGACATTCAGACGATCAACCTGGAGCTGATTCTGGCAGACGTGGAGAGCGTGGAGAAGCGGATCGACCGTTCCCGCAAAAACATGAAGGGCGGCAACAAGCAGTACGCCCAGGAGGTCGAAGTGCTGGAACGCGTCAAGGATGCGCTCTATGAAGACATGCCGGCCCGCAGCGTGGAGCTGTCGGATGAAGAGAAGCTGATCGTGCGCGATCTGCATCTGTTGACGATGAAGCCGGTGCTGTACGCCGCGAATGTAGGCGAGGATGAAGTGTCGACCGCCGAGGAGAATCCTTATGTGAAGCAGGTCCGTGAATTCGCCGCCGCTGAGAACGCGGAAGTAGTTCCGATCAGCGCCAAGGTGGAAGCGGAAATCGCCGAGCTGGAAGGTGAAGACAAGGCGATGTTCCTGGAAGAGCTGGGCCTGCAGGAATCCGGCCTGAACCGTCTGATCAAGGCGGCTTACAAGCTGCTGGGCTTGTACACGTACTTCACGGCGGGCGTGCAGGAAGTTCGCGCCTGGACGATCCGCAAAGGAACGAAGGCTCCCGGAGCGGCGGGCGTCATCCACACTGATTTCGAACGCGGCTTCATCCGCGCCGAGGTCGTCGCTTACAATGATCTGATCACGGCCGGCTCGATGAACGGCGCCAAGGAACGCGGCCAGCTGCGGCTGGAAGGCAAAGACTACGTCGTGCAGGACGGCGACATTATGCATTTCCGTTTTAATGTGTAATTTTGATCCCAAAGCTTCGATTAGCGGGAACTGGCTGGCAAGGAACGGTTTAGCTGTTTAGCATTTCGTCTGAAATAACATACAGCCATGAGTTAAAATACTTCTGGTCACCGGCTTCACCCAAACACCGGGCCACTTCGCAGAGCAAGAGAAGCTGCGGGGTGGCCTTCTTGTGTTGTACACAGCGTTCCAGCCTGTCATCGGTTATGCGGTGATGCCATGCTGTGATATTGCGACTGAGTGAGGAGATTGTTACATGTCTGCGGTACTACAGTATATCTACGGCAGTTCGGTGATGCCAAGCGGGGATCTGGCGATTGCAGGGTGGTCTTCTTGCATGTCCGTGGCGTTCTTGCCTATCTTCAGCAGTGTGTTGATGCCAAGCACCAAGCAGAGATATGGCGATATGAGATATGGCGATGACAAAAAAGGTGTGAATCGGCGAAAAAGGGGTTGCTTTTGACCCTGATATTAAGGCTGGCTGTGGAGGTTCATCTCAATTCCGTATGTCCGTATGTCCGTATGTCAGGGCTGTGATTTCCGGCAACCAGGTGCAGTTTATACGTGTACACTTACGGGTTCGGCTCTGTCCCACATATCAGAACCATGCCTCTTCTCGCCCTCCATTGCAGGTGAAGTGCTATGTAGCCAAATCGGTGAATTCGTGATATAATATAAAGTCGTGAATCTGTATTATCAATTAAAAATGATCTAAAGAGGTGAGCTCCCTTGTTGGACAGATTGCAATCTCTGGCGGACCGCTATGAGAAACTCAGTGAACTGCTTTGCGATCCGGATGTTGCAAGCGACAGTAAGAAACTGAGGGACTATTCCAAAGAACAATCCGATTTGCAGCCCGCTTTTGAGGCTTATACCGAATATAAGAATGTCATGGAAGAACTGGATGCCGCCAAGCTGATGCAGGGCGAGAAGCTGGACGATGAAATGCGCGAGATGGTCAAGATGGAAATCGACGACCTGTCCCGCCGTCAGACCGAGCTGGAGGAGAAGATCCGCATCCTGCTGCTGCCCAAAGATCCGAACGACGACAAGAACGTGATCGTGGAAATCCGCGGCGCCGCCGGCGGCGACGAAGCGGCTCTGTTCGCGTCTGATCTGTACCGGATGTATACCCGCTTCGCGGATACGCAGGGCTGGCGCATTGAACTGATGGACGCGAATACGAACGACCTGGGCGGCTTCAAGGAAGTCATTTTCATGATCAATGGCCGGGGCGCTTACAGCAAAATGAAATACGAAAGCGGCGCACACCGCGTACAGCGCATTCCGACGACGGAATCCGGTGGCCGCATCCATACCTCGACTTCGACGGTGGCGGTTATGCCGGAAGCCGAGGAAGTCGACATCGAAATCCTCGACAAGGATATCCGTGTCGATACGTTCTGCTCCAGCGGTGCGGGCGGACAGTCCGTCAATACGACGAAGTCCGCCGTGCGCGTGACGCATATTCCGACCGGCATTATGGCGACCTGCCAGGACGGCAAGTCGCAGAACTCGAACAAAGAGAAGGCGCTGCAGGTGCTGCGCGCCCGTATCTCCGACATGATGCGCCAGGAGGAAGAAGCGAAGTACGCCGGAGAGCGCAAGAGCAAGGTCGGCACCGGCGACCGCAGTGAACGAATCCGGACGTACAATTTCCCGCAGAGCCGGGTAACGGACCATCGGATCGGTCTGACGCTGCACCGCCTTGACTCCGTCATGAACGGTGAAATCGAAGAGATCATTTCGGCACTCTCCATTGCGGAACAAGCGGAGCTGCTGGAAAAAGGAGAATAATGCTTTGGAAATGAGCGCATATATCATGCCGCCGGTGCAAAGCATCCGGGAAGCCTTTGCGAAGGCTTCTTCTTTTTTGGGCGAGGCCGGGGTCAGCGAGCCGCAGCGCAGCGCCCAGCTTCTGCTGGAGCATGTGCTGGGCTTGTCCGGCGCGGCTTATTATGTGGCGATGGCTGATCCATTCCCGCAGGATAAGCGGGAAGAGTGGCAGCGCGCCGTCGGCCGCCGGGCTTCGGGCGAGCCGGTGCAGTATATCACCGGGGAGCAGGAGTTCTACGGCCGGGTCTTCGAGGTGACGCCGGATGTGCTGATCCCCCGGCCGGAGACGGAGCTGCTGGTGGAGGCGGTGCTGAAGTATGCCGCCGAGCTGTGGCCGGACGGGAAGCCGGGCATCGACGCCGGAGGTCCCGGGGACAGCCAGAGCGAAGGCGAAGAGATTTACTCCGGGGCGGCAGGCGGCGGACCAGACGGCGTGCCCGGAAGTGAAGGCGGAGCGGAACCGGATACCGAAGGCGACTCGGTGCAAGCTAGTTCCGGGTCGGGCAAGGCCGTCTCCGGGTCGGGCAAGGCCGTCGCAAGCGATGCCGCGCCGTCCGGGGCAGTTCCGCCCGGACAGAACGGAGTCGGCTCCGGCGGCAAGCCGGTCACCCGGTCTGTGGAGGCCGGGGTCTCCCGCCGCCTGACCGCGGTAGACATCGGCGCGGGCAGCGGCGCCATTTCTGTCACGCTGGCGGCAGAAGCGCCAGCGTGGCGGGTGCTGGCCGGCGATATCTCGCCGGCGGCGCTGGCGGTGGCCGGCCGCAACGCGGAGCGTCTCGGCGCGGCCATGGAGCTGCGGCTCGGCGATCTGCTCGAGCCGTTCAAGGGGCTTGCGTTGGACATTCTCGTGTCCAACCCGCCCTATATTCCCGGCGGTGATATCGCCGGGCTCCAGCGGGAGGTGCGCGAGCATGAGCCGCGCACCGCGCTGGACGGCGGCGAGGACGGGCTCGATCCGTACCGCCGCATGATGGAGCAGCTCGCGCTGCTCCCGGCGCCGCCCCGGCTCGTCGGCTTCGAGCTTGGGCTCGGACAGGCGGAGTCGGTGGCCGGGCTGCTGGAAGCGGCGGGCCACTGGGATGAGATCGTCACCATCCCCGATCTGGCGGGCATACCGCGACATGTGCTGGGCATCGCGCGGCAGGCGTAAGCCGCCTGATTCTGGATTGGTATTTTTCCGCCCTTTCTCTTACAATAAAGACAGCGGCTAGGATGATAGCAGCCGCCGGTTAGTGAGTACAATAAGTAGGGAGGCAGGGCATTGCTCCAGAAGTTAAAAAAGGTTGACGGCGTCATTGTGATCGTTCTTCTGATGCTGATGGCGGTCTGCATGCTCGCCATATATAGTGTGACGCATGGCAGGGCTACGACGGACGGGTTTCATCTGAAGATGCTCCGGTATTATATTTTGGGCTTCATCGCTTTCTTTGGACTCTTGCTGGTGGACTATCGTCTGCTGATTAAATATGCCACTTATATATATATTGCTGGCATCGGGGTGCTGGTGCTGGTCAGCTTCGTCGGCGCAACGCAGAACGGAGCGAAGGGCTGGATCAAATTCGGAGGCTTCAGTCTGCAGCCTGCGGAAATGTTCAAGCTGGCGTTGATTTTGTTCCTGGCTTCGGTGCTCGTTCGAAAGAACAAGCAGAAGCTGAAGTTCTGGCGGGACGTCATTCCCCTCGGACTGTTGACGCTGCTGCCGTTCGCCATCGTCATTTCGCAAAATGACCTTGGCAACGCGCTCAGCTATGTCATCATATTGGCGGGGCTGCTGTGGATCGGCAATATCAAATTCAGTCACGCCCTAATCGCGATTGTTCTCGTGGGAGGGGTCACGTTCGCCGGTATTTACAGCTATATCAATTATCATGACAAGGCGGTTGAGCTTCTGCAGAAGCTGCCGGGACGCGACCACTTGATCAGCCGGTTCGACCCTTGGCTGGTTCCGGATCTGGCCTCATCCGATGCGAGCTATCAGACGCGGAACGCCAAACTCGGGATTGCCTCGGGCGGGATGAGCGGCGAAGGCTATCTGAAGGGCAGCACGGTTCAGAACAATCTTGTTCCATACACGTATGCGGACTCGATCTTTGTTCAGATTGCCGAGGAATTCGGATTCGTAGGCTCCGCCATCCTGCTGCTGCTGTATTTTATTCTGATTCACCGGATGATTCTGATTGCCATTGAATGCAAGGACAGGGGCGGGCCGTTCATTATTGTCGGCATTGTGGCGATGCTGCTGTATCAGATTTTCGAAAATATCGGCGCCTTTATCGGGCTGATGCCGCTGACCGGGATTACCCTCCCTTTTATCAGCTATGGCGGAACGTCGCTGCTGATCAACATGGCCAGCATCGGCATCGCGATGAGCGTCAAGCTGCACGGCCAGGAGGTCGAGGAGGATCTCCCTTCGGCCACCTATACCGGCAAGCCGGCGAGTCAGCGCTAAGATGGCCTTAGGCCTTCGGCGTCGGGTGATATTTTGGGTATATTTGGAGAAGCTGCGGACTTCCTTGTGAGGGCTGTGGCTTCTTTTTTTATGATGATTCGATAGATTCATAGGTTTGGAGAATCCCTTTCCCGGACATACTGGGAATCAGAAGGACGCGGAGGGGGAGAAGGAAATGAAACAAGACGAACGGCAGGCCGCAGACGCTCTGCGGAGACTGGTTAAGCATACCGCTATTATGATTAGTATTCTGATGATGATTATGATGTCCTGGGAAAGTCAAAAGACCGACGCCGCCGTAGGAGGCGGTCCGATTCCGGAGCAGTCGATCCGCCTGCGCATTCTGGCCAACTCGGACAGCGCCGGGGATCAGCTGGTGAAACGCCAGATCCGGGACCGGGTGGTGGAACAGATGAACGGCTGGGTGGCGAAGCTGGAAAATCCTCAAAGCCTGGACCAGGCAAGAGCGGTCATCCGGGAGCATCTGCCTGAGCTTGAGAAGCTGGTGGGACAAGAACTCGACAAACGGGGACTTAGTTATGGGTATAAGGTGGAGCTGGGCGTTGTTCCTTTTCCGACCAAGCTCTATGGAGGTACTGTCTATCCGGCGGGCAATTATGAGGCGCTGCGGATTACGCTGGGTGCCGGGGATGGACAGAATTGGTGGTGCGTGCTGTTCCCGCCTCTTTGCTTCATCGATGCCGGAACGGGAGATGCGGCGGCCAAGCCCGCCGACGAAGCGAAGGTAGCTCAGACCTCAGCGAAATCGGAGAAGAGTAAAAATGGCGGTGTAAGCAAGGATTCAGCCTCGGCAGCAGGTCAGCAAAAAGGCGGCAGCGCCGTGAACGGAGATGCCGCGGGAGATACGGGGCAGAGCGGAAGCGGCGCTGTCGCCCAGCCGAAGGTACGCTTCTTCATCTGGGATTTTCTGAAGAGCATCATAAGCTGGTTCCGGTCGCTGATCGCTTAGAATCTATGGTTTTGCGCAAGGTTGTGGTACTATTTTCATATCGGACAGGGCGGCCCCACCTCGTGGGGCCGCCTGCTGTTGACTTGAGATTTGAACTGATTTGAAATGAAGTTACCGGAGGCATGACAAGATGGAGACAAAGGTGTGGAAGCTGAACACCGCCGACGATGGAGCGGAGCCTTGGCGCGGGAACGCTGATGATCTCGCGGCGCTGGAGGAAGCAGTGGTTATGTTGAGAGAAGGGCGGACCGTCGCCTTCCCGACAGAGACGGTGTACGGGCTGGGCGCCGACGCCCGCCTTACGGAGGCAGTCGAGGCGATATTCGAGGCAAAGGGCAGGCCCTCCGATAATCCACTGATCGTTCATATCGCGGACCGGACCTTGCTGGAGGAGCTGGTAACGGAAGTGCCGGAAGAAGCGTGGTCGCTGATGGACGCTTATTGGCCGGGTCCGTTGACCATAGTGCTGCCCGTCCGTCCGGGCGCCGTGTCGCCCCGTGTGACGGCGGGCCTCGATACGATCGGCGTCCGGATGCCTGACCATCCCGTGGCTCTGGCGCTGCTGAAGGCTGCCGGCTGTCCCGTCGCCGCGCCCAGCGCCAACCGCTCCGGCCGGCCGAGCCCAACGCTGGCCACCCATGTTCTGGACGATCTCGCGGGACGGATCGGCGGTGTGCTCGACGGCGGCGCTTCCGGCGTCGGTCTGGAATCGACCGTCGTGCAGGTGCAGCCGGACGGTTCGATTGCCGTGCTGCGGCCGGGCGGCGTCACGGCGCAGCAGCTGTCGGCCGCAGCCGGGGGAGCGCCGGTTACCGGCGCCGACGCAGCGGCCGACTTCACGCCTCCGGATCAGGCGGAGGCGGGCGGCAGCACGAGCCCGGCGCCGCGCGCGCCGGGCATGAAATACGCGCACTACGCGCCGCGGGGCGCGCTGAGTGTCGTGACGGGCTCTTCGCCGGAACTCGCGGCGAAGAGGGCGGCCGCGCTGCTCGCAGAAGCCCGGGCGCGCGGTGAAGTCACGGGACTGATGCTCTTCGAGGAGCATCGGTCCCTGTACCCGGACGGCGCGGCTTCCTGCGTCGTCTCGCTGGGCGCCCTGGCCTCGCCGGAGCAGGCTGCGCATTCCCTGTATGCCGCCCTCCGGGAGTTCGATGAGGTCGGGGCCGGTTATATTCTGGCCGAGGCTTGTCCCGAGACCGGCCTCGGCTCCGCCATTATGAACCGGCTGATGAAGGCAGCAGCCGGGCGGGTTATTGACGCGGGGTGATCGAGTCAGCGCTACCGGACGATTCGTTAACGCGGTGATTATGAAGCCTGCCGCCGGACAGGCTTTTGACCGGGCTGAAGTTCCTCAGCGGGCTGATTGACAGAACCGGTGGGGCATCGCTTCATGGAGGCGGGCCATCGAGCTGATCGAGCTGATCGAGCTGAAGGTAAAGCTGCATTCTTCGGTCTCGTGCCGCCCTCCGCGGGGACTGCGCTCCGTTTTGCCCGATCCATGGAATGATTGTCCCCCTCTCCNTCGTGTCTTGTACAGATAACGGGAAGCATGGGAGGGTTCATCATGGGCGTGGCGGAGGTACAGACCGGTGCAGGGCAGATTCTTACGATTGCCATCATGGCCTTTGCGCTTGGGCTGGATGCTTTTTCGCTGGGTGTCGGAATCGGAATGAAGGGCATCCGCCTGTTGCATGTGCTGCAGATGAGCCTTTTGGTCGCTTTTTTCCATGTCCTGATGCCTCTGCTTGGTCTGGTTACGGGGAATTATGTGGGTCATCTGCTGGGAAGAGTGTCCGGAGTCGCCGCAGGCGGGCTGCTTGTCGCGCTGGGTGTGCATATGGTCATCAATTCTTTTCGCACGGCTGATAATGCGGAGATGAGAGGCTTCGATCACCGCACGCTATGGGGCATGCTGTTGATTTCGCTAAGCGTCAGCATCGATTCGTTCTCGGTCGGAGTGTCGCTCGGTGTCTTCGTGAGCCATGTGCTGCTGACAGTGCTGGCCTTCGGAGCCTGCGGGGGCATGATGTCAATCTCCGGATTGCTGCTGGGCAGACGCGTCAGCCGGGGAATGGGCGAATATGGGGAGGCAGTTGGCGGAGCCATTCTGCTCGGGTTTGGCTTGCTGTTCATCTTCTGATACAATAGCGGCAAACGATAAATCCCATGGAGGTGATCTGCATGCTTCATATTTTGTTCATCTGCACAGGCAATACCTGCCGCAGTCCGATGGCCGAGGGGCTTCTGCGCAAGCTGGCGGCCGAGCGGGGAGTCAAACTGGAGGTGCGGTCCGCCGGGGTGTCCGCAATCGCCGGGACGTCGATGTCCAGACACGCGACGGCCATACTGCGGGATGAAGGCATCACGGACAACATTACCTCTTCCCAGGTGTCAGCCGATCTGCTGAACTGGGCGGATCTGGTGCTGACGCTCACCCAGAGCCACAAGCGGCATGTGCTGCACTACTACCCGTCTGTCGTAACCAAGACCTATACTCTTAAAGAGTATGTTCAGGATGAAGACGCGGTACGCCGCGATCTGGAAGAGCTGGACAGTCTCTATGCCGGTACGGAGCTCGCGGCCTCGCTGGGGCAGCAGCCCAAGGCGACCGATCTGGAGCGGATTATCGAAATCCGCCAGCGCATTCCGAGCACGGATATCATGGACCCTTTCGGCGGAGGCCGGGAAGACTATGAATATGCGGCAGCCGAAATCCGTTCTTCGCTGCACAGACTGCTGGATAAGCTGGAGGCTCTTCGCTTACAATAAAACAGGCGTAATGCTCATGCCCGAAAATAGCCGAAAGATGATGTTGCAGCAGTACGGCAGAGTTTCGCTCGCAGATAAGTTTGATCATGATCAGCTGCGTTCAACAGGGGTATCCGATTCTTCGGTAAACGTCCGGCGTCAAGATGACTCCTTCAGGCATTCATCCTTAATGTCAGGTATTTATCCCCAAACGGTTGATTTTCGCCTAATGATGATTTAAGATATAGACAAAACTAACGGTCTGGGTGTAACTGGCGACAAGTGTGGAGCAACCACGATGGAGCACCTGGATAAACGGCCGGTCGCCTGGGCGAAAGAGCAAATCCGCAGCTGCCTGCGGACTGCTCTTTTTTGTTTGAAAAAGGCGGTTCTTACATTAGAAGGAAGA
Source organism: Paenibacillus sinensis (assembly GCF_019904155.1). Classification (GTDB taxonomy): domain Bacteria; phylum Bacillota; class Bacilli; order Paenibacillales; family Paenibacillaceae; genus Paenibacillus_AQ; species Paenibacillus_AQ sinensis. Next base: position 25,383 of record NZ_JAHCMB010000200.1, read on the forward strand.
GTCTTTCGGACTCCCTGCCGACGGTGGATGCTTCGTTTGGCTCGGCGATTCAGGTATTCTGGACTTTAAGGAGGTACCACGGTGAAAGACAACGGAACAGGCGCGGAGCTTTCCCTTGCCGATCAGACTTTCCTCGTGCTTAAGGAGCTGGCTGAGGCGGGGAAGGTCGGGCAGGGGAAAGTGCTTGTTGTCGGAGGCAGCACCAGCGAGGTTGCGGGTGCGCGCATCGGAACGAGCGGCGCGCTGGAGGTGGCCGAGCAGCTGCTGGCCGGTGTCCGGAAGGCAGCTGAAAAGTTCGAATTCACCCCCGTCTATCAATGCTGCGAGCATCTCAACCGGGCGCTTGTTATGGAACGCTCGCTGCTCGAACGTCTTGGCCTAAGCGAGGTATCGGCGGTGCCGATTCCCGGAGCCGGAGGCTCGCTGGGGGCCGCGGCCTACAATTCGATGGATGATCCGGTTCTGGCCGAAAGTGTACAAGCCCATGCCGGAATCGACATCGGAGAAACGTTGATTGGCATGCATCTTCGCCGTGTGGCGGTGCCGTTCCGTCCTTCGCTGCGCTATATTGGAGAGGCTCGTGTCAATGCGGCCTACACCCGGCCGCCGCTGATCGGCGGCGAGCGGGCGGTCTATGCGAAGAAGGAGACAAGCGGATCTCGGTTGTGTGATTAATTTCTACTATAATTAGGGAGGAATCAAGTAAAATGGAACAACTGCGCAAGAGCGACCCTGAAGTGCTGAAGGCAATGGGACTGGAGCTGAAACGCCAGAAGGCGAACATCGAACTGATCGCTTCGGAGAATATCGTCAGTGAAGCCGTTATGGAAGCCATGGGCTCCGTCCTCACGAATAAATATGCCGAGGGCTATCCCGGCAAGCGCTACTACGGCGGCTGTGAGGATGTCGACATCGTCGAGAACCTTGCCCGTGACCGTGCGAAGCAGCTGTTCGGAGCCGACCACGTCAACGTGCAGCCGCATTCCGGCGCACAGGCGAATATGGCCGTTTATCTGGCCGCCCTCAATCCCGGCGACACTGTGCTCGGCATGAACCTGGCCCACGGCGGCCATCTGACGCACGGCAGCCCGGTTAATGCTTCCGGCCTTCTGTACAATTTCGTCGCTTACGGCGTACAAGAAGATACCTTCCTGATTGACTATGATGAAGTGCGCAAGGCCGCCTTCAAGCATCGCCCGAGACTGATTGTTGCGGGAGCGAGCGCTTATCCGCGCACCATCGATTTCGAGGCCCTGGCTTCTATCGCAAATGACATCGGCGCGCTCTTCATGGTGGACATGGCGCATATCGCCGGCCTGGTTGCCGCAGGCGTGCATCCGAGCCCTGTGCCGCATGCGCATTTTGTAACGACGACAACCCATAAGACGCTTCGCGGACCGCGCGGCGGCATGATCATGTGCAGACAGCCATGGGCCGCAGCCATCGACAAGGCTGTATTCCCGGGCTCCCAAGGCGGACCGCTGATGCATGTCATCGCCGCAAAGGCCGTTTCCTTTGGCGAAGCGCTGCAGCCGTCCTTCAAGACATATGCGGAAAATGTAGTGAAGAATGCCAAGGTGCTGGCCGAGACGCTGTCCGGTGAAGGCATCAACATTGTCTCGGGCGGAACCGACAACCACATGATGCTCGTGGATACGCGCAATCTGAACATCACGGGCAAAGACGCCGAGAAGGTACTCGACTCCATCGGCATTACCGTCAACAAGAACGCCATTCCGTTCGATCCGACGAGCCCGTTCGTCACGAGCGGCATCCGTATCGGCACACCTGCTGTAACGTCCCGCGGCATGGACGAACAGGCGATGACTGAAATCGGCAGCATCATCGCTTTGGTTCTGAAGAATCCGAAGGATGAAGCAACGCTGAAAGACGCTGCCGTTCGGGTCGCTTCCCTGACGGAACGCTTCCCTATTTATCCGGAGCTTCAGTATTAAGAAGAATCACAGCGAGCGGCTGCTCGCTGCACGATATAAGGCCCCCGTATGTCCGGTTTCGGCATGCGGGGGCCTTTTTTAGTATGTTTATGCAGTGGTTCGGATGTAACAAAACGTTCACAAAAAACGGCGAACTGCCAGCTTGGAAAGCGTATGAAAATGTGTCGAATGTTCATGCATTTTTCAAGAAATCTCGTGAAAAGATTGTGAAAAGTATGCAATGAATGAAAACGGGGAAGACAAAACATGAATGAATTGCCGGGAATGGAAAAAGCCTCGCATAATCCTGAATAAAGTCCCGTCCGTCCGGGACTTCGGGACTGCTTCACCTTCCGTTTCTGCACGTTTGTTCTTAGTGAAAAGCGCTCCCGGTGATGATATAATAGACAGGATTTAGCCGTGAAGGAAGAGATTCGTCTGCGGTCTGGACAAGACTTACAACTCGGAGGGACAATGAATGGGAAAACTGGTAATATGCGATCATCCTTTGATCCAGCACAAATTGACTTTCATACGCGATGAGCGGACCAATACGAAGGAATTTCGAGAGCATGTGGACGAAGTAGCTACTTTGATGGCTTACGAGATTACGCGGGATATCCCATTGGAGACGATTACAGTCCGGACCCCGGTTGCCGAAACGGAGAGTAAAGTCATCTCCGGCAGAATGCTGGGGCTGATTCCGATTCTGCGGGCGGGGCTCGGCATGCTGGAAGGCGTCCTGAAGCTGCTGCCTGCGGCCAAGGTTGGCCATGTTGGCCTGTTCCGCGACCCGGACACGCTGCAGCCCGTAGAATACTACATCAAGCTGCCTACAGATGTGCAGGAACGCGAGCTGATTGTCATCGATCCGATGCTGGCCACCGGCGGCTCCGCTATCGCAGCCATCACATCCCTGAAGAACCGGGGCTGTACCCAGATTAAGATGATGAACCTGATCGCCGCTCCGGAAGGCGTTGCAGCCGTTCAGGAGGCTCATCCCGATGTCGATATTTATGTTGCGGCACTCGACTCGCACCTCAATGACCACGGATATATCGTGCCAGGTCTTGGTGACGCCGGCGACCGGCTGTACGGAACCAAATAATTCGAAGACAAGAAGCAACTGAGAAGAAAGGACAGGGGATATGTCAAAGATTAAGGTAATGACGATATTCGGGGTAAGACCCGAGGCGATCAAGATGGCGCCGCTTGTTCTTGAGCTTCAGAAGCATTCCGAGCATATCGAGTCGCTTGTATGCGTAACGGCGCAGCACCGTGAGCTTCTGGATCAGGTGCTCGAGGTGTTCAAGATTGTGCCGGACTATGATCTGGATGTCATGAAGAACCGCCAGACACTGAATGAAATCAGTATCCGTGTACTTGAAGGACTCGAGCCCGTTCTGCGGGAGGCGAAGCCTGATCTTGTACTGGTTCATGGCGATACGCTGACCACATTCCTCGCCAGCTACGCTTCCTTCCTGCAGCAAATCCAGGTTGGACATGTCGAAGCCGGGCTCCGGACATGGAACAAGCTGTCTCCGTATCCAGAGGAGATGAACCGTCAATTGACCGGCGTTCTGGCCGACCTGCACTTTGCTCCGACCGACTGGTCTGCGGGTAATTTGAGACATGAAAACAAAAAAGAATCAAGTGTTTATATCACAGGCAATACCGTGACCGATGTGTTTCAATATACCGTACAGCCGGGCTACCGGCATCCTGTACTGGATTGGGCACAAGGAAAAAGGCTTATACTGATGACGGCGCACCGCAGGGAATCCCAAGGCGAACCGCACCGTCATATTTTCCGTGCCGTGAAACGCATTGCTGATGAGTTCGAAGATGTAGCCATCTGTTATCCCGTACACCCGAGTCCGGCCGTGAAGGAACCGGCATACGAGATATTGGGCAATCATCCCCGAATCAAGCTGATCGATCCGCTGGATGTCGTGGACTTGCATAATTTCTATCCGCATACTCACCTGATTTTAACCGATTCCGGCGGCTTGCAGGAAGAAGCTCCCTCATTTGGAGTTCCTGTTCTCGTGCTGCGCGATACCACGGAGCGCCCGGAAGGCATCGAGGCTGGAACGTTGGAACTGGTTGGTACGGACGAGGAGAAGGTGTATCAACGGACACATGCGTTGTTGACTGATCAGGACCTCTATCAGTCGATGAGCCGGGCCGCCAACCCGTACGGAGATGGCCGAGCATCAGGACGAATTGTCAGCGCGATTTTGCACCACTTTGGGGTGAACAAGAATCGCCCAGAACAATTTCACAGAATGTTCACAGATGCTGAAAAAGTGTCAGAAGCCAATCTGTAAAAAGGTTTTCAAAAAAGCATACAGTAAAACTGTCCGGTTTATCTGGATTTGTAACGTTTTGCTGTGATTATTTTCATAGTTTCAGCCGATATTAACCCGGCAATGGCTACGTTGACAAACTCTTGTAACATTCAGTAAAATGAATTGGAATTCCAAGGGTGGGATACTATGAAACAGCCGGAACAACCTAATAATGGAGACCGAAACCCCGGAAGATCTCTACAGGCAATGGGACTTGTGACAGCGATCGGAGTCGATCTTGCCGGCTGTACGCTGGGCGGCTATTATCTTGGGAACTGGCTTGGAGACAAGTGGGGCAATCCCGGACTCTGGATTGGCGCAGGCGTTCTCTTCGGCATGCTGTCGGGAGCGTTGAGCATTGTTTCCATAATCAAAAAGGTGATGAGGGACAACAATGAATGACACTTCCAAGCTGAACAAGCTTATGTTTATGACAATCATGGCGATAATTGCCGTCTGCTTCATTATTGCGGAGATCATGCCCCATAGACGAACGGTCTTTCACGGGATCGTTCTTGGTGCTTCGGTCAGTTGTCTCAATGTGTTGTACATGGCTTACAAAGTTCGGAAAATTACAAACGCCGCTGCCGGAGGAAGCAAGAAAGGGGCAACCCTTGGATTCGGCGTCAGAGTGGCTACCTCTATTCTCGCGATTGTGCTTGCGCTGGAATACCCTCACTATTTTAATGAACTCGCCGTATGTGCGAGCTTGGTGGCGGGACAGTTCATGCTCTTTATCGTTGGATTTATTATGGTATTAAATGAGGATTGAACCTTGCTGCTGAGAAAGGGGTGAGAAACATGATACATGAATCACCGATCATTGAATTGGGCGGGCTTCAATTTGACCTCTCCATCGTCTTGATGCTTGTTGTGACTTGCACCATCGTATTTGTCATCGCCCGTCTGGCAACACGCAATCTGTCCGTTGAGAATCCGGGCAAGATGCAGAACTTTATGGAATGGGTCGTCGAATTCGTTCAAGGTCTGATTTCAAGCACTATGGATTTGAAGAAGGGCAAGCCATTTCTTTCACTGGGAATGACGCTCATCATGTTTATTTTTGTCGGCAATATGCTTGGACTGCCTTTCGGGATTGTGACTGAGTATACGGATGCCAGCAAGGCCCATATTTTTGGACATGAGCTTGTAACCGTAACAGAGAAGCTGCATGCGGATCAAGCAGCTAATCCTGGAGAAGAAGCGGAAGTCGGAGTCGCCTGGTGGAAATCGCCGACGGCTGATGCGTCCGTATCCATGGGATTGGCGGGAATGATCTTCGTACTCGTTCACTTCCTTGGCATAACGCGCAATACGAAAGGTTACTTCAAGCATTATTTGCAGCCTTTCGCGTTCTTCTTGCCCATCAATCTGATCGAGCAGTTCTCCAAATTGCTGACGCACGGCATGCGTCTATTCGGCAACATCTTTGCCGGCGAGGTGCTGATATCCGTCCTGATTACACTAGGATCAAGCAGTATTGTTGGAGCGGTTGCCTCCATACCTTTGCTGATGATCTGGCAGGGCTTCAGTATATTTGTCGGTTCAATCCAGGCGTTCGTCTTCACCATTCTAACGTTCGTATACATTTCGCAAGCGATCGATACGCATGAAGAGCATTAATTCCGGACAGGAACGCTTCGGCGACTGTCTTGAAATAAACACCAACATTACAGATCTCTAAGGAGGATTTATCAAATGGGAGTTATGGCATACATCGCGGCTGCAATCGCGGTAGGTTTGGGCGCTCTTGGCGCCGGTATCGGTAACGGTCTGATCGTAAGTAAAACGGTAGAAGGTATCGCCCGTCAGCCTGAAGCTAAGTCCACGCTGCAGACTACAATGTTTATCGGTGTAGGTCTGGTTGAAGCACTGCCGATTATCGGTGTCGTTCTTGCCTTCATTTTCTACGCAAACGCTGGAGCATAATCCGAATTCCAAAGACATGGCGGGGAAGGCCACGGCCCTCCGCGCTTTCTTTTTGGCTCAAGATCTGTCCACTGGGTGGATAATGAAGTTACTGGAAAGGAGTGACCCACGTGCATTTTTCATTCACATCTCTCGCCCTTGCGCTGATCGCTTTCCTGATCTTGTATTTCCTGCTCAACAAGTATGCATTCGGACCATTGTTCTCCGTCATGGAGAAACGCCGCGAGCTTGTCTTGCAGCAGATTAACGAAGCTTCGCAGACTCGGGAGCAGGCGGTCGCTTATGTAGAAGAACAGAAGCAGGCGCTCCAGGATGCGCGCAAGGAAGCTTACGATATCATCGAGCAGTCCAGACAGACGAGCACGAAGCAAACCGAACAGCTCCTCGAGCAGGCCAAGTCGGAAGCGGCCCGCATCAAGGATGAGGCTGTACGCGATATTCAGAACGAGAAGGACAAGGCCGTCGAGGCGCTTCGCAGCGAGCTCGGATCGGCTTCTGTCAAAATCGCATCCAAGCTGCTTGAGAAGGAAGTCAGCTCGGACGCCGCGCAGGAGGAACTCGTTGATCAATACCTCAAAGAGGTTGGGGGCAGATCATGAGTCAGGATACGGTAGTCGCCAAGAGATACGCGAAGGCTTTGTTCGAGGTAGCCTTGGAGGAGAACAAGACGATGGAAGTGGAAGAGGAGCTGAAGGCTCTTGTATCCGCACTTGCATCCGACTCCGACCTTGGCCGCTTCATCAGCACCCCGAAGATCTCCGGGGAAGACAAGCTGGCCGTGCTCAAGAAGGCGCTGGAAGGCAAACTGTCGAGTATTGTGATCAATACGGTTGAGCTCCTGGTGGAGCGCGGCAGAATGAGCATTCTGGCTGAACTTCTGGAGAGCTATATCAAGATCGAAGGCGAGAGCCTTGGCCTCGCCGACGCTACCGTGTATTCCACGTATGAGCTGGACGAACGGGAGCTTAACACGGTTGCCGAAGAGTTCGGCACTTTGTCAGGCCGCAAGATCCGCGCAACGAATGTTATCGACAAGAGTCTGCTTGGGGGACTTAAGGTTGTTATCGGCGATACGCTGTATGACGGCAGCCTCTCCGGCAAGCTGGAACGTCTGGAAAAATCTTTTAACGATAAGCACAGAAGATAGGGGTGAGCGTACTTGAGCATCAGACCTGAAGAAATCAGCACTTTGATTAAAAGTCAGATCGAGCAGTATAAATCCGATATTGAAGTAGCCGAAATCGGAACCGTTATTCAAGTCGGCGACGGGATCGCCCGTGTACACGGTCTGGAAAATGCAATGGCCGGCGAGCTGCTGGAGTTCTCCAACGGTGTCGTAGGCATGGCGCTCAATTTGGAAGAAAGCAACGTCGGTGTCGTTATCCTCGGCGAGTACACCGAAATTCGTGAAGGCGACCAAGTGAAGCGTACGGGACGCATCATGCAGGTTCCGGTTGGCGAAGCCCTTCTGGGACGCGTCGTGAACCCGCTCGGTCAGCCGCTGGACGGCAAAGGCCCGATTCAAACGACAGAATTCCGTCCGGTTGAGAACAACGCTCCTGGCGTTATCGATCGTAAATCGGTGCATGAACCGATGCAGACCGGTCTGAAAGCTATCGACTCCATGGTTCCGATCGGCCGCGGACAACGCGAGCTGATTATCGGCGACCGTCAAACCGGTAAGACCGCGATTGCGATCGATGCCATCATCAACCAAAAGGGCAACGGAATGAAATGTATCTACGTTGCCATCGGACAAAAACAATCCACAGTAGCGCAAGTTGTCGAAACGCTGCGCCGCCACGGTGCGCTGGAGTACACGATTGTCGTTACCGCTTCGGCTTCCGAGCCATCTCCACTGCTCTATATTGCTCCGTATGCGGGCTGCGCAATGGGCGAGTACTTCATGTACAAGGGCGAGCACGTTCTCGTTATCTATGATGACTTGTCCAAGCAAGCTGCGGCTTACCGTGAACTGTCCCTGCTGCTCCGCCGTCCACCGGGCCGTGAAGCATTCCCGGGCGACGTCTTCTATCTGCATTCCCGCCTTCTGGAACGCGCAGCCAAGCTGAGCGACGCACTCGGCGGCGGTTCGCTGACGGCTCTGCCGTTCATCGAAACCCAGGCTTCCGACGTATCTGCTTACATTCCGACTAACGTAATCTCCATCACCGACGGTCAGATCTTCCTGGAATCCGATCTCTTCTACTCCGGTCAACGCCCAGCTATCAACGTCGGTATCTCCGTATCCCGCGTAGGCGGTTCCGCGCAGATCAAGGCTATGAAGAAGGTTGCCGGTTCTCTCCGTCTGGACCTTGCCCAGTATCGCGAGCTGCAGGCTTTTGCCCAGTTCGGCTCCGATCTGGATAAATCCACCCAGGCCCGTCTGAACCGCGGCGCACGGATGATGGAAATCCTGAAGCAGGGGGTCAACCAACCTCTGTCCGTCGAACATCAGGTTATCAGCTTGTACACGGCGGTTAAGGGCTTCCTGGATGATATCCCGGTTAAGGACGTTAAACGCTTCGAACGGGAATTCCTCTCCTACATGGACAGCAATGTGCCGCAAGTGGCCGCTTCCATTACGGAAACGAAGGACCTGACTGCTGATAACGAGAATGCCCTTAAGGCTGCGATCGAACAGTTCAAAAAGAGCTTCGCCACCAGCTGATTTAAGCCTGGAGCGAATGACATAAATGCAAGAGACCGGACCGGCTGACTGTCTGTCCGGCAAATTCCGGCGAGGCCGACCGTTTCGGCTTCGTCCAAGGCACAGATTACGCTTACGAAGCCAGCTTTGGCTTCGCCAAAGCACAGATTATGCTAACGAAGCCAGCTTTGGCTTCGCCAAAGCTTATAGGTGGTGAAATCATGGCAAGAAGCATGCGTGATATCAAACGTCAAATCAAAAGCGTCCAGAACACGAGACAAATCACCAAAGCGATGGAAATGGTCGCCGCCTCCAAGCTGAGAAAAGCGCAGGAGAAGGCGGAAGCAGCCCGTCCCTATTCGCAGAAGCTGAAAGAAGTCGTGTCGAATATCGCCTCCGGAACGAATGGTGTCAAGCATCCGATGCTGGTGAGCCGTCCTGTTAAAAAGACCGGCTACATTGTTGTCACTTCAGACCGCGGTCTCGCAGGGGGCTACAACGCCAACATTTTGCGGAAAGTGACGACTCTGATCCAGGAGCGCCACAAATCGGCTGATGAGTATGGAATTTTCGTTATCGGACGCAAGGGCCGCGACTTTCTGAAACGCCGGAACTATCCGATCGTGGAAGAAGTGACGGAGCTCTCCGATACGCCTTCCTTCGCCGACATCAAGGCGATCGCCTATTCGGCGGTTGGCCAATTCGAGCAGGGACAGTTCGACGAAATTTTCATCTGCTACAATGTGTTCGTGAATCCGATCAGCCAGATTCCGACAGTGGAACGTCTGCTTCCAATGGACGGCGTAGGTGAGGCGGCGAAAGACAGCCAGACCCACGAGCTGAAAGCAGGCTATGAATATGAGCCTTCGCCTGAAGGCGTGCTGGAAGTGCTGCTTCCGAAGTATGCGGAGACGCTGATTTACAGCGCGATTCTGGACGGCAAAGCTAGTGAGCTTGGTGCGAAGATGACCGCGATGGGCAGCGCGACCAAGAATGCGTCGAAGATGATCGGCAATCTGACGTTGACCTACAACCGTGCCCGCCAGGCGGCGATTACCCAGGAAATAACCGAAATCGTTGCCGGTGCGAACGCGCAGTCTTAAGACGGATCGGCTAGGCGGCGCCGCCTAAGGGTTATGACTTGTTCCACAAACGGAAGCCCTCCTCTTTCAGAGGAAGACGAAGCCGTTTCTTTTATTGAGGTAACAGTTTTCAAGGAGGGAAACATAGATGAACGTAGGACGCGTAGTAAGCATTATGGGTCCGGTTGTCGACATTGAGTTTCAGCGCGGACAGCTGCCTGAAATTTTCAATGCGGTCAAAATCGGAGCCAACGCAGAGCATGGACGCGACAAAGAGCTGACCCTGGAAGTGTCCAACCATCTGGGCGATAATCTGGTTCGTTGTATCGCCATGTCCTCCACGGACGGACTGGTCCGCGGCGTGGATGCAGTAGACCAAGGAGCCCCGATTTCCGTTCCCGTCGGTGATATTACGCTCGGCCGGGTATTTAACGTACTGGGCGATGCCATTGATAATGGTGAACCTATCACTGGGGCGCAGAAGAACCCGATCCACCGTATTGCTCCGACCTTTGACGAGCTGTCGACGCAAGCTGAGATTCTGGAGACCGGAATCAAAGTTATCGACCTGCTCGCTCCTTACGCCAAGGGCGGTAAGATCGGCCTGTTCGGCGGTGCCGGCGTAGGCAAGACCGTAACGATCCAGGAATTGATCAACAATATCGCCCAGGAACATGGCGGTATCTCCGTATTCGCGGGTGTTGGCGAACGTACCCGTGAAGGGAATGACCTTTACGGTGAAATGACCGAATCCGGCGTTATCAAGAAGACGGCGATGGTGTTCGGACAGATGAACGAACCGCCAGGCGCACGTCTGCGCGTAGCACTGACGGGTCTGACCATGGCGGAATACTTCCGCGATGTGGAAGGACGCGATACGCTGCTCTTCATCGACAACATCTTCCGCTTCACGCAAGCAGGTTCCGAAGTATCCGCTCTGCTCGGCCGCATGCCGTCCGCGGTAGGTTACCAGCCTACGCTGGCAACGGAAATGGGTCAGCTTCAGGAACGGATCACTTCCACCAAGAAAGGCTCGGTTACTTCGATCCAGGCGATTTACGTGCCGGCGGATGACTATACCGACCCGGCTCCGGCGACGGCCTTCGCTCACTTGGATGCGACGACCAACCTGGAACGTAAAATCTCTGAAAAAGGCATTTTCCCGGCCGTTGACCCGCTGGCATCCAGCTCGCGTATTCTGGCGCCGGAAATTGTCGGAGAAGAGCATTACAATGTAGCTCAGGGCGTGAAGCAGCTGCTTCAGCGTTACACCGAGCTTCAGGATATTATCGCTATCCTCGGTATGGATGAGCTGAGCGAGGAAGATAAGCTGATCGTGTCCCGTGCCCGCAAGGTGGAACGTTTCCTGTCGCAGCCTTTCCACGTGGCCGAACAGTTTACGGGTTTCAAGGGCGCTTACGTGCCGATCAATGAAACTGTCCGCAGCTTCAAGGAAATTCTGGAAGGCAAGCACGACGATCTTCCGGAAGCCGCGTTCCTGTTCGTAGGTACAATCGAGCAAGCGGTGGAGAAGGCCAAAACGCTGTAAACCTGAAGGGTTGAGGAGGATTTCGAAGTGAACACTTTTATGTTGGAAATTGTCACGCCGGATCACCTCGTATACGCCAAGCAGGTATACAGCTTGACCGTACGGGGAGCAGAAGGCGATCTGGGCATTCTGCCCGGACATGTTCCGCTTGTGACTCCGCTTCAGGTAGCGCCGATGACCATCAAATCGGAAGCTGGCGTAACCACGGTCGCCGTTCACGGCGGTTTCGTTGAAGTGCATAAGGATAAAGTGACCGTACTGGCGGAAAGCGCCGAGCTTCCCAGTGATATCGACCTCGAGCGCGCCGAGGCTGCCAAGGAGCGCGCACAGCGTCGCCTGCAGGTTCGGGGCAAGCAGGATGAGATTGACCATCGCCGGGCTGAGCTTGCGCTTCAGCGGGCGGTTACACGGATTAAGGTGTCCACTAGTAAAGGACAGCAATGAATCAAAGGAGCAGATCGGACGATGTCCGGTCTGCTCCTTTTTTTTGCATACCAAATATGTTCGTTATAAGAAAATTCTCGTTCGCAATATGACTTGAATAAATGTCAAAGTTCTAACAAACGGTGTCATTTTGTAACTTCCTGGAGGACAGCGGATATGATAGCGTTTTATTGGAGATTTTAACGAAAAAAATTGTAAAAGGACTGGATTCTTTTCCACTACGCAAGTATGATATAAGAGTCGATTTCCAAGGGCGATACCGTCTGGGGGGGTTAGGATGGATAATCTCGTAAATGCAGATTTAACCGGCTCGATCGGAATCAGCGGCCTGCTGTCATTGGCCGTCTCGCTGATATGTGTTGCGATATCGTGGTGGGCTCTGCAGAACTTTAAGCTGGAGTTATTCATAAGATATCCTAAGAGTCCGCAAGGTCGGCTGCTGCATCTGCTGCTTGCCATTGTGCTGGGGCATTTTGTAGCGGGCTTTCTGCTGGATTATTTGGGATACAGTACCCAAATCCGCCATATGTTTTGACGGAAGACGGTTCGGTTATTAATGTCGTAGACCGGATTCGCCAAGAACTGCCGCATAATAACATTTTTTTTAGACAAAACTTAAATTAACAGTTGTCCCAAGGATCAACACCTGAAGGTGCTTTATGGCACCACATGGTTCACGTTTATCGTGAATCTCATCATTTCAGGCCTGGTCGGGGACCAAGCAGCGGAAATCGAAGCAAGAAGCCAAATTAATTATTACCTTAACTTTTTACTTTAAAAAATTAAACAAGCAAGGATATGAAGAATGACATGCAGGTCAGTGAAAATAATGGACGCGGAGGGAACCCAAAAATGAGCAAATTTATCGTCCGCGGTGGCAACCGATTGACCGGGAGCGTTAAAGTAAGCGGCGCTAAAAATTCCGTACTACCGATCATAGCCGCCTCTCTGTTGGCAGAAGAAGGAGAAAGCGTCATTATCGACGCACCTCCGCTGGATGATGTAATGACGATCAGCAAAGTGCTGGAATCTCTGGGGGCGGGAGTTACATATCATGACGATATAATCCAGGTGGATGCCCGAACGATCTCTACCTGTGAGGCGCCATACGAGTGGGTACGCAAGATGCGTGCTTCTTTCCTTGTCATGGGACCTCTTTTATCCCGAATGGGCCGTACAAGAATTTCTCTGCCCGGCGGTTGCGCGATCGGTACGCGTCCAATCGACCAGCATCTGAAGGGCTTTGAAGCGCTCGGGGCCGAAATTAATCTCGGCCAAGGCTACATTGAGGCCAAGAGCAACGGGCGTCTGCGTGGAGCGAAGATCTATCTGGACGTCGCCAGCGTGGGTGCAACGGAGAATATTATGATGGCCGCTTCTCTGGCGGAAGGCGTCACGACAATCGAGAATGCCGCCAAAGAGCCGGAGATCGTAGACCTGGCCAATTACCTGAACAGCATGGGAGCCATTGTGCGCGGCGCCGGAACGGGAGTCATCCGGATCGAAGGCGTGGAGCGTCTGCATGGGGTTAAACATAATGTCATTCCGGACCGGATCGAAGCCGGTACCTATATGGCGGCTGCCGCCATTACAGGGGGAGACGTGTTCGTAGAGGGCGCAATCGCCGATCATCTCGGACCTGTCATTGCCAAAATGGAGGAAATGGGCGTTACCATTATTCCAAGCGATAACGGAATCCGCGTCATCAGCGACAAGCCTCTGAAGGCTGTCGATGTGAAAACTTTGCCTTACCCGGGCTTCCCGACGGATATGCAGTCGCAGATGATGGCGCTTCTGCTTCGTTCGGAGGGCACGAGCGTCGTTACGGAGACAGTCTTTGAGAACCGTTTCATGCATGTTGAAGAGTTCCAGCATATGAACGCCGAGATCAAGGTCGAGGGCCGTACGGCAATTGTTACCGGCAACGCCCGTCTCGTTGGCGCCAAAGTGTGCGCGACAGACCTGCGCGCCGGAGCTGCCTTGATCCTTGCAGGCCTTGTGGCTGAGGGAACAACAGAAGTAAGCGGAACCCATCACATTGACCGGGGTTATGTTCACCTGGCAGAGAAGCTGTCGGGTCTTGGCGCCGACATCTGGCGCGTATCGTTGGAAGACAGTGTACCGGAAGCTGCGAAGGAAGAAACGGTCAAACCCGAACCCTCCCGTGCAGCTGTGCTGAAGGAAGAAGCGCCGGGACGTTTTCAGATACAGCCGAGCTGGGTGTAAGCAGAGCTGATCCAGCCTATCGAAGCTCGCTAATTCTATCCTCAATCGGTCTATTATAGCAATTGAAATCATTCTTTTTTCTACGGAGCATTTTGCTTAAGTACATGGAAGTTTCGAGTTATGCAAAATACGAATTGAAGTCCGGCCTGGGCCGGGCTTCTTTTTCATGTCTGGGGTTCCCAGATAGATTATAGATCCGGCACCTTAAAATCGCCTGAATCCTTCACGCCCTGGGGGGCCAGAACTCCGCCTTTCTTGCAATCTGCGTTCTAGCAATGTCGCGGGACTCATATCCTATTATTGAGCACAGAGAACAAGGGAGGCGGAAGAGATGAAAGATTTCCGGACCTGGTCCCTTCGGGCCGCCCGGAAGCTCCGGCGGCGCAGGCTTCGCCTCGGCCGGCGCCGGCCAAGCCCGCGGCCGAGGAGCCGGCTCGCGGCCGCCGCCTGGCTGGCCGCGCCGCTGCTCGCCGGGCTGCTGCTGCCGCTCGCCGTGGTGCATCTGCATCACGGCACGGCGCAGCCCGGGCCCGGCGGCCCGAAGCCCGCCGCCTCGGCCGCGGCGGGGCCCTCGGCTGCGCCCGAAGCGGAAGCCGCGCAGCCGAAGGTGTCCGTGTATTTGTCCGCGACCGGACAAATCGAGACGCTGCCGCTGGAGGACTACGTCACCGGCGTCGTGGCGGCCGAAATGCCGGTCAGCTTTGAGCTTGAAGCGCTCAAAGCCCAGGCCGTCGCGGCCCGCACCTTCATCTTGCGCCGGCTGCTGGCCGGCGACCACAGCGGCGTTCCCGGAGGCGCAGCCGATGTGACCGATACGGTCGCTCATCAGGCGTATCTGTCATCAGCCGAACTGGAACGCCGGTTCACGAAGGCCGGTCGGTCTGACGACCTGGCTAAACTCCGCCGCGCTGCGCTTGAGACTCGCGGCGTCGTAATGACCTACCGGGGTGCGCCGATCACGGCATCCTTCTTCTCCTCCAGCGGAGGCTATACCGAGAACTCCGAGGATTACTGGAAGAATGCCGTTCCTTATCTGCGCAGCGTAGCCAGCCCATGGGACCGCGATGTGGACCCGCAGCTTGCGATGACCGCGACCTTCACTCCGGCAGAGCTGCGGGAGAAGTTAGGCGTGAGCAGTCAAGGTGCAAGCGAGGTTGCTATGACAGGACAAGGAGTGAGGCTGAGACCGGTGCCGCTTGCGGCAGAGAGTGGAGGCTCAGGAATGCCTGTTATGAAGATTCTGTCGGTGACCGCAGGGCATCGGGTGAAAGAGATTTCGATAGACGGCCAGGTCTTCACGGGCCGGGAAGTCCGGGAGAAGCTCGGGCTTCGCTCCAGCCAGTTCACCTGGATGATCAAGGACGGGAGCATTGCCATCACGACGTACGGCAACGGTCATGGTGTCGGAATGAGCCAGTGGGGAGCCGACGGCATGGCCAAAGAAGGCGCAACCGCGACCGCGATTCTCAAACACTATTACAGCGGAATTTCGTTCACGCAAGTCTCGACTCTTTTGAAAAAATAAAGTGAAAGAAACGTATAAAAGAAGATACCCCGGTAACACTGGTTACTGAGGTGATCGCAAATGAATGAACAAAACAAAAATCAACCCTCCACTGAAGATTCTCTCAAAACCAAATCTAATTCGGGAGAAACGGGCCGCAAGCCTTCTTCATGGAACAGACTGTTCAGAAAACGCTGGGTATTTCCAGCAGTCTACACGGCAGCAGCGGCAATCATACTAACCTTGGTGTGGGTCTATCAGGATGCCGGCCACAAGCCGCTTTCGACAGACACCGCAGCCGTCGTTACGAATGATGTCAGCGGAGGCGACCAGAAGGCTGCTCAAGGTGACGCCAAGGATCCAAATGCACTGGAGGTAACTGCAACTGCCGAAAGTTTGGCATGGCCGGTAGCCGATCCTGCAAGCGTGGAGATCGTGAAGCCGTATTATGACGAGAAGGGCACAGAGCAGAATCACATCGAGGCTATGGTGCAGAGCGGCGATACGTTCACACCGAATACCGGCATCGACCTGGCCCGCCAGGACAACAAGACGTTTGATGTGAAGTCCGCTGTCAGCGGCGAAGTCACCCGGGTGGAGGATGTTCCGACGCTCGGTACCGTAATCGAAGTCGATCAGGGCAATCTGAAGACGGTTTATCAAAGCCTTGGAGATGCCAAGGTGAAGCAGGGCGACCAGGTGAAGCAGGGCGATACGCTTGCAAGCGCGGGTCGCAACGAGATGGAGAAGGATCTGGGCAACCACGTTCATTTCGAGGTATACCAGGACGGCAAGCTTGTGAATCCTTCCGATCTGCTTCCGCAAAAATAACGGCTAACCGCCAAGCGGCGGGACCTCAGGTCCCGCCGCTTTTTTTGTATGCCCGTACTTAGGACATCCTTCCCATCCTTTGCCTTCCTTCTGGTACGGTTGTCCCGGAAATAAAATGCGGCTTCCCCGGCCCGTCCTCCCGGCAAACCGCGAATATATAGGCCCGCCCCTCATATAATGTACCAAACTATCCACAGTTGGGAGGCGGGAGCGTGCACGATTACATCAAAGAACGTACCATAAAAATCGGACGCTGCATCGTGGAAACTAGGCATACGGTCCGAACGATAGCCAAAGAATTCGGCGTTTCCAAAAGTACGGTGCATAAAGATTTGACCGAGCGGCTGCCGGAGATCAATCCTGATCTGGCTGATCAGGTGAAACACATTTTGGAGTATCACAAATCGATCCGCCATCTTCGGGGGGGAGAGGCTACAAAAATCAAATATAAAAAAAACACCGGAAAGAAACGGGAGGTGGCAGTTGCGGCGAAGCCCTGACATAACGCGGATTTTAAGGTGATTTTAAGGCAGAATTGCATTGTATTTACCCCCTAAAGTATGGTAGTTTTAAAGTTGGTATCAAACCGTCGATTTGATCTAAAATAATACTTTGGGGGCTCTTTTATTATGCTTAGCAAGGACATCGGAATCGATCTCGGCACTGCCAATGTGCTTATTCATGTTAAAGGAAAAGGAGTCGTTCTGGATGAGCCTTCAGTAGTAACGCTGGAAAGCGATACGAAGAAGGTCCTTGCAGTAGGAGAGCAGGCCAGACGCATGGTCGGCCGCACCCCTGGCAACATCTCAACCATTCGTCCGCTCCGGGATGGCGTTATCGCCGATTTTGAGATCACGGAGACGATGCTGAAATATTTCATCGACCGCGTCGGGGGACGCAGCTGGTATTCGCGTCCGCGCATTTTGATCTGCGCACCTACGAATATCACCTCGGTTGAGCAGAAGTCCATCCGGGAAGCGGCCGAACGCAGCGGAGCCAAGGAAGTCTTCATGGAAGAAGAGCCGAAAGCCGCCGCAATCGGAGCGGGCATGGATATTTACCAACCTAGCGGAAATATGGTCGTCGACATCGGCGGCGGAACGACGGATGTAGCCGTGCTCTCCATGGGCGACGTCGTTACCGCCTCCTCCATTAAAATTGCGGGGGACAAGTTTGACGAGGCCATTTTAAAATATATCAAACAGAAATATAAGCTGCTGATCGGCGAGCGTACGGCGGAAGACATCAAGCTGAACATCGGCAATGTCCGCCCCGGCGGGACGCAGGCCGAGATGGACATCCGCGGCCGCGATATGGTAAGCGGGCTGCCCCAGACGCTGACCATCAGCTCTGCCGAAGTGCAGGAAGCGCTGTGGGACCCGGTATCGTCCATCGTGATAGCCGCGAAGACCGTGCTGGAACGGACGCCGCCGGAGCTGTCGGCAGATATTATCGACCGGGGCGTTGTGCTTACCGGGGGCGGAGCGCTGCTGACGGGATTGGACGAGCTGCTTGCCGAAGAGCTTCATGTTCCGGTATGGGTGGCGGAAGACCCAATGCACTGCGTGGTGAAGGGCACGGGAATTATGCTCGATCATTTGGACAGGGTTGTTAAGAAAAAGTTCTAAACCGCCGATATAAAGGTAAAGGTTCGAAATCGGAAGTTCGTTTTAGGCCTAAGGAAGGAGACACGCCTTTATGATCAGAGGTTTATACACGGCAGCCGCTGGAATGGTGACTGAACAGCGCCGGCACGATACGGCTACCCAGAATATCGCCAATATGAACACAACCGGGTACAAACAGGTTGAAAGCTTGAATCATTCGTTTCCGGAGGTGCTCATCTCCGCGATGCAGAATGGAACGACGAAGCCGATCGGCAAGCTGAATACGGGGGTTTTTGCAGAGCAGTCCATGTCGAAGTTCATTCAGGGCGATTTGGTCAACACGACCAAGACGACCGATTTTGCACTGTCCAGCGATCTTAGTGTCACTGATCCCACAACCGGACAGAACATCATATTCGATCAATCCGGCAAATATATAGATGCGCAGGGCCAGGTCACTTACCAGCCGCAAGCATTCTTTACGGTACAGGATACAGACGGCAATCAGTTGTATACACGCAATGGCTCGTTCACGGTCGATGCTACCGGCAATCTCCTGAGCTCGGGAGGCTACAAGGTACTTGGCACGAACGGGCAGCCGGTCAATGTTGGCGGTCTCCGTTCTGTGGACGACCTTCGTGTAGATGACGCGGGACGTGTCATCAATGCCGCGACGGGAGCCGATACCGGCATCCGCCTGGGCGTCAGCATCGCGACTAATCCGCAGAATCTGGTTCGCGACGGCAACGGGGTGTTCCACGCAGACGATCTGGGCACGGCGGGCATCCGCTATGCGGCGGCTGGAGACAATGTTCAGGTGCGCCAGGGCTACATTGAGGGTTCTAATGTCGATGTTACACAGGTCACCGTGGATCTGAATGCAGCCTATCGGGCCTACGAAGCGAATCAAAAGGTGGTTCAATTCTATGACAGCACGCTGGACAAGGCCGTTAACAGCGTCGGCAAAGTATAGGGGGAAATTAACCGATGAATAACTCGACAATCGGCGCAGCCGTAACCATGGCCACCCTTCAGCAGCGTCTGGATCTGATTTCGGACAATATCGCGAATATGAACACGGCGGGCTACAAGAGCAAGGAGGGCTCCTTCGAGGATGTGCTGACACGGGTGCAGCAGCAGTCGAAGGACTATGATTTGGAAGGCCGCAGCACGCCTCTCGGATTTGACCTGGGCTTTGGCGTACGGATTCCCCAAATTACGACGAGCTGGGAGCAGGGGCCGCTGCAGGAAACCGGCAAACCAACTGATCTCGCGATTCAGGGCAATGGCCTGTTCGCGGTGCAGGTGGACGGAGTTACGACTTATACGCGCCAAGGCGATTTTCATTTTACGCCGGACACTGCCAATCCGGACAGAATGGCCCTTGTAGATAATACCGGAAATCCGGTGCTGGATACGACAGGCAAACCGCTGACCGTACAGAAGGATGCCAGCGTAGCGATTGACGAGAACGGCAACGTGCTGCTAAAGAAAAGCGAGAACGATCGGGCGACACTGGCAGGAAGATTGATGCTGGTTGAGCCGAAGAACGAAAATATGCTGCAGGCGGTAGACGGAGGCCGGTTCGTCCTGGCGTCAGGCGTTACGGCCGGACAGGCCTTCGTTCAGCGCCAGGCCGGAGAGGCTGGCGGACCGGCGATCCGGGCCGGCTGGCTTGAACAGTCCAATGTCGATCTGAATAAGGAAATAACCGACATGATGCAGGTTCAGCGGGCTTATCAGCTTGCCGCACGGGCCCTTTCATCGAGCGACGCGATGCTCGGACTGGCCAATAGTATGAGCAAGCTATAATATGAGCAAGTAGGTGAGGTAATGGGCCGTCAGGGAGACGAGCGGTTGAAAGAAGAAGGACAATTGACTGAGGATAAGAAGCCGGTCAGACGCAAACGGTCAACGTGGACTATAATTCAATGGTTTTTGATCCCCCTGTTGCTCCTGCTGGCTCTGGGCGGCGGCATGGCCGCCGGTTATGTGATTCTTGGCAAAAAAGAACTCAGCGATGTGTTCCACTGGAGTACCTGGAAGCATGTATACGATTTGGTGTTTGCGCCATGACATGCGTTTTAAGCCTAAATAAGCATGAGTAACTCCCTTGTACAAGGGAGTTTTCTTTTTTATACTGGAATATGTATAATGATGGGGAGCTTGGGATGGCAAAAGGGCCCTCTCCGCTTAATAAGCAGGAAGACCCCTTATCTTAACCTCCACTTCTGCAGCAGGTGAAGGATAACTATAATTCTTGCCCGGAGCTGCACGATTTATGCGTTTCGGCGAAGAATTAGGCGCTGCGCATGCTGAAGGCGGCAAGCCTTCGTATAGGTTCGGAAGGAGAATTGTTCATGCTGGATGTCAATCAGATTCAGGAAATTATCCCACATCGTCCCCCGTTTCTGCTGGTGGACAAGATCATTGAAATCGAGATGGGCGTACGAGCGGTAGGCATTAAAAATGTCACCGTCAACGAGCCTTTCTTCACAGGGCATTTTCCGGGGTTTCCCGTGATGCCGGGCGTTCTGATTACGGAAGCTCTGGCACAGGTTGGTGCGGTGGCGATTCTGGGTGTCGAAGCCAACCGGGGGAAAATCGGATTCCTGGCAGGGCTCGATGGTTTCCGGTTTCGCGGACAGGTCAGACCCGGAGACACGCTCCGGCTTGAGGTTGAGATTACCCGCCTTAAGGGCAGCATCGGCAAAGGAAAAGCGATTGCCAAAGTGGAAGACAAAGTTGTGGCCGAAGGCGAAATCATGTTTGCCTTATCCTGAGCATTCAGGATACATTCGCAATATGGCATTTTCATGCTCTGCTGATGTTGTGGAAATGGCATTCGCGTCTAAATTAAATCAATCTTATGAAGGAGAGATTTACCTATGACCCAATTGAGTCCAAATGCTGCGGAGACGCTGGAACGCTGGCTGCAGGCTCCGTCCGTTGACGAGGCGACCAAGCAAGAACTGCACGCTCTAAGCAATGATCCCAAGGAATTGGAAGAACGCTTTTACCGTGATCTGGAATTCGGCACCGGCGGTCTGCGCGGCGTTATCGGTGCGGGCAGCAACCGGATGAACCGTTATACCATCGCCAGAGCAACGCAGGGATTCGCCAATTTCATTCTGGAAACACATAAAGGAGAAGGCCTTCCTTCAATTGTAATCGCACATGACTCCCGCCGCTTCTCTCCGGAGTTCGCGCTTGAGACTGCACTTGTGCTTGCTGGCAACGGGATCAAGGCTTATCTTTACCCATCCCTCCGTTCGACCCCTCAACTGAGCTTCAGTGTCCGCCATTTGGGCGCATCGGGCGGGGTCGTCATTACAGCGAGCCATAATCCGCCTGAATATAACGGCTACAAGGTTTACAATGGCCATGGCGGCCAGCTCGTCCCGGATGAAGCGGAGAAGGTGATCTCTTACATATTCGATGTCGATTCCTTCACTGGCGTTAAGCGCTCCACTCGGGAAGAAGCGGAAGCGGCCGGACTGCTGCAATGGCTGGGCGAGAAAGAAGATGAGGCCTTTACGGATACGGTGGCAGCGGTCAGTGTCGGACGCGCCGATATCGCCGCAGGACTTGGCAGTAATTTCAAAATCGTCTACACGCCGCTGCATGGAACAGGCAATTTGCCGGTCCGGAGCGTACTGAGTAAAGTCGGATTCACCGAAGTGCATGTCGTACCGGAGCAGGAGCAGCCGGACTCGGAATTCTCCACGGTCAAATCTCCGAACCCGGAGGAGCGGGAAGCCTTTACGCTGGCTATGAAGCTGGGCGAAGAGCTCGGAGCCGATCTTCTGATCGGAACGGACCCGGACGCAGACCGCATGGGCGCCGTTGTACGGGATAACGAAGGTAAATTCGTTGTTCTGTCCGGCAATCAGTCCGGAGCACTCATGATCCATTACTACCTGAGCCGTCTGCAGGAACAAGGCAAGCTGCCGAGCAACGGCGCGGTCGTCAAGACGATCGTGACCAGTGAAATGGGCGCAGCCGTTGCATCCCATTATGGCGCAACCATTTTCAACACACTGACAGGCTTTAAATATATTGGCGAGAAGATGACGCAATTCGAAGCTTCGGGCGAATACACATATCTCTTCGGCTATGAGGAAAGCTATGGATATCTCGCCGGCAACTATGCGCGTGACAAAGATGCCGTTCTGGCCTCCATGCTTATCGCCGAAGCGGGCGCGTACTATAAAGCCCAAGGCAAGACACTGTACGAAGTGCTTCAGGAGCTGTATGAGCAGTTCGGATACTTCCTTGAGAGTCTGGAGTCCCGTACGCTGAAAGGCAAGGACGGAGTTGCCCAGATTCAAGGTATCATGAGCGACTGGCGGCAGAATCCGCCGAAGGAAATCGCCGGCGCTTCCGTCAGCGAGGTGCTCGATTACTCGGTCGGCCTGAACGGACTTCCGAAAGAAAACGTACTGAAATATCTGCTGTCCGACGGATCATGGTTCTGCCTGCGTCCTTCGGGAACAGAGCCGAAGATCAAGGTATACTTTGCCGTTCGCGGAGAATCGCTGGATGACGCCAAGTCGAAGGTAGCCGCTCTCACCCAGGAAGTTATGGGGCGTGTAGACGGCAGCTCCAAATAATACGGAACCAGATAATGATATAAGGGGAAACGGCTCCCCGATCTTAGGATCGGGTGCATAGCCGTTTCTTTTTTCGGAATCGTCTGGAGGTAGTCCACATGGGCGTGTGGATAGAATGCCGCTCTCGCGTGGCTGGCCTCTACAGAGGATTCGTCAAGGAATGAGGAGGAAATGTTGGTGCAACAGAAATGGCAGCGTTGGAATGTGCGCGCTAGAAAGTGGCTCTGGCTCCTGGTTCTGATCGGATTGATCGGAGCACTTCCGGTGGCAGGCAATCGCCTGCAGACGGAGAAGTCATCCAAGACCGTTGAGATCGTATTTGATTATCGGGATTTGGTGGAAGCAGCAAGCTACCGTGCGAATCCGCAGGATTATATCTCCGAGCAGCTGAATCGGTTAAAAGATGCGGGCGTAAACAGTATGGCTGTGTACGAGAGTACACTGGACGATTACCGCAGAGCCCGGAGAGTGATGTATTGGGGTGCGCAGGACATTGCGAATTTGACGGACAGCGTCATCCCGCAAAATGAGAACTATACGTACGTCCTGTTCACAAGCCGGGAGAATTATGATCAGCTCGCGCCTACGATCCAGGATACCTTTAATGGGCTGGGAATTACGACAGAGGATTGGGATTTCCGTGGACAGCAGGGCATGATTATCAAGACGCCTCTGGAAGATGCGCTGTTGAAGCCTTTGGCACCGGATGAAGCGACATTGGACATGTTGAAGGCAAAAGGATTCAGCATCGTTCCGAGACTGGTCGATTCCCTGCCATATAATGAAGAAAAAATGAACAAGCTGATGGACCGGTTTGAGTCGCTCGGCGTTACCCGGGTTTTGTTCGAAGGCGACTCGGTCAAGGGCTTCAACGATGATGAGGACAAGCAGAGCCTCTCTGCATTCGCCAAGCTGCTGAAGGATCATGGAATCGGCGTGGCGACCATCGAGAACCTGAAGCAGCAGCAGAAGGGCTTCAATAAGCTTGCCTATATGCTGAACTATAACGTCGTTCGTCTGTACTCGCTAAGTGAGAAAGATTCGACTCTGAAGCCGGAGACGATTGTGGACCGGTTTGCACTGGCCACCAAAGACCGGAATATCCGCATGCTCTATCTCAACACAGCTCCGACCCGAAATACAGCTAAGGCTGAAGTCCAGGACTCGGTCGACAACCTGATCACCAGCCTCAGTGGTCCTGATGGGGCGATCAATAAGATCAAGAGCAACGGATTTAAGATGGGTACGGCTACCGCTTTTGATGTGGTGGATTCCTCTTATCAGCGTTACTTGAAGCTTGTCGCTGTTATCGGCGCCGTATCGATGGTTGCTCTTATGATTTCCTACTTCATTCCTTGGCTGACGCTGCCGGCCTGGATCGTCGGTCTTCTCGGAAGCGCAGGTCTGCTTCTGTTGAAGCCGGTGCTGTTCGAGCAGGCGCTTGCTCTCGCAGTGGCAATAAGCGCTCCGACCGTGGCCGTTGTCATGGCGGTCCGCAAGCTCAACGCATCGGGTCCGCCGCTGGCGGGCGAGGTGCAAGGGGGCGGTGGACGGAAGGACCGCATTGTGGAGGCTTTTTCCGCGGCAAGTCCTCAGCGCCGTCTGCTGCAGAGCTTGATTCTTTATGTGATGACTGCGGTGATTTCGCTCAGTGCAGTGCCGTTTGTGATCGCACTTCTGAACAACATCACCTACAGCCTTTTGCTCAACCAGTTCCGCGGCGTAAGTCTTCTTCATATTGCACCAATCGGGCTTGTGGCAATTTATGTCCTGCTCTACCGAGGCGAGTTCGCCTTGAACAAGACAGGCAAGCTGCTCCGGACGCCGGTTACGCTCGCAATGGTTATTGCGGCCGCCGTGCTTGGCATTGTTGGTCTGTATTACTTGAGCCGGACCGGCAACAGCGGTACTGCAAGCTCGTATGAACTGGCTTTCCGAAATTTCATGGAGAATACCTTCGGTGTGCGTCCGCGAAGCAAGGAATTTCTTCTCGCTCACCCGATGATGGTGCTTGGAGCTTTCCTGGCGCTTAAATACCGGAGGGCCACTTACTTGATGATTGTGGCGGTTATCGGTCAGCTGTCGATGATCGATACCTTTGCCCATATTCATTCGCCTGTTCTGATCTCGCTTGTCCGCGGACTGCTCGGTCTTGGACTCGGAGTTATTCTGGGTGTGATCGCGGTACTCGTGTGGCAGGTTGTGGAAGGATGTTGGAAACGATGGTCGCCTCTCCAAAAAAGATAGTCCTTTCCGGATACTATGGCTTCCGCAACAGCGGGGATGAAGCGGTGCTTCAATCGATCCTGAATGCGTTAAGACGCCAATCCGAAGCTGCTGGAGTGCTGGTTGAGCCGATTGTGCTGTCTATTGATCCAGCATGGACTTCATCCACCTACGGTGTGCGGGCCGTCCACCGGATGAAGTTATCCGAGGTGCGGAAGGCGATCGCGGAGAGCGATGGGCTGATCAGCGGCGGCGGAAGCCTGCTGCAGGATGTCACAAGTCCCAAATCCGTTCCTTATTATCTCGGCGTGATCAAGCTCGCCCAGTGGATGGGGAAGCCGACATTCGTGTATGCCCAAGGCGTCGGTCCCGTTCAGCGCAAGTTGTTTCACTACATGATTAAATCGGTCTTTCAAAAATGTTCGTACATCTCTGTGCGGGATGAGCAGTCCAGAGATTTACTCTTGTCCATGGGGATAAAGCGGCCAGCAATAGAGGTTGTACCAGACCCGGTTATGGGGCTTTCCGTCCCAAGAGCCGGTACGACGGATGAAGCATCCAGAACTGGCAGCACGGAAACCGCTGGGAAGGCGGTGCTGCCGGTTATCGGTGTCTCAGTGCGGTTCTGGGAACAAGACCGGAAGGAACTGGATGCCATTGCCGAAGGACTCCGCCAAGTGTGTCTTGCGCTTCCGGTGCATATACGGTTCCTGCCGTTTCATCTTCCCGCCGATGCTGAAGCTTCCCGGTACTGCATGGACAAGATCGGCAATGTTCAAGATAGCGGCAGCGCCGTCAGCATATGTGAGGGAACGGAGCATCCTTACGAGATGCTTCGGGAGGTTGAAGCCTGTCAGGCCCTGCTCGGCATGCGGCTGCACAGTCTGATCTATGCTGCAGGGCAGCGTGTACCGCTGCTAGGGGTATCCTATGATCCGAAGATCGACCATTTTCTCAGCCGTATTGATTCCGTACCGGCAGGACGCACAGGATCGCTTGATAGCGGCGCGGTTTCGGAACAACTGCTCCGGCTTCTGCGGGACGGAGAGTCCTGGCGCCGGCAGCGGGAGCCGTTGATCGCCTCGCTTGTCCAGGAGGCTGAGGCTCCTGCGCGGCACATTATTGATGATTTCAGGCATAAAGGGTGATTGAAAGTGAAGGTCTCGGGTAAAGTGCCTACGGTAACGATTTTTGGAATACCGGTATCGAAAATGGATATGAAGGAAACCGTTAACTATTTAATAGAAGTAATTCGTTCCAGAACACCCCATCAAGTCATAACGGCCAACCCGATCATGGTGATGTCCGCGCTGGACAGCCCCGCCTATATGGACATCATGTCTTCGGCGGAGCTTGTCGTTCCGGACGGAACCGGAGTTGTATGGGCGGCCCAGCGAGGCGGGAATCCTGTTAAGGAACGGGTTCCCGGATATGATCTGCTGCATGAATTGATGAGAGTTGGGCAATCTTACGGCTGGCGCGTGTATTTGCTGGGATCTACTCCCGAGGTGATTCGGGAAACCGCAGACCGGTTACAGAAGCAATATCCTGGAATCGTTATTGCGGGTTACCGGGACGGCTTCTTCGGCGCATCGGAAGATGAGGGCGTCATTGGCAGCATTCTGGAAGCAAAGCCGGATCTGCTGTTCGTCGCGAGGGGAGCGGATACGCAGGAACCCTGGATAGCCAAGTATAAATCGCAGCTTGGAATTCCGGTTATGATGGGGGTAGGCGGAAGCTTCGACGTCATTTCCGGGAAGACCAAAAGGGCTCCCGTTGCCTTCCAGAAGCTGCGCCTGGAATGGTTCTATCGGCTTCTGAAAGAACCTACCCGGTATAAAAGAATGCTTGCGCTGCCGAAATTCGCAGTAAAAGTGGTGCGTGAGAAAGATAGCGTGACCTAATTCAGTGTTATCGGGAAATTCCCCATCGAACCATCAAAAATCGCCTGAATTCGGACTTGGAATTTGTTTTTGGATGAGAGTATAATTCAATGCGGTAGAGAAATGGGGGTTGACTAAACGTATGCTAATCATATACATCGCCGGATTTATCGTCTGCATGGGGCTAGCGTTATTCTTGACGCCGCTGGTTAAGAGACTTGCTCTTGCCATTGGCGCCACGGACGTACCAAATGCCCGCAAGGTGCACACGAAGATTATGCCGCGCCTTGGAGGCCTGGGAATTTTTCTGGCGTTTGTGATAGGACTTCTTGCCATATCGCCGTTTATTACGTATGAATTCTCCACCCGCGATATGAACTTCATCAAAGCGCTCCTCAGCGGCGGCGGTCTTATCGTGCTGCTCGGCGCACTGGACGACAAGTTCGAACTGTCGGCCAAGGTGAAGCTGTTGGGCCAAATCGCCGCAGCATGTATCGTGGTGTTCGGTTTCCATATTACCGTAGACTTCGTAAATATTCCTTTTCACAATTCCTACTCCTCGCTGGAGAGCTGGATCGCCATTCCGCTTACGATTTTCTGGATTGTCGGTGTAACGAACGCCGTTAATCTGATCGATGGATTGGACGGGCTTGCAGCCGGAGTATCCGGCATCGCGATTGCAACAATCGCTACGATGGCCTTTTTGATGGGCAATGTCATGGTTGCGCTAATCTGCCTGCTCCTGCTGGGCAGCATTGTAGGCTTCCTGTTCTTTAACTTTCATCCGGCCAAGATTTTTATGGGAGATACCGGTTCCCTGTTCCTCGGCTTCTGCCTGGGCATGCTCGCTCTGCTTGGATTCAAGCAGATTGCGGTAGTGTCCTTCATCACTCCGCTGTTGATTATCGGCGTACCGCTATCGGACACTTTTTTCGCGATTGTGCGCCGCAAGCTGCAGAAGAAGCCGATCTTCGCTCCGGACAAAGGACATCTGCATCACTGTCTTCGTGAGCTGGGCTTCAGTCACCGTCAAACGGTATTGATCATTTACGGGATTGCCGCGTTCTTCGGTGTTCTGGCTGTCATTCAATCTTCGTCGGCCATGTATGAAGCGAACTGGGTAACCTTTGTGGTAATTTGCGTGATGCTCTTCTTCCTGCAGATCGGCGCAGAAGTCATCGGTTTGGTAGGACAGACGAAGAAGCCGCTTCTTAACTTGCTCTCGAGAGTCTTCATGAAAGTAAGCCCTGAGAAAGGCTCCAAGTCCTGATTTCTGAGTTGTGAACTGCTGAAAACCGAATTTATAGTAGACAAGCCCCATTCCTTTTGGAATGGGTTTTTTGTGTTTTGTTAAAAATTTGCTAATTATTGCGGGGGGATCAGCCGATATATAGAAAAGGAAGTAATATAACGCCCAATTATCCATTTTAGATCAAATAAAAAAGCAGTAGGAGGTTTCACAAGTGAAGAACAGATTCAAGTCGATCGGCAGTTTCATTCTGGCAGCTGTAATCCTGCTGTCGACTCTCTCGGCATCGGGGGCTGTACAGGCTGCAGGGCAATACTTTTCGTTTACCAAATTCAGTACAGACCAGAACTCACCGACATCTGTCAACACAAGCACCGTTGATGTCGAAGGGACCTTTAATGGCGTGTCTGCCGACAGTATCTACTATAAAGTGGATGGTTTAATTAATGGTACCGCGGTAGCCGGTGCGAATGGCACGGATGTCAAGCCAACAATTACGAACGAGAAATATTTTACATTTACCAACGTTCAGCTGACGCAGGGACTTAACCGGATCACGGTCTATGGTACAACTTCCGATGGAAGCATGGTCAGCAGCGAGGCCTATGTCAATTTCTCCAACGTGCCTGCGATTTATAACATTGCTCTGCCGGATGGTACTTTGCTTAACGAAAGTGCGCCCACATTGGTAAATACACAAGGATTGACAGTGATGCTGGAAGCGCCGAACGCCACTGAGGTTATGCTCAACTCCTCGAAGATGTATGGCGGCGGCAGTGCGACCTTTGTCATCGCCGATTACAAGTTGAACCCCGGATATAATAAGCTGACATTCGTGGCGACAACAGATGGCGGAACCCGGACATACTCCGTAACCCGCGAGGTCATTTATGCTGCTGCAGGAAGCGGGACTCCGTTCAACACCAAGATTGGCACAACAGCCGTCGATACGGGAACAGTCATCTCTTCGGCTTCGGGCGTGCTTAACGGCTCCATTATCTTCCCGGTGCCTGAAACGGCGGTTTCCAACCTGACCGCACTTACTTTCACGATTAAGAACACAGATACCGGTGTCGTAGTTGTTTCGAATGAGGCGGCGACAGTGAGTGCTCCGACTACCACTGGTAATTTTATTAAATTTGGTTATACGGGCACGACAAATTTGAATTTGACTGACAATGGCAATTACACTATCTACTTTAATGGAAGCTATGACAGCAAGAGCATCTCTTCCGTTGATTTTAAATTCCGGAACAGTTCGACGCCATATATTACAGATGTCCAACAAGTGTATAGCCCCACTGTATCTGGTACGAGCGTATCTTATACCTCTGCAGGAACTTTCAGTGATAATACCAGCCTGTTCCAGCTTCCACTGTGGCTGCTTGTTAAAACAAGCGATGCTACCCCGGATACTTTGAGTACCGTATTGTTGAGTACAGTTCCTGACGGTAGTTCAACAGCCAGCCCAGTGCTTGCTTCAACGTCATATACGAGTAATGATGGCGGTTATCGGGTATTCAAGATCACCAGCCTGCCAACCGGTAAACAGACGCTTCATATCACGGTGGGCAGCGGAGCCAATACAGACAGCCGCTACATTCCGATCAACTATGTATCGGCGCCATATATTGAGATCAGCAATCTGTACAATAACCAGGTATTTACCAGCGCAAGTGATTTCGCTTCGGTCCAGGGTAACCTTATTAATTTCTTGGCGTCAGACATTAATTCGTTGAAAATTTCGATTAATGGTTCTACAACCAGCCTGACCCCGGCGATTGATGCAACTACGAAGAATACATTTAATTTTTCCACGGCCAGCAATGCTCTCTATTCCCTGGTTGAGGGAGCAAATAAAATTACGATTACAGGGACAGCTAATGGGGTCCCCGTAACCTCCAGCGTCAACGTATATTTATTCTCGAGCAATTTGCCTAAATTGGTAAATGTCACCCCTCTCCCCGTTGATCAGACGAGTGATCCTGATCAATTGTTTGTCGAGACGGGCAAGCTTCAATACACGACGAATCAAAAGAACACAGATATCCAGTTCACGACAGGCAACTCCGACGAGGTTGTTGTTAGTGTTGATGGATCACAGATCCTGAAAGCAGCCTGGACTGGTACGGTCTGGAGCGTGTCATGGACTACGACAACACCAGGTACGTTATTGACCCCTTCAGCTCGGGACGGTGTGTTCACGCTGAAGTCGCAGGCTTTGCCGACTACAGGACTCCGGACCTTCGTTATTTCGGCGCGGCTCTCAACTTCGACAGTCTCGCAAGCTCTACAGATTACACGTGAGGTTCCGCCATACAAACTACTGTCGCCTAAGCTTCCGAACGAGAGCGTAATTAAGCAGAACTTTGTGGATGTAAGCATTCAGGCAGAGGGCGCTGATAGTGTAGTTATCGGCAAGACTGCACTGGTGAAGGGCAAAGAGGATATTTTTCGGACCGAGCTTAAGGGCTTGAAGAAAGGCGTTAATACAATCAAATTTACAATCACCAACGGCACACAGAAGACAAATGGAACATTCAGCATCACCTATTCGGATGAAGTACTGCAGGGAGCTCAGCTTAAGACGACGCTGAATTCTTCTGGCAAACTGAGCGCTTTCCAGAATTCGGTTGTCATTAACTTCCCGAAAGGCACTATGCTGCGGGATGCTTCGCCTACACCGGGAAGCAGCAACACTCGCCAAATCAACCTGTTCAATGATCAGTATATTTTGCTCGGTATTGCCGACAAGCAGGACGGTCGTACGGTCAAGCAGTATAATCGCGTGGGTGAAACTGATGTTAGTGGTGCAACTCTCGTTTACCAAGATGGACAGATCACAGCTGTTGACGCCAACTCGTTGGCAACCACATACCTGACACCTAAAGTACACTATGGGTACGCATCTAATCTGTACTGGATTGATCCCGGTTATTTTGTACCGAGCGCTTCATTGAACGATTACACCACGGTCGTGTCTTCCCATCCCTATAAGGCAGGAAACGAATTTTATTCCGGGCATAAAGGAAGATGGATGGAGCCTACTCAGCAGGGAACCATTACCTTGAAATATGATTCGGCGATAGCCAACGCCGCAGCTTCCAATCTGTCAGTGTGGAAAAATGTAGACGGAACCTGGTACAACATGGGCGGCACCGTCAACACGGGCAGTAAGACCATCACCGCCAAATTTGATGGGTTTGGTTACTACACCGTTATGGGCCTGCGGTACAGCTACGATGATATTGTCGCTCACCCTACACTGAAAAATGAACTGGAAACAGTGCTGGCAAAAGGGATTATGAATCCTAAAGACAATAATGAGTTTGGCGTATACGACAACATGACACGCGGCGAATTTGCCACAATGCTGGTGAAGATTATGGGCATCCAACTGGACTACGAAGCCGATCAGACAAAAATGACGTTCGCGGATGTTCCGATCAGCAGCAATGTTCTTTGGGATTACCGTTACATCGAAACAGCCGTTCGAAAAGGACTGATCAAAGGAACCGCTCCTCGCGTATTCTCACCGAATAATGCTCTTACCCGGGAGGATGCTGCGGTTATGATCGCCAGAGCGATGAACCTGAAGCTGGGTACCGTTGACAAGGATCTGGCCACGCTGCAAAAACAGTTTACGGATAGCGGCTCCATTGTATCCCAATATTCGGTACCGTCCATTTTGGCGGTATACAAAGCCGGAGTTATGCCGGGAATCGCCAACAAGCTTGTTGCAGGCCAGAAAAAAGCAACCTACCGCTTTGATCCACAGGCGAAATTCACGCGGGCCGACGGAGCGGGAATTGCGTACCGAATGATGGTGAAAATGAAGAAGCTGTAATTCGTGGCTATAAAGCTTGGATGCAAGCTGCAATGGAAGCCTCGCTCCTGACCTGGAGTGAGGCTTCCTTGTATGTTTCCAATTACATTTCTTTGAAATCTGCATCGCTTTACGTTACAATGGCATAAGTAGGCGTTAGAATACACTCAAAGCTAGAAGGAGAACGCAAGATGAAACCGATTTTATCCAAAGCTCAGATCGATTATATGAAAGCCAAGAATAAGTTTGAGAATACAGCAAAAGTGATGGAGAAAGAGATTGCCGCTAAACGAGCGCTTCAGGAGATTACCCAGGAGGTTATGGAGGAGCTTGTTCAAGCTACCGGATTTCATGATTCCTATAACGAACTTATACTGGCCGAGAACGCGTTGATCGACTGGTCCCACACCACAATCAAACACGAGAAGACATATAAAGAGAACAAGGCGGCGATCGATGCTCTCTATACTAATGTGAATTCAAGTCCTGAGAAGCGACAGGAGCTTATTCAGCTCTCCATGAAAATTCGATAATTAGCTGTCTTCAGTGATGCTGGACAGAATTCATATATACTAACAACAGCTCTTTTCCGTTTATATACTGCGGATCAGAGCTTTTTTTATTGGCCCGATTAGTCCAGTTCTTCAGTTCAATTGCGTTCAGCCAAAATTCAGAAAGTCCCGTTATTCTGACAGAGGTGATTTTAATAGAGATTTTCGTCGTTTGACCATGCTAAATATTGTTTATTAACTTAACAAATATTGCATGTAACGTAATCAAGGGAAACGTGCTATACTCGTTTCCGGGGCTAGCCATGTTTTGATTATATTACCGAAAATGGACGCAGGCGCCCATGGATCACTTCCCCAAAAAAAATTTCAAAGAGGCGCAACTTTTGAGAAACTGAAGCGTCTAAGATGTAGGGTAACAACAAAGCACGCTGAACTAATAAACCGCATTTATCGGTTGGAAAAATTAGCTTTACGTGACTTAAGGCACATTGTATAATACTAAGGTAGAATTAGGAATCTAGTATTGTCATGCCTTGAATGTATTTACCAGTTTCTGTGATACCCGTCACAGACATTATTTATACTTAATTTGCTCAACTCGGGAAAGGGGGTGCATCGGCTAATGAGTGACATGAGCTACCCAACTAAACAAGAACCACAGTTCATGAATGTTCAAGGAGGAGAAAAAAAGGTTATGAAGAAAATTTTGTCCGTAGCACTGTCTACAGCAATGGCATTCTCGATGTTTGCCTCTGTAGCATTCGGTGAAACAGCAGCAACACCGCAAGATAAATTCGACGCTCTGAAAGCAAAGGGCATCCTGAACGGATATCCGGACGGCCAGGCTCATCTTGAGAAGGATCTGACTCGCGCTGAGTTCGCTAAGATCGTTACCAAGCTGTTCAACCTGACTGAAGTAACTAACAAGCTGTCCTACAAAGATAAAGGATACAACGCCAAGAACTGGGCTGTTCCTTACATCGAAGCCGTTACTGCAGCTAACCTGATGCAGGGTAAAGATACTGTTAAAGGTATCTTCGACTACAACGGTAAAGTAACAGTTGAAGAAGTGGCAACCGTTCTGGTTCGCGCTCTGAAACTGGAAACTCCTGCAACTACTGACAACAATGCATCCGCTTGGGCTAAGGGTTATGCACAGGCTGTAATCAATGCTGGTTACATCTCTGCAAGCTCGAACTTCAAGGGCAATGCAACTCGTTCCCTGGTTGTTGAAACTGCATACGCGATCAGCACTGCTACAGCTCAACCGGCTGTAACTGCCGCTGAAGCTAATAGCCCGACTGAAGTTGCTGTGACTTTCGCTAACGGCAAATCGACAACTGTTACGCTGACAACTGCTCTGGTTGAGGGTGTAGAAACGACGATTCCTGCCTTTACGTTCGAAGGCTTCACTTACAACAATGTTAAAGTAACTCTGGCAGCTCCTAAGGTTGTCTCCGTTACGACTCCGAACGCCAAGCAACTGGTTGTTAAATTCAACCGTGCGATCGATGCTTCTTCGCTGATCTCCAGCGACAAGGTTAAGGCTGGCGTAATTCAAGCAGTTTACCTCAACGGAGCACCTGCTGTAACCGTTGATGGCGCTTATGTTACCCTGAACGCAGGCGGTAATGAAGCAACGATCACTCTGCCTGGTCTGGAATACCTGAAGGGTCAATACACTGTTGTTGTAACTGACGCAGTTAAGACGACTACAGGAACTAAGTTCCCTGCATTCACTAGCCTGATCACAGTTGCTGATACTACGGCTCCTACTGTAGCTAGCGTTTCTGCCGTAGCTAAGACAACAACTACTTCTGTAACTGTACAGTTCAGCGAGCCGGTTAAATCGGCTGGTATCATCGCTTATGTTAACGGCGTAGCTTCTGCTGCAACGGTAGCATCTGATACTTATGATACTTTCACACTGACGACGGGAACACTGAACAGCGGATCCACTTATGATGTATCCCTGTTGAACGTAACCGACTTCGCCGGTAACGTAGCTAACCCGAACCCGATCAAGACGACTGTAACGGTAGCTTCCGATACAGCTGCTCCGACGATCGCAAGCATCACTCCGGTTAGTGACAAATATGTTGACGTTAAGTTCAACAAGAAAGTAAACTACGAGTCCTTCGTTGCTAACGTTCGTCTGCTGGATGCATACGGCGACAGCAAGGGAACATTCAGCGTTGTAACGACTTCCAACAAGGATACGATCAGACTGCAAGTTCCTGCAGGCTTCTCGCTTCCTTCTTCCGGAACGTTCACTGGATCGATCGTATTCGGCGCTTCCGTTAAGGATACGCTGGGCAATACTCTGGGAACAGCTCTGACTCAACCGATCACAATCACTAAGGATACAACTGCTCCGACTGTTGCTAGCGCAGTATACACTAGTGGCAAGGGTCTGGTTGTAACGTTCTCTGAAGATGTAACGAGCTTGACTGGCGCTCCTACGCTGATCAGCGAATCTACTGGTCAAATCGTATCCACTAATTATACTGGTGCGGTTGTAGACGGTGCTACCGTTACTTATCCGAACGTTACTGGCCTGAGCGGCAACTACACTCTGCGTCTGCCAGCAGCTCTGGTAACAGACATCTCCCTGTCTGCTAACAAGCTGTCTGCAACAGCTGTGACTGTATCTGTAGCAACTTCCTCGACTACTGACTACACAAGACCGGTAGTAACAGGAATCACTTACACAGACAGCACTTCCGCTGACGACGTAGTTGTAACTGTAACTGCAACTGACGAAACTGGTCTGAACGTTGCAACTCTTAAGGATCTGAACAGCTATACTCTGGGTGCAAAAGCACTGCCGAGCGGATCCTATATCTACCTGACTAGCTCCACTGGCACCAGCACTGCTCCAACTGCTGCAACAGTGAAGGTCATTATCCCTAAATCCGCTATCAGCGAAACTAAGGCTTATGACTTCGCAGCTGTAGGTATTGCAGATACGGCTGGCAACGGTGTACTGGCTAAAGTACAGTCCATCACGCTGACTGACCGCGTTGCTCCTACGCTGACTTCGGCTGCTGTATCCACTGGTGATTCTACTGTACTGGTTCTCGGATTCTCCGAAACAGTTAAGAATGTAGATGCAGCTGACTTCTCGTTCACGATCAACGGTGTTGCCACTACGGCTACCGGATCTCTGTACACAGTTAAGAATGTTACTGCAGGCGCTGGTAACGACGCTGGCAAGTACTATGTAACATTCGCTAAGGCTGACGGTACTCTTCTGGACCTGAACGCTAACAACATCAACACCCTGAACGTTAAGGTTGTTGATACTGCAACAATCGTTGATGGCGCTGGTAACAGCATCACAACTGGCACTTCGGTTGATGCCAAGTAAGCTTCCTTACCGAAGCAAGAATAGCCTCTTCGGAGGCTATTCTTTTTTTATATCCACTCTTCAAGGAGGAGCTTCATGAAGCCTTATGTGAAAGTATCGATCGCCGCCGGTCTTCTTGTGACCGCTATTTGGGGAGGTTCCCTTCTTAGCAATACAGCTCAAGGTGCTGATGTAGGAAACCAGCCGGGTACTGCTGATGATCCCGTAGTCACGAAAAGTTATGTTGATCAGCAGATCCAAAAAGCGCTTCAGGGGGGCGCAGTTGTTTCAACTCCCGCAGCTACACAAACCCCTACGGCAACGGCTTCACCCACTGCTCCAGCCTCAACTTCGAGCATGGATAGCTCGATTGTTGATGTCAAACCCGGTCAGACCTTGATTGCTTCGGCAGGCACCGAATTTATTGTACGGGCAGGTAAAGCGGTTATCGTGTCACAGGATGCCAATGGGGTTGCTGACTTGACGGATGGTCTGGATTTAACCAATGGACAAGTTGCCCCGCAGAACCATTTATTATCTTTTCCAAGAGACGGACGCGGCATTACCGTACAATCTGGACAAACACTGGGTCTGGTGGTGATGGTCCGCGGTGGGTACACGTTGAAGTAATATTAGCTTTGTCTTTTTCATCGGGGTTTATACAAGATGCAGTACAGTTCCTCATTATTTCCAAGGCTTAGCCATCCAAAACGTACAGTTTTTTCAGCGAGTCAATTCAATCAGGCGTGAGCACAATACTTCTGTAATTATCATTTTTGCAGGAGGTATGCGACATGGCACGTGGAAATCGAAAGGTAGTACCAGAAAGCAAGGAAATGCTGAAGCGCATGCAATTTGAAATTGCCTCTGAATTTGGCTTATACGAGCCTGTTTCGACAGCGGGGGCCGACACGGAGTTCGCGTCCGAACTCGGGATGACGGGGGCTTCTGGTATCATGCAAACCCCTTATTTGGGTCAACTGACTTCCCGGGAAAATGGCTCCGTTGGGGGAGAAATCACAAAGCGGCTTGTGGCGCAGGCCGAACAGGTCCTTTTCAAATAAGAATCCCGGCAAACAAGAATTATTCGCAATTGGAACGGCGGGCTATCTTCTTAAGAAGACGGTTCAGCCGTTTCTTCTTGTTCGGAATCGGTTTCCCTTAGATTGACAGCCAAAGTCAAATACGATAAGATGACTTTTGAGGAAAACCGACCTTTTCTATAAGGAAAAGGTTGATTTTTTGAAATATAAGAATTCATACCTTCAAGCTAAACTTGGCCTTATATTTCCCGAAAACACTTATCAGCAAAAGATGCGACAGACTTTATT
>NZ_JAHCMB010000172.1 GCF_019904155.1 Paenibacillus sinensis
ATAACATGGGACAAATTGGATGTCAACGAAATCAAACAAACTGGAGGAAAAGCCCCCAGTTTAAATGTAGTTATTCCTTTTCTTCCTTACTTAAACGCTGTCTTAATTGCTTAAACACTTCATCGTGACCAAAACGGATGTCAGAGTTATTTGCTTCGATTTCAGCCTCTTTCAACTTTGCAAAAATCTCGTTGTTGTACTGTATATTCTCATACTGCTCAATACTCATGACAACCATATCCCCATGTCCGTTTTTCGTAAGAAATACCGGTTCAAGGGTTTCGTGAACAATCTTTGATATTTCGGCGAAATTATTTCGCAAATCAGATACAGGTCTTATATGCGGCAATGCACCCACCCCCTAACAACATTTTATCATTATTATGATACTCAATCAATTTCATCTTTATGTGATTACAGTCGACTTTTTCGGAAGTCATACAGCTAATTGATGTTAGTTGATTAAACAACCATCAGAGGTTTAGGCTTCTCCTTTATTTATTGATCCGATGAACTGACACTACTGCCTCCACATGCACCGTCCACGGAAACATATCCACCGGAGTCATCTCAACGGTGGAGTACCCGCCGTCCTCCAACACTCGCAAATCCCGTGCCAGTGTCGAAGGATTGCACGATACATACACCACGCGCTCCGGCTGCATCTGGAGAATCGTCTCCAGCAGGCGCGGGTCGCAGCCCTTGCGGGGCGGGTCGACGACGATGACGTCGGGGGTGACGCCCTGCTCTTTCCAATGCGGGATCACGTCCTCCGATGCTCCCACCTCAAACTCAACGTTCTTCATCCCGTTCAGTTCAGCATTGGCGCGGGCGTCCTCGATGGCCTCGCGGACGATCTCGACGCCGTATACCTGGTCCGCATGCTGCGCCAGGAACAGCGAGATCGTGCCGATGCCGCAGTAGGCGTCGATGACGGTTTCACGGCCGGTTAGCCCAGCGTATTCGACCGTCTTTCCGTACAGCACTTCGGTTTGCGCCGGGTTCACTTGATAGAACGAACGCGCGGAGATGGCGAACTGTACGTCGCCGATATAGTCATAGATCACGTCGCGGCCCCAGAGAACGCGGGTCTTGTCGCCGAAGATGACGTTAGTGCGCTCGGTATTCACGTTCTGGCAAATGCTCACAACATCCGGAAGCTCCTCCCGGATGCAGCCGATCCAGGCATCCCGGTGTGGAATGTCCTGGCCGTTCGTAACGAGGACGAGCATCATTTCGCCGGTGCGGAACGCTTTTTTAACTATGACATGCCGCAGCAAGCCGCGGCCGGTCTCTTCATTATATGCGGAGATGCCGAGCTCCCGGCCGAGCCGCTTGACGACCGACACTACGGTGTCGTTATGCTCATGCTGGATGAGACAGGTCTCCATGTCGATGATGCGATGGCTGCCGCGCGCATAGAAGCCGCCGACAAGGCCGCCTTCAGTGACGCCGATCGGCACCTGGGCCTTGTTGCGGTAGCGCCAAGGCTCGTCCATGCCGAGCGTCGGCTGCACGAGGATGCCGCCGTCCGAAGCGGCAGGCGCTGAATCGTCAGAGCTTCCCTGCCCCGCTTCGCCCTTCGCTACCTTCAGCTTCCCGATCCGCTCCAGGTTATCGATCACCAGCTGCCGCTTCCAGCGCAGCTGGGCGGCGTAGCCCATATGCTGCAGCTGGCAGCCGCCGCACTGGTCATAGATCGGGCAGGGCGGCGCGATGCGGTCAGCGCTCGGCTGAACAAGCTCCAGCAGCTTGGCGTAGCCGTACTGCTTCTTCGTCTTCAGCACCTTGGCGCGGACCTTCTCACCGGGAAGCGCCCCCTGCACAAAAAGGGTATAGCCTTCCGCGCGGCCTACCCCTTCGCCTTCATGTGTCAATCCGATAATGTCCAGCACGACTTCGTCATTCTTGCTCACCGGCAGTCCGGCGATCTCCGCCGAAACGGCACGGCGGCCGGAGTCCCGGCCGCTGCGGTGTTTCTTCATGTTGTCCGCTTCACTTCTTTCCTCTATGTTAACGCCCTTGTGCGCATCGCCATTACTCGTAATCCACGCACATTTCGGTTCTCTTCTATCGTCTTGACTGTCTTCACTGTTTCCCAAACCTTGTCTTACATATTCTGCGCAAAAACCTGCAAATGCCCGGGCAGGATGCGGAATTGTCCCGGAAGCGTCCCGCCCAGCTCGCCATCCAGGTTCAGCTGGACATACCCCGGGGAAGTGACTTCCATTTCATTTGTGCGGAAGTAGACGACTCTCTTATCCTGCAAATGCTCACCGCGCAAGGCGAGGCTGACGAGGCGAATGAATTCCGCCAGATTGCATTTCTTCAGCGCTATGACGTCGAACATGCCGTCGTCGATCCGCGCGTCGGGCGCGAGCCTCTCAAACCCGCCTACCGAGTTCGTGTTGGCGATCAGGAACAGCATGAACTCATCGTGAAGATCATCCTGTCCGTTCGCACGGATTACAAGCTCTGTCGGAGACAGACTGGCCATTTTCTCGATTCCCTTCAAATAATACGCAAGCTGCCCGATCATCGTCTTCAGCCTGCTGGGAACCTCGTATGTCAGCTCGGTCAGCTTGCCGCCGCCGGCGATATTGATGAAATAACGGTCATTGGCCTTCCCGAGATCGATCGGGCGGGACTGCTGTCTGATGATCAGGTCGCAGGAATCCTCCCAATTCTTCGGTATGCCCATCGCCCGTGCAAAATCATTGGTCGTTCCAAGGGGAAGCACGCCTAGCGGAGGAATATCCGGCTTCTCCGCCATACCGTTGACGACCTCGTTCAGCGTCCCGTCTCCGCCGGCCGCGATGATCAGGTCGTATCCGCGGTCCACGGCATCGGCCGCTGCCGCCGTCGCATCGCCCTCGCCAGTCGTGGCATGACAGGACGCCTCGATTCCGCCCTGATCCAGCCGATCCAGAATATCGGCCAGCCTCTTTCTCACTTCTTCCCGCCCGGAAGTAGGATTATAGATTAATCTTGCTCTTTTCATTTCCGGAACGCCACCCGTTTCATTATTGAACAGCCA
This sequence comes from Paenibacillus sinensis, assembly GCF_019904155.1. GTDB lineage: Bacteria > Bacillota > Bacilli > Paenibacillales > Paenibacillaceae > Paenibacillus_AQ > Paenibacillus_AQ sinensis. The sequence continues at coordinate 3,038 of NZ_JAHCMB010000172.1, forward strand.
TTACCTCTTCGGATTGTGCCGCGAAGAACAGCATGAATTCCTAACTGATTATACCCAATTCCTGTATGCACAATCAATATATGAGGGCAGGAAGGCAAACAGCACGGCATTCTCCCCCGTATTCAACCTAGTCTTACCGGGCCGTAACCAGGCGGATGAGCCACTGCCTCTGCTTCAAAACCTTCTATTCTATAGCGGATTCACGCACCGTCTTCAGCAGCTTCTCCGCATGCGCGGCGATCCAGTGCGGCAGAAGCGGGTGGGGGAGCAGCGTCCGTCCGGTATATTTGTAAGTCAGTCCCTTCAGCTTCCCGGGGATGACGTTCTTGGTGAAATACCCTTCGCTCAAAAAAATCGGCGCCACCAGCACCTCATACCCTTTCTCCCGATAGCGGCGCACCTTGAGCGCCAGTCTGTCGGGATTGAGCAGTGCGAAATCGGCAGCCGCGACCCCGCTAATCCCGCGAACGCGCTCTGCAAGGGAAGCCATGCCGCGCTCCCAGCGCTGCCGGAAGCCGTGATGCACACTGCCATGGCCGACCAGCAGAATCATTTCCCGTTCGGGATCGGATGACAATTCCCGGATCTTGTCCCAGACCATGACCGCGATATCCGGGTCGTCGTCGACGGGATCGCCGTAATGCACGCGGGCATTCACGGTGAACCTTGCAAGATCAGTCTCTTTCTCCGGCTCATCCTTAGCTCCAAGCGCATACGCTATCTCATCGACATGGGTGCTGCCCGACGATACGAACAGCGGAACGGTCAGAATATCCGTAACGCCCTGGCTCTCCAGCGCGTCGACTCCATCCTGAATGGAGCGGCCCTCGACCAGCTCCAAAAAAGAAACCGCCACGGGAAGCTCTTCCCGCAGCGATAAGTCGTTAACCGCCTCGTCGACGATCGCCACCCAGGACGTATCTCGCGAGCCGTGACTGATAATGAGCACACCCGGGTGCATGAAATTAGCGTCCCAGACGCTCTAGCGTCATTTTGTAGCCGTCATTGCCATAGTTCAGGCATCGTTTGACACGGGAAATAGTCGCCGTGCTGGCTCCAGTCTCCGCTTCGATCTGGTTGTACGTGCAGCCCTTGCCCAGCATGCGGGCAACCTCAAGACGTTGGGACAGCGACTGAATCTCGTTCACCGTGCACAGATCATCGAAAAATATGTAGCATTCTTCCATATCTTTTAACGTTAGAATGGCTTCGAATAATTGGTCAACGCTTTTATCGTTTAGCTTCTTCAGCTGCATTCCATCATCATCCCCTATGTGACTAATCTGCCTCTACTATATTGCACCGTGGAGGTTTTTTCAAGCGTTAACGAATTCACGCAGTAAAGAGCGAAAATGACGGACACATGTCCACTCACCGCGCACAAATTCATCATTGGCTTCCCCTTGCTTCTCCTCAATTCTCAGGGTTGGCACTCCTCCCATGTTACTACATTTCGGTGCACAAAATAAAGCGTGACAAGGATTTATCATATTATGAAAGGTCTGCTGGGCAGCCGCCCTTTTCCGCTCCTATCCCGAAAGAACCGGGCATTCGTCCATACCTTATGTTCGCCCATGACATACAGTATAGCAAAACCAAGGCGAAGGAACGTGATAGCATGCCTCAGCATTACTATAATCACTCACCCCGGCACAACCGGGCTTTGTCCGATCCCTTCGGCAGTTCTCCCTACCCCGGTATCAGTCCGTATGTACAGGTGCCCGGCGCCGGAGCAGGCGGACTGTCCGCGCTTGGAGCGGGAGCCGAAGCGGTGGCAGCCGAGACCGCACTGGCCGCTCCGGCGGCCGAAGCGGCAGTTGGTGCGGCAGCCAAATCAGGCGGCCTCCTGGGTGGACTGGGCAATCTGGGCAACCTGGGCAATATGGAACAGATCAAGGGTCTAATCGACCGCTTTGGCGGTATCGACGGGATTGTGAGCTCCATGAGCAAGGTCCAGAAGGTGATGCAGGGATTTCAACAGATGGCCCCGATGTTCAAAGTCGTAATGGGAAGCTTCGGCAAGGGAAAGGGTGCGTCGGGGCTGCTCGCGGCGGAAGAAGATTCGAAATCGTACTCCCCTCGTCGGCGCAAAAAAAGAACCGCCCCAACGCGCCGCAGTTCGGGCGCCTCGGGACGGCGTCGTTCCAGTTCTTCCTCAGGCAAACGGCGCCGCAAATAAGCGGCGTCCGGATACGGTCAGCTCCGGCAGTAGATATATGGAGCGATCCGTACGAATGCGGGGCGGGCTTTATTTAAACCAGCCCCGCCGCCGGAACCACAGCACCATGCCGGCGCCAAGCGCCAGCATGACCAAGAGGACGGCGAAATAGCCGTATGGGGACTGCAGCTCCGGCATGACCCGGAAGTTCATGCCGTAAATGCCCGCAATCAGCGTAAGCGGCATGAAGATGGTGGTGATAACCGTCAGCGTCTTCATGATGCCATTCATCCGGTTGGAGCTGAGCGAAATGTAGCTGTCGCGGAGATCCGCCGTCATTTCACGGTCAACTTCGATCATATCGGTCAGCTTGAGCAGATGATCGTAGATGTCGCCGAAGTACATCCGCTCCTCCTTGTTGCTCTGGATATGCTCCGAGCTCAGCACCCGGTACATCAAATCGCGCATCGGCACGATGGTCCGGCGCAGCTTGAGCAGCCGCCCTCTTACATCGAACACCTGGGCCATCAGTTCCTCAACCGATTCGCTGCCTCCCCGGCTGTCCAGATCAGCCAGCTCATCCTCGATTTTGTACAAGCTGGGAAAATAGTTGTCGACGAGCTTATCCATCACGGTATAGGCAGCCAGAATCGGACCGCCCGACCAGCCTTTCCGGTGCTGGATCTCGCGCACGAGACGTTCCCAGGCTTCGTCCAGCTCGGGCTGATGCTCCAAATGAAAGGACACGAAGACCGATTTGCCGACGAACAGATCAACTTCCTCCGCCTGCAGCGTTACCTCATTTAAAGCATGCAGCACGAAGAACTGGACATCCTCGTAGAGATCCAGCTTCGGACGCTGCAGCACATGCAGGCAATCCTCAATCGCCAGTGGATGAAAATGAAAATAAGTCTCCAGAAGAGCCGTCTCCTCGGGAGCCGGCTCCGAGAAATCGGCCCATATCCAGGCATAATCCTCGATCCGGAGATCTCGAAGCTGCCGTCCCGTCAGGACCTCGCCCCGGCGGTTGACCGCAAGCGTGCGTATCATAGCCTGCCCTCCTGAAGCTCCAGCTGCATCACCTGCAGAAATTTGCGGATATTGACCTTGGCCTTGCCGGATTCCCGGCCCTGCTCGATCTCCTTCATCTTCACCCGCACATCCTCGAAATCGAAATACAGCGGCGCATAGTACTCGAATTTGGGATGGCTGTAATCCGTCAGCCCAATGGAGGCGAGATGAGTAAGCCCCGTCGCCAGCGCCCGTCGCAGCCGCTGCTCGATCGCCTTGATCTCCTTCGCGATTTCACCCGGGCTGTCCTTATAGCCCGCCGCCACCGCTTCGTACAATTCTTTGAGCGGAGGCAGATTCCCCGTATCCTCACGCTCCGACAGAATCTCCATGATCGCGATGATGTCGCGGCTTCCGCTCTCGCCGATCATTCCCATGTTCATCAGGATCGGCTGCACGATCTCCTTCACTGTGCGTCTCGGCGGAGCGGCCGGAACGCCGCCGAACCGGAGACCCTCCAGCTTCTTCAGGCTGGACTTGATTTCGTCCAGATACAGGCTCATCGCGTAGCGCTCATTCACCTTGCGCAGCACGGTCTGCACCTCGATCCGGTTGATCGGCTTGCGGATGAAGAACTCGATTCCGCTCTCATAAGCGCGGCCCACCATATCCTGATTCTCGATCTGCGAGATCATGACGAACTTCGATGTGCATCCCTGCGCCTGGAGAGAACGAATAGTCTCGATTCCGTCCTGGTCCGGCATCAGAAGGTCCATCAGCACAATGTCGGGCGACTCCTCGAGAATAAGCCGGACGCCCTCCTGTCCACCCTCCGCCGTTCCCGCCACCTCACCGAGCCCGCTGTCCTCGATTATATGCTGCAGCATCCGTCTCGCGCTCCGGTCGTCGTCTACTATGCAAAAAGAAAGCGGCACAGCTACTCCTCCTTTCGCAGCTTTTCCGTAAGTATCGCTATTTTAAACATGGCCCCGCCCGCATGCGGAGCATTGCTTACCATAATATCCCCTCCGAACAGCCTGACAATGTCCCGGACATGGGACAGCCCGATGCCGGTTGCGGCGACGCCTTCATCGTCGAACTTCGTCGTGAAGCCCGGCTCGAACAGCACTCCAAGGTCGCTTTCCTTCACCCCTCCGCCGCTGTCTGTGACGGTAAATATCGTATATTCATTCTGCTCATAGATATTCAAATAGATGCTGCCTTTTGCCGGAATGGCTTCGACGGCGTTGGCAGTCAGATTGTTCAGCAGCGTCAGCAGGGGGATATAGCTTGCAGTGGCGTAATCCGTGGTGAGCATCTGGCTGAATCTGATGGTCTTGCCCAGCATGTCGGCGTATTTCTGATTGCTCTTGATCGTGAACCGGAGAAGACCCGACAGCGGCATATCTCCTGTGACCTCGCGGTCCACCAGCTTCGTAAGCCCGGCCAGAATCCGCTGCGAATCCTTCTTCACCTCATGAATCTGCTGTGTCATCTGAAGCAGCTGTACGCTGTGTCCCTCATCCCCGCCATCCTTCAGGCTGCGATAGAGCGCATAGCTGTCCAGTGTTGCCTGCTCCAGCGTGCCGATTGATTTACGCAGGTAGAAGACCTCGCCGTACAGGCCCGAACCGAAGCCGAGCATCTGCTCGATCCGCCGGTTCTGCTCCTTCTGCACCGCCCGCAGCTGGCTGACGGAGATACTGCTGTAAAGTCCGGTCGTGAAATACGTCCGCAGCATGGCGATAGCCATCAGGTAATTCCATTCGTTCAGCTTGAAGCTGTCCGTGCCCAGCACGAGCAGCCGGGTGAGCAGCTCCATCTCGTTCGACAAGAGGTCGATCACCGCCGCGACGGCGCCCAGCACCAGAGGATGGAAGCGGTCCATCCGCTTCTTGATGAGTCTCATCAAGAGAGCGAATACGATGTAGTAGACGGTAGCCGAGAAATGGCGTGCCGTTATCTCGTGCAGGCTGAAATCCGTCGCCACAAGGTCGATGGCCGTCCGGAACAGCAGAACGAAGATGCCGGTGATGAGGCCGGTAAGCGGATAGGAGAGATGCCGGAACAACAGCAAAAACAGCAGAAATACACTGCTGCCCAGAGCGATCCGGAAGACGTCGCCGTCGAAGGGATTGATCTTGAATTCCCCGGCAATCGCGGTAACGACGGCGACCATCAGAATCTGAATATAGGGATGTCTATAGAACGGCTGGCCCATAGGCTCATGCTCCCGAATGAAAGTATTAGCCATTATAGTATCACAATCCGCCCTCTAAGCCTATCGAATCCTATACAAACCGACAATTCCATCAGGCGCTCCGGGCCTCCAGACGTCTGGACAGCAGGGACAGCAGATAGTTCACGGTAAAATAAATTAAAGCAACGAGCAGAAGGATCGGAATCGTATAGTTGTATCCGTGTCCGATGATAATACCCGCGTTGTGCATCAGCTCCGCCAGCGAAATGACAACCGCCAGCGACGTATCCTTCAGGAGCGAGATGAACTGGCTGACAAGCGGCGGAACCATCCGTCTCAGCCCCTGGGGAAGCACGATATGCCAGAGCGTCTGCACACCCGTCAGACCTGACGAGCGTGCCGCCTCGATTTGCCCTTTGTCCACCGAATTAAGTCCCCCGCGAACAATTTCCGCAATCATCGCTCCCTCGAAGATCGTAAGTGCGACGATGGCCGCCGCCATCGGTCCCATTTTGATACCGACCTCCGGCAGTGCGAACCGCATGAAGAAAATGAGGAGCAGCAGCGGCAGGTTCCGGATAAGCTCCACGAACACGAAGCTGATCGGCGACAGTACCGGAAGCTTGGCATAGCGGATAACCCCCAGCACGCAGCCGAGCAGAAAGCTCAGCACAATCGCCGAAAAAGCGACGATCAGCGTAACATAAAGGCCGTCCAGCAAAAATTTCAGATTATCGGGCGAATAGGCTCCTGCAAAATCCATGGGTGGTCCTCCTTCCCTGAAAAAAGATAAGATACTGCTAATCTAGTAATCCGTTGTTCTCTGCGTCCCCTTAAAGTGCCCGCAAATGCCTTCTAAGCAGTCACTAACTTTGTGGGATACTTTTAGCGTGCGCTGTGCTGAAGTCTGCGCTCCCACACCCGCATTCCATAGCTCATCGGCAGCGTCATCACGAGATAGAACAGCGCCACAAATACGTAAGTGTCGAAGGTGCGGAAGGTGTCCGTATTGATGGAATCCGCGTAGAACATTAGATCGAAGCCCGAGACAATCGTCAGCACCGACGAATTCTTGATCAGATTGATGAATTGGTTGCCAAGCGGCGGAATAACCAGCTTGATCGCCTGCGGAAGCACAACATGGATCATCGTCTGCATATACGTCAGTCCTGAAGAACGCGCCGCTTCGGTCTGTCCCTTCGGAACAGCCGCGATACCCGCCCGGATCGCTTCGGCGATGAATGCCGAGGTATATACGGCAAGCCCCAGGGTTCCGGCCGGAAAGCCGTCCAGCGAAGAGCCTACCGCCGAGGAACCGTAATAGAAAATATACACGACCAGCAGCAGCGGAATATTGCGTATAAACTCGGTATAGCCTGTTCCGAACCATCTAAGAGCCCGCACCCCCGAGATCCGGAACACGGCAATAATCAATCCGAGCACAAAGCTGCCGATCAGTCCGAGAAGGCTTGACAGCAGCGTTCCCCGAAGACCCAGCATATACGTGCCAAAGTAATCCGTCAGAATGGAGAAATCCAAAGAGGTCACCTGCCTTTCTGTCAGTCTTGCCCATGTTAATTAGCCTGTGATAACAGGAAAGGATGGCCGGCCTAAGAGCACCGTCCCATCCTTTCGCTGCCGCCGGCGTTGTTCGCCGATCTGTTTGATGTTGTGTCTGCCCGGGTCCCTCTCTTGTACATCCCCATGTACCCCGGGCAGGGAGCCTGCCGCTCCAAGATTAGATGTATGAATTATTGTGCCGGCGCTTTGCCGATCCATTTTTCATAAATTTTGTCGTACTCGCCATTCGATTTCAGCTCGGCCAGCGTGTCATTGATCGCCTTCACCACTTCGGAGTTGCCCTTCTGGACGGCGATGCCGTAAGGCTCGTCGGTGAACGGCTTGCCTACTACTTCGTAGCCCGCGTCCTGGGCGGACATACCGTACAGGATGGCGTCATCCGTCGTCAGCGCGTCGCCCTTGCCGGCTTTCAGCGCGTTGAAGGCATCCTGATAGTTGTCGAATTCCAGCACGGTAATGCCCGGAACCTTCTCTTTAATATTTTTCACGGAAGTGGAGCCCTTGGAGCCAAGCACCTTCGAATCCTTCGTCAAGCTCTCAAGACCGGTAATCGGGCTTCCCTTCTTCACCAGAAGCGATTGTCCCGCCTGGAAGTACACGTCAGAGAAGTCGACTTCCTTCTTGCGCTCTTCGGTGATCGTCATTGTCGCTACGACCATGTCGATCTCGCCGTTGTTCAGCATCGGGATACGCGTCTTGGACGTCACTTCCTTCAGCTCTATCGCGTTCTCGTCGCCCAGGATATGCTTCGCGATCGCCTTGGAGATGTCAATGTCGAAGCCTTCCACCTGACCGCTCGAAGGGTCCTTCAGACCGAACAGCTTCGTGTCGTACTTCACGCCGACCAGCAGCTTGCCGCGTTCCTTGATGGCCGCGATGCCGCCGCCGGAGCTTTCGCTTCCACTGCCCGAGTTGCCGTCCGCCGCATTGTTTCCGTTGCTGCCGCAGCCTGCCAGTATGAACAGTGCCGCAACCATCATGACGCTTAACCATTTCCAGCTCTTCTTCATTTGTGTTCCTCCCCAGTGTTTATATATAGTCTTAATGACTTAGTACCCGGCTTAGAAAAGTCTTCGTGCGCTCCTCGCGCGGCTCCGCAAAGAACTGCTCCGGTGCGGCCTCCTCCACGATCTGCCCCTGGTCCATAAAGATCACCCGGTCGGCAACCTCGCGGGCGAAGCCCATCTCATGGGTTACGACGACCATCGTCATGCCCTCTTTGGCCAGCGTCCGCATCACGTCAAGCACTTCACCGACCATCTCCGGATCAAGCGCGGAGGTCGGTTCATCGAACAGCATAATCTTCGGCTTCATCGCAAGCCCCCGGGCAATTGCCACCCGCTGCTGCTGTCCGCCGGAGAGCTGATTCGGATACGCCGACGCCTTGTCGGCAATGCCGACTTTTTCCAAATAATACATCGCGGTCTGCTCGGCTTCCGTCTTGGTGACTCCCAGCACCTTGACCGGAGCGAGCGTGATGTTGTCGATGACCTTCTTGTGCGGATACAGGTTGAAATGCTGGAACACCATTCCGATATCCCGGCGAACCTTGTTGATATCGGTCTTCTTGTCATTGACGGCAGCGCCGTTCACCGTAAGCTGTCCGCCGGAGATAATCTCGAGGCGATTGATGCAGCGAAGCATTGTGCTCTTGCCGGAGCCGGACGGACCGACCACGACGACCACTTCCCCCTCCTCAACATGCAGATTGATGCTTTTGAGCACGTGGAACTGACCGTAATGTTTGTCTACCTGATGGAAATCGATCAACGACTGTCCCCCCTGCTGCTTGTAATCAGACAGAACGTAATGAGGCTTCTCCGCCTCTCTGTCAGCTATCGTAACACTTGAACACAACGTTAAAGCACCGCCTACACGAAACTACATCTTCCTACAGCGACCTTCATAAGAAAGCCGCAATTTTCTTCCCGAAGCGTGATATATTTTATTTTCTTTCTCCCCTGATTAATGTTTTTTATCGTTTCTTTGTAACTTTTACTGACATATTCACATGCCTAAACGCAAAAAAAGAGTCCCACCGATTCGCCCGGTATAGACTCCTTGTGCTTGGCTGTATAGACTTAGAACAAAATTTTGAAGATGACTCCCGACAGCACAGCGCTGATCGGAATCGTGATGAACCAGGTGATGACAATCCGGCCCGCTACTCCCCACTTCACCGCAGAGAAACGTTTGGCTGAGCCTACACCCAGGATCGCCGATGTAATGGCATGAGTCGTACTGACCGGCAGATGCAGAAGCGTCGCTGAGAAAATAACCGAGGCAGCCGACACATCGGCGGCAAAGCCGTTGATCGGTTCGATTTTGAAAATCTTCGTGCCCATCGTCTTGATGATCTTCCATCCGCCGATCGAAGTTCCGAGCGCCATGGATGTCGCCGCGCATATTTTGACCCACAGCGGAACTTCCATTGTGCCGAGGTGCCCGGAGGTGACCAGCGCGAAGGTGATAATCCCCATCGCTTTCTGCGCATCATTCGTTCCGTGCGTGAACGACTGGAAGGCAGCCGTCAAAATCTGCATCGTGCGGAAGCCCTTATTGACGGTATGCGGACTTCGCCTTGCGAAGATCCATTTGAGTATCGTCATGACGATGTAGCCGATAACGAAGGCAATGATTGGCGAGAAGATAAGTCCTTCCACAATCTCCGAGAATCCGGACCATTTAACATGCTCGGAGCCGGCTCCAACATACACCGCACCGGCAAGCGCTCCGATCAGGGCATGGGAAGAGGACGACGGAATGCCGAACCACCAGGTGAGCAGGTTCCAGATGATCGCGGCGAGCAGTGTGGCGATAACCACCTCGATCCCGTTGTCCAGCTTCGTGGGGTCGGTTACGCTGCCCCCAATCTTCTTCGCTACCCCGGTAAAGAGCATCGCACCGACGAAGTTCATACACGCCGCCATAATGATGGCCGTCCGGGGCGGAAGGGCGCGGGTCGATACAGAGGTCGCGATGGCGTTCGCTGTATCATGGAAACCGTTGATAAAATCGAATCCGAGTGCAAGTACAATGACAATACCTAGCACAAATAAAGATGTATCCATATTTACTGCCCCTTATGAGTTGCGCATAATAATCGATTCCAGCATGTTGGCCACGTCTTCACACTTGTCAGTCGTCGTCTCAAGCCGCTCGTACAATTCTTTGCGCTTGATCAGCTCGATCGGGTCCTTGACCTGCTCGAACAGAGCCTTGGTGCAGTGGCGCAGCACCTCGTCGCCCTGGTTCTCCAGATCGTTCAGACGAATCGTATGCTCGCGGATGGCCAGCAGCTTCTTCTGGGACAGCAGGTGAACCGCCTTCTGGATTTCATAAGCGGATTGACGCAGAATTTCAGCGAACTGGGTAATGTATTCGTCCGTCTCGGTCATATTGTACATATAGAAACGGGTTGCCGAGGAATCCAGTCCGTCGATAACGTCGTCCATGCTTGTAATCAGCGCCATAATATCGTCGCGCTCAAGCGGTGTGATGAACGTCTTGTTCAATTCCGTGATGACTGTGTGCGTGAATGTGTCACACTGAGACTCGTATTTCTTCATTTCCCCGGCGAACTGCTCAAGATCGCTCAGGTCGGACAGATGCTGCGCGAAATAATCAGCGGCCTGTACAATCGTATCCGCCATATTCTCAAGCGTCTCGAAGAAAATGTCCTTTTTTCTCAGCTTCATTATTGTAAGCTCCTTTGCTCGAAATTCCCCATCCAACCGTGAAATCACCCATTTGTTATCGGCGTATTAAATGGAATGACAACCTATGTTATTTTATCACAGGGAACTGAAAGATAGAAAGCAAAACAAGGAAACAAAACGAACATAAGGCAGTATTTTGTCGAGCAATGCAAAAGTATTCGCTATCTTCGGAATGATTGGAATGATATGGACTCTTTTGTATACTCTTCACAGTTTCCCTGATTCCTATTCTGAAAAAGAATTCGGCCTTGCGCCGGAGGCATTGGCTTTATTACCCCGTACTACCCGGCATCTACCGTTATGTGGCTGTCAAGCGGCGGCGACGCAGGTACAATGAGAATATGGGTCACGCCCGGCACAAGCGGCGCTTCCTTCCCGTCCTTCACGAACCGGATAATATCTCCGGCTCCCCTGGCCCATCGGCCCGAAAGGGCCTGTCCCCGCTGAAACAGCATCGCCCTGCCTCCCTGCTCCAGATTGACGGACAGCCGTCCGACATCGTCGAGCACCTTATGGTTCGCCTCCATGACGATGACGTTCGCGGCAGTGACGGGTTTGCCGGTTCCCAGGTCCGTATGCGGCTTGCCGTTCATCAGGCGGCCATAGACGCCGGAGGCGGAATCGTATTTATAAGACACCGTATAGCTCTTCAGGAGATAATGTACGGTGAATCCGGCGGCGTTCTCCCCCTTCTCCGGCTGCTCGCCCTCCTTCAGGAAGGTGTAGCCCGGAGTATTCTTCGCATCGCCGTAACCGAGCTTCGCAATGCCGGCCCGCAGCTTGTCGAGGCTCGTATACAAATTATGCGGCGCCTTGCGGCTCTTGTCCCGCCAGAAGAACGCACCGGCTCGCCCGATCTCGTCCAGATCGTCCTTATGCTGACGCTGCAGGATGGCGTAGGCATCCGGGCTGCCTCCGGCATGCGCGGTTACGGCGCCGTACGATTCGCCGATATCGATCAGATACGGCCGGATGCTGCGAACCGGTCCGATCTTCGCGATATCCGGTGCACTCTGGTACACGGCGATCAGCCGCGTAATGCCGCCTTCGGCCAGCACCTCATACAGGATATCCGCATTCGTAAGGCCGGATTGGGGACGCGCGGCCGGCGCGTTATTGATCATCACCGCCAGGGGGCGGGGAAGCGGAGCGGTCGCGACGGGAAGGCCCGTAAGGCCCGATACGGCAGCCGGAGAAGGCGATGGCAAGGGCGATGCCACGGCGGCCGTTACGGTCGGAGCCGGTGCGACGGATGATAGTGCGGCGCTCGGCTGCGGGGATTGCTCCGGCTCGCCGCCGCAGGCCGTCAGCAGCACGGAGAACAGGGCGGCTCCTGTCAGCAGCCGGTATGTATAAGGCAATAGCTTCATCATGTACAGCGTTTCCTCCAGTCGGTATGTCGGTAGACCCGTTGTCTTCCCTTCATTTAACCACGTCCGGCATTTTTTGTCTTCTCTCCAGCCTGTTAATAGGGGATATAAAAAGGCCCCGCCGGATGGCAGGGCCTGTCGTCTATTGATTTAAGTGTAACAGTTTGCACGTCGCTCCGCTTGCAGCCTTACGGGGGCTAGCCGAGCTTCCAGCAGTTCAGGCTCAGCGTTCCGTACTGGTACGCCTGGAACAGTCGCTCCCCCGTGCGGCCGCTGTCCGCCGTCCCCATAGCATAGAAGAGCGGTATAAAATGCTCCCGCCCGTAGGAAGGAACCGCTTCCTGCGCGTGGGGAGCCTGCTTGTCGTAGCGGAACAGCTCTTCCAGCTTCCAGCCTGTCAGACGTTCCGCGATCCATGCGTCGAACTCAAGCGCCCATTCCTCCGGCCCGTCGTCTTCCTTCATCAGCCGAAGATTATGGACGAGGCCTCCGCTGCCGATGAACAAAAAGCCCTCCTCGCGCAGGGGCGAGAGCATCCGTCCGATTTCATACTGCTCCTTCGGAGAACGGAGCGAATCGACGGATAGAGCGACAACCGGAATGTCGGCCTTGGGGAACAGCCGTCTCAGGATGACCCAGACCCCGTGATCGAGGCCTCTGCCCGATACGGCCCGGCAGGGCAGATTATGCTCCGCGAACAGCTCGCCGATCCTTGACGCCAGCCCGGGATCTCCCTGAGCCGGATAGGTCAAGCCGTACATTTCCTGTGGAAAGCCATAGAAATCATGCAGCGTCTCATAACGTTCGTCATTCGTGAACAGCTGCTGCGGACTGTCCCAATGCGCCGAAAAGACCACAACACCCTTAGGCTTCGGCATTTCCTGTCCCAGTGTCTCCAGGAAGCGGGTATACTCGTTATCCTCCAGGGCAAGCAGCGGCGAACCGTGTGCGATAAACAAGGCCGGTAGTTTCATCGATGCCAACCTCCGTATACAGTATGGTCTGCATCTTTATTGTACCCCTTCTCCCGCAGCAATGCGAGAGCGCCCTTTGACACCCGGTAAGCTGCGGCGAACCGCCCGTGATTGCTGGCATTAAGCTGTATCAGCCCGTAACAGCCAGAATTGCGTTAAATCATCCAGTTCTGCCATTCCTGCTGGACTTCCTCCCGCTTGTTCATCCACTCGCGCGTAATTCCGATCACCTGAGCCTGCGCGTCACCTGAAGAGAAGGTATGATCCGCCTGAAAAAGAATCTCCTTGTCGCACCGGCTTTCCGGCCGCTTCCAGAACAGCTTCTGATACAGGAAGGCGTAATCGGTCGGGATGACCTCGTCGGATGTTCCGTGCACGACAAGGACGTCGCCGCCGAATTTCTCGGCTTCCTGAAAGGGCTGGTAGTCCGCCAGCGAATTGAAGAACACCGGCGCGAACGAATAGCCGGCATGGTCCGCTGAGCCATTCTTGACCGAAGCGTCGTAAGTCTCCCGCCCGACGATCTTCACGATATCGTTGAACGGGTAGCCGACAGCCGCCCACATAACCAGATTCTTCACGCGGCGGTCCCGCACTCCCGTCAGAAGGGCGACGGCGCCTCCCAGGCTGTGGCCGATCAGCGTTACCCGTGTCGGGTCGACATCGCCGCAGCTCAGGCCGTAGTCCAGCACGGCTCTGGTCTGGGCGATCATCGATTCCAGCCCCTCTGCCCCGTAATTCCCCGTGCTCTCCCCGCAGCCGATATAATCGAAGCGGATAACCATATAGCCCTCATCGGCCAGCTCCCGGGCCGCCTTCACGAATAATCGGTCCACCCCGATCCGGCTGCCGATGAATCCATGGCAGATTATAGCGAGCGGGACCCGGCTCTTGCAGCGCCCGGAAGCTCCCTGCGGCTTCGTCGGATAATGGATACTGGCGGTCAATTCTTCCTGCTGGTGTCTGATGACGATAGCTCGCTCCATCTGTGAGCCCTCCCTGATCAAGCTTATTCTTAAGAAATCCGATTAAATTAGTATGAATTAACTTTATCTTACCCTCTGCTTCCTCGGATTGTCAATAGAAAAGGCTCTTTTTGTCTTGTCCCGACAAAAGAGCCTTTCCGGATACGCTGCCGCTTGTTCTTGCTCAAGGATTATTCGTAGCTGTGTTTAAACATATCGTGCGTGTCCTGTCTGCCTTCCCAGTCCTGAAGCCATGCTTCGGGAGAACCCGGCGCGCATTGCCACAGATTGGCGCATTCCTTCTCTTCCGCTTCGGATTCGCCGCTGTCGGAAGCAACCTGCAGGCTGCGGTCTCCGATCGGTGCCGCCAATTCCGCTTCGCCTTTCCGCTGATCCATCCCTATCCCGCCTTTTCAAGTAGAGTTAACGGGGCAGATCACGCTGCCGCCTCACCCAAGTATGACCCTTTTATAGGGCGACTATTCAGGCGGAAGAGGCCGGGGAGCCGGCCGATCCCGGGAATCTCCTTGCGCTGATTGCGCCGGGAACCTATACTTTTAGTAACAAATAGATGCTTAATTGCTTATAGAGAGGCTGGCTCAGCTCGCATGAATGTGAAAGAAATGGTCCGGGAGAACAACCGGCTCAGGGAACAAATGACACCGTTTAACCGTTCTTATATGGAGGATATGATTATTGCCCTGCGCGAAAGCGGGGTAAACCGGCAGCAAGCGGAAGAGCAGCTGCTGGAAGCGGCCCGCAAGCTGCTGGAAGCCCAGAAGCGGGGCAAGAACGCCAAGCAGGTCTTCGGTGAACATCCCGAAGAGGTGTTCAGAGAGCTGATGGACAGCGCTCCCCGCCGGCCCGGCATCGATGCCAGACGCATGCGCCCGCTGATTCCCTTGTTCGCCCTGAGCTGGCTGCTGGGCATATACGGAGCCGCCGGCTTGATCGTACAGGGGCAGACCGGTTCGCCGGGGTACTTCGGCACCATCGGACTGTTCGAAATTCTGATCGTTGGATTGGGGGCGCCGATTCTGGTTGATCTCCTGATGAAATGGCTGAATTCCTTGTCGGAGGACGATGCGCCGAAGGCCGGCAAATTCGATCTGAAGTCGCTCGGTGTATATGTCGCTGCCGTTATGGCAGTCGTGGCGGTCAACGCGGTTATCGGCGAACGTCTGCCGGTCTTTCCGTTGTCCCCTTGGGTTGCGCTTCTGCTGTTCGCAGCAGGACTCGCGGGCCAAATCCGTTTTTTCCGCCGTAAATAAACATCACTCATCAATCTGTCAGACAGTTTAAACTCTCAGACACTTTCAAGCCTATTCGCCAGCCATGGACAGGAGGAGTTCCCAATCATGAACAAATTCGCCATCCTGACGGCCGCCTCCGCGCTCGTCTTGTCGCTGCATTGTTTCGTCTCTGGACAGGCCTCCGCCCTCGCCGCTTCGCCGCAGAAGGTCTCGGCCGCTTCGGCAACCGGCAGCCAGAGTCATGCGCAGGCCCTATACCGTGCTTCTCTCCCGCTGCTGCTGAATTCGGCCAAGCTGCCCGAAGCGATGAACTATCTGAATGCCAATCTGTACGCGGTCGGCTCCTACCGGGCCACCATAATGACCTTGACGCTGGAGAACACCCAGAAGGCCGCGCTGCCGGCCTGGGAGAGCAAGTTCGCGAATGATGCGGTTCAGCGGGAGCTGACCGTACTCTACGAAGCGGGAGACAGCCTGCATATGCTGGCAGAGAAGAGCGACCGCCCCGCCCTGCGGGCGATGCTTCTCCGGGCGGAAGACTGCGGCTACAAGCTGGAGACGGCGGAGGGCTCTTTTTTTCCCGTGATCGACTACAGCTCCTACCGGAATTTCAAGAGTCATGTCACCGGAGACATCCGGGAATACATCGCCATCATGGCTGTGGAATCGAATCTGCCGATGAGTAAAGACAACGGGCTGGTCATCGCCTGGACGGATGTCGTCTCCAGAGCGCTGTCTCAGGAAGCCTTCATTGCCGCTTACCCGCGGTCGAACCGCATCGCGCAGATCAAGACGCTGTACAAGCAGTATGAGACGGCCACCTTCTACGGGCTGAACAACACGCCGTTATTCCATTATGACAATCTTGAGATGGATTTGGAGGCAGAGAAGGCTTATAACGCGGTTCTTGCCAAAGAGAACGGCAGCTCTCCTTACCTGGAGAAGCTGTCCGCGTTCATGAAGCTGGCAAAAGCAGATGATTACAAGCTGACAGACGAAGTCGAGGCCTACCGCAAAGAGAACATTCCCCTACAGTAAACGTATCTCCATCTCCCATTGCGCGGGATCGCCGCTGGATTAAGGCATATGAAGCTCTGTCTCCGGCCCCCAGCCCCCCGGGTAGACGCCGCGCCGCAAGCTGCGCCTCACTGTGCCGTCAGCAAGGGCAATTGCGCCCCGCTCCGGACCGCAACAACCAATCGATGCAGCTCGAGCATAACAACCGCATGATGCAGCCCAGCTCAAAAAACCTTCGGTTCCACAATTGTGGCCCGAAGGTTTTTAGGTTGCGGCGCTGAAACGGCCGCTTGTGTGGACAAGCTAAATCAGCATATTGAACAGCTTCAAGTCCTTGTTCAGCTCCACATAGTCCACGCCCTTGAGCTTCATCCGCTCGATAAGCGGCTCATAGGCGTCTTTGGAGAGCAGTTCGATGCCGACGAGCGCCGGCCCATTCTCCTTGTCGTTCTTCTTCGTGTATTCGAATCGGGTAATATCATCGTCCGGCCCCAGCGCCTCGGACAGAAATTCGCGAAGCGCGCCGGCCCGCTGCGGGAAATTGATCATAAAATAGTGCTTCAAGCCTTCGTAAATGAGCGAGCGCTCCTTAATCTCCTGCATCCGGTCGATATCGTTGTTGCCGCCGCTGACAATGCAGACCACCGTCTTGCCGCGAATCTGGTCGCGGTATAAATCCAGCGCCGCAACCGGCAGCGATCCGGCAGGCTCCACCACAATCGCGTTCTCGTTGTACAGCTCCAGGATCGCCGTGCAGGCTTTGCCTTCCGGCACCTTCACGATGTCGTCCAGCGTCTTCGAGCAGATTTCATACGTGAGCCCGCCGACCCGCTTCACCGCCGCGCCGTCGACGAATTTGTCAATCTCCGGCAGCGTGACAACTTGTCCAAGACTGAAGGCTTCGCTCATGGAAGCCGCGCCCGACGGCTCGACGCCGATCACCTTCGTCGACGGGCTGACTGTCTTGACATAAGCCCCGACACCCGCCGCAAGGCCGCCGCCGCCGATCGTGACGAACACGAAATCGGCCGGTTCGGTCAGGCTCTCCATGACCTCCATGGCGATCGTCCCGTTGCCCGCGATGATCTTGGGTTCGTCGAACGGATGGATCAGCGTCATGCTGTGCTCGATACAGGCCTGCATCGCTTCTTCATAAGCATCGTCGAAGGTGTCGCCCTTCAGCACCACCTCGACGAATTCGCCGCCAAATCTGCGGACCTGCTTCACCTTCTGGTTCGGCGTCGTGCTCGGCATAAACACCTTGCCGTGAATGCCGAGCGCGCGGCAGGAATAAGCAACGCCCTGCGCGTGGTTGCCCGCGCTTGCGCAGACGATCCCCCGTTTCCGTTCTTCATCGGACAAGCTGCGAATCATATTGTAAGCCCCGCGGATTTTGAATGAACGAACAATCTGCAGGTCCTCCCGTTTCAGATAGACATTGCAATCATATTTGGCCGACAGCACCGCGTCGCGCTGCAGCGGCGTCCGCTGAACGACTTCCCTCAGCATATGGTGCGCACGCACGATGTCTTCCAGCCCGACAATCCGGCCGTCCTTTTCCTTCATTGTTTCTCCCCGTTTCACTGTCTTGATTGGCGTTTCGTTGTCCCGCTTCTTGTAAAGATACTCCCCCCGCAAGGAATTTTCAAGCACCGTGACGGCCTTGAGGCTCTCTTCCTGCAATTTCCTGAGGATTGGCTCATACAAGCATGGATTTACGTAAAAAATCCCGGCTGCCGCAGAACCGTTCTGCCGCAACCGGGAACCGGACTGCCATCCATCATGCAGAATCTAAAATATCAATCAGGCCTTGAAGCGGGACACCGTTGCCAGAAGCGAGGCCGCTCCGCTGCGGATTTGCTCCATCTCCGCTACGATGCTGCCGGATTGGGAGATGATCTGTTCCGCGCCGGACGCGATGCTGCCTGCTCCTTCCGCCCCCTCGCTCGTGGCAGCCGTCGTCTCGCCGATGGCGCTTAGCATGCTCTGGATCGACGCCAGGAGCTGCTCGGTCGTCGCGCTGAGATCGGTGACCAGTTCCTCGACATATCTGGCGTCATCGCTGTACTGCGAGCCCGTCTGCTGCATGGCATCATAATCCCGCATGACCTGCTTGTCCACGAAGCTCAGCATATCCTCCGCGCCCTCAACAAGACTGCCTACAGCAGCAACAACCGCTCCTGTTGCCTCCATGATCTCGCTGACGGCGTTACGGGAGCTTTCGGACAGCTTCCGGATTTCTTCCGCTACAACGGCGAAGCCTCTGCCCGCCTCTCCTGCACGGGCCGCTTCGATAGAAGCGTTCAGCGAGAGCAGATTCGTCTGTGCGGCGATATCCAGAATGGCCGTAGTCAGCATCTTGATCTGCTCAATCGAAGCGGAATCCTCGATCGCTTTCCGCAGCTTCTCCTCGCTCCGCCCATAATGCCGCTCCGCCGCCGTTCTCGATTCCAGCGCCGATTCCTTGAGCAGCTCGGCCCGGGCGTTGATCTCCTTGGCCGAGCCGGCGCCCTGATTGGCTTTGTCGGCGATCGCATGAATGGCATTCTCAATTTCCAGTGTGCTGGCATTCAACTCCTGCATCGAAGCCGCCGTCTGCTGCATGCCGGCTGACAGTTCCTCAGTGATAGCGGAGATGTCGGCAATATTATCATCCAATGCCGAGACATTGCCCTCCGTGTTGTGCACTGCCTCCGAAATGCCGCGGGAGCTGTGCAGAATTTCGCCGATCATCTTCTGCTGAGTCGCTATCATTTCGTTGAAGCCGTTCACCAGTAGTCCCATCTGCCCCTTGACCTTAAGGGAGGCGCGGGCCGTCAGATCGCCGGACGAAGCTCTCTGGAAGGCTTCTGTCAGAACCGGAATCGGCTTCAGAATATTGCCGGACAGGAAGAAGAGCAGAAGACCGAGCACAATCACTGAGCCGAGAATCGACAGCACGAAAATAAGCTGGAAGACGCTCAGCTGCTTCTCCGCATCACCCGCCGGGACGAGAAGAGCAACCGCCCATTGCTTGTCCACAGCAGGAGCATAGGATACATACATGGCATGACCGTCCACCTTGGTCTTGACGACGCCGGAGCCCCACTGCACCATCCGGTCGCCGATCGCCTTCCAATCGGTTCCGAGATCGCTCATCTTCTTCATCAGAATATAGTCGCTGTCCGGATGGTAGATGAACGCCCCCGTCTTGTCGACCAGCAGGGCGTACCCGCTTCCTTTGTAGTTGAAATGCTTCAGCGCCTCAGTGATCTGCTGCGTGGAAATATCGGCGCCCGCCACACCGATCAGCTTGCCGCTGTCATCGTTAATGGGCGCACTGACCGTAACTACCATTTTGCCGGAGGTAACGTCGATATAAGGATCGGTCACCGTTAATCCGTTAGTCTTCACCGTTGCAGCATACCAGCCGCGTTCCTTCATATTATAGTCGGCCGGCGGTTCGAACTCGTCCTGCGTAATGAGTTTGTTGACACCGTCCAGCCCTGTATACACATTCAGCAGATTCTTGTTGCTCTCCTTCGTGAAGTTAAGCGTACGGATCAGCTCGCTGTAGCCTTTGGCTGCCTTGACATTATCCGCTGACGAAACGCTGGATATATAATCCCGGACGTAAGCGTTAGCCCCGATCGATTGCACACTGTCGCCCGCAGGCTGAAGCAGCTCGGTCACCTTCGAGGCGATCTGCATTTTCTCATAGTTCAGCGACTGATTGAGATCTTCTACGATAATGCTCTTGGCCCGGTTATAAATCACGCTCGACATCACAAGAAGAATCAGCACGGCCGCCGCAATAACCGACAGGAACAGCTTTCTCCGGATGCCCATTTCCGTGAAGCCGCCGAGAACTTGCTTCCATCTGCTGCGAAATACTGGCGGTTCCTCAGGGCCGTCCCCGGAGGACTCCGGTCCATCGGCGCGACGAATCCCTTTATCCCGGTCTTTCCCTGTTCGTTGCTGAAGCAGACGCTTAAGGCCGGATTTCCCCATTCCGGCTGGTCTTGTCTCCCCTCTCTCTTTACTTTCATTATGCAGTTCTTCGGTTGGCGTTACCTTCTCTACCATAATCATCCCGCCTTCGGCATTCATAAATGATAAAATTTTAATTTTTCAGAAAACCATATGATTTTTTCCTCTTTTTCTAGCACAAATGCACCTCATTCCCCCAGCCGTTTCCGGCTGCAGCCGAACAAAGTGTAGTTGCTCAAATTAGGTTTTCTAAAACAAAGCCGATAACTAAGGATATCGGATTTCAATTATCTGATTTTAAGGGCATGTCAGGTTTTCTCTCAAAAGTGGTGTCTAAAATATGTACACTCGGGATGATACCGAAACGGATTGAAACAGATTGTATACAGGTGACCGCCTGATGGTGTTTTTTTGACGGCTAAAGCTTTGATCATAAGCGGGATAAGCCGCTTTTTAAACACAAAGTTTGTAAAATGACCTGGATTTAAGGTTTTTTTGCAGAAGATACCTAAGTGGTTACAATTCCGAGCATCTATCGTGAACATCAAAAAAGATGACCCCTGACACATTCAGAGGTCATCTACTTGCCCGTTAAACTCAGGATTGTTGGTTATCAGGCATCCTCAATCCGGGTTACAGTTCATATCGAGAATTGAGGCTGCTTGATACTTCTCATTTGTAAGCTTGATTCAGAAATTCCTCCTTTTCTTATTGCCAATAAAATCCACTAACATCATTAAAACTAAAACTAAGACAGATTGGATTAGAGGTTTAACAAANTAAGTTAAATATGAACGTAATAAAGTATCCCAAAATGTAAGTGCTCACCCCATCCCTAGAACCAGGATTTTACAGTTATTATAAGAGTAGCACCTGGGATTCCAAAGTCAATCTTAGAGGTTACATCATGACCTTCAGCAGTAGAACCGGGAGAACCACTAAAGACGAGCACATGTCACCGATTGCCTGAGCGAGTACAATTCCGAGCATCTATCGTGAACATCAAAAAAGATGACCCCTGACACATTCAGAGGTCATCTACTTGCTCGTTAAACTCAGGATTGTTGGTTATCAGGCATCCTCAATCCGGGTTACAGTTCAGAGTATAAGCTTCGCTCACTTAAAAACTTCGATTTCGACTTCAAATTCTACTTCGACTACTACTTACTGCTTCAGCATCCATTTCAACAGCTCCGGTACGCTTGTCCACAGCCGGGAATGAAGAATAACGTACCAGACCGCCTCGTTCGCATCCCCTACACCGATATAATCGGGCAGGCTGTGCGGCAGCATCCGGGCTCCCAGCAAATAATCCGGAACATGCTTGTTCACACCCTGGGCTACCCGATACAGCATTTTCAGCCGGGCGGTTGCGCCGTGGCGTTTGAACTCAAGCACCATCCGGTCATAGGCGTAGGCCGCAGCCTGGTCGTCTCCGGCAAAGCGTTCGAGCCGTTCTTCCGCTTCGTCAAGCCGGTTGTCATACAGATATACGGCGGGTAGCAAGTAGCGTGAGCCTGTATGGTCATCCGTGTCAATCTCCAGAATATGCTCCAGCATCGCAGCGGCCTCAGCCGTCTTCCCGCCGAACCAGCAGGACTCCGCATAGCTGTGACAGAGCCGCACATACGGACGGGCCTCGGGAATGAACCAGAACAAGCCTTTAGCCTCCTGAAAAAGCTCCTCGCCCAGCTTGCGTCTTCCGGCTTCAATACCGCTTCGGATCAGTTCACTCGCCTCGGATTCGTCTTGCGCTTCTTCGGCCAGAATTGCATAAGCCTCCATGCGGTCCGGGTCAAGCTCAAGAACCGCCTGGGCGAACTGTACCCTTGATTTTGGCGAACCGGCCTGTGCCGCTCTGCTCAGCAGCTCTTCAGCCTTCTCCGAAGCATCACCTTTCAACGAGGCGATTACGATCGCGGACGGAAGCATTTCATTGGTTCCACCGATTTCATATTCCTCCATGTACGCCGCCAGTTCCTTGAAACGCCGGGCAACCGTAGCTGCCGTCACCTCATATTTCTGAGCAAGATCCCCCTGTGTAATCAGGAAGCCGTATTCCTCGGACAGCAAATATTCAATTGCCGCGCAGAAGGCGCCTTCCTTCTTGACGACCGGATTCATCGTGCGCGAATAGCCGTTCCAGAGCATCAGCCCTTCCGCGATAAGCTCCTTGTCAAATTCATGTCTCATCTGCTCGATCAGCGTGAGTCCCAGCTGCTGATGGGACGGATGCTCCCATTCAAGCTCGCGGGAGACCATCTTTCTCAGCTTGGGCAGCGTGAGCTTCAATTCCTTCGCGGGAGCTGGGGCCTCGGCGGTCCCCGCCGTCCCTGACTGAAACGGAACCACCGTTCCCGTTCCGGCAACGGCAACTACCGGCTCCGCCGGCACAACAGCAATGTCCTGGCTAGCGCTCCATACCGCCTTGTCGGCTTCCATGCAGCACTTTTTATATTTTTTGCCGCTTCCGCAAGGACACAGCTCATTTCTTCCGATCTTACTCAAACCTGATTCCTCCTTAAATCTTTACAGCACAGGCAAACCGCCCACCCCGATATGTATGCTCTCTCTCTGGACTTTCGTTTATCATTATAGCATTTCAGCATTCAAGGATAAACGCCGTGCGTTTACCGAGAAATAGAAGGCTATGATAAGTGCGAAGCTAATTCATTCTTATATTTAAAAAGGGCCCCTCCATATTTGGAAAGACCCTTCATTCTGTATATATATCCGTACATTTTCCCCCGTACGAATGCTATTATAGCATCTCAATCCCGGCTTGTCAGTCTTTTTTCGGGACTTCTAACATAATAATTTGTGAAATCTGTGAGGCACATGACATACGACTGTTATCCCTCTAGACCAGGGCTTTGGCCGCAATATCGCTGCGGTTCTGCTTGCCTTCGAATGCAATCTTGCCCGCAGCCTCATAGGCGGCGGCGCGAGCTTCAGCGATTCCGGCACCCTGGCCTACAACACCCAGCACCCGACCTCCGCTGGTCACTATGCGGCCGCCTTCGTCAAAAGCCGTCCCCGCATGAAAAATAAGTCCCTCTTGTCCGGCCTCCTCCAGCCCTTCGATCGGAAGCCCATTCTTATAAGAGCCCGGATAGCCCGCCGAAGCCAGCACGACGCAGACCGCCGCTTCCTCGCTCCACTGGATGTTCGTCTCCCCGAGCCGTCCTTCGATGGCCGCCTCGAAAATGTCCAGCAGATCACTCTTCAGTCTCGGCAGCACGACCTGGGTCTCCGGATCGCCAAAACGAGCGTTGAACTCCACCGTCTTCGGCGTTCCGTCCGGAGAGATCATCAGTCCCGCGAACAGCACTCCACGGAAAGGACGTCCCTCGGACACCATCGCCCTAGCCGTCGGCTTGATGATCGTCTCGATCGACTGCTCGATAATCGCGTTGTCAATATGCGGAAGCGGGGAGTACGTTCCCATTCCGCCTGTGTTCGGACCCTTGTCGCCGTCAAAGACCGGCTTATGGTCCTGCGCTGCCGGCATCGGCAGCACAGTCTCACCGTCCACGAAGGCCAGAATTGACATCTCTTGCCCGGCCAGGAATTCCTCGATAACGACCTGGCTTCCGGCTTCGCCGAACACGCGGGACACCATCATATCCTGAAGGGCCTGCTCGGCCTCTTCCCTGGAGTAAGCAACCGTCACGCCCTTGCCTGCGGCAAGACCGTCCGCCTTGATCACAACCGGAATCGGCTGCTCCCGAAGATAAGCCAGCGCCTCTTCATACTCCGTGAACTTGCGGTAGGCGGCGGTCGGGATATTGTATTTGTGCAGCAGATCCTTCATAAAAGCCTTGCTGCCTTCAATCTCAGCCGCGTTCTTGCGGGGGCCAAAGACGCGAAGCCCTTCGCCCTCCAGATGGTCCACAATTCCTGCGGCCAGCGGATCATCCGGGCCTACCACGACAAGCCCGACCTTCTTCTCCTTGGCAAAAGCAGCCTGCTTGTCGAACTCGAACACGCCGATCGGCACGCATTCCGCAATCTGCGCGATCCCGGCATTGCCGGGCGCGCAGTAAATCTTGTCCGCTCTAGGGCTCTTCGACAGGCTCCAGCATATGGCATGCTCCCGTCCGCCGCCCCCGATAACCAAAATATCCATGGTCTTTACAACCTCCGGTCGGTTCTAGTGTTTAAAGTGACGAACGCCGGTGAAGACCATAGCAATACCATGCTCGTTCGCCGCTGCGATGGACTCTTTGTCACGGATGGAGCCGCCCGGCTGGATGATGGCGGTGATGCCCGCTTTGGCTGCTTCCTCCACCGTATCGTTCATCGGGAAGTATGCGTCGGATGCCAGAACGGCTCCCTTGGCTTTATCCCCGGCCTGCTCAATGGCGATCTTGGCGGAACCGACGCGGTTCATTTGGCCCGCGCCTACGCCGACCGTCATGTTGTCCGCAGCCAGCACAATCGCGTTGGATTTCACATGCTTAACGACCTTCCAGCCGAACAGCAGCTGCTTCAGCTCTTCTTCGGTTGGCTTCCGGTCGGTGACGACCTGCAGATCATCCGCCGTGATGGAATGCACATCGCTGTCCTGTACGACCATGCCGCCCTCAACGGTTGTGATGACCAGGCTGCTCTTGCGGTCGGCCGCCGCGCCCAGCTCGCTGATCTTCAGCAGTCGGATGTTCTTCTTCTTCGTCAGAAGCTCAAGCGCTTCGTCGGTGAATCCGGGAGCCAGGATGATCTCCAGGAACATGTCCTTCAGGATATTTGCCGTATCGGAATCGATATAACGATTCGATGCCACAATGCCGCCGAAGATGGAGACCGGATCGGCATCATAGGCTTTTTGGAAAGCACTCAGAACGCTATCGCCTACACCCACTCCGCAAGGATTCATATGCTTCACGGCAACGACAGTCGGCTCATCAAATTCCTTGATGATCTGCAGCGCTGCGTTGGCGTCATTGATGTTGTTGTAAGACAGCTCCTTGCCGTGCAGCTGCTCGGCAGTTGTCAGCGAAGCGC
Source organism: Paenibacillus sinensis (assembly GCF_019904155.1). Lineage (GTDB taxonomy): Bacteria > Bacillota > Bacilli > Paenibacillales > Paenibacillaceae > Paenibacillus_AQ > Paenibacillus_AQ sinensis. The sequence continues at coordinate 28,259 of NZ_JAHCMB010000172.1, forward strand.
CGGACGCCAGCGGCTTGCGGTAGAACGCCGCCTTCTGATGCGGATTCTCGCCATAGCGCAGGTCCTGGATCTTCTCATAAGTAACGGTTAAGCGCTCCGGCAGCGGATCGCCGGTCACGTTCGACAGGTAATCGGAAATCAGGGCGTCATATGCCGCCGTATGGCGGAAGACTTTGGCCGCAAGCCGTTTGCGGGTTTCGAGCGTCGTGTCGCCGCCGGCGCGAATTTCTTCCAGCACCTGTCCGTAGTCGGCCGAATCGACCACTACACTGACGAAAGCATGGTTCTTCGCTGCCGAACGCAGCATGGTCGGTCCGCCGATGTCGATGTTCTCGATCGCTTCCTCATAAGTGACATCCGGTTTGGCGATGGTTGCGGCAAAAGGATACAGATTGACAACGACGAGGTCGATGTAATCCAGACCCAGCTCCTTCATCTGACGCGTATGCTCTTCGTTGTCGCGTACAGCCAGCAGTCCGCTATGCACCGCCGGATGGAGCGTCTTCACGCGGCCGTCCATAATTTCCGGAAAGCCCGTTACGTCTGAAATGCCGATAACCGGTACGCCTTCCTTGGCGAGAAGAGTGCTCGTTCCGCCTGTCGAAATGATCTCTACACCAAGACTCGACAGCTCGCGGCAAAAATCCACGATGCCCTGTTTGTCCGATACGCTGACCAGCGCTCTTTTGATACTCACTTTGTATAATCCTCCTCCATATTGACCTGCTGTTGGCTGTTAACATGAACTGTATCAATCATTAAAGGGAAACGATGAACCGACATTCACCCGATGAGTTAACGGAATGAATCAGCGTCCTCCGGACACCTTCACCCGCTATGATTCAAGCCGGGGCGGCAGTTTCTGCGTACAGGTCCCGACAGGAGGCAAGACGGTATTTCCCGAGAAATATCGAAGCTGCATTCATCTCTGTCGAAAAAACCTCAAGCTCCGCGGCATGTCACCCTTGAACTCTGTTTATTCGTCAGGGCTCGCAGCCACGGCCTTACGCTCCCTCTTGTGTCTATCCGCATCTATGACTTTGCTCTATGCCCGGATTGTCGCCACTCGGCCTTCCAACGTTACCCGGCCTGCGGCGAACGCCGCGACCACCTCAGGGTAGAGCTCATATTCGACCTCATGAATGCGCTGCGCCAGTGCATCCGCTGTATCGCCGTCTTCCACGGCGACAGCGCGCTGGGCGATAACCGGACCGGTATCCATGCCGCCATCGACAAAATGCACCGTCACGCCCGTCAGCTTCACGCCGTATTCCAGCGCCTGCCCGATCGCGTCCTTGCCGGCAAAGGCCGGGAGCAGCGACGGGTGGATGTTGAGAATCCGGCCCGCATACGGTTCGAGCAGCACCGGAGTAATCAGCCGCATGTAACCGGCCAGCACAATCAGGCCGATCTCACGCCGACGCAGTTCCTCTACAATCCGCGCTTCGTACTCCTGGCGGCTTGCAAATTCTTTGGGCCGAAGCAGCAGCGAGGGAATTCCCGCTTCCTCTGCCCGCTTCGCCACCGGCGCCTCCGGCCGGTCGGATACGAGCAGCTCGATTACTCCGCCCCCAAGCCGACCTTCCGCCTGCGCCTTTGCCAGCGCCGCAAAATTGCTGCCCGTTCCCGAGGCGAACACGGCGATCCGGCTGAAATCCATCATACTTCGGCTCCCTTAAAGGTAACTATACGCTCGCCTTCCGTCACCGCGCCGATGACATACGCTTCCTCGCCGCTGTCCTTCAGCAGTTTGAGGGCTTCGTCCGCTTGCGCTGAATCCACCACCAGCACGAGTCCGATGCCCATGTTGAAAGTGGTGAACATGTCGCGGTTGCTCACGCCCCCCTTGCTCTGCAGCAGCCCGAAGACCGGCAGAATCGGCCAGGAGCCGTATTCGATCTGCACGTTCACGCCTTCCGGAAGCGTACGCGGGATGTTCTCGATGAAGCCTCCGCCCGTAATATGCGCCATCCCCTTCACCTGAATACGCTCCAGCAGGGCGAGCAATGGTTTCACATAGATTTTGGTCGGAGCCAGCAGCACATCAGCCAGAGGCGCGCCCAGTTCAGGCAGCACTTCATCCAGACCGTATCCGCCTTCCCCGTCCAGCAAAAGCTTGCGCACCAGCGAGAACCCGTTGCTGTGCACACCGCTCGACGCAAGGCCAATGACCGTATCGCCGGGCTTGATGCTCTCGCCGGTTACCAGCTTGGCTTTGTCCGCCACGCCGACCGTGAAACCCGCGATGTCGTACTCGCCTTCCGCGTACATGCCTGGCATCTCAGCCGTCTCGCCGCCGATCAGCGCGCAGCCTGCCTGGTAGCAGCCCTCCGCGATGCCCGACACGATGGCTTCAATCTTCTCCGGCACTACCTTGTCGCAGGCCAGATAATCGAGGAAAAAGAGCGGCTCCGCACCCTGCACGACGATATCGTTCACGCACATGGCGACTGCGTCGATGCCGATCGTGTCGTGGCGGTCCGCCGCGAAGGCGATCTTCAGCTTCGTGCCGACGCCGTCGGTTCCCGATACGAGCACCGGCTCTTCGTATTTATCTTTATTCAGGCCGAACAGGGCGCCGAAGCCGCCCAGCTCCGTCATAACTTCCGGACGGAACGTGCGCTTCACATGCTTCTTCATCCGTTCAACCGCTTCATTGCCCGCCGCAATATCGACACCGGCGTTTTTATAAGCTTCCGACACTTGGACACCTCATTTCAAGTAGTGGGGGGAGAGATTCCGATCAGAGCCGCCACTTGCGCGGACAGCTTGGACTTCCGATCGCTGTTATAGTTGGATTTCCTTATTGAACCGCCAGGCGGTTGAAATCCAACTATAAAGGCGAACGCTATCGCTTCTCCAGTTCCAATCTTCCTCTTCGTGGCGCCTCCTCCGGAATCGTAGGAGGCGCAGCATAAGAGCCGGGCGCCTCTATTCAGGCGCCCCGGCTCCAAAGCGAGGCCGGCCAGCGAATTCGCGCAGCGAACAGGTTTAGGCCGGCCGAGCCCCCTGCGACGACCCGAAGGAGCCGCAGATAACCGCGCCAAGCGAAGCGGCGGCGGACCCATCCTGCCGAGACCGGCCAACGCATTCGCGAAGCGAACAGGCTCGGGCCGGTCGAGCACCTGCGGCGATCCGAAGGAGCCGCAGGTAACCGCGCCAAGCGAAGCGGCGGCGGACCCATCCTGCCGAGACCGGCCACGAATTCGCGAAGCGAACAGGCTGGGGCCGGTCGAGCACCTGCGGCGATCCGCAGGAGCCGCAGCACGCTGCGCCGCCAAAGCGTGTCCCAGCCTTCCGCGCCAGCGGAAGGCTGGGACGGACGCGCTCAACGCTCGAACATCGCTCACCATCGTTACAAACCAAACACCATTCCGCCAAAAATTCCGGGTGGCCGGAGGGCCAGGGCCCTCCGGGGTCCCCCTGGCAGGGGGATTTAGGGGGTGGTCCCCAATTAGCAGCCGCAGCCTTCCTTCTCTTCCCCGCCGAAGTCAACCTGCGTCGGGTAGTCATTGTCGAAGCAGGACAGGCACAGTCCGCCTTTGTAATCGCCGGCGTTGCCGCCGCCGATGGACCGGATCAGGCCTTCCGGTGACAGGAATGACAGGGAGTCGGCGTTGATTTCCTTCCGCATCTCTTCAATGGACTGGCGGGAAGCGATCAGCTCCCGCCGGTCCGGCGTATCGATGCCGTAGAAGCACGGGTTCTTGAAGGGCGGCGATGTAATCCGTACATGCACCTCGGTTGCGCCAGCCTCGCGCAGCAGATTGACGATCCGCCGCGAGGTCGTGCCGCGCACGATGGAGTCGTCGATCATGACGACCCGCTGGCCCTCGACGACGCGCCGGACGGCGCTGAGCTTCATCTTGACGCCCTGCTCGCGCAGCTCCTGGCTGGGCTGGATAAAGGTCCGGCCCGTATATTTGTTCTTGATCAGTCCAAGCTCATACGGAATGCCCGTCTGCTCCGCGTAGCCGATGGCGGCGGAGATGCTGGAATCCGGCACGCCGGTCACGATGTCGGCGTCGACGAAGCCTTCCAGCGCCAGACGGCTGCCCATCCGCTTGCGCGCGGCATGCAGGTTGGAGCCGTTCATGTCGCTGTCCGGGCGCGCGAAGTAGATGTACTCCATCGCGCAGAGCGCCTTGCGCTCCGGCTCGGCGAACCGGTCCTCCGTGAGACCGTTCTTGTCCAGAATCAGCAGCTCGCCTGGCTGAATGTCGCGGACTAATTCCGCGCCGATCGTCTCAAGCGCGCAGGATTCGGAGGCGAAAATATACGCCTCGCCCACCCGTCCCATTACGAGCGGCCGCAGGCCGTTCGGATCGGAAGCGACGAGCAGCTTGTCGTTCGTCATCAGCAGGAACGCGAAACCGCCCACCAGCTGACGCAGCGCATCCTTGGCCGCTTCGACGAATTCCTTAGGCGAGCGGGCGATGAGATGCGCCAGCACCTCGGTGTCGCTCGTCGTCTGAAAGATTGAGCCGCTGCTCTCCAGCTGGCGCCGGATCACAGGCTCGTTCACGATATTCCCGTTCGTTGCAATCGCGAGATCGCCGTCCCGGTATTTGAAGATCAGCGGCTGCGCGTTCGACAGCCGGCTGTCGCCGCTGGTGGAGTAGCGGACATGTCCAATGGACATATCGCCAACAAGCGACTGTATTTTATCCTTGTCAAAGACTTCCTTAACCAGACCCATGCCCCGGTGATAATTGAAATCCCGGCCGCTTGCCACGCAGATTCCCGCGCTTTCCTCACCGCGGTGCTGCAGCGCGTGCAGGCCGTAATAGGACATGGAAGCGGCCTCCGGGTGTCCGAAGACCCCGAATACGCCGCATTCTTCCTTGAGTGTGTCGAATATGTCTCCCGAGCCCGTACCCTCATTGTAAAAGTCGCCGGTCCACAGGAGGTGTTCTCCCTGCTTGTTCCCGGTCTTTATTTCATAAGACATGGAATAGCATCCTCCCAAATGGTGGTCAGCTCCGATACCGGCTCGTCCAGCGCGGAAGCGCCGTCCAGATGCACCCGCAGACGCTCTCCGCCGACCGTTCCGATATTCCGGACCGGCACACCCGCAGCTTCGATGTAGGCGCGAAGCTCTTCGGCCTTGGCGCTTGCAGCCGTCAGCAGGATGCGCGATTGGCTCTCGCTGAACAGCGCCACATCGGAACGCAGTCCGTTTGCGGACAGCTCAACATTCGCGCCGATGCGTCCGCTGATGCTGCTCTCGGCCAGTGCGGCGGCGAGTCCGCCCTCGGACAGGTCATGCGCCGACGCCACAAGCCCCTTCTTGATCGCGCCAAGAACAGCGTCAAGCAGCTTGCGCTCGGTAGCGAGGTCAATCGCCGGCGGGCGTCCTTCCGTTACGCCGTGAACGGCGTATTGGAATTCGCTGCCGCCAAGCTCTGCGAAGGTGTCGCCAAGCAGCAGAATCTGATCCCCTTCATTCTTGAAGCCCTGTGTTGTGATATGATCCGTATCTTCGACCAATCCGACCATGCCGACGACCGGCGTCGGGTAGATCGCACCGGTAGCATTTTCATTATAGAGACTGACGTTGCCGCCGATAACCGGGGTCTCCAGCACGCGGCAGGCTTCCGCCATGCCGTCTACGGCACGTTCCATCTGCCAGAAAATATCCGGCTTCTCGGGGCTACCGAAATTCAGGTTGTCGGTGATCGCAAGCGGCTGTCCGCCGGAGCAGACGATGTTGCGCGCAGCTTCTGCGGTCGCAATTTTACCGCCGACTTCCGGGTCCAGATACACAAAGCGTCCGTTGCAGTCCGTCGTCATCGCCAGACCTTTGCGTGTGCCGTGAATCGTCACAACCGCTGCGTCGGAGCCTGGACGAACCGCCGTGCTGGTGCGGACCATATAGTCGTATTGGTTATAAATCCATGCCTTGCTCGCCACTGTTGGAGAGCCAAGCACTTTTTTCAGCGCGCCGCCCAGATCCTTCACTTCTTCGTAGCGAAGCGTATCGACGGAAGCATTCTCCTCATAGTAGGCAGGTACGGCAGAAGGCTTGTTATACACCGGACACTCGTCCACGAGCGCCGTTACCGGCATGTCGCCAACTACCTCGCCGTGATGGAACAGCTTCAGGCGGCCGTCGTCCGTAACCTTGCCGACCTTGCAGCAGATAACGCCCCAGCGGTCAAAAATTTCCTGAGCCTGGGCTTCGTCCTTCGGCTCAACGACGAACAGCATGCGTTCCTGGGATTCCGAGAGCATCATTTCGTAAGGCGTCATGCCTTCCTCGCGCTGCGGAACCTGATCGAGATACAGCTCCAGACCGTTGCCCGCCTTGCTCGCCATTTCCGAGCTAGAGCAGGTCAGACCCGCCGCGCCCATGTCCTGAATACCGAGCACGATGCCGCTGTCGATCAGTTCGAGGCAGGCTTCCATGACGAGCTTCTCCATGAACGGATCGCCGACCTGAACAGCCGAGCGTTTCTCTTCCGACTCTTCGCTCAGCTCGACCGATGCGAAGGTTGCGCCGTGAATGCCGTCACGCCCCGTTGGCGGGCCGACATAGAACACGGGGTTGCCCACGCCTTTGGCGACGCCGCGCTGAATCTTGTCATGATCGATCAGGCCGACGCACATAGCGTTGACGAGCGGGTTGCCGTCATAGCTGTCGTCGAACATAACTTCGCCGCCAACCGTCGGGATGCCGATACAGTTTCCGTAGCCTGCGATGCCGGAGACAACATGCTCGAACAGATATTTCGTCCGTTCGCTCTCCAGCTTGCCGAAGCGCAGGGAATTCAGGACGGCAACCGGTCTTGCGCCCATCGAGAAAATATCGCGGATAATCCCGCCCACGCCCGTTGCCGCGCCCTGATACGGTTCAACGGCGGATGGATGGTTGTGGCTCTCGATTTTGAACACGACGGCCTGGTTGTCGCCGATATCCACAATGCCCGCGCCCTCACCCGGTCCCATGAGAACCTTCGGTCCGCTGATCGGGAACCGCTTGAGCAGCGGCTTCGAGTTCTTGTAGGCGCAGTGCTCGGACCACATTACGCTGAACACGCCGATTTCCGTATAGTTTGGAAGGCGTCCCATGAATCCGCAGATCAGCTCGTATTCGCTGTCCGACACGCCGAACTGGCTGTAAATCTTCTGATCCTTAATTTGCTCCGCAGTCGGTTCCTTAACGGACACTTGCTGTGCCATGCGAATCCCTCCAGGTCTTCAAAATTGAGGTGAACATCCGTTTGCCGTCCTCGGAGCCCAGCAGGGTGCTGACAGCGCGTTCCGGATGGGGCATCATGCCGACGACATTGCCCTTTTTATTACAGATCCCCGCAATGTCGGCCAGAGAGCCGTTGGGGTTATTGGTATACGTGAAGACAATCTGGTTATTTGCTTTCAGTTCGGCCAGCGTTTCTTCATCGCAGTAGTAGTTGCCTTCGCCATGAGCGATCGGGATGACGATCTCTTCGCCCTCGGCAAAGTCGGTCGTAAACGGGGTTTGGTTATTAACAACCTTAAGCGTTGTATCATGACATCGGAATTTCATCGAATTGTTGCGGAGCAGCGCGCCCGGAAGCAGACCCGCCTCGGTTAGAATCTGGAAGCCGTTGCAGATGCCGAGGATGAATTTGCCCTCTTCCGCTGCCTTCGCCACCTCGTTCATCACCGGAGCGAAGCGCGAAATCGCGCCGCAGCGCAGATAGTCGCCGTAAGAGAAACCGCCGGGAACGAGAATGCAGTCATAAGCCGACAGGTCGGTATTCGTGTGCCACACGTAATCGACTGGCTCGCCCAGCGAGTCCTGAACCGCTTTGTAGCAGTCTATATCGCAATTGGAGCCGGGGAACACAAGCACAGCAAATTTCATGAAGTTACGCCTCCAATTCGTATCGGTAATCCTCGATCACCGTGTTGGCCAGCAGCTTCTCGCACATCTCTTTCAGACGCGCGCCCGCTTCCTCGCGGTTGTCGGTATCGAGAGTAAGCTCCATGTACTTGCCGATGCGCACGCTCTCTGCTTCCTGGAAGCCCATGGAATGCAGCGCTCCCTGTACTGCTACACCCTGGGGGTCCAGCACGCTTTTTTTAATGGTGACATATACCGTCGCTTTTAACATACTTTCTCGTTCCTCCTAAGAATTTAATCCCCCAAAAGTGACGAATCACCTGGGAGCTTATTCCGATTACTTTTGGGGGAGCCCCCGTAAACCCATATTCCCCCAAAAGTGACGAATCACCTGGGAGCTTATTCCGATTACTTTTGGGGGAGCCCCGTAAACCACATTCCCCCGAACAGTGACGTGTCACCTGGGAGCTTGTTCCGATTACTTTTTTCCAAAAAAATTCAGTTCAGCCCATGCCCTGTCAGACGGCGGTAAATGTCCAGATAGCGGTTGCTCGTCTCCTCAACCACCTCGGCCGGAAGCGGGTCCGGCGTGCTGTTCTTATCCCATGAGGAGGAAGCCAGGTACGTGCGCACCGGCTCTTTGTCCATGCTGTCGATTTCAATATCCAGCGCATACTTGTCCTTGGCCCAGAACCGGGAAGCATCCGGCGTAAAGATCTCGTCGATCAAAATCACTTTGCCGTCCAGCACTCCGAATTCGAACTTGCAGTCCGCCAGCAGAATGCCGCGCTCCGCGCAGTAGCTCTCGGCAAAAGCGTACAGCTTCAGGCTCTTCGCCTTCAGCTCGTCCGCCAGCTCCGCTCCAACCAGCTCCCGCATTTGCTCAAACGGAATGTCTTCGTCATGACCGACATCGTTCTTCGCCGCAGGCGTGAAAATCGGCTCTGCCAGCTTCGCATTCTTGCGCAGTCCCTCCGGCAGCTTGATGCCGTTCACCGCGCCGGTCTGCTGGTACTGACGCCAGCCGCCGCCCGTGATATAGCCCCGGACCACACATTCGATATCCACACGCTCTGCCTTGCGCACCACCATGATCCGGTTCTTCAGCAGCTCCCGGTTCTCTTCCTTGACGATGCCTTCCAGACGATTCACATCGATATGCACGACATGGTTCTCCAGCAGGTTCTTCGTCTGGCCGAACCAGAACGCGCTCAGCCGGTTCAGCACATTGCCCTTGTCCGGCACGGCCGGCTCCAGCACGTAATCGAATGCCGAGATCCGGTCGGTCACGACGATCAGCATATGCTCACCCAAATCATACAGCTCGCGCACCTTGCCTTTGTACAGCAGCGGAGCATCGATCAGATCAACCGCGGTCGAGACGGTCGCTTGTGTCATGGCTGTTCCTCCCCATCTTTCTCTATCAATCTAAATTAGGCCCAATCTGCGGAAGATCGTATTCACATTCTTGAGATGCCAGGACGGATTGAACGCGTCCGCGATTTCCTCCGGACTCAGCACTTCCGTAATTTCCGGTGTCTCCTCGATAATGTCGCGGAACTGGCGCTGTGTCTCCCAGGCCTGCATGGCGCGGGGCTGCACGGTATCGTACGCCTGCTCGCGGCTGAAGCCCTTGTCGATGAGCTTCGTCAAGACGCGGCCGGAGAACGGCACGCCGTACGTGCGCTCCATGTTGCGCTTCATGTTCTCCGGGAACACGGTCAGGTTCTTCACGATGTTGCCGAAGCGGTTCAGCATGTAGTTGAGCAGCATCGTCGCATCCGGGAGAATGATCCGTTCCACCGAGGAATGCGAGATGTCGCGCTCATGCCAGAGCGGCACATTCTCGTAAGCTGTCATCATATGTCCGCGAATGACGCGGGACAGGCCGGAGATGTTCTCGCAGCCGATCGGGTTGCGCTTGTGCGGCATGGCCGAGGAGCCTTTTTGACCCTTGGCAAAAGCTTCCTCGACCTCACGAACCTCGCTCTTCTGCAGCGCGCGAATTTCCGTCGCGAACTTGTCCATTGAGGTCGCGATCAGCGCCAGTGTCGCCATGTACTCGGCATGGCGGTCACGCTGCAGCGTCTGCGTCGAAATCGGCGCCGGGCTTGTGCCCAGCTTCTTGCAGACGAACTCTTCCACGAACGGGTCGATGTTGGCGTAGGTGCCGACCGCGCCGGAGATTTTGCCGAACTGGACGCCGTTCGCCGCATGGCGGAACCGCTCCAGGTTCCGTTTCATTTCCTCGTGCCACAGCGCCATTTTGAGGCCGAAGGTCGTCGGCTCGGCATGTACGCCGTGGGTACGGCCCATCATCGGCGTATCCTTGTAGGCAATCGCTTTGTCCTTCAGAATATCGATGAAGTTCAGAAGGTCCTTCTCCAGAATTTCATTGGCCTGGCGCAGCAAATAGCCGAGCGCCGTGTCCACGACATCGGTTGAGGTCAGTCCGTAGTGTACCCATTTGCGTTCCGCTCCGAGGCTCTCGGACACCGCGCGGGTGAAGGCGATAACGTCATGGCGCGTCTCCAGCTCGATTTCATAGATGCGTTCGATATCGAATTTCGCGTTCTTCCGCAGCTCTACCGTATCTTCCTTCGGAATGACGCCAAGCTCCGCCCACGCTTCACAGGCGCACAGCTCCACTTCCAGCCATGCCTTGAATTTATTCTCCTCGGTCCAGATAGCCCGCATTTCCGGTCTGCTGTAACGTTCGATCATGTGATTTCAGTTCCTCCAAAGGTTAGTGTGCTCCACCCAGGCCAGCGCAGCCGCCGGGTCCTTGCAGAGCAGGTTGATGTGGCCCATTTTGCGGCCCGTCTTGCTCTCGGTCTTGCCATATATATGAAGCTTCGGGATAACCCCAAGCCGATTTGCTTCTTCATCATCCCCGCAAAAACGCGCCGCCGCACCTTCCAGATGCTGGCCCAGCACGTTCACCATGACCACCGGCGTCAGCAGCTCTGTCTCGCCGAGCGGCAGATTGCACACCGCCCGGACATGCTGCTCGAACTGCGAGGTGGCGCAGGCGTCCATCGTGTAATGGCCGGAGTTATGCGGCCGGGGCGCCAGTTCGTTGACGAACAGCTCCCCGTCTTCCGTCACGAACATTTCCACAGCCAGCAGGCCGACGGCGTTCAGTCCGGCGACCAGCTTCTCCGCCAGCTCCTGCGCTCTCCGCTGAATGTCTTCAGCGATGCGGGCCGGCACGATGGACAAGTGCAGGATGTTGTTCACATGGATGTTCTCCGCCGGCGGGAAGCTCTTGACCTCGCCGCGCGGGCTTCGCGCCGCAATGACGGAAATTTCGCACCGGAACGGTACGAATTTCTCCAGCACGAGCGGCGCATCTTCGGAGGAGCGGGCCTCTCCGGCGCCCGCTCCGGGAACTGCGCCGCCGTCGGCAGCGGCGCCGGCATGTTCCGGCACAAGTCGCCGGAACGCATCCTCCAGGCCGTCCTCGCTCCGCAGGACGGCCTGGCCCTTACCGTCATACCCGCCGGTGACGGTCTTGAGCACCGCCGGCAGGCCGAGCTCCGCGGCCGCCGCCTTCAGGTCCGCAAGGCTCGCCACCTTGCGGTAGGGGGCCACAGGGACGCCTGCGGCTTCTATGGCGGCCTTCTCGCGCAGCCGATGCTGCGTCGTGTACAGCAGCGCGCTGCCCTGCGGCACGTACGATTCCTCTTCCAGCAGCGCGGCCACGCCAGCGTCGACGTTCTCGAACTCGTACGTGATCACGTCAGCCCGCTGCGCCAGCTCGCGGGCGGCCTCGATGTCGTCATACGCCGCCACAATCTGCGGCGAGACCTGCCCGCAGGGCGCGTCCTGCGTCGGGTCCAGCGACACGAAGCGGTAGCCCATGGCGCTGCCGGCGAGCGCCATCATGCGCCCGAGCTGGCCGCCGCCCAGCACGCCGACGGTCGCCCCCGGCGCAATCACACGGTCAAAGGACGGCTTCCCGACCTTCGTCGCCGCAGCCTCACTCCGGGTCTCGCGCTCCGCCGATTCGGCCACGGCACTGCTGCCTTGCGTTCCTGCTTCCTGCGTCTGCCCGCCGCGTTGCTTCTCCGCATTGCTGGCCCCGGAAGCTCCTTTGTCCGGCTTCAGCATCCGCTGCGGCTCCAGCATTCCGTAAGCGTCTCTCATAATTCACTGCTGCTTTCCAGCACTTCATCGCGGATGGCGTCCCGGCGGCGCTGCGCCCGCTTCGCTGTCTCGGGATCGAAGGCGCCGATTATCTGCGCAGCCAGCAGCCCGGCATTGACCGACCCCGCCTTGCCGATCGCCACCGTGGCGACCGGAATGCCGCCCGGCATCTGCACGATCGAGAGCAGCGAATCCAGGCCGTTCAGCGCCTTGGACTGGACCGGCACCCCGATCACGGGAAGCATCGTCTTCGCGGCGACCATTCCCGGCAGATGCGCCGCTCCTCCGGCTCCCGCTATGATTACCCGGAGTCCGCGTCCCGCAGCCTCTTCCGCGTAGCGGAACATGAGATCCGGCGTGCGGTGTGCGGAGACAACCTTTTTCTCATAAGGGATCTCCAGTTCCTCCAGCACCTCGCAAGCGTGCCGCATTGTCTCCCAGTCCGATTTGCTGCCCATGATGACACCTACCTGAACCGACATGTCTCAACCTGCCTTCCGTTCATATGAATGTGAATCAGCTCCTGTTTCTATCTTGACCCATTTCGCTATAGTTTTCCATCCCAAGCATGAAAAAAAGCCCGATCCCCTGACAAATTACGCGGGGAACTCGGACTAACGGCGGTAAGCGAGACGTCTTCCATCGCACCTTAATCAAGGAGAGACAGGAAAAAGGACAGCATCATGAGTTCCGGCACCTGCCGCTTCACGATGTCGCCTTGCGTCTTCACTTTCCCCGTAGTCCGGAAATTTACGGTTCCCGGGTAGAAACTTCCGGGCCCTATCCCCGGATTTATACGAGCTATGAATGTCTTCAGTTTAACAATCCCCTACACAGGATGTCAACTCAAACCCGAACATTGACAAATAACCATGACAAATTGTTCGCTTTTGGCAATATTTTATAAAGATACCGCGGCTTTTGCAGGCTTTGGCCCCCAGAAGAAGCGTTTTCTTTTCCAAGGATGGATGATTGCAGTACCTCGGATCAGCGCGCAGCTTATACATTCTTATATTTCAAAAAGAAGAGGAGCACCTGGTCCGGCACCCCTCTTCTTATGCTATCTCTTCGCAGCGGAGGCTTCACAGCCGTCACTACGGGTTTATTTCACGACCAGTACCGGAATCCGCGCACTCTGAACGACGTTATGGCTTACGCTTCCGAGCACGAATTCGCGAATGCCGCCAAGTCCACGGCTGCCGATCACGATGATGTCGATTTCGTTATCCTTGGCGTATTTCAGAATCGTCTCCGCCGGCGAACCCTGCAGCAGTTCAACCTTGGCGTTCAGCCCTTCATCCGTCAGCCGTTGCTTCACTTCTTCGGTCGTCTTGACGGCCAGGTCGTAATAATCCTTGTTGACCGAGGCCGGAAGAGGTGCGAGAGCTTCCCCGATAAAGAACCGAGGGAATTCAAATGCGTGTACGACATGCAGGGAGGACCCTGGTGTTACCTTGGCCAGCTCGATCGCGCGGTCCAACGCTTTGTTGGCTGCTTTTGAGCCGTCATAGGCAAGTAAAATTTTTGAGAATAACATGTGCGCCACCTCTTTTTCGAGTTTGTCCTGCCGTGTGGAAGAATTATTTCAAAAAATAGCTGTACATCAGGACGTTCAGGATGACCAGCAGCGGAATACCGACGACGAACGACGGATGCTTCGTCTTGTGACGCCTGCGGTACATCGCCGTCAGGACGCCAAGCGCTCCGCCGGCCGCAGCCAGAAGAAACAGCGTCTTCTCCGGAACCCGCTCCCGCCTCGTCCTTGCCTTGTCCTTGTCTCCGGACATGACGACGTATCCGATCAGATTAATCACGATAAACCATACCGTCACGAGCTTGATCATTCTACCCCTCTTCCCGACCGTCCTATACCTATTATTATATTACCCTTCCAGCCAAAAAACCAATAACCCTCGGCGTGGAACTTCCACAATTCCCTGCGCCAGTCATCGGGTTGATTCGCGCTCCAATGCAGAGCATCGGGTCAGCCGCAGCCTCATCCGCCGTCCTAACCCGCGTCGCTCAACCGAGAGCTTTCTGCCTTCCCGCGAAGCCAGATATAGGCCAGGAGCGACGCACAGGCGGCGACGGCTCCGCCCAGCCAGAAACCGCCCCTGAGTCCGTAGATTTCGCTGACCCAGCCGGCCACGAACGGACCTCCCGACATGCCGAGCGCATACACCGCCTGATAGAACCCCATGGCCGTAGCCCGCTTGTCCTGCTGGATGCCCTCCACCGATTTGCCGAGCAGCAGCGGAAAAATCAAGCCCTGCATGAACCCGTTGCCGATCTGGGTAATGCACAGGGCGGTGTAGGAGGGAAGAGCCGGAATGAGCAGCGTAAAGACTGCCGATCCGCCGAAACCGAGCATAAGCAGGCCGCGGTCGCCAAGCTTCCCTCGAAAGAGTCTTCGGCCATACAATGTGGAGACGGCATGCGGCAGCATGAACGACAGCGTCAGCCAAGCGAGGCTTCCCTTGCTTGCGCCGAGGTTCAGCGCCTGGTTCGGCGTATAGCCGAACATCGTAATGAACAGCACGCAGTGAGCCATAACCGACAGCAGCGACACCTTCACCAGGAGCGGCTCCCGCATGACAGGCGCCAGATCGGTCAGCTTGATGGCCGCGCCTCCGCCACCCTCTCTCTTCTGCTCGGGCAGCCGGAGAGAGACGAGCAGAGCGGCGGTGGCGGAAGCCGCCCCGATCACAAAGGGCGTGTTCCAGCCCCAGCGTTCCACGAGATAGCCGCTCAGCATCATGCTCGTCAGTTGGGCGATTACCGTCGTGAACTGCAGCATGCCCATCGCGCGGCCCGCATCCTCCTTCGGAAAATAACCGGCGAACATGACGCTGTAGACGACCCAGGCGCTGGCCGCAATGCCCGAGACGGCTCTGCCCGCAAGCGCCCAGCCCGGTTGCGCGCCCGCCAGAAACAGCAGGCTGCTGATCCCGCTTGCCGCAAACCCCAGCCAGATAAAAGGACGGCGGCGGCCCGCATAATCCGAGCCGATGCCGATCGGCATCCGGAATATGATCTGCATCAGCCCGTACACGCCGATAACCATGCCGACCATGAAGTAGGAGGCTCCCAGATGCTCCACATAGGGAGAGAGCACCGGTACATAAATATAAGAAGAGAACCAGAACCAGAAGACGAGAAACAGAAAGAACAGCCTTGACCTGCCGGTATTCTGCCCGGACGGTGCTCCGGAAGAATGCTGTAAGGGCGACTTGGACTCTACTGACACTGACAATGACATCCCCCTGATCTTGGTTAGGTCCGCCTATTCCGGAGCGCCGGAGATTTGCGGTTGTTCGGACAGTGAGGCATCGTCTTTACCTTTCGTTGCCGGCAGGTTCCTATATTGTTCGCCCCAATCCCGCATCAACAAAATAATCGGGACGAGCGTCCGGCCGAATTCGGTCAGAGAATACTCCACCTTGGGCGGCACCTGATGGAACACTTCCCGGTGGATAATGCCGTCCTCCTCCAGCTCTCTGAGCTGCAGAGTCAGCATTCGCTGCGTAATCGCCGGGCAGATTTTCCGGAATTCCCCGAACCGCTTGGTGCCGGAAATAAGATGGTACAGGAGAACTCCCTTCCATTTGCCTCCGATGACATCCAGCGTATATTCAACCGGACAGCCCTGGTCATTCGGGCAATCGCCGTATCCGCTTTTTCGGTCCCGCATGAGCTCCACGTCCCTTAGTATCATTTTGAATACTACATCACATTAATGTGCGTACTATTATTTTATACTCCATTGATTACAATAAGTACAGAACGAATAACCAATCGGTCCTTATCCGATCAACGAAGGAGATGGAGACAATGAGTCATGCGCCAACCATGAAAGCTGTAGGCCTGTTTCAATACCTGGATATATCCAACCCCGAGAGCCTGATCGACGTCGAGCTTGAGAGACCGCAGCCCTCCGGGCGGGATCTGCTTGTCCGCGTACACGCCGTTTCGGTCAATCCCGTCGATGTCAAAGTGAGAAGCCCCAAGTCCAAGACGGAGCAGCAGCCGCGGGTGCTGGGCTGGGATGTTGCGGGCGTCGTGGAAGCGGCTGGTCCGGACTGCAACTTGTTCCAGCCTGGAGACGAAGTATACTATGCGGGCAGCATCGAGCGTCCCGGCGGGAACAGCGAATATCATCTCGTGGATGAGCGCATCGTCGGCAGAAAGCCCTCTACGCTAAATTTCGCCGAAGCCGCCGCCCTGCCTCTGACCACGCTTACCGCCTGGGAGGCATTGTTCGATCGTATGGGCATATCGCGGTCTCCGGAAGACAACTCCGGCAAGCATTTGCTTGTGATCGGCGCAGCGGGTGGTGTAGGCTCCATTGCAATCCAACTGGCGAAGCATGCCGGGCTGACCGTGATCGGAACCGCTTCGCGCGAAGAATCCGCCGATTGGGCCAAAGGACTTGGTGCGGATCATATCATCACCCATTATGAATCGTTCCTGCCTCAGCTGAAAGCCCTAGGCATCCCTCATGCGGATTTTATTCTCTGCCTCAACAGCACAGATCAGCATTGGGAGAACATGGCCGAGGCTGTGGCGCCCCAAGGCCAGATCTGCTCAATCGTCGAGACGGAAGGCCCGCTCAATCTGAACCTGCTTATGGGCAAAAGCGCCGCCTTCAACTGGGAGCTCATGTTCACCCGCGCCCGTTACCAGACGCCGGATATGATCAAGCAGCATGAGCTGCTGAATGAGACGGCCGAGCTGGTAGATCGCGGAATTCTCCGCACCACCCTGACCCGCCGCCTGGCGCCGATCAACGCAGCCACGCTGCGCGAGGCCCATGCCCTCGTCGAGTCGGGACGCACAATCGGCAAGGTCGTGCTGGAAGGGTTCTAAGAAGATCCTGGTCTAAGTCAGAAGCTCCCGGAAGCAGAAGCCCCGGATCGTGGGCCCAACTGCCGGGATACAAACACACATAACCAGCATCAATCCTTGGGTTTAAGATTAACGCAATAAAGGGTTAAGCCGCTGGATCATTAATGTCCTGCCGCCGAGTCGACATGACTCAGGAAGCCCCGGCCCAGGAGAACGACAAGCACCGCCACTACAACGAATGCGGCTCCGACATAGAATGGAACATGCGGGTTATACCATTCCGCCAGCTTGCCCGCCAGCCAAGGTGCAAGCGCACCGCCGATGAAGCGAACGAAGCTGTATGCCGCGGAAGCGGTCGAACGTTCCACCGGAGCGGCTTCCATAACCGCCGTGGTGATCAGCGTGTTGTTGGTTCCAAGGAACGCACCTGCCACAATAACCGACACAATGACAGTAGTCTGCGACGAGGTCCAGATGCCCATCACGAGCAGCATCAGGGCGAACAGCAGCAACGCCACCGACATGGACGGGATGGAGCCGAAACGTCTCTGTAGACGGGGAGCGACGAATACCGATGTAATCGCCAGCAGGATGCCCCAGCCGAAGAAGACATAGCCGAGTCCGTGTTCATCCAGATTCATAACAAAAGGCGTGTACGCCATCAGGGTGAAAAAGCCAAAGTTGTACAGGAAAGCCGTAATCGCCAACACCAGAAGTCCCGGGTAGCGCAGCGCTTTAAAGGGGTCCGACAGCTTCGAGCGGTTTTGATGCTTGGGCACCTTTGGCATAAGCAGGCCGACCGAGATGAAGGCGATCGCCATCAAGGCGCTCACACCGATGAACGGACCGCGCCAGGAGATCGAGCCGAGCTCGCCGCCAAGCAGCGGACCGACTGAAATGCCCAGCCCAAGCGCCGCCTCATAGAGGATGACCGCCTTGGCCGAGCCTTTGGTCGACAGGCCGACGATGGCCGACAGCGCCGTTGCGATGAACAAGGCGTTGCCAAGTCCCCAACCGGCACGGAAGCCGACAAGCTGACCAATGCTTCCGGACATCCCGCCTAGGAGCGAGAAAGCGATGATGAACAGCGTCCCCGTCATCATCGTCCATTTGACGCCCATCCGGCTGGAAATAAAGCCGGTCACCAGCATCGCGAGCCCGGTTACGAGATTATAGCTGGAGAACAGCAGCGATGTTTGGCTCGGGGTAGCGTTCAATTGATGGCTGATCGCCGGTAGAATCGGGTCAACCAGCCCAAGGCCCATAAAAGAGATCACACAGGCAAACGCAATGGCCCAGACGGCCCGCGGCTGCCCCGTTCGTTCATTTTCCAGAGTCTCGGATTGCAGAGACTCCATCTTCGACATACTCATGTTCGGTTTCCCTCCAAAAATCAATGTTCTTCTCTGTCTTGTGCGGGAGGCTTCCCCCGCCTGCAACCTTTTACTTGCGGACTTCTGTCTCCTTCCCGGCCTCTCCGGATTGCAGTTCCTCCAGTACGGTCTGCGCCCGTTCGTGCATGCTCCGAAGCTCGTCACGGAAGCTCACCATCTTCTCCAGCTTGAGGTCCAGCAGTTCCAGTTGATCGCTCAGCTTCTGCTCCAGCTCCGTCAGCTTCTCGATCCTTCCCTCCTGCCCGTCGCGGCCTTTGTAATTCTGGCGATAATGCTCCAGCGAATGACGGAACGATACGAACTGCTGCAGATCCTGAAGCGAAATACCGAGCACCTCTTTGGCATCCACAATCCGGCGCAGATTGGTTATGTCGTCGGCTGTATACAGCCGCGTCCCCTTCTCGCTCCGATGCGGCGAATCCAGCAGCCCGATTTCTTCGTAATAGCGGATCGTCCGTTTAGTCAGCCCTGTCTCTTGAGCGACTTGTTCAATTTTCAACCAGTTCATGCTAGCCTCCTTGATTTCTACTCATGAAAATTTTCTGCAATCCATCATTATATTTTCATTTCCTGCACCAATTATATTTAATGTTTACGTTAACGTCAACTTTTATTTGCAAAACATCCCATTTTCACCCCTAATATAGGGAAAAAGCGGCCCCTTTTAAGCAAATGAATGCCCAGGCTGCCGCTACTTTCTTGATTGCTATTCAATTCGCAAGCTTGTCTGTTCCCCCGTGTCCGGGACCGAACATATTCAGCACGACAACGCCGATTACGATCAGCGCAATGCCCACCACGCTGCCGATGCTGATTTTCTCTTTCCACACCAGAACGGAAATGAGAACCGTTGCTACCGTCCCGACGCCCGACCATATCGCATACGTCACATTTAACGGTATCGTCTTCATCGTCAAGGAAATAAAAAAGAACGAGCACACGAACGCCACAATCGTAAATAGAGTCGGATACAGTTTCGTGAACCCTTCCGAGGCCTTGAGCATAGAAGTTCCAACAAGCTCGCTGGCAATGGAAATCGCAAGAAATAAATAGGCCATTATTTTCCCTCCTTCGTCCATCTCTTCAACTCTTCAAGCACACGCTTCCTTAGCTCCTCTCCAGGAGGAGCCAGTCCGAATATTTCAGCATACCACAAGCCGTCGGCCGCAAGCCTTACAATCGTGGCCAGTACCGGATCGAGGCCGTCATTTTCCATCTTTTGTTGAATGACGGAGTACTCATCCCGCATCTTGGCCAGCATCTCCGGGTTGGTAAAAAGCGCTGCATACAGCGCCGCAGTCAGCTCGCTTTCACAGTCCTCGAAGGAAGTTCCCGCATAGGCTCGGCTCCATTTGCCCCTGTCCTGCTCATCCTTCTCCACTCTCTCATTAAGATCCCGGACAAACTGCTCCGACAGCTCTTCGACCATGCTGATAATCAGCTTCTCCTTGTTGGGAAAATGGTAGAGCAGTCCTCCCTTGCTGATGCCCGCTTTCTTCGCTACGGCTTCAAGGGTTAACCGTTCCACCCCTTCTTCCTTAACCAGAGCTGCTGCGGCTTTTAGAATCAGCTCTCTTTTGGATTGCCGTCCTGTTGTACTCATATGGAAGTTCACCTCACCCATTTACTATACCGTCTGGACGGTATAGTTTCAACTCTAATTCAACCGCTTCGTATTTCTTGCATAGTTTCACATAATTTTTAAAAAAAATATTGAACGCGGAAAAGCGAAAATAATGTCTTTTATTAGCGAATATCGAGTTTTGGAGAGATTGAGTTCGATATCTGAAGTATATCTGTTCCTTATCTAGTCAAATTGAAGAATATACCCAATTACCATGAAATTAGCGATTTTACAAAATACAAGGAGGACCATATGATGATTCCAATTCGATAAAGCGGTTACATTTAAGCGCAAAGACTTCATCATGGCAATTCTACCAATGCTCGGCATCATTCGACTGAATGCGGAGTTACGGTCTTAATGAATTTGCCAACAAAGAGCTATCCGCTGTCTTTTGCGCAAACGTTTGCTTGCTTGAATTAGAACATCTCTTTTCATTAGTCTGGCATTTGATACGAAGGAGCTTATGGATTTGCAGGACTTTATCGTCTTCAATCAGACAAGTCTATGAGGCGGCAAGCTTGAACTTCCAGATGCGCTCCCGCTTTTTCGAACAGTCAATACCCGAATGCCTGCAGCGTTTCAAAGACAACACGGGCTTCTCGGGAATGTGATGACAGCGCAAAGCATAAAGACCGTTACAAAGCCGTGGGGGAGAGAGGGGTGGCAGCAATTTCGACAACCTCTAAGAATTCGACACAATGCTTTGAAAACTGAAGTAAAAATCATTCAGCACCACACTAAAAAGGAGGCAAAAAATGCAATCGGTCAAAAAGTGGTCTTCATCTTTTTTGGCACTTGTCATGATTTTCTCACTGTTGCAATACGTTTCACCGAAGCAGACAGCCGCAGCCTCAAGCACATCCAATTTTACATGGGATAATGCAAACGTTTACTTTGTGATGACAGACCGTTTTTATGATGGTAACTCATCAAACAACAATTCATACGGCAGGCCTTCCGTTGATGCTAAGGGCAGCAACATCGGCACTTTTCACGGCGGCGATGTCAAGGGTCTGACAAAAAAGCTGCAAGAAGGATATTTCACGAATCTCGGAACGAATGTCATTTGGCTGACCGCGCCTTATGAGCAGATGCATGGGTGGACGGGAGGCGGGAGCGGCGGCGATTTTGCCCATTATGCCTATCACGGTTACTACGCCAATGATTTCACGGAGATGGACAAAAATATGGGCACCATCGACGAAATGCGTGAATTCGTGGATTTAGCCCATTCCCTGGGCATCCGGGTCGTACTGGATGTCGTGATGAACCATGCCGGCTATTCGACCATTAAGGATATGGAGCAATACGGATACGGCACACGGCTGAACGGGATGACCAGCAGCTGGGTCCCGGGAAGCGGACAAACCTGGCACAGCTTCAATGACAACATCGATTATAACGATGCGACAAGCTGGGCTAAATGGTGGGGAGCGGGCTGGGTCAGAGCGGGAATCGCCGGATATACGGCCGGCGGCGGCGACGATTTGACGCAGACGCTTTCAGGTTTGCCAGACTTCAAGACCGAAGTGACGACAAGCCAGGGTCTTCCTCCGCTTCTCAAGACGAAATGGGCGCAGGAAGGCAGCTCCAACAACGCATGGGTCGTTCCGGCGGCAAGCGGACTCCGTCAGGACCTGGGGATCGCTCCGGCAGATTATATTGTGAAATGGCTGTCTTCCTGGGTACAGGAGTTCGGCATCGACGGTTTCCGCTGCGATACAGCCAAGCATGTGGAGCAATACAGATGGAAGCAGCTTAAGGATTCCGCGAATGCGGCTCTTCAAACCTGGAGATCGAATAATCCGACCAAACCAGGCGCGAATTGGACGGACAATTTCTGGATGACTGGCGAAGTCTGGGGTCATGGCATTTCCAAGGATTCGTATTACAGCAACGGGTTTGATTCCCTTATCAATTTCTCGTTCCAGAATTCCAATCTGAACGATCTGGAAGGCTTGTTCTCCAGCTATGCCAGCCAGCTTAACAGCGACAGCGATTCATCCTTCAATGCGTTGAGCTATATTTCGTCACATGACACGAAGCTGTACGACCGGAACTCGCTGATTCAGGCGGGAACCGCGCTGCTGCTGCTTCCTGGTGGCGTTCAGACTTACTACGGAGATGAAAGCGGCAGATTGTTCGGGGCAACCGGTTCGGACTCGACACAGGGCACGCGTTCGGACATGAACTGGAGCAGCATGAATACCGATGTGCTTCAGCACTGGCAAAAACTTGGCCAATTCCGCAATAATCATCCCGCTGTTGGAGCGGGCACCCATAAAATGCTGGCCAGCTCGCCTTACACCTTCAGCCGCATGTATACCAATGCCGCTAAAGGCATTGACGACAGAGTAGTGGTTGCGACTGGCGCCTCCGGCTCGACATCCGTAACCGTCAGCGGAGTATTTGGCGACGGAACTCTGGTCAGAGACGCTTATACGGGCGCAACGACAACCGTCAGCGGCGGCAAGGCCGTATTCACCGCAGGCTCCAAGGGAGTTATCCTGATTGAAGCGGCAGGTCCCATACAATACGATCCCAGTGTATCCGCTTCTCCCGCTGGCGGTAAGTTCACGACGGACGAAGTCTCGGTAACGCTGAGCACCGCATATGCCGACGCCTCGACGTATACGACAGACGGCAGCGAGCCAAGCGCGACAAATGGTCAGACTTACACCAACGGAACGATAATTACGTTAGGCTCGGGCCTTGCCGTAGGCGAGTCCGTGACGCTGAAGCTCTGGGCGGTTAAAGACGGCAAGACCGCAGCGGCTTCTTATACGTTCACCAAAGCGGACCCTCCCGCTGGACTGACGATTCACTTTAAGAAGCCGTCCACCTGGAGTGATCCTCTGTTGTATTATTATGAAACAACACCGACCACGACCGGGCCAACCTGGGCGACATCCCCGGCGATGACGCTTGAAAGCGGAAGCTGGTATGTATACACCATTCCGGCGGTAGACAGCGCAAGAGTCATCTTCAAGGACGCTTCAGGCCATCAGACTCCGGCGGCCAATCAGGCCGGTGTACTGCGTACGCAAGAAAGCTGGTTCGACGGCACTAGCTGGTATACCCAGAATCCGGATGATTCAACGGCGCCGACTGCTCCGGCCGAGCTTCAAGCGAGCGCCCATACGAGTTCTTCGGTAACTCTGGCCTGGACCGCAGCGACAGACAATGTTGGCGTGACGGGATATAACATTTACCGCGACGGCGTTTTGGTGGGAACGGCCACCGGACTGTCCTACACTGACAGCGGCCTTACGGGAAGCACGTTGTACAAATATACGGTCAAAGCCAAGGACGCTGCGGGCAACCTGTCTCCTGCAAGCAATGAAGTGTCGGTAACGACCGATGTCGAAACGGGCAACTCCGTAACCGTCTATTATAAACCGGGATACAGCACGCCATATATCCATTATCGTCCGGAGGGCGGAACCTGGACCACTGCACCGGGAGTCGCGATGACAGCGGCTGAAGTATCCGGATATTACAAAATAACGGTCAACATCGGTTCGGCCAGCCGTCTGGAAGCCGTATTTAACAATGGAAGCGGCACCTGGGACAACAACGGCGGCAGTAACTACTTCTTCAATCCCGGAACTTCAACGTATTTCGGGTCGGGTGTCATTATTCCCGGAGCGCCAACAACGGCGGATCAGGTCACCATTAAAGTAAAAGTTCCGTCCACAACGACCGACTCGGATTCCGTCTACCTGGCCGGCAGTCTCAACAGTTGGAACGCGGCGGACCCGGCTTATAAATTGACCAAGAACACGGTCGATGGTACCTATAGCATCACGCTTAGCCTGGCGCCGGGAACCTCGATTCAGTACAAAATCACGCGCGGCGCGTGGACAAGTGTCGAAACGACATCCAGCGGAGGCGATGTTACCAATCGAACGTACACCACAGTAAGCGGCAATCAGGCGATCGGCATCACAGTCGCAAAATGGAAGGATAAATAGGCAAACTCCAAATTATAATAATTTGGCACAGAGACCGCCGGGCTTTCGTAGCCGGACGGTCTCTTTTTTTCAAAAAGAATCATCGCAGCATAGCACGCCTTGAGCCAAAAAAAGGCCGAGGACATTGGTCACTCCCATGCCCCCAGCCTTTATGCAGCTCGTATCGTTTGATTCATATCAACCATCCAGACGGAATTAGGGGTGATATCTCCAAGGAGGTTACACCCGCAATCTCACGCTCTATCAGGTCTTTTACTTGTCTCCCTGCTTCTCCATCGCCGCTTTCAGCAGATCGCCAAGACTTGTTCCGAGACTCTCCGGCTTGCTGTACTGCTGTACGAGCTTCTGCTGCTCGCGCTTGTTCATATGCTTGTTGTCCTTGTCCATCGTCTCTGTTATGCCGCAGCCCAGACACTGCACGTACATCCCCGCCTTGCCTTCCTTCAGCTCCATCTTCTTGTGGCATTGCGGACAGCGGCGGTTGGACAGCCGTTTCTCGCCTGCCCGCGTATAGCCGCAATCATCTGCCGGGCAGATCAGCAGCTTGCCGCGCTTCGACTTCTTCTCCAGCATCCGTGTTCCGCATTGCGGACAGTGGCTGTTCGAGACATTATGCGGCTTGTACTCCGCACCGCTGTTCTTGACTTCGGCGACCAGTTCCTTCGCCATCCCGCGGATTCCCTGGAGAAAAGGCTCCGGCTTCCCTTGGCCGCGGGCAATCCGCTCGAGCTCCGATTCCCAGTGGGCCGTCAGGTCCGGCGTGCGCAGCTGCGGGGAGACCAGCTCGATCAGCTGCTTGCCTTTTCCGGTCGGGTGCAACTGGTTGCCCTGCCGCTCAATCGTATCCGACGAGACGAGCTTCTCGATGATGTCCGCCCGAGTCGCAGGCGTGCCAAGGCCGTGCTTCTCCATCTGCGTCAGCAGCGAGGCTTCGTTATAGCGGCCCGGCGGCTGGGTACGGCCGCCTTTGAGCAGACAGCGGCGGATCGTCACCTGCTCGCCCTGCCGAAGCTCGGGAAGTGTAATCCCCCGTCCATCAGCGGCCTCTCCGCCCTCGTCTGCTTCATCCTCCTCCGACAGGCTCAGATCGCCGCCGTAGACCTCGCGCCAGCCGGCATCCTTGACAGTCGATCCCTTCGCCGTGAATGTCTCGCCGTCCACAGTAACCGTCACCGCCACCGCATCATAGCGGGCAGGAGGATAGAACAGGCTGATGAACCGGCGCACGATGAGATCGTACAGCTTCCGCTCCTCTGCGTTCAGTTCATTCAACAGCACCGTCTGCTCCGTCGGAATGATCGCATGATGATCGCTTACCTTGCTGTCGTCCACAATCCGCTTCGTTATATTCAGCGGCCGGCGCAGCAGCGGACGGGCCATAGACGCATAAGGGCCGATCGCGACACTGTCCAGCCGCTCCTTGAGCGTGCCGGTCATATCCGCCGTCAAATAGCGGCTGTCCGTCCGCGGGTAGGTGACGAGCTTATGCTGCTCGTACAGCCGCTGCAGCACACTGGACGTTTGCTTCGCGGAGAATCCGAACTTCCGGTTCGCGTCGCGCTGCAGCTCCGTCAAATCGTAGGCGAGCGGATGCGGCTCGCTCTTCTCGCTTTTCTGCACCTTGGTCAGCGTGCCGTTTCGCCCATCCAGCTTCTTCGCCAGCGCCGCGCTCTGCGTCTTGTCGAAGATACGCCCGTCGCCGCTCTTAGCGCGCCACTGGGCCTGGAAGTTCCCGAAGTCCGCCGTCAGCGTGTCGAACTCCTGGGACCGGAAATTCAGAATCTCCCCTTCCCGGTCCATGATCATGCCCAGCGTCGGCGTCTGCACACGTCCCGCCGACAGGGGCGCGCCGAACTTCGTTGTCAGCGCGCGCGTCACATTGAGGCCGACCATCCAGTCGGCCTCGGCCCGGCAGCGGGCCGATTCGTACAGCCGGTCGAACTCCCGGCCCGGCTTCAGTGATGCGAAGCCTTCCTTGATCGCCTTGTCCGTCTGCGACGAGATCCACAGGCGCCGGAACGGCTTTTTCCATTGGGCCATTTGTATAATCCATCGCGCCAGCAGCTCGCCTTCCCGCGCCGCATCCGTGGCGATAATGAGCTCCCGGACATCCTGACGCTTCATCAGGTGCTGCACGGCTTTGAACTGCCCACCCGTCTCCCGGAGCACCTTCAGCTTCATCCGGTCCGGCAAGATCGGCAGATCCTCCAGCGCCCAGGTTGCGTATTTATGATCATAATCCTCGGGCTCCGCCAGTCCTACCAGATGGCCCAGCGCCCAGGTCACAATATACTTAGGTCCTTCCATATAGCTCTTCTGCTTCTCGCGGCAGCCCAGCACCCGCGCAATTTCACGCGCGACCGACGGCTTCTCCGCCAACACCAAATCCTTCATGACTCGCTCCTTTCAAATACCGTTCCCTTACTGCTTCAATTCCATATGCGCTTCGAAAAAAATCTTGTCCCCCTGCATTCCCCGCAGATAGAACTCGCTGTCATCGGCTCTGCCCACGTTAACGGCTATCTCATCCCCGTAAGCCGCTTCCTGCAAATACGTGATCCGGAACCGCCAAAGCTTCCCGGTGCGGAATATCTCCAATGGCATGGCATCGCAGCATACATCCCCATACTTCGCATTGTTCAAATGACCATAGTTATCCAGTCCGCTGTATCTCACCTGGTACCGATAAGATTCCTCTAATCGAAGCACCCCTGGGATCGCCACCTTGTCCGGCATATCTCCCACCGAGTCGCCGGTATAGTGATGAACGTCAGCCCGGAGCGCGTTTGGACGCAAAATCTTCCGCTTAGCGATATCAACCAGCGCCCAGGTGGAACGGGCCGAAATGATCTCCCCGCCGTCCTCTTCATCAAAAATCCGGTAATCCCGCTGCCACAGTGGCCCCTTCGTACCTTTGCTCCAGGTTCGGACATTCAGCCGGTCTCCTTGCTGTGGCAGCTGTCCGATGTGAACATCCAGCGTCATCAGCATCCAGCCCATTTCGGCCTGCAACAGATCGCCCAGACTGACGCCCATGCCTTCCACGGCCGAGTCGGCTGCATGCTGAAGCATATCCAAGATAAAGGACAGCTTGCCCTGTCCATGAACATCCGTATCGCTGGCGTATACTTTATGCGATTCGTTCCAAACCGCTTTCGATGGTTGTTCCATGACCTTGCTCCATTCTCTTGTAATTTAGCGGATACGCCGCTTCCTCCCAAGCTTGAGAGCATACCTTCTAAATCTATTCCCTTTTCCCTAGTAAAAGCAAGTCCAACAACGTTAAACACATACAAAAAACCACTGCTGAGTATATCAGCAGTGGTTCATGTGCTTGGCAGCTTCCTACTCTCCCAGGACCCTTCGGTCCAAGTACCATCGGCGCTGGAGGGCT
>NZ_JAHCMB010000013.1 GCF_019904155.1 Paenibacillus sinensis
TTCATTGTTTAAGAGTTTATACGTTACCGCGATACGACGTGGAAGAACTATAAATCAGCAATGGAGTACCTTGTTTTGGGGAACGAGTGACCGCTGGGAGAGTGATCTTTCAGAGGAGCATAAGTACTATTCAGCAGAAGAAAGCGCTCATTTTATATTTGAAAAGTTAAAGAGTACTTTTTCAGAAAAACAAATTTATCAATTTATGAACAGCTAGCGTAGAGGTGTTTCCTTATCAAGGAAAACTATATCAAGGCCAGCCTGGCCGGGCCAGCTCGTAGCGGGTTCCCACGACTCAGCCCCCAAAATTGGGGAGTGAGTTTCGGCCGGTTCCGATCCGGCCATCTTCTGGCGGGTTAGACGCGTTCTCTGTCAATTCCGAGGTTTCGCTTCAATCCTTCTTGCAGGACCTGGCTGAAATTGAGGTGCTGGCGTTCCGCTTCGTCATTGAGCCACTTCGGCACTGTTTAACAACCTTGAGAAAGTTCCTTATCCTATCTGCTGATTTAGGCTTTATTAATGATGAAGACAAATTGAAGCATGATATATTTCGTCAACAATCGAGATTTAATATACAATCGGTCAAGTGTTCAGACGGTTAAAACCCTTATAAAATATGGTTTTATTAAAAAAAATCGAGGCCCTCTTTCGAGGACCTCTTTCATGGGAGAGGAGAAACCGGACGAAGAGCTTATGGGGAAGCGTAAGCCTGCTTCGCGGTTGTCTACGGCATTTCTCAATGCCGATAATGTAAGGATGACCCTGGGTTTCCGGTTTTATACATCGCTTCGAAACCTTTTTTCATTCAGAGCGGGAATGTGGTACGATAGGCGTGAAATAATGTCCCAATAGACGTATTCAAATACAGAGAAACAGAGCAGGTGAAGCAGGCAGTGAGAGTGGTGTCGGGCACAGCGAAAGGAAGACCGCTGAAGAGTGTCCCCGGAACCGGGACGCGTCCTACGACCGATAAGGTCAAGGAGGCGATATTCAGCATGATCGGCCCCTATTTTGACGGAGGCTGCGTCCTTGATTTATTCGCCGGAACAGGCGGTCTGGGAATTGAAGCCCTCAGCCGGGGGATGGAACAGGCCGTTTTTATCGATATGGAGAATAAAGCCATCGATACGGTCCGAAGCAATTTACAGGCAACCGAGTTGGCCGGACAGGCAGAGGTCTACAGGAACGATGCCAAAAAGGCGCTTGGTGCGCTGGAGAAAAGAGGCCGCATTTTTGATCTTGTATTTTTGGACCCGCCATACCGGCATAAATTCGGAGATGAACTGATAGCTTCCATGGCGGACAAAGGGCTTTTGAATAACGAAGCCATTATCGTATTGGAGCATGAATCGGGATACGAATATCCCGAGCATATAGAGGGCTTCAGCCGGCTGCGCCATGTTGTCTACGGCGAAACGGCGGTTTCTATTTATCGATATGGCAGCGGTGACGAGCCGAACGCCGATCAGGAAGAGGGGATTTGAACGATGAGTTTGCAGATTAGAGAGGAACGAATCGCCATTTATCCCGGAAGCTTTGATCCCGTGACGCTGGGACATATCGATATTATTGAACGCGCCGCCAAGCAGTTTGATCGGCTGATCGTGGCCGTACTGAACAACTATAGCAAAAATCCATTATTCACAGTGGACGAACGAACGGAGCTTCTTAGGCAGGTTACAGCGCATCTGCCGAATGTCGAGATCGACAGCTTCCGGGACCTGCTGGCCAATTACGCGAGGCAAAAAAATGCTCGGGTTATCGTCCGGGGCATCCGGACCGTCACCGACTTCGAATATGAGCTGCAGATCGCTACGACCAACAGCAAGTTAAATCCCGAAGCGGAGACGATCTTCATGATGACCAACCCCAAATACTCCTATCTGAGCTCCAGCGTCGTGAAGGAGATCGGTCATTTCGGAGGCGATGTCTCAGATTTCGTAACGCCAGAAGTTGAACGGGCGCTGAAAGTAAAATTCAGCGGGAGTGACGGCGACGTCGCGAAATGAATAAAGCAGCACCTGAGCATGCAGCCAGACCGCATAGAAGAGCTAGAAGGGCGAACAGCAGCGCGGGCGTATAGCTCCAGATCGCCAAGCCGCCTCCATCATCCGCTGCCGGAAGGTACGCAGGTCCGAATGCGGGCAGCGCGGCCTGACGCATTGTCATAAGCGGACGGTAGAGTGCGAGCGTCAGCAGGAAGGCATACAGGCCGTGCAGCAGCCGCCCGCCTGCAAATGGAAGAAACCGGGCACTAGCCGGCTTCAGCGCGGCGAGCGCCAGCAGCTGGGAGCAGAGACCGCCCCAGCCAAGTAGAGCCGAGAGGAGCGCAAGCCCAAGCGGCCCCGTGATTCCGCCGGGCAGTGCGCCTCCGGTGGAGACGAGCGCCTGCGCTCCGAGATGCACTTCAAGCAGGCCGGCGCGCATGGAGCCGGGCAGCTGAGGCAGCAGGCGGCCGGCGATATGGGCCGCCACAGAGAAGGCAATGATGCAGCCGCCGGCCAGCATCAGATTCTGCACGGCGGACGCGACCGAGTCGCCGAGCAGCCTGCCGAAGCCGCGGCCGTCCCGGGCCCGCGCCTCGGCAGCGGCGGCCAACGCCCGCCGCACAAGGGAGGAGCGGCGCTGCGTGCCGCTCTGCGCGGCTGCGCCGCGAGACGGCGGCGCAGGAGCCGCAGCCGCCGGCGGAGCCGTGTCCCGGCGCTGCGCCCGCCGGGACAGGGTAATGCCCGCGGCGAGCCCCGCGAGCCAGTGGACGGCCAGCAGCCCGTAGCCGATGGCGGGGCTGTGCAGCATGGCCGAACCGATCACGATCAGAATCGTGACCGGGCTGGCGAAGTGGGCCAGCGATGCAAGCCGGCCCGCTTCTTCGCTGCTTAGCCGCCCCTGCTTATGCAGCAGGGCGGCGCTGTGAGCGCCTCCGGGGAAGCCGGAGGTCATTCCGAGCGCGAGCGTCCAGCCCGCGCTGCCTGGAAGACGGAGGAGGGGGCGGATCAATGGCTCCATCAGTACGCCTGCGGCATGAACGAAGCCGGAGGCGTTCAGCATTTCCGAGAGCATCAGAAAGGGCATCAGCGCCGGAAAGACCAGAGTCCACCACAGCTTCAGACCCTGAAGCGAGGCGGCGAAGGAGCTTTCGGGCGATTGGATGATCGCTCCCGCAAGCAGCAGGGCGATGCCTCCGGACAGAAAAGGGGCCGTTCTTCGCAGAACAGCGGCCGGATTTCGGCTCATGGTTCAAATCACCTCAATTATCACTTGGGACAGACCCGTTAATAATACTTGTATGCGGAGGCCATGTCCGGCATGCCGAAGCGGTGGAGCTGCATAGAAATGGAAGCAGTTATAAATCCGGAGGAAAGCCCGGGTGCATACGTGGAAAGAGGGGATTACAGTTGAACCGGATGAGAACCAAGACGGGGGTACGCGCGGCGGCCTATTTATTCACCCTGATCATTCTGGTGTATGTGATCGTCTTCATGGCAACGCCATATGTGGTGTACCAGCCTGGCGGAGCCAATGAAGTGGCTCCCATGATCAAGGTGGAGAATGAAGACAAGACCGAATCCGGAACCTTCATGATGACAACCGTGTCGGCCAGTTACGCAAATGTAGCACTTCTGATTTATTCCGCACTGAATCCGAATGCGGAGATCGATAAAAAATCCAAACGGCTGGGCAACCAGACCGAAGAGGAATACGCAGCCACCCAGGTGTATTACATGAGCAGCTCACAGTCCAATGCGGTGGAAGCGGCATACAATGCAGCAGGAATCCCGTATCGGGACAAAACGGAATATCTCTTTGTCTTCTCGGTGCCTGGCGAGATTGGCACGAAACAATTTCAGCCGAGTGACAAAATTATCAGCGTAAGCGGGCAGCATGTGACGGATACGGAAGCGCTGGCCAAGCTCCTGTCCGCTCATAAAATCGGGGACCAGGTGGACGTTGTCCTTAACCGGAGCGGCAAGGAGATCACGGAAAAGGTTACGCTGGTCCCGATCCAGGATAAAGGCAAGACGGAACCGCGGCCGGGCCTTGGGGTCGTAATCGGAGCGGTGCAGAAGGTGGAGCCGACGGAATCGGGCCGGGATGTCAGCTTCACGTCTACGGATGTGGGCGGTCCATCTGCCGGGTTGATGTTCACAATGGAGATTTATAACAAGCTCACACCGGGCGATTTGACAAAAGGATACCGGGTTGCGGGCACTGGAACAATTGATCCTGACGGAAAAGTCGGGGCGATCGGAGGCGTTCAGTTTAAAATTGTTGCCGCCAACCGGAAAGGCGCCGAAATCTTCTTTGTGCCGGCAGCCAATTATGATACCGCCAAAGCCAAGGCCGAGAAAATCGGCAGCCAAATGAAGCTTGTCAAGGTAACAAGCCTGAAGGATGCGCTCGATTATATGAACAAGCTGCCGGTCAAATCATGACCGGCGGCTGCAAATAATCCGCGTAGAGGTCGCGGCGGACAGGCGATGCGAAGGCAGCCGCGTATGCGGAAGCGGCCTGGATATCCCGGCTGAGCTGAGGGTGCTGCAGCCGCGAGGGGGAGGTGACGACGGGAAGCGAGGCTTTCCGTTTCATCTGCTTCAAGAGCTCCCGTCCGCTGCTTCGGAAGCCCAGCACCCGGATGTATCCCGGGCCCTGAGCCAATTTGTCCGGAGCGTATTCCTCCTTGCGGTGTCCGAGCAGGATATGAGCCAGCATTCGCTGCAGCCGGGTGTAGGTATAGCGCTTGCTCTTAAGCCCGGCAAGCAGTCCGCCTACCGAAAAGACTTCAAGTCCGGCAAGAACTTTGGCGAGCCGGTATTCAAGACCTTCATCCACTCCCTGCAGCAGGGACAATTCTTCCGGCGAAGTGGTCAGAAGAAGATGGAGGAGTGTTCCCCGGAAGCTGTCCCAGTCCAGCGGCCCCCTGCCGGCTTCCCGCTCGCGCCGCAGGATGGCCAGGGCGTAATCCGGCATATAGTCCGCCGGAGAAGAGCCCTCCTGGAGCAGCCCTCTGATGGCGGTTGCGCTTGCGATTGTCGTTCCCGGCGCGGCCGGATCATGGAATCCCGCTCCAAGGCGCGGAACGGTCAGCGGCTGGATGCCGCTGCCGAGTCGGCGGAGCGCGATGAGATAATGCAGCCCGAGGCTGTTGTTCGGGCCGCGCAGCAGGGACTCCGCCGCTTCCCCTGACAGGCCGGGGGAAGCGGCGTCCGTCTCCGGCGCGCCTTCGTCTTCGCGCCGGAAGGCCAGGGCCGCCGCCGCGCTGTAGGCGGCGGGGAAGGGCTCGCCGAGCGCCAGGCGGCGCCGGAGCTCGCCCTGCAGGAGGCTGCTCTCATCAGCGAGCAGCCTGGACAGCGGCAGCAGCTCGCTTAAGCTGCCGGCCTCACTGCCGAAGATCAGGCTGTCAACGACGCCTGATGCTTCCAGGAGCGCCGCCGAGCCGTAAGCGAACCATTCGGCGGGCTGAAGCGCGTAGCCGACGGGCAGCTCGAGGACGAGATCGGCGCCCATTCTGAGCGCCATCTCCGTCCGGGCCCGCTTGCTTATAAGCGCCGGCTCGCCGCGCTGGGTGAACGGGCCGCTCATGACGACGACGGCCCGGTCTGCGCCGGACAGCCGTTTGGCTTCCCGGAAATGATGTACATGTCCGTTATGCAACGGGTTGTACTCGGCAATAATTCCTACTGTTGGCAACCAGGTTCACTCCGTTCACTCTTGGTTATGCTAAAATATCGGATGGTTATAGTTATAACATATTACACCCTTGCTTAAGCAGCAATATAAAGGGAAAATGGTTGACAAAGGTCATACATGGTAGGTATAATAAATTTTGTTTGTTTGGAGTGATAATGCATGGAATTTCACTTTCGCAAAATTGCAAATGCCGACGGACCGCTGCATTTCCATGAAATTGTGGATGTGAGCGAGGCTGTTAGAGGACGCAAGGATATTTTGAACGTATCGCCGTTGTCGGCCGATCTCGATGCGCTGCCCGCGGGCACGGACATCGTGGCCGTGGAGGGTAAGCTGAGCGGAGATGCGGACATGCTGTGTGCGCGTTGCTTGAATTTAGTCAAGACCCATATGGATATTCCTTTTGCCGAAGCGTTCAAACGGGGCAAGGAACCGGCAGCACCTGATGAAGACGAGGATGAAGATCTGATTTATGTGGCCGACGAGGCCGTGGATCTGAAGCCTTACGTCGAGGAGAGCTATATGCTCCATCTTCCGCTGTCCGTGCTCTGCGCCGATGACTGCAAGGGACTCTGTCCGACCTGCGGCCATAATTTGAACGAGGGCTCTTGCAGTTGCGACAACACCGTGATCGACCCGCGTCTTGCCGGGTTGAAGGATTTTTTTAAATGAGAATGGCATGGATTTGAAGCTGCCCGATGAGCGGGTTGACTTGAATAAGGAGGTGGAACACATGGCAGTACCTCAACGTAGAACGTCCAAGACACGCCGTGACAAGCGTCGTACGCACTTTAAGCTGGTTGTCCCGGGCATGGTGAAATGTGAACAATGCGGTGAACTGAAGCTTGCTCACCACGTATGCAAAGTGTGCGGAACGTACAAAGCAAGAGAGATCATCAAGCAATAATCGATTTGCCAAACAAAGTAGTACTTCATCTAACGGTGGGGTGCTATTTTTTTGTGCCGTTAACAGGGGGGGACTGATTGGCGGCACAAGGATGACGCTCCGGCATCTGGCAGCTCTCTTAAGATGAAGTATGGATCATGCATTGCCCGGTGAGGATAAAGGGTGGGATCACTGCGTGAACCGGGAGCACAGCAGCGCCGAAGAGCGCTGTGAACGTCGCTCTTTCTTTTTACGGGACTATGCTTTATACTACATACTAGTACCAGGTTCTAAAACTGCAAGGCCGGGATGCACCCCGGAGAGAACCTTAAGCCGGACGTGGCGAACGCGGGACAAGACGGGAGGTGGCCGCCATCGAACGCATATCGAAGAAAGAACGCCAGCGACAGCTGCTGCAAATTATAGATGATAATCCTTTTGTGACCGACCGGGAATTGACCCGTCAGCTGAAGGTCAGCATTCAGACGATTCGGCTGGACCGGATGGAATTGGGTATCCCCGAGCTGAGAGAGCGCATGAAGCAGATGGCGGAGCACAGCTATGATCAGGTGAGATCCCTGTCGGCAGACGAGGTGGTGGGCGACATCGTCGATCTTCAGCTCGACAAGAGCGGGATTTCCATATTCGAGATCCGGGAGGAGCATGTATTCTCCCGCAACGGGATCGCTCGGGGCCACTACGTGTTCGCTCAGGCCAATTCCCTGGCTGTTGCTGTGATTAATGATGAAATTGCGCTTACGGCATCTGCGGATATTCGCTTCGTTCGGATGGTCCGTCTTGGAGAGAAATGCATTTCCAAGGCCTATGTCCGCTCGCTGGCAGGCCGCAGGGGGAAGGCCGAGGTTGAAGTATATACCTATGTGGGCGAGGAAATGGTTTTCCAAGGCCATTTTGTCGTGTACCGTTCGGCCGCGGAAGAATACAGCGAAGGAGGAAGCCGACATGCAGATCGCCATTGACGCAATGGGCGGGGATCATGCGCCGGAGAGCAATGTAGAAGGCGCTTTATCCGCCGCCGCGGAATGGAAGGATACGCAGATCGTGCTTGTAGGCGATGAGGCAAGGCTGGCGCCGCTTCTCAAGGACAAGCCGTCCAATGTGACGGTGCGCCATGCCAGCGAAGTGATCGGTCCCGACGATGAGCCGGTCAAGGCTGTCAGAAGGAAGAAGGATTCATCCATGGTCGTCGCCGGCCGCATGGTGAAGGAAGGTGAAGCCGAGGCGATGATCTCGGCGGGCAACACAGGCGCGCTGATGACGACAGGACTTCTGGTCGTAGGCAGAATGCAGGGGATTGAACGCCCAGCACTGGCTCCTATGATCCCCACGCTGGATGACGTCGGTGTGCTTGCGCTGGACCTCGGCGCGAATATGGACGCTGAGCCGCAGCATCTTGTGCAGTATGCCATGATGGGCAGCATTTACCGCAGCAAGGTGCATGGACTGGCGAATCCCCGCGTGGGTCTGCTGAATGTCGGGACAGAGGCCGGAAAAGGCAGCAAGCTGACGAAGGAAGCTTTTCCTCTGCTGGAGCAGCTTTCCGGAATCAACTTTGTCGGGAATGTGGAAGCCCGGGACGTTCTGACTGGAAACTGTGACGTTCTGGTGTGCGACGGCTTCTCCGGCAATATTTTGCTGAAGTCGCTGGAGGGCACGGCGGGGGCGATGTTCTCGCTGCTCAAAGAGCAGTTCTCCAAATCTCTTAAGACGAAGCTGGCAGCAGCGATGCTGATGCCCGAGCTGCGCGGCCTCAAAGGCAAGCTGGATTACAAGGAGCACGGCGGCGCTCCGCTGCTGGGGTTAAGCGGCCTTGTCGTCAAAGGACATGGTTCGTCGGACGGCAATGCGATCAAGAACGCGGTCCGTCAGGCGCGGATTGCGTTGTCTTCGGGTCTTGTGCCCGGCATATCCAAGGAAATTAGCGGGAAGTGAGTGACAATATGAACAGCTTACGGCCGGTCGGCATTATCGGAACAGGCAAATATGTTCCGGAACGTATTTTGACCAACAGTGATCTTGAGAAGATAGTGGAAACCAATGATGAGTGGATTGTAAGCCGCACAGGCATTCGGGAACGGCATATCGCCGCTCCGGAGGAAGCGACTTCGGATCTCGCATATCACGCCGCGGTCCGGGCTCTCGATTCGGCGGGCATGAAGGCGGAGGACCTGGATCTAATTATCGTGGCCACGGTAACACCGGATACGACGTTTCCTTCGACCGCCTGCATCCTTCAGGACAAGCTGGGCGCCAAAGGCGCAGCGGCGTTCGATCTGTCGGCAGCCTGCTCCGGCTTCGTGTACAGCCTGGCGACAGCAGTCGGATTCATCCAGAACGGCATGTACAACAACGCTCTGATTATCGGTGCGGACACGCTCTCGCGGATCACCGACTACACCGATCGCAATACCTGCGTGCTCTTCGGCGACGGTGCCGGAGCCGTCATCCTCGGCGAAGTTCCGGAGGGTAGAGGCTTCAAGTCGTTTGACCTGGGAGCGGAAGGTGCGGGCGGTACGCTTCTGAAGCTTGAAGGCGGCGGCTCGCGTCTCCCTGCCTCGGCCGAGACGGTGGAAGGGAAGAAGCATTATATCTACATGAACGGACGCGAGGTGTTCAAGTTCGCGGTTCGGGTCATGGGTACCGCGACCGAGAAGGTGCTGGAGAAAGCGGGTCTGACCAAAGAGAATATCGATATCTTTGTACCGCATCAGGCCAATATCCGTATCATCCAGTCCGCTATGCAGCGGCTGGAGCTTCCGCCGGAGAAGGTTGTTATTAATGTAGACAAATACGCGAACACCTCCGCAGCGTCGATTCCGCTTGCGCTTGTCGAAGCCGCCGAGGAAGGCCGCATAAAGGAAGGCGACGCAGTTCTGATGGTCGGCTTCGGCGGCGGCCTGACGTGGGGCGCTTCCATATTGATCTGGTAGGCTGAAGGGAGAATTTCAGTAATGGGCAAAACGGCATTTGTATTTCCCGGTCAGGGAGCGCAGGCAGTCGGCATGGCCAAGGATGTATATGACGCGTTCCCCGCTTCCCGTGCGATATTTGAACAGGGCGACGAGGCGCTGGGCTTCGCGCTGAGCACCCTTGTGTTTGAGGGGCCGGACAGCGAACTCAAGATGACAGCCAACACCCAGCCGGCGCTACTTACGGCCAGCACAGCTCTGCTTGAAGCGCTGAAAGGAAAAGGACTTGAAGCCGACTATGTCGCAGGCCACAGCCTGGGCGAATACAGCGCCCTTGTAGCTGCCGGCGTTCTGTCCTATTCCGATGCCGTCAAGCTGGTGCGTCTTCGCGGCCGCTTCATGGAGGAGGCCGTGCCGAACGGCCAAGGCGCTATGGCAGCCGTTCTTGGCGCGGAGCGCGACAATCTGGCCGCGCTGTGCGCAAGCATTTCGGAGAGTGACGGTCCGGTAGAACTGGCCAATGTCAACTGCCCCGGACAGATTGTTGTCTCGGGTTCGCAGGCAGGCGTTAACGCGGTTGTCCAGCGTGCGAAGGAAGCCGGTGCGAAGCGGGCGATTCCGCTTGAGGTCAGCGGGCCTTTCCATTCTTCCATGATGAAGGAAGCGGCGGAGCGTCTGGAAGCTGAGCTGCTGAAGACCGAGTTCCGTGCGCCGTCGGTACCGGTCGTCGTGAACGTTACGGCGCTTCCGGTAACCGACCCGGAGGAAATCCGGCAGCTTCTGGTTCGTCAGGTGTACTCGCCCGTGCTGTGGCAGGACTCTGTTGAGCGTCTGATTGCCGAAGGCGTGGACACATTTGTGGAAATCGGCTCCGGAAGCGTGCTGGCCGGCCTGATCCGCAAGATCGACAGAAGCGTCAAGGTTATTGGCATCAGCAGTCTGGCGAGCATCGAAGCGCTGGGCTGACCACGGGCGCGAAGGAATTCCGAATCCCTGCAGCGTCTTTCCGGGCATGATTCATGACGTAATTCAAGAAGTGATTCAATGCGCATTCAACACTTGATCCAATAGGAAAGGGGACTCTCCCATGTTCTCAGCATTACGTGGCCAGACAGCCCTTGTCACCGGCGCATCGCGCGGTATCGGCCGCAGCATTGCGCTGGCGCTGGCGGAGCACGGCGTCAAGGTTGCCGTGAACTATTCCGGCAGCGAGGAAGCTGCGCGGGACACCGTTGCCCGCATTGCAGAGCTTGGCTCGGAGGGCATCGCGCTGCGCGGCAATGTCGGCAGCTCCGAAGAGGCCGAGGGCCTTGTGAAGGAGGTGCTCGGCGCCTGGGGCAAGGTTGACATTCTGGTCAACAACGCGGGCATTACCCGTGACAACCTCATTATGCGGATGAAGGAAGAAGAATTCGATCAGGTCATCGAGACGAATCTGAAAGGCGTGTTCAACTGCCTGAAGGCGGTCACCCGTCCGATGATGAAGCAGCGCTATGGCCGGATCATCAATATTTCTTCCGTGGTCGGCGTGACTGGCAACCCCGGTCAGGCGAATTATTCTGCTGCCAAGGCCGGAATTATCGGTCTGACCAAATCCGCGGCCCGTGAGCTTGCTTCGCGCGGCATCACGGTGAACTGCATTGCTCCGGGCTTTATCGACACCGATATGACCCGGGCTCTGTCGGAAGATGTCCGCGCCGATCTGGCGAAGGGTATTCCGCTGGCGCGCCTGGGTCTGCCGGAGGAGATTGCCTCCGCCGTTCTGTTCCTGGCGTCCGAAGGAGCCTCTTACATGACAGGCCAGACGCTGCATGTTGACGGCGGCATGTATATGTAAGCATGATGCCGGCCCCGCGACAGGGGCCGAAAAACGGTGAAATGAGCGCGAAAAGCGCGCCGTAAAGCGTTTTTTTGCTCTATGGTATTTTGTAGTCATTTCTCGTATAATACCCTAAGAGGAGGTGAACCGGATGTCCGATGTACTGGAGCGTGTAAAGCGCATTGTCGTCGACCGCTTAGGCGCTGACGAAGCCGAGGTCACACTTGAAGCATCTTTCAAAGACGATTTGGGAGCTGATTCTCTCGACGTTGTCGAATTGGTTATGGAATTGGAAGATGAATTCGATATGGAAATCTCTGATGAAGACGCAGAGAAAATTACGACCGTGGGTGAAGTTGTAAACTACATACAATCTCATACCTAGAGTCATTGTTTGAAAGTCCCGTACCTGCTAAGGCGGGACTTCTCCTCATTTTTACGGTGATTGTGCCCCCTTAGCCTCGGCTCTTCCGGGGGAAGCATTTCCTGAGCATATTCCAACCGCCGCCGATACTCGCGGCGTTTGCGATTTATAGAGTGATTAACATGAATGCTGACTTAGTTGCAGCTATTCAGCAAACTGATGAGGTGAGTGCGTTTGAGTCATAGAGTGGTTGTTACCGGTATGGGCGTGATTACTGCGCTTGGAAAAGATCTGGATACGTTCTGGGACAGTCTGATGAGCGGTAAATCCGGCGTCTCCAAAGTTGAAGCTTTCGATGTAAGCGAATATCCGACACAAATCGCGGCGGAAATCAAGGATTTTGATCCCGAAGAGCTGTTTGGTCGCAAAGAAGCCCGCAAGATGGACCGTTTCGTCCAGTTCGCTCTGGCGGCGGGACAGAATGCGCTGGATGACAGCGGCCTGAAGATCGGCGAGAATATCGAGGCTGAACGGATCGGTGTATCCGTCGGCTCCGGCATCGGCGGGCTTGGCACCTGGGAAGACCAGCATAATCTGCTGCTCGAGAAAGGTCCCAAACGCGTCAGCCCTTTCTTCATCCCGATGATGATCGCCAATATGGGCTCCGGCCAGCTGTCGATCAGCTTGGGAGCCAAGGGCCCCAATACGACGCAGGTTACTGCCTGCGCCACAGGCAGCCATGCCATCGGCGATTCGATGCGCATGATCCAGCGCGGCGATGCCGATGCGATGGTCTGCGGCGGCGCGGAAGCAACGATCCGTCCGACGGGCATGGCAGGCTTCTGTGCGATGAGAGCCATGTCGACTAGAAACGACGAGCCTGAGAAGGCGAGCCGGCCGTTCGACACGGATCGTGACGGATTTGTCATGGGCGAAGGGGCGGGCATTCTGGTGCTGGAATCCCTGGAGCATGCCCAGGCGCGCGGCGCGAGAATCTATGCCGAAGTTATCGGCTACGGCCTGAGCGGCGACGCTCATCATATGACCGAGCCCGATCCGGATGGCGCTGCACGTTGTATGAAGATGGCGATCCGGGATGCCGGCATTGCGCCTGAAGATATCGATTATATCAATGCGCACGGCACATCCACGCCTGTAGGCGACAAGTCGGAGACGACGGCAATCAAGACGGCGCTGGGCGATCATGCGTACAAGGTGGCGGTAAGCTCCACCAAGTCGATGACAGGCCACCTTCTTGGAGCTGCGGGCGGCGTTGAGGCGATCATCTGCGGACTTTCCCTGAATAAGGGCAAGATTGCGCCTACCATCAATCTGGACAACCAGGACCCGGAATGCGATCTGGACTATGTGCCAAACACACCGCGTGAAGCGGATCTCAATATCGTCATGTCCAATTCCTTCGGATTTGGAGGCCATAACGCGACCGTTATCTTGAAAAAATACAACCAGTAAGGAGAGCGTGCGGTGAATGGGGACCTGAAGCAACTACAAAGTCAACTTCATATTCAATTCCACGATTCTCAGCTACTGAAGCAGGCATTTACCCATGCCTCTTATGTCAACGAGCACCGCTTCAACCAGCACCAGGACAACGAGCGCCTTGAATTTCTGGGCGACGCGGTTCTGGAGCTGACGGTTTCCGAATATTTATACCATCTCCTTCCGGACCGTCCGGAAGGAGAGCTGACCAAGCTGCGCGCCGCGATCGTCTGCGAGCCGTCGCTGGTCAAGTTCGCCGAGAAGCTGGATTTTGGACATTACGTCCTGCTCGGCAAAGGCGAGGAACTGACGGGAGGACGCACCCGGCCGGCATTGCTGGCCGATGTGTTCGAATCCTTCGTGGGGGCGCTTTACCTGGATCAGGGCCTGGACGCCGTCCGGCGGTTTCTGGATGAGTACGTGCTCCCGCTTGTGGAGACCGACGGCAAGCTGCAGCTTGGCGTCAGCGACTTCAAGACCGAGCTGCAGGAGCTGATCCAGCACCACGGGATGGGAATTCTGGAATACCGGATTGTTGAGGAACGCGGCCCGGCGCATGAGCGTGAGTTTGTATCCGAGGTCAGCATGAGCAGCCGCCTTCTCGGCCGGGGAAGCGGCCGTTCCAAGAAGGAAGCGGAGCAGCAGGCCGCGGCGGCCGCGCTAAAGCGGTTGAACGAAGGCGGCGTGTGAGGTTGATGGATTGATATGATGGGGGCGGCAAGGATTGATCTTTCAAGATAGGGATCAGTCTTTGCCGCCCTTTTTCATATGTTTATGGGGGGAACTTCACGACTCGAAATGTCCAATTTTTATCGTTTGACAAGGCAAAGTGGAAAGGTTTAACATGTAATTAATTCTTATATATTCCAAAAAATACAGGCGGATCAGAGGTGTTTGAATGACTGAGTCGGAATTCGAATGCCAGGAGAAGATTAGAAGATTGGCCGTGAAGATTGTGAAGCATTACAGAGGCAGAGGGCCGGACAACGTGAAGGTGAGGATGGAGAATTCACCGGTAATTACAGTTGAGATTAAAGGGATTCTCTCGAACTTATCCGAAATTTTAATGAAAGAAGGCGCAGAGCAGCTGGTTGCTGATTACTGGAAGATACTGAAACCCCACTTGGAGAAAGAGTATATGAGCGAGTTGAAGGAAGCGATCGGCGGCGCGTTTACGTACACCTGGAGGATGCTGAATCACTCTCCGTCCGACAGGCGAATTGTCGTGCAACTGAATACATCGGTTTGATTGAAGAGAAAGAGCATTACTCATGCTTCTTCGCTTTTTAATAAGCCATTACACGGACTGGTCTTGAGTTCAGCTGTGTATTGGCTTTTTTTATTTTGTTTTTTACTGATTATAGGGATGAAAGGATGACTCCACCAATGGTAGACAAAATCTTAACAGTCTGTCCATACTGCGGAAGCGGCTGCAATCTGAATTTGATCGTCGAGGACGGAAAGGTCGTAGGCGCCGAACCGGCGAATGGCAGAACGAACGAAGGCACTTTATGTCTGAAGGGTCATTATGGCTGGGATTTCTTGAATGATCCGAAGATTTTGACGGCCCGCCTCAGAAAACCCATGATCCGCAAAGAGGGGGTTCTTAAGGAAGTCCCTTGGGAAGAAGCGATACGCTATACGGCCGACCGCCTGCTGGCTATCAAAGATGAATACGGCCCGGATTCCATTATGGGAACGGGTTCGGCGCGCGGACCGGGGAATGAAGCCAACTATGTGATGCAGAAATTTATGCGCGCTGTAATCGGCACCAACAACATTGATCACTGTGCGAGAGTCTGTCATGGACCTTCTGTGGCGGGGCTCAGCTACTCGCTAGGCGACGGAGCTATGTCCAATTCGATTCCGGAGATTGAGGATGCCGATCTGCTCCTGATCTTCGGGTACAACGCTCCTGTAACCCATCCGATTGTAGCCGGAAGAATCGTAAAGGCGAAGCAGAAGGGCGCCACGATCATTGTATGCGATCCCCGGAAGACGGAATCGGCGCGGCTTGCAGATACCTGGCTTCCCCTTAAAGGCGGAACGAATATGGCGCTTGTCAATGCTTTTGGGCATGTGCTGATCGAGGAGCAGTTATACGATGAGAATTACGTTGCCAAGCATGTTGAAGGTCTAGCCGAATATATAGAAAATGTGCGGACATACACGCCTGAATATGCGGAGGGAATCACTGGCGTCAAAGCCGCCGACATCCGTAAGGCAATGCGGCAGTATGCCGGGTCGAAGAAAGCGATGATTCTGTACGGCATGGGTGTATGCCAGTTCTCCCAGGCGGTCGATGTCGTGAAGGGATTGGCTTCATTGGCTTTGTTGACAGGCAATTTCGGAAGATCCTCGGTCGGCATTGGACCGGTCCGCGGCCAGAACAATGTGCAGGGTTCCTGCGACATGGGGGCGCTGCCCAACGTATACCCGGGCTACCAATCGGTCACGGATGCTAAAGTTCGCGCCAAGTTCGAGAAAGCATGGGGAGTCAAGCTGCCCGACAAGAAAGGGTATCATTTGACGGAGATTCCTCACCTGACGCTTAAGGAAGACAAGGTTAAAGCTTTTTACATTTTTGGCGAAGATCCGGTGCAGAGTGATCCCAATGCGGCTGAAGTGAGAGAGATGCTCGATAAAATGGAGTTCGTCGTCGTCCAGGATATTTTCATGAACAAAACGGCGCTGCATGCCGATGTGATTCTGCCGGCTACCTCCTGGGGCGAGCATGACGGCGTGTATTCCTCTGCGGACCGCGGGTTTCAACGTATTCGCAAAGCCGTGGAGCCACCAAAGGGCACGAAACCCGACTGGCAGATTATCTGCGAAATTGCCACCGCGATGGGCTATCCGATGAGCTACAATTCGACCGAGGAAATCTGGGATGAGATGAGGGGACTGTGCCCGAAATTCGCCGGGGCCAGCTATAAGAAGATGGAGGAGCAGGGGAGCGTGCAATGGCCTTGTCCGACAGAGGATCATCCGGGAACGCCTTATCTATATGAGGGGAACCGCTTCTCGACGCCGAACGGCAAGGGCCTGCTGTTCGCCTGTGAATGGAGAGCTCCGCTGGAGCAGCCCGACCGGGAATATCCTTTGACGCTGTCCACCGTCCGCGAAGTCGGTCACTATTCCGTCCGAACCATGACAGGGAACTGCCGGGCATTAAGCCAGCTGTCCGATG
Organism: Paenibacillus sinensis; assembly: GCF_019904155.1. GTDB lineage: Bacteria > Bacillota > Bacilli > Paenibacillales > Paenibacillaceae > Paenibacillus_AQ > Paenibacillus_AQ sinensis. The sequence continues at coordinate 16,378 of NZ_JAHCMB010000013.1, forward strand.
AGCCCGGGTATATTCAAATCAGTCCGGAGGATGCCCGAAAACTCGGGATTGAGGATGGGCATCTCCTGAAGGTCATATCACGCCGCGGGAGAATAACCGCCAGAGCACAGGTCAGCGAACGGGTGAAGGCCGGAGCGACTTATATGACCTACCATTTCTGGATTGGCGCTTGTAATGAGCTGACCGTCGATGCCCTTGATCCGATCTCGAAGACGCCTGAGTTCAAGTACTGCGCCATACGTTTGGAGAGAATCCCGGACCAGCAGCAGGCCGAGCTTCAGATTCAAGAGCAGTACGAGTCGCTTAGACGGCAAATGCTGGCAGGGGCGGGAGCGCATGAATGACGGTCAGGCCAATTCGTTCGTCATTGCCGACCCGGAGAAATGTATCGGCTGTAAAGCTTGTGAAATCGCCTGCTTCGCCGTTCATAACCGGTATAACGGTGTTGGCGCAGCGGCGGGCACTGTAAATGTGCCGGTGATCCCGAGGCTGTATGTCATCCGGACGGACAGCCTCACGATGCCGGTTCAATGCAGACATTGCGAGAACGCCCCTTGCGCCGAGGCGTGTCCGGTAAACGCGATTATCCAGCAGGACGGGGCGATTCAAGTCGATGAAGCCAGGTGTATCGGCTGCAAGTCCTGTCCGCTTGCCTGTCCTTTTGGGGCGATCGCTCTGTTCCAGGCTTACAGCGGAGGCTCCGAAAATAACAATACCCGTCTTAAAAAGCGCCAGGATGCAGCATTGGAACGGAAGACGAGAATCATTGCCTACAAATGTGATTTATGCCGGGGTGCATTGCCTTCTGAAGAGCGTGAAGAGTCGGGTGATCAGTTGGGAGAGCGAACGCCCTGGTGCGTATCGGTATGTCCCGAAGAGGCACTGACGCTTATGACTCCCGTTAAGAAGGAAATGAGCACAAGGCTTGCGGCAGTTCGGCGGCTGTGACCAATCCATGATGAAAAGAAGGTTAATTGTAAAATGCCATCATCCATCGAACCGATCATTCATATCGATCAGGAGCTGTGTACCGGCTGCAGACGCTGCGCGTCTGTATGCCCGGTCGATGCCATTATTGGTGAACGGAGAAGTCCCCAATCGGTTGATCCGGAACGCTGCGTTATTTGCGGACAATGCGTGCAGGTATGCAGCGCCTATGCTGCCGAAGGCGATCCCAGAATGACCACCGCGACCCGCAGTGATAAGCTGCGGCAGAGAGGCCAGCTTCAGAGCGTGAACGAGCCTTTATTCGCCGCGTATTCAGCCGGACACGCGCCGAAGCTGCGCGAGGCGCTGGATGATCCGAAGCGCTTCAACATCGTGCAGTGCGCACCCGTTATCCGTGTGTCGCTTGCCGAGGAATTCGGCATGCCGTTCGGAACGCTGACGCCGGGGAAGATGGCCTCAGCTCTAAGACGAGTGGGCTTCGACCGGATCTATGATACCAATTTCGGAGCGGACGTTACGATTATGGAGGAGGGAGCCGAGCTGATCGGCCGGGTGATGGCTGGCGAGGCGCTGCCGATGTTCACCTCCTGCTGTCCGGCCTGGGTGAAGCATGCCGAGACAGCAGCGCCTCATCTTCTGCATCATCTCTCCAGCTGCAAGTCCCCGATGCAGATGGTTGGCGCACTGGCCAAGACATATGGCGCCAAGGCCGAAGGCGTCTCCCCGGGCGACATGTTCAGCGTGGCGGTGATGCCCTGTACCTGCAAGAAATTCGAGTCAAGCCGGGAAGAGATGACGGTTGACGGACAACGTGAAGTCGACCTGGTTATCACGACAAGAGAACTGGCTCAGCTTATCAAGGATAAAGGCATTGATTTCAACAATCTGCCCGACGAGCCGTTCGATTCTCCGCTTGGCCTGTATTCGGGCGCGGGGACGATTTTCGGGGCGACAGGCGGTGTGATGGAAGCCGCAATCCGTACCGGATATGAGCTGGTGACGCATCAGGCCCTTCCTGATCTGCGGCTGGAGTTTATCAGAGGAGATGAAGGGCTCCGCACGGCAACGGTACAGCTCGGGGATTTGGAGCTGAAGGTCGCCATTGTGGCGGGGCTCAAATACGTCCACAGCATTCTGGAGGAAGTGTCAAAGGGCGAAAGCCCGTATCATTTCATCGAAGTGATGGCATGTCCGGAAGGCTGCGTCAGCGGCGGCGGGCAGCCGAAGCTGCTGCTGGAGAGAGACCGCAAGGCCGCATATGCGGCCAGAAAGGCATCGATCTACAGTCATGATTCCACATTGAAAATACGCAAATCGCATGAGAATCCGGCCATTGTCAAATTGTATGATGATTATTTGGGCGAGCCGTTAGGCGAGGTGTCCCATCATCTGCTGCATACGAAGTTCTGCTCAAGAAGCCCTAAGTCCAGCGGTATGATGTCAAGTCCCTGAGTTGTGCGAATTGGAAATTTCCCAGGCTCATCAAGGAAGAAGTCACGAAAAAAAGGCGCATCGAAACAAACCCAGCTGAAAATTCAATCATATACCAGAATTTTACTGGGAATTTACTGAAGGACTTGGCGAAGAAGGCGTTAATGCTTCGCGCTATTCACCTTCCTTCGAGGCGTATAGAGTTGGCTGTTGCGTAGCCGCACATCGACCAGACGCACGAGTTTTCTTGCCGTTAAGACGAGGGCGCGTTTGTGTTGATTTCTGGGCACTTCGTTATATTTCTTCCGGTAGTACACACCGAATTCCTCATCGCGCAATCGAACCGAGTTCCCGGCGGCGTAGACCTTGCCGATGCCGGGCACTGACAGGAGGCACTGCGCGCCCGGGATGCCGTCCAGAATGCGTTCAATGGCCTTGTCCAGATCCTTGAGTTGCTTCTGGATGCTGCGAATGGACTCGATGGACGTGCCGAGCACAAGGTCAATGGAATCTTCCACGACCTTCGATAACCGGTAGGAGGCGCGGGCGGCTTGCTGGATGCAGCGAGCCACGCGTTCAGGGTCGGGGAAGCGATTCCGCCCCTTGTCCCGCAGATAGTCAGCCAGGTCGGTAACATTCATCTCGGCAATGTCATCGAGGCTGAACTTCTCCGAGAGCATTTCCATGAGGGCGTGGCCGAATACCGAACTGTCCACTTCGGTGGTGAAGGCATTGCACTTGTAGAACAGGTTCTGCAAGAAGTATTGCTTCTCCCGAGCGAGGTTGTGTACCAGGTGGAACCGCATGCGCGTGAGGCGCTGGAGCGCGATATACTGCTCCTGCATGACGAGGGTGGTCGTCAGGCGGCCGAAGCGAAGGCGATCCGCAATGACCCAGGCATCCAGACGGTCGGTCTTGTCCATGTCAGCGTAGGCTTCGCGGAACTTGCAGATGAGCTTGGGGTTCAGCGTAAACACCTTGGTCTTGCGCTCACGAAGTGCCGGGTCCTGGTGGCTTGGGAGCTCACGTCAATTCCGACAAAAAGCTTCAAGGGAAATTCCTCCTTTCCTTTAGGGATTGAGGGAATGGACGCTCCGGGATGCCTCCGGCGCACGCGCCCAACCGCACCCTCGCGTATGAGAACACGCTTCGGTCCATGAGCTGCCCTGGGTCTGCTAAAGCCAGGCATGGGCTGCCGAAGGGAACAGCCAGCGGGTAAGAAGTTCGGACGCGTACCGGAGAAACAGACTTAAGAAGTAGACGAGACTACGGGAGGCGCAAGAATATCCCCGAATGAATCCTAAGATTCATTGTCCAGAAGCACGCCGGAAAGTCCAGTCCCTGATTCGATGTTCAAGGAGCAAGTGACTGGTAAATCTTCGAGTGGCCGCTAGTCCTCTCGGGGACTGGAAATTAGCTTATACAGGGCTTTTGAAAATACTATACGAGGAGGAGTAGTGATGAACAGCTTTGTACTGGCTGATCCGGGCAAATGCATCGGCTGTCATACTTGCGAGGCAGCCTGTATTGTCGCCCATTCGGATCAGCGGATTTTTGAGGCGGGTGACGAAGAAGTGGTCTATTATCCGCGATTGACCGTTGTGGAGACGGAGGATGTGACCGCCCCTGTTCAGTGCAGACACTGTGAGGATGCCCCCTGCGCCAATGTCTGTCCGAACGGATCGATCACGAACCGGGATCACAGCATTTTTATTAATCAGGATACATGCATTGGCTGCAAGACCTGCGCCGTTGTGTGTCCTTATGGGGCAATCACCATGGTTGCCGCCTACCATGAAGGGCGGAAGCAGCTGCAGCGCGGCCTTCGCGTTCAATCCGGGAATGTCTGGAGCCAAAAGGCCAGAATGGTCGCGAACAAATGCGATTTATGCGAAGATACCGGAGCCGGACCGGAATGTGTGCGGGTGTGTCCGACTCATGCGCTTCAGTTCGTCGATGCCTCACAGATAGATGAGTCAATCGCCCGGAAGCGGACGGATACGGTGCAGATGCTGCAATCGTATGGAGGATTTGGCGGCTACTAATACATCGGGGTACTAACCGGAAAGCAAGGTGAACAATGTGACCGATCGGCTGGTCGATTCTTTTGGCCGTGTGCATAATTATGTCCGCATTTCCGTTACGGACCTCTGTAATTTGGGCTGTCAATATTGCAGACCGGGAAGCTCTCTTGGCTGCAAGGTGAAGTCGGAGCTGCTCAGTTTTGACCAATTGGCGGCGCTTGTTGAGGTTCTGGCCCATATGGGGGTCACGAAGGTTAGGCTGACCGGAGGCGAACCGCTGCTGCGTCCCCGGCTGGAGGCGCTCATCGGAAGACTGAGCCGAATTAAAGGAATCAGCCAAATCGGGCTGACCACCAACGGGATGCTCCTGGGGCCAAGGGCTTCTCTGCTTAGGCAGGCTGGATTAACCGACGTCAACATCAGCATCGATTCACTGGTGCCGGAACGGTATGCCGGAATAACAGGCGGCGGAGATTTCAACAGGGTGATCAAGTCGATTGAAAGCTCATGCAAAGCGGGGTTTGACAAGGTCAAGCTCAACGTTGTGCTGATGCATGGAGTGAATGATGACGAAATTGAAGCTTTTTTAAAGCTAACGGTTAACTACCCGCTCTTCATCCGCTTCATTGAATACATGCCGATCGGAGACCGGATTCAGGATTGGAGATCGGAGTATATGCCGGCGGAGAGTATTCTGATGCGCTGTGAGGAAAAGGGCTGGCAGATTGAACCGGCCGGAGGCAGCGGAAGTACTGGTAGCACCGGCGGGCTAAAGGATGAGCTTCAGGAGGAGCATGAGATATCGGGGCCGGCAAGGTACTACCGGATCGCAGGGGCTGCGGGGGAGTTCGGTTTGATCAGCCCGGTCAGCCGGCATTTCTGCGGGAGCTGCAACCGGCTCAGAATTACGGCGAACGGCTGCGTCAAGCCTTGTCTCTATTGGAACGAGGAATGGGATTTGAAGCCATACATCGGTGATGAAGAGGGGCTGCGGCGCATACTCCTCCAATCGCTGGCGAGCAAGCCGCTGCGCCATGAAATGACGATCGTGCCGAAAGACATTGCCTCCCAGCCGTATACACTGCGCCAAATGTCGCAGATCGGAGGGTGATGCGCAAATGTGCGACAAGAGCGTTGAGAGTGGCAAGAGCAGCAAGAGCAGCAAGAGCGAAGAATCAATGTTTCGTGTGGAAAAAGACATATTAGGCTCTGCTTCCGTTCCAAAGGACGCCTATTACGGGATTCATACCTTGAGAGCCAGGGACAACTTCCCGATCAGCGGCCGGCCGGTCAACCGCCGGATCATACACGCTCTGGTACTAGTCAAAAAAGCTGCGGCCAAAGTGAACGGCAGGCTCGGTTATTTGGCCGAATCCGTCTCCGGCGCGATTCAGGCCGCCTGCGATGAGCTGCTGTCCGGCATGCTGGATGACCAGTTCCTGACAGACGCTTACCAGGGTGGAGCGGGGACGAGCACTAATATGAATGTGAATGAAGTGATCGCGAGCCGCGCAATCGAGCATTTGGAAGGGACCAGGGGCGATTATCGGCTGATCCATCCGATCGATCACGTCAATCTCCACCAATCGACGAATGATGTGTATCCGACCGCGCTCCGGATTGCCGCCATTCCGCTGCTGCGTACGCTGAGCGGCCAGCTGGCGCTGCTGCAGGAAGGGCTGCAGATGAAGGAGAAGGAATTTGCCGACATCATGAGGCTTGGACGGACTCAGCTGATGGACGCGCTGCCGATTATGGCCGGCCACAGCTTCGGCGCGTATGCCAAAGCCGTGGCGCGGGACCGCTGGCGGCTCTATAAAGCGGAGGAACGGCTGCGCGAGATCAACCTCGGCGGGACGGCGGTAGGCACCGGCATGAATGCGCCGCTGCCTTATGTGTACGGCGCTGCCGAGGAGCTTCGGGAAATGAGTGGGCTTGGATTAAGCCGCAGCGATTTCCCGATGGATGTTACGCAGAATATGGATGTATTCGTTGAGGTATCCGGGCTGCTCAAAGCCTCGGCAGTGAATCTGCTGAAGATCTCGGGCGACTTCAGGCTGTTGAATTCCGGACCGGACGGAGGGATCGGCGAATACAAGCTCCCCTCTGTGCAAGTCGGTTCTTCCCTCATGCCCGGCAAGGTCAATCCCGTCATCGCCGAGATGGCAGGGAGCGTCTCTATGAGGGTTATAGCCAATGATACGGCTATAACCCTTGCTGCGGCATCCGGACAGCTCGAACTGAACGCGTTCATTCCTTTGATCGCCGAGTCGCTCCTGGAATCGCTTGAGCTGATGACGCATGCCGTACCGGTGTTTCTTGAACGATGTGTTGCTGGAATAGAGCTGGACCGTGACCGATGCAGCGATCACTTGATTCGCTCGGGCGTCATGGCTGCCGCCGCTGTGCCGTATGTCGGGTATGATGCGGCAGCTGAGCTGCACAAGGAAGCTGCGGCAACGGGCAGGACGCTTGCCGAGCTGCTGCGGGAGCGGGAGGGAATGACGGAGAGGGAGGCCTCCGCGGTTCTTCAGCAGCATCAATCAGTGAAGCCGGGCATTCCGGGGCGGACAGAATCTGACTCACTATAATGAAGGAAGCGGAAGGGCGAAGTCCGATGAATATGAATAACACTCCTCGTGGAGAGCGTCCGCATATTGCCGTGTTCGGCCGATGCAATGCCGGCAAATCCAGCGTCATCAATGCGCTTGCCGGTCAACCTATTTCAATTGTCTCACCGGTAAGCGGAACAACGACCGATCCGGTCTTTCAGCCAATGGAGCTGCTCCCAGTGGGACCTGTCGTATTGATCGATACGGCGGGGATGGATGATACGGGTGAGCTGGGGCGGCAGCGTGTTCAACGATCTATGGGGATTTTGGATCGAACCGATCTGGCGCTGCTCGTTGTCGATGCCGCTGCCGAGGCCGGGGAAATCGAACAAGAGCTGATGAAGACGATGGCTGACAAGGGGATTCCGGCAATTGTTCTGCTCAACAAGGCTGATCTGTTGAAAGGAGGAGGCATTGAAGAGGCAGGCGGTCTGGCAGCGGCCAGCATTGCGGCCCGGCTTGGCGTGTCCCCGATACCGGTCAGCGCTTCAACAGGTGCAGGGATCGGAGAGTTGAAGAAGCGGATCATATCGGTCTTATCCGCTGAGGAAGACCGATACCGGATTGTGGGGGACCTGCTTCAACCCGGAGATACGGCGGTCCTTGTCGTTCCCATAGACAAAGCAGCGCCCAAAGGGCGGCTTATCCTCCCTCAGCAGCAGACGATACGCGATATTCTGGAATGCGACGCAAGCGCTGTTGTTACAAAAGAACAAGAGCTGCGTCACACCTTGGATTCCCTCGGGAAGAAGCCCAGCCTTGTTATCACGGACTCCCAGGCATTTCTGAAGGCTGAAGCGGATACGCCTAGAGATGTGCCGTTGACGTCATTCTCGATTTTATTTGCCCGCTATAAGGGCGATCTCCCCAGTCTGGTCGGCGGTGTTAAGGCAATCGCCCGGCTGCGGGACGGCGACAGGGTACTAATCGCTGAGGCTTGCAGTCATCACCGGCAGTCCGACGATATCGGCACCGTCAAAATTCCCCGCTGGCTGAGGGAGAACACAGGCAGACAGCTAAGAATCGAACATGTGTCGGGCCATGATTTCCCTGCGGATCTCGAGCAGTATGCGCTCATTATTCACTGCGGCGCATGCATGCTGAACCGCAGAGTGATGCAGGGGCGGATTGCGGAAGCGCAGTCGGCGGGCGTGCCGATCGTGAATTATGGCGTGTTCATCGCTTATGTGCAGGGAGTGTTTCCAAGGGCGATTGAAATGTTCCCGTCCGCGATGATGGCGTGGGAGCAGAGATAGACCGTGACATCCATACGTTGGCTAAAATAGATACACAAACAGGGACGTTCCCGGTGCTGTACGTACACAGCGGGGAGCGTCCCTTTTGTCTGAATTCCGCAAATAAATCTAGAACCGAAGATCTCGTTCGCCTGCCTCGATCCGCCGCAGCTGCTTGATTGTAGCTTGTCTGGCGGATTCCAGCGGAATACGCTCCAGATTGTCGCGAATCAGCTGCTCTCCGATGGAACGGGTCTCCTCGTCCGCATAGTCAAGCAAAAACTCCTTCAAGGTCATCAGCGAATTCGGCTGGCATACATTATGAATCTGCCCGGATTTGGCCAGCGCCATGAAGCGGTCCCCGGTCCGGCCTTCCCGGTAGCATGCGGTGCAGTAGCTGGGAACATAACCGTCGCGGCATAGGGTTTGGATGATCTCCATTGGAGAGCGGTGGTCACCGACCTCGAATTGGGGCTTGTCTTTTCCGTTCTTGTTGACACTGTAGGCGCCGACGCCTGTTGCTGAACCCGCACTGATCTGAGAGATTCCAAGCTTGATAATGTGATCGCGGAACACCGTATCCTCCCGGGTGGAGAGGATCATCCCCGTATAGGGAACGGCAATCCGCAGAACGGCGACGATCTTGGCGAAATCCTGATCGCTCACAAGATAGGGATAGCTGTCCAGGCTGACATTCTCGGCTTCGCGAAGACGGGGGACTGAGATCGTGTGAGGACCGCAGCCGAATGCCTCTTCCAGATGTGAAGCGTGCAGCAGCATGGCGATCGTCTCATATTTATAATCATACAGACCGTACAGGACGCCGATGCCGACATCATCGATACCGCCCTCCATAGCGCGGTCCATAGCGGTTGTATGCCAATCGTAATTGGTCTTGGGTCCCTGGGGATGATAATTGCGATAGGTGGGCCGGTGGTAGGTTTCCTGGAATAAAATATAGGTTCCGATTCCGGCCTCGGCAAGCCGCCGGTAATCGTCGGCGGTGGTGGCTGCGATATTCACGTTAACCCTCCGGATGCTTCCGTTGCCTGAGGTTGTCTCGTAGATCGTCCGGATACACTCCAGAATGTAATCGATGGAGCAGTTCACCGGGTCCTCACCCGCTTCAATTACGAGGCGTTTGTGGCCCATAGCCTGCAGTGCCGTTGTCTCCTGAGCGATTTCCTCCATGGTAAGCCGGGTGCGGATGAAGTCTGAGTTGGAATGCTTGTAGCCGCAGTAGACACAGTTGTTGACGCAATGATTACTGACATACAATGGGGCGAACAACACAATGCGGTTCCCGTAAATCCGCTCTTTGATTTCCCTGGAGATCCGGAATACTTGCTCGAGCGTATCCGGGTCCTCAATATTCAATAGCACTGCCGCCTCGGAAGCGGTCAGTCCTTTGGCTTCCCTGCCCTTGTTCAGAATCGAGTCGATAAGCCCCTGATCCCTGATCCCGGCCTCTCCGTATCTCATGGCTTCCTGAATGATATCGTCTTGAATAAAATCAGCCCGGTCGATCTTCTTGACTTGATTCACAAGTAATCACTTCTTTCATGGATTTGGAGTTTCATCATTGTCCTGCTCCGTCTGCTGAAACAAGAGGGATCGCTGAATGATTTAACCGTTTCAGACTGTCACCGCGTCCCATATCCATCACAAACCCCGCTTCACGGATTCGCAGTTCCAGACAGAATCTGCACTGAGCCGATTCGTCACCGATGCAGATTTTGCCGTCATAGAGCGTATATTTGGGCCGGACCGCAACGGGAGATAAATTCGGCATCACGACATTGGCGCCGGCTTGAAGCGCAAGCTCACGTCCGTATGGGTGGGCGGTGCCCATGGCAGTTGTGGCCGGGATGAGTGCGGCAGGAACAAACAGTCTGGCCAGCGCAATCATATCCAGCGTTGTCTCGAAGGACCCGGCTGGCTCCTGCCTTAAGGGAGTACCCGCATGCGGAATAAAAGGACCGATGCCGATCATATCCGGGTCCAGCTCTTTGAGGTACAGCAAGTCCTCGGCCAAGTCCTCCAGACTCTGTCCGGGCAGACCTACCATGAATCCGGCCCCGATCTGGTAGCCGATCTCCTTGAGCGCAAGCAGGCGGTCGCGCCGGTTGTCGAAGCTCATCGTCGGATGCAGACTTTTGTACAAGCAGGCAGATGCCGTCTCATGTCGGAGCAAGTAGCGGTCCGCTCCCGCCTGGAACAGCCTCGAATAGCACTCGTTATCCCGCTCTCCGATGGACAGCGTGACAGCGGCGTCCGGACAAATTCGCTTGATATCCGTAATCAGGGACTCCAGTATATCGGTGGTATACCAGTCGTCTTCGCCGCTCTGCAGAACAAAGGTCCGGTAGCCGAGCCTATATCCTTCCTTGCAGCACTCCAGAATTTCGGACGGAAGAAGCCGGTAGCGTTCGGCGGTACGGTTGGATGAGCGAATTCCGCAGTACATACAGTTCTGCTTGCATATATTGGAGAACTCGATCAATCCCCGGACATAGACGCCGACACCGTACAGTTCTCGCCTCTTGCGATCGGCCACGGCACGCAGGCGTGATCGAAGCTCCTGATCCTGCTCCAGCCTGCCCAGGAGAGCGACTATTTCCTCACGATTCAAATAGCCCTGTTCATCAATGCGATTGATCAGCTGATCCGTTTGATCCTCACTCCTTGCAGGATTGATAGGCTGTCTATTACAACCGGGCCGGCACACAGCCAGTTATGCGCTCCGCTCCCGTATACACATTGCAAGAATCCCGGCGGATGAATCCGACCGTCGTTACGTTAAGCTGCCTGGCGAGTTCAATGGCAAGCGCGGTAGGCGCCGATTTGGATAAAATAATTTCGCAGCCGATTTTGGCCGCCTTCAGCAAAATTTCCGAGGAGATGCGGCCGGTGAACACGATGATTTTGTCGCTTAGAACCATCTGCCGCCTCAGGCAGTGGCCGTATATTTTATCCAGGGCATTGTGACGCCCGATGTCGCTTCTGGTCAGCACAATATCCCTGGAATCGCATAGCGCTGCGGAATGCACTCCGCCTGTCCGGTGGAACAGCTCTGAGCCGGTCTGCATTTTGTCCATGAGCCGGAAGATGTCCTCAAACGATAGGGACGCATGAATCCCGTCCATGATTTTGGCTGTGCGGGCGTCATTGACATAGACGTAGCCAAGGCGTCCGCCGCCGCAGCAGGAGGTGCTGTAACGCTTCGCATACAGCGTGCGCTGAAGGTCATTCCAGCGGTCCGTGGAGACATGGATATAGCCCTCGTCCTCCTGAACCCATAATTCGGAGATATCGCGAACTTCCCTTATGATCCCTTCAGAGGCCAGAAAGCCAACGGCAAGATCCTCCAGATATTCGGGGGTACATACCAGCGTTACGAATTCCTCGCCGTTAATAACCAGTGTGACCGGACGCTCCGTAACGATCGAATCCTGTTCATGAGTGATCTTGCCCTGCCTGTAACGAATAACCGGTTCCTGACATTCAGACTGCGCCTTCATTTCGTCACCTCTGTCCAGAAGATGAGAATAAATGGAAATCTTAACCACTTAACTACATCACGAATTCCAATCCCTGTCAATTTTATATTTCATAGTCGGGCAGAAATGCTTGTGTATTGTGCATGCCGCCTACTAGTGCTAGGTCATGAACCGCTATGGTATAATGGTTGGGAGGTGAATAGTCGAGTATGTTTTTAAAGCGGATTGAGTTAGCGGGCTTCAAATCGTTTGCCGACAAAACGGAGATGGAGTTCGTTCGCGGCATCACGGCTGTCGTCGGTCCGAACGGGAGCGGCAAGAGCAATATTTCCGACGGCATACGCTGGGTGCTCGGCGAGCAAAGCGCCAAGTCGCTGCGCGGGGGCAAGATGGAAGACATCATTTTTGCAGGAAGCGATGCCCGCAAGGCGGTCAACTATGGCGAGGTGTCTCTGACGCTGGACAACGAGGATCACGCTCTGCCGCTGGACTTCAGCGAAGTGACGGTAACGCGGCGGGTTCACCGCAGCGGAGACAGCGAGTATATGATCAACAAACAGTCCTGCAGGCTGAAGGATATCACCGAATTGTTCATGGATACCGGCATCGGCCGCGAGGCTTATTCCATTATCGGGCAGGGGCGGATCGAGGAGATTCTCAGCACGAGGTCCGAGGACCGGCGCGGTATTTTCGAGGAAGCTTCAGGCATTGTCAAATACAAATCCCGCAAGAAAGAAGCGGGGCGCAAGCTGGATGAGACGGAGCAGAATCTGCTTCGCATCCATGATCTGATCAGCGAACTGGAAGACCAGATCGGCCCGCTCAAGGAGCAGTCCGAGAAGGCGATCCGCTTCAAGGAATTGAAGGAAGAGCTGAAGAACCTGGAAATCTCGGTCTATGTTCACCAGATCGAAGGCATACATACAGCCTGGCAGGAAGGCAGCGCGAAGCTCGAGGTTCTGAAGGACGAGCAGCTGCAGCTCTCCACGGTTGTCACGGCGATCGACGCGAAGCTGGAGAGCGGAAGGGCCGCTCTGCGGCAGCTTGAAGAGAAGATTGAGAAGCTGCAGGAGCAGCTTCTGCGCTACAGTGAAGCCTATGAGAAATGCGAGGGCTACGGCGAGCTGCTGAAGGAACGGCGGCGTCATCTGGAGAACAACCGGGAGCAGCTTCTGCAGTCCATTGGCTCTGTCGGCGAGCGGTCGGAGGACCGTCAGCGAGAGCTGGCCGCGCTGGAACAAAGTCTGGAGCAGACGCGCAGCAGGCTCGCCCTGCTGCGTCAAGAGATCCAGGATGAAGAGGCGAAGCTGACAGGGGTCACCGACGGGATAAGCCAGAGCAAGGAAGAGAGCCTGAAGAGCGAGCTTCTGGAGCTTATGAACAAGATGGCCCAGGCGCGGAATGAAATCCGGTATGCGGACCAGCAGAAAGAGACGCTGGAACGCCGGATGAGCCGGAGCCAGGAGGAGAGCGGGAAGTGGAACGCCCGCTATGAGGAGCTGCTGCGCGAGCAGAGCAAGCTGAAGAGCGGGATCGAAGCGCTCGGCAAGGAGCTTGGCAAGCTGCGCGGCGAGTATATAACCGAGAGCGAGCGCTCGGTTGCCCGCCAGAAGCTGCTGGATGAGGCGCATTCCGGTCTGCGCAAATGGGAGCAGAAGCGGGAAGCCCAGGTGTCCCGGCATGAGACGATGAAGGAAATGCAGGACGACTTCGACGGCTTCATGCTGGGTGTTAAGGAAGTGCTGAAGGGTGCCCGCAAGGGCCAGCTGAGCGGCGTTCACGGCGCTGTTGCCGAGCTGATCTCCGTGCCGGAGAAGCTTGAGACGGCGGTGGAGACAGCGCTTGGCGCTTCGCTTCAGCATATTGTCATGGATAACGAAGCCGTGTCGCGGCAAGCGATATCCTTCCTGAAGCAGCGGCAGCTGGGCCGGGCGACCTTCCTGCCGCTCGATGTAATCCGGCCGCGCCAAATTGGCTCGAGCGACCGGGGCATGATCGAGGGAGCCGATGGCTTTGTGGGCATAGGCTCCGAGCTGGTTGGCTATGACGACCGGTATGCAAGCATCGTCGGCAGCCTGCTGGGCAACGTCGTCATTGCGGAGAATCTGGAGCAGGCGAATCGAATTGCCGCCAGGTGTCAATACCGTTACCGTGTTGTAACGCTGGACGGTGACGTCGTCAATGCCGGTGGCTCCATGACCGGGGGCAGTCAGCACAAGAAGAATACAAGCCTGCTTGGACGAAAGCGCCAATTGGATCAGCTTCAGGAGGAGATCGGAGAGACCGAGCGCCAGATTGCGAAGCTGAAAGCAAGCATTGCCCAACTGGCGAAGGAGCAGGAGGATTCGAATACGAAGCTGGAGAAGCTGCGTCACGGCGGCGATGAGAAGCGTCTGGAGGAGCAGCGGATCGCGGGCGATCTAAGGCAGCTGGAACAGGAGCTCCGTCATGTGAAGGAGCAGGTCGAAAGCGCCGGAGCGGAGCATAGCGGCTTCGAGAGCGAAGTCAAGCAGCTGGAGCAGGCCCGTGAACAGGCGGTAGCCGAGCTGGCGCGCCTGGAAGCGGAAGAGCGCTCTGCACACGAAGCGATCCGGAGCGCGGAATCCGAGCGGAAGGCCAGTGAGAACGCCAAGGAAGAGCTCCAAGGTAAGCTGACGTCGATGAAGGTGGCCGAAGGCAAGATGGATCAGGAGATTTTCTCGCTGGAGGAGAGCCTCCGGCGGATGAAGGCCGATGCGGGCACGCAGGACAAGGAGATGCGTCAGAACCGGAGCCTGTTGAATACCATTGAGCAGGATCTGGCGACAAATGAGACCGAGTCGGTGAAGCAGCGCGAGGATTTGAACAACTACCGGCTCAAGAAGGAAGAAACGGCCGAGAACCTGGACTATGCGCGAGCGGAGCGCACTTCCCTGACCCGCAAGCTGGAAATGGAGGAAGGCGAGACGAAGGAGCAGCGCCAGGCGCTCAAAGCGGTGGACGACCTTCTCCGGTCAACCGAAGTGTCGGTCGGCCGGCTGGACGTGGAGCTGGACAACATCCTCCGGAAGCTGAGCGACGATTATGAGCTGAGCTACGAGCTTGCCAAGCAGCGTTACCCGGTTCCGGAGGATGTACCGGCGGCGCAGGCTGAGGTTCAAAGACTCCGCCGGGCCATTTCGGCGCTGGGTGAGGTCAATCTGGGCGCTGTCGATGAGTATCAGCGAATACATGAGCGGTACACCTTCCTCAGCGAGCAGAAAGACGATTTGGTGGAAGCCAAGACGACGCTCTATCAGGTGATCGGCGAGATGGAGGAGGAAATGTCGAAACGCTTCAAGGTGACGTTCGACGCCATCCGCCGGGAATTCGGCACGGTCTTCACGAAGCTGTTCGGCGGAGGAAGAGCCGATCTGCTCCTGCTGGAGCCGGAACATCTCCTGACGACCGGCATCGATATTGTGGCCCAGCCTCCAGGCAAGAAGCTGCAGAACCTGCAGCTGCTCTCCGGGGGAGAGCGGGCGCTGACCGCTATGGCGCTGCTGTTCGCCATTTTGCAGGTCAAGCCGGTTCCGTTCTGTGTGCTGGACGAAGTTGAGGCAGCGCTCGACGAGGCGAACGTCGTCCGTTTTGCCGAGTACCTCCGCGAGTTCTCCGAGCAGACCCAGTTCATCGTGGTCACGCACCGGAAGGGCACGATGGAGGAAGCGGATGTGCTCTATGGGGTAACGATGGAGGAAGGCGGCGTCTCCAAGATGGTCTCCGTGAAGCTGGAGGACGAAGCGGCTGAGATTGCCTAGATGGGCCGGGAATCAGGACGAGAGTCCTGAGCTTCCCGGCTTTTGGAAGTGGAGGAGTTATGCAGCATGGGCAAGGTTATCATTCGCAGACCCGTTAACGAAGATACAGATCACCTGCACAGCTTTTTTGAGACGGTAATAAGAGACGCCTTCCGCAAGGAAGGGCTCGGTGAATGGACTGCAGATATCGAAGAGGAAATTGCGGCGAAACACAAGGCGCTCCAGGCTGATCTGGATACCGGAGGCGAAGCCGGAACCTTTTTTATCGCAATGGACGGCGAGCGGATACGGGGCACCATAGAGATTGGCCCGGTAAGCGGGCTTGTTCTGTCCTGTACACAAGGGAAGCTGCAGGGAATGACCGAAGTGAAGTCCGTACTGGTGCATCCGGAGGTTCAGGGCAGGGGCCTTGGCAGTCTGATGTGGAGCGTTGCAGGTATCGCGATGGCAGGCCGCGGCATCACTGATTTTTGCTTGGACAGCGGGTATCGCGAGGCACAGCGGGTATGGACCCATAAATTCGGACCCCCTGATTATGTCATGAAGGACTACTGGGGATCGGGGAACAGTCATATGATCTGGACAAGGCCAGTCAGCCGGATCAAGATTCGGTTTACGCTATAAGATAACGGACGGGATCTGCTGATCTAAACGTGGACCTCCCGATACCGGTACATTCATTCACATCGCCATATCAAGCACAGGAGGGAATATATGAGTTTTTTTCGCAAGCTGAGAGAGAGCATTGCCGGCAAGACCGAAAGCGTCACGAAGCAGTTCCGGGAAGGTCTGGAGAAGACCCGCAAGGGCTTTGTGGAGAAGGTCTCGGACCTGATTATCCGCCGCAAAAAAATCGACGAGGAATTCTACGAGGAGCTTGAAGAAATTCTGATCGGAGCGGACGTCGGCGTGAACACGGTCATGACACTGGTCGAGGATCTGCGCGCAGAGGTGAAGAAGCAGCGGATCGAGGATGCGGCCGAGCTTCAGCCGATTCTCTCCCGCAAGCTGATGGAGCTTCTCCGTGGCGACGACAACAACGCCTTGAAGGAGAATCCGGACGGAATCACGGTTATTCTGTTCGTCGGCGTGAACGGCGTCGGCAAGACGACGACAATCGGCAAGCTGGCTCACCGCTACAAATCCGAGGGTAAAAAAGTGCTGCTGGCGGCGGGGGACACCTTCCGGGCAGGAGCCATCGAGCAGCTGGAGGTATGGGGCCAGCGCGCCGGTGTGGATGTAATCAAGCAGAACGCGGGCTCCGATCCGGCCGCGGTTATGTTCGATGCCGTCCAGGCGGCGAAGCAGCGCAATGTTGACATCCTGATCTGCGACACGGCGGGACGGCTGCAGAACAAGAGCAATCTGATGGAGGAGCTGAACAAAATCTTCCGCGTCATCCAGCGGGAAATTCCCGGCGCTCCGCATGAGGTGCTGATGGTACTGGACGCAACGACCGGACAGAACGCGCTTGCCCAGGCGAAGCTGTTCGGCGAGAAGAGCGGGGTGACAGGACTCGTCCTCACCAAGCTCGACGGAACGGCGAAGGGCGGCATCGTTGTAGCTATCCGCCAGGAGCTGAACATTCCGGTCAAGCTCGTCGGCCTTGGCGAGAAGATGGAGGATCTGCAGCCGTTCGATTCGGAGCAGTTCGTGCATGCCCTTTTTGCGGGGCTCGTCATCGGGGACGACGAGGAGAGCGAGAAGAACGAAGAGGCCTAAGCTTGTAAGCGCCTAAGATCGTAATGCTTGAGATCGTAAACGCCTGAGATTGAAAAAGCCTGAGATCGAGGAGCCCGTAATCTGGGAAAGTCCGAGATCGAAGGTTCGGGACCGCCTGTCAGGGGCAAGCTGTCCGAAGAATGAGTGTGCCATCTTGATGCCATCCTGCTGACCGCGATTGACCGGGTCAACATGGAGGCTCGGAAGAGATATTTGGAAGCCTGCCGAACGAACGGCAGGCTTCTTTTTGCGTCAATAAAGCTTCGAACATTAAAACCATTTCAACTATCACCATATGAAAAATTCACAACAGAAAAAATCACTAAGCTCCCCCTACTTTTTTCGCGAGAACTTACATATTCTGTTCAATGAAAACACTCAGGGTAAAGGGAAACGCATACATTTCATCATGTTGACATGATTCTTCAATTATCCTGTTATATATATTGACATGAAAAGGGGGATGTTCGTAAAATGAAAGAAGATTATATTCGATTTACGAGATTTACCTTAATAAAAGGGTTGGTCTGTTAACAAACATTACTCTCGTTGAAAGGAGTCGGGCTTATGTCCAAACTTGATCCACTGCCCGGTCTGTCTCCGTATCCCCTGCACCAGTTTTTCGATGAAATGTTCGAAGGCGAACGCATCGTCCGTCCCCACTACAGCCATGTGAACAGGATGTTCGCCGGAATGAGCCCGGAGGAGCTTCAGGCCAAACAGGCGCTGATGCAGCGTCGGATGATGGAGGAGGGCATCACGTTCACGCTCTACAATCCTTCTCAGATTCAGCCGATGGAGCGAACGATCCCCTTCGACATGATTCCACGGATCATACCGAAAGAGGAATGGGAGAAGCTTGAAGCGGGCATTATCCAGCGCGTGACGGCGCTGAATCTGTTCGTTCACGACATTTACCATGAGCAGTACATCGTGAAGGACGGCATCGTTCCTCGCAAAATGATTATCGTGAACCGCTATTTCCGTCCCGAGATGGCCGGGCTTCGAGTTCCGGGCGGTGCCTACATCACGACTTCCGGCATCGATCTGATCCGCCACAACGACGGCCAATACTATGTGCTGGAGGACAATCTGCGCACCCCGTCGGGCTTTTCCTACCTATTTAAAGGACGCTCCCTGATGAATCAGCTGTTCCCCGAGCTGACCTTCCAGAATGCCATCCGGGATGTGGATCATAGCATCAACCGTTTTCTGTCTGTGCTTCGCAGTCTTTCTCCTTCTCATACTCAAGATCCTGTAATCGCCCTGCTTACACCCGGTGAATATAACTCGGCTTATTACGAGCATGCTTTTCTGGCTCAGCAGATGGGCATTCACCTTGTGGAAGGAAGAGATTTGGTTGTCCAGGATCACAAGTTGTACCTTCGCCAAATGAACGGACTTAAGCGTGTGGACGTGCTGTACCGGCGTCTGGACGACGATTATATCGACCCGCTTGCCTTTGAGCCCAACTCGCTGCTCGGCGTTGCAGGACTCATGAATGCTTACCGCGCAGGGAATGTCGCGATTGCGAATGCTCCCGGCACCGGTGTTGCGGATGACAAAGCCATGTATGCATACGTTCCGGACATGATCCGTTACTACCTCAAGGAAGAGCCTATTCTGAACAATGTGCCCACCTATTTGCTCTCAAGGCCGGATGATCGTCAGTACGTGCTGGAAAATCTGGCTGAAATGGTCGTCAAGGAAACTTCCCTCTCCGGCGGATACGGAATGCTGATCGGCAGTGAAGCCACCCGTAAGGAAATGGATGATTTCCGGCTCAAAATTCTTGCCGAGCCCGACCGCTATATCGCCCAGCCGATCATGTCACTGTCCAGAGCGCCGATTCTGTCGGAGGGAATCATGAGTCCGCGGCATATCGACCTTCGGGCGTTCGTCCTTACGGGATCAGACCGGAGGCCGCATGTCGTCCCGGGAGGACTGACGCGGGTTGCGATGAGAGAAGGCTCACTGGTCGTCAATTCATCCCAGGGAGGCGGAGTCAAAGATACCTGGGTGATGTCCTGAAATATTGCTCTTCATGCTGCAACACCTGAACATCAATATGAGGACGAGGGAGTGACGGTAGATGTTAAATCGCTGCGCGGAGGCTTTATTCTGGATCGGACGCTACATGGAACGGGCCGAGAACCATGCCAGACTAATCGATGTGCATTACCATATTCAACAGGAGGACGATTTCCGGGAGGAAGGAAATAAGTGGTCCAGGCTAATTGACGCGATCGGTGTCCGGGAGGAGTATCTCCGGCTGTACGACAGCTTTAACGAGCAGGATGTTCTCTACTTCATCACCCTGGAGCTGGGAAATACGAATTCGCTGTTCTCCTGCGTACATCAGGCGCGCAACAACCTGCGCACGCTGCGGCAGCAGCTCCCGAGTGAGCTGTGGGATATCGTGAACAGCTTCAATCTGTGGTTGGGCGACTGCACGATCGCCGATATTATGAAGAGCCCGCATCAGTTCTACCAGCAGATCAAGGAACGGGCCTCCATGTTCCTGGGCGCCGAGGAGTCGGTCATGCTGCGGGGCAATGAATGGCGATTCATTGAGAGCGGCCGCTTTTTGGAGAGAGCGGAGAATACGGTGCGCATTCTTCAATCCGTCACCATGTCCTGCAGAGACAAGGAGCAGGCTTCCATCTATACTCAGCTGCAGGCTGTATTGAAATCGGTAAGCGGCTATCAGGCCTTCCGGAAATATTATGCCGACGCGGTATCGCCGGAGTGCATTCTGGAGTTCCTGATCGTCAGCGCCGCCTTCCCCAGATCGGTGCGTTTCTCGGCCCAGCAGCTCGAGGAGCATCTGTCCCGGATTGAGATGGACTTCGCAGACAACGGCGAGGGTTATGAACGGGTGGTTCGCCAAGCCGGCAAAATCCGCTCCGAGCTGGATTACATGGAGAAGGAAGACATGGAAGGCGATGGGGTCGATGATGTACTGAATGAACTCAAGAACGCCTGCCTGAAGCTGGGAAGAACGATGAGCTCCGCCTTTTTTCAGCAGGAAGGAATCCGGATATGAAAATACAAATCGATCATACGACAACATATACGTACCCCGAGCCTGTGACGGACAGTGTCAATGAAATCCGGCTGACGCCGCGGACCAACTACAGACAAGCCTGCTTTCATCATGAGGTGGAGATTTATCCGCCCGCCAACCTGATGACTTATGAGGATTTCTTCGGGAATCGGGTGCATGCCTATTCGGTTAATAAGCCGCATACGGAGATGGTTATTCATACCCGGGCCACCGTTGTTACGGTAGATAAGGAGCAGGGTGCCGACCGGGACAGACTGGACCTTGAGAGTCAGATCAGGATGCTTCATGACGAAGCTTTTCAGAACCGGTATGTCGAGTTTATTCTGCCGACCCGCTACACGGAAGTGACGCCGGAGCTGATGGAGTTCGCCGCCCAGCATCCGTTCGATGAGGCCGATGATCTGTATGATTGGGCAAGAAAGCTGTCAGCCACCATTTACGAGCAGTTTACCTACGATCCCGAAGCGACAAGCGTCAACACCACCGTCAAAAAAGCGCTGAAGCTCAAACGCGGAGTCTGCCAGGATTATGCCCATTTGATGATCGCCGTATGCCGGAGCGTTGGGCTTCCGTCTCGTTATGTCAGCGGCTATCATTTTGTGGGGGATCTTCAGGGAGGAAATGCGGACTTCGAGCAGGCATCCCATGCCTGGGTAGAGACGCATATTCCGGGCACGGGCTGGCTCGGCTTCGATCCCACCAATAATGTGGAGGTCAATTGGCGGTATGTGAAGCTGGGACACGGGCGGGATTATAAAGATATCGTGCCGGTGAAAGGCGTCTACCGGGGAACGCCTGGCAATCTGGAAGTTAAGGTTGACGTGCGGAGACTGGACTAAACGCTTTTGGAGTCAACGAACAGGGCAGCTGAATCGCGATTTGCGGTCCGGCTGTCTTTTTTTGACCGGAATGATTATAACCTGCGCCGGTTTGGGTAATCTTGAGACAGAGCAATCAAAACCTACAAGAACGGAAGGTGAGCCTGTTCAATGACCCCAACCAACGGAAACAGACAGCGATTTGCCGGGAAGACTGCGATAATTACCGGTGCGGGCTCGGGAATAGGCAGAGCAACCGCTATTCAAATGGCGCGCGAAGGAGCTAACGTCGCCTTATTTGACCTCATCAACGACCGGACCTCGCTGGTGGAGCGCAAGCTGAACAAACTGAGGGAGGGCTGCGCGCTGGCGGTCGATGTGGATACCTCCGATCCGGCGCGGATGGAAGAGGCGGTGCAGAAGACGGTTGGACATTTTGGCGGCCTCGATATCGTGTTCGCAAACGCTGGCATCAACGGCTCGATCGG
Organism: Paenibacillus sinensis; assembly: GCF_019904155.1. GTDB lineage: Bacteria > Bacillota > Bacilli > Paenibacillales > Paenibacillaceae > Paenibacillus_AQ > Paenibacillus_AQ sinensis. The sequence goes on from NZ_JAHCMB010000013.1 coordinate 38,002, forward strand.
TCCGATTGAAGAGCTGAGCGTCGAGGACTGGCAGCGCACCCTGAACATCAATCTGAACGGGACGTTCCTCTCCCTGAAATATACGATCCCTCATTTGAAAAAGAAGGGGAAGGGCAGCATTATTATCACCAGCTCCATCAACGGCAACCGGAGATTTACCAGCTTCGGATGGTCGGCTTACAGCACGACCAAGGCCGGTCAGGTGGCGCTGGCGAAGATGGCGGCGCTGGAGCTCGCCAAATTCAAAATCCGTGTGAATGTCATCTCGCCGGGCGCCATATCCACGAACATCGACCAGAGCACCGAAGCCAGCGATGATTTGGGCTCTATCGTGATTCCGATCCAGTTCCCGGAAGGGCAGCAGCCCCTTGCTGACGGTCCGGGCAAGCCGGAGGATGTCGGCAATCTCGTCTGCTTCCTGGCCTCCGACGAGTCGGCGCACATCACCGGAGCGCAGATTGTGATTGACGGCGCAGAGTCCCTGTTGACTTAATTCGAAAGACAACAGTCTGCTTGATCATCGTCCTGAGCTTTTCCGTCCAGCGATGATCAGTCAGAAGTCAGGCCGGAGCAACGAAACTCTCGCATAAACGCAGTTCTCGCTTAGGCGAGGCTGCGTTTTCTATTTGGAACTGGATGATTTAACTGCTGTAAGCCGCTTGAAGAAGAATACCGCATCGAATAAGAAAAAATGTTGGTCAAATCATGCCTTTTTACTGTGACCGACACGAATACTATGCTTCGGCTTTCTGCTTATTTTTGTTAAACTAACTGACAGGATAGCGCAAAAAATTACCGAATAGCTTGAATAAAAATACTGGGGCGAAATGGAGGTGTTGTGTGTGAATTACGAATTTAATCGAGAATGGTTACTGAGAAAATTTGAGGAAATTCGAAAAAGAATGTTTAATGCCGTCAACCAACTAAATGATGAACAACTCAATTGGAGACCCAACGAGTCAAGCCACAGTATTTCAACACTTGTTAGGCACATAGAAGGTAATATTAAAGAAAGAGTCTTAAAGGGTATATTACATCAAGAAATTCAGAGAAATCGTGTGGAAGAACTAACGCATACTTTCGTAAGGAAGTCCGAATTAGTAGCGATAATTGAAGAACGATTTCAATTAATCATGGATACAATTAGAAACATTTCCGATGAGACACTGGAACAAACGCAAATGGTAAGGAACCAAGAGAGAACCAACCTCGACATGTTGTATCAATGTACTGCGCATTTTTCTGAACACATGGGTCAGGTTTTTTATATTGCAAAGCTGCGTTTGGAAGGGGATTATAAATCTACCTCCTTGTAAACGCAGGTGTACGACGGGGACGACAGCTCAATAAACCGCATGTTACCAAGGCGGTAATCCCCAACAAGCTTGCCGCCGTGATTGTTGTGGGCATGCTCTTTGCCTCGCATCGGGCAACGAACTGACCGCGTAATGGACGGAAGGATGCGGCAGGGTCTTGGCATGTGGTAGAATAAATCTGGCAAGGGCGAACATCTGGCGGTTTCTGAACAGGCGGATGCTTGCCGGGAATTACAAGGATTTGATAGGCACGCACATTTCTTTTAGAATCTCTTTAAGGCGATTTCACGGGCAGCTGCCCGGATTTAGATATACAAGGAGGCGGTGACATTGTCGATTATGTCCTGGCTGGCCGATCAGCGAATCGAGGAAGCTATGCGCAAAGGCGAATTCAACGATTTGCCGGGTCACGGCAAGCCGCTGGAGCTGGAGGATTTGTCGGGGGTTCCCGAGGAACTGAGAATGTCTTTTAAAATAATGAAAAATGCCGGTTTGCTGCCGGAAGAGCTGCAGCTAAGAGCGGAATGCGCTTCTCTGGAAAATCTGCTGGCCGCCTGCCACAGCAAGGATGAGCAGGGCAAGCTCGGCCGGAGGCTGACCGAGAAGAAGCTTCGTCTGGAGGAGCTGCTCCGTCAGCGAGGCGTTGACAGCAGTCCGGCTTTCGCCCAGTACGGGGAAGGCATCCGCAGGAGATTCGACCGGGAATGACCGGATTAAATAGGAGCGGGTACACGGAGCAGCAATTGAACCGGTTCCGGGAGGAATAGCGGGCAGCATACAGGCATGAGCCTGTATGCTTTTTTGTGGTTGAAGGTGAAATGACGTATTTAAGCGCCACCGAGCGAGGAATGAAGCCTGCCCAGCATGTCCGGTGTGACAACAATATCGGAGGACTTCAGTTTGGTCAGCCCGAACAGGGGTATCAAGTCCCATGCCGCCACCTGCGCCGGTTCGGGGATCAGGCCTATAACCCAGGCCAGCCAGCCGGTGACTCCGGCGGGAGTGACACCCGCTGTTCGCAGCTCGGCCAGCGTTATGCCGCCGTGCCGCTTGGCCAGGCGCCGGCCGTCCGGTCCCATGAGCAGCGGCACATGGGCGAATCTGGGCGCCTGCCAGCCCAGCGCCTCGTACAGCAGCAGCTGTCTCGGGGTGGAATCCAGCAGATCGGCGCCGCGAAGCACGTCGGTAATGCCCATCCGCGCATCGTCTACGACGACAGCTAACTGATAAGAGTAGATGCCGTCCGCTCGACGGATGATGAAATCGCCACCCGTTGCGGCGTTGAGGCATCGTAGGCCAGCGATGCCGTCCTCCAGGCATAGCGTCTTGTCTTCCACCCGAAAGCGGAGCGACGGACTCTTGGCTTGAGCCTGGCTGGCGGCCTCCTCCGGCGTCAGATTCCGGCAGGTGCCGGGATACACCGGCCCTTCCGAGGATAAACCGTGCGGCGCGGCGGCAGCGGCCAGAATGTCATGACGGCTGCAATAGCAGGGATACAGCCGACCGTCATCAAGAAGCCGGTTTAAGGCTTCTTCATATAAATCCAGCCGCTCGCTCTGGGTATAGGGAGCGAAGGGGCCTCCGACGTCCGGCCCCTCGTCCCAGTCCAGGCCGAGCCAGCGAAGATCGTCCAGAATGCTGACGGCAAAGGCGGGACGGCAGCGCGAGACATCGATATCCTCCATCCGAAGCACGAATTCGCCGTGCTGACTCCGAATCTGGAGCCAGGCGATGAGGGCGGCCAGCGCATTGCCAATATGAATGTGACCCGAAGGCGATGGAGCGAAGCGCCCGCGAACAGAAACTGTGGAATGAGATGAATCTAAGGATGGCAAGTGAATTTCCTCCCGGATTTCAGGGGCTGCCCTTGAATAATGAATAAGATTCCTTCATGATTATGGAACGGGAACGACCCGTTAGGGAGCGGCTGTCTGCTGACTAATCATGTGCAGTGCATCCGCATGCCCGATTCTTAATTGTAGTTCAAGTGACTGTGAATATCCAGCCGGATGACATGCCTTCAGTTGATGTCAATCAGCCGGGTGCCATTATTGATATATCTTAACGGAGAGAACGTAATGAACACACTGCCGATTATGCGGGTTATGCCCGAACTGAAAAACGCACTTGCTCACTCGCCATCAGCGGTGCTGATCGCGGAGCCGGGGGCCGGTAAGACAACGATGACCCCGCTTGAATTGTTAGACGAGCCCTGGATGAAGGGCAAGACGATGCTCATGCTGGAGCCACGGCGGCTGGCGGCGAGAGCCGCTGCTGTCTACATGGCTTCCCTGCTTGGCGAACGGGCCGGACAAACCGTTGGCTACCGGATGCGCATGGACAGCAAGACGGGACCGGGTACGCGCATCATTGTCGTTACTGAAGGCGTGTTGACCCGGATGCTCCAGGACGATCCTTCGCTAGAAGGGACGGGCCTGATCATCTTTGACGAGTTTCATGAGCGAAGCCTGAATGCCGATCTCGGCCTCGCGTTATCTCTGGAATCCCAGGGCGTCCTGCGGGACGATTTGAAGCTGCTCGTCATGTCCGCCACGCTGGACGGAGAGAGAGTGGCGGAGCTGCTCGGGGGCGCTCCCGTCGTACGCTGCCCTGGCCGGACTTTCCCGGTTGAGACGGAGTACGCGCCGCCGCCAAAATCCATGCCGTTGGAGAAGGCCGCCGCCAATGCGGTAAGACGCACGCTGGCAGGCCAGCCGGGCGATATCCTCGTCTTTCTTCCCGGAGAGCGGGAAATCCGCCGGACGGAAGCCGAGCTTCGGAGCGCCGGCCTTCCTTCCGATACCTTCATCGCCCCCCTCTTCGGCCAGCTGCCTCAGGCAGAGCAGGACCGGGCTGTAGCCAAGAGTGAACCGGGAACACGGAAGGTCGTCTTGTCCACCTCGATAGCGGAGACAAGCCTGACGATCGAAGGGGTGAGAACGGTTATTGACGCCGGACTTCGCCGGACTCAGGTGTTCTCCCCGCGCACCGGCATGACGCGATTGACAACACTGCCGATCTCCAAAGCGTCGGCCGAGCAGAGAAAAGGCCGGGCAGGCCGGACCGCGCCTGGCGTGTGCATCCGCCTGTGGAGCATGGAAGAGCATGTACGGCTCCCGGAATCGGACACGCCGGAAATGCTGGAGGCCGATTTATCCGGCCTCGCCCTGGAGCTGGCGCTCTGGGGCGTCCGCGACCCCGCGACCCTCGCGTGGCTCGACGCGCCGCCCGCCGCGCCATTTGCGCAGGCGGCGGGCCTGCTCCGCGCGCTCGGCGCCCTGGACGCCGCGGGCGCCGTCACGCCCCACGGCCGGCGGCTGGCCGGCCTGGGCGCACACCCGCGAGCCGCGCACATGCTGCTGCGCGCGGCGGAGCTTGGCGCAGCGCCGCTCGCCTGCCGGCTGGCGGCGCTCCTGCAGGAGCGTGACCCGCTGCGCGGTCACGGCTCGGGCAGCTGCGACCTCACGCTACGCGTGGAGGCGCTGCTGCGGTATGAAGCCGCCGGCGGGCATGGCGATGCCGGCGGCGATCCGGCCGCGCTCCGGGCGGTGGAGCGCGGGGCAAGGGCGCTGCTGGCCCAGCTGCGCAGCGCGGTGCCGGATGCAGGCCGGCTGAAGGAATCGGCGGCGGGAGCTTCCGCCGATCCGTATCTATGCGGCCTGCTGCTCTCCTTCGCCTACCCCGACCGGATCGGGCAGCGGCGGGGAGGCGGAGCGTTCTTGCTCTCCGGGGGGCGGGGAGCGGCGATGGGGGAGGGCCAGCAGCTGGCCCGGGAGCTCTACATTGTCGCTCCTGCCGTTGACGATGCGGGCACGCAGAGCCGGATTCTGCTGGCCGCTCCCGTGAGGGAGCGGGATTTGCTGGAGCATCACGAGACGGCAGAGAAAGCGGAGGTCTATTGGGATGAGGACAGCCGCAGCGTCAAGGCGCGCCGCCGCCTGATGCTGGGAGAGATCGTCCTTAAGGAGAGTGGTCATGAACGGCCGGACCCCGGCGAAGCGGCGGCTGCCCTGATGGAGGTCATCCGCAGGGAGGGGCTCGAACTTCTGCCCTGGGACAAAGGCATCGCTCAGCTGCGGGAACGGATGGCTTTCATGCACCGGCTTGATCCGGATTGGCCGGATGTTTCCGATCAAGGGCTGAAGGACAAGCTGGAGGCATGGCTGCTTCCTTATTTGGCGGACTGCCGAAGTCTCCGCGATCTGCAGCGTCTTCCGCTGCGTGATGCGCTGGAAGGGATGCTGGACTGGGAGAGCAGACGGCGCCTCGACAGAGAAGCGCCGACTCACCTCGCGGTTCCAAGCGGTTCACGGGTCGCGGTGGATTACACAAACCCGGCAGCGCCTGTGCTGGCGGTCAAGCTTCAGGAGATGTTCGGCCAGCAGGATACGCCGCGGATCGGCGGCGGACGGATTCCGGTCGTCCTTCACTTGTTATCTCCGGCACGGCGTCCGGTACAGGTTACTTCCGATCTGTCCAGCTTCTGGTCCGGCACTTACTTTGAAGTGAAGAAAGATTTGAAAGGACGATATCCGAAGCATTACTGGCCTGATGATCCGATGCAGGCGGTCCCTACAAGCAGGGTGCGTCCGCCTAGGAATGTCTGAACCGGCTTTGATGCAAATAAGCTGAGATCGTCGAATGACGATTCATGTCCGCTTGATTGCAGTAGAATCGGCCTTCCTGCTGCTGCCGCGTTTGGAATACCCGATGAAGGGTAATAACTAACGTAGCACAATCACGAAGGAGGGCTTCAAGTGACCAGGAAAATTATTGGCATTTTCGAAACGGAACGCGAGGCAACCAAAGCGATTCAGGAGCTGCAGGCAAGAGGCATTCCCAATGAAGAGATTTCAGTCGTGACGAAAGATCGCGATGAATTGAATACCATTACGGAAGAAACGGCTACAATGGCTCCGGAAGGAGTAGCAACAGGTGCCGCGACAGGCGGTGTGGTCGGTGGTCTGGCCGGACTGCTGGCAGGAATCGGCGCGTTGGCCATCCCGGGGATTGGACCGTTCATCGTGGCAGGACCGATAGCGGCGCTGTTGACCGGCGCAGCCTTAGGAGCAGGCGCGGGTGGGTTAGTCGGCGGTCTGGTAGGCCTCGGGATTCCGGAGGACGAAGCGAAGGAATATGAAGGCTATGTCAATGAAGGGAAAATCATGGTTCTCGTCGATGACGATGGCCGCGATTCCGACATTCATAATATCTTCAGAGGCAACCGCTCGCTGAACGCGAACCGGTATTCGTCCCAGGTGACGGATAATACGCGAAGCAGCGGACAAGATGCCACGATGGTTGGCAGCAGCGCGGGAAACCTCGGTCCGGTGAATGCCGATACCAATCCGGATCTTGATGACCGGAGCGGCACGAAGGACCGGTTCCACTAACGGTTTTGCCCATGTACGGATAAAGGTACTTCAACGCATAATCATAATCCTTAAGGCGATGGAAGGGACTTACAAGTAGTCCTGCTACCGAAGCCTTAAGGATTTTTTTATTAAGGGGGAGAATGCACCAGCAATTAACAGAACAAGAGACACCGGGGAACCGATGCCTCTTTCTATATCATTGATACATATCGTGTCATTCTTTGACCGGACGGTTGAATTCGCCTAGTAGCGCAGCAGCATGGTCGGAATTTGCCAGCCGGCGCCCACCGACCAGAAAATGAGGTAGTCGCCGCGCTTGATGTTTCCCTGCTCGACACCGCGCTGAAAGGCGATGAACGGGCTGCTGGTTGCGGTGTAGCCGAACTCGTCTCCAACGTAGATGAATTTCTCCCCGGATTGCCCGAGTCCATCACGAATCAGCTCGATATTCTTCAGCGAGAACTGGGACAGGCAGAAGGCGGAGATGTCATCAAGCTTCAGGCCGTTCCGGCTTACAAGATCCTTGATGTCATCGATCGCCGCATTCACACAGACGGTTCCGTCGAAAGGAAGCCAGCGAATATAAATGTCTTCCGGCCGAACGTCCGAGCGGTACACATTGGACAATCCACAGGCCGGGAAGGTGATGCTCTCATGGATATCCGAATCGGTGTAGTATAGGGAGTCGATCAGCCCCTGTCCCTGGCCGCCCCGCTCCAGAATTACCGCGGCGGCGGCATCGCCGAAGTTGGCATAGGTAATTTCATCTTCGGGATTACAATTGACCGTGCTGAAATCGCAGCCAACAATCAAGGCGTAGCGGACTTTCGGATTGCTGTGCATATACCGGCTGCTCTGCTCCACGGCGGTGACCATCCCGGCGCAGTTGGCGTTCGAGTCCATCGTAATGGCCCGATGCTTGCCACCAAGCCGGTTATGAAGCAACAGCGCGTTGGTGGGGTAGGTGTATTCCGGTGTCTGGGTAGCGAACACGAACATGTCGATATCCTCTCCGGATAGACCAGAATCCTTCAGCGCCTGTTCTGCGGCCTTTACGCCCATAGTCAAAGCATTCTCCTCGGCGCGATCGGCGACGTAGCGATTTTTACGTCCCATCGCAGCCAGAAAGTTGCGAATATCCTTGCCCTGGCGATCAAAATGCTCGAAATAGTAATCGTTATGGACAACCTGATCGGGATGATAGTACGCGGCTTGAAGAATGGAAATAGGCGTATCCATGGCGCGCCTCCTTAGACTTCCTGGATTTCGTAATTCTCAAGTTTCGTTGCGCGAGCAACCCGGGAGAGCTGCATCTTGAGAATCGGATTGCTTTTGATTGTGAAGATGACTTTCTTGAAGCCTGAGTTCTTGTATAGTACGTAGCATTGCTCCAGCATAGGCAGCACATCGGGAGATGACACATTCAGTCCCGTGCAGTCGAGCACGATCTCGTACTGCTTCGGATCGAACGTGGCTACTGTACTGTTATATTCGTTGATGAAGCGACCGGCATCCTCACTGGTGAACGTTCCTCCGACACTGACTTGCAGAGTCTGTGAGGCTTTGTCTGTCTTGAGATTGAAAGTACCCATACTCTGATTTCTCCTTTCCAAATCCAATTAATTACTTCCGTAAGAAGGCAGAGAAATATAACGGCAATTAGAATGCCACTTTATTATTTNAAAGAGAGAACTTAAACCAATTTCCTATTGTGAAATCTTAGAAACAATGATTATATTAGAAACAGGAACATTATTATTGAAAGATTTCGGAGGTGAGAGGCGAGGGTGGCATTTATGATTGCCCAGCGGGCCTTTATTAAGCTGTACTTGATCACTATGGTTGAGGAGCATAAAGGATATGGATACCAGATGCTCGAGGATCTGCGGAGAGAATTTAGAAGTCACGGCTATAACCCGCCTCAGAGCGAAATATACCGGGCATTGCATGAACTGGTTCAGCAGGGAATTTTATACCGGACCAAACAATTGAAGGGGAATGACCCTAAAGTGGATTTTCAGGAAATTGTCCTTTATCATTTTACATCCGACGGAGCCGAAAAGGCCAAACTGTACAAGAAGCAGGTCAAGACCGATCTTGACCGCTGTCTGAGCATTCTGAACAAGGCGGTGGCCGACAATTTCTAGTAGGACGAATCGCTGCTGACTGAGCGTCTTCGATCGCCGAGCGCCGATATTTTCAGCCCGGGCTCACCCTGATATAATGGGTAATGCCGAAGAAAGCAGTCAAAATGGAGGGTATAACCATGGATGAACATATGAAGCGCAGATTGGACAAACAGAGAAAGCTGTTCAGTCAGCTCGGAATCGGGCTCGATGCGCTGACCATTCACGAGAAGGAATTCAGCATGAAGCTTAGAGGCTATGACCCCGATGAGGTGGACACCTTTCTCGATAGTGTAATCAAGGATTATGAGCGTTTTTACGCTACGATCGCGGACCTGATGGATAAATGGCAGGAGCAGCAGATCACGCTTCGCGAGCTTAAGGCGGAGAGCAAGCCAGCTCCAGCTCCAGTCCCAGCCCCTATAATCCAGGGTGTCGATCCGAAGGAGATCGAGGACTCGATCACGAAATTGGAATCCGGCATTCGCCTGCTGAAGGAAAGTATCCAGCGCAGTGAAATGATCTAGCTCATTGAGGATTCGATCATCACGAGCGGACAAGCATGGAGAATGTCAGGACGGAGGTAAACGTATTGTTGTGGAATCTCAAGATCCGCGGCAAGATTGCCGTGGGGTATTTCATGATTGTACTTCTGTTGGGTCTGTTTCTCCTTATCGTACAGGGACGCATCAAAGAATTGGAGAAGGAAACCGAACTGCTGAGCGGGCATGATATGCAAGTGAACGAGCTGGTCGACAAAATAGAGAAGAACGTCCTCGATATGGAGACGGGTCAACGGGGCTTTGCACTTACCGGCAATGAATCTTATCTGGTTCCTTATAATGACGGCAACGAGGATTGGCAGGAGAATTTTGCCGACCTCAAGGGAATGGTGTCTGATGCAACCCAATTAGAGAATTTGGAGAGCATCAGGAACAACATCAAGCTGTGGATCGAAGAGGCCGGTCAGCCGGTGGTTGAGCTCAAGCAGCAGGGTAAGGATGCCGAGGTAGCCACATACTTCAAGGCGGATGTAGGCAAAGCCATTGTCGATCAAATCCGAAGCCAATCGGACCGGTTCCGCGAAATTGAAGCCGGGAAGACTGCCGAACGGGTAGTCGAGCTTAAGGATCGGAACCGGGAACTGTTCCTGACGATGTATGTGCTGTGGACTCTTGTTGCGCTGGCCTCCATCATTGCGAGCACGATGATCTCGGGTGGAATTGTCAAGGCATTGAAGGAAGTCATTGTGGCGATCCAGCGCATATCGGAAGGACGCAGCTTAAAGACGCGGTTAAACTTCAGTACAAAGGATGAAATATACGACCTGGTCGAGATGACGAACCGGCTTCTTGACAAGGTAGAGAAGGAACAGATCGCCGGCGAACGGATCACGGGAATGTCGCTCAAGCTCCAGGAGAAGACGGATATTTACTCGTTGTGCGATACCTTTCTATATCGTCTGGCGACGATGCTGGAATTCCAGTTCGGCGCCGTCTACGTCGCACGCGAGAACGAGGACGAGCTGACGAAGATCAGTGCCTATGCCGGCAGTGAGGGAAGAACCGAGATCGGACGGGAGCGGATCAAATGGGGGGAGGGACTTGTCGGACAATCCGCGCAGGACCAGCATTTGATCCATTTGGCCGATCTGCCGGATTATTATATTCCTATCCAATCCGGGCTAGGTGTCACCCCGCCCCGTCAGCTTATCATCGCGCCGGTGTTGTTTGAAGGACGAACGGTCGCCGTTATCGAAACGGCATCTCTGACCCAATGGCCGCAAGGTGATTTTGACCTTCTGAAAAAGCTGCTCGATCTGTTCGGGGTCTCCATCAATTCCGTTATGACGCGTTCCAAGATTCAACATCTGTACAACGAGGCCCAGATTATGAACGAAGAGCTTCAGACACAGTCGGAGGAACTTCTCGCACAGACACATGAGCTGATTAATCTGAACGGCAAGCTTGAGAACCAGAAGCGGGTAGCCGAGAATACGGCAGCCGAGCTTGAACAGACGAACATCGAGCTGGAACGAAGCTCCAGATACAAATCCGAATTTCTGGCCAATATGTCTCATGAGCTGAGGACTCCGCTTAACAGCATGCTGCTGCTCTCCCAGCTGCTGAACGAGAACCCCAGCGGCAACTTGACGGAGGAGCAGCGCTCATTCGCCTCTGTCATTCATTCTTCCGGCTCGGATCTTCTCGCCATTATTAATGATATTCTTGACCTGTCCAAGGTTGAAGCCGGAAAAATGCATATCGAAATGAGCGCTGTGAATTTGACGGAATTTCCTTCTGTATTTCAAGGGTATTTCGGAAAAACTGCCGAAGCCAAAAATCTGGAGTTCAGCGTTGTTGTGCATCCCGATACTCCGGATCTGTTCTATACGGATGAAATGCGGCTGCATCAAATCCTGCGGAATCTGCTCTCCAATGCCTTTAAATTTACGGAGAAAGGCGAGGTTCGGCTGGAGGTTTCCATACGGCAGGATATCCGCTCCGAGGATTATACCCGGGAAGGACCGGTGCTGGCGTTCGATGTAATCGATACGGGGATCGGCATCCCGCTGGAGAAGAGCAAGCTGATCTTCGAGGCGTTCCAGCAGGCGGACGGCTCAACGGCCCGAAAGTTTGGCGGTACAGGACTCGGGCTGTCCATTTCCCTGCAGCTCGCCCGGCTGCTCCGCGGGCATCTGTCATTTGAAGGAAGACCCGAGGGAGGCAGTGTCTTCACACTGTATCTTCCGCTGCATGAAGAGCCTTGGGACCCCGAAGAGCGGCCGGCGGCTGCGGAAGATCGCAGTGAACTGCACAATCAGGGAGAGAATGAGCCTGACAGTTGGACAAGAAGTGAGTGGGATAAAGAGACAGGTCATGAGGGAGATCCGGACGCCGGTGTGCTTTTTGCGGATGCAACGGTCCTCATTGTGGACGATGATCAGCGGAATTTATATGCTCTTTCCCAGAGACTGGAAGGCTACGGCATGCGGGTGTTAACTGCCCAAAGCGGCTTTGAATGTCTGGAGAAGGTGAGAACCGCTTCCGCGATCGATTTGATTCTGCTTGATATCATGATGCCGGTTCTGGACGGATATGATACCCTATCCATTCTTCGGGACGAGATGCAGCTGCTCGAACTGCCTATCATCGCGGTATCCGCGAAGACAATGAAAGAAGAGCGCCAGCGCTGTCTCGCCGCTGGAGCCTCGGATTTCATCAGCAAGCCTGTGCAGTTCCGGGAGCTTCTCCGGATATTGCGGTACTACCTTCGCGATCGCGCGGCTTAAATACTATAGTATGCTTATTATCACTTCACCTCTAAATTGTGCTTGCCATAGAAGAACCGCGTCAGTAACGTTACTAGTTAACGTCCGCTGGCGCGGTTCTATTTTTTCTAACTATTCAATTTAAGGTTGATCGAGGCAATAAGGGCAGGAAGGTATTCCGTCAGCTCGCGAAAAGCAAAGCCGGCTTTCTGTGCGTAGGCCGTATCCATATACCAGGATTCCTCGACTCCAAAAGGCGAGATATGCTCTTCTGGAGCTTCACTGCACACCTCAGCTCGCTGTCCAGTCTCGCGCTCGATCATGGCGATTACTTCCCTGATTGACACGGTACCGCCCGAGCAAGCGTTAACCGGACCGGTTAATGTGCTACATCCGAGCTTATTCAGGAAATCCGCTGCTTCATCCGATGTGATAAAAGACATGCGGGCATCAAGATTGGGGACTCCGATCGGATCACCGTTTCGGATATGTTCGATATGAAAATGAAGGCGTCTCGTATAATCGTCCTCACCAAGCACGATCGGGAACCGGACAGCCGAGACCGGAAATCCGCTCTGCTGCAGCAGGACTGCTTCCGCGAGCTGTTTGCCTTCCTGATAAGTGAAGTCGTCTCTGTCGCCCCGGCGCAACGGGTGCCGGTATGGATCGAACACCGCTTCGGTCAGGGCTTCAGGACTCGGATCATAGACTGACATGCTGGAGGTAAGTATGTATCTTGCGGTTCGGCCCTTGAACAAGCTCTGAGCGGTTAGCGCATCATTCGGCGAATAGCAGATGTTGTCGTATACGATATCCCAGGATGAACTTCCGAGTACGTCTTCCAATTGTTTAGGGTCGGACCGATCCGCCCGAAGCCTGCTTACTTTGTCGCCGAAATCGTCATGGGCATTGCCCCGCGTCAACAGGGTCACATGGTTATCGGGATGTTGAATCAGCCGGCTGACCAGCTTCTTACCGAAGAACCTTGTCCCTCCAAGCACCAATATTTCTCTCAAGCTTAACGTCCCCCTTATTCGTATATTCTTTCAGCTTCGCTGTTTGGTATACTCATCATATAAGAAACGAATCATGGAATAAATAGGATACGGAGGCGATATTATGTCAGAATCTAAAAAGGCCTTAATTGTTATCGACGTGCAGGAAGGGATGTTTTGCGAACCGGGTATGAAGCTGTATGACGAAGAGGGTGTAATGAACCGGATTCAAGCTGTCCTGGAACGCGCGCGCCGCTCAGGCATACCTGTTATATATATTCAACACACCGAAGACGAGGGAGAGTATTTGAGGGGGACGCCGACTTGGGAGATTAGCGCTAGAATCAAACCACAGCCCGGAGAGGCGATTATTGAGAAATCGACATGGGATGCCTTTCATAAGACCTGCCTTCAAGCCGAACTGGAGAGCAGGGGGATTACCGATTTGACTATCGTCGGAATGCAGTCCGAATTCTGCCTGGATACGACCTGCCGCCGCGCTTTCAGCCTGGGATACCGTTCTGTACTTGTGCAAGATGCGCACAGCACATTCGACAGCGACTCCTTAAGCGGTGAAGAGATTGTCCGCCATCACAACCGTGTGTTGGGCGGACGGTTTGTCAGTCTGAGTCCGGCGGACGAAGTGGTATTTTGAGGAATGAGAAGAAGTCAGTCTGTCCTGCGCCCCAAGAAACGCTCACGCCTGCGCTTGTTCGCCGGTCGCCACTATTTCGTGTACAGAAGGTATTTGCGTTGGCTGCTTAAAGACAAATCTGTTGCGGCAACCTTCAAGAAGGAGCAGCTGCCTTATCTGGCCGCCTCGCATCAGACCCCCCTGCTCCGAAAGCTGCGCAAAGTGGATATGCAGCTGCAATATAATAAAATCAGGAACCTGAGTCTCGCGATCCCGAGGCTAAACGGCTTGACGGTCAAGCCTGGAGAGACATTCTCTTATTGGCGGAAAATCGGGAAACCAACGCGGCGAAAAGGTTATCTGGACGGCATGGTTCTGTATTACGGCGGCTTTCGGTCCGGAGTCGGAGGAGGATTATGCCAGCTGTCGAATCTGATTTACTGGATGACACTGCACACTCCGCTTACCGTTACCGAACGCCACCGGCACAGTTATGATGTGTTCCCCGATGAACAGCGGACACAGCCGTTCGGAAGCGGGGCGACCTGTTCCTATAACTATCTGGATCTGCAGATCCGCAACGACACGGAGCATGACTACCAGTTATGCCTTTGGCTTGATGACACACATCTGTATGGAGAATGGCGTTCCTCCGCACCCGTCCTGAATCGGTTCGAGGTGTACGAGAGCAGCCACTCTATCAGGCTTGAGCCTTGGGGCGCTTATGTCAGGCGCAACAGCATTCGCCGGAGAATGCTGGCTATGGACGGCAGCGAGATTCGGGATGAACCCGTTGCGGACAATACAGCGCTGATGATGTATGCTCCGTTATTGAAGGAAGCCTCCAATTGAAGAGACGGCACAAGACACCCAAAGCGGTGTCTTTTTCTATTGGGCTGATATTGTCCTCCGCGTCTCTTGCATCTCATGTGTCTCAACCGGTGAATCCGGTGCTCAATGACTCCTCCTCAGCCACAGCGTTGAATTCATCCACGAAATGTATGAAAGAAGCGACCACATGTGAATTGTCGGCGATGCGGTGAATGACGGCTGTCTCGATTACGGTGCCGGTGTCGCTGATTTCCTTGAAGACGACCCCGTTAACGGACAATTGCTTCAAGGATCGGGGAACCAGAGCCAGTCCCAGACCCGCGGATACGAAGGCCGACACGGCAACCGAAATATGCGCCGACAGCGTAGTGGGAGGACTGATACCGGCCTTCTGAAAAATACCGATAATCGTATCGTAATACACCGAACCGACCTCCCTTGGAATCATGATGAAGGTGTCGTTGGCCAGTGAGCGTATATCAATAGGTGAATCGGCGTCTGCCATCGGATGATTGGTCGGAAGGACAACGATGAAATTTTGCCTGCGGAACGGATGAACGATGATATCGTCATCTTTGATGGGAATACAGGCGAAGCCGATCTGGATACTGCCTGCCGAGAGTGCCTTTAGCTGCATCGGAGTGCTCATTTCATGCATGATGACCTCGACCTGCGGATACCGGGCCTTGAAAGACTGGAGGAGCGGGATAAGATCATAGAGCGCGGAACCGGTAACTCCAATAATGAGCTGGCCCTGTTCTCCCAGGTAGGCCTTGCGGGCTTGCTCACAGGCGCTTTCTACCTGATTCAAGACTTTATAGGCATTCTCAAGAAAGACAATCCCGGCCTGGGTTAATTCCACCTTACGGTTGGTGCGCATAAATAACTGAATCCCCAGCTCCAGCTCCAATTGTTGAATCTGCTGGCTGAGAGGCGGCTGCGAGATATTCAATCGGGCAGCCGCCCGGCCGAAGTTCAATTCTTCAGCGACAGCGACAAAATAACGCAAATGTCGAAGTTCCACTATAATCCTCCCTCTCCAAAGCCTGTTAATGATATGTGTCACATATCATAACCAATTTATTTAATATTTGAAATATAATAACCCATTCTGTACACTTATCAACATAAACATGACGTAATTAGTATATTTAAAGATATATTAAATTACTAGACATGTTATAAAAACTTCCACTAATCATAACATGGGGGGTGTGAATGGTGTCAACTGTTGTGCTTTGCGGTCTTTTGATTGACGGAACGGGAGATGAGCCTCTACGCAACAGGGCGATCTCGATCAAAGACGGGATGGTCGAGTGGGTGAAGCCGGCGGAAGCACTGGGAGCGGAAAGAGGGAATGTGATTGATCTCTCGCATCTGACGGTGCTGCCTGGCCTGATCGACTGTCATGATCATTTGGGGGTCGATCTTGGAGATGAGGAAGCGCAGTGCAGGGAGCCTATCGAGTACATCTCGATCCGGTGCGTCAAGAATGCGAAGGATATTCTGCGGGCGGGCATTACGACGCTGCGCAGCGTCGGCGAGAAGGACAGAACAGGCCCCATGATGAAGCGTGCCATTCAGGAAGGTCTCGTGCAGGGGCCGCGTCTGGTGGTATCCGGACGCAACATCATTCGCACCGGCGGTCACGCCCATTTTCTTGGACGCGAAGCGGACGGGCCGGATGAGCTGCGCGCCGCTGTCCGGGAGGAGATCAAGAACGGCGCGGATTTGATCAAGATCATGGTATCGGGCGGACTATCCACCCTCGGTTCCGATGTGCTGGCAGCGGAGTTCGCGGAGGATGAGATCAAGGCGGTCATCGACGAAGCACACCGGAGAGGGCGCAAGGTTGCGGGCCACTGTCATGGCGGTCCGGGAACGGCCGTCGCGGTTAAAGCGGGTATCGACTCGATTGAGCATGGCATTTATTTGACACAAGATGAGATCCGGCTGATGGTGGAGCATGGTACTTATCTGGTCGTCACCGCTGGTGTAATCCTTGCCATCCGCGATCAGCCGGATGTGCCGGCCTTCATGAAAGAGAAGCTGAAGGATGACACCGAGATCATGTTCCGTACCATCGCAGGCACCAAAGGAACCGGTCTCAAGATTGCGGTCGGGACGGATGAAATCCACGGAGAACTGTACAAGGAAATGGAATACCTGGTGAAGGTGGGCTATACGCCGATGGAGGCGTTGCTAGCCGGTACGAAGAACGGAGCTGATCTGTGCGGTATGGCCGACAAGATCGGAACGCTGGAAGTGGGTAAATATGCCGATCTGATTGCGGTTGCGGGCAATCCATTGGATGATTTTACCATATTGAAGGATGTACCCTTTGTCATGAAAGCGGGAGCCGTTGAATTTGATACTCGCCATCTAATAGCCAAATCCATATAAACGGAGGGAATCGACCTTGAGTACACTGACTATCGACGGTTGCATTTACAGCGAAGGCGGGTTTGAAGGCTGCTCGGAGGAAGTGCTGCAATCGAGACTGAATGCTTTTTTTCTAACCCTGTCATCATTCGATGGTTTTGCGGAGACTGTGCGCGGCATCGGCAAAATCTACGATTTCGCTGACAAGGAGGAGCACCGTTTAAGCGTGGCGCGAACTTATGACGATCTCGAACTAGCCGCGAAGGCGGGCAAGAAATCCGTGATTCTGACCTTTCAGGAGCCGTATCCGATCGGTGACTCCTTGAACAATCTGCGTGTGTTCTATGAGCTCGGCGTAAGGGTTGTTCAGTTGACTTACAACAAAGCGAACTATATCGGCACAGGCTGTACGGAGTCCAGAGATCGCGGACTTACGGATTTTGGCAGACGGGTGATTGCGGAGATGAATCGGCTTGGCATGCTGGTCGATGTGTCTCACTGCAGCCGGGATACGGTGATCGACGCTATCAAAGCCAGTTCCCAGCCGATCGTATTCTCCCATGCGAATGTGAAGCAGATCAGCAGCAATCCGCGCAACAAGACTGATGAGGAGATCAAACTGCTTGCCGAGAACGGAGGAGTTATGGGTCTGACACCGTGGGCGCCGATCTGCTGGACAAGAAAGAATGATGAACAGCCCTCGCTCGACGACTATCTCGACCATGTCGAGTATGTAATCAAGATGGTCGGGATCGATCATGTCGGCTTTGGCGGAGACTGTACGCCTGACGGCAAATCGGATGAGTCGGGGACGATTGTACAAGCCACAATGTATCCCCAAGTGGCCGGCGATTACTATACCCGGGTGGGAACCGATTATGCGCTGGCTCATGCCAAGGGATTCGACGGAGTCAAAGATATCGACAATGTGGTGCGAGGACTGGAAAAAAGAGGATACGGCGAATCCGACATCGAGAAGTTCCTGGGAGGCAATTTCGCAAGAGTGATCAAGCAGGTGTGGAAATAGGACAGCCGCTGAGAATCGCCATTTTGTTCATCATCTTTTTAATTGATAGAAATCAGGAGGGGTTAATGTGAGGAAAGTTGTATTTATCCTGTCCATGTGTCTCATTCTGGCGATTGTCGGTTGCTCCAATTCATCAGGAAATGGAAATGGAACTGATGCCTCCGCAGACAATGCTTCTACTTCGAGCGGCCATAAAGACAAGCTGATTTTCGCGCCCAACACCGATGCGCAAATCCTGGACCCGCAGCATATGAATGACAACACCTCCGAGCAGGTGATCCGGATGATCTACAGCGGATTGCTGAAGTTCGACAAGTCCGAGGTCGTCGGGGATTTGGCCGAGTCCTGGGAAACCTCGGAGGACGGGAAGACCTGGACCTTCAAATTGAAACAAGGGGTTAAATTCCACGACGGTGAAGAACTGAATGCGGCTGCGGTGAAAAAGAGCTTTGACCGGCTGACCAACAAGGACAACGCCCTTGCCCAATATGCCTCCTTCTCCATGATCACCCAAACCAAAGTGATTGACGACTACACCGTCAGCTTGACGACCAAGGAGCCTTTCGGAGCCTTAGCGAACGTTCTGGCCAGCACCTCCGCCAGCATTCTGGATCCAAAAGCCATTGATACCTATGGCAAGGAGCTTGGGAAATCGGCGGAATCCGCCATCGGATCAGGCCCCTACAAGGTTGTGGAGTGGAAGAAGGATCAGCAGATCGTACTGGAACGAAATGAAGACTATTACGGCGAAAAAGGCGTGACGAAGACCATCGTATACAAGCCGATTCCCGAGGCGGCCTCCCGTGTAATGGCGCTGGAAACCGGAGAAGTGGATGTGATCCAGCAGATTCCGGCGAATGAACTGAAACGGCTGGAGTCGGTCGATGGCATTGAGATTATCAAAGCGCCGAGCAACAATCAGCGGCAGTTCCGTTTCAATCTCGCCAAGAAGCCGTATGATGATCCGCGGGTCAGGCAAGCTGTCTCCTACGCCATCAACCGGCAGGAAATATTGGATAATGTAGTGCCGGGTCTCGGCGAGCTGTCGACCAGCTCCCTGGCGAAAGTGACCTGGGGCTATACCGACCTTGGCGTCATCCCCTACGATCCCGAGAAGTCCAAGAAGCTGCTGGCCGAAGCAGGATATCCGAACGGGTTCAAGACGACCATTACGACGACGGAACGCTACATCCAAGGCGTGGAGCTGGCCGAGGCATTATCCGCACAATTGAAAAAAGTCGGCATCGATGCTTCGATCGTCGTGAAGGAATGGAGTGAAATCGTCCAGGAGTGGAGCGGTCTGACACCGGATGAATTCAATCAGGAAATCTTCATTATGGGCGCCGCGCCATCAACGCTGGAAGCGGACAAAGGGATGCGGACAATCTATTCGACAGCTCCTACCAATGAGCAGAACTACGGGTTTTATTCGAACAAAGAGTTTGATGAAGTGATGCAGGAAGCGATGAAGGAGATCGATCCGGAGAAGCGTAAAGCGCTCTACAAACGGGCGCAGGAGATTGTGTACATCGAAGACCCGGTTGCTTTCTGGTTGTATGACGGCTATGTAATGATCGGACAGAGAACGGGCGTGAAGGACGTCACGGTCAGTCCGCTGAGCTTGATTACGTTCGAAAAGGCATATGTGGACAAATAAATGTTCGGCAAAATAGAGCGCACTTGCTGGCCGGAATCGGCTGGCAGGTGCTCCCTATTTATTGTCCGGTCTCAAGGTCCGGTATCGACAAGGGGGAACGGAGGTAGCAGGTATGTTGGTTTTTTTGCTGAAAAGAATTTCCCAGGTTGTCCCGGTGGTCATCGGCGTCTCTATTCTCGTGTTCAGCATGCTTCATTTGATCCCGGGGGACCCCGCCAGAATGATGGTCGGGATTGACGCGCCGAAAGAAGTCATCGAGCAGGCGAGAGAGGAGCTCGGACTGAACGAACCGCTGTTGAAACAGTTCGGCATTTTTATCGGGCACGCCATAACAGGCGACCTGGGCACATCCATCCGCACCGGGCTGCCGGTCTCGGAGGAAATCGCCAACAGGCTTCCGATCACGCTAACCATAGCCGTAGGCGCAACTTTATTCGCAACGGTATTCGGCATGCTGTGCGGAATTATCGCGGCCGTCAAGCAGAACAAGCTGGGCGATAATCTGATTATGATCGTATCGCTGGCCTCAGTCTCGACCCCGTCCTATTTTTTGGGACTGCTGCTTATGATGATCTTCTCCGTCTATCTGGGCTGGCTGCCGACGATCGGGATCGCCTCACCTGTTCATTATGTGCTGCCCATTATTACACTGGGAGCGCAGTCCATGGGCTTGATCGCGCGAATGACCCGATCCGGTATGCTGGATGTGCTGAGACAGGACTATATCCGGACGGCAAGGGCCAAGGGGCTGCCCAACCGGATTATCATTTACATGCATGCCTTGAAGAACGCGCTCATTCCGGTCGTGACCGTTGTCGGTTTGCGTTTTGGCGGATTGCTGGCCGGTACTGTACTCGTCGAAAGCGTATTTGCCGTTCCCGGCGTCGGCCGGTTTATGGTGGATTCCGTGCTGAACCGCGATTATCCTGCCGTACAAGGTACTGTACTCGTCTTGGCTATTATCTTCGTTCTGATCAATCTGCTGGTAGACATCGTTTATCGCGTCATTGATCCGAGAATCACAATTACGGAGGGATGAATGCATGGACCGGCAGGTAATGAAGCGTTTTATGAAAAGAAAGGTGTCCATCGTCGGCGGAGTCATCATTATGATCTTTATTGTTACGGCTCTCATCGGCCCGTTCCTGGCGCCTTATGATCCATTGGAGCAGGATTTAGCCAACAACTATCAGGGTCCAAGTGTAGACCATTTGCTCGGGACGGACAACCTGGGACGGGACACCTTGTCGCGGCTGATCTATGGAGCCCGAATTTCCCTGATGATCAGCGTGATCAGTGTCGGCTTGTCGCTTGCAGTGGGGCTGTTGCTGGGGGTCACAGCGGGATATTACGGAGGTCGAACCGAGTCGGTCATCATGCGCTTTGTTGATATTTTGCTAGCTTTTCCCGGCATTTTGCTCGCGATTGTTATCGTGGCGGTGCTGGGGAACGGGCTGATCAATACGATGATTGCCGTAGCGGTATTCTCGGTCCCTGATTTTTCGCGGATCATCAGGTCCTCGGTAATATCCTTGAAGAAGATGGATTATATCGAGGCTTGCCGAGCGTCAGGCGCATCCGACCTGCGAATCATTATGAAGCATATCATCCCCAACTCCTTGTCGCCCATCATTGTCCAGTCCACACTTATGCTGGGAACGGCGATCCTGACCGCCTCCGGCCTGTCCTTCATCGGTCTTGGCGTTCAGCCTCCCGATCCGGAATGGGGAGCCATGCTGAGTAAATCGCGGGAACTTATGAGAAGCGCGCCGATGGCCGCGATTGCGCCCGGAGTTGCCATAACTTTGGTCGTGCTTAGCTTCAGCCTGGTCGGGGATGGCCTGCGCGATGCCCTGGACCCCAAACTCAAAAACTGATAGGAAATGCGGGTGAGTGCGATGAGCGAGAACATACTGGACATCAAAAACCTGAAAACTTATTTTTTCACGGATGAAGCAACGGTCCGGGCCGTCGACGGAGTGGATCTGGAGCTGGTCAAGGGCGAAACGCTGGGAATCGTCGGTGAATCCGGTTCGGGAAAAAGCATGATGTCGCTGTCGATTATGGGGCTGGTGCCCTCACCTCCGGGTAAAATTGTGGACGGAGACATCCATTTTAACGGAACCAACCTGGTAGGTCTCAGCGATTCCAAATACCGCAAAGTCAGAGGGAATGAAATCTCCATGATTTTTCAGGAGCCTATGACTTCCCTGAATCCGGTGTTTACAATCGGCAGACAACTGATGGAGGTATACCGGTATCATCAGGATTTGCCCAGGAAAGAAGCCAGGGATCAAAGCATTGAAATGCTGCGGATGGTGGGCATCTCCATGCCGGAGAAGCGGATGAGCGAGTATCCGCATCAGCTGAGTGGAGGGATGAGACAGCGGGTGATGATCGCCATGGCGCTGGCCTGCAATCCGAAGCTGCTGATCGCCGACGAGCCGACAACTGCGCTGGATGTTACGATTCAAGCTCAAATTCTGAGTCTGATGCGTGAGCTCCAAGCCCAGTACCATACTTCGATTATATTAATTACGCATAATCTTGGCGTTGTAGCCGAGATGGCCGACAAAATCATGGTCATGTACGCCGGCAAGGTGATGGAATATACGGATACCGCAACGATATTCAGCGATCCCAAGCATCCGTATACGGAAGGGCTGCTCGATTCCATCCCGAGGATTAACAAGCCGGTGGAGAAACTGTCAGCGATTCCGGGTACTGTGCCGAGTCCGCAGAACTTTCCCGCCGGGTGCAGGTTTCATCCGAGATGTAAATATGCGATGCCCATTTGCTTGGAGAACGAGCCTGAGCTGATCCCTATGGCCGATGGAACTCAAGTCAGATGCTGGAAGTACGGGGAGGAGGCTGCATATGAAACAGGAACTGCTGAGGGTTGAGAATCTCAAGAAGCATTTTCCGATCAAGCAAGGCTTATTGTCCAAGACGGTCGGAGCAGTCAAAGCCGTTGACGGGATTGGCTTCTCGATCCATGAAGGAGAGACATTCGGCCTGGTGGGAGAGAGCGGATGCGGCAAATCCACAACCGGAAGAATGGTGCTGCGGCTGATGGAGCCTACGGATGGCCAGGTGGTCTACAGAGGAGAGAACATCCTGGACTTTCCCAAGGATAAAATGCAGAAGCTGCGGCGCGAAATGCAGATCATCTTTCAGGACCCGTACTCCTCGCTTGACCCGCGCTTTACGATCGCAAATACGATCGGTGAAGTGATGGACATCCATAAAATTGCGTCCGGAAAAGAGAAAGAGGACCGAATTATTCAAATTCTGGAGGCTGTCGGACTGGGGAAGCAGCATCTGAACCGTTATCCGCATGAATTCAGCGGCGGGCAAAGACAGCGGATCGGTATCGCGCGCGCCCTCGCCCTGCAGCCTTCGCTGGTGGTCTGCGACGAACCGGTCTCGGCGCTGGACGTATCCGTTCAGGCGCAGATTGTCAATCTGATGCAGGAACTTCAAGAGGAATTTAAGCTGACCTACCTGTTCATCTCTCACGATCTAAGTGTGGTTCATCATATATGCGATCGGATAGCGGTCATGTACATTGGCAAAATCGTCGAGATCGCCGACAAAAAAGCGTTATTCGACCAGCCTTCCCACCCCTATACGCAGGCTCTCTTGAGTGTTATTCCCGAACCGAACCCGGGAGGCTCTTCGCTTAAAAATGTACTGGAAGGCGATATTCCCAGTCCCGCCAACCCGCCGGAGGGCTGCCGGTTCCATACCCGCTGCAAATTTGCCACCGAGCGGTGCAGACGGGAAGAACCGCAGCTGCAGGATATCGGAGGCGGACACTTCGTTGCATGCCATCTATACTAATGAAAGCGAGGTGTCAGGAATGAGGCAATCCAACATGCTGGAATTTCCGCTGGAAGAATACAAGAATCGCATGAAGAAGCTGTTGACCGCAATAAGGGAGAATGAATGGGACGCCGTTATTTTGACCAACAAAGAGAATATGCGCTATTTCACTGGATACCAGCTTATCGTATGGGGCAGCGGCATTTCCAAACCGGCCTGTGTCATTATTACAAAAGATGGCGATGTAACCATGATCACGGGATACACGAACCGCGACGCGCTAAGAGCGACGTCCTGGGTGGAGGATGTGGTGGTATGGGACCGGCTGGGACGAAACGGCGCTCTTGCCGACTTGCCGGAGGCCATCCATGACGTGCTGGTCCGCAAAGGGGTGGACAAAGGCAGAATCGGGATGGAAACCGGAGTGGGCTTTCGCCTTCACCTGCATATGTCGGATTACAATAAGCTGATGGGGCGTCTGACGGACGCAGCCATCGTGGATGCAGGTCCGGCCATTTGGGAGATCCGTGTCATTAAGTCCGCGCTTGAAATCGAGCGGGTACGAATGGCGTGCAAGATCAACATCCAGGCCTACGAAGCGGCTTTTCAGGCGATCCGCTTCGGCATGACGGAGATGGAGCTGTACCGGGTTATTTCGCAAGCGATGATTGCTTATGGCGCGGACGAGGTGTTCCCAATGGGAATCCGGGCCGGCGTGGAGCGCTATGCGCAGAGCAACTGTCCGCCCGGCGACCGGCCGATCCGGGAGGGCGAGATCATTCTGATCGACGGAGGGCCCGGATACCGGGGATACTTCTCCGACATTATCCGTGAGGCAGTCATCGGTGAGCCGACGTCAAGGCAGCAGGAGCTGTACAATATCGCTTTGGCTGCTTGTGAAAAAGGGCTGGAGCATATGAAGCCGGGTATGAAATGCGGCGAGGTGTGCAGCCTGGTTGACAGTTTTGTTGATGAGCAGGGGTATGGCGACTATTACGATCTTTACCGCGGCTGGATCGGACATTCGGTTGGAATGAGCATTCACGAGATGCCGGCTGTGGAGCTGGGCTCCGAGGTGGTGCTGCAGCCGGGCATGGTCTTCGCCATTGAACCTACGATCTACGAAGAGGGAGTAGGCATGTTCACGGTCGAAGAGAATATCCTGATCACGGATACCGGCTGCGAGGTGCTGACTCCGATCAGCAGAGAACTTCGTATACTGTAACGGTCGAAGAGGTGAAGAGGCGAAGAGCGGATAAGACTCACAGTCTGCATATATAATAGTAATAATCGGTTTATAATGGGGAATCGGGGTCAAGAAAAAAGCTGATTTTTTTCGCAGTCTGCGGTAAAGTAACAGAAGACTGTGTTTGTGCACCGCGCAACCGAAGAAAGGAAGCTTATTCATGCCTCACAAAAAACCGCCGGTCCCCGTTCCCGTACTGCTGCTGATCGGCATTATCGCGATCTCATTCTCCGCCATTTTCGTCAAATGGTCCTCGGCCCCGGCTTCCATTCAGGGTATGTACCGGCTCCTGTTCACTTCGCTGATCATGCTTCCTTTCGCGCCCAGGTATGGCGGGGCGATCAAAGCGCTCAGCCGCAAGGAATGGCTGCTGCTCGGAGCATCCGGTTTCATGCTGGCCCTGCATTTCCTGCTATGGATGGGGTCGCTCAAATATACATCCGTCGCTAGTTCGACTATGATTATGTCGCTGGAGCCTGTATTCATCATGGCGGGTTCTTTTCTTCTATATAAAGAGCGCAGCGCCGTATCCGCGATTCTGGGACTTGCCGTTGCGATCGGCGGCGTCTGTCTGATTGGATGGGGGGATGTGGGGCTGTCGCCGGACAATGTGAAGGGAGATTTGCTCTCCATAGGCGGTACGGCAGCGGTTGCCGTCCATCTGCTCATTGGCAAGAAGCTGGTTGCCCGGATGCCTTCCTATCTGTACAGCCTGATTGTGTTTATCCTGGCGGGAGCCGTGTTCGCGGTGTATAATGGCGTCTCGGGGATCTCTTACTTCGATTATCCGTCCAGAGAATGGGGTATCTTTGTCCTGTTAGCCGTCGTTCCTACCGTATTCGGACATATCCTGTTCAACTGGCTGCTTCAATATACTTCAGCGACGACCGTATCGATGAGTATACTCGGCGAACCGGTCGGTGCCAGTATTCTTGCCTTCGTGCTGCTTGGCGAACGCCTGACAGGGCTGCAATGGTCGGGTGGCGTGCTTGTCCTGGGCGGACTTGCTTTCTATTTATACATGGGAGGCAGGGCGGCTGCCAGAGAGCAGGAGGAACTGATCCGGCAGGCCAACGAGCGGCTGCAAGTGCCCGAGAGCGTCATGTAATACTACTTCTGGTATAAGATCGACAGAATGAACGGCAAGGAGATCAATCGATTATGAATGAGAATAACGGGAATCAGCCACAAACAAGCGAGGCGGTAACATCCGCTGCCAGCGAGGAGTTGTGGAATGAAGATACATACAGCGCCTGGGTTGCACGCTTCGGAACGCCGGAGGAAGCTGCCGCCAAATTGAAGAATGATCCGTCCGCCAGACTTCAGCCTTTGATCCGTCACTTGGGGGATGTGCAGGGTAGAAGAATCATGAACATCATGGGGTCAAACGGATACAAGGCAGTGGCGCTGGGATTGCTCGGAGCCGAAGTGACCGTTGCGGATTTCTCCGAAGGCAATGCGCGCTATGCAGCCGAACTGGCTGAAGCGGCGGGTGTAGAGCTTCATTATCTAGTCTCCGATGTGTTGAAGCTGCCGCTTGATGAGCTTTCCGGCGCCTTTGATCTCGTATTTGCAGAACAGGGCATCGTCCATTATTTTACGGACCTGAAACCCTTTATGGATACGGCGGCGGCGCTGCTGACCCCTGGGGGAAGATTTGTACTGCGTGATTTCCATCCCGTATCGACCAAGCTGATTTCTTCCAAAGGCTCGACTGCCAAAATCCGCAAGCATAAGGTCACGGGAGATTATTTCGATGAATCCCTTGAGGAGAAAAAGGTTTCTTACTCCAAATACTCGCCCGGAGAAGAGGGGGGCGGGGAGACGGCTGGTGTCGTCTATTGGCGCAAATGGACGCTTGGCGAAATCGTAACTGCCGCTGCGGCAAGCGGCCTGATTATCGAGAAGCTGGTGGAGGAACCGAATCTGTCATCCGACGTGTTCGATAAAGGCATCCCGAAGACATTTGTACTTTGCGCGGTGAAGCCCCGGGGATACTAATCGTTCTTCGATACAAGATTCCGGCGGGAGCGGGTTCAAAGATACTTCAATGTAAAACAAGCGGCAGTCCCGGGCTGGAGTACAAGTCCTGGACTGCCGCTATTTTATTCAACTATCGTTACTTTTTTTCCATTACGGCAAAGTAGTTGTCTTCATGATCTGCGAAGTTAAAGACTCTTCCGGAGGGGAGTTCAACGATTTCTCCAACGGTGACTTTTTTGTTCGTCAGATCACTGTATAATTGATCGAAATCTTCCGTGAAGAACATTAATGACGGTGTTCCCAGATTCATTTCAGGATTCATCTTGGCAACGAGTTCTTTACTGTGCAGTACAATGCTGGTTGCCGCACCCTTAGGTGCAACTTCGAACCACTTCATCTGACCGTTGGCTTCTTCCGAAATGACCTCGAACCCCAATTTTTCTGTCCAAAAAACTTTGGATTCGTCCTGGTTGCTCACATACAACATAACTTGCCCAAGTTGATTTATCATTATGTTTTCACTCCTTATTTATAGGATTCCAGCAGCTCGCCCAGGCGATTCCACGTTTCGGTGATTCCTTGCAGCATGCCCATGTCCATGACGGTTTTTAGGGCCTCTGCCGACATATATTCAGAACGGCTTATCAACTTGGTCTTGCCGCCCAGGTCGATAAAGTCCATCATGATTAGGGTTGACGGCATGGACTCGTTTATATTACCCTCGGCATCCGAGAAGTAATCGGTGTAGATGATCTTCTCCGGCTCGACAATTTCCTTGTAAACGCCCTTTCCCCATGACTCCATGCCGTAAAATTGACTTTGATTCGGATCAACACACTTCATACAGTAATGCCACACGCCGCCTGGACGGAAATCGATGCTGCAGACCGGGATTTCCCAGCCTTTCGGTCCCCACCAACGCTTGAGATGCTCAGGTTCCTTGAACATCCGGAATACGAGATCGCGTGGCGCGTCGAATACGCGCTCCAGCACCAGGACACGATCGTTCTCTACGCTCGATGATATCTTGTCTGACATGGTTGCCACTCCTCCTAATGAAATGATGTTATGGCTTGTCCTTGTTCTGCAGTTCACGCAAGTAATTGTCCAAGTTATCAAATCTTTCTTCCATGATATGCCGGAAGGATTGCACCCAATCATCCATCGCTTGAAAGGGTTCAGCCCGGAGTGTGTAGATCCGACGGTTCGCATCGATTCGCACTTCCACAATCCCACTGTCGCTAAGCACTTTCAAATGCTTCGACGCTTGTGGCTGGCGAAGCCCCAGACGTTCGGCGATTTCGCCTACGGCCAGAGGGCCATCTCGCAGCAGTTGAACGATATTCATACGATTTGGTTCAGCTAAAGCACTCAGCGTCGTTATGTCCATTCGACTTATGCCGGACATGTTGCTCACCTCTGTATTTGATGGTTTGTTTGTGTAATCATCTCCTTGATTCAGGGTAACTTTCATCCTGCCGATATTAATATACCCGATGGGGAATATTCTAGTCAAGGAATATAAAATTTTAAATACTGAAACTGACTATCAAGATAATCAGTATTAAATCCCGGATCTGATGGCGGTCAGGCGGTTCACGACGATCTGCTCCGCCTCTGTCAGAACATGGTCCCGTCGCTGGACGAGAAACAAGCCGGGACTATCCGGAATCCTGCCCGGCAGTGACAGGACGACCAGCCGGCCGGCTTCCACTTCCCGCCTGGTTCCCATACGGGACAGAATGGCGATTCCCGCCCCGGCTTCCGTCATGTTTCCGGCCGCTTGGGAGCTGTCGGCCACAACCCGGCTTTGCAGGCGGATACCGTTCAGAGCGGCCCAGCGGTCGGAGAATGTGCGAAGTGCGAGACCTTCGCCCAGCTGGATTACCGGCTCTGCGGCGATCTGTCCTGGAGCAAGCTCATTCTGCCGGGCAAAGGGATGATCGGGAGAACAGGCCAGTACGGCTTCATCCTCTTCAAGCTGTGTGACCAGGAACAGATCGTCCTCCGTCCGTAGCCCGTGAACGATGGCCAGCGGCAGCTTGCGGTCGCGAATCTGGCTCAGCAGTGCGTCAACGTTGTCTGTAGTCTGCAGCGTTACCTCCAGATCCGGGTGCTCGGCGGTTAGGCGGGTGAGCAGGGAAGGGAGCATTTCCAGCGATGGAATGGCCGATGCCCCAATCCGCAGGCTGAACCTCGAACGTCCTGCCGTCTTATGGACAGCCCGCTCCGCGTCCGCCGCGAGGGCGACAATCCGGAGCGCGTACGGATGCAGGGCTTGTCCGGCCTCGGTTAACAGGACGCGCCCGCTGCGATTCTGGAAGAGCGGCACGCCAAGTTCGGATTCCAGTGACTTCATATGAAAGGAGACGGTGGGCTGCTTCAAGCCCAGTTCCGACGCTACATCGGTAACTTTTTTATATTTTTCGATCAGCACCACGATCTGCAATTTTAATAGATTCAACATAAATCCTCCGGTATTTCGTCATAATAAGAAGAAAAACGAGCCTTTCTTCTACTCATTATAGAATAATTCTATGTTACTATACATCTTTTCTTGTGGTTTTTATCTGTGATTTTACACAATTCGGACATTTATCTAACGCAGAGATTTTACAATTGAACATGTCAGGAGATTTAGACAAGTTATGATTACAAAATGTAGGAGGAGACAAACACTAATGCGTTCTAAAAAATCCTGGGTACTGGCACTTGCATTGACTAGCGTGATGGCACTTTCGGCATGCGGAAATAATAATGGGGGAAATAATGCGGCAGGCAGCAGCAATGCTCCGGCCAGCAGCGCAACTACAGAGACAAGCAGCGGCGCAGAAGTTAGCGGTTCGATTCTGGCTTCCGGCTCGACGGCTCTTCAGCCGCTCGTGGAACAGGTTGCCGAGAAATTCATGGAGAAGAACTCCGGCGTTGACATTCAGGTTCAGGGCGGAGGCAGCGGCACCGGTTTGACGCAGGTAGCCGAGAAGCAAGTGGACATCGGTAACTCCGATGTGTTCGCAGAAGAGAAGCTGAAGGATGCTGATGCAGAAAAGGCTAAAGCACTTGTTGACCATCAGGTGGCTGTAGTCGCGATCGCCGCGGTTACCCATCCGGGAGTTGGCGTTGATAACCTGACGAAGCAACAGCTGGTTGATATTTTCACAGGAAAGATCACGAACTGGAAAGATGTAGGCGGCGCGGATCAGAAGATTCAAATTATCAACCGTCCGGCAAGCTCCGGTACTCGCGCAACTTTCGAGAATTTCGCTCTGGGAACGAAGACGGAAGACCTTCAGGGCTCCATCCAGGAAGATTCCTCGGGTACGGTTAAGAAAATGATCGGCGAAACACCGGGAGCGATTGGTTACCTGGCTCTGTCCTACCTGGACAACACGGTTCAGACGCTGAAATATGACAGTGTAGATCCTTCCGTCGACAATGTCGTGAGCGGCAAGTATCCGGTATGGGCTTACGAGCACATGTACACGAACGGCGAGCCGAATGCTACTATCAAGGCTTTCCTGGATTACATCATGACTGATGAAGTTCAGAACGGCGACGTGACGGAGCTTGGATACATCCCGGCAAGCAAGATGCAGGTATCCCGCGACGTAAGCGGAACAGTAACGAACAAGTAATCATCAGGCCGCCTAGCGGCCTCCTCACAGAAAACGGAGGCGGAATTCCTTCTGCCTCTCTTTTCACTTTAATGAGAAGGGATCTGCATGATGGTTCAAAAAACAAAAGTCTTGCCCGGTAAGA
The DNA here is from genome assembly GCF_019904155.1 of Paenibacillus sinensis. Lineage (GTDB taxonomy): Bacteria > Bacillota > Bacilli > Paenibacillales > Paenibacillaceae > Paenibacillus_AQ > Paenibacillus_AQ sinensis. Next base: position 68,429 of record NZ_JAHCMB010000013.1, read on the forward strand.
ACTCCAAATCCCGTTTGGAAAAACATCATATCGAAGACCTGATCGGACGTTCCTACATGTCCTTTTGCGTGCTTCTTCTTATTGTCGCCATTATTTCCATGGTGTATTTTGTTATGTCAAAAGGTGTATCCACATTCGCGGTGAACAAGGTGAGCGTATCGGAGTTTCTGTTCGGCACCACCTGGTCGCCGGAAGGCGACAATCCTTCCTATGGAGCTTTCCCGTTTATCGCCGGCTCTTTTGTGACGACGCTGCTGGCCGCTGTTATCGCCAGTCCGCTGAGCATCTGCGCCGCGCTCTTTATGACCGAAATCGTTCCGGGCTGGGGCAAAAAACTCCTTCAACCGGTTATTGAGCTGCTGTCCGGCATTCCGTCCGTTGTGTATGGTTTCGTCGGGCTCAGTGTTATTGTGCCGTTCCTTCGCAATGTATTCCCCGGTCAGGGGATTGGTGTTGCGGCCGGCGCGCTTGTGCTGTCTGTCATGATTCTTCCGACGATTACCAGTGTGGCTGCGGACGCGCTTTCCGCGCTGCCCCAGAACCTGAAGGAATCTTCCTACGCGCTTGGAGCGACCCGCTGGCAGACGATTGCGCGCGTGGTGCTTCCGACGACCATGCCCGCCATCATGACAGGCGTCGTGCTCGGCATGGCCCGCGCTTTCGGCGAAGCGCTTGCCGTTCAGATGGTTATCGGCAACGCGCCGTTCATTCCGACATCGCTGTTCGAGTCAGCTTCCACGCTGACCAGCGTAATTACCCTGAGCATGGGCAACACGACGATGGGTTCGCCGCAGAATAACGCGCTCTGGAGCATGGCTCTCGTGCTGATGCTGATGACATTCCTGTTCGTATTTGTGGTTCGTTTGCTGGAGAAGAGGAGGGCGATTCGATGAAAGCCAAGACAGCGGATAAAATTGCTACCGTTGTTATCGTCACATTCGCGCTGCTGATCGTGGCTGTACTGGTCGGGCTGCTCGGCTATATTCTGTTCCGGGGCGCCAGCCATATCAGCTGGGATTTCCTGACCTCCGTTCCGCAGAAGATCCGGGCAGGCGGAGGGATCGGGCCGCAGCTGTTCAACTCGCTGTTCCTGCTGGTGCTGACCCTGATCATTACGGTCCCGCTCGGGCTTGGTGCCGGCATTTACATGGCCGAATATGCTCGTCCTGGTAAAATTACCGACTTCATTCGTCTCATCGTGGAAGTACTCTCTTCGTTTCCGTCGATCGTTGTTGGCCTGTTCGGTTTGCTGCTGATCGTTAATATCTTCGGTCTGGGCTTCTCGCTCGTATCCGGAGCGCTCGCGCTCACCGTGTTCAACCTTCCGCTGATGGTGCGGATTACGGAGCAGGCATTCCGCAGCGTGCCTACCCAGCAGAAGGAAGCGGGCTTTGCGCTTGGTTTGTCCAAATGGCGCATTGTTACAACTGTGCTGTTTCCTGTAGCACTGCCTGCCATCATCACGGGCACGATTCTATCGGCAGGGCGCGTATTTGGCGAAGCCGCCGCCTTGATGTTCACGGCTGGAATGAGCAGCCCGAGACTGGACTTCAGCAACTGGAATCCGCTAAGCTCTAACTCGCCGCTCAATCCGTTCCGACCGGCTGAGACGCTTGCCGTTCATATCTGGAAGATCAACAGTGAAGGGCTTGCGCCTGATGCTGCACAGATTGCGGCAGGTGCTTCGGCAGTACTTGTGATCATGGTTCTGTTATTCAACCTCGCCGCTCGCTTCTTCGGCCGGTTCATCTACCGGAAGCTGACGGCATCCCGAAGAATGAACTAATAAGGAGGATTACCAAATGGAAGCGACAATTGCAGCACCCGGCATCGTTCAGGCTGCCAAGGCGGAGCGGAATTTCCGGACCGAGAGTCTGAGTATTTTTTATGGAACATATGAAGCGGTGAAGGGCATCAGCATCCCTTTTCCCGAGAACACGGTAACAGCTCTCATCGGACCATCCGGCTGCGGGAAGTCCACTTTCCTGCGGTCTTTGAACCGCATGAATGACGAAATCTCCGGCTCGACCACAAAAGGAAGCATCTGGATCGACGGCGTCGATATCAATGCTCCAGGCACTGATGTAATCAAGCTGCGTCAGAAGATCGGGATGGTATGGCAGAAACCGAACCCTTTTTACAAATCGATCTATGACAATATCGCCTTTGGTCCCCGTTATCACGGCGTGAAAGGGAAGAAAGCGCTGGATGAAATCGTGGAGAGCAGCCTGCGCCGCGCCGCGCTGTGGGATGAAGTCAAGGACCGCCTGAAGGATTCGGCCCTCGCTCTTTCCGGCGGACAGCAGCAGCGTCTGTGCATCGCACGCGCGCTGTCGGTTAATCCGCGCATCCTGCTGCTGGACGAACCTGCCTCTGCGCTTGACCCGGTATCTACAGGGAAGATCGAAGAACTGATCAAGGAACTGAAGGAAGAATTGCGGATTGTTATTGTTACACATAATATGCAGCAAGCTGCCAGAATTTCTGATTTCACCGCCTATTTCTACCTGGGTCAACTGATCGAGTACGGGCAGACGGACCAGGTGTTTACGAACCCGAAAAATACGATGACGCAGGAATATATTATGGGACGGTTCGGCTGAGATGCCGGATGTCTTATCAACTGAAACGCCGGATTCTTTTTCATTGCGAATTGAAAAAGAGTCCGGCGTTTGTTTGTTGTTCCTCTATTTCCGAAATGCAGCTTGAAAAACTAATGTAATTAGTTTATATTTAAACTAATCACATTAGTTTGGAGGGTTCGATATGCGTGTTACTCGTGAAGGTAAGCTGATCCAGTTGACATGGATGCCCCGGTTCTTTCCGGTCAATTGTTATTTGGTGGAAGAGGAACGGGAGCTGACTTTAATTGACGCAGGCATGCCGTTCAGTCTGAAAGGAATACTTCGCGCCACGGAGGAGCTTGGCAAGCCGCTTACGCGAATAGTCCTGACCCATGCGCATGATGATCATGTCGGAGCCGTCGATGCGTTGAAACGTCTGCTGCCCGAAGCGCAGCTCTGTATTTCGGAGCGTGATGCCAGCCTGCTCAGAGGCGACCGTTCGCTGCGCTCCGGTGAGCCTAACACGCCGATTCGCGGAGGGGTGCCGAAGAAGATTGCCAGTCTTCCGGATATGCTGATCCAGGAAGGCGGGGAAATCGGTTCGCTTAACGCTTTATCAACACCGGGCCATACTCCCGGCTCCATGACGTTCCTTGACCGGCGGAGCGGCGCCGTCATCGTGGGAGATGCCTTTCAAACCTTCCGGAGAACAGCGGTATCCGGCGACACCGTACCGCTCTTTCCTTTCCCTTCGCTGGCGACCTGGAGCAAGGAGAAGGCGCTGGAGAGCGCCGGACGGATTCGGGATCTGAAGCCTTCACTGCTGGCAGTGGGCCATGGAGATTTGCTGAAGAATCCAGCCCGGCGTATTGATGAGGCGATTGCTGCAGCGGAGCGTCGGATCACAGGAAACTGACAAGGAGGCGGCAGGATGTCACCGAGAGCGGGATTGGACAGAAGCAAAATCGTAACGGCAGCTGCAGCGATCGCCGATGAGCAGGGGGTGGAGGGCGTTACGCTCGCCGCATTGGCAGCCAGGCTTGGCGTTCGTTCGCCTTCCCTGTACAACCATATCGATGGACAGAACGGGCTGCGTGTGCTGCTTGCTATTCATGGATTGAACAAACTGGGCGATGAAATCAGCGAGGCTTCCCGGGGAATGAGCGGAGCCGATGCCATTCAGGCCATGGGCAAGGGGTATGCCGACTTCGCCAGACGGCATCCAGGCTTGTATGAAATGACGCTTCAGGCACCCGATGGGGCTCATGCTGAATTGATCGAAGCAGGCGAGCGGGTGCTGAAGCTGATCATCGACCTGCTTAAGCCATACCGGATGGATGAACAGGCTGAGCTGCATGCGGTTCGGGGATTGCGCAGCATTCTTCATGGCTTCGCCTCTCTGGAGCAGAAAGGGGGCTTCGGGATGCCGCTGGATACCGGGCTCAGCCTGCATACAACGCTGGAAGCCTTCCTTAGCGGTATCGATAAATTCAGGGGCATTCAGGGGAAGGTTTAATAATGGCTCCGGTCTGCATCCGACTCCGATTTCACGGCAACCCTTCGGGTTAAACTTCCGTCAGCAGGGTAAGTAACAAGTATTCCACTAAGCCAAGAAAGAAGGGGTATGTATGACACCGGACCTGAGTTCATTTCACACTTTACGAAGAAACACCCTGCTTGGTCTGGCGGTGGCGCTTGGAACAATCGGCAGCGCTGAAATCGCGGCTGTTACCGTCTCGGCAGAAGCGGCAGCGCCCGCGGCAACCGCATCGGCAGATCAGAGTCTGGCTGTGTATAATCAATTCGAGCGCTATCTGACAAATGCGGCGAAGACGCCTTCCAGTCTGATTCAGGCCCGTAATTATCTGCTGAACCATATTAAACAAACGGATTCCTGGCGGGCTACGGTGATGGTGCTGCATCTGGAAAATGTGCAAAAAACGCGTCTGGACACATTTAGCGAGAAGATCTATCCGGAGCGGGTGCAGCAGATTCTTGATGCCGCTTACCGGAAAGGCGGAATCGGAAAAGGCCTGACCTATACCTCCCTGATGAACCAGGTAACGGATTCTTCCGTTAAGGCCCTGCTGACCGAACTCTTTGGTTACGGCTATAAGCTGGAGACAAGCGAGGGGATGTATTATCCCGTCATGAACTATGAAGGCTTCAAACCGTTCAAGGCACATATCGGCAAGGATATCGCAGCATATATCGACTTGATGGCGGCCGAGAGCAATAGACCGGCGCTCTCTGACGCGGCCATCGTGATCACCTGGGACGAGCTCATCGGTCGTGGCCTGGTTATGGAGAAGTTCGTGAGCCAGTATCCTTTCTCCAACCGGAACGCCGCAGTCAAAGACCTGCTTAAGCTTCGGAGCCTGTTTATCTTCTACGGGGCAAGCAACACACCGGCTTATTCATATGGCGCAAGCGGCGAGCCTACCCAGATTGATCCCAAGCTTAAGCAGGCTTATGAGGATGCCGTGTCTGACGGAACCGGCGGCAGCCAAATCCTGAATGATATCCAGACATTACTGGGCATACTGGATAAAAATGGAGGAATATGGAATGCGGATGTCGAAGCTTTCCTGAGGAAATATCAACAGCCGACGGGTTGAGTTCCTTCCGGGAAGGGGATATCGTTGTGCGGAGCAGAGGGTACGAAAAGCGTGTCAGGAACGTAGCATGCGTAAGTTATGTTAGCTGCGGATTGAGCAGGTTACGCGTACTATTCGCAGTGCTTCTTCTGTTGATTGCGGCAGGGGCGCCGCTTGAAGGCGTTTTGGGTGTTGCAGAGGCTCATGCCGCCACAACCATTGTCAAACCGGCCAAGCAATACCCGTTCCCCAAAGGATTCGTCTATGTAGACGAAGTGGTCAAGGCTGCAAGATTCGATATCCGCTACTACGGCGAGAATAATTTCGTGGGCCGGCGTATTGCCGGGTACGAAGCGCCCTACGCGATTCTGACCAGACAGGCGGCGGATGCGCTGAAGATGGTGAGCGACGGACTAGCGCCCATGGGCTATGGCATTAAGATTTATGACGCATATCGCCCGCAGAAGGCGGTAAATGATTTTATCGCCTGGTCCCAGGATGCCTCGGACATCAAAATGAAGCAGCAGTATTATCCGCGGCTGGATAAAAGGAATTTGTTCAAGCTGGGCTTCATCGCCAGAAAGTCGGGGCACAGCAGGGGGAGCACCGTCGATATCACGCTCGTTCATCTTCGTACGGGAACGCTTGTTGATATGGGCGGCCCGCATGACTTCTTCGGCAAACTTTCCTACTACGATTCCCCGCAGCTGACGAAGGTGCAGAAACAAAACCGGAAACTGCTTAAAGACGCCATGGAACAAGCGGGCTTCAAGGCTTACAGCAAGGAATGGTGGCATTTTACACTTGCAAAGGAGCCGTATCCCCATACGTATTTTAACTTTGATGTAAAATAATCAAAAGGCTCCATTCCCGCTATAAGCGGGAGCGGAGCCTTTTGGCTGGATGGCGGTATCAGAACCCTCTGTACTGCGGCTCTTCCTTCTCCAGTTGCTGAATGCGGCTTTCCACCTGCTGCACGATCTGCTGAGTCTGCTGTGCGGCGTTGGTGAACAGCGTCTTGGCATCCTGATTTTGAGTGGACAGCGCAAAGGACTCCAGACTGGCCTGGGCGCTCTTGAGCGAGGACATGCAGGTTTTAACTTGGGAAGCTACGGTCACGTCGAATACCCTCCTGTTGAATATGAATTTGGAACTGCCCTGCTAATATGATCCGCCTCGTACTCAATTATTCGGATTAATGATCGTTTACCATTTCTTAACATCTCAGAGAATGGATACAGGCGCCGGATATTTCAGTGATCGTTCAGAAATACTAAAACCTGCTGATTCGATTTTGACAACAAGGAGGAGACCGAGATGCCGACCTGGCTGGAAGTGATTGTACGAACCTTAATTGCCATCGTGATCCTGTTTCTGCTGACCAAGCTGCTGGGGAAACGTCAGTTCTCACAGCTTTCTTTTTTTGAATACATTACAGGGATTACAATCGGTAGCATCGCCGCCACCATTTCACTTGAAACGGACCGGAATTGGCACCTGGGGATCATTGCACTGCTCGTCTGGGTCACTGTATCCTTTAGCATCGAGTTCGTCCAGCTGAAGAGCAAGAAGGCAAGAGATTTTCTGGATTTCAAGGCTACCGTGCTTGTCAAGGACGGTCAGATCCAGGAGGCGAATTTGAAGAAGGAGCGCCTTACCTCGGATGAGCTTCTCGTGCAGCTCCGGTCCAAGAATGTCTTCAAAATCGCCGATGTGGAGTTCGCCATTCTCGAGCCCAACGGAGAGATCAATGTGCTGGTGAAGCGCGAGAGTCAGCCGCTTACGCCGAAATCGCTCGGAGTCAAGGTCGCGCCCGAAATGGCGGCCCAGGCGGTTATTATGGACGGCAAACTCATTCCCGAAGGGCTCGATTCGATCAAGAAGACCCCGGAATGGCTGATGAATGAGCTGGAGAAGCAGGAACTGAATGTCCACGATGTATTCCTGGGGCAGGTTGATGCTTTCGGTGAGCTGACAGTAGATTTGTATGCCGACAAGGCGCAGGTTCAGCAGCCGCAGCAGAAGCCAGAGCTGTACGCCTTGCTTAAGAAATGTGAAGCCGATCTGGAAATGTTCGGTCTCTCCACGACGGACAAGGATGCCAAGAAGCTGTATGAACAATGCTCAGCCGAGCTTATGAAGGTCATTCAGGAGATCAAGCCGCTGCTGGTTACGTGAGTGAGTCGCGGCTCTGCTGTAGGGACAAGGTTCGGAGCGGAATAACCCGCCGCAACGTCTACAGCAGCATCCGCAGAATCATCGCGCAGACGATGCCGGTGATAACCGCACCGAGCAGGCTTCGGGTTTTGGCGGCGACCCAGAATGCGGGCAGCGCCGCCCAGAGCCCGGTATTCCGGGATAGAGGAATCAGGCTGCCATCCTGTACGAGCAGCTCCTGGGCGACAAGGGCCGCCATAATCGATACCGGCACATAATGGAGCCAGCGAAGGCCCCAATCGGGAAGCCTGAAACGGCTCAGCACCATAAGCGGCAGAACGCGGGGAATGAATGTGACCGCCGCAGCCCCCACAATAACGATCAGTACATAGCTCCTTACTTCCATCGTTCCACCACCATTCCGAAGGTTGAAGCGGCTATTGTGGCCGCAATAACGCCGACGCTCGGCGAAGCGATCAACGACACGCCAACGGCGATCACAGCAGCTGCCAATCCTACAGCAATATCACGGCGGAGAGTTCTCCTGCTCAGAATCGTCAGCACCAGCAGACCGATAAACATCGCTGGCAGCGCGAAATCCAGTCCGAACCGTTCGGGATCGGAAATCCATTGTCCGAGAAAAGCGCCTGCCAGATTGGCCGCGATCCAGTTCAGATAGGCGGTAAGATTGAGCCCATGCATCCATTTCTCGCTGATATGCTTGCGGGATGCAGCTTCGTTGATCGCTACCCCGAAGGTTTCGTCCGTCAGCAGGCTGCCGATCAGCATATTGCGCAATGGTGAAAGATGGCGGAAGTAAGGCGACAGTGCCGCGCTGAGCAGCAGGTGGCGCACATTCACGAAAAAAATAGTAACGATGATGCTCAGGGCGGAGCCGCCCAGTGCCATCATGCCCGCAGCGATGAACTGCGCCGATCCGGCATATAAAATGGAGGACAGCAGCGCGATCTCCGCCACGCTGAGTCCTGCCGTCTTCTCGACGACGCCTGCCGCAAACCCGATGCTCAAGTAACCAAGCAGCGTCGGGAGGCAGTCTTTTACACCTCTAAGGAAGCTCTCCTGGCCGGCTTGCTCCCCGGGTGTCTCCATACCGGCAGTCTGCATATTCATTATGTATTTCAAGACCTCCTGTCCGGATCATGCACGGGATGTCCCGTCGATATTCATTCTTCTGACCATCTTAACATGCCGGATTAAATCCGGACTACCGGATTGGAATTGATAACATGAAATTTTCAAAAAATACTTGACTAATCATTCTTAAATAAGTACTCTTTAATCAGAGAGGAGGCGGAGGCTATGGCCAGACCCAGAGAGTTCGACGAGGCGGCGGCATTGGATAAGGCAATGGAACTGTTCTGGACCAAGGGCTATGAGAAGACATCGGTACAGGATCTATGCCAGTACACCGGTGTTCATCGCGGCAGTCTGTATGATACATTCGGAGACAAGAATGAATTGTTTCTGGCGGCGCTCGACCGGTTCAGACGCAGCATATCCGGCAGACTGTTCGTCGTGCTGGAGGAGCCTGGAGAGCCGCGTGAGAAGCTTATCCATTTCTTCGAGAAGGTGATCGACAGTTCTATGGATCAGAGCCTGGGGCGGAGAGGCTGCTTCATTGCCAACACGGCGGTTGAGTCGGCGGTGGTGGATGCCAGAATTGCCGGCCGTGTCGAAGCTGCTCTCAACGATATGGAGGAAAGATTCTACGAATTTCTGCTGAGGGCCCGGGAAGAGGGACAGCTCAAGGGAAAGCGGAATCTGAGGGAGCTGGCGCGCTTTCTGGTAGGTGTGAAGCAGGGGCTTCACATTATGGCCAAGACAGCGCTCGACCGGAAGACGCTGGTGGACGTCTATCAGGTGGCCTTGACAGCTGTTTTTTAAAGCGGAGGCCGTTTTTTTACACTCATTTAAGAATGATCGTTCTTAATTAAAGAAGGGAGAGGTTAAGTGTGAATCGCAAAATCGCATTAGTAACAGGAGCCAATCGGGGGATCGGATTTGAAATCTCAAGACAGCTGGGAAGAGCCGGTATTACCGTTCTGATGGCGGCGCGATCCATTGAAGCTGCGGAGGATGCGGCGAAGCGTGCAGCTGAAGATCAGGAGATCGATGCCATTGGCGTGAAGCTGGATGTATCAAGCCCGGAAGATATCGCAGCCTTGGCAGAATGGATTGATACCCGCTACGGACGGCTGGACATTCTGGTTAACAATGCAGGCATTTTGAAGCGAACGGCAGGGGGAGACGCGGAGGCGTTTCGTCAGACGTTTGAAGTCAATACAGTTGCACCTTTTCAATTGACGGAATCTTTACTTCCTCTGCTTCTCCGCAGCGATGCCGGACGGATCGTGAATCAGAGCAGTGCGATCGGCTCGCTGAAGATGATGCTTAGCGACGAGACCGTTCGCAGACTCGGTGATCCGGGCTATGCGGCATCCAAGGCGGCGCTGAATATGCTAACCGTGTACTGGGCCCAGAAGCTGGAGGGCACTGCGGTCAAGGTCAACTCGGCGCATCCCGGTCTGGTCAAGACCGACATGACAGGCGATAGCGGACAGATTTCGGCGGAAGAGGGCGCCGGGACGGCGGTGAAGCTTGCACTCCTGGGACCTGACGGTCCGAGCGGAAGCTTTTTTTACAAGGATAAGGAATTGCCATGGTAAAGTTTAACGTTCTCCTATAAGATAGGAGAAATCGATTTTGGGACAGGAGTGAGAAGGGATGCGTACGACAGACAGAACGCCCCGCTGGTATTATGGCTGGACAGTAGTTGCAATTGTGTTTCTGGTGCTTCTCGTATCTGCGGGGATCAGCTCCATACCGAGCGTGCTGATGCTTCAGTTCGAACGCGAATTCGGATGGAGCCGTTCTGCGGTATCCGGCGCGTTATCCATCCGCATTTTTCTATACGGCTTGATGGGGCCGTTCTCCGCATCATTAATGGCCCGCTTCGGCATCCGGCGAATAATGCTTCTTACGCTTAGTCTGTTGGCCGGAAGCCTAGCGCTGACTCCATGGATGAGCGAGCTATGGCAGTTCTTCGCGCTCTGGGGCGTTGTGATCGGCCTCGCTACCGGGGCACTCGCCAATGTCCTTGGCGTTACGGTTGCCGGACGCTGGTTCGTGAAACACCGGGGACTGGTCGTCGGCATCTTGACGGCAAGCGCAGCGACGGGCCAGCTGCTCTTTCTGCCGCTGCTTGCCGAGATTTCAGTCTCCTGGGGCTGGCGCTACTCCGTCTATACGACGATTGCCGTCTTGCTGGTCCTGATTCCGGTCGTAGCAGTATTAATGAAGGATCACCCCTATGATGTGAATCTTCCTCCGCTTGGCGAGAGCGCACCGACACCGCCGCCGGCTTTTACGGGCCGCCCTTTCACCGCGCCGCTGCTGGTGCTTAAGGATGCAGTCAAGAGCGGCACCTTCTGGCTTCTGGCCGGTACGTTCTTCTTCTGTGGCTTCTCGACGAATGGATTGATTGGAACCCATCTGATACCCGCCTGCAGCGACTATAGCATCCCGGTTGTCACCGCCTCCGGACTGCTGGCACTCATGGGGATGTTCGATATGGTTGGCACAACGCTTTCCGGCTGGTTATCCGACCGGTTCGACAGCCGATGGCTGCTGTGCTGGTATTATGGTCTTCGCGGTTTGTCCTTGATCTTTCTCCCGAAGGCGTTAAGCGGCGGATCTACGACATTGCTCATATTCGCCGTCTTCTACGGCCTGGACTGGATTGCAACCGTGCCTCCGACCGTGAAACTGGTGGCGGAACATTTTGGCCGGGAGAAATCGGGGATGGTCTTCGGCTGGATTCTCGTCGCTCACCAGCTTGGCGCATCATCGGCTGCTTTCGGAGCCGGCGTAATGAGACAATGGCTTGGCAGCTATACCATTCCGTTCGTTATAGCGGGTCTGCTATGCTTGTTCGCTTCCCTTCTTGCCGTAAGAGTGCCCTTCTTGCGCAAATCCGCAGCAGCAGCTAACAGTTGATTTCTCTAGCATTTATCTTCCCGGCGAAATTTGTCGTGTGATGTTGTTAACTGCCATCTCCACAATGTTCAGCCATAATAAAGAACATATGCAGTTAATATATGGAAAAAGGAAGCGATACGGGATGATAGCGTGGAGAGAATCCTATGAAATCGGTGTAGAAGAAATAGACTGTCAGCACCGGCAGCTTCTGGTGAAGCTGAACGAATTTTTCGACGCCTGCTCGAACCAGCAAGGACGGGAGAAGATCGAAGAGACGCTCAAGTTTCTTAAAGATTATACAATTGAGCATTTCGGCAGCGAAGAAGGCTTGATGAACGGCATTCATTTTCCAGAGCTTGCGGAACACCAGAAGGAGCATGCGGATTTTGTGAAGACCGTTCTGGAGCTGGAAGAGCAGGTCAAGGCCAAAGGCGTATCTGTACTGACCACAATCAAGCTGAACCGTACGCTGACTGACTGGCTTCTGAACCATATCAACAAATGCGACAGACTGATCGGGGAATACATAGCTCAGCGCAAGCTGGAAGCCTGATCAGACGAGATTAAACGTATAGAGAAGCGGCGGCCAAGGGCTGCCGTTTTTTTGTGCGTACGGACTTTATGCGAGATGAGGGAAGGCTGCCGAAGAAGGCCGACCGTGATTTGACCGGAGCAAGTTGTCTCGTGTTTAATGAAAGAAGCATGAAGTTACAGGAGAGGAACGATTGAGCATGGAACACGCAATGTTCGCGGGCGGATGCTTCTGGTGCATGGTGACCCCGTTCGAAGAATTGCCCGGCATTCAAGGGATTGTCTCCGGCTATGCCGGCGGCTGGAAGGAGAATCCGACCTACGAAGAGGTCAAGACCGGCACGACGGGGCATTATGAAGTGGTTCAAATTACCTTTGACCCGGAGCTGTTCCCGTATGAGAAGCTGCTGGAGCTTTACTGGCCCCAGATTGATCCGACAGATGACGGCGGACAATTCCAGGATCGAGGGTCCCAGTACCGGACAGCAATCTTTTATTATAACGAGAAGCAGCGGGATGCAGCCGAGGCTACCAGGGATCAGGTTGCGGCCAGCGGGAGATTTGAAGGTCCGGTTGTAACGGAGATCTTGCCTGCGCCTGTCTTTTACCAGGCCGAGGAATATCATCAGGATTACCACAAGAAGAATCCGAAGCATTACAAGGAGGACCGCGCTCAATCGGGACGGGATGAATTTATCGCAAAATTTTGGTAACTGCAGGTTGAGTTGCCTTATCTGAATAAAAGGAGATACTCAAATGAAAGTGGCAAGAGTGATTCTGTCCGCGCTCGCCGGCGTCCTGGTGCTGGGCCTGGTGAACTTCTATATCGGCTATCACCTGTGGCTGCTGCTAAAGGCCTGGTTCCCGGGAACGCGAGGCGTTATATATTGGCCGCTGTTCTGGATCGCGGCTTTGTCGTATCTGATCTGCCGGCTGCCCTGGCCTCACGCGCTGAAGCCCGCAGCCCGTCTGTTGAAGGTAATCGGCTCCTACTATTTGGGCCTGATGGAATTCGCCATCATTCTGCTTCCGCTTGCGGATCTGCTGTACGGAATCCTGGTCTGGTCCGGCATCCATCCGCACGGCTATGTGCTTGAAGCAGGGACGATTATTGCAGTCATTCTGCTTATTCTGATGGTCTGGGGCTCGCGCAACGCCTGGAGCACGGTGCTTCGGCTGCATGAGCTGAACGTGGCCAAGCCGCTGGGTAAGCAGGAACGCCTGACTATAGCCGTCGCCTCCGATCTGCATCTCGGCAATATTGTCGGCAACCGTCATCTGAAGAAAATGGTGGACCGGATGAACGCCATGAACCCGGACATCATTCTGCTTGCGGGCGATGTGCTGGACGACAGCATCGAACCGTTCGTTCGCAACCGGATGAGCGAGCAGCTTGCACGGCTAAATGCGAAACACGGCGTGTTCGCGGTGCTGGGCAATCATGAATATTACGGCGGAGATATAAGGCAGTACACGGATATTATGCGGAGCATCGGCATCCATGTATTGCAGGATGAAGTTGCGGAATCCGCCGGAGTGTATATCGTGGGACGCAAGGACAAGACGGCCGAGAGTATGGAACCTGGTGGACGCAAGAGCGTGGCGGCCCTGCTGGAAGGCCTGGATTTGTCCCGTCCGGTGATCATGATGGATCATCAGCCTACGGGATTAGCGCAAGCTGCTGAGGCGGGGGTCGATGTGCTTCTGTCGGGACATACCCACAGGGGGCAGATTGCGCCGAATCATTGGATCACGAAGCGTCTGTTCGAGCTGGACTGGGGTTATTTGCACAAGAATGATCTGCATGTGATCGTATCCTCCGGATATGGCACATGGGGACCGCCGATCCGGCTTGCCAGCCGTTCAGAGATCATCAGCCTTTCGCTGACACCTTCCGGCTGAGAGGATAAGACTCATGTATATTCTGCCTCTTCCGCCGCACACTATACGGGACAACCTGGTAAAGGAGAGTGCTTGAACTACATGAGTCCAGACAAGAATCTGATCAACACGGTAAAAGATTTGGAGCAGGAAGCGCCGACCGCGCACGAAGCCAATCAGATGATGCAGGAGAAGAGCGACCGCCGGAAGGAAATGCTGCGCCGCGACAAAGGCTACAAATCGAATGAACAAAGCTCTTACGAATAACCTGATGGTTATTCGCTAGGGGCGAACCCGATGAGACACCGGATTTCCGGTGTCTTTTTGATGTGTTTGGCCAGGCAATCATAGCACATGTCGGTCATAGCACCGCTGCACCGTCAAACCGGCAGCCTGCTTTTCCCATTGACTAAAATGAACATAAAGTATATATATAATATATACAATATAAACAAGAAGGCCCGGAAGAGGTGAAGGATGAATATTCTATTGTCCAATTCATCGGGAGAACCGATATATGCGCAAATCGTCAGTCAGGTCAGACAGATGATTCTCCAGGGCGAGCTGGCGCCGGGTAAGGCGCTTCCTTCAATCCGGCAATTGGCCAAGGATTTGCAGATCAGCGTGATTACGACCAAACGGGCATATGAGGAGCTTGAACGCGAAGGTCTGGTCGATTCGCTGGTAGGCAAAGGGTCTTTTGTCTCGGGGATGAATCAGCAGTATATCCGGGAGCAGCGCTACCGGCTGCTTGAGGAGAAGATGAGAGAGGTGCTGCGGGACAGCAGGCTCCTGGGAATGAGCTTGCCGGAGACCATCGAAATCTTGAAGACGCTTGATGAGGAGGAAGAGTAATGAGTCATGTTGTGGAGGTCCAGGACGTATGCAAATCCTTCGGCAGGTTTAGCTTGGAGGATGTTAATTTTGGCGTGAAGAGGGGATTTATTACAGGCCTGATCGGTCCCAATGGGGCAGGGAAGAGCACGATAATCAAAATGATGATGGATATGGTGCGCCCCGACAAGGGCAGCATACGGCTGCTTGGGGGCCATCCGTCAGAGGAACCCTCGATCAAGGATAGAGTCGGGTATGTGTCGGACGAGAATATTTATTACGAGCATCTGACGATCGGACGGATGAAGACGATTCTGGCCCCTTTTTACAAACAATGGGATGAGGATGCCTTCCGGAAGTATCTGGAGCTGTTCGAGCTGTCTCCCAAGACCAAGATCAAGAACCTCTCCAAAGGGATGAAAATGAAATTTTCACTTGCGGTCGCCTTGTCGCATCATGCCGATCTGTTGATTATGGACGAGCCGACCGCAGGCCTGGACCCGGTCTTCCGAAGAGAGCTGCTGGACCTTTTGAGCGAGCAGATTCTCGATGACAGCAAGTCGATTCTGTTCTCGACCCACATTACGACCGATCTCGATAAAATCGCGGATTACATCATTTTTCTGAACGCTGGCCAGGTTGTCTTCAGCGACAGCAAGGAGGAAGTGCTGGACCGTTATGTGCTGATCAAAGGCGGGCGTGAGCTGCTGGACCGCGATGTGCGCAAGCTGTTTGTCGGAGTGAGGGAGAGCTCTTTCGGGTTCGAAGCCCTGTGCAAGGACCGGAGTACTGCGAAGCAGGTTTTTCAGGGAGATGCCCTGCTGGAGACACCGACTCTTGAGGACATTATGTATTTCACTTCCAAGGGAGGGAAAAGCGCGTGAGCAGCATCGTTTCCCTGATTCGTAAGGATATTCTGCTGTCGGTCCATTATCTGCTCTTCGTTGCGGCGTATCTGGTGTTCCTGACGTATACGACAACGAGCTACAATTTGTTCGACGTAAGCCTGTTCGTAACGATGCCTTCCATTATGCTCCTGATCAATTCCTGCATGATGGATGTGCGGAATATGAATCAGCAGTTCGCACTCAGCCTTCCGGTGCGGCGCAGCCAGATCGTAATTGCGAAGTATATATCAATTCTTCCGTATCTTCTGTTCGGCCTGGGCTGTATGTACCTATCCTACTTCATTCTCGAATGGGCCGGACGCCCGGAGAACATCCATTGGCATGATATCGGCTTTACGGTTTTGCTCGTTCCGGCGACGGCTGCGATCTATCTTCCGATCTATTACTGGCTTGGCTCGAAGGGGCAGCAGATCATCAACACCGTCTTCTTCATGATCATCTTCTTCGGTTCGATGAATCTTCGCAGCTTGATGGAGAGCTGGCCGTGGGTGGATGATTTTATCGCCCGGGTGAACGGCTTCAGTCTCATCGAGAGCGTGGCGGCAGGGCTGCTCTATTTGATTTTTATTATTGCATCCTACTTCGTCTCCCTGCGTATCTATACTTCGAGGGATTTCTAAGAGGCGATCAAGGGAGCCGCTCGACCTTGAACGGACGGCGGAACAGAAATGGCGGCGCTTCGGCTGACAACCGGGGGGCCGCTTTGTTTGGTTGAGGCGATGTGTACCGCACTTCCGCTACGTATTGCTTAGTGCCGTTACGTAAGGACGTACCTTGTTTAAGCCCGAGCCTCATTTCACCGATATAAAAAGAGAAGGATGCGGTACATAAGGAAGGAGGATCAGTATTGAAATACATAAGAGTGAAACCCATAACCGGATATTTGATCATATGTTTGATGATCTTAGTGCTGGCGCTGCCCGGTTCGGCGGTAGCGTCAAGCCAGGTTCTCAATCCGGCGGGCAAGTTCTATGTCAATGACTTTGCCGGAGTCATCGATGACAAGACAGAGAATGAGCTTGTGCATTACGGAATCCTGCTGCACAAGAAGAACGGGGCTCAAGTGGTGCTGGTGACCGTTAAATCTACGAATGGAGAACCGATCAAGGATTACGCTTCCCGTCTCTTCGACAGCTGGGGAATCGGATCGGCACAGAAGAACAACGGGCTGCTGCTCCTGCTGTCCATCGATGACGACGATTACTGGGCCGTTCAAGGCAAAGGAATTGTGGAATCGATGAGCGACAGCCGGATGTCGAACATCCTGTCCCAATCACTGGAGCCGGATTTCGCCGCCAAGAATTATAACCGGGGCGCTGCCAAGACCTACGCCGCCTTCGTGCAAGGGCTGGGAGGGGCATGGGGCGCGTCCGCTTCAACCGGCCAGAACGTTCGTACCTATGTGTCGGACAATGCCGGTGTGCTCAGCGCACAGACGAAAGCCTACATTAATGAGCTTAGCAACAAATACCGGCTCTCCACCGGCAGCGGTGTTTACGTCGTAACGGTCAAGAACAGCGGCGGCCAGCTTCAGGATTACACGTACAAGAAGTTCAACTCCGTCGGAGCGGGACCGAAGGATGTTATGCTGGTTATGGATATAGAGGGCGATGACTATCATGTGCTTCAGGGCAGCTCCATCGATGGCGTTCTGACTAATGAAGCTATTGGCAGTATACTGGATAGCGGGCTTGAGCCATCTTTTGCCGCCAAGAACTACAACAAGGGGGCGACCCAGACTCTGCAGGCCTTCTACACATATTTGCTGGAAAGAGCGGAGGGCGGTTCCGGCACAATGACTAATGGCGGCGCAGCCATTGACATGGCATCTGCAGGGACATTCACTGGGACATCATCTCAGGGGACATCTCCAGGAACATCTCCGGTGAGAACAGCGGCCTCAGGCACATCTTCATCGGCGTCCGGCCATATCGGGGGCGGCGGTATCCTACTTATCGTCCTGATCGCATTTCTGGTCGGACTTGGGGTGCGCTCTTCGCGCCGGCGGAGCTATATGGGCCAGTATGGCGTGCCGTATAATCCGTACAGCCGGCGATCGGTCCGCCGATATGGACACCATCACCATGGCGGCTTTGGATTCGGCGCTCCGCCGCCGCCAAGGCAGGGAGGCGGATGGTTCCAGCCGCCATCTGGCGGCGGCTCCAATCATGGAGACGGCGGACAGTCGAGCGGCGGCGGGGCCGGGCGGCGCTCGTCAGGAGACGGCGGACAGTCGAGCGGTGGCGGAGCCGGGCGGCGTTCCTCCGGCGGCAGCTTCTGGTCCTCCGGCGGCAGCCAGGGCGGAGGCAGCGAAGGACGTTCCTCCGGCGGCAGCTCCTGGTCCTCCGGCAGCAGCCAGGGCGGCGGAGGGGGAGGACGCTCCTCCGGCGGCAGCTCCTGGTCCTCCGGCAGCAATCATGGCGGCGGAGGGTCCAGCAGCGGTGGAGGAGCCGGACGCTCCTCAGGCTCCTCCGGCGGAGGCAACGCCAGCGGCGGCGGCGGAGTCGGCCGTCACCGCTAAACAAACCGAGAGCGGAAGCGGAGAAGGGGGTTGCCGTTCCGGCCGTTTCGTTGCACAATAGAAACCGTAAACTATGATTACGGCAAGCCGGAAAGGATAAATGGAAGTGGACAGAATAGTGAAGACCTTAACGATCGCCGGCAGCGACTCCAGCGGCGGCGCAGGAATCCAGGCGGATTTGAAGACCTTTCAGGAATACGGAACCTATGGATTCAGCGCGCTGACGACCATTGTGACAATGGACCCGGATAACGGCTGGCATCATCATGTATATCCCGTCAGTCCGGAGCTGGTCGCTGAGCAGCTGAAGACGGTATTCGCCGGAGGCCCGGTGGACGCATTGAAGACCGGCATGCTGGGCAGCGCCGAGATCGTCCGCGTCGCGGAACAGGCGATCAAGAAGAACGGGCAGGGGAATGTGGTCATTGATCCCGTCATGGTGTGCAAAGGCGAGGACGAAGTGCTGAATCCCGAAAGCGCGGATGCGATCCGCGATCTGCTCGTACCGCTGGCTGCTGTTGTCACGCCTAACCTGTTCGAAGCCGGTGTGCTGTCCGGCAAAGGCAAATTGTCGAACCTGGATGATATGAAAGAAGCGGCGGCGCTCATCAAGGATATTGGCGCCCAGACCGTTGTGATCAAGGGCGGCAAGGCGCTGGGCGGTGATAAAGCGATCGATCTGTACTACGACGGTACAGAGTATATTGTTCTGGAGACGGACAAGCTTGATCCGGCGCATAATCACGGCGCAGGCTGCACCTTCGCTGCCGCAATTACTGCCGGTCTGGCGAACGGCATGAGTACGAAAGACGCGGTTGCCAAGGCGAAGGATTTCGTCACAGCAGCCATTTCATCCGGCTTCTCGTTCAACTCGTATGTCGGCCCCGTCTTTCATGGCGGGTACCGTCTGAACCGCTAAACTAAAACGCAATGCTCATCATCAACAAGCAGCAAGAAAAGCGGGGTCTCCCAACAAGGAACAAGGGGGCCCCGCTTTTTTGCGCTGCATATGGCATATGCGTAAAGAAGAATGGTTCCGTCTTAGACAGGAATCGTCGGTCTCTTCCGGTTCAACCGGTACTGCTCAGGGGTCATGCCGACGAATTTGACGAATGAACGGTAGAATTGACTGGCCGAAGCGAAGCCGAGACCGGCGCTGATCGCCGATACGGTTGCATCGGTCGCTTCTAGCTCGTATTTAGCCTGCTGCATACGCAGCCGGAGGATGTACTGGTATGGTGTGACACCAGTTACCGCCTTGAAGGACCGGATAAAGTGATACCGGCTCTGGAGAGCGAGAGAAGACAGCTCCTCAATGCTGATATGAGAAGTATAAGCGTCATGAATATATTCGAACACACGGTTCAAATACGGTTCGTCTGTGTGCGGAAGCTCGGATAGATATACCTTCGCCTTGTCGGAGCAGGATTCCCGTTTGAGAATGCGCCCCAAATATTGCAGCACCTCGGTTTCCGTCATGTTCTGCCGGACTCCTTCTTCTCCGTCGACGAGAACGAGAGGAGAGACCCATTCATGGAACAGATCGCTCAGTTCCTGCGGGTCAATGACCTGTCTTGTTGAGATGCATTCCGGTTCCTGCTGCTGAAGGTTCTCCCACAGCGAGCTGCGTATTTTGATGACGATGACACGATTCCCTTTATCCACCCGAATATAATGCTCTTCCATCGGCTTGTGGATTTGGCCTTGCCCCTCCGGGATGATCCCGGGAACTCCCTGACTGACGACAGCATTGCCGCCGCGAATGGAGCATGTAAGCTGGACCCAGTTCTCATGTACATGCGGAGCGTCGTCATAATGCTCTTCCAATCGGCATAGTTCAATATTCTTTGTGACAATCTGCAGCTTCATGAACGCTCCCTCCTAAAATAATTATAGCAATAATTGCAACAAGTTTGCGCAATTTTCACATCGACATTTACATTCGGAAATGTATACAATACGATGGACAATTCTAATACCGGAGCAGACCATCTTGATCTGTACGAAAGAGGTAATTGCGAATGAACAGTATATTAAAGCTAAGCAATGTCTCCTGGAGAAGAGGCACCAAGCTATTATTGGACCAGGTCAGCTGGACTATCGAACCCGGCCAGCACTGGGCGCTGCTAGGACTTAACGGTTCGGGCAAAACAACACTGCTCAACATGGTCAACGGCTACATATGGCCGACTGAAGGTGAGGTGGAGGTGCTGGGCGAGCGCTTTGGCGATGTCGATCTGCGGGAGCTGCGCAAGTCGATCGGCTGGGTCAGCTCCTCGCTTCAGGAGAAGCTGAGAGGATCGGACAAGGCGCAGGCTGTGGTGATCAGCGGAAAGCATGCCTCCATCGGACTGTATGTCAATGTGCCGGAAGAGGATTATGAGCGGGCGCGTGAGCTGATGGTGAAGCTTGGCTGCGAGCATTTATGGGATCGGGAATTCCGCAATTGCTCCCAGGGCGAGAAACAGAAGGTGCTCATCGGGCGGGCCTTAATGGCTGAGCCCAGAATCCTGATTCTGGATGAGCCATGCAACGGACTCGACCTGTTCGCCCGGGAAAGACTGCTGAAGAGCATTGAGGAGCTGGCGCATGACAATGCCGGACCGACGCTGATCTATGTCACCCACCACACAGAAGAAATCCTGCCAGCATTCAGCCATACGATTCTGCTCCGCAAAGGGCAGGTGTTCGATTCCGGCGAGACGGGCGAGATGCTGAATACGGAGCGGCTAAGCCGATTCTTCGAAGGTCCTGTCCGTGTGCAGACGAGCGGTGATCGCACTTATATTTTTGCCCAGAATGAACCTGCCTCGAAAGGAGAATAATTCATGAACATGCAGCTCTCAAGTACCGATTCCGGGCAGGCTGCTCATAAAAAATTTCCCCTGGCGCTGCTCTCACTGACGCTGGGCGCTTTTGCCATCGGAATGACCGAATTTGTCATCATGGGGATTCTCCCTAACGTGGCCGACGATCTGAATGTATCGATCTCCTCAGCTGGGCAGCTGATAACCAGCTATGCGCTTGGTGTAGCGATCGGAGCGCCGATTCTGGCCATGCTGACGCATCGGCTGCCGCAGAAGCGGCTGCTCTGCCTGCTGATGATCTTCTTCATCTGCGGCAATGCCGCTGCGGCTCTGGCGCCGAATTACACGGTGTTGATGAGCGCGCGGCTCTTCACCGCCCTGGCGCATGGGACCTTCTTCGGCGTCGGTTCTGTCATCGCCGCCAGTCTCGTCGGCGCGGGGCGGCGGGCCGCTGCGGTCTCGATTATGATGGCCGGTCTGACCGTTGCCAACATAATCGGCGTCCCGGCCGGGACGTTCATTGGCCAGCATCTTGGCTGGCGGGCTTCTTTTGGCGCTGTCGTTATAATGGGTATTATCTCGCTTTCCGGCATCCTGCTGCTGGTTCCGGATATCAAGACGGAGGAATCCTCCAGCCTGGGACGGCAGGTGCGTGCGCTGCTTCAGCCGAAGCTGCTGCTCGTGCTGCTGACAGGTGCGCTTGGCTGCAGCAGTCTTTTTGCCGTATTCACCTACATCACGCCATTGCTTGAAGATATTACAGGGTTCTCTGAGAGTGCTGTTGCCTGGATTCTGGTCCTGTTCGGCGTAGGGGTTACAACCGGCAACATTGTCGGAGGCAAGCTGGCAGACTGGAAGCTAATGCCTTCGCTGCTCGTGAACTTCGCCTTTCTGGCAGCCATACTGGCCGTGTTCGCCTATTCGGTGCATGTTCCGGCGCTTGCGGTGATCACGATCTTCTTATGGGGAGCAGGAGCGTTCGGTGTACTCCCCGGACTGCAAATCCGGATTATGAATCTGGCCAAGGATGCTCCGGCGCTCGCCTCCACATCCAATCATTCCGCGCTGAATCTCGGCAACGCCTTCGGTGCATTCATCGGGGGAACCATCATCACCCATATCGGACTGTCATCTCTGCCCTGGTTCGGGGCACTGTTTTCTTTTATGGGATTGCTTCTGGCCGGAGCCGTATATATGTGGGACATCAAGGATAGAGAACGCGAAACAATCCGTTAGTGGATCACTCCGGTTCGCGACAATTCGGTGCAGCTTGCAGAGCTGTCATACGATCAAAGGGATGAGTCATTTTACTTGAGCAAGAGGCATTCCCAGCTGCATTCAGGCGGCGTGGAATGCCTCTTGTTGGCATATCATGAAAAGGAAATGTTATCTTTCAAATTTTTCAGAAATAGGCGAATGCCCGGGTTTACAATTTGGGTAAAGGGGAATATAATAGGTTTATCAAAAGTTGCACGAGGCAAACATTTATGTGCTTGGCTAATAATTAGGCGGGGAGGAAATAATGATGATGGAAGATGTTTATACATTGGGAACATCCGCTGAGAAAGATAAGCATCGACTCGCCGCTCAGACCGCAATTCGCGGAAAGGCCAAGGGGCTTGGACGCATTCTTCCATTTCTAGGACCTGCTTTCATCGCGGCGGTCGCCTACCTGGACCCCGGTAATTTTGCGACAAATATTACCGCCGGCTCTAAATACGGTTATATGCTGCTGTGGGTTATCGCGGCTTCCAATCTGATGGCTGTACTCATTCAATCCCTTTCGGCGAAGCTTGGCATTGCGACAGGCCGCAATTTGCCGGAGGTCGCACACGACCGGTTCTCGAAATCCGCTTCGATCGCGCTCTGGATTCAGAGCGAGCTTGTGATCATGGCGACGGATTTGGCCGAATTTCTCGGAGCGGCACTTGGACTTTATCTATTATTTGATATACCGATGCTCGCTGCTGCCATTATAACGGCTGTTGGTTCCTTCGCGATCCTGGAGCTTCAGCGCCGGGGATACCGGTCCCTGGAGGCGGGTATCGCAGCCATGATTCTGATTGTCGTACTGGCATTCGCCTTTCAGGTCATTACGGCCCGACCGGATGTCGGCAGTGTGGTGCATGGCATCGTAACACCCCGCTTTCAAGGCATGGACAGCGTGCTCCTGGCTGCGGGCATTCTCGGAGCTACCGTGATGCCGCATGCGATCTATCTGCATTCATCGCTGACACAGCACCGGATCGTAGGACGCGACGACGCGGAGAAGAAGAAGATCTTCAAGCTGGAATTCATTGACATTCTGATTGCCATGTTCGTTGCGGGCGCGGTCAATATGGCGATGGTCATCGTCTCCGCAGCCACTTTCTTCAAGAACGGACTGACCGTCGAGGACCTCGATGTGGCGTACCATCAATTCGGCCAGCTGGTAGGTCCGGTAACGGCGGTGTCCTTCGGACTGGGTCTCTTGATCGCGGGACTGTCCAGCGCTTCCGTCGGAACGATGGCCGGGGACGTCGTTATGCAGGGCTTCATCAACAAACGGATCAATCTGTATCTTCGGCGGGCAATCACGACGCTGCCTCCGCTTGCGATTATTCTGTCAGGTGTGGACCCGACCCGCGCACTGGTCATGAGCCAGGTGGTGCTGTCCTTCGGGATTGCGTTCGCTCTGATACCGCTCATTATCTTCACCAGCGACCGCAAGCTTATGGGCGGACTGGTCAATCACCGGGTCACAACCATTCTGGGCTGGATCATCGCCGGAATTGTGGTGACGCTGAATTTGTTCCTGATCGGTCAGACGGTGCTCGGTTGAGCGCGTCAAATCTGTAGCGGAAGTTAACTCAACAATCCATTCGCAATGTACATGAGGCGTCTCACGGCCAACAGGCTGGAGGCGTCATTTTTTTATATTAACCAAAAGAGAAGGCGGGTGGCCGCAACGGCTGATGCGGTTAATTGACGAAAAGAAATTCGGTCTCTGGTTGCCTGGCGGCCAGGCTTCTCTCCCTGATCTTCACAGGCCGTAACTCTTCTGGAATTTCATGGACAAACGCCGTTTCCCTGAGGCATGTCTCCCCATACAATGCTGCTAAAGAGAGGAGTGATTGCGGTGGATGCTTATATCAACTGCTTGAGATGTAAAGGGCAAAGAGTGCGGGTCATGACTAGAGATGGCCGGCAGTACACTGGCGTCGTCAAAGACGTGGATTACAACAATCTCTATCTTCAAACCGACCGTGGAGATGTGAATACCTCGGCTTTCTACCCGTATGGATACTCATACGGCGCTGCCAGCACTGTACTTACACTTAGCCTTTTCACCTTGCTGGCTATTGCTCTCATCTAATGTTCCCATGCAGCAAACAAGCTTGCTCTCCGTTTCAAGAGAGCAAGCTTGTTCATTTATGTGCGGTCTAGAGTGCCTGGCGAATTACTTTTTTGCAGTACAAGACAGACAGCAGACCGAATATCGAGTACAGCACAGTATACATGATCATGACGATGAACATCGGCGTCCACAGCTCCGTTCCGAAGAGGAACCAGCCGGACCGGACAGCGAAGTAGCTATGGAGCAGGCCGACAGCGAGTGGAATGCCGAAGCTGAACAGCTGCTTGGCCTGAAGTCCTCTCAGCAGATCGCTCTGTGTGAAACCGAGCTTGCGGAGGATGGTGTAGCTGCCTTTTTCCTCTTCACTTTCACCCATCTGCTTGAAATACAAAATGCAGCCCGAGGTGATCAGGAAGGTGAGTCCGAGGAAGGCAACGATGAACATAATCATCCCCATGTTGCGCTTTTGGGTAGTGCTCATGTCAAGCTGGGAGTGGGATAATTCACCGAATGTCTTCGACAGAAACAGACTGTTCGCTTCTTCGATCTGACTTTTCTTGTTGATATTGACGCCAATATAGATTGAGGTTTTTTTCTGGATTTTGGGATCGGCGTTCTGTTTCAAGGATTGAAATACAGAGTCGTCTACAATCGCAACAGGCAGTCCGCCGCTCGTGTAATAATAGTCGATATAATGTTTGGCATGCATACCTGTGTAATTCAGCGGAAATGAGTTCTTCAGATCTTTAAGGACTATGTTTCCGGAGCTCTTCAGCGCCATAAAGGATTGCATCAAGTCATCGTATCCGGAGAGGATGACCTCATCCTTCTGAACGTCAAGTCCGGCACTTTGTTCACTGATTACGGGCATCACCATGGCTTTCGGATCGATCTCCAGTGTATCCAGACTCGTATCCAGAATTTGTGTGGCATCGAATGCCGCCTGAATAACCTCTATCTTTTTCTCTGAATAAGCAATGTCTTTGGACTTCAGCATCGCGGTGAACCGGTCCGCATCCTGAACAGTGCTGAATCCGAAGTGGTCAGGGACCGACTGTTCGGCGCTCTTTTCGGCTGAGTAATACGAAATGTAGCTTAAGGAGAGCAGGCTGATTGCCAGAGCGGATACGGTGGTGATGATGGTCAGCAGCAGCGCATTCGACTTCATCCGGAACATGATCGACGAGAGGGAGAGCACCTGATTGACGTTCAGATAACCATGCTTGCTCTTGCGGATCAGGTTGGTGATGAACCGGACCGATCCTTTATAGAACAAATACGTACCGATAATTACCGAGGCCAGGATTAGTATCATCGCCCCGAACAGTGAATTCATTGTAACGAAATCCCCGCCGAACAGTTTGGAAGATACATAATACCCGACTGCAATCAGCAGGATTCCAAGCAGTCCGATCACAATCTCCGCCGCTGAAATTTTCTTCACTCGCGTCTCCGTAACGGAGGTCGCCCGGAACAGATTCAGAATACTCTGTCTCTTAATGAAGGAGTAATTCATCAGCATGATGAGTATATAGATCGCACCGAACACAATCACGGTCTGAACGAGCGCCTTCCCCGAGAAGTGAAGGGCTGCCAACTCATCCACTCCAATGACCTTGAACAGAATCATCAGAATGAGCTTGGATACGGAGAAGCCCAGCGCGATGCCCACCAGCAGCGATCCGGTGTAGAGCAGCAGGTTTTCGGCGCTTAGCAGGCGGAAGATTTTGTCCCGGGTCATGCCGATCAGCTGGAATAACCCGATTTCACGGCTGCGTCTTTTGATAAAAATATTATTGGCATAGAGCAGAAATATGGCGACGATAGCAACCAGCATGATGGACGCCGATTTCATCGCCGCTGCGCCCTTGATCGATCCCTTGGCTGCATCCATCGAAGGATCGAACTGCAGGGTGACAAATGCGAAATACAGCGCAACACTGAAGATCAGCGCGAAGACGTATAGCGAATAATGACTGAGATTCTTCTTCAGATTGCGGAAGATGAGCTGATTAATGTTCAACCTGCACACCTCCGAGCACACCCTGGGTCTTCATAATATCCTTGAAAAAGGTCTGGCGGTCCTGCGAGCCCTTGTTCAACTGCGTGTATATCTGTCCGTCCCGGATAAAAATAACCCGGCCGCAGTAGCTGGCGGCCACCGGATCATGCGTTACCATCAGGATGGTTGCCTCCCGGCGTTGGTTCAGCTCGCTCAGCTTGTTCAGCAGATCGGAGGCCGATTTGGAGTCCAGCGCTCCCGTCGGTTCGTCCGCAAAGATGATGCTCGGCTCATGGATGAACGCTCTGGCGGCGGAAGTACGCTGCTTCTGGCCCCCTGAAATTTCATTCGGATATTTATCTCTTACCTCATAGATGCCGAGTTCGCTGGCCACCTCTTGAAATCTGCGCTCAGCCTCTGCTCTCGGCGTCTTCGAAATAGACAGGGGCAGCAGAATGTTCTCCTTCACCGTCAGTGTGTCGAGCAGATTATAATCCTGAAAAATAAATCCGAGATGCTGCTTGCGGAATTCCGCGAGCTGCTTCTCCTTCATCGCTGTCATTTCGGTTCCGCTTATATGAATCGTTCCGCCGCTAACCTTATCGATGGAGGAGAGGACGTTGAGGAGCGTTGTTTTGCCGGAACCGGAGGCGCCCATAATGCTGACGAACTCGCCTTTGCCGATCACGATGTCAATTCCCTTCAGCACCTCCTGCCGGTTGAATTTGTTACCATAGCTCTTATAGATTTTGTCCGCTTCGAGGATGTTCATGATCAAATCTCCTTTATCGTATAGGCTCATTGCCTTTCTTGACTCTATTGTAGAATGAACCCCCTGAAGTCATCGTTTGATCGGCCGAACAAAAAACAAAAGCATGTGACAATGTTGTCACACGCCTGACAGCTTCACAAATTCATTGCGCTTGGAGAAGACAAGCGTAAAGGTTGAGCCTTCGCCGGGAGCGGATCGCACACTGATTCGGATTCCTAGCGGGTCGGCGGCACGCCGGACCAGATACAGTCCCATGCCCGTTGAGGCATTGTCATGATGCTCCATCGTGGAGGTGAAGCCTTTATCGAAGATCCGGGGAAGATCCCGGGAGTCGATGCCTCTGCCGAAATCGGTGATTTCCAGAACGGTTTGTTCTTCCCGCATATAACTTCGGACAATAATATCGCCATCCTCGCTGTATTTGACCGCGTTGGTGAGAATCTGTCTAAGAATAAAGGCAAGCCATTTGGCGTCGCTCAGCACCTGATCTGCGTCAAGCTCTAGCTCGAAGCCGATGCCCTTGGCGATGCACCAGGATTTGAGCGTCCGGATCTCGCCTACGATGAGCGCGTTCAGGCTGACTTTTTCCATATACAGATCGTTCTCGATGAAGGAAATGCGCTTCCGGTGCAGCTCCTGGTCAAGCAGAAGATGGATGCGCAGCCATTCATACGTCAGCTGGGCTTTCAGAGATGAATCGTCCATGCGTTCGATGATGAGGTGCATGGTGGTCAGCGGCGTCTTCACTTCATGAATCCAGGAGAGAAGCTCATCCTGTTCAAGCTCGAACCTTGTCCGCTCCAAAGAGGCGTCACGTTTCAGGCGTTCTGTCTGTCCAGTCAGTGAATCTTCCACAAGGCGTTCGAAAGGACTGTCAGCTTTGGCGATCTCGGTAAGATCGAGACTGATTTCCCAGTCTCCGAGGCTTCGGTAGAACCTGGTCTCCTTCCGGTAGCGGAGAACCAGAAAGGCGGCAAAGGCGATCATGGACAGAAACACGATATAGAGCAGCGGCTGAAGCGGAATGGCATTGTCCAAATAGGCGATGAACACAATGATGACCTGCCCAAGTATGAACATGAGAATCCAGCTCAACCGTTCCTTTAAAAAATTAACGATCATGGTTATCCGCCTCATCCACCGCTATGTAACCCTGGCCGACCTTCGTCTCGATGAACTGGTCCAGCCCGATGTCTTCCAGCTTCTTGCGCAGCCGGTTCAAATTGACGGTCAGCGTGTTGTCACTGACAAACCGTTCGTCATCCCATAGGCTTTTGATGAGCTCCTCGCGGCTGACGATCCGGTTTCGGCGGTCGATGAGCAGCTTCAGAATAAAAATTTCATTGCGGGTCAGCTGCACACAGCCTTCCGCATTGCTAACCGTATTCTTCTCCAGATCGACGGCGGCGCCGCACCAGGTACGGAGTGTGACCGGCTCGGTGGTGCTGTAATCGTGAACGCGTCGGAGAATGGCCTGTATTTTGGCGATCAGCACATCGAAATGAAAAGGTTTCTGCACAAAATCATCCGCACCCAGTTGGATCGACATGACCATATCGGTCGGATGATCCCGGGAAGAGAGAAAAATAATCGGGACATTGGAGTGGGAGCGGATCATGCGGCACCAGTGGAATCCGTCGAACATCGGGAGCCCGATATCGATCAGCACCAGATCGGGTTTGACCTCCGCGAACCTTTCCATCACTTTGGCGAAATCGGAAATGCCGTACACATCATATGACCATTGAGTCAGCCGATTTCGGATCTCGTTAAAAAGCGTTGCGTCGTCTTCGATAAGCAGCAATTTGAACAAAGGTATCACCTGCGTCTGTCATATTCTTCAATAAGTGTATAGGAAACCGGAGGCATTCTCAACGAGAGGAACATTCAAATGCGCAATAATTAACGTTTGACTCTCTCATTATGTGAGGGACTATGCTTAATTTACAATCCGGATTGATGAAAGAAGAAAGGAGATTCCATGTTCAAGATCGGCGAGTTCTCGCAACTGACCCGGGTGTCGATTCGTATGCTGCGCCATTACGACGAAATCGGCCTGCTTCAGCCTCAGGAGGTCAACGCCTCCACCGGTTACCGGATATACTCCGCTGACCAGATTCAAGTGATGAATCGCATTCATCTGCTGAAAGAACTCGGATTCAGTCTGTCCGAAATCAAAGGGCTTATGAACAATATCGGAGACTCCGGCATGCTGCTTGCTCTGTTGGAGAACCGAAAGAGAATCGTGAAGGAGTCGATCGAGCAGGAGAAGAACAAATTGCAGCGTATTGAGACGCTGATCACACGAATGGAAAGGGAGGGTTATGCAATGAGTCAGGAAATTTCAATTAAATCGATACCGGCGTACCGTATGCTGTCTTTGAGGGATGTAATTGCACAATACAATGAGGAGGGCAGATTGTGGGATGAACTGAACCGTTTTGTAGCCGAGCAGCGCATTAAATGCGTTCCGCCCACATATGCCGTCTATCACGATCCGGGATACAAGGAAAGCGATGTAGACGTGGAATTGATGATGCATTTTCAGGGTGAGGCGACCGAAAATGAGCGGATCAAAATCCGGGAGCTTGAAGCGGTGCCGGAGATGGCGGTGGCCTTTCATAAAGGCCCTTTTGAAGAAATGAGCGAGGCTTACCGGGCGCTCGGCATGTGGATGTCCGAGAGCGGATACCGGATCAGCGGCAATACCCGGGCGATCTATCATAAAGGCCCATGGTCCGAGAAAGACCCGTCCGACTATTTGACTGAAATCCAGATCCCGGTGTCAAAAGGTTAACGGCTTGCTCGGGATATAGCGCCCCGTTCACATCGATATGAAAAAAGGAGACTCAGGACACCCTGCGTCTCCTTTTTGTGTTGGGTTGGGCGCAAAAAATAGGGGGGAGTGCAGCCAATGTCATTAAGATAAGGCACAGGCCCAAAAATGAAGAAAAAGAGCAGGTCATCGTACAGATGGCTCGCTCTTTTTT